>NZ_BSDJ01000007.1 GCF_027925525.1 Paenibacillus tyrphae | reverse complement strand
GATAAAATTTTGATGTAGAATCTCCATAACAAGCGATAATTTTTTCAAAGTTAGTAAAATACCCTCAGTATCATACGTGCCACGAAAATTCAGATCATCTTCACATTCAGCAAGTTTATTTTTGATAGACTCACAGATAGCGCTATGAATAATCACAGATCTAGTTTCAGGCATAGAAGAATGCATTTTATAATACTCTAGTACATGATGTAAATTGAATGGATTTTTTACAAATTCATCATATTTTTGTTCTTGTAGCTCTTTCATAAAATTCCGATTCTGATCCGGCAACTTGTTCTCAACATATTTTTCAATATCTCTTGTCGATAATGGTGCAAGTTGTAATAATACTCCATTGCGAAAATGATTGGAGTACACATTGGAACGGGAAGCGATACAAAATTTTGAATCCGTGTAGACCTCCATAAATTGTTTCAGTTTTTTGCTAAACTGATCTTTATTTTTTACTTGATCAAATTCATCGAGTAAAAAGACAATATTGCTTCTATCAACTTTAGGCAACCGGCCGTATTGCCTATTAATAAGTTCCATCATTTCTTCATCGGTATAAATGTTTAAAGAGAGATAAATTGGTAATATTGTTATGTTCTCTGCTAATTCAACAAAGCTCTTTCTGAGGAATGTACTTTTCCCATCTCCCGCTTCTCCTAATAACACAACACAACTGTTATTTTCTATAGCTTCATTAATGTTCAGAAGTTTTTTCTCGAATACAGCAGGATAGTGAAGCAAATTTGGGTCCTCATGATCGGAATGTCTTATTAATTTTCGGAGGATAGCATCTTTAGTTTCTTCTCTAAATTCTCCTATTTTTGAAGAGTATTGTGTTGATGTAATAAAATCTTGTACACTTTGTTCTCTGATTGATTGTTTTTCTATTTTATTACGAATAAATTCTGCTAGCTCCTGTCCAACAATACGGATGTTATAGCTCCCTTTTCTGGCGTAAACCAAATTTTGCTTGAGGCCTTTGTAATCTTTCTTCATCATGTAAACCCCAGCGTAATTGCTATTAATCTTAAACGCGGCAAGCAGTTTACCTTGGTATTTGAACTTAACATATTCGAAATCAATTTCGGGCGCTATGTTACTATGAACTAACTGCTGATATTCTGATGAGTCTTTAAATTCTTCAGCATTGATTCCAATAATCTCAGGTTCCCGTCCTGGTCTTTCTTTGATACCAATTATGATATATTTTGTACCCGGATGGTTAGAGTTCGCCATAGCCATAATATCTTTAAGCAAATCTTCTTGCTTTTCCTGCTTATATGGTTCTCTTTTAAAATCCAAACGTTCTGATTCACTATGATTTTCAATTAAGTTAAGCAGTTCGTCCTTGTCCCCCAAGATCACAACCTCCAATTAAGTAAAAAGAATCTTGAATTAGAATTTGGCTAACATGTTTCCAGTAAATTTTGCTCATTACCACTGCTTATGTAAAGCTCAATTTAATAGACTAATTACAAGCGAATTGTATTGCAATCATATGGTAGATTTGACCATAATACCACATTTTGGGGTGGATTTGTCTATCTCGTTGATTTATCTAAAACAATAAAAAGGAGCCCCAAGTGCTTTAATCGTATTATAAGAATTTGAAGGCAATAACTCTAACACCAAAGTTAGTCCTTAGTGTCATATCCGCGCTCAATTCTTTTGTATGTTTCATCATCTAACATTTCATTAGCTTTAAAATGCAGGAATGTCTTTAGGACTTCTACCACTTTGTACTCAAAGCGCTAAGTTAATCTGCCATGTGCCATTCTCGAGAGAATCCGTTTCATTTTATTCTCTCCGTTCTGTTAGCTATCGCTTAGAACTTCATCAATTTGCTCACGCTCAATTTCCCGCCGCCATGTTTCAATTGACCTCTCAATTCTTTGTTTGTGCTTTAAATAAGTTAATCCAGTTAAGGCCGGAAGCACAGATTCTAGAAATGATATTCTTGCTTCCATGTAAGGAATCATGCTTCCAAACCCGCCATAATTTCGTGGTTCTAGTTGAATTTCTCCAAATAAAATCGGATCTGTATTCAATTTAATGAAATGCAGAAGATGTTTTTTTCGGCGTTCAGATGAAAACTCAGCGTCAGCAATAGTTGAAAAAATTATTTTCATAAACTTTGAATTATCAAAATTGACATTGATAAAATGAGATAGCCATTCATCTTGACGAACGATTAGAGTTTCAGAGCTATCCCTGATCATGAAAATATTAGCCATATATTCCGAAATTCCCCATAAGAATGGACCTTCATTACGACAATATAATTTAAAAATATGATCAGCGAGTTGTATATAGTTTTCACAATTCCAAATTGCAGATAATCGATTTTCATCCACATGCCTCAAAGAGTCTTCATCTTTCAAAGTATACTGAATAAACTCATCAATAAATGAAGAATCCTTGAGTATAAAATGAATGAGATATTTGCCGTCATGATCTACATTTCTATCACAGGCAATAAGTTTAATGTATATTTCTTTTAGTAAACCCAAATCATTTTTAAATCGGTCTATTAGTATGTTTGGATTAGTACCACCACCATACGAGCCAAACATCGAATAAAAATATAATCTTATCATGGAAGGGGAGTTATCGTACTTTCTCATAATAATTCTGCTTGCTTTTACAAATATCTCGTCGTCATGATGTCTATATCTTTCCAAAAAATCTATTTCTCTATATGATGTTGAAGTAATATTACCCTCATCTGAGGAGAAAAAGGCGTATAAGCTTTGTATTATTGGTTTCGAAATAGCTTTAGAGGGCAGATTCTTGTAGAAAGAAAACTGCCATTCATTTCTTTGGTCAAATTCAAATTTGTTAATAATTTCGTTAGTTCGTTCAGTACCAACAAACTCAATTAACTTATTAACTATAGGATCGGGATACAGGTAGACAGGTGTATTATGATATAGGTAAACATCAACGGCATATAAAAAAAGTTCTTTATTAATTGCCAGATGATTAAATGCGTACTGTAGCCCATTACCAAAATCCCAGGTATTTTTAGGATTATACTTCTGATAATTTGCACATATTCGAACTATATTTACAATCGTTTCTTCCGTACAATCTTTTAATAGCGTTCTAATGTCAGATTCTTTTAACTCCCTTTCCTTCTCCCAATCGAACTCTTCTAAGTGACGTTCACCCTTTAGAATCTTATAAATAAGAAAATCAGAACTACTTAGGTAATCTGATAAATATGGTCGTAAATCTATATCGTGACGATTAAATTGTTCTGCTACTGTTTTTGCAATAATGCAATGTGATAGTCTGAGCGGGGAAAAAAGATCATGGAAAAAGCGGACAATAATCTGGCAATCAAACTGAACCAATTCTCGCTCTATCTTATCTCTACTGAAGTGTCCATATTCCTTGATTATTGTTTCAATTTCTAGTTGATATGCTTCATTTTGATACAATTCAAATAAACTGTTCCAGATCATTTCTCGATATTTTTTTGAACCATCGCTTACTTGAACTGATATTCGATACATAATGATTGTATTCCCTCTCCCTGCTTCTGAAGGTGAAAAATACAGTTTCAAGAACTCAGCAGCAACTCTAATAAAAAGAATGCATACATTTTCATTTTTCCATGTATCAGCATGCTCAATAAATTTATTTATCAGTTGAATTTGTGTCCAATAGTCATAGCGATGTGAATCTTTTTTAATACTAAACCAATTGTTGATTGTGTGATAAAAATCCATGAAATTTTGTGGTGATTTTTTGTAATATTCGAATAATAAATCCAAAGCTTCCGGCAGATCATTTCTATCGTAGAATCCACCTAGAATCATTAAAATATCGTCATTTAGGCTATTATTACGACTCTCTTTCTCAAAATCAATAGAATTAATATCAAAGATTCCGTGAGGTAATGTATCAATTCTTTCTTTTAGCATCAGTAGCGTTTCAGTTGGTCTAATACGATGAAATACTTTTACAAAATCAAAAAACAAAGGACTCTTTGATTTTTCAAAATCATCCCATGCAATACAAACCTCTTTTTCAAGTTGTTGGTGTATATCCTGAGAAGCGAAGATATTGGCAAGAGTGTTAATCGCATTAATTACACGTAGCCTATATTTTCCGAAACAAGCTTTAAGCATAACTGATAACGGAATGACTCGTTTCTTTATAAATACATATGAAAGTAGATAATTACCTAGACACTGATCGGATATTTTTGCAGCCTTATCGTTGTAGATATCAACCAATTCCAATTCATGTAATCGATAAGCGCATTTAATAAACGAATTATTCGATATATTTAATTTTTCCAAAACAGGCATCAAGTTTTCTAATTGCTCGAGGTTTATTACTGTGAGAAAAGCAATTATGCCTGCCACAGCACACAAATCTCTATCTTGATCGAAAATGTTATATTTTATAAACTTACCATAATACCCTTCATATAATTGGGTGGCATCTTTAATACTTAATAACGATTGTGTTTCAACCGCAAGCTTTCCCGCAATGATAGCAAGCCTCGCATTTCCCTCAGCAATTCTGACAATCTTATCTAGATAGTTTGAGTTTAATATCTGTAAATTAACCTCTAAGAGTTTCTTTATTTCTTCATCTGAAAATGTGCCGATTGTACAAAGTTCTGGAATTGTAAAATCGCGAACATCATGAATGGTTGCTTGTCTTGCGTAGTCTCTCACTGTCATTACGATTTTCACATCATAACCTAGTTTATACTTTCTAAGATACTGTAGAACATGCTGTAATCCAGAAATTTGATTTGCATCATCGATTAGCAGAAGATATTTTCTGGGGGTTTCTAAAAATACTTTTAAATCTTCATATATAGGAAGGCGATTGCTTTGAATGCAAAACAATCTATAGCTGTTTTCAGATGCGTATTTTTGGCAGCACTCCAAAGCCAGTCGTGTTTTTCCTACTCCTGCAGGTCCTGTTATTATTGTAACACTGGCATTTTCTATCTTGGTTAATACTTCAATGATTTCTTTTTCTCTAAACTGGAAGGTGGTTGACAGCGGAGCTACCATTCCATTCGAGTCATAAACAGATATGAATTCCATAATATCAGAGATCTGTTCGGTGCTTATAGGTATCCCTAAGGAATCGCGTGATATTCCGTGAAATCGAGTATAAATGTTACTTGCTATTTCATCTATTCCATATAATTGAAGTAATATCCCATTGGACGAACAAAAATCGCGCAACTCTTTGTTTCTCCCTGCAGACAAATTAGCCGAGGTATGACAATAGATAATTTCAGCAATTTCTGATACCTCTACTCCTGTTTTCTTGGGATTCAAACAGTCGCAAATATCTGCATATATTTTTTCATATACGTTTTTTTGCTGAGCAGTGTACATAACAAAAATATACTTTCCTCTTGGATCAAGAAAATATGTGTCCGGGATACCTTTTGTAGTTTTCATGGTTCCGGATTTCATCCCCAATGATAGTACATTTTCGTATCCTAATTTATATAAATATGCATCACACAAATCCTGAAATGGCCCGCCATCGAGCTGTAATATTTTTTGTTTTATATCTGTCAACTTTGACATTGTGATACCTCCCAATGTTTAAGTAAGCATTTCTCATTTCTACCAATATAATTTTTCTAAAGAACGTGTTTATCGTATAAGATAGCTGTACTACTGTCTAACTATGAAAATTGAATAGTAAAATTATACCATGAACCACAAATATTAATAATAAAAAGGGACAAGTTGTTTATAAATACCCCATAAGTTAAATGAATTCCCATAAAGGGAAGTCTTACTCTTTGTATTTTTGAGGCATTCTTATTACATGAAAAATAGCCCTCTTGCGTTTAAGAGGGCTGCGTTTATTTATCTTACTTCTCCCGATATATCCTTACCACGCACTCCACATGCCTTGTGCGTAAAAGGGATATATGTTACCGCACTCAACTCCACTCGCATTTTTTGAATGCAGGAACATAATCTCAAAAACTCTTCATCCCTTGTACATCAATGCTCCCCGTCCCGATATATCCTTACCACGCACTCCACGTGCCTTGTGCATGAAAGGAATATATATTCCCGCACTCGACCCCTGCTTAATTTATTGTATGCGGGAACATACTGTCATTGATCTCCATCCGATCTATGTCAATGCTCCCCGTCCCGATATATCCTTACCACGCACTCCACATGCGCTGTCTGCGGGAACATGTCCACCGGCTGGATCCAGTCCAGCCGATAGCCTTGCCCAAGCAGTACCTGGCAGTCCTTTGCCAGGGTGGACGGATTGCACGACACGTAGACGAGTCGTGCCGGCTTCGCCTCGGCGAGTGCGAGCAGCAGCGGGCGCTCGCAGCCGGTGCGCGGCGGGTCGACCACGACGACGTCGGGGCGGATGCCGCGCTGCACCCATTCGGGCAGCAGCTGCTCGGCGCGCCCGACGAAGAAGCGGGCGTTCGCGGCGCCGCTCGCCCGGGCATTGTCCCGGGCGTCGTCGACCGCCTCGGGGATAAGCTCGATGCCGCGCACCTCGCGGGCGTGCGGGGCGAGCCAGAGCCCAATCGTGCCGGTGCCGCAGTAGGCGTCGACGACAAGCTCTTCGCCGGTCAGCGCGGACGCTTCACGGACCGCGTCGTACAGCTTCACCGTTTGCTCCGGGTTCAACTGGAAGAAGGCGCGCGGGGAGAGGGAGAAGCGGACGTCGCCGAGTGTCTCGTCCAGCCGCTCCTTGCCCCACAGCACCGTCGTTTTCGCGCCGAAAATGAGCGGAGAAGCTTCTCGATTCAAATTTTGCGCGATAGTCGTCACCTGCGGCAGCTCGTCGCGGATGCGGCGGACGAGCCGTTCGCGGTCCGGAATGCGGTCCGCCGCGGTGATGAGCGTGAGCTGGATCTCCCCGGTTTGCCGGCCTACCCGGGCTACGATGGTTCGGACGACGCCTTGGCGGGTCCGCTCGTTGTAGACGGGGATGTCCAGCTCGCCAAGCAGCTTGGCGACCGTCTCCGTGACCCGGTTGATCGCCGGATCGTGTATCGCGCAGCCGGTAATGTCCACGAGCTTATGCGTGCCGGGGGAGTACAAGCCCGCAACGACCTGCTCGCCTGCGCGGCCGAGCTGCAGCTGCGCCTTGTTCCGGTAGCTCCAAGGGTTGTCCATGCCGAGAATCGGCCGGATCGGGGCCGTTTCCATGCCTGCATAGCGTCGGAACGCTTCCCGTACTAACTCCTCCTTGGCACGCAGCTGAGCCTCGTACGTCATATGCTGAAGCTGGCAGCCCCCGCAGCTGTCGTAGACGGGACAGGGCGGCTTTTGACGGTGCGGCGAAGCCTTTTCCACTTCCACTAGCTTGGCCGTGATATAGCTCGGTTCGACCTTCGTCACCGTCGCTTTGACGACTTCCTCCGGCAGCGTTCCGTCGATGAAAACCGCTTTGCGCTTGTAATAGCCGACGCCTTCGCCGTTAATGCCAATCCGCTTGATCGTGACCACGATCCGGTCGCCGGCTCTCAGATCCTCTGCCGTCGCGGGCCGGCTTGCCGCAGGCTTCTTCCCGCCAGGCTTACGCGCGGCTTCCGGTCTTTTTCCCTGCGGACGCGAAGAATCGCGGTTCTTTTCCCATTCAGAGCTCATTGCCGTTCTCTCCGTTTCTTGTCAAATCGATGTTCTTACTATACCATGACCGGGCCGGATTGGCGAAACGGGCTCCGTGCATAAGATTAGGCATCTCCGTCGGCCGAATGGTATACTCTAGCTGTAGCTTTTTCCAACAACGCCCCCAAAGGAGCTGAAGATGTTGCCGATGGCGGAAACGATGATTAAGGCGGACGGTTTAGTTAAACGGTACGGGGATTTTACGGCCGTAAAAGGTGTCCATTTCGAAGTATATCAAGGCGAGGTATTCGGGCTGCTCGGACCGAACGGCGCAGGCAAGACGACCACAATGGAAATGATCGAGGGGCTCCGTCGGCCGGATGGAGGGCATGCGATTGTGGCAGGCTTCGATACCCGGACGCAGCTGAATCGAGTCAAGCAGGTGATCGGCGTCCAACTGCAATCCACCTCGCTGTTCGATCTGTTGAAAGTACACGAGATCGTCCGCATGTACGCCAGCTTTTACCCGAGCTCCGTCCCGATCGAGCCGCTGCTGGAAGATATGATTTTGCAGGAAAAACGCAACGACCGCGTCAAAAACCTCTCCGGCGGGCAAAAGCAGCGTCTGGCGATTGCGCTGGCGCTTGTGAACGATCCGCAGGTGGTCTTTTTGGACGAGCCGACGACAGGTCTGGACCCGCAGGCCAGGCGGATGCTGTGGGACATCGTGCTAAGGCTCAAGGAACGCGGCAAAACGATCGTGCTCAGCACGCATTACATGGAAGAGGCGCATACTTTGTGCGACCGTATCTGCTTAATGGACAGCGGGCAGGTGATCGCGCTCGATACGCCCCGGAATCTGGTCCGCAACCTGCAGTCCGACAGCGCCATTGAATTCCGGCTGGAAGGCGCTGACGCTTGGAGCGAGGAGCGACAGACGGCTGTAACGGAAGCGCTAGGGGAAGTAAGCGAGGTGAAGCAGGTGGATCAGCGTAAAGACATTTTCGTGCTGTATACCGACCATCTGCAAACCTCGCTCGTCGATCTGATCGGCCGGGCGGAAGCGCAGGGATGGCGAGTGCAGGAGCTGCAGACCCGGACGGCCACGCTGGAGGACGTCTTCATCCACATGACGGGAAGGAGCTTGAGGGAAGCATGAACGCTTACATTCATCTGACACTTGCCCAGCTGCGGCTGTTCGCCCGCAACCGGCAGGTGCTGTTCTGGACGCTGCTTTTTCCGATCTTCTTCATGGTCATGCTGGGCTCGTTTCTCGGCAAGGGCAATCCGGTCTCCGTCTCCGGGGCCATCGTCGATGAGGACCGGACGGCCGCTTCCGAAGCGCTGGTGAAGGCGCTGCAGGACAACCCGATCCTGCGGCTGAACGCGGCCTCCGAATTAAATCCCGAGCTGGAGACGCTGAAACGCGGTGATTACCAGCTTGTGCTCGTCATTCCGAAGGGCTATGAGGAACAAACGAAGCCGGGGAGCACGGGGGCAGCCGCTGCGATCAAAGTGTATTACGACGAAACGAATGCCGCCACCTCGCAAATCGGGCTGCAGGTACTGGCTCCGGTCGTCGACGGAATCGACAAAAAGCTGTCGGGCTACACGCCGAAAATTACGATCCGGCCGGAAGGCGTGCAGTCGCTGAAGCTCAGCTATATCGACTTCCTGGTGCCGGGCATCGTCGCCATGATGATTATGTCCAACAACCTGAACGGGGTGGCGGGGCAGATCGCTTCGTGGCGGGAGCGGGGCATCCTGCGGCGGATGCAGAGCACGACGCTGAAAGCTTCGACGTTTATCGCGTCGCAGATTACGGCGCGGCTGCTGCTCAACGGCTTGCAGGCCGTCATTGTGCTGGTCGTCGGTTCGGTCTTTTTCGGCACGCAGGTGAACGGCTCCTGGCTGCTGCTGCTCGGCTTCATCGTGCTCGGGACACTGGCATTCATGTCGATCGGTTTTATCATAGCCGGTCTGGCCAAAACGCCGGAGAGCGCCGGGCCGATCGCCGGTTTCATCTCGTTTCCGATGCTGTTCCTGGGCGGTGTCTTCTTCCCGATCAAGAATATGCCGGAGTTCCTTCAGCCGATCGTCAAGCTGCTGCCGATTTCCCATTTGACGACAGCGCTGCGTCAGGTGATGAACGTAGGAGCGGGACTTTCCGTCGTCTGGACGGAAGCGGCGCTTCTAGGCGGCTGGCTCCTCGTCGCGTTTATCGTGGCAAGCTTTACGTTCCGGTGGGAATAAGCCGGCTGGGACTCCTGTCCAGGCCGCTGCTTTACAGACGACACCGGCCCTTCCGCTCGAAAATTCCACATTTTTTTCTTAAAAATGGGAAATACTATGCTCATCATGCTGCATATATAGAGAAAAGGAGAATTTTAACCTTTTGTTTATATTCTCCTAATGTTGTCTTAATGTTTACCGGGTAACATGAAGACAATAATATTCGATGCGAAGGGACGATTTTTAGATCATGATTTTGTACCAATTGGCCAAGAGACTGGCGGAGCGCAATCGATTGCAGGACAATATCGAGCGTTCCGAGGGCAATATCGAAGCATTGGTAACGCAAAAGGAGCAGGTGGAGGAGCAGTTGTTGACCCAGGCCAACATGTGGAAGGAAGAGGGGCAGGACGAATTTATGCTTGCTGCGCTGGCCCCTGAGCCGGACAGCCTGCCTGTACAAGAGTCTTTGTATTAGTTTTGGGAAAATGGGACGTCACGTTCCATTTTCTTTTTTTTGTGTTCGGTTTCGTTTCGCGGTAGAATAGGGATACTGTTCAATACGAAAATGGATAAGTAAAGAGGTACGGAATTCCCATGAAAACTATTGTCTTATCGACGTTAAACGCCAAATATATTCACACTTCGCTCGCACTCCGGTATTTGAAGGCGTTCAGCCAGCACGATTTTCCCGGCATCCAGATTGCCGAATACACGATCAAGGACCCGGCGATGAACATCGTATCCGACATTTATCAGCGCAAACCAGACGTTGTTGGATTTTCCTGTTATATCTGGAACATCGAAGAAACGATCGTCGTAGTCAGCATGCTCAAGAAGATCATGCCCGAGCTGATCGTCGTTTTGGGCGGTCCGGAGGTTTCCTACGATACGGAGTATTGGATGAACCGGCTGCCGCAAGTCAATTTCATCGTCGTCGGGGAAGGGGAGGAGACACTCCATCACCTGCTGACGGAGCTTGAAGGAGACCGCGCTCTATACAGCGTCTTCGGCCTCGCCTACCGCAACAAAGAGGGACGGGTCGTCATCAACCCGCCGCGGCCGAAGTTGGCCTTGGACGATATTCCGACGCCGCATCGCTTTGCGGAAGATGTCCCGAGCCTGGCGAACCGGGTTGTGTATTTCGAGACAAGCCGCGGCTGTCCGTTCAGCTGTCAATTTTGTCTGTCTTCCATCGAGGTAGGCGTGCGTTATTTTGATTTGGAGCGGACCAAGAGCGACCTGCTTTATCTGATCCGATCCGGAGCGAAGCTGATCAAGTTCGTGGACCGGACATTTAACATTAAGCGCGATTACGCCATGGAAATGTTCGAATTTCTAATCCAAAACCACAGCGGCTGCGTGTTCCAGTTCGAGATTACGGCGGACATTATGCGGCCGGAAGTGCTCGATTATTTGGCGGAGAACGCGCCGCCCGGCATATTCCGTTTCGAAATCGGGGTGCAGTCGACGAACGATCTGACCAACAGCCTCGTCAAGCGCCGCCAAAACTTCGCCAAGCTGACCCGTACGGTGACGAAGGTGAAGGAAAGCGGCAAAATCGACCAGCATCTCGATCTGATTGCCGGACTGCCTGAGGAAGACTACAACTCGTTCCGGAAGACGTTCAACGACGTCTTCGCCCTAGGTCCTGAGGAATTGCAGCTCGGGTTTCTGAAAATGCTTCGCGGCACCGGGATGCGCCACGATGCGGAAAAATACGGTTACCTCTACATGGACCATGCGCCGTATGAAATTCTCGGCAACAAGATTTTGCCGTTCTCGGATTTGGTACGGATCAAGAGGGTGGAGGACGTGCTGGAAAAATACTGGAACGCCCATCGGATGGACCATACGGTCCGGTATTTGATCGAGCGCGAATTTACATCGGCCTTCGACTTCTTCCAAGAGTTCGGCGATTATTGGGAGGAGCGGGGCTGGCAAAAAATCGGACACCAGCTTGAGGATTTGTTCACCCGGCTTCATGCGTTCCTGAAGCATCGCGGCACGGCCAAGCTTGACGTCATCGAAGGCTTGATGAAGCTGGATTATTTCCTGAACCACAAGTATAAGCCGCGCAAAATTTGGTGGGACTTCACCTTGGACAAGCCCCGGCAGTCCGATTATTTGCGGCTGCTTGCCGAGCAGCCTGAGTCGGTATCCGTCTCGTTCGCCGCACTGGGCATCGGGGAGAAGGAGCTGCATAAGCATGTCATGATCGAAAAGCTGCCGTTCCGGCTGGACCGTTACTTGCAGAGCGGAGAGCTGGACCGGACAAGCGAGCAACTGCTCATCGTATACTTCCCGCCGGACGCTTCGGCCAAGCCGCAGCCGTTTACGCTGGCGCTGGAGCCGACGAGCGCCTGAAGGTATAGGCTATAATGAAAGAACACCCCGTCTTTGAAAGAAAAAAAGACGAGGTGTTCTTTGTTTTTATGTCCGCTAAGGTCTACGGCAGGTAGCTGCGCAGGACCGTCATGCTGCCCTCAAGCGAATAGCTGCCAAGGCTGGCCGGCAACAGGTAACATTCGCCCGGTTTCACGTTCAGCTCGCCGTCGGCCCAACGAATCGAGCCCGTGCCTTCGCAGATGATGTGGATCACGAAGCTTTCCGCCGACGTTTGCAGCGGCCAATTACCTTCGACGCGGCCTTTTTCCGTCACGAAGAACGGGGAGCGGGCCAGAGTCAACCATTCGCCGGAGGCGTTCAAGTTCGTTTTCATATACGTAGCGCCCGAATTTTCGTAGGCGATGACGTTCAAGGAATCTTCAATGTGCAGCTCGCGCGGCTTGCCGTCCAGACCGAGACGGTCGTAATCGTACAGCCGGTAAGTGCTGTCCGAATTTTGTTGAATTTCGGCGACCAGCACGCCGGCTCCGAGCGCATGCACGGTGCCTGCGGGAATGTAGAACGAATCGCCTGCTTCGGCGGTAACTTCGTTCAAGCAGTCCAAGATGCGGTTCTGCTCGATAGCTTCAGCCAACTGCTCGCGGGTAACGCCGTCTTTCAACCCGTAGATGATTTTGGCGCCCGGCTTGGCGTCCAGAATGTACCACATTTCGGTTTTGCCTAACTCGCCTTGCGGCAGACGCTCGTAATGATCGTTCGGGTGCACTTGCACGGACAGGTCGTCCTGGCAGTCCAGCAGCTTGATGAGCAGCGGGAACCGGCCGTTTTTCTCCGAAAAGCCCTTACTGCCGAAAAACTCGCTCCCGTATTGCTCGCGGATTTGATCGAGTCCCATGCCGGCCAACTCGCCGTTCGCGACGGTAGTTGTTCCATTCGGGTGATCGCCGATCATCCATCCTTCGCCGATCTTACCTTCCGGCAGTTCGAGTCCGAACTGTTCGAGCGCACGTCCGCCCCATACTCTTTCTTTAAATTCGGGCTTGCATTGCAACGGATACGGCTTCATTACTCTCCACTTCCTTATCCTTTGTCGGTCGGGTTTACCGGAGCAAACCCGGCCTTTCATTTTTTCTATTTTGCATTATATCAATCCGCCCCGCGTTTTGCTATAGCTAAAAGCACTGAAAGCGGGGGCGCGGCACTATCTCTTCTCAATGGCGATAAGATAGGGCGGGTGGTTGATCTGATTCATAAAACGATACTGCAGCGTCTGAAAATGCTTTTGCGGCAAAGCGGCAGCCCAACGCTCGACCTCGGCCGCTTCCTCCAAGCCTCCCCGATGGCCGGTGTACAGTACGATCGTAATAATGCCGCCGCGTCGAATAAGCCGGGCGGAAGCTTCCAAGGCAGCCAGCGTCGACGCCGGCTCGGTCACGGTTTCGTGATCGGCTCCGGGCAAATAGCCAAGGTTGAACATGACGGCCCCGATGCGGCCGTGGTTTTCTTCGGAGATGGTGTCCAGCAGCGATGCATGGCTGCGCAGGTGAAGCCGGACGTCGCGGCCGGGACATTCCTGTTCAAGACGCAAGGCCGTGCGGTCCAGCGCCTGCTGCTGGATGTCAAAGGAGTGCACGGTCCCGGAAGGCCCGACAAGCCGGGCCAGAAACGCCGTATCGACTCCGCCGCCGGCCGTACCGTCGACAACGGTTTCTCCCGGCTGCACCCGTTCTTCTATTAATTTATGTGCAAAGCTGAGTATAGAAATAAAGCCCAAAGGAGCGATTCCTCCTGTTATGGATAATGAAAAATGCTAAGCTGCTTGTCGTTGTTCTACCGGATATGAAAAGCATAGATGAGAGATACCTAACTTTGGATGTTCAGGTCCAATAAAGGAACAGCAATGCGCTATAAGTCTCGTTTCAAGCCAAATTTGATGAATAAAGGAACTATGGTGCCTTAATACGACAAAAACAAGATACGCAACCCACATTCGACACGAATAACTCACTAGAGTTCCTCTATTGAATTAGGCCGCTTCAACCATGGTGCTATAACGCACTGGAAATGTCTTATTCGTCAGGTACAAAGGTTTGAAGCTATGAGCTATGTAAGTAAGCTCTCTTGAAGCATGTCCGAACCCGGCTTCGCCGTGCTCCTAATTGCTTGCCCGTCCCGGCGGCGCCAGATCTCCAGCGCCTGCCGGGCTCGTCGGCGTCTGAAACCCTGGCTTCGCCACGGCCGAGCCTGACGCCTCCGGCTCCGAGCTCGCCTTCGGCGGCTCGATCGGCCCCACCGGCGGCGTCACCGCCTTGCCGCCTTCCGGCTCCGCTCCCCCCTGCTTCGCGGGGGGTGGCAGCTTCGCCGGCGGCAGCGCTGGCGCGCTCGGCGCCTTCGGCGCCACCGGCTGCTTCGCAGCCGTATCCGGCTTCGCCGGGAGGCGCTCCGCGCCCGCCTGCGGCGCCGTGCCGCCCGCTGGCGGCGTCGGCGCTTCGCTGCCTGCGGCTTCGCTGCCGCCCCCGGCTTCGCCGCTGCCTGCGCCGCCCGGGACGGCGGAGCCGACCGCCCCGCCGGGTGCGTTCGCCTCCGCCTTCGGCGGCGGTACCTTCGCCCCGTCCTCCGTCGGGGCGGGGGCCACATTGACCGGCGGCGTCGGCGTCGCCGGATCGTCCGTGCAGCCGGCCGCGAGATATGCCGCGGCCCCGAGCATGAAGCAAACGACTCTCCGTTTGCCGTTCATCGTTCCTCACTCCTCCCGCGGGCCGCCGGGTGCCGTGCGGTCTTACCGGTCCCCGAGCCTGGCGCCTCCCCGGTTCAGGCTAATCCCGAACCGGAACCTTGTGCGCCGTGCGGCCACTTTTTTCCTTGCCACGTATCGCGTCTGCGCAGCTCTTCGTCGAAGGCGTTGAGTACCTCCCACTTTTTCAAGCTCCACATCGGTCCGATCAACAAATCCCGGGGCGCGTCCCCGGTCAGCCGGTGAACGATCATTTCCGGCGGCAGAAATTCCAACGTATCGACAACGAGCGACACGTACTCATCTTTTTCCAGAAACCGCAGCAGACCGGCCTCATACTGCTTCACCATCGGCGTTTTGCGCATCAAGTGGAGCAGATGGATCTTAATCCCCTGCACGTCCATCCGTGCGACGGCTCGGCCGGTTTCCAGCATCATCTCGTGCGTTTCCTGGGGCAGGCCGTAAATGATATGCGCGCAGACCCGGATGCCTCTGGCCCGAAGCTTCGCGACCGCATCCAGGTAACACTGCGTATCGTGCGCCCGGTTGATGAGCTCTGACGTCCGTTCGTGAATCGTCTGCAGGCCCATTTCGACCCACAAGTATGTGCGTTCGTTCAGCTCGGCCAAATAGTCGACGACATCGTCCGGCAAACAATCCGGCCTCGTGGCAATCGACAAGCCGACCACGCCGGGCTGCTGCAAAATCGCTTCATAATATTCGCGCAACTCCTCCACCGGAGCGTACGTATTGGTATAAGCTTGGAAATAGCCGATATACTGCGCTTCCGGCCATTTTT
This sequence comes from Paenibacillus tyrphae, assembly GCF_027925525.1. Lineage (GTDB taxonomy): Bacteria > Bacillota > Bacilli > Paenibacillales > NBRC-103111 > Paenibacillus_G > Paenibacillus_G tyrfis_B. Next base: position 275,580 of record NZ_BSDJ01000007.1, on the reverse strand, counting down.
GATGCTGCAAATCGCGGATTTTGTTGAACTGTGTTACCAGATCGTCCCGGCGGCTTCCGGCAAAATCACCGGAGCCCCGTGCGCTGCAAAACGTGCAGCCTCCGGCAGCTATTGTCCCGTCGCGGTTCGGACAAGTGAATCCGGCGTCGAGCATGACTTTGAATACTTTGCCTCCGAACTGCTGCCGCATTTCGTAGTTCCATGTATGAAAACGTTTATCGCCCCATAGTGGCGGTCGGATGATTTCAGCTTGCTTCATCAGGCGAAACTCCTTTTATAAAAAATCGATAAAGCTCGAATAGACTCGAATCGGCTCTTTCGCAGAGCATTACAATATATATTGTACCGAAAAATGGCCTCAAAAGCGAACTTAGTCCTTGACAAAACCCTCCTGCCGGAGAACGGGATAAGAAAACAACGCGTGGCCTATGCTAAGGTTGCAAGGCGTTAAAAACCAATCCAGCTTGAGAAGGGAGAATTATCATACCATGAACAAGTTCGGGAAAACGGTGCTTGCGCTCGCTCTAACGGCTGCTATTGGTACGGGGGGGCAAGCCTATGCGGAAACGGTGGCCACGGGAACCGGGACTTCGTCTACGTATGGGACCACTTCGACCTATGGAACCACAGGCACGGGTACAACAACGGGCACAGGTACGACGACAGGCACAACAGGTACAACAACAGGCACGACAACAGGGACTACAGGCACTACGACGGGTACGACGACAGGAGCGACTACTGGTGCAGCAACGGGTACGACAACAGGAACTAATTATAACTACAACATGCTGGACCGGATGAATACGTACACCGGTACGACCGATCGTACGGGGTACGGATACGGCGGCAATTATAACACCTACTCGTACCGTAATGCTGCGGCGAACACGAACACTGGCTCAAACTGGGGCTGGCTTGGTCTGCTAGGCTTGCTCGGGTTGGCTGGTCTGCGCAGCCGAAATCGTGACGAAGGCGAGTTCCGCAAGTAACGTTTTTAACCAGTCTCCTGACCGGTCCCTCCGCCCTTACGGCACGGGCCGGTCTTTTCATTCCCGGTCTTCTGGAGTATAATCGATCAAGACGAAAACGCGCGGTACGATGCGCAAGCGGTTGGAGGAAGGTTGATCTATGCGGTTAAGAGGACGTAAAGGAATCAGGGAAGCGCTGGAGGCGCAGCCGGAGCTGGTCGTGCTGGAGCCGGAGCCGTACAAGGGCCGGTGGGCCGAGCTGTTCGGTAACGACCGTCCTATCCATGTGGAGCTAGGGATGGGCAAGGGGCGGTTTATTAGCGAGCTGAGCGCCCTCAATCCGCACATCAATTACATAGGCGTCGACATGTACGACGAGCTTGTCCGCCGGGCCGGAGAGAAGGCGCATGCTTCCCGCGAGGAGCATGGCGGCGACTTGTCCAATCTGCGGCTCGCGCGCTTTAACATCGAGCTGATCGAAAATATTTTCGCCGCAGGCGAGCTGGAACGCATTTATTTGAACTTCAGCGATCCTTGGCCGAAAAAAAGACATGCGCGCCGCAGGCTGACCCATGCGAACTTTGTTCATAAATATCAGTCGATTTTGAATCAGCGGGGAGAAATTCATTTCAAAACGGATTCCCGTTCGCTGTTTGAGTTTTCACTTAACTCGTTTGCCGATTTGGGGCTTCGTATGCGCAACATTTCGCTCGATCTTCATGCGGAAGAAGCGCGGACCGATTTGATCATGACGGAATACGAAACGAAGTTCTACAAGCAGGGGATGCCGATTTTCCGATTGGAGGCCGTGATTGGGCAAGAAGCGCTGGCCGCGCATCAGAAACAGCTGTCCGAACGGCAGGAGCCCGAGACAGACGCGGAAGACGCGGCGGAAGAATAGAAATCGTCAAAAAAGCCTTGTGCGCTCATTGAAGAGCCACAAGGCTTTTGCCTTTTTTAGCGTGCCAGTACTTCCATAATCGCTTGGGGGCACTGGGCGGGATTGTATGCGCCCTCTTTTCGCACCAGTCCGGCACGGGCTTGGCGCATCTCGAACACCTTGTCGGTTAGAAGCCGGAACCAATGATCTATGGTCTCTGCCGATTTGATCGGCTCTCCCAAGCCGTGCTGTGTGAAGTACTGCAGGTTTTCCTCTTCCTGTCCCGGGATCGGCTTGTAGAACAGCATCGGAATTCCTTTGGCAAGCCCTTCCGTGCAGGTCATGCCTCCCGGTTTCGTGATGAGGAGGTCGGAGACGTCCATCCATTTGTCGATTTCTTTGGTGAACCCGAGCAGACGGATGTTCGGATGCCGGAAACGCTCGTCCTCGGCCAGCTCCGCCAGCGCTTTCTCGTTGTTTCCGAGACAGACGACAAGCTGGATCCGGTCGCGCCAAGTGGTCAGATGCTGCAGGAATCCTTCGTCCTTCACCAGTCCCCAGCCGCCGCCCATAACGAGCACCGTAGGCAGGGACGACAGGCCGAAGCGGCTGCGAAGCTCTTCCCGGTTGTGCTGCTCCCAGAAGTTCGGATGAATCGGAATGCCCGTCACCTTTACCGTTTCGGACGGAATGCCGCGGCTGAGCAGCTTTTCTTTGACGTCCGGGGTCGACACCAGATACGTGTTCACTTCAGGGCTAACCCAGGTGCCATGGGCGTCGTAATCGGTGATTACGGTGCACAGCGGCACGTTCAAGCCGGAACGCTTCAAACGGGAGATCACCGCACTCGGAAACGGATGCGTGCATACGATCGTATCCGGACGCAGCTGATGGATGACCTCGGCGGCCTGCGCATAAAAGATGCGATGGAGTGCAAGCTGGGTAAAACGGTTTAACGATTTTTTGTATTGGGAACGATACATCAGCCCATAAAGCTTGGGTTGAGTCGACACGGTCTTGCGGTAAGCGGTAAGAATCCATGGAGCCAGCGTCGGATGCAGAAACGTGCCGAGCTCAAGTACGCGAGTCTGGACTTCGGGCGAGAGCATGCGAAGACTGTCGGACAGAGCGTGAGCCGCTTGCGTGTGACCGGCGCCGAAGCCTTCGGATAATAACAAGACCCTCTTTTTACGCATAGGCGCTTCACCCAACCTTGTACCAAATGGAATTTACACAAAATTAACATTAATGCTTTTAGCCCAAAATTGCAACGGCCGACAGGGCCGTTACGGTTCCGATCAGCAGCCCGGCCAAACAGTCGGACGGGTAGTGGAGTCCTAGATATATACGCGACAGACCGACGAGAGATGCAATAGGAAGCAAAATAATAGCGATCCACGAATGAACAAGCATGAGCGGCACGGTTACGGAGAATACGGCCGTCGTATGACCGGACGGGAACGAATGGTCCGTTAACGGTTTTTTGCATGTGTGCGTGCCCTTCAGCACGAGATAAGGCCGGAGCCGCGGATATTTCTTCTTAATGATCGCGACGGGCACATGGCTAACCGCCAGAGCGATACAGCTCTCGATGCCGGCTATTCTCCATACTCCCTCCGTAAACAGAGCGACGCAGAGCGCAATGATAATCATAGCCGTAGCGCCCCCCAAATGGGTGATCGCATTAAAAAAGTAATCCAGCGCAGAGTGCTGAATACGTTGGTTCACGAAGAAAAACATCCGGTGCTCATGCTTTTGCAGCCACGAAACGACACGGCTCAAGGGAACAACGCCTCCTTGCAGTGTGGGATAAGCTGTCTGGCCAGCTCATATATAAGTGTAGGGGGCAAATGTTATAGGAATATAAAAACAATATAAAAGGTAAATTTAATCTTCCATTGATGCTGCGCTAACATTGCCTCGTTACAATCACTTTTGACGACGGCCGTTCGGCTTCCCCTTCAACGATGAAATAATTTTTGAAAAATGTGCTAAAGCGAAGGTTGCATTCCATGCTCTGAAAAAGCTTCGTTTTCATACAACTAAACGCTTCCGGTACCGGTTTGGTTTCAAAAGAGACCTGTTTTGTGCGCTCGTACAGGCCGATGCTTCCGATGTCAGTTTTGTCTCCATCAACTTTTTTTTCATAGTTGCTGTTTCAACAAAGCTCTGAGGAGGTTAAACATGAGAGTAGCCCTATTTACGGATACGTTCGTACCGGACGTGAACGGGGTAGCGAAGACGCTCGGCAGGTGGGTTAAGTTTCTTGAAGCGCGCGGAGTGGCTTGCAAAGTGTTTGCGCCGCATAGTCAATCGGCAGCCGAATCCGATCAGTGGATGATAGAAAGATTTGGCAGCATCCCCTTCTTATTGTATCCGGAGTGCCGTATGGCTATCCCTAATCCGGTCAACCTGGCCAAGTCGCTGAAGGCGTTTGCTCCCGACCTGATTCATGTCGCCACGCCGTTTAATTTGGGTTGGATCGGGCTTCAGTATGCCAAGCGCCATCAGGTGCCGGTCGTAGCCTCGTACCATACCCACTTCGATCAATATCTTGCTTATTACAAGCTGCAATGGATGGAGCCGCTGCTGTGGAAATACATGCTGTGGTTTCATCAGGATTGCCGCAAAATTTATGTTCCGTCCCGTTCGACGCTTCGGCATTTGCAGGAAAAAGGACTGAAATCGCTGGAAATTTGGTCCCGCGGCGTGGAAGTAAACCGGTTTCACCCGTTTGTCAACCGGGAAGAAGTGCTGCGGACTTGCAACCTTTCCCCGTCCACATTCGTTATATTATATGTCGGGAGGTTGGCTCCCGAGAAAAGCGTCGATGTTCTTCTTCGCGCATTCGATTCGCTTCCGGGCGAGGTGCGCAGCAGGTCGCACTTGATCGTGACCGGGGACGGGCCTCTGCTGCGGCCCATGCAGGAGCTGCTTGCGGGCAGGGAAGACGTGACTTTTACGGGCTTCCGGCAAGGAAAGGAACTGAGCGACTTGTACGCCGCTGCGGATGCCTTTGTGTTTCCGTCGGCGACGGAAACGTTCGGCAATGTCGTGCTGGAAGCGATGGCTTGCGGGACGCCGGTTGTCGGGGCGGATGCCGGAGGCGTCGGGGAATCGATCGTGCACGAAGAAACCGGACTGCTCTGCAGAACGGGGAACGTGCCGGATTTCGCCGAAGCGATGCTCCGGTTGTATGAGGATCGCGGGCTGGGCGCAAGGCTCGGTCAAGCCGGACGGGCTTACAGCTTGCGGCAGTCGTGGGATGCGATTTTCCACGGGCTGTACCAGAGCTATTTCCAAGTCGTGCGCGAAGCCGGGACAATGCGGCCGAAGGAAGCCGTCTTTTCCAAATGACCGCTTTTCCGTGTGTGTTTTCAGAAAGTTTTTTCCAGCTGGCGCTTATAAAAAGTTTGAAAATCGATGAAAATAAGACGTAAAAAGATGGATAGCAAAGAGTCTTGCCGGAATTCCTGCCGTATTTCCCGGAAAAACAAAGATCCGGCCGCAGGCAGCGTCTTGTCGGTTTTGACAAATCGGACCAAAGAGAGGAAAATCATATTCGGCGACCCTCGTAATCTAATCCACACCATCGAAAAAATTTTTGAAGGCGCTAAGAGAAACAGACATAAGGGGTACATACAAAAAAAGGGGGATGTTTCATGTTGGACAGTATTCTGTTAGGCCTCCAGATTGTTTTGGCTATGATTGGAGCCTACCAGCTGGTTCTGACGTTTTTCGGTTGGTACCGCCGCAAAAATCAAATTGATCATGCGCCTCAAAAAACGTTTGCCGTTCTAGTAGCGGCTCACAATGAGGAGCAGGTTGTCGGGGCGCTTATCGAGAACTTGAAGAATCTTGACTATCCGAAAGAACTATATGATATATTCGTGATTTGCGATAACTGCACCGACAATACGGCTCAGATCGCCCGCGACATGGGCGTGCACGCCTGCGAACGCAACAATCCGAAGCTGAGAGGCAAAGGCTACGCGATCGAGTGGATGCTCAAAGAGCTGTGGAAAATGCCGCGCGAGTACGATGCCGTCGTCATGTTCGACGCCGACAACCTTGTCAGCACGGATTACCTGACGCATATGAACAATGACTTGTGCAACGGTTCCAAGGTTATTCAGGCTTATCTGGATACGAAGAATCCGCACGATTCCTGGATCACTGCCGCTTACGCGGTAACCTACTGGTACTGTAACCGTCTTTGGCAGCTGCCGCGGACCAACCTTGGTCTGGCCAACTATTTGGGCGGCACGGGAATGTGCTTCGAATCGAACCTGCTGAAGGAAATCGGCTGGGGGGCGACAAGCCTCGTCGAGGACCTGGAGTTTACGATGCGCTGCGTGATGCGCGGCGTCAACCCGACGTTCAACTATTACGCGAGAGTGTATGACGAGAAGCCGCTCACGTTCAAAGCTTCGGCGCGCCAGCGGCTCCGCTGGATGCAGGGCCATTTCAACGTGGCCAGACGCTACTTCTTCCCGCTGTTGTGGAAAGGGATCAAGGAAGGCAGCTGGGCGAAGATCGACACGGCCGTTTATGCGCTCAACGTTTACAACCTGTTCATCGGTTCGATCGTTACCGTGGTGCTGTGGGTCGATATGACGCTTCCGGGCGTTCCGAACTTTAGTTCCTTGTTCCAGATTGCGCCGAGCTTCTTTGCGATCTTCTCGGTGTTAACCTACGCCCAGTTTGTGATCGCGCTGATTTTGGAGAAAGCGCCTTGGAAATCGTATAAGTACTTGATTACGTTCCCGCTCTTCCTACTGTCCTGGTGGCCGATCACGTTCTACGCGTTCTTCACGCAAAACAACAAGCAGTGGAGCCATACCGAGCATACCCGCGTCATCCGGCTTGAGGATATGCAGAGCAAGCAGGCCAGCTAGCGCAAGCCGCTAAAAAATCAGAATTCGCTGTTGACTATAGTCAATGGCAATGGTATATTAATTTAGTGCGAAAGAAGAAGCGCCCGCTTCTCACCTGTCCGACCTTGGTTGGCTGGTTATGACTGAGAGTGACTTTGTTTGATTGATCCGTTTTCGAACGGACCAGTCACCATTGGACCTAAAACCAAACGTGGGCGTTTAACGCCCACGTATTTTTTTTGTAAAATCTTTTGGAGGTGGCAGGTTATCAGTACAGAGCACATGATTAACGATGAAATTCGGGCGAGAGAAGTTCGTTTGATTGATGCGAACGGAGAACAGCTCGGCATCAAGCCGATCCGCGAAGCGCTGCAAATTGCGCTTGATCAGAATCTGGACTTGGTGAACGTGGCGCCTACGGCGAAACCGCCGGTTTGCCGGATTATGGACTACGGTAAATTCCGCTACGAAACGCAGAAGAAAGAGAAAGAAGCCCGTAAGAATCAAAAGATTGTCGAGCTGAAAGAAATTCGTCTGAGCGCGACGATTGACGAGCACGATTTTCAAACGAAACTGCGCAACGTTGTGAAATTCCTGAACGATGGCGATAAAGTAAAGCTGTCCGTCCGTTTTCGCGGCCGAGAGATCGCTCATGCCGACATCGGTCAACGCGTTCTGGAGCGCATGGCAGCCGAAGTGGAAGAGCTGTGCATCATTGAGCGCAGGCCGAAGCTGGAAGGCCGGAGCATGATCATGATCTTGGCGCCGAAGCAGCAACAGTAAATTCTCATTCTTTAAGGAGGAACACCCCATGCCAAAAATGAAAACTCACAGCAGCTTGAAAGACCGCTTCAAAATTACAGGTACCGGTAAAGTAAAACGCTACAAAGCGTATAAAAACCACCTGCTGTCCGGCAAATCCGCTCGCCAAAAACGCGTTCTGGGCACGAATCCGGTTATGCATCCGGGCGATGTAAGACGCCTGAAGCAACAGCTCGCTAACATTAAGTAATCCCGTTCGTCTCGAATTCGCATACTTACAACATTTCTGGAGGTAGATTGTCATGGCAAGAGTGAAGGGCGGATTTATCCGTACGCGTCGTCGTAAAAAAATATTGAAACTTGCTAAAGGTTACTTTGGCTCGAAACATAGACTGTTTAAAACGGCAAAAGAGCAAGTGATGAAATCCTTGCTTTACGCATACCGCGACCGCCGTCAGAAAAAACGCGATTTCCGCAAACTGTGGATCGTGCGGATCAATGCGGCAGCGCGTCAAAACGGTCTTTCCTACAGCAAGCTTATGCACGGCCTGAAACTGGCTGGCGTAGAAGTAAACCGCAAAATGCTGGCGGATCTCGCCGTTAACGATATCAATGCGTTCAACTCTTTGGCAGAAACTGCTAAGCAAAAAGTGAATGCATAAGGCACGGTTTTCAACCGGGTCTGCCTAGTACACCCCTTGTAACGATGCGTACAACCGTATCCTTGCAAGGGGTGTTTGTTTGATATTAACGCAAGGCTAACAAATGAATCGGTTTTTATGAAATTTTGACTTCCGGCTAATATTTGCTAAATAAAATTTTAAAACGATTATGCTATTATACTAGTATTCTTAAAACACGAAACGAATTGTTTCGCACGGAAAACAGGTGAACGGATGAACATTATTTTGCTGTCCGGAGGTTCGGGAACGAGGCTGTGGCCGCTGTCGACGGAGCGGCGCTCCAAGCAATTCATACGATTGTTTCATGACGAAACGGGGCGCCCAGTCTCCATGCTGCAGCAGGTATGGAAGAGGCTCGGCAGCAGAGGGCTTCACCAATCGGCCGTTATCGCCACTTCCGCCAACCAGCGGGAGACGATTCTGAAGCAGCTCGGATGCGAAGCGGATCTGGTGCTGGAGCCGGAGAAGCGCGATACGTTTGCGGCCATCTTGCTTTCGGTTGCTTACCTGTGCTCGCATCGCGGCGTATCCCGCGACGAGCCGGTCATCGTTATGCCTGTAGACGGACGGACGGAGGATTCGTTCTACGACAGGCTGCTGCAACTGCCCGAGACGTTGACAAGCTCCGGAGCAAACCTGGCTTTGATGGGTGTCCGGCCTGATTTTCCGTCGCAGAAATACGGATATATGGTCCCGGAGGGGGACGGCGGAGCCAATGCTGTGTTGGCGATCCGCGCTTTTCACGAGAAGCCTTCGAAGTCGGACGCCGTTCGTTATATCGAACAAGGCGCGCTTTGGAACTGCGGCGTGTTCTGTTTCCGCGCGGGGTATTTATTGGACCGGCTGAAAGCTGTGGGGCTTCCGGAAGCGTATGAGGAGCTGCTTCTGGCGTATGACCGCATCGAGAGCCGAAGCTTCGACTATGCCGTCGTGGAACGGGAGGAGCGGATTGCGGCGCTTGCATACGAAGGACCGTGGAAGGACCTCGGCACGTGGTGCGCGCTTACGGAGGAAATGAATCGGCCTCTGATCGGTCCCGGATATATTGGGGAGGAATGTGACAACGTTCACGTAGTGAACGAGCTTGAGGTGCCGGCGATTGTACTTGGCTTATCCGATGTCGTCGTCGCGGCAAGCCCCGAGGGCATTTTGGTGACGCATAAGGAAAGCAGCTCTCGCTTGAAGGAAGCGCTCGATCGCATGGGGCGGGAGAGGAACAGCGATAAAAAGGCGTCCTCCGAGCGGACGGTGGATAGCTCCGCTTTCCCGGACGGGACCGCGGTAACGACGCGCCGCATTCATCTGGAAGCGGGAGAGGAGCTCGTCACCGCCCCGTCTGCCGATGTGCGGCGTATCGTCTCATGGACCGTTCTGCACGGCAGGTGCCGTCTGTTCCAAAACGACCGGGAGCTGCCGGCAGCCGTCGGAAGAAGCATTGTGCTCGGAGAGGAAGATAGCGCCAGGCTGAAAGCGCTGGACCCGCTTGATCTGATCGAGATTATTACGGAATGTCATGCATAAGGGGAGAGATTCGTGAGAGTAGACAAGGCTTTGTTCGGTTATAACGCCGATCAGGTACACCGGTACGTCTCCTCGCTTGAAGCGGAGCTGAAGCTTCTAGAGGAACGGCAGCAAGAGGAAAGCGCAGCATATGAACGGACGGAAACGGAGCTATTGGACGAAATCGCCGACTTAGAGCAGGGATTGACCGAATTGGAGCGAATGGAAGCGGGTCTGAGGAAATGGATTCAAAGAAACGGGTAAAGAGAAAGCCGTTCGGGCGCACGCTGTTTGGGCTCCGCAAGAGCGTGACCGACCGGTTCGTCGACGAGCTGGAAGCACAGGTCCGGGAAAAGGAAGAACAGCTGATTCGGGAGCGCAGCCGGAGGCAGGAGCGGATCGGCGAGCTGCAAGCACGGGCGCAGGAGCTGAAGGCTCAGATCGAGAGCAAGGATCGTACGGTGCAGCAGCTTATTGCAGCGAAGATGGAGCTTATGGAACGGCCCGGCTTCGAGCCGAAGCTGGACGATGAACCCGTGGACAAGCCCAGACTGCGTCTTGGCGACCGGCTGGTAGCCGAGGGGCTGTTGACCCCCGAGCAGCTCGAAACGGCGATGGAGCGGCAGCGGAAGTTCGGCGGTCGCTTGGGCGATATTCTCGTGGAGCTCGGCTTCACTCCGCGGGAGACCATTGCGCCTATTCTGCATCAGCAAGGAAACAAGGGGCGACTTGGCGACATGCTGGTCGAAACCGGCGCCATTACGAAAGAACAGCTGGACAGGGCGCTCGAGTTTCAACGCAAGAGCGGCGGGCTGCTCGGCGATATTTTGATGTCGATGCGCTTCATCGAGCCGGAGAAGCTGTACCGTCACATCGCTACGCAATACAATCTCGGACGAATCGGCTCGGAATATATGTTCGAGGAAGTGAACAAGCTGCCAGAGGCGATGGCCCGACAGTACGATGCCGTCGTCATTCACCAAGACGCGAACCGCTATTTGGTAGCCGTCGGCCATCCGCTGACGGACGAAGCGGTCGTTGCAATTGAGAACATGCTAGGCATGCCGGTGCAGCAGGTACTGGCGACAAGAGAAGAAATGGAATATTTCTGGAAGGAAGCGTACCAGTCCGAGCTGCTGCGTGAGAGCACCCAGAAGCTGGCGAACGAGCAGCCGCAAAACTCCGCACACATCACGTTTACGAAGCCGCAGCTGACGGTCATCGGCATCTGCACGTTCCTTGTCCTGCTCAGCTTGGGGCTCGATTGGCTGCATACGCTGATCGTCATCAACATAGCCGTACAGCTGTTTTATTTTGCAATGACGCTGTTCAAATTCATGATCATTATGTACGGAACCCGCGATTTTGCGCAAATCCGCTTCAAGCAGGAAGAGATTGATGCCATCGACGAGCGGACACTGCCCGTCTACACGATTCTCGTTCCGATGTACAAGGAGAGCGAGGTCATCCCGCACCTGCTGCACAATATCGAGCAGCTCGATTACCCGAAGGCGAAGCTGGATGTGCGGCTCCTGATCGAGCAGGACGATATCGAGGCGCAGGAGATTTTGCAGGGCATGAAGCTGCCGCCGTATTACACGACGATCGTGGTGCCGCACAGCTTGCCGAAGACGAAGCCTAAAGCCTGCAACTACGGGTTGATCCGCGCGCGTGGCGAGTATGTCGTCATCTACGATGCCGAGGATCGGCCAGATCCTGATCAGCTCAAAAAGGTGCACGCCGCTTTCATGAGAAGCCCGGAGAATACGGCATGCATTCAAGCCAAGCTCAATTATTTCAACAGCGATCAGAATCTGCTGACCCGCTGGTTTACGCACGAATACAGCATGTGGTTCGAGCTGCTGCTGCCCGGCGTGATGCAGCTTAATATTCCGATTCCACTTGGCGGGACGTCGAACCATTTTAAAATGTCGGTGCTCAAAGAGATCAACGCCTGGGACCCGTACAACGTGACGGAGGACGCGGACCTTGGCATCCGGCTGTACAAATCGGGCTACAGCACGGCGATCGTCGATTCCCGGACGTGGGAAGAGGCCAACAGCCGCGTCGGCAACTGGATCCGGCAGCGTTCCCGCTGGATCAAGGGATATATGCAGACGTGGCTTGTCCATATGCGCAACCCGGTACGGCTGTGGCGGGAGCTCGGGCCGAAAGGATTTTTGGGCTTTCAGGTGATGGTGCTCGCCACTCCGATGCTGCCGCTGCTTAATCCGTTTTACTGGATTATGCTGGTGCTGTGGTATGGCTGGAAACTCGCCTGGATTCCGCAATTTTTCCCCGGCATTATTTATTATTTGGCGGCGGCGGAGTTTCTGATCGGCAATTTCCTGTTCGTCTTCAGCAACGTTGCGGGAGTGTACTGGATCATTCACGATCTTGAGAAGCGCGGAGACCGCACGTTCTCCTACGGACTCGTCAAATACGCGCTGTTGACTCCGATCTATTGGGTGCTGATGAGCATTGCAGCCGTTAAAGCGGCTTGGCAGCTGATTACGAAGCCGTTTTATTGGGAAAAAACGACGCACGGTCTGGCGAAGCAAAACCATCCGGCTGCCCCGGGCGGCGGCGTGTCGCAGGGAGGTGGCTGACGATGGAGGTCCGCTTGCCGAAAAGCGTCTATTGGGGCTTGTTTTTGTTCATTTTCTCGCTGGAATTCGCCGCAGGTTACTATGTGAGTCACGTCATCGGTTACGTGCATTCGGATGCGATGAGCCGGGTGGCTAACGCCTTCTATGTACTCTACAGCCGGGACCCGCACCTTGCCGCCATCGGCTTCGTGTGGAACCCGCTGCCCAGCCTCGTCGAGCTGCTGTTTCTGCTGCCGTATCATTGGCTGCCGGAGCTCGCTTCGTCGGCGCTGGCCGGCGTGCTCATGAGCAGCGTGTTCGCCGGGATGACGGCGGTGCTGCTGGCGCGGGCGGCGGTCGATTTCGGGCTGTCGCGCACGTTCGCCGTGCTGCTGAGCCTGAGCTTCAGCTGCAACCCGTTCATGTTCTTGTTCGGCGCGAACGGACTTAGTGATGCGCCGTTTATTTTTTTCATCATGTACGCGGTTGTCCATCTGACGCATTGGATTTACGGGCGGCGCGTCGGCAGCCTGATCAAAGTAAGCTTTGCGCTGGCGCTCGCTTTTTGGACCCGATACGAAGCGGTGCCCCTGGGAGCGGCGGTCGCTCTGGCCATCATCCTGATCGTTCTGCGGATACCGCCAACGGATCCCCGGATCGACCTGCCGAAGCGGCAGTACGGAATACTGCACAAGCTGTTCCATATCGAGGGGACGTGGTCGATGGTCATGGCGCCGGTCGTCTTTTCCGGGCTGCTGTGGCTTTGGTTCAACTACAGCATCATGGGAGACGCGCTTTATTTCCTGCGTTCCGAGTACTCGAACGTAGCTCAGGCGCAAGGGCTGGCGACCGAGCAGACCTTTGTGGACATGATGGGCAACCCGCTGCTCGGTCTGGTGTTTGTGGCCAAGAAAACGGCCTATTTCTCGCTTCCGCTGGCGGCCGTGGTGCTGCTGCGGCTTTGGAACCGGCGCTGGTTTCTGTGGGACATGCTGGTGCTGTTGATGCTGTTCGTCTCGATCGTTGCGCTGCAGTTCCTCATGCTCATGAAAGGAACGTCCTACGGCTGGTTCCGTTACTTCATGTACGTGTTTCCGATCACCGTGGCTTGGTTGCCGTACGAGCTCGCCCGGGTGAAACGGTCCTTCGTCAATTACGGGATCGTGCTGGCCGGGATGCTCGGAGCCTGTGTCGTGCTGGGATACGCATGGACGAATCCGCAGATCGCCCCGGACGAAAACAAGTTTTTGCATGCACAGCAGTATGCGGCTTCCCAGCAGGTGGAGAAGGAGATTGCCCATTATTTGGATACGGAGCTGAGCGGCTACAACATTTTGATGGATTCGTATTCCGCTTACTCGGTCATTCTGAACAGCAGGCATCCTGATCAATTTTTGATTACCAGCGATTTCGAATTTACTCCTTCGCTGAAAGATCCGGTCGGCCGGGGCGTCGATTTTATTCTTACGGCGAAGCCGGACAAGAGCTCGGCGCTTAGTGCCGAGGAGCGGACGTATAAAGATTTCTACGAGAAGGGCACGGAATGGACGGAGCTGTATAAGGAATTCGGGGACAAATGGAGATTGTACAAGGTCATTCGTTAGCAAGAGGGAGGCGGGGAAACGTGGAACGCGCGGAGCCCGAGATTACCGTCATTATACCGGTTTATAACGAGGAAATTCATATTTACCGCTCGCTGCAGCATATTGAAGAGGAACTGAAGCGGCTGACGGCCTCTTACGAGATTATCGTCATCGACGACGGTTCGCGGGACGGCACATGGGAACAGCTGATTTTGTCCGGGCAGCGTTCGCCCCGGCTTACCGCGCTGCGGCTGAGCCGCAATTTCGGCAAGGAGCTGGCGCTCTGCGCCGGGCTGGAGCATGCGTTGGGACGGGCGGTCATTATTATGGACTCCGACCTGCAGCACCCGCCGGCGCTGCTTCCGGAGATGATCCGGCTGTGGCGCGAGGAAGGCAAGGAGATCGTAGAATGCGTCAAGCAGGACCGGGGCAAGGAGTCGCTGGATAAAACGGTCGGCTCCGCGCTGTTCTACAGCATCCTCAACCGGCTGTCCGGCTTCGATCTGCGCGGCGCGTCGGATTTCAAGCTGCTGGACCGGAAGGTCGTGCAGGCATGGCGGGAAATGCCGGAGCGGAACACGTTTTTCCGGGGGATGACGGCATGGCTCGGCTTCAACCGGGCGCAGATTTCGTTCGAGGTGCCGGAGCGGGCGGACGGTCACAGCCAATGGAGCTTTCTCGGCCTCATGAAGCTGGCGGTGAATGCCGTGGTTGCATTTTCTTCCATTCCGCTGCGGTTTGTCAGCTTGTTCGGGATCGTATTCCTGCTCGGTGCCGCCGTGCTTGGGGTGCAGACGCTGTATCAAAAAATCGTCGGCAACGCGGTGACTGGCTTCACGACGGTCATCCTGCTGCTGCTCGTCATCGGCAGTGTCATTATGATTTCGCTCGGCATCATCGGCGAGTATATCGCCTCGATTTACAACGAGGTGAAGGGGAGGCCGCGATATTTGGTCAGCCAGCGCATCTTCAGCGAAGCGTCCGCCGCGGCCGGCGAGGAAAGCTGTCGGGTGGGCGAGGTATCATGACGCTGCGGCTGCTCTTTCGGTACGGCATCGTCGGACTACTCGGGACGGCGCTTCATTTTGCGGCGCTGTTCGTGCTCGTCGAAGCGGCGAAGCTGCATCCGGTGCCGGCTTCGGCGCTCGGGTTCGTGCTTGTGCTGCTGGTATCGTATGCGCTGAATCGGCGCTGGACGTTTCAGGCTTCCGCATCGGGCTGGAAGCCGCTTGCCAAATATACGGTCGTGTCCGTCGCGGGCCTGCTGCTCAATACCGGCCTCATGTATTTGGCCGTGGACCGGCTGCACTGGCACTATGCCGTCGGCCAATGTCTCGTTGTCGTTGCCGTGCCACTATCGAACTTTTTGTTTAATTATTACTGGACGTTTCGCGAAAAAAGGTCCGGTGAATAAGAAGCCGCCGAGCGGCTTGCTCTTATTCACCGGACCTTAAAAAATATAGCCTGCCGGCTGCCTCTTACTTTTTCTGAGCTGCCGGCACGGTGAACTGCGCTTCCGGAATCCACTGCTTCCGGTAAAAATCCCTGCCCTTGATCCGGACCCGGTCCGGATACACCTCGACGTACAGCCCTTCGCTCTCATCCTTGCCCTTCAGCTTTTCCGCGCCTTTGCCGTCGCTCGTCCACGTTTCGGACACCGAGGCGGTGTTGACCATCGTGAAGCCGTCCCGTACCAGCGTATCCGGCTGATTCAGCTCCCAGTGCGAATGGCTGCTGAAATAGATGACCTGCGGATACTGCGACAAAATCGCCTTCAGTTCCTCGTACTGAATGACGGCTCGGCTGTTCGTGCAGCAAAAATGCGTTCCCGATACCGTGGCAGGCAGCGGCTGGTGCAGGAAGACGAAGACCGGCTTGTTCGAGCCGGCGTCTTTTTTCAGCGTCTGCTTCAGCCATTCCAACTGCTCGGGCGACAAATAAGCGTCCTCCGCATAAGCTTGGTCGGATTGCCGGTACCGCTCCGAGCCAAGGAAGATAAAGTGGTAGCCCTTGATGGTTTTCTCATAGTAGACTTTGTTCTCTCCGGAGAACGCGAGAAACCGGGAAATCGACTCCTGCTCCGTTTCTCCGTTCGGGAAGCCGTCCGGGTTCCAACGGGTACGGCTGCTGTACCAGGCTTTGTAAAACTCGTGGTTGCCGATATTGTACAAGACGCTCTCCGGATGCGGCGCGTTTTGCATGAGCTCCTTTAGCTTGGCGTAGTCCTCGGGCATCCCTTCGGTTAAATCCCCGTTTATCACGAGCGTGTCGGCCGACGGATTAATTTCGTTCAGGTCGTTCAATACGCGAATCAGCTTCTCGTGAGACGCATCTTCCCATGATTGAACGTGGATATCGCTGATGACGGGAAAGGTCAGCACCGGATTTCCGTCGGTTTGGGGCTGAGCGCTCCCGGCGGCCCCGTCTTGCGGCGGCTTCGTTTGCGGAGCGGAGCCGGAGAGGGCTGTCGGCGGGGCCGGCGACACCGTTTCGCCGCCTAGCAGCGGGCCGGATGCGGTGGAAGCTTGGCTTATGGCTTGTCCCATGCTGGTTGCCATCAGTTCGGAACCCATGGCAAAAGGAGCGGCTGCAGCGGTTGCAAGGGCGCCGGAGATCAAGGTGATGGACAGGACGGCGGATTGCAGCAAGTCTCGCATGAAATCACTCCTTTTTCTTAGTTGCGCTTTTTTTGCCTTTTCGGTCTTTTATATACTTCGGCGTACGGCTCCCCCGTTTTGACCCATTACGGTAAACTTTTCTACATCATGGCTAGTATTGGCCCGAAGCCGCAAGATTGAAGACGAGTTCACTTTGGTAAAAGTTTCAGTGTATCCAATTTTCGGTCGGCCATCCTGCATTACTTGGTCGCGGGGCTCCTCTTTAACATAACCAAAGTTTGTTATTACTTCGTCAAGCCGGCAAGAATTGTTTGTGAAACCAATGAGAGGCATTCACAAAATCTTTATTTGATGCGACGGAAATCGGCAACTACGAGGAGGGAAAGCCTGCAAGCGGGCTTTTCGAAAGGGTCTCAGGTCCGGCTTCGTGTAAAGAAACCGCAAACGCCGTCTCCAACTTGGGCGGGAGGGCCCGGATCAAGGGTGCTTACGCGTCCGTTTTTTCGACTGGAATGATGCTTGACTAAAAAAACGATTCGGCATATAATACAAAAAAACACATCAGATATATCGGCTATGAAGAGGACGAAGTTATAAGGGCTCTTATGTTCAGAGAGCAGTGGAGATGCTGAAACCAATGCCGTAACCCCTTATGTACGAGCTCACCTCGGAGCTGTTTTCCTGAAAGCTTGTCGCATAGCATCAGGCTTTACCGCTTGAAAGCGACAATGTTACTAGGGAAAATCGGATTGGCACACGTTACTGTGCCGAAGGTAAGAGACGCGAATTCACGGGTCGTCATCGTGCTAGCCGATGAGGATTACTGCGGCGCGCATTACCTGCTAAGGTTATTTGCCGCGAGGCATCTAACAAATTCTGGGTGGTACCACGGAAGATTAACCCCTTTCGTCCCGTCAGACGCACAAGCTGCGTTTGGGGATGAGAGGGGTTTTTTAGTCGTTTGTCGGATTATCTGAGAGGAGGCCAATATTCATGATCGTCCAAACCACACAAAAGTCAAAGGAACAGCTTCGCGAAGAGCTGCTGAAGCCGGACGTCATTACCGGTTCGGAAATGCTGCTTCGCAGCCTGCTGCTGGAGGACGTGGATTGCGTCTTCGGTTATCCCGGCGGAGCGGTGTTATATATTTACGATGCCATGCACGGCAATCCGGATTTCAACCATTTGCTGACACGGCATGAGCAAGGCGCGATTCACGCGGCCGACGGGTACGCCCGTTCGACCGGCAAGGTAGGCGTCTGTATCGCCACCTCGGGTCCGGGGGCAACGAACCTCGTTACCGGGATTGCGACGGCTTACATGGATTCGGTGCCGCTCGTGGTCATCACGGGCAACGTTGCGACATCGGTCATCGGTACGGACGCGTTCCAAGAGGCGGACATTACCGGCATCACGATGCCGATTACGAAGCACAGCTACTTGGTGCGCGACGTGAAAGATTTGCCGCGCATTATCAAAGAAGCGTTCCACATCGCTTCGACCGGCCGCAGAGGCCCGGTACTGATCGATATTCCGAAGGACGTCTCGAACGATACGGCGCCGTTCTTCTATCCGGAGAAGGTGGACATCCGCGGCTACAATCCGACGGTGCAGCCGAACAAGCTCCAAGTCGACAAGATGCTGGAGGCGATCGCCGAGAGCGAGCGTCCGGTGATCATTGCAGGCGGCGGCGTTGTCTACGCGGATGCGGCAGAGCAGCTGCTTGAGTTCGTCAACAAAACGCAGATTCCGGTCGCCACGACACTGCTTGGCTTGGGCGGCTTCCCGAGCGCGCACGAGCTGTGGCTCGGCATGCCGGGGATGCACGGGACCTACACTGCCAACAACGCGCTGCAAAACTGCGATCTGCTGATCGGCATCGGCGCCCGGTTCGACGACCGCGTTACGATGAAGGTGGACGGCTTTGCGCCGAAGGCGAAAAAAATCGTCCACATCGACGTAGATCCGGCGGAAATCGGCAAAATCGTCGAAACGGCCATCCCGGTCGTCGGCGATGTGAAGGCCGCGCTGCAGCTTGCCAACCTGAAGGCGAAGCCGTCCCGATCCGAGAAATGGATCGAATGGGTGAAGGAGACGAAGCGGAATTTCCCGCTGCGTTACAAAGATTCCGATACGGAGCTGAAGCCGCAGTACGTTATCGAGATGATCCACGAGACGACCAAGGGCGAAGCGATTGTGACGACGGACGTCGGCCAGCATCAGATGTGGGCGGCGCAGTATTACAAATTCAATCATCCGCGTTCCTGGATCACCTCGGGCGGCCTCGGCACGATGGGCTTCGGATTCCCGTCGGCGATCGGCGCGCAGAAGGCGCACCCGGACCGGCTGGTCGTCTCGATCAACGGTGACGGCGGCATGCAGATGTGCTCCCAGGAGCTGGCGGTTTGCGCGATTCACCAAATTCCGGTCAAAATCGTCGTCATCAACAACCAGGTGCTCGGCATGGTGCGCCAGTGGCAGGAGATCATTTACGACAACCGGTACAGCCACATCGACCTGGCAGGCAGCCCGGATTTCGTGAAGCTGGCGGAAGCTTACGGCGTGAAGGGTCTTCGTGCAACGAACAAAGACGAAGCCCGCCGCGCTTGGCAGGAAGCGCTTGATACCCCGGGTCCTGTGCTCGTCGAATTCGTCGTCCGGAAGCACGAGAACGTGTTCCCGATGGTAACGCAGGGCTCGACGATAGACCAAATGTTAATGGGGGATTCGGAATGACACGCAAACACACCATATCCGTTCTAGTGAACAACCAGCCCGGTGTGCTGCAGCGCGTATCCGGCCTGTTCGGCCGCCGGGGCTTCAATATCGAGAGCATTACGGTGGGCGAGTCCGAGGAAAAAGGGCTCTCCCGCATGGTTATCGTCACGACGGGAGACGACAAGACGCTGGAGCAAATTTCCAAGCAGCTCTATAAGCTGATCGATGTGATCAAAGTCGTCGACCTGAGCGCTCATCCGATGGTGGCGCGCGAGCTGGCGCTGATCAAAGTAAACGCCGAACCAAGCATGCGGCCGGAAATTCTCGGCGTCGTCGAGACGTTCCGCGCGGCTATCGTCGATATCGGCCCGAGCTCGCTGATCGTGCAGGTGGTTGGGGATTCCGAGAAAATCGAAGCCATGACCGAGCTGCTTAAGCCTTACGGCATCAAGGAGCTGTCCCGTACCGGGGTAACGGCCATGATTCGCGGTATGAACAAATAATTCATTTTTCGCTTTGCCACTAATATCAAGACGATCCTGTGAGCGGGGGCTCATGCGGATGACAGGGCCAACCCGCCCGACTGTCCGAGCTTCCTGTCCCCCGTCGTCCGTTCGAGCACCCGTTCACAGGGTTTTAATTCAAAGGAGGAGCTATTATCCATGGCAGTTACGATGTACTATGAAAAAGACGCTGATTTGAACGTATTGAGAGGGAAAACGATCGCCATCATCGGCTACGGCAGCCAAGGCCACGCCCAAGCGCAAAACCTGCGCGACAGCGGCTTGAAAGTCATCATCGGACTTCGTCAAGGCCGTTCCTTCGAGCAAGCGAAAAACGACGGATTCGAAGTTTACTCCGTAGCGGAAGCGACTAAGCTTGCCGACGTCGTACAGCTTCTGATGCCTGACGAAACCCAAGCGAGCGTATACAAAAACGAAATCGAACCGAACCTGAAGCATGGCGCAGCTATCATGTTCTCCCACGGCTTCAACGTTCATTTCGGCCAAATTCAACCGTCCGCGGACAAAGACGTATTCCTCGTCGCTCCGAAATCGCCGGGCCACATGGTTCGCCGCGTGTATGTCGAAGGCTTCGGGGTTCCCGGCCTGATTGCGGTTGAGCAAGATGCAAGCGGTCAAGCGAAAGCTATCGGCTTGGCGTATGCCAAAGGGATCGGCTGCACCCGCGCGGGCGTTATCGAAACCTCGTTCCGCGAAGAAACCGAAACCGACCTGTTCGGCGAGCAAGCCGTTCTGTGCGGCGGCGCTTCCGCGCTTGTTAAAGCAGGCTTCGAAACGTTGGTGGAAGCAGGCTACGCGCCGGAAATGGCTTACTTCGAGTGCTTGCACGAGCTGAAGCTGATCGTTGACCTGATGTACGAAGGCGGTCTTGCGACGATGAGACATTCCATCTCCAACACAGCGGAGTATGGTGACTATGTCACAGGTCCTCGCATCATTACGGAAGAAACGAAGAAAGAAATGAAACGCGTCCTGTCCGACATCCAACAAGGCAAATTCGCCCGCGACTTCATTTTGGAGAACCAATCGGGCCGTGCGTTCCTGACAGCTACCCGCCGTCTGGAAGCCGAGCATCCGATCGAGCAAGTCGGTTCCCAACTGCGCGAATTGATGCACTGGATCAAGAAGTAATTCGGCAGACGATTTCAACCTATAACGGAGAAACGGCATAAGGTCGGCTTGAAGCGGCGCAGGGAAATGGACAACAAGAGATCCGATCCCTGTCCGTTTCAGGTCGCACCTTTTTCTGTTTTAAATGCAAGTCAATTCCAAAGGAGGCGCAGCCAAGACCCATGAGAAAAATTTATATTTTCGATACGACGCTTCGTGACGGCGAACAGTCGCCGGGTGTCAACCTGAACATGCAGGAAAAAGTTGAGATTGCGCTGCAGCTTGAGAAGCTCGGCGTCGACCGGATGGAAGCCGGCTTCCCGGCGGCCTCTCCCGGAGACTTGGCGGGCGTCAGCGCCGTAGCCCGTGCCGTGAAAAATGCCTCGGTTATCGCCCTGTCGCGTTCCCGCGAACAGGACATCGAGGCGGCCCGCGAAGCGCTGAAGGATGCGCAGGACCCGTGTCTGCATTTGTTCCTCGCTACCTCGCCGATTCACCGCCAGCACAAGCTGCGGATGGAAAAGCATCAAGTGCTCGAAACGGCAGAAGCGGCGATCCGTTACGCGAAGAAATATTTCAGCAAAATCGAATTTTCGCCGGAAGATGCCGGCCGCACCGAGCTCGATTTTCTGTGCGAAGTGACGGAGATGGCGATCCGAGCCGGGGCAACGGTTGTGAATATCCCGGATACGGTCGGCTACATGACGCCTTATGAATACGGAAACATTTTCAAGACGTTGAAAGAGAACGTGCCGGGCATCGAGAAAATTCAGCTCAGCGCGCACTGTCACGACGACTTGGGCATGGCGACGGCGAATGCGCTGGCGGCGATTCTGAACGGAGCGGATCAGATCGAAGGGACGATCAACGGCATCGGCGAACGCGCGGGCAATACGTCGATCGAGGAAGTGGCGATGGCGCTTGAGACGCGTCAGGAGTTTTTCCAAGCGAAGACGACGCTCACGCTGTCCGAGATTGCCCGTACGAGCCGCTTGGTCAGCAAGCTGACCGGTATGGTCGTGCCGGGCAATAAGGCGATTGTCGGCGCCAATGCGTTTGCACACGAATCCGGTATCCATCAGGACGGCATGTTGAAGGAAAAGACGACGTACGAGATTATGTCGCCTGAGACGATCGGGCTCAAGGAGAGCAAGCTGGTGCTCGGCAAGCATTCCGGACGCCATGCGTTCCGCGAGAAGCTCGTTGACCTCGGCTACAACCTCGACGACGAGCATGTGAATGCTGCGTTCGCCAAGTTCAAAGACTTGGCTGACAAGAAGAAGAACGTCACGGACGAAGACATCGTCGCGCTGCTCGAAGAGAAGCTGATCGAGACGCCCGAGGTGTTCTCGCTGGAGACGATTCAAGTCTCGTACGGCAATCAATCGACTCCGACGGCAACCGTGCGGATCAAGCTGCTCGATGGCGGCTACCTGGAAGAAGCGGCCGTCGGCAACGGCTCCGTCGATGCGATCTACAAAGCGATCGACAAGGCGACCAAGGAAGAAGTCGAGCTCGACGACTATTCGATCCAATCGGTTACGCACGGTAAGGATGCGCTTGGCGAAGTGCACGTGGTGCTGAAGCAGGGCGATTACGCCGTGCTCGGCCGCGGCGTTAGCACGGACATCCTCGAAGCGAGCGCCCGCGCGTACGTGGACGCGATCAATCGCTTGATCGAGAAACGCAAAAGCCCGGCTCGCAGCCGCGATAATGTGACGTTGATATAACGAAATAGGCGATAGCCCCCCGGAATACCGGGGAAGGCTATCGCCTATATTTATTTAATAGTATTTACCCTTCGTTCGCTCAACGCGCCGTAGTCTGCTGCATGCGCTGCAGAGCACGGTCCAACCGGTCGAATGCACGGACCATGTCCTCGGTGTCCGTATGGGTGAAGTTCAGCCGCATCGTGTTCGTCTGCGGCTCGTTCGCGAAGAAGCTGATGCCCGGGACGAAAGCAACGCCTTCTTCGACAGCCAGCTTAAGCAGTTCCTGCGTGTTGATATGCTCCGGCATTTCCACCCAGACGAACATGCCGCCTTTCGGCTCGATCCACTGCACGCCGTCCCAGTTTTTCGCTTTCATCAGGTCGATCATCTGCCGCATCCGCGTCTCGTAAGCTGTTCGGATCTGATCGATATGGCCGTACAGATCGAAATGCTCGAACAACTGATGCAGCGCCTGCTGGTCCATCGTGCTGGAGTGCAAATCGGCCGCTTGCTTGGCGCGGGTCATGTGACGGATCACCTGCTCGTCGCCGACGACCCAGCCCGTGCGCAGTGCCGGAGCAACGATTTTCGAGAACGTGCTGGTGTAGACAACCGTGCCTACGCTGGCTTCCTGCTCCAACGAAAAAATCGACGGCATCGGCTCACCGCCGCCGAAGCGCAGCTCGCCGTACGGGTCGTCTTCCAAAATCAGCACATCGTTACTTTTACACAAGTTCAGCGTGCTTTGGCGTCGCTCCAAGCTCCACGATTTCCCCGTCGGGTTGGAGAAGGTCGGGATGACGTAAACGAGCTTCGGATGGTGCTGCTTGATTTTACGCTCCAGATCTTCGGGAATCATGCCGTCCGCGTCGCAGTCGACGGAGATGAGTTTCGCCTGGCGGGATTGGAACACTTGAATGGCGGCAAGGTAAGTCGGACGCTCGACGAGAATGACGTCGCCCGGGTCGATATAGACGCGGGTGAGCAGGTCGATCGCTTGCTGTGACCCCGTCGTCAGCAGCATGTTGTCGACACCGGCGAGGATGCCTTTGCGTTCCAGATGCTTCGAGATGTTTTCGCGCAGCGGCGTGTAGCCCTCGGTTAAGCCGTACTGCAGTACGCCCTTGCCCTGCTTGAACACGCGATCGAACGCTTCGTTGACCGCTTCTACCGGAAAAAACTGTTCGTTCGGCAAGCCGCCGGCGAGCGAAATGATCGAACGGCCCTGGGTCAATTTCAGGATCTCGCGCACGGCCGACGATTCGAAAGCTTTGGTTGTATCGGAAAAACGGTATTTCATCGGTTCAGGCTCCTTTAGCGAAAAGAAGTGAATGTTGCTTCAAGTGATAAATTTAATTGTAAACCTATCCGGGGGAGATGACAACTGCCGCCAAAAGCCGACAGCGGCCGTTCGCATGCTGCCAAGGCGTCCAAAGGATCGGTGTGGTAGACTATTCGTATCAGCACGAAGATGGAAGGAGCCGGACGATGTGGAATCTTACCTGATGTTCGAACCGACGCAGGGGGCGCGAACCCCGGATCATTACGCGGAACACAAGCCATGCTCCGCGCTTAAGGCGTATGTATCGTGCTATTGGAGCTCCTGGACGGCTGGAGCGGGAATGCGAAACGAACCTGCGGTCACCGTCGTTCCGGACGGCTGTACGGATTTGATTTTTGAATGGGAAGCCGCGGGCGGGGGAGACGTTTCTATCCGTTATTGCGGGGCGTTCGAGCTTCCCTTCAGCCCGGGGCCGAAGCGCGAAGGCGCATCGGAAACGTTTGCGGTGCGGTTTTTTCCGGGGGGAGCGTATCCTTTTATAGGAGTGCCGCTCGGCGAGTTTAAAAATGCGCTGTTTCGGGGCACGGACGTATGGGGAAAAGCGGTCGCGGAGCTCGGGGAGAAGCTGAGGCTTGCCGTAGGGTCGGCGGAACGGATCGTCTGTGTCGAAACGGCGCTGCTCCGCCTGCTGGCGGCTGCGGATAGCGGCAGGGCCGAAGCGCCGCCAGCGCTGCATGAAGCGATGGTGCGTATTTTTGCGGCCAGGGGGGCGGTCAACGTCCAGCAGTTGGCCCGGTCGGGGAATGTTAGCGCAAGGCAACTGCAGCGGCTGTTCGACGGCCGGATCGGGCTGGGGCCGAAAACATTTTGCGGCATTGTCCGGTTTCAAAATATACTTCGCGATGCGGAAAGGAATCCCAGGCTTTCTTGGCAGGAAATTGCCGGGGCTTACGGATACTGCGATCAAGCCCATTTTATTCGCGACTTCAAGCGCTTTTACGGCGAGCTTCCTTCCTCGTTGATGATGTCCTAGCAGGTAGTCCGGCCGCCATGTACGTAGCGGATCGTTCACATCCACTAATGTCCGATTTGTTCAATACATGCTGCTTAACGCCGGTTACACTGGTATACGGAAATCGAACATCAAGGAGGCGTGTGAGCGATGGAATTCAATAGAGCCGCTGCAGCGGCGGAAGAACGGGCCAAGCACTACCTGCAAACGAAAGCGCGACCGCTGGAAAAGGCGATGTATTGGTATGAGTTCGAGGGGGGACGCGCGGAGGGCGTAGTCAGGGCGCTAGAGCCTTACCAGAACGAAGACGGCGGCTTCGGGCATGGACTGGAGCCGGATATTCGCTGCGAGGCGTCCTCGGCAATCGCCACGACCGTAGCGCTGCAAACGCTGTCCCTTCTTCCCCGGGAGGCTGGCAGGGAGATGACCGGAAAAGCGCTGCGTTACTTCGCGGAAACGTACGACCCTGCGATTTCGGGCTGGGACAAGGTGCCGCCGGAGGTCGAGCAGTCCCCTCGGGCCCCGTGGTGGGATTACAGCAAGGCGAATCCGTACTGGGGCAATCCGAGCGCGGAAATCGCGGGCTACTTTATTCAGTTCCGGGAATTAGCGGAGGCGGAAGGCTGGGCGGACAAGCTGACAGAGCTTGCCGTCGGTAAGCTGTGTTCGGAATCGTCGCTGGACGAATTCCATGAGCTGTTGTGTTACCTGCGCTTGTCCGAGCGGCTTACCGGCGAGCAGCGGGCGCGGATCGCGGACCGGCTCGATACGATGATCGGCCGTTGTGTCACGGTCGATCCGGCACAGTGGAGCGGGTACGGGCTGCAGCCGGTGCAAGTGGCGACAACGCGGCAGTCTCCATACTACGAGCGGTACAAGGATATCATACCGGCCAATCTGGAGTTCATCGTCCGGGGGCAGACGGAGGAGGGGGCCTGGGAGCCGGCGTGGGCTTGGGGGCAGTACGAGGACGTTTGGCCGCTAGCGAAAGAAGCGTGGAAGAGTGTGCTGACGCTGGGCAATTTGCGGCTGCTGCGGGATTTGCGATAGAGTGGGGGGGGCGATGGTCGGAAGCAACGCAGCCACCACTCACCTCTCCGGGCGCGCGCGTTGCGATTGCGGTGCCGCACGGCGGGTGGCGGACCCCATGGTTGCAGTCTATGGAACGAATCATGGCGTAGCAGTTTATTATTCAAACAAAAGGAACCCCGCATAAGGGTTCCTTTTGTTCTATTAGCGCTAGTCTTGATTTTCGTTCTCGTCGATATATTCCATTAAATCGCCGGGCTGGCAGTTTAAAGCTTTGCACAACGCATCCAGTGTCGTAAAGCGAATGGCTTTTCCGTTTTCGTTTTTTAAGATCGACAAATTGGCCGGCGTGATGCCGACCAGTTCGGAGAGCCGGTTTAACGACATTTTACGCTCCGCCATCACGACATCCAGTTTGATTCTTATCATTTTATCGCCTACTTCGCAGTTAAATTGTTTTGCTATTTTCCTCCACTGCATGTACCGCTATTTTTAAAGCCCAAGAGATCAACAGGAGCACGATCCCGCCGGTTATCGTATCGACATAGGACAGGTTGGAAAGCGAAATTTGCGCATTGGAAACCGTTAAGGCCGCAAGCGCCTTCGATAACAGAAGGCCGTCGGTATACGTAAAGGCCGACCCCGCAACGATGATCGTCAGCCCTAATTTGAAAACAATCGACACGTTCTCATACGAAAAAAGACTGTCTTCATATATATTGTTCAGGAGCTTGCGCATAAACCATAAGAATAAGAGCATGAACAAGAGCATGCACGTCGTGGAAATGAACGATAGTTGAACAAAGGACGGATCGGTATAAAGCTCCGGCTGCTGATAAAAGTTGAGATCAATATAACTAAATAAAGGCTGGAAGTCTCCGAAGGACCGGGCGAGTTCGCTATCCGGGCTCCACAGACGTAAGGAATGTTCCCCTAACGCAAATATCCCCATCAATACAACAAAGTAAAAACAAATGAGACACAGGATTGCGCCTATTTTAAAGACGATTTTTGATTTCATGAAGGATAACTCCTTTATAGCAGAAAATATAGTAACGAATCGGGCAAAAGGCCGCTTCCGTTCATTAATCTACCATATTATTTTATCCTAAACAATAAAAAATTATCGTTTTTCGATAAAAATTTATTGATTAAGATGCTGAAAGCTGCTAAGGTTGAAATCAGAAACATGAACATGGCAGCATGGAGCTATAGGGGTGAAATTATGTTTTCTCCAATTGGCGCGCCTCAAAGACGATTGTCCGAAGACGCGGTCAAAGTATGGATCGTCAGTGAAACGATTTCGAATGTGATAGGCTTTGTCGTGCTTGGAGTTTTGCTCTATTTGGATTATCGGTACGCATGGAAAGAGTGGATCGGCTGGATTCTTATCGGTCTTGCCGTCATTTCCGTGCCGTCAGCGATCTGGTCTTTCTATAGACCGTTTTTACTTTATAACAACTGGCGCTACGATATGAATGAAGAGTTTTTGCAGCTGAAATCGGGCGCGTTAAACGAAGAGCATCGGCTCGTCCCGATGACCAAAATCCAGTCGGTCGCCATGAAGCAAGGACCGCTTCTACGAAAGTACGGCCTCTGCTCGGTCTCAATCAAAACGATGGGATCGACGCATGCCATACCTGCTCTGCCTAAAGAGGTCGCGATTGAGTTAAGAGATCAAATTGCCCATTTCGCCAAACTAAAGGAAGTGGAGTCATGACCGAAGCGAAACGGCATCATCCGCTGACGATGGTTTGGAAATTATGGAAGTTGGCCAAATTCTCGTTTGTCATCGCCATGTATTTGTTCGTGATCAAATTCGGTTCGGATTCGACTTTCCTTAAGTATGGGAGGATCGCTTTTTTTCTTTTTCTCGGGGTCGCTGTTCTCGTCATTCTATTTCAGTGGCTGACGCATAAATACAAGCTCGACGATGCTTCGTTTCATCTCTATGAAGGGGTGTTCACCAAGTCCGTACGAACGATTCCTTTTGCCAAAATTCAAAACGTCAACCGTCACACGACCTTATTCCATCGGCTGTTTAATATGACTTCCATCCGATTTGAAACAGGGCTCACCGGTGAAGAGGCTGCTGTCGAATTCGTGGTTATCTCTTTAGCGGAAGCCGACAATATTGAAAAGCATGTGGCGAGCCCGGTGCCGGGCGGGCTGATGACGGTACAGGACGGCGAAGCTGCCGCAGAGTCGCATGCCGAAGCGGTGAATCTGCGGCGGACTGTTCATTTTAAGCCGACAAGAAAGGATATTGTACGAGCTTCCTTTACATCCTTAAGCTTTCTGCTCCTTATTCCTTTGCTCGGTTCCGCCTATTCCAAAATCGATCAATTCTTTCATGTGAAGCAAGAGGCGAAAGGCTTGTTTTCCATCATTATGGACTCCTGGTGGATTGCCGCAATTCTGATCGTTGTGCTCGCCGTGGTCTCCGTCGCTTTCGGAATCGTCAGAACCTTTGTGAAGTATGGGAAATACGAGATTTCTTCCGATCCCGAGCGGATTTACATCACCAAAGGCCTGGTCGACGAAACGGTATTTTCCATAGCCAAGCAAAGGGTGCAGGCGGTTGAAATTACACAGTCTGTGCTGAAGCGCTTGCTCGGACTCGCCGAAGTGAAGCTGACCAGTGCAGGGGGCCTTGGCGATGGGGAAGACAAGCTGGAAATCAGCTCGCTGTATCCTTTTCTGCCTGTTCAACGCGCTTATGAGATGATCTCGGAAATGCTGCCGGCTTATGAAGTGACCCGCAAGATGAACCGGCTTCCTGCGAAATCGTTATGGGTACGCATGCTAAGGCCAAGCTGGCTTTGGATTCTGGCGACGGCCGCTCTATTTTATTTCAAGCCGCGGTTGCTTGGATTCGAACAGACTTGGTGGGTGTTATCCGGCGTTTTGCTGATATGGATCTTTGTATCCAGATGGCTTGATTACGCCAATACGCGGTACGTCTTGAAGGATAACTTCATTCAGTTCCAAACGGGAAGTCTGACAACGGCATTATTCGTATCGAAGCGGGAGAAGATTATTGAAGTGAACGTGACCCGCAGTCTATTTCAAAAATGGCTGGGGCTCGCGTCCGTCGGGACCATGAACCGGGCCAAGCCGGTACGTCGCGCCGGGATCGACGATGCGCCGGCCGAGCTGGCCGAGTCGTTCGTCAAGTGGTATATGGGACGCCGCAAAGAGGTCAAAATGGAATAGAAGGGCGCCGGCGTGCCCGATTCGGAGCGCGTCCCGCCTTCCAGCTCTGGAGAAGTCCGGGAGGCCGGTTATCGGTACGGTGATGGTTATAGGTTTTGTCTATTAAAATTATTCGATTTATGTCTTGGCGCAAAGACGGACAAATGTGCTACAAAAGAGATAATGAATTTATTTAGGAGTGAAACCAATGGCAGACGTGAAGAAAATTGCCGTTATCGCCGGGGACGGCATCGGTCCCGAGGTTGTAGCGGAAGCGATTAAAGTCATGAAAAAAACCGAGGACGTGTTCGGGTACCGTTTTGAGTTCGAGCACGGCTTGTTCGGCGGTATCGCCATTGACGAGAAAGGAACGCCGCTGCCGGAGGATACGCTGGCAATTTGTAAGAAAGCGGACGCCGTGCTGCTCGGAGCCGTCGGCGGCCCGAAATGGGACAACAATCCGAAGGAGCTGCGTCCGGAAACGGGATTGCTCGGCATCCGCAAGGCGCTCGGCTTGTTCTCCAACATTCGTCCGGCTAACGTATTCGACTGCTTGAAGGAAGCTTCCACGCTGAAGCCGGAAGTGCTTGAAGGCACGGACCTGATCGTCGTCCGCGAGCTGACCGGGGGGATTTACTTCGGAGAGAAATTCCGCCGCGAAGGTGCGAACGGAGAAGAAGCGGTCGATACGTGCGTATACAACGTCACGGAAGTGGAACGCATCGTCCGCCAAGCGTTCGAGATCGCCCGCACCCGCCGCAAGAAGCTGGCGTCCGTCGATAAAGCGAACGTACTGGAAACGTCCCGCCTGTGGAGAGAAACGGTCAACCGGATCGCGCCGGATTATCCGGATGTCGAGCTGGAGCACGTGCTCGTGGACAACTGCGCGATGCAGCTTCTGCGCCGTCCGTCCAGCTTCGACGTCATCGTGACGGAGAACATGTTCGGCGACATTCTGAGCGACGAAGCGGCGATGCTGACAGGATCGATCGGCATGCTGTCCTCCGCCTCCCTGGGCGAAGGGGCGTTCGGCCTCTACGAGCCGGTGCACGGCTCCGCGCCGGATATTGCGGGCCAAGGCATCGCAAATCCGATCGCGACGATCTTGTCCGTAGCGCTGATGTACCGTCTGACGTTCGGCTACCATGACGCCGCCGAAGCGATCGAGCGCGCTGTGAAGGAAGTGCTGGACGCGGGTCACCGCACCGGCGACATTGCCGTCGACAAGAGCAAGGCCATCGGCACGACCGCCATGGGCGAGCTGATCGTTAACGCGATCCGCAAATAAGGCTCGAACCGAATAGCAAGACCGGAAAGTAGGAAAAACTCTTGAGGAATAATTCCGATTTCTTAAGAGTTTTTTCTTTTTTTCTACAGCGCAATTGTGTGTCTGGGTTGTCTTAGATTAGAATTATTATAAAAAAATAATTAGTTTAATCTTGACTTGGGTGGGCTCCAAATGATACGATTTATATCGTGAAAAACCGTGATCAATTAACCAATTTAAGGGAGGATTTTTGGAACATGGCAGAGCGTTTGGTAGGTAAACAAGCACCCGATTTTACAATGGACACCGCCCTTGGGAACGGACAAGAGTTCGGCAAAGTTTCCTTGTCCGACTATAAAGGCAAGTGGCTCGTATTGTTCTTCTATCCGCTGGACTTCACTTTCGTGTGCCCGACGGAAATTACGGCAATCAGCGAAGCCGCTTCGCAATTTAAAGCGATCAATGCCGAAATCCTCGGCGTTTCCATCGATAGCATTCATTCCCACCGCGCTTGGATCAACACGCCGGTAGATCAAAACGGCCTTGGCCAATTGAACTTCCCGCTGGCTGCCGATATTACGAAACAAGTATCGCGCGACTACGGCGTTCTGATCGAAGAAGAAGGCATCGCGCTGCGCGGCCTGTTCATCATCAGCCCGGAAGGCGAACTGCAATACCAAGTCGTTCATCACAACAATGTCGGCCGCAGCGTCGAAGAAACGCTCCGCGTTCTCGAAGCTCTGCAATCCGGCGGTCTGTGCCCGATCGGCTGGAAAAAAGGCGACAAGCATCTGGTGGCGAAATAATCGTCTTTATACGCTTCGCATATCCCCCTCGGTTTGTCTTGCGGCAGGCTAGGGGGTTTTTCACTACTTGGAGTAAAGGGGCTCGGAACCGACGTTATGGAAGTAATCAAAGGGCTCAAATACAGCGAAAATCATGAATGGGTGCGGGTGGAAAACGGCAGAGCCGTGATCGGACTCACCGATTTTGCCCAAGAGGAATTCGGGATCATCGTCTTTGTGGAGCTCCCCGAAGAGGGAGACGTCCTTCAGGCCGGCGAGCCGTTCGGCAGCATGGAATCGGTCAAGACAGTGACGGAGCTGTATGCTCCGGTATCCGGTAAAGTCGTTAGCGTCAATCCGAAGCTGACGGAAAACCCGGGCGTCATCAACCTGTCCCCATATGGCCAAGGCTGGATGATCGTCGTCGAAATGAGCGATCCTACCGAGCTTGACCGGCTGTGGGAAGCGGACAAATACGAACAAACCTACGTGCATGAATAAGTACGGCAGCCTGACTTCGGTCAGGTTTTTTTGCGTCAACCGCGTGTGCGGCTTATCGCCCCGATAAAAAAACGGAAATGTACTTTCCGGCCTCGTTCCCGTAAGATGGTGTTGTACCCATTTCACGGAAAGGGAGGATCATGATGAACCAACCGTTTCAACTTGGCGACGAATTTTTGAAAGAATCGATTTCGGCTTTTGAAAGCATGAAGAAGCTGGCCGACGGAACGATGAGCCAACTGGAGGACGCGCACTTTTACGAAACGATCGATCCGGAATCTAACTCGCTGGAAATACTGATCAAGCATATGCATGGAAATATGATTTCGCGCTGGACCGATTTTTTAACGACGGACGACGAGAAGCCGGACCGCAACCGGGATAGGGAATTCGAAGTCAGCCGGCTCCCCCGCGCGGAGCTGCTGTGTCTGTGGGAGGAAGGCTGGGAGCGGTTGTTTCAGACGCTGCGCTCGCTGACGCCGGAGGATGTGCTGCGCACCGTCTATATCCGCGGCGAAGCGCATACGGTGCTGAAGGCGATTCAGCGCCAGGTTTCCCATTACGGGTACCATGTCGGGCAGATCGTCTTTTTGGGCAAGCACCTGAAAAGCGAACATTGGCAGACGCTTAGCATTCCCCGCAAGCGGTAGCAGAGGCTGTGCAGAACAAAAAACATGCCGGAAGGACGGACATGAGCCGTCTTGCCGACATGTTTTTTTATTATGAAAACGGCCGGCTTTACGCTTTGCTTGCGGCCAGCAGCTTTTTATATTTCTCAGTATACTTGACGACGGCCAGCACATAGGTGGCGTGCGACCAGGTGAGCGGAGCGACCGATACCGGCCCGCCGTCGAACGGGTCGAGCTGCTCCGGCAAAATGCCGCTTTCCATCGCGTGTTTGACGACCCATTCGAGCGTACGCCGCGGCGATTCGAGGTCTTCTAGCGTCTTGGCGCACTCGATCTCCCATTCCGCGATCCACAGTGTGCAGATGATCCACGGATTGCCCGGAACGTTATCGATGTCCGACGAACGCTGGAAGTAATAGTCGTGATGGTAACGGGCGACGCCGCCGATGTCCGTTTTGATCGTGAGTCCGTCCCGGTTGGCCTTCATCGTGCTGACGACGCGCGGGTCGTCGGCCGGGAGAACGCCGAATTCGAAAATGCCGTAGACGCTGCTCTCCAGCGTTTTGTCCTTCACCCAGACTCCGTCGTCCAGCACGAGTCCCCGCACGAAACGCTGCTCCTCTTCGTCCCACAGATGCTTGAGGATGCCGGACTTGATTTTCTCGGCCGTATGCCGGTAGCGGCTGGACCGCTCTTCGTCCCCGAACAGGCTGCAGAAGTTGGCGGCTGCGATGAGACCGCCGTAGACGGCCGAGGTGGTGAAGGTGAAGATGCCGTAACGCTCCTCCCACAGGTCGTAGCTCGGCTTCGGGAGGCTCAGCTCTTGCTCGATATAGCCGGACATAAAGCGCGCCGCGCGGCGGATCAGCGTCCGGTACAGCGATTGCGGCAGCTCAATGATGCCGTGACGGACGTAGTCCTCCCACAGCGCGAACAGGACGAGCCCGGTCTCGTCCTCTTGAATCGGCAGCTGCATGTTGCCGCCGTTGAGGTACGGATGCCAGCTGGAGCCGACCGTCCCGTCGGGATTGTATTTGTGATGCAGGTAGCCGTCCGGCGAGAGCGCCTCCGCGCAAAAGTTGAAGAACGGCGTAATCATACCCTGATAGCCGGCCATCGTCATCGCGTAAGCGATCAACGCGCCGTCCCGGGGCCACATATAGCTGTAATGGTCCCGGTTGGACTGCATAATGTCGGAGTCGTTCGCCGCGATGATCGCGCCGTTCACGTCGGTCTGCGTCCGGACGATCAGCAGGCTGTGCTTGTACATCCGCACACAAGCCTCGCTCAGGTTGCCGTAATCGCGTTCCTCCGGCTTGTTGACCCAGCGCTGCCAATAAATTTCCACCCGGTCCAGCAGCTTGCCCGGATGGCTTTCTTTGACGTAGTTGTCGAGCTTCTTCACTTCTTCGAGATTTTTGCCCGCGCTCATCCAGTAATAGAGCGTCTCGTCGCCGTTCGGCGGCACATGCAGCCGGAAGCTGACGGTGCTGTCGACCGAGCCCTGCGCGATCGCATTGCCCATCAAATGGCCGTCCTCCGCATCGCGCCACGTGCCCTCGGCGTTATAGAACCGTTTGACGCCCGTCGTATACTGATAAATGCCGTCGGTGCCGGCCAGCCCGTTGAACATGAAGTAGCGGTCTTTTTTATAATGAAAGACGGTATTGTTCTGAGGATAATATGCGGCGGTATCGCCCACTTCGGTCTCGTTGATCACGAGGTCCTGATTGAAAAACATGCGCACCTCGCGCACGGTATCCCAATGATTGTGGACGCGCACACGCTTCAGATACACATCCTCGCGCTGATGTACGCCGTCGTTCATAAGCAAAGTAATCCCGAGATGGTAATGGGAGGCGCGAACTTCGGTGACCAGAGAGTCTTCGATATACGAAAGCTCGAACTTCCATTCCGGGTCGGCCAGCCAAGTAAAAGCGCCGTCCACCCAAAGGCCGATGCGGCATTGATAGCCTCCGACATGGTTGAGCTGCCCGACGTAAGGATAATACAAGTCGCGCATGTACGTATTACGGTCCAGGTTGATCAAAAACTTGCCGTTTCCGATGACTAAGTGCCTAGGCAATCCACCCACACCCTTCTCGTTCCAGAATGCTTGCTTTCTCTTAAGATACCTTTTTATGCCATGCCGGTCAATCCGTGAAAATGGGTGAAAACGGCTGCCGGCAGCGTGTTTGCTTCAATATTGTCGGCTCTGGGACCGGAGCGGAGGAAGAGGCAAAGCCCGGCTGCCTCAGGCTTGCGGGGGGCACCAGGCTTTGTCGGATGTCATTTGCATGAGCAAATCGTATGGATTGGGAGACTGGAGCAGCCGTTGGTAATGCTCGGGCAGGACGTCGCAGCACGTATGGGTATGACCCGTATGGTATTGAATGTGCATCTGCGAAGCTTGGTCGTCATACCGGATAAAAGCGATCTGCTTCGAGCCGATGGGAATGAGCTTCATACGATCATCCTTTCCTTTGGAAGGTCCGGTGAAGCCGGACTCATCAATTGGGCATTATCTTATGGTTATGCTCACTGCATCAGGTTTAGAATTTGCTCGCGGTATTCGTGAACGAGCGACAGCGCGTGCTCGTCGTGAAGCCCTTGGGCGACGACGCTGAAGGCCGGATCGTCCGAATCGGGAAGCAGCAGCACCCAACCGCCGTCGTGGTGCACCTTGATGCCGTCGATGAGCTCCACCGGTCGTCCCTTCGTTTCCTGCAGCATCCGGCGCATGATTTCGCCTTTGCGGTCCCACGGGCAGTCGATCCGCTCGCGCCGGACGTAAACGCTCGGCAGGAGCCGTAGCAACTCGTCAAGCGGCAAGCCGCTGCGGTGCATATTGCGAACGATGAGCCCGGTTGCGAACAGGCCGTCAAATAGCGGATGCAGCGCAAGGTTTGCGGAAACCTCCATGATGCTGCGGATCTGCTGCTTCGTGCGTACGATCCTAGCGCCGAGTCCTTCCGCCAAGCTTTCGAGCAGGTGAGGCGCGCTCACGGGGGCGCCGATGACGGCGGATTTGAAGCTGTGGAAAAACGACACGTACTGCAGCAGCATCAGCCGGTCGCCGGTCACCGTCTCGCCTCCGGACGTGACGAGCGACATGCCGCGGGCGTCGTCGTCGAGCCACAGGCCCAGGTCGGCGGACAGCGCGCGGACATGGTCGGCCAGTCGCCCGCGCTGCGCTGCGGCGGGCAAATGCACGGCCTCGCAGCCGAGCGCATCGAGCAGCGGCTGCAGCAGCGCGAAGACGGCCGGGTGCGTGCAGACGACGGCGCGCAGCGGCAGGGCGCTTTCGCCCTCCATTGCCGTGAAGGCGAGCAGGGCCCCGAGATACGACGCCGTCATCTTCTCGTCCGTCCGATAGCTTCCGGGCGATTCCGCCGGGGCCCGGCCGTAATCCTCCTGACGGAAGCCGTTCTCGACCTTGCGCTCCGCCGCTTTGTCGATCGGCAGGCCCTGCCCGTCGTAGCATTCGAGGCAGCCGAGACCGTCGGCGCCAAGCTGCACATGGATGCCCCCGGCGCTTTGCAGCTCGCGGACGGCGAAGCGGGCCACCGGCAGCAGCACGTCGCCGAGATCGACCACGTCGACGCCGACCGATTGCAGGCCGGCGGCTACGGTGCGCTTGATCAGCCGCGCGAATTCATGGGGCGCAGAGCTGACGGCGAGCCGCTTGCCGGTAGCGAGCGCGGAGCCGTAGGCTGTAGCGAAGCGGGCGGCGAACTCCGGCGTCAGGTCGAGGTTGGGCGTGCCGGCAACGCCGTAAGCGCTGTACAGCGGCTTGCCCAAGTGTTCGCCCCAAATGAACGAGGAGGTCAGCCGCGTATTTTCGCGTATTTGCTTCTTCGGCCATATTTTCACATGCGGCTCGACAACAGCTTTTGGGCCGATGACGCAGTGGCTCCCGACGACGCTTCCGTCGGCGAAGCGCGCGCTTTCCTTGCAGAAGATCCGGCTTCCCAGCGTCGAGCCGAGCAGCTCGTTCCGTTCGGCGATATGGTTATGATCCCATAGGATCGTCCGGCCCAACACGCTGCCTGCGGACAGCACGTTGCCTTGTCCGACGATGCTGTACTCGCCGATCTCCACGCTGTCCCCGATCCGGCAGCCGTCGCCGATAAACGCCGGCCCGATCCACTTGACATCCGGAGCGGCGGTGACATTCTCGCCGACGTAAATGCCGGGCCGCAGCTCGGTGCCGCGGATGCGCACGTTCGCCTTGTGGTCGAGCATGTCGAACTGCGTCTGCCGGTACTGTTCCAGCGTGCCGATATCCGACCAGTAGCCGTCCGCGACATAGCCGTACAGCGGCTTTCCGTCGGAGAGAAGGCCCGGGAACAACTGCTGGCTGAAATCGTACGCGATGCCCGGCTCGAAGCGATCCAGCACTTCGGGTTCGAGAATATAGATGCCCGTATTGACCGTGTCGCTGAACACCTCGCTCCAGCTCGGCTTTTCGAGGAAGCGGACGATGCGCCCGCCGTCGTCGGTCATTACGACGCCGTATTCGAGCGGATGCTTGGCCCGGGTGAGCACAAGCGTGGCGAGCGAACGCTTCTCTTGATGAAACCGGATCGCCTGGGTCAGATCAAAATCGGTCAGCGCATCGCCGCTGATGACGACGAACGGCTCGTCCAGAAACGGGGCGGCGTGCTTGACGCTGCCGGCGGTGCCGAGCGGCACCGTTTCTTCGAAATAATGCAGGCGGACGCCATGCCGGCTTCCGTCCCCGAAATAATCGCGTATAACGTCCGGCAAATATTGGATCGTGACGGCAATGTCCGTAATTCCGTGCGCCTCCAGCAGCTCGATGATGTACTCCATGCAGGGGCGGCCGGCAAGCGGAACCATCGGCTTCGGGAGATGGCAGGTTAACGGGCGAAGCCTCGTCCCTTTGCCTCCGGCCATAATGACGGCTTTCATACACATCCCTCCTTGCGGCGAACTGTCGTGCTGCGAATCTCCGGAGGGCAAGCCTCTGTCACGAGCCGACGCCGGATGCCGGAGGCTTGCGCTAGCGAATCCGCTCCTCATACTGCTCCGCTACGGCGCCTGCAATGCGTTCCAGCGCATAGTGCCGTTCCAGCTTGAGCCGCGCCCGCTCCGCCATGCTTCGCCCGAGCTCCGGCTGCCGCAGCAGGTCGCCGACATGCCAGGCGAGCGACTCGACATGGCCGGGCAGCGCTTTGTACCCGTCGACGCCGTGTTCCACGAGCTCGGCGAGCCCGCCGGTATCGGACAAGACGACGGGGCATCCGTGCTTCATCGCCTCCAGGGCGACGATGCCGAATGGCTCGTACAGGCTCGGGATGACGCACACGTCGGCCGCACGGTACAGCGCCGCCTTTGTCCCGTCGTCAATGAACCCGGTGAAGCGCACGCGGTCGCCGAGATGGGCAGCCTGCCGCTTCAGCTCGTCCTCCATCGGCCCGGAGCCGCCGATGAACAGCACCGTGTCAGGCGCGCCCGACAAAATGTCCGGCATCGCGTGGAGCAGCGTCTGCACGCCCTTCTCGAAGACGAGCCTGCCGACGAAAACAAGCACGCGCCGCCCTTGAACGTTGAACCAGCGTTTGGCGTCTTCCTGCGAATCAACCGGGCCATCGAACGGCTCCTCCAGCTTCACCCCGTTCGGGAAAACGAGCATTTTGCCGTCCGCTTGCCGGAACAAGTCCTGCACTTCCCGTTTCATCGCATGGCTGCAGACGAAGACGCGTTCCGAATCGTAGGTGAGCCGCCATTCGAGCCGGTGAATCCGGTTCGACAGGTCGGTACTCAGCCGTCCGTGATTCCGCCCCCATTCGGTGGCATGAATCGTGCAGACGAGCGGAAGGCCGTAGCTCATTTTCAGCTCGCGGGCCGTATGGTACACCATCCAATCGTGGGCATGCAGCAGATCGATGCGCCCGCCGTTTTCTTTATAACGGACAAGATGATCCGTGAAGGCGAGATTCATCTCGAAGGTCCAATCGTAAAAGTCCGTATCGCCGGAATGCAGCACCGGAACGCGGTGCACGTACACGCCGCCGCGCTTCTCGAAATACGGCGCGCCGTCGTGCGCGCTCGTCACCACGTGAACGATCTGTCCCTGCGCGGCCAGCGCCTCCGATAAATCGGCTACGGCGCGGGACAGCCCGCCGACCGTTTTGGGCGGGTACTCCCAAGCGAGCATGAACACGTTCGGGCTATGCTTCGTTTCCTCCAGGATTTGTCGGAAATGCTCCGCATCCGGCAGCAAAGGAACCGGCGACGCCCGGTGAATGGAAACGTAATCCCGATAGTCAATCCCGGGAAAGCAGTTGTCCTTCGCTTCCAGCTCCGCGACGAACGATTCGTTGACCACCTCTGCCTCGATTTGTTCGCACAGCAGCCGGAAGCAGCCGAGGTGGTCCTTCGTCCGGCGGCAGGCGTAATCGACGACCGTCTGCGAATCCATAATGAATGCCCAGTCGCTGCTTTGCGCAAGCATCAGCTCGCGGGCCGCTTGATTCAGCGCACGCTTCAGGAGTCTCTTACCTTCCTCCAAATGCTCGTGCTTCGTGGCAAGCCGGATCATCCGCAGCTCCGCTTCGTGCAGGTGGCGGTAAATCCAATCGTTGTTCCCCTGCAGCCATACTTCCGCCGAAGCCATGCGGCCCCAGCTGGATTCGTTCACTTTGCCCGTATCAGCGACGGGGTACTCCCGCAAATATTCCGAAGGCGTCACCATCCGCAGCTCATACGGATCGTAAAACAGCTTGCGGCACAGCATCTCGATCCACAGCGGCCCTTCGTACCACCAATGGCCGAACAGCTCGGCGTCGTAGGGTGAGACGATGATCGGCTTGCGGTCCAAATGATGGTGCCAATGCTCGGCCTGCTTTTGCCGGTTGAACAGAAAGTTGCCCGCATGCTCGGCGGCCTTGCTTCTTGCCCATTCCGGGTTGTACGGCTCGCGGTGTCCGTCTTTGCCGGTGATGCGATAATATTTGATGCCCGTATTGACCCGTTCGTGCGTAGGCAATACGTATGGGCGAATATGCTCCCATTCCGCCAAATCGTGCCAGCCGAGGTCCCAGCCGATATCCCGGTAATATTCCCGGTAGTCGTAGTCGCCCGGATATCCGTTCTCGGCGCTCCATACCTGCTGCGACGATTCGGGATCGCGCGGGAATGCCGTGACGCCGTAGGGCGTCATGAGCGGGGCGTACAGCTCGCGGTTCGGGCGCGGCGTGGCATAGGCGACAGCCGTAGCGTCCGCAAAAAAATAATCGATGCCGCACGATTTCAGCACCCGGTCCACCCCGGGGGTGAAGCCGCATTCGGGCAGCCAGATGCCGCGCGACGGGCGGCCGAAATGCCGTTCGTAATCGCGGACGGCCGTGAGAATCTGGGCGCGGATCGCCTCTTCGGTCCGCATCAGCGGCAAGAAGCCGTGGGTTGCGGCGCATGTGACGATTTCGAGCATGCCGAGATCTTGGTAATGCTTAAAGCGGGTCACGATATCGCGTCCGCAAGACTCGTAAAGCCGGCTTAGCTCGCGGAACCGCTTGGCATACATGCGGGCCAGCGGCTCGAAGCGCTCGTCGCTCCGAAGCCGGACGATTTCCTGATCCGCCAGCCGGATCAGCTTGGCCAGATGGACCGCGTAGCGTTCTTGCATCAGCGGGTCCGTGCACAGCGCCAGCAGCGTAGGCGTCATGGAGAAGGTGAGCCTGAATTCGATGCCTTCCGCCGCCAACCGGCCGAACAGGTCGACGAAGGGAAGGTACGTTTCCGTCATCGCCTCGTAAAACCAGCGCTCCTCCATATAGTCGTCGCGATCGTAGTGTCGGATATAGGGCAAATGGGCATGAAGAACCAAAGCCAGATAGCCCTTCGGGTCCGGCTTCGGCTGGCCTCGGTTGAGCATAAACGAAGAACCTCATTTCATCCAGCTGTGGTAAGCGCTGAAATTCTCAAAATCGTATGGTTGTATACGCGCGGGAGTTTTGCCGGGCTCCCGTGCCTCCGGTACGGTCGGCTGCAGCGGAGCGCCCCATGGAGCGATGCTGTCCCGCGGCGTGCGAACGGCGCCAGACCGCAGCAGCGGAACGAACTGCCGACGGATCGTATAAACTCCGTAATCGACGGTCCATACGGTATCGGCCGAAGCCCCGTGAATGTACCAGCGGTCCGCCTCCGGCGTCGTCTCGATATCGAAATGACGGTGCGCGTTGTTCCCGTTAAAGTACACGCCGGTAACGTCGTATACCCGCAGCACCTTCGGCAGCACGCCCCAGTCGCACTCAAAATGCTGCGAGCACAGCCAGCGCTTGCGGTTGCCGACTTCCCAATAAACGAACAGCGTATGGGCATCCCGGACCATCAGATGCAGCAGATCCTTCTCATAGCGATCCGGCAGCTCGAAGCCGGACGTCGGAATAGACCGCACGGCAAAGTCCTCCTTGGAAACAAACTT
Source organism: Paenibacillus tyrphae (assembly GCF_027925525.1). Lineage (GTDB taxonomy): Bacteria > Bacillota > Bacilli > Paenibacillales > NBRC-103111 > Paenibacillus_G > Paenibacillus_G tyrfis_B. Next base: position 234,902 of record NZ_BSDJ01000007.1, on the reverse strand, counting down.
TATCTTTTAACAGAATTTGCAAATCACAGCCGATTTATGCACGCAGGAAGCGGGGAGGCAACCTGCCGTTTCCAAGAAGGAAACATTTAACTAAGCATCCGCGGGGCGAAAAAAGAGGATTTTTGGCGCTCTTGGTCGAATAGTTTTAGGGATAGCGGCATGGGTCTTTTTTTTTGTTGATAAGAATGGATAAGCTTTTTGCAGCCTACAGCTACGCATGAACGATCGACAATTCGCTAACGTCAATATAAAGCAAGGAGACCATGCGGCTTGGGACGCGCAAGCATCGAGAAACCTTTTACAGGAAAATAACGTCAATATAGTTGGAATCGTCCTGGGAAATCCCATGAGCCGATTCAACTAACGGTTTTTCCTGTGCGAAACGCTTTCCGATCAGTTTGCAATCATAGCCGTCATAAGATTCAAAGTGGAAACAGGGGGACGAGGACGATGAGTTTTTGCTGCGGAGCCAGCATGTTGGGGACCAAAGGGACGCTAAGACATATCCGGACGCAAATTCATAACGTGCCGTTATTGTTCTGCCCGGTATGCCACCGTGTGGAAGTGCACCATCAGGTGGAAAACGAGTACGAGATCCTTGCCGAATACGCGCATGGAGACGGCGCACCGGAAGTGGATTTCCAAGAGTACGTCGAGCATCGGGACGTTCAGGAGATGTTCGAGAACTGCGTCAATCACGAGAACGAAGAGCCGCTTGAGGTCGTTCGAAGCCAGATTGACATGGCGCTTGACCTGTTGATGGTGGCCAAAGAGATCGGCGACGCCGAATGGGAGCAGCAGCTCAAAAAAAGGCTGAACGTGCTCAGCCAGCGCCGTCACAAGCTGAAAAATAAAAAGACCATGCGTGGCCTGTCTTAAAAGTACCAAGCTTTTGCAAAAACGTCCCTTCTTCGCCAAGCTTCTTTGCAGGCAAAGACAGCGCCGGCAGCGGCGCCGTATGCCCATGTGAGCGTGGCGCTGCAGCCGCATGGCGATGCGGTCCGGCGCCCGGGCAAGCCTGCCGCGGCTGCGGCTTGGATAGGGACGTTTTTTGCGGCTGGCCCAGTTGGAAAACCCGTCCTGACACGCAAAAAAATTCCTTAAGAAATATAGGCGTCCAGCCTTCGAAATGACCCCCGTAATCGTATAAGCGACAGCGAAATTTTTAAGCAGAGAGGTGGAACGATTGCTGCTGGTTTTATTTAAGAAATTTCTCGGAAAACGCCAGGCACACCACTCGGATTCCGCGGATGCGCAAACGCCGGAACAAATCGTAATTTTGATTCAAGAAGGTGATCTACGCCTCCGCAATCAATTCATCACCGATTATCAACCTTATGTTGCGAAGGTAACGAGCAGATTTTGCAAAAGATATGTGGACCCGGCCCGGGACGATGAGTTCAGCATCGCGCTCGGCGCCTTCAACGAAGCGATCAATCAATTTTCGCCGCAGGCCGGAAGGTCGTTTCTCGGCTTCTCCGAGCAGGTCATCCGCCGTCGGCTCATTGATTATGTCCGCAAGGAACAACGCTTCTCGCAGCAAATTCCGTACAGCACGTTCGAGGTGGAGGACGAGGAGGACAACATCGTCAACCCGGTCGAAATCCATCAGGCCGTCGAACAGTACGAGAAGCAGAAAGGAATGGAGGAGCGGCGCAGCGAGATTATCGATCTGAACCGCTGTCTGTCCGAATTCGGTATCCGCTTTGGAGATTTGGTCGATGCTTCCCCTAAGCACGACGACTCGCGTCAGGCGCTCTTCGGTATTGCCAAGACGCTCTCGAATGACGGCGAGCTGATGCGGCTCATGATATCCAAGCGAATGCTTCCGATTAAGGAGCTGCTGGCTCAAGTGAAGGTTTCGCGCAAGACGCTGGAACGAAACCGCAAATTTATTATTGCTGTTGCTCTGATATATCAAGGACCTTATCCGTATCTCAGAGATTATTTACATATCAGAGAGGATCATGAAAAAGGGGAAGATGTCCGTGAATAAAGGGGTCGTGATGGAAATCACGGAAAAAAGCATCGTTGTGATGCGTCCGGACGGCAAGTTCGAGCGGGTGCCCCGCAAGAAGCGGACTTGCGAAATCGGCGAAGAAATCGTCTATGCCGATAGCGGCATTAATTGGAGAAGTCCTTCCGTCGCCGGCCGTTCGGCGATTGCGGCCGCCGTCGTCTTTGGTCTGGTATTGTTTGCCAGCTTCAATGGGAAGCTGGGCAGTCCCGAGGTGGTAGCCTACGTCTCGATGGACATTAACCCGAGCATCGAGATGGGCATTGACGCCAAAGAGAACGTGCTTGAGCTGCGGGGGCTTAACGATGATGGAGCGGTACTGGCGCAGGCGATCGACTTCAAGGGGAAAACGCTGGAGGCCGTTACCTCGAAGCTGTTGGACAAGGCCGAGCAGGGCCCGCTTGCCAAGCAAGAGGCGGAGATCGTCATTGTCAGCACCGTCGTCGAGCCTAAGAGCCAGGTGAGCGATGCAGGCATTGCCGAGAAGCTGCGCAAGCAGGTGACCAAGCACATCCAAGAGGCGCACCCGACCAAAGTGGAAGCTTACCAAGTCGCCGCGTTCGCCGCGCCGCAGGAGGTGCGGGAGGCTGCCTCCCAGAACGGTGTGTCCATGGGCAAGTACACCGTATATTTGAATGCCAAAAGCAATGGAGAGAGCGTAACTCTCGACGAATTGAAGCGAGAATCGGTCCTGCAGATCTCCAAGCAGAAGCCGGAAGTGGCCAAGCTCATTCAACCGGATAAGCTTCCGACGAAAGCGGACATCAAGAAGATGGTGGAGGAAGAGAAGAACGGAGAGCTGGACAAGAAGCTGGAGGAGCATCAGAAAGACCGCAAGCAAGACAACGGCAAGAACGGGAAAAATGGAAAGAACGATTCGAAAAACGACTCGAAAAACGACCCCAAGAACAACAACTCCAAGAACGACTCGAGAAACGATTCGAAGAACGATCCGAAAAAGCCCGGAAGTACGACCGGAAACGGCGGAAAAGACAAAAGCAAGGACGACGATAAAAACGACGACAAGAACGGCAATAAGCGGGGCAGCGATAAAGACGACAAATCCGCAGACCAAGGAAAGACGACGCCGGGCAATACAAGGCCGGGCAATACGCTTCCTGCGGGCACGAAGCCGGGAACGACAAATCCCGGCACGTCGCGTCCCGGTGACAAGAACGACGACAAGAAGGATGACGACCGGAAAAAAGAGGACGATCGCCAAAAGAACGACCGTTCCGGTTCGAATTCGAAGGACCGGGAGGACGACCGGAAGAAGGAAGAGTCCACCAAATCGAACGATGAGCGCCGGCGCGAAGATGCAGACCGGCGCGTTGACGAATCTAATAAGAAAGAGCAAGACCAACAGAAGGAACAGGATAAAAAGAAGGAATCCGACAGCAAGAAATCGGACGATAACAGTAAAAAGCCGTCGGGAGATTCGAAGAAGAAAGACGATAACAAGCCGGACGATCCCCGTAAGAAAGAGGATCATCCGGGGGATGACCGGAAGAAGGATTAATAGTTAGATGCCAGTATATTGCTCTCTGTCCAAAAACCGTTACCGAAGCGGACTTGCCGCCCGGGAAACGGTTTTTTGGGGTTTATTTCACATAAATAAAACCAAACGGCCCACCGATAAAATGTAAGAGTGGCGCTTGGCAATAAGGGGGGGCGCACCTAAGAGTTTAATCACAGTAGCCAAGGAAGGTGTACAGATGCTAAGGAAAGCAATCACAGCAGTATCTATCGCAAGTCTCATGTTCGGTTCCTCACTTTCCAGTATCGCGGCAGCGGACAATCAAGTTCCGGCTTTTGACGATCTGAAAGATCACTGGTCGAAGAGCGAAGTGGAGTATCTCGTACAGAAAGGGATCGTCGACGGGGTCATACAGAATGGACAGCCTGTAATCCTGCCGGACAAAAGCATTACAAGAGCGGAGTACATCAAGCTGCTTGTCTCTGCCCGCCAAGTGAAGCTGGCCGAACCGGCTCAGAGCTCGTTTCAAGACATCGCTTCCTCCCATTGGGCGCTGAAGTATATCGAAGCGGCCAAAGCGAACGGATGGACCGACGGGTATGAGGACGGGACTTTTAAGCCCGATAACAAAGTAAGCCGAGCGGAAATTGCAGCCCTGATGGTCCGCAGCTACAATTTAAGGATGCAGGAAGGCAATACGGTCGTATTCGAGGATACGGCAGGCCACTGGGCGAACCATTACGTAAACGTCGCCGCTTCGAACAAAATCGTCGAAGGCGATACGGTGGGCGGCAAGCATTATTTTTATCCGGGAAAAGCGGCAACCCGCGCCGAAGGGATGGCAATGCTGACCCGGTATTTGAAAACAACGGAAACCGGCGCCAAAGATCCGAAGAAAGAGACGCCGACTCCTGCGCCGTCAACGACCCCGGCTGCGGGTACATCCGGTACGGTCAGCGGAGGAAGTTCCAGCTCCGGCTCCGATTCGAGCTCGGATTCCGGCACGCAGAGGGTCACGCTGGATAAAGAGGCGATCCAAAATACGCTTGGCGGCGGCAACCCGGTGGAAGGGACCGACGACTTGAACAACAGGATCGCTTTAGTCGGTCTGGACCTGAGCTCTTTTGGCGGAAGCCTTAGCGACATTTCGGTCAAATTGGAGAAGCCGAATACGGTATTCAGCCAGCTGTCCGTTCCCGGTTTGACGGGGCCTGTGGTCGAGTTTTCCACTAACGGGAAGTCGTTTGCGTCCGGCACGCTGACGTTCGATGTGGCTGCGCTGTCCAATAAACACAATTTGGCAGCGGCGTATTATAACGAAACGACGAAGCGTTTCGAATTTTTGCCTACCGCGTACAATGCGGATCTAGGAACGCTGAGCTTTACGACGACGCACAACAGCAAATACGTGCTGATCGATAAAACGTCCTGGGAGCAAACGTTCCGGGCGCATCTCTCAACTGTCGTAGACGGTACCTACAAGCCGTATATCGATTTTGCCTTCATCATCGACAGCTCCGGCAGCATGAACAGCACGGACCCTAAAAATTTGCGCAAAACGGCAGTTACGAGCCTGGTTTACGGCTTGAAGCACGATCCGGAGAGTCCGCTGAAGACGGAAACGGTGACGGTGGCCAAGTCGGTATACGAGGATGGGAAAGGATATCACTTCGAGTACCCGACCGTGACGAATCAGGTCTATTCCTTGAGCGACCGGGCGGCGATTATCGATTTTGACACCGGAGTGCGGACGTACGCGACATTCTCGGCCCACAGTCAGACCGTAGCCGACGCGGTGTACCATATCGACAGCAACGGCGGAACGAATATTTTCGCAGGGGTTCGCGAAGCGGTGAAGCTGTTCGATACGTATGGAGACAACGGACAGCGGAAAATCGCCCTGCTGCTGACCGACGGACAAAACAACTTTGCGACGACCCAAGACGATCTGAACATGCTGAAAGAGGCGTTCGAAAAAGGCATCACGATCATCACGATGGGACTGAGTCAGGATGCGGACCTCAGCCTGCTGAAGCAAATTGCCGAGTATACCGGCGGGATGTACTTCCAGGTGCAGACGGCCGACGATCTTGAGGCGTACTTCAAGTCGGCACTGGGGAACAGCTATCACGAAGACAAAGATCAGGACGGTTTGGATGACTTCTACGAGAAGACGGCCGGGATGATGCTGGAGAACGGCATGATCATCCGGACGAGCACCGACCCGCTCACCGGCAAAGATACGGACGGGGACGGGTTCACCGATCTGGAAGAAATGGGCCAGCCGGAGGACATGGTCATTACGGCGGATATGGTGCCGGAAGGCAGCGCGCTGGTAGGCAAAACGGTGAAGGTGTTCAAAAACTTCAAAAGCTTGCCAACCGACAAAAACGACGTGCCGAAACCATAAGTGCGCATTGGGAGTCATGAGATACAAAGAGCGGGTCTTGCCCTTCGGGGCGGCCCGTTTTTTGCCGTTTCAGGACTGAGAAGAGAGGGAGTCCGCGAGGCGAGGCGTGTTCCGCAGACTGTTATTTTGGTGCCGGTTGCTCTATAATTAATCAAGGGAGAACATGTAATTTTTCCATGAGGGAGAGACTTGGACATGCGTTACACGACGTTCGGAAGCACGGGATACCGCGTCTCTTCGCTCGGCTTCGGGGCGATGAACTTGCCCAATGTACCGCTCGAACAGGCCCGGGCGGCGCTGAATTACGCGCTTGACGAAGGGATCAACTACATCGATACGGCCGCAGCCTACCGCAACAGCGAAGAAATTATCGGCGAATGCATTTCGCACCGCCGTTCGGAATATTTTTTGGCGACGAAGACGGGGAAACGGGATTACAAGTCGGCCATGGAAGAAATGGAACGCAGCCTGGACCGGATGAAAACGGACGTCATCGATCTGCTGCAGATTCATTATGTCAACACAGTTCAAGAGTTTAAAGCGGCAATGGAAGAGAACGGCGCATACCAGGCGGCGCTTGAGATGAAGCGCAAGGGGCATGTCCGGTTTATCGGCCTGACCGGGCACCGGCCGGAGCTGCTTGCCAAATGGATCAGCAAAGGGCAGTTCGATCAGGTGCTGTTTCATTTGAACTTGGCGCAGCCGTTCGCTTTGGACGAGCTGATTCCGGAGGCGACCCGGCAGCAGATGGGAAAGACGGCGATGAAACCGCTCTCGGGCGGCTTTATCCAGCCGGTATCCCAAGCGATTCGCTATCCTTACAGCCAGGATGTGCATGTGACGATCTCGGGCATGATCAGCGTGGACGAGGTCAAGGAAAATATCGCCGCGATGCGGGAAGAAGTCGGAGACGACGAACGGCGCGAGCTGGAGGCGCTGGCGGTGGAGCTCGGAGCGCATAACTGCCGCCGGTGCAATTACTGTTCCTGTCCGATCGGCGTGACGATTCCCGACATCATGATTTCAAGCCAGGTGCGCCGAACGTTCGGCCTGCTGCCGAAGGGCGACGGGTTTTACCAGAAGCAAAAGGATAAAATATTGTCCTGTGCCGACTACGAGCCCTGTAAGGAGCAGCCGCTCTGCCAGCAGCAGTGTCCGTACCATCTGCCGATGCGGCAGGTGGTGATGGAGGCCGCCGGGTATTTCGGCTGAATTTTTCGGCTAAGGTCAAGGAGGAACTTTGCGGGGAGCAGCGCCCGCTCAAATCGATAAGGAGTGACGAGAGTGGAGACGTTGGATCGTTATATTACGCAAGAGCTGAAGCTGCGCATCGTATTGGTGAATGAGGAGCGCTTTGGCGGGACTGGAGCCGGTGGAAGCGAAGCGCCGGCGGGAGCGGAGGGAGACGCGGCGGAGGACGTCGCGCTCGCGGTGTTCGTCACGCCGGAGGCGCTAGCGGCGGACGCGTGGACGGCGACGGCCGGCACGGAGGTGCCGGAGCCGCTTGTCCAAGCGGTCCGCTCGCTCGCCGCGCGCGGGCGGTTCAAGGGCCGCCTCGGGGACACCGAGGCGCTGCCCGTGCTCGGCCTGATGCCGGGCTATCAGGCCCTGCTGCTCTGCGGCTTGGGCGACGCCGCCCGCGCCGAAGACACTGACGCCTGGCGCAGCGCAGGCGTCTATGCGGCCCGCGCCGCGCACGAGCATGGGCTCGCGCGCCTCGCGGCGCCGCTGCCGCGCGCCGGGCGCGCGGCCTCCCGCGAGCTGGCGCAGGCGCTCGCGGAAGGGCTCTGGCTCGGCGCGTACCGCATGCCGAGCTATGCCGCCGCCGGCGGGGCGCAGCCGCCCGCGCTGCGGGAAGTCGCCCTGCTGCACGGCAGGGCGGAGGGCCCGGACACGCTCGCGGGACTCGAGCGTGCGGTCTTCGCCGCGGAAGCGCTGGCGCTGGCGACGAACTATGCCCGCGACCTCACGAACTTGCCCGGCAACTATTTGGTGCCGGAGACGCTCGCGCGGGAAGCGCAGACTTTGGCCGCCCGGTACGGGATGGAATGCACGGTGCTCGACGAGCACGGCATTCGCGAGCAGGGCATGGGCGGCTTGGAGGCTGTCGGCAAGGGCAGCGTGAACCCGCCGCGCATGATTGCCGTCCGCTACCGGGGAGCGGCGGAGGAGAACGCCGATGTGATCGGTCTTGTCGGCAAAGGGATCACCTTCGATACCGGCGGCATCTCGCTCAAGAAGCCGGAAGGAATGGAAGAGATGATCAGCGACATGGGCGGAGCCGCCGTGGTGCTCGGTCTGATCCATGCGCTCGGCCGGCTTAAGCCGCCAGTCAATGCGGTGATCATCATTCCGGCGGCCGAGAACATGCCTTCCGGCTCGGCCTTTAAGCCTGGCGACGTCATTGCGGCGATGAACGGCCAGACGATCGAAGTGCTCAACACAGACGCCGAAGGGCGGATCGTATTAGCGGACGGTGTGCTGTATGCGAAAGCGCTCGGGGCGACGCGCCTAATCGATGTCGCGACGCTGACCGGCGCGGTGCTGGTTTGCTTCGGCGACGTGGCGACCGGAGCCGTTGCGAATGACGAGCCGATGCTGCAGGAGCTGCTGTCCGCCGCCAAGCGGGCGGGGGAAAAGGTGTGGCCTTTGCCGAATTATCCGGAATATCACGACATGCTGAAGAGCCAAGTGGCCGATATCCGGAACTCTACCTCGCGCGACCGCTGGGCCGGCAGTATTACGGGCGGGCTGTTCATCGGCTTTTTCGCCGGGGAGACGCCTTGGGTGCATTTGGATACGGGCGGCACGGCATGGCTGTGGAGCGAACGAGGGACGGAGCCGCTGGGCGGCACGGGGGCGATGGTGCGCACGTTAAGCGGCTATCTGTGCCATTCCGTATTGAACGGGTAGAGCCTGGCGAGATTCAAAAAAGCGGATTCCGCAGCGGCGCTGTTGCGTACGCTTGGAAATCCGCTTTTTTGCGATCCAATAAAGCAGAGACTGCGATCGCTCCGGCAATTAAGCCTGAAGCTGTTTGCCCTCGTTCGCCGTTACCGCGCCGGGCGTAACCATCACCTTCATCGCCGCTTCCTCCAGATCGGCCATCCGAATGAGCAGCCGCGACACTTCGTCGGTCGTATAAGACAGGCTGCGGGTCCGCTCGGCCAATTGCGGGAGGTCGATGCCGATCCACCCCTGCTTGCGGGGATGGAGGGACAGGTCAAAAGGAAGTACGGCCAGCGCCGCTTCGGTGCTTTCGGAGCCGCCCGCCGCTTTGGCTTCCGGCGTTCCGGTAGATTCACTATTCCCCATACTGTTTAAGTGAAAATACAGCTTGCGGCTGTGATTCCAACGAATAAATCCGGGCTTGAACGCGATGGTCAGCACCGGATCGCCGCCGATGGTTTGTTTCACGAACCGGACCCCGGCTTTCGGCTTCAAACGAATATATTGAATCCGTCCCAAGTCGGGCAAAAATATGACGATCGCGACCGGCAGCGCGCTAGCCGCATACAAGTAGACGATGGATTCATAGTAAACCGAGAGCCCAAGCAGACCGATAAATACAATAACGGATAATACGAGCAACCACTTGTTTAATTTAAACATGAATGTAAATCCCCCAGATGATCAGGCATTTTCAAAAAACAGCCGACACTTCTATTCTACCATAACCTTCACAGCCTTTGAAAGCGATCAGCCTGTTCGCGGATTGTCAATTTTTTGTAAGGATGGCGTCAGCACTCCGGTTCCTTGCTGTACTGCCGGAGATCAATTGTAACATCAACCAACCATATATCGGGGGGACATCCGAATGAAACGCAAAATCGGCATCATCGGGCTGGGAGATATCGCCCAAAAAGTATATTTGCCACTGTTATCCGCGAGCGAGAAGGTCGATATCGTGGGGCTGTCCAGCCGTTCGATGTCGACGGTAGACCGAATCGGCGAGCAGTACCGGATCGCCGGACGATACGCTTCCCTAGCGGAAATGCTGCGTCAGGCCAAGCCGGAGGCGGTCTTCGTCCACAGTCCGACGGAAACGCACGATACGATCGTGACGACATGCTTAAAGGAGGGAATTCACGTCTACGTCGATAAGCCTCTGGCTTACGACATCGAAGCTTCGGAACGGATGGCGGCCTATGCCGCCGAATGCGGGCTGCTGCTTGCCGTCGGGTTCAACCGCCGCTTTGCGCCGCTGTATGTGCAGGCCAAGCGATGGATGGAGGAAGGGGGCGGCTTCGATCTGGTGACGGCGGCGAAGCATCGGACGAAGCTGCAAAGCCACGGTGCCAAGCACACGCTGTACGACGACTTGATTCACATGCTCGATTTATTGCTATGGCTTGGCGGAGACGACTTCGACGTGGCGTCGTACCGTCAGCGTACCGATCACGAAGGACGGCTTTTGTTCGGAACGGGAACCTTGACTTTCGGACACGGAGTATCCGCATCTTCTTCGCAGGACGCGGCAGTTGCCCAATTCAGCATGGTGCGTCAAGCGGGAGCCGATCTGGAACAGTTGGAGCTGCACGGAAGCGGCCGGTCCGCCGAAGTGCTGAACATGGAAACCGCCGTATGGAGAACAGCGGGCGCTTCCCCTCAAGAGCAAACGTTCGGAAGCTGGGATTCGATCTTGCACCGCCGGGGGTTTGCCGATGCGGTGAATCATTTCCTGGAATGCATAGCAGACCCTTCGCGCTGTACGATCCGCGCCGACCGGACGTTGCCGGCTCATCGCCTGGTGGAGAAGCTTTTCCCGAAATGAAATGAAGCGGGGACCGCATCAGGTTGACATGTCGAAGGAGGTGCCTTCTTTTCATGAAGCAGGATTCCATGATCAAGTACTGCTTCACCTATGCCCCCGGCGGTATCGCGCTCATTTCGCCGGAAGGATATTTTATCCGGGTCAACCCTGCGTTCGGCCGCCTGCTGGGCTACACCAAAGACGAGCTGGTGAACCGGCAGGAGAAGCAGCTTACTTATCCGAAGGACCCCAGCGTTGAGGAGGCAGCCGCCCCGTTGCTTGTGCCCGGCGCCGCAACCGGGATAACGGTGGTCAAACGTTACCTGCACAAAGACGGCGGCACGGTCCGGGTAAAGCTCGACGTCATCCTCATCCGCGATCAGGACGGATCGCACGCCGGCTTCTGCGCCTACGCATCGGAATGGCCGGAAGCCGAGGAACCTCAGATGCTCCAAGCGGCGGAGCTGTACGAGATGGTCTCGGAGCATACGCGCGACGTCATCTCTTACGGGATTGACGGCGTGCTGCAGTTCGTTTCCCCGGCCTCGCTCAAGCATCAGCTTGGCTTCGAACCGGAGGAGCTGATCGGAAAGCACGCCTCCGAATTCATCCATCCGGACGATCTTGAGTCTTTGGGAGAACAAACCTTTCGGGAATCCGATTCGTTTATCTGCCGGATTCGCCACAAGCAGGGGTATTACATCTCGTTTGAAGTTGCCGTGAAGCGGATCGTCGACCCGGAAGGACCCCAAATGAAAGAAATTTATATCGGCCGGGACGTCACGGAACGGGAGCGGGCGCAGGCTGCGCTTCGCCATAGCGAGCAGAATCTGGCGCAATCGCAGCGCATCGCCCGCTTGGGCAGCTTTGAATGGGACGCGCAATCCGGTAAAATGCTGTGGTCGGGCGAGCTGCGCCGCATTCTGCAAGCCGATCTGCATGCAGACGTGACATACGAGGAGTTGATGGCCCGCGTTCACCCGAATGACCGGGAGGCGGCGCGGCATTCGATGCGGCGAGTGTTGGCCGGACACGAAGTTCAATTGGAATGCAGAATCGTCCTGGACGACGGGACGGTCAAGTTCATTCGGATTCAAAGCGCTACGACATTGACCTCGAAAGGAAGACCGCTGCGGATCAGCGGGACGATCCAGGATATTACGGGTCAGAAGCTGATGCTGCAAATGCTTGAAGAAAGCGTAGACCGGTATACATCGCTCAAAAAATATAATTTGGACGCGATCGTCTCGCTTAACAAGAGCGGGATCATCACGTCGGCCAACCCTGCCGCCGAAACCATTACCGGCTATTCGGTGCTGGAGCTGATCGGCATGCCTTTTGCCGATTTACTGGCCTCCGAAGAAGAAGGGACGCAGACGCAGCTTCATCAAATTATGCACGAAGGCGCCTTGTCCGGCATGGAAATGCAGATCGTCCGCAAGTCGGGTGAGCCAGCCTATTTGCTTGCAACGCCGGCCCCGATCTACGTCAACCGTAAGCAGGTCGGCTGCTACCTTATCGCCAAGGATATTACGGAGCAGAAGCGGAAGGACGAGCTGCTGCTCAAGTCCGAGAAGCTGACGATTGCCGGGCAGCTTGCCGCAGGGGTCGCTCACGAAATCCGCAATCCGCTGACGGCGCTCAAAGGCTTCGTCCAGCTGATGGGCCGCTCGGAGCACAGCTATTCGCAATATTTGCCGATTATGAAGGAGGAGCTGGAGCGGATCGAGGTGATTATCAGCGAGCTGCTGATGCTGGCCAAGCCGCAAGCCGTTCAAATGAAAATCGCCGACCTTGCCGTGCTCGTACAAGAGGTCGTGATGCTGACGGGCGCGCAGGCGACGCTTCTTAACATTGAGGTCCGCTTCTTCCCAACCGACGAGCCGCTTCCGATCCGCTGCGATCCGAATCAGATCAAGCAGGTGTTCGTCAACTTTTTGAAAAATGCATTCGAGTCGATGCCGCGAGGGGGGACGATTGACGTAAGTATGGAGGCTGTGGAGCAGGGACTTGCCTTGGTCCGCATCGACGATCAGGGCTGCGGCATTTCGCAGGAGCAGCTGCGGCAGATCGGCGAGCCGTTCTATTCGACCAAAGAAGCGGGGACGGGACTCGGCCTGCTCGTCAGCCACAAAATTATCGAGCATCATAGGGGCCGGATTCATATCGCCAGCGAGGTGGGCGTCGGCACGACGATCCAGGTCACGCTGCCCATTCACCGTTAGCAGCCGGCAGGTATGCGCTCTATGGTGAAGCCTGTTGAGCGACCATAATGTGCGGCACCCTTTTTACGGGTATACTAGAAGGAAAAGACGCAGCGTGAAAAGGAGGCGTAGTTTATGACGATGGATGACAAAATGCCGCAGCCGGAAGCGGGAGGACCTGCGCCGGAGCGTGTGCCCCCCGGCCAGAAGGTGACGGAAGGCTTTCCCGTGCTGCATTATGGCGAAATTCCTTACTACAACGACATGGGCAAATGGAGTTTGCGTCTGTTCGGGCTGGTGGACGAGGAGCTGACGCTGAGCTATAAACAGTTTTTGGCGCTGCCGCGCCGGGAGTTCCGCAACGACATCCACTGCGTGACGACCTGGTCCAAGCTGGACAACGTCTGGGAAGGCGTGGCCGTAGCCACGCTGATGGAGCGGATTAAGCTGAAGCCGGAAGCGCAGTACGTGATGCTGCACGCCGAGCACGGGTGGAACACGAACCTGCCTTTGGCGGATTTCCTGCGCGACACGACGTTTCTCGGTATCCGGCATAACGGCGTGCTGCTCTCGCCGGAACATGGCTATCCCGTGCGCGCGGTCGTCCCGCACCTGTATTTCTGGAAAAGCGCCAAATGGCTGCGCGGCATCGAATTTATGGAGAAGGACAAGCCGGGCTTTTGGGAACGGAACGGGTATCACATGTACGGCGATCCCTTTAAGGAGGAAAGGTACGATTTTGATTGACGGAGCACAAAGCTCCGAAAAGACCGGCATCTGCAACGACAGGTGCCGGTTTTACGTTTGGCTTCCCGGCTTCATCCGCGCTCTGTAATGTCTCTCATTAATCAGGCATGTACCCCTGTTGGGACAAAATGATGATCCTTTAAAATAATCGTAAAACGTGTTCATCAAGGGATAAGTCTTTCAAGAGAGACATTTTACGATTGGCGGTGGACGGGAAAGTATGAGCAAAAAATCAATTCTGTACAAACCGATCATTGCGGTCACCGGCAGCTCCGGTAAAACGACAACAAAAGAAATGATTGCCGCGATATTGAAGAAACGTTGGAAAATCTTCAAATCCCCCCAAAATCGAAATGCCGTGTCGGCCACCAAAAGGCACGCAAAATTGCTCCGTTCAGTTCACCGGGCCGTTGTTTTGGAGTACGGCATGCAATATTACGGAAACATCAAACGCCACTGCCACTATATTCGTCCCAATATAGGCGTTATCACCAACATTGGAAGGGCCCATATCGGCAATTTTGGCGGCCGAATTCAAGGTGTGGCCAAGGCGAAGTCGGAATTAATCCGTTACATGAAATCGACAGGGACCGTATGGCTAAACGCCGACGACCACCATTCCAAGCTGCTGCGCACGAAGGGATTCAAGGGCCGCATCGTGCGAATCGGAATCCGCAACAAAGCTGTTTACCGGGCGTCTAAAATCCATAACGCCAAGCGCGGAATGACATTCCGGGTGAAGCTTGACGGGAAAGAACACCGTTTCTACATCCCTATTTTAGGAAGGCATAATATTTATAACGCGTTGTTTGCCATTGGCATTTCACATCGTTTGGGATTTACACCGAAGCAGATCCAGAACGGCCTCAAAACCTATGAAAAGCCAAAAAGACGGCTATACGTCTACAACTTGAGAAGAGGCATAAGATTAATCGATGATTCTTACAGCGCAAATCCGGATGCGGTAAAAGCCGCCCTTGATGTATTGTCCGCTACCGGCAAAAACAAAAAAATTGCCGTACTGGGTTCCATGTCGGAATTAGGTGCATATGCAGTTAAAGGCCATAAAGAAATAGGAAGCTACGCAGCGCGAAAAAACATCACCCATATATACGCCATTGGAAAACATGCGTCACAGGTTATCGCTGGAGCCAAGCAAGCAGGCTTTCCCGCCAAAAGCTTGCACAGCTTCGTCTCCAGGGCGCAGCTTCACAAGGCATTGGCTCATGTTATACAACCGGGCACGACTATTCTTGTAAAAGGGTCAAATCAGATGAGGATGAACAAAACAGTAGCGTATCTGAAGCAAATTTATTTCAAAAGCAGAGGAAATGCATGATTCGGAAAATGACCGGCGTTCGCATCGGACGCCGGTTTTGCTATGGACATTTGGCGTACCTTATTTCCATTTTCACCGTATCGTCGTGTTTACATTTGTATTTCCCCGTGCTGCAGTGATACTGTGATCAATGTCATTCCGATCGGGGAGGAAGAACGGTAACATAAATGATAATAGATCTCAGGGAAAGGGATGTTTTTCATGCCATATCAAAACATATTAACCGCATTCGACGGCTCGGCATTATCGGTAAAAGCGCTGGAAAAGGCCATAAAATTTGCTCAAGATCATGCCGCGAGGCTTGAAGTGATTCATGTCTGTCACATTCCCGTTCCGGTGTTCGGGGGGCCGCTGTATGCCGCACCGTTCAACGAGGAGAAAGATTACTTGCTCGCCGCCCAAGCTATGATTGATGAGGCCAAACGCTTAACCTCGCAGCTGTCCGGCGTCAAGGTGATCCTGAAGCAGGGACAGCCGGCTCTTGCCATTCTGGAATACGCCGAAGAAAGCGGAAGCGACTTGATCATTATGGGAAGCAGGGGACTAAGCGGCCTGCGCGAGTTTGTTCTTGGCAGCGTCAGCCATCATGTTGTTCAGCACTCCAAAGTTCCGGTGCTGATTGTCAAGTAGCTCGGTTCAACGGACCTGCAAGGTGCTGTGCTTGTCGCGAAAGTGCTCAATTGAAGTAGTAGAGGTGTACGAGGGGGTGGGGTATCCACTTCCGCCCACTCTTGTCCTCGGGTCCACCCAAAAAGTTTACTCTCCCACGCTCATTTCCGGGTATAATGGGGATAACTAGCCAAGAAACGGGGGATGCGGATGCAGCACTTAACCTTGCTGCTCATGGAACGGATGGGCTTGCTATTGTTGATCACGTTCATCCTTACCCGAATCCCGCAGTTCCGCTACCTGCTCGACCGGAGGCCGGATTGGAAGACCGGATTGACGTTTTCGCTCGTTTTCGGTCTGGTCAGCATCGGAGGCACGTACGCCGGGGTGACGATTAGCGGGGAGAGGGCCGACTCTTCCTTTCTGGTGGCTTCCCTTCAGCCGGAGGAGGCGATGGCGGATTCGGCGCTGATCGGGGTGATGGTGGCCGGTCTGCTTGGCGGGGTCGCCGTAGGCACGGGGGCAGGTCTCATCTCCGGCATTCACGCTTACAGCCTGGGCGGAATTACCGGCGTCGCCGATGCGGTGTCTACGCCAATCCTGGGTCTCTTGGCCGGACTGGTCGCTCGTTTCTTTGCCGAAGAAAGAGTCATCGCGCCGGTGAAGGCGCTGTTTATTAGCGTATTTGCTCCCATCCTGCAAATGGGCGTCGTGCTGATCGTGAACGAGTCTTCGCCTGCCGCGATCCGCACGGTGGATCTCATCGGGATCCCGATGGTGGCGGCCACCAGCGTAGGGGTCGGCATTTTGGTCGCGATGATTCAGGCGGTGATGAAGGAGGAGGAGCGGGCTGCCGCCTCCGAGACGCAGCGGGCGCTGCATATTGCGGAAATGGCGCTTCCTTTTCTTAAGCAGGGGCTGACCTTCGAGACCGCCGAAGCGGCGGCCAATGTGCTGCGCCGCGAGCTTCGCGCCAGTGCGGTCGCCATTACGGATACGAAGCAAATCTTGGCGCATGCAGGCACCGGAATGATGCCGGGCATCCAAGGAACGCCGATCGCTTCGGAGTTGTCGAGGAAGGCGGTCCAAACCGGGGAAATTCAGATTGCCCGAACGAAGGAGCAGATTCAGCCGCACCACCCGGCGATCGGCGCGGCGATTATCGTACCGATCCGAAGCGGGGGACAAGTTGCGGGATTAATCAAATTGTATTATCCCGGCGTCCGACAGATCCGTCCGGTGGAGGAGGCATTTGCCCAAGGGCTGAGCAAGCTGATCTCGATCCAGCTCGATATCGCGATGGCGGAGCAACTGAGAAGCTTGATGAAGGATGCGGAATTGAAAGCGCTTCAAGCACAAATTAACCCGCACTTTTTGTTCAATACGCTCAATGCGATCGTCACGCTGATTCGGATCAAGCCCGAAGCCGCCAGACGGGTTACCGTGCAGCTCGGGCATTACATGCGCATGAACCTGACGATGACCCAAGCACCGCTGGTCCCGCTGTATAAGGAATTGGAGCATCTTCATACGTACCTCGGCATCGTGAATATCCGGTTCGAGGACCAGCTTTCCGTCGATTGTCTATGCGATCCCGGCCTGGAATCCGTGTCCATCCCGCCTTCCACGCTCCAGCCGCTGGTGGAAAACAGCATTCATCATGGTTTTAAAGGGCGGACGGACAGGGGCGACATTCATGTCGAGCTCCGTCGCGTAGCGGACGGGGTTCGCATTGTGGTCAAGGACAACGGCAACGGTTTTCCGGCGGACGTATTGGAGACGCTGGGGGCTTCCCCAGTCACGGGCGGCGGGAGCGGGAGCACGGGCATCGGAGTCTATAACGTGAACCGGCGGCTGATCCACCTGTTCGGCCCGGAGGCCGGGCTGAAATTTTCCAATCCGCCCGAGGGAGGGGCGCGCATCGAATGTACGATACCTTATCAAGCGGAGGAAAGGCGTGAAGCGATAGATGAAAGTAATGATCGCAGAGGATGAGCGGCTGGCGCGGGAGGAGCTGACTTATTTATTGTCCCGGGAACGGGACGTCGAGCTGCTGCCTTTTGCTGCGAGCGGCGTCCAACTGCTGGAGCTGGCAGCGGTGCACAAGCCGGATGTCGTCTTTCTTGACATTCATATGCCGGGCCTGGATGGGGTGCAGACCGCACACAAGCTGATGGATGTCGAGCCGCGGCCGCATATTGTTTTTGCTACGGCTTACGAGCAGTATGCCGTGGAAGCATTCCGCTTGGAAGCGGCAGATTATTTGCTAAAGCCTTACGACGAGGAACGTCTTCGTCAAACGCTGCAAAAAATACGCAAAATGCGGACTCCCTCCGAAGGAACGGCGATCCCGCCCGCTGCCGCGACGGCTTCACTGGCTTCGGATGGGGCGATCCGATCCCGGAGTGCATTCAAGCCGAAGCTGCTCATCGATGACGGCAGCCGTATGGTGGTGGTCGAGCCTGCGAAGATCAGCTATGCGGTCAAGGAAGAGAAGCTGACGCAAATTCATATGGCTGACGGGCAGGTACATGCGACCCGGCAAACGCTTCAGGAGCTGGAGGAGAAGCTAACCGGGTATGCTTTTTTCCGGACGCACCGCAGCTACTTGGTCAACGTGGACCGCATCGATGAAATCGAGTCGTGGTTTAACGGCGCTTACAACGTCGTCTTGAAGGATGCCGGGCGGAGTAAAGTGCCTTTGTCCAGAGTGGCGGCCAAGGAATTGATCAAGCGGCTGCAGGGAGACTAGCAGACCGGGAAAGGCCGCCGTTCAGGACGGCTTTTATCCGTTTGAGGGACGTTTTTTGACATTTCGCGCCGAAGTTCAAGTGATCCGTACATTCCTATGCTACAATTATAAAGCGCTTACAAGTAAATTACTGGGATATGGGACCGATGAATAAAGCATCCCGATTCCGATAGCGCGGCGGCCGGTACTTCCGGCAGACGTAGAGCGACGATCAATCTTTGCAGGAGGGAAAGCCCATGAAAGAACAATCCCGAAGGAATGTTTACAGCGAAATCGTACGCTCCGATACGTTTCGCAGGCTGATGGTCCAAAAGAAACGTTTTATCCTGCCGATGTCGATCTTTTTCCTCGTGTTCTACTTCGTTCTTCCGGTCCTGACCTCTTATTCTCAAGTGCTGAACACCAAAGCGGTCGGTTCGATCACGTGGGCATGGATTTTCGCTTTCGCGCAATTTATTATGACCTGGGTGCTGTGCTCGCTGTATACCCGCAAGGCGGTCGAGTTCGACGCCTTGGCCGAACAAATCAAAGACGAATCCAAAACGAGCCTGCGGAAGGTGGGGTAGCCGATGATGAATACGGCCTTTCTCTTGTTTCTGATCATCGTGGCGGGAACGCTGGTCATTACGTATTATGCGGCCAAAAAGACAAAAACCGCCAGTGAGTTTTACACCGCCGGGGGCGGGTTGACCGGCTGGCAGAACGGTCTGGCCATTGCCGGCGACTACATGTCTGCGGCTTCGTTTCTGGGGATCGCCGGGATGGTGGCGTTGTTCGGCTTCGACGGCTTCTTTTACAGCATCGGCTTTCTGGTCGCGTACCTCGTTGTGCTATATTTGGTCGCTGAGCCGCTGCGCAATCTGGGAAAATATACGATGGCGGATATGATCGCGGCCCGTTTCGACAACAAGAAAGTACGGGGTGTGGCGGCGCTGAATTCGATCACGATCTCGATCTTCTATATGATCGCCCAATTGGTGGGCGCCGGAGCCTTGATCAAGCTGCTGCTTGGTCTGGAGTATTCGACCTCGGTCTTAATCGTCGGCGCGCTGATGACCGTCTATGTCGTGTTCGGCGGGATGACGGCCACGAGCTGGGTGCAGATCATCAAGTGCGTGCTGCTGATGGCGGGAACGTTCATCATTTCGCTGATTGTGTTCGCCAAATTCGACTTCAATCTCCTTCATATGTTCGATGCGATGGCCACGGCCACGCCGCTGAAAGAAGCTTTCCTCAATCCGGGCAACAAGTTTACGAACGGGCTGGATACGATCTCGCTCAATCTGGCGCTCGTGCTCGGTACCGCGGGCCTGCCGCATATTTTGATCCGCTTTTTTACGGTAAAAGACGCCCCGACCGCAAGGAAGTCCGTGGTTGTCGCGACTTGGGTCATCGGGCTGTTCTATGTCATGACGATTTTCCTCGGCTTCGGCGCGGCCGCTTTTGTCGGGAAGGATGTCATTGTGCAGGCAAACGCGGCCGGCAACATGGCGGCCCCGCTGCTGGCGAAGGCGCTCGGAGGAGATTTCCTGTTCGCTTTCGTCTCGGCTGTGGCGTTCGCTACGATTCTGGCGGTCGTCGCCGGACTTGTACTCTCCGCTGCCTCGGCCTTCGCGCACGATTTCTACAGCCATATTTTGCGTAAAGGGAAGGCGACGGAGAAGGAGCAGGTTAGGTCCGCCAAGCTGGCCTCCGTTGGAGTTGCGATCATTTCGATTATATTGGCGCTGTTTGCCCAGAAGCTGAACGTTGCTTTTCTGGTCTCGTTGGCTTTCGCCGTCGCGGCAAGCGCCAATCTGCCGGTCCTCGTGTTCACCGTGTTCTGGCGCAGATTTAATACCGCCGGCGCCGTGACGGGAATGCTCGTAGGCTTGATCAGCTCGTTGATTTTGGTGTTGGTCAGCCCCAACGTGTGGGACCCGGTCGCAGGGAAAGCAATACTCGTCGGAGAGCCGCTGATTTTGCTGACGAATCCGGGCATCATCTCGATCCCGATCGGATTCGTGGGCGCCATCGCCGGAACCTTGCTGTCCTCCAAACGCAACGACGAGAAGTATGATGAGATTCTGGTAAAAGCGAACACGGGCATGCAAGAGGTCGTGTGAGTTGAAGAGAATAAGGTTGAAGTTGTTCAGGGAGTCGTGCAGGCGCACGGCTCTTTTTCTCATTGTCCGGTTGACTGATATACCCCCATAGGTATATTATATACCCCATAGGGTATTCATCATGATACAGAAAAGGACTGATTGCCGTGTCTAAAAATATTGTCATCGTTGGCGGAGTGGCGGGCGGCGCTACGGCGGCTGCCCGATTAAGACGTTTGAAAGAGCACGATTCGATCACGATGTTCGAACGTGGGGAGCATATTTCGTTTGCCAATTGCGGGCTGCCTTATTATATCGGGGGGACGATTGCATCTCGCGACAAGCTTCTGCTTCAATCGCCGCAGGGGATGAAGGACCGGTTCGGCATCGACGTTAAGGTGCGCACGGAAGTGACGGCGATCGACCGGACGGGCAAAAAAGTCCGGGTGAAGCAGCTGGATACCGGAGAAGAAGCGGAATATCCGTACGATGTTCTTGTGTTATCGCCGGGGGCGAAGCCCATCATGCCGGAAATTCCCGGCTTAGCCGAGGCGGAGGCGGTGTTCACGCTGCGCAATATTCCCGATACGGACCGGATTCACGGCTGGATTGACGAGCACAAGCCGCGTCATGCCGCCATTATCGGCGGAGGATTTATCGGCGTCGAAATGGCCGAAAACCTGCGTCATCGCGGTCTTGAAGTGACGCTGGTGGAGCGAAACGGGCAGGTGCTGGGGCCGCTTGACCCCGAGATGGCCAAGCCGGTGGAACGGCACATGCGTCTCCAAGGAGTCGATCTTGTGCTTGGTGCGTCCGTCGTCGCGATCGAAGATCGCGGGAAAATGCTGCGCCTGTCCTCGGGGCAAGTTCTCCGGACGGACATGCTGCTGCTGGCGATCGGCGTGACGCCGGAGAGTGGATTGGCCCGTGAAGCGGGGCTTGAGCTTGGTGTAAGAGGAGCCATCCGTGTAAACGACCGGCTGCAAACGAGCGATCCGTCCATCTACGCGGTCGGCGATGCGATCGAAGTCAAAGACCGGACGCTCGGCTTCGAAACGGTGGTGCCGCTCGCTTGGGGGGCTAACCGCCAAGGGCGGCTGGTTGCGGACGCGATTCAAGGGCGGAAAGCGTCCTACCCCGGGGCTTTCGGAACGGCGATTGTCCAAGCGTTCGACCTGACCGCGGCCGTCACCGGGGTGAATGAGAAGACGTTGAACAAGCTGGGGGTTCCGTATGAGGCTATTCACATCCATCCGGCCTCCCATGCCGGGTATTATCCCGGAGCTGCGCCGCTGTCGCTCAAGCTGCTGTTCGATAAAGCAACCGGGACTATTTACGGCGCGCAAGCCGTCGGGCAGGACGGGGTAGACAAGCGGATCGACGTGATTTCCGCGGCGATGCGCGGAGGGTTGACGGCAGCCGAGCTGGCCGAGCTGGAGCTGGCGTACGCGCCGCCATATTCGTCGGCCAAGGACCCGGTTAACATGGCGGGATACGTCGCGTCGAATGTGATGGAAGGCTTGGTCGAGACGATGCAGTGGCACGAGGTGGATGCGTATGTCAAGGGCGGCGGACTGCTCGTCGACGTCCGGGACGACGCCGAACGGATGGCGGGCTACATTCCGGGTTCGGTCTGCATTCCGCTGAACGATTTGCGCAACCGGCTGCACGGGCTTCCGCTCCAGCAGCCGGTTGTCGTCTCGTGCCAAGTCGGCCAGCGGGGCTATGTCGCGGCCCGGCTTCTTCAGCAGCACGGGTACAAGGTGCGCAATTTGGACGGGGGCTACAGGACGTACGCCGCGATGGCTGACGAGCCGCCCCTTCCGGCTCCCGAGACGGGCAGCGGTCCGTCGGCGGTGCCGGCCGATTCCCCGGCCCCAGCTTCTCCCGTTCAAGCTCAGGTTCAGGTCGACGCTTGCGGATTGCAGTGTCCAGGCCCTATTATGAAAGTATACGAAGCGGTCCGGCAGATGGCGCCGGGAGAACGGCTTGAAGTGAAGGCCACCGATTTCGGATTCGCCGCGGATATTGCCAAATGGTGCGAAAAAACAGGCAATCCGCTGGAGACGGTCGAATCTTCACCCGAAGGCGTGCGTGCGGTGCTCGTGAAAGGGGCCGGTGCCGCACCGCAGCAATCCGACCCGGCTTCGTCCAAAAACGGGGCGACCATGGTCGTGTTCAGCGGCGACCTGGACAAAACGATCGCCGCCTTCATCATTGCTTCGGGGGCCGCGGCGATGGGCAAGCCGGTCACGATGTTTTTCACCTTCTGGGGCTTGAACGTGCTGCGCAAGGCTGGAGCCCCGGCCGTCAAGAAGGACGGCTTGGAGGCAATGTTCGGGTTGATGATGCCCAAAGGCGCGGCCGCCCTTCCTCTGTCCAAAATGAACATGGGAGGTCTTGGCGCCAAGATGATTCGCCGCGTCATGCAGCGCAAAAATGTCGATTCGCTGGAAGTCTTGATGGGCAATGCGATCCGGTCCGGCGTCAAGCTGGTCGCTTGTACGATGAGCATGGATATTATGGGCATCCGCAAGGAAGAATTAATCGACGGAATCGATTATGCCGGCGTAGCGGCCTATTTAGGCGATGCCGAGGATTCGGGCTTGAACTTGTTTATTTAAAAGAGGTGAATCGGTGTGGAATACGATAATGCGGTCAAAAACCGGCTGAAGCGGATCGAAGGCCAAATTCGCGGAGTGCTCGGCATGCTGGAAGAAGGAAAAGATTGCAGAGACATCGTAACGCAGCTGTCGGCGATAAGGACGGCCGTAGACCGGACGATCGGCACGGTCATCGGGGCGAATCTGGAGCATTGTATCCGGGAGGAGCTGGAAAAAGGCAACTCGCCCGATCAAGTGATCCAAGAGGCGGTGCAACTGCTGGTCAAGAGCCGGTAGAGGGGGCAGAGGTCTAGGCTGCACGTTGAGACAACCCCTTGCGTCGATACGGAATTTACGGCTGCTCCGGCATCCGGGCATAGAAAGAGGCGCAGCCTAATTAGCCTGCACCTCTCTTTTCGTTTTACATATTCAATTGCAGCTTACGGGTATTCAGCATGCCGTCGAGTCCGGTAGGATCTTGCTCCACCTTGAAGCGTACAAAAGCATCGGCTTGCTCCGATGTGCGGACGCGCAGCGGCTTCGTCTCCATGTTCACCAGCTTCAGCATCACCTCAGCGACGGACTCCGGCGTTTGCGGAACGGCATTCCGCTTGGAGAACGTGCCGATATACGTTTCGAAGACGGGTTTATATTCATCGTCGCGGATGCCGCCGGTTTGTTCGATATGCGAAAGTACGGTGTCGTTGAAATGAGTTGCGATGGCGCCGGGTTCGAGCAAAGTGACATCGATGTTAAAGGTTGGCTTGTAGTAAGTGGCCAAGCTTTCTAACAAGCCTTCGACCGCAAACTTGCTCGCGCAATAAATTTCGTTTAGAGGTTGACCGACTAACCCGCCGACACTTGTTGTAGCTATCAGATGGCCGGATGCCGCTTTGCGCAGGAGCGGGAGCCCGGCACGAATGGTATGCATGACTCCATAGACGTTTGTATCGAAGACGGTTTGAATTTCCTCGAACGCAGCTTGCCCCAGGGGACGTAAAAAGCCAAAGCCTGCATTCGCGAAAAGCACGTCCAAATGCCCGTGCCTCTCTTCGATCGTTGCAAAAGCCCGCTCTAACGACTCGGGCTGCGTAACTTCCATCTGAAGGAAATGAAGGTTAGGGCGGCCTCCATGCTGCTCCTGATCGCGCAGGACGTTGCGGGTGCCTGCATAAACCGTCCATCCATGGTCGGCAAATAAGATGGCGGTTGCGAGTCCGATGCCGGAGGAAGCTCCGGTAATGGCAATAATTTTATTCATGTATTAATCGCTCCTAAGGTATATTGTTTATTAATTAAACAATATAGAAGTTAAATAATAAAGTCAAGACGTATAAAAAAATCCCAACGCGCAAGGCATTGGGATCTACAAAGGCAGCTTCTCCAAAAGCTGTTTCAGGGACGCAAGCTCGTCCGCCGAGTAGTTTGCAAAAAGCTTTTCAATTTTTTTATTGTACGCATCGAGAATAGCAGTTACAAGCTCATTCCCTTGATCCGTCACTTGGAGGGACAAACTCCTGCGGCTGTTCGGGTGCGGCTTGCGGACAACGAGATTCTGCTCTTCCAGCTTATCCAGAAGCTGAGTGACGGCTCCCCGCGTCAAGCCGAACTCATTCGCGATATCAACGGCAATGCAATCCGGATGTTTGCGCAAATATTCGAGCGTATACATCATAATCGGCGAAATGCCATAGGCAGGGAGTATTTGTGTTAAGTAGGCGGAAAGCACACTTTTGATTTCCCGAAATTTAGAAGTAATCAGATGATCAAGTTCCATGGGGACATCTCCCTTAATTGTTAAATTCCTATACATTATAGCAACAGGGTGATTAAAATACACGCCATGCGCTTCAGCACGGGTACATCCCGACAGGGAAAATGGTAAAAGGGAAATAGCCCTGTTCCCTCCTTACAGGCAGCAGGACGTTGTGCGCTTTATTAATCCGAAGCGCGCTTATAGGTGCCCAGCAATTGCTCGATATGCTTCATCGCATAGCCGACATGCTTGTTGTCCCGGGTCAACCGGCTGGCCATAATGCCGCCTTCGATCGTGGAAAAGACGAAGGAAGCGACCGATTCGGTATCCAAATCGGCACGGAATTCCCCGTCGGCAATACCCTGCTGCAACATACTTTGCAGAAACGATAGCATCCCGTTATAAGCTGCCAGCGCGTGCTCGCGCATGCTGGGGTACGAATGATCGCTTTCAATCGCGGTATTTAGAAAGGGGCAACCGCCTTGGAGCGGAGGATGATGAACCGCGTCGCGATAGACGCCGCACATCGCCAATATTTTCTCCGTAGCGGTCTCGGAGCCTTGCATCGCCGCCGAGAAATGCTCCCACAGCACCTTCCCCGCATATTCGAACGCGGCAAAAGCAATTTCGTCTTTATTGGAGAAGTTGCGGTAAATGCCTCCTTTGGTCAAGCCGGTCGCTTCCATAATATCCTGTATCGTTGATCCGGAGTATCCCTTTAGATTAAACAGCTCCGCGGATTTTTTAATGATATGGGCCTTCGTTTGTTCGCCTTTACGCATGGACAGATTCCTTTCTCGTCTTATCGTTGTGCGGATTTCAAGGGCTCTCTTGCTCGTACATATATTGTAACATTTTATGGGTGAGGTATAGTACTTGGTAATATATAATATAAAAAAGAAACCGAACGGTCCGGTCTCTAAAGTGAAAAGGGGGATAGTCCGCATGAGAAAGCTGCAAAGCAGGAGAAAGTCGCTGTACCTGCTGATGATCGTCGTTGCCGTCGTTTACATGCTTTACGTGATGTACGTTAATTTCATTCATGACCCGCAAGCGGCTGAATTTCTGAGTCATAAAACCGGCTTGAAACGTCCCGTCGTTGTCCCGGTCTAGTTAAATGTGATGTATGTTCATATTGTTTTCGCCTGCGTGGCCATGATCGCGGGGGCCATTAACTTTTCGACGAAAATATTGAGCAAGCACCGGAGGCTGCACCGGGTAAACGGCTACTTGTACCTCCTGTCCGTTGCGGTTGTCGTCCTCACTTCCGGCTATATGGCCCCTTACTCGACGGGAGGAAAAATCAACAGCATCGCGTTTAATGTGATGAATCTTATTTTTATGGGATTGACCGTCGCAGCAATTGTGCAAATCAAGCGAAAACAGGTCGACAGTCATCGGAAATGGATGGTTCGCAGCTACGCTTTTTGCTTCACGAATCTATTCATCCATATGTTCACGTTTGTTCTTCATAACGGGTTCGGCGTCGAATACGCGCTCAGCTATACGCTGGGAGTCTACGGCGCGCTGGTGCTGAACTTCGCGCTGGCCGAGTTCGTCATCCGCTGTATTTATACCAGACCTGCGGCCATCGTGCCACCAGGAACCAAGAAGGTCATTGCCTGACATTCGGCTATTTTGCCGTAAAAAAAGCACCATCCGACGGACGGTGCATCAGGCTGTTGAGAAAGTGGATTTTTACAAAAATAGAGAGTGGGGTATCTACTGGAGGAGCGATAGCGTTCGCCTTTGTCTGCAGGAAATATCCGCTACTAAGCGGCTTCAAATCAAAATTTCCTGCTGACCCGGGGGCCCCGCAAAGTACTCGGACTAAGCTTCCTTGATTCACCTTCACTTTGTGGGGTGGAGCAGCGACCGGAAGGAGATACCCCCCCCCCTCGTACACCTCTATTAAATCATTGACCACTTTCTCAACACTCTGAATCCTGCCGATCGAAAAGCCCCAGCTCCTGCGCCCGCAGCAGTGCTTGAGTGCGGGAGGAGACGCCCAGCTTGCCGTATATTCGGGACAGGTATACCTTCACCGTGCCTTCGCTTAATGCATGCTCTTGAGCAATTTGCTTGTTCGAGGCGCCTTGCCGGATGCCGTTCAGCATTCTCCATTCGCTTGGCGTCAGCGCCTCCACGAGCCCGGCGGAAGAGGGAACGGCAGGCGGATCGTCCGGCTGAGGGAACCATCCGAGCAATTTGCCCGCATAGGCGGTCAAGTGCGTTTCCGGCTCCGATGCGCTTTGCTGTGCGACGTATTGCTGAAGCAACCGCGCCATCGCCGGGCCTTCGTCCACAAAGCTGCGGATGTACGTATAGGGCTCGGCGACGCTGAGCGCTTCGTGCAGAAAGTCGAGCGCTTGACCCGACTGCCCGCGCCGCTGCTCTATCAGCGCCTGTTGGATCGGAATCTCGATCATGCTGATCAAGCAGCCTTCTCTGCGACCTTGCGGCTTCAGTTGCTCCAGCAGACGGAGAGCTTCGTCTTCCTTGCCTAGGGCTCCCAGCAGGCGGGTGGCGCTCAAAACCTCCATTTCCCGATTGTACGTCGGCTTGCGGTCTAGCGGGAGCTGCAGCAGGGCGATCTGCCCGGCGGCCTCATCGATCCGGCCCTGCAATAAGTGAATTCGCGCCCGGAACGCCCGTAGCGGGCGAACCCAATGGTATTCGACATGGCGGGAGGCGAAGTCGATCGCTTCATCCATCGTTTCGCCGGCGAGCGACAGACGGCCCTCGGCGATATCGATACGGGCCTGCGTAATGCGGTTCGGCACGAACAATCCGGGAATCCGTTTAGCCCGGGACACTTTCTCCACCTGCTCCGACAATTGACGGCTTTCCTCCAAGCAGTTCCACTCATACATGGACTCCGCCAACGTCTGCACGACATATTGATTGATCAGCGAGTCTTTCCAGCCGCGGGCTTCGAGCATTTGCACGAACCGTCTGCCGATCTTCCCCGCTTCGTCGGACAGCGCGCCCTTCAAACCGAAGGCGGTGCGGCGGACCAAGGGCTCCGATTCGTTGAAATTGAAATTGTAGAAGACCGGGTCTTCCGGCAGCAGCTCATTCATTCGCTCGGCAAACGCATACCATTGCTCATACCGGCCGCTAGAAAACATCAGATTCGCTTTGACGAAAAACAATCCGCTGCGCACGCTGTCCCGGATTTCGGGAGCATATTCGCCGTTGGCGAGCCGAATCTCAACGGTTCGCATCTCGTCCTCGGCGCGTTCGAATTGTCCGGTCACGATCAGCAGAAAAGCATACAGCAAATGCAGCTGAGACGGCCAAGCCGTACGGGCAGGGAAGCAGGCGAACCAGCTCAGCAGGGTGGCGAACTCTCCCCGCAGCAGCACCGTCAAGATGTGCTTGTCGAGGAGGCCCGAGGCGAGCGCGTAATCTTCGGCGGCAATCGCATGGTCGATTGCGTCGTCGAACAGCCCCCGCTCGGCAAAGCCAAGGCTTGCCAGCCGGTTTAACCGGGTCCATTGCTCCGGGTGCTCGTGCCTCAGACGAGTGCGCAGAAATTCCGAGAAGACATGGTGATACCGGAACCACGTATGACGGTCGTCCAGCGCAACGATGAACAGATTGCGGCTGCGAAGCCGTTCCAGAAGAAGCCGGCTGTCGCCGCGAAGCATCACCGTGTCGCAGATCGAAGCGTCCATACGCTGCAGCACGGACGTTTGCAGCACGAACTCATACAGCTCTGCCGGCAGCCGAGACAGCACCTCATGAAACAAATAATCCGCAATGTTAAGATCGGTTCCGGAGAAGTCTTGCACCAGCCGTTCGTAATCCGGGCGCTCTTGGAGCGAGAGGGACACGAGCTGCAAGCCGGCGGCCCAACCCTCCGTCACTCCAAGCACCTTGGCGATGTGATCAGAAGACAATGGAAGGTTCACGACTTCCCGGTAAAAAATCTCCGCCTCCTCGCTGGTAAACAGCATATGGGGCGCCGGAATATCCGTCCGTTCATCCCGCACCAGCCACTTGGCTGTCGAAAAGGGAAGCTCCGTCCGGCTCGCGATCAGCAAATGCATGTTGTCCGGCAAAATATCGATCATGTAGCTGACGCTTTCATGAATGCTTTTGTCGTACACGCAGTGGTAGTCGTCCAGAATCAAGGCCGCAGGCCGATCCAGCGAATGCAGCTCGTTCATCATGACGTCGATCATGGTATCGACGGAACCCTGCGGAAGCGTGTGCAGCACAGGCGCCATCAGCTCGGCGAATCCGGGGATAATGGCGGCGTCCACAGCGTGAACGACATAACGCCAGAAGCGGGCCAGATCGTTGTCCCGCTCGTCCAGCGATACCCAAGCGGCCGCTTGTTCGTTATGACGAACCCATTGGCAGAGAAGGGTCGTCTTGCCGAACCCCGGAGGGGCGCAGACGGTGGTAAGTCTTCCCTTCATGCCTTTGGAAATTTTATGCAGAAGACGATCCCGCGCTACAAGCGTTTCGCGGGTAAGGGGCGGTGAAATTTTGCTTTTTAGCACGACGGGCTCTGAGTAGCGAATCATAATTCCTCCGCAGAACGGTTAAGTTGATCTCTTATCCCATTATACTTGATTCGCCATATTGAGTTCTATCCCCCGGTTCACGAAGTGCGCGCCATCGTTTGCGTTCTCCGGTATTCGCCGGGCGATAGACCGGTGCGGTTTTTGAACATCCGGTTAAACGAGGAAATATTGCGGTAGCCGACCTGCTCGGCGATTTCCTGAATGTTCATGCCGGTTTCGAGCAGCAGCTCCTGTGCCTTCCGGACGCGGATGTCATGCAGATGGTCGGTAAAATTGACCCCGGTCTTCTCCTTAATATAGGTGGAGACGTAAGCCGGCGTCAGGTTCAGCGACCCCGCCAGCGCCTCCAGCGAGAGGTCCTCCGCATAATGCCCTTGAAGTACCCCGAGCACGTGCTCGACGATCGGATCGGAAGCTTCCTTTTTCTCCTTGATGAATACGGTGACGGCGTTCAGGAACGATTGCAGCGTGTTGCGGTATTCCTCCAGCGTACAGCACTCCCCGAGCTGCTGGATCATCGGCTTCAGCCGCCAGGAGGTGCTTGCCTCCACCTTGTAATGCTCCACGATTTTTTGCGCCTGCGCCGAGACGGAGGAGGCGAACCGCCGGAACCGCCGGACGCTCGCTTCATCCCGGTCCAGCTCGTCCAGCCATTGCCCGACAAGGCGGACAGCTTCGGCTGCGTTGGCCGCTTGCAGCGCGGCGTTCAGCTCCTGCTCCTGCGTCAGCGTCAGCGCATAGACGGACGAATCGGTGCGGCATTCCAGCACGATCTGCATCTCCTCAAGCAATCTCGCTTGCCGGGCCATCTCCTGCACCTGCTTGTAGGCGTGCCCGAGCTGGGCGGAATGCCCGAACCACGAGCTGACGGCCGCGGTGACCAGACAATGACGCCGGTCGCGGTCGAGCATCGGCTTCAGTTCCTCCAGCATCGTCACCAAGCGGTCACGTTCGTTGCCCGGCACGACGGACAGGAATTGATGCGCCTCCATCCGGAATGTATAGGAGCTGGGGAAACGCTCGTCCGTCACCAGCTTGAGGTGTTCGCCGATCGATTGGGCAGCTAGCTCCCGGTTGATCGGCATATCGACGAACGCGGCGGAGCGGAAGCGAAGCTCGTAAAGCACGATGGTGAACGTCTCCGCATGATGCGGAATGCTGTGCCAGTCGCTCAGCTCGTGATTGATATTTTTCAATTTGGCGATATAGTCGTAGCCGTTCAACACGGATTGCTGCTGCCGCAGCTCGCCGAGGATCTCGTCTTTCTCCTTGAGCAACGTCTGGATTTTATGACCGATCAGATCGAATTCGTGGATCTGGCTGTCCAGCGCTGTCTCGCCGGGGTTTGAGATGGACGAGAGCAGCTCCCGGACCGGCTTATGGATTCGTTTGCTGAACAGGACCGACAGCACGAGACTGACGATGACCGCCGCCGCCATCACAAGCAGCATAAGCTTGTTCAGCCGGTTCGCCTCTTCCGCGAAGCTTAGGCCCGGAACGGTAAGGATGTACTGCAAGCCGTCCGCATCTTGCTGGCTGAAGTAGTAGTTTCCATCCAGCACCGCATAATCCAGCCCGCTATCGGCTGCCGGCAGCGCGGACAGCAGCCCGTTTGGCAGAGCCGTTCCTTCCGCATCCGTCCGGTACAGGACGCGCCCGTCCGGCTCCAGAATGGTCAGATTGAGAGGGGCGCGCTCCCCGGCAATCGCTTGCCGCAGCCGTTCGGCGTCGATCATCGCGACGACCAGGTAACTCGCCGTCGGCGGCTTGATGGAATACGGAATGAGCGTTTTTTCCTCCGGATGCTCAGCCGGGTTAAAGAACGAAGCCGCCGGATGAATGACATAGTTCGGCTCGCGTTCGAACTGAGCTTTCCAATACGAAAAAGAATACGTTTCGCTCGTGAAGATGTCGGAGAACAGCCGTTCCTCTTCGGTAGCACCCTTCTTGTCCACCAGCAGCGGAACCGGCTTGAACAGCAGCATCATATTGTCCAAATACAGCTCCGGCTCCCGCACGATCACTTGGATGTCATCCACAATCGCGCCGGTTTTGAACGAATCCTTCTGCGTCATCGAGATGATGAGGCGGTTCAGCCGGGTCACGTCCTTGTCCGTGTACTGCTTGTACAGGGCGTTCTTCACCCGCTCGAACTGGGAGTGGTACCGGTCCGCCGCATGACGCAGCGTCAACCGGTTCTGCTCGATCCGTTCGCCGTGAAGGCGGTTTTTGACGAGCGAGAAAATGGCGACATCGACCAATGCGAAGATGACGATCAGGATCATAAAGCTCGTTAATATTTTGCGGAATAAAGATTGGCGAACAAGCAAAGAAATCATGAAGGCGGGCTCCTTTATCGTCTGGATGCTTCCTTATATTGTAGCGCAAGACCGGCTTCCAAAGGTATGGGCACTTTTTTGGATCCTGCGCTTTTTTAACGATTTGGCGCTTCACAAAAGCTTAACGGGAGGATGCCAAGCGGTGCAAAGGATCAAAGAAGATGTGTATAGGCAGCCGGGAGGCTCCCGGGTATAGTTCGGTGTGGAAGATAGATCCACCTACAAGACCAGACGGGAGTGTGCAAAGCGTGTTTAACAGGAAGTGGAAATCATGGGTTTCGGCGCTGACGGTGGGCGGTCTGCTGCTTGGACTGCTGCCTTCGGGCGGATGGGGAACGCCGGCAGCGGAGGCGGCCGGTACGCCGGATTATGGCAAAGTGCCGAAGCTGCTTATTACGGAGCTTGTCCCCGACAGCTCGAATGTGGCGGGAAAAGCTGTCGATGCGTACGAGTTCATCGAGGTATACAACAATTCGAAGCAGACGGTCAACTTCAAGGACTATACGCTGGCCTATCTTGCCGGATCGAGCGAGACGGTGTGGTCGGCGGTCTATAACAACGATATGGCGATTCCGCCTCAGCAGACGATCGTGCTGTGGGTCATGAACGCTGACAATACGAATGAACCGACGGCGGCCTTCAATGCGAATTACGGCACGTCGCTGCAGGAAAACGTCAATTTGTTCCGTGTGAATGGTGGCGGAGGCATGTCGAACAGCGCGCCACGGAGCCTGCTGGTGAAGGATAAGAGCGGCAGCGTCATCTCTTCGGCTTCGTATCAGAACGACGCCCAGACGGTTCAGGACATGGGCATCGTGTATCAGTATCCGACGGACGGCAGCGTCAACATGACGATGAGCAGCGCGGGAACGACGGCGGCGTCGCCGGGCCGGGTCGAGACTTTCCAGGTACCGGCGCTGACGCCGGACGACGTGCCGTCGGGATCGAACCTGCAAATCAGCCATACGCCTCCTGCGGAAGCGTCGAATGCGGACGATTTGCCGATTTCGGCCGTGTTTACCGGGAATCAGCAGACGGTAACGGCTGCGGTCTATTATAAAACCGGGTCGCAGTCGGCGTTCACGTCGCTGCCGATGTCTGCTGCTCCGGGCGGCGGCTATACGGCGAAAATTCCGCGAGAGTCGCTGGCCGAATCCGTGCTGCAGTATTTCATTCAGGCGAAGGACGGCAGCCGGACGGTGACCTCGGAGACGTATACGGTAACGGTGAAGCTGCCCGACTTCGATTATTCGAAGCTGCCACCGATTCTCGTGACCGAATTGCTGCCGAACAGCACGAATGTCGGAGGAGCGGACGGCTACGAATTTATCGAGATTTACAACAATACGGACAAGCCGATTAACTTCAAGGACTACAAGCTGTTCTACCGGTATACCGATTCGGGGCCGGAGGACGACGTCATCTGGCCGACGGACCGGGAAGACTTGATTCTTCCACCGAAGAAGCCGTTCGTGTTCTGGGTCATCAACAGCCAAAATACGGCCAAAACCGTAGCGGATTTTAACGCGGCCTACCAGACGAATCTGGTGGAAAATACGGACATCGTCAAAGTATACAGCGACGGGATGGCCAATGGCTCCAAGCGGGGCGTTTCCATTGGAACGAATACGCACGTCGACGTGTCCGTTGCGTATTATGACGGCTCGCTGCCGAACGAAACGAAAGAAAATTACGGCATCGTTTACAAGTATCCGATGGACGGCACGGGCATGATGATCAAGGCGAGCGCCGGATTGAAGCCGGCCAGTCCGGGAAGCCTGGAGCCGTGGCAAGTGCCGGCGCAATCGCTTACCGTTACCCCGGATACGTCGGCTCCGACGGTGGCGAACCTGACCCAGACGTCGCAAGTGGAGCAGTGGAGCAACCTGGAGCTGGTCGCCGATGCCATGGATGACCGTCAGGTGCTGACGACGGCGCTGTATTTCCGCTCCGACAATCAGGCGGAGTACACGAAACGGTACCTGTACCAGAACTACAACGATAAAAAGTATCATTATACGGTGTATTCGCCCGACCTGATCGGCAAAACGTACATCGAGTATTATTTCAAGGTGTCCGACGGAACGAATGAGACGACGTCTCCCGTATACCGTTCGAACGTGACCGGGGGAATGAATAAAGACGGCCTCCGGCTGAACCTGAAGGACGGGGAGCTCGTATCCGGCCAGCGTATCGTCAAGGCGGCTGCAGGGCAATCCGGCCCGGATGCGGTGAAGCTGGCCATCGACGGTCAGGACCTGTCTTCCCAGACGTATGCTGCCATGGAGAGCGATGCCTATTTTGCTTTCGAGGCGGCCTCGGTCGATTATTATTTCAAAAATGCCGTAACCATTGGCAAAGAAATTATTTATACGTTCCAAGATCCGATCCCGACGTACCAGACCCTTTCGGTGCCGATCGGCGCAGACCGACTGCGGGTAGGCAGCAACGTATTTTCGATCCGGGCGGGCTCGAAGTCTTCTCCGTTCGACGATCGTCCGGAGGAGAACAAGGACGATTTCAATGTGAAAAACGTGCGGCTGGTGCTCGCCGACGGAACGGCCCTGTATGATCCCAAGTATGCCAATAAGGAAAAAGAGATCAAGATGGGCGACAGCGAAGGCCGTTTCGAGGCGCTCGATTTCCAATTCAATCTGGATGCCAATCAATTGAAGGCCAAAGCGTACGCTTGGGATACGAAGCAGCTGAGCGACGGCGTCCACCAAGTGACGGCCACCAGCGCGGTGTACGGTACGGTGACGGCGAACGTGACGGTCGACAACACCGCTCCGGTCATCGAGCCTTCGGTCGAAAGCGGCAAGGTGTACCGGGGAGCGATCACGCTTGATGCGAAGGTAACGGATGCGATGACGGGCCTGAAAGCCGTCGAGGCAGTTTTGAACGGAAAACCGGTAACGCTGCCGTATGCGACGACCTCTTCCCAGCTTGGCAAGGGGACGCATACGCTCGTGATCCGGGCAGCGGACAACGTGGGCAACAAGGCGGAGAGCACGGTCAGCTTCGAGGTGCCGGAGGAAGATCCGCACAAACCGACGGCTGTGGCGCCTGTCGACGGGCAGACCGGTGTCGATCCGAACGCCGTGCTGAAGGTGAAGGTCGAGGACCCGAACAACGACGCGATGAACGTGGCGTTCTATCGCGGGTTCCACTATGGCGGCAGCCATCGGGCCGGTTTGACCGCCAAGCGGGGCGCGGCGGATATCGAGCCGCCGAAGCAGCTGGAGCTGGCCGGGGAGAAGGCGTTCACCGAGGAAGACTACCGGAAAATCAGCGCGGCGGACGGCGACTATCTGATCGACGACTCGGTCGGTCAATTCCCGTACCACCGTTTCGAAGCGAAGCTGGACCCGACCGTTCAAGCGACGGACCGCGTGAAGGTGGAGTGGAAGGGCAAGTCGCTCGAAGGCCGCAAGGTCAGCCTGTACGGCTGGAGCCCGCAGGCGCAGCAGTGGACGATGCTCGACAGCAAGGTGGCGGGAGCGGACGATTTTGCATTAACTGCTAAAGTGGCTGCCGGAGAGTACAATACGAACGGCACGATCCAGTTAATCGTGCAGGACGAGCTTCCGGTGTCGCAGCAGCCGTACGATTTTTCGTTCTTGTGGATGTCCGATACGCAGTATTACTCGGAAAGCTACCCGGAAATTTACCGGCGCAACGTGCAGTGGATTGCCGAGAATCAGGACGCGATGAAAATCAAATACGTCGTCCATACCGGCGATATTGTGGATGAAGCGGACAAAGAGTATCAGTGGATCGAAGCGGACCGTAATATGAAGGTGTTGGAGGACGCGAAAGTTCCTTACGGCGTGCTTGCGGGCAATCATGACGTGTCCCATCAGCTGTCGGACTATACGCAGTACTGGAAATATTTTGGCGAGAACCGCTTCAAGAAGCAGCCGACCTTCGGCGGGTCTTATCAGAACAATCGCGGGCATTACGACTTGGTTTCCGCGGGCGGTAACGATTTTATTTTCGTCTACATGGGCTGGAACATCGGCGATGCCGAAATTCAGTGGATGGACGAGGTGCTGAAGCAGTACCCGGACCGCAGGGCGATTTTGAACTTCCATGAATTTTTGCTCGTTTCCGGCAACCGGGCCCCGATTGCGGATAAAATTTACGAGCAGGTCGTGAAGCCGAACAAAAACGTTATTGCCGTCTTGAGCGGCCACTACCACGATGCGGAAACGAAGATCGATCCGATCGACGACGACGGCGACGGCAAACCGGACCGCACCGTGTACCAAATGCTTGCGGATTATCAAGGTGCCGAAAAAGGCGGGCTCGGCTACATCCGCCTGCTGCAATTCGATGTGAACAAGAACAAAATTTACGTTAAAACGTATTCGCCGTTTTTGGACGAATACAACTACTACGATCCGAAGGAGTATCCGGGCAAGGACGAGTTTGAGCTGGACGTGAACCTGACGCCGATGCAGAAGCGCGTGGCGACGGACTACATGAGCATCAGCGTGTATACGGACCAAGCTATCGGTCAGGCGGCTCAGGTGGCCGCAGGCCAGGAGGCGTCCGTCGTTTGGAGCGGTTTGCAGCCGCAAAGCTACTACCAATGGTACGTGCGGGCAGCGGACAACAACAGCGGGCAATCGCTGTCGGACATCTGGGGCTTCACGACAGGCTCTGCGCCGACGGACGGCACGGACAAAACCGCTCCGGTATGGCCGGAGGGAAGCGCGTTGAAGGTGTCGGACGTGACGGAAACGGCGGTAACGTTGAGCTGGAGCGCCGCGACGGACAATGTGGCGGTAACCGGCTACCGGATCAAGAACGGGGATCAAGAGCTGGTCAGGCTGTCTGGCGACAAGCTGTCGTACCGCGTGACGGGTCTGAGCAGCGACACCCGCTATACGTTCCAAGTCGAGGCGGTGGATGCCGCGGGGAACTGGACGGCCGGTCCGAACGTCACCGTGCGGACGGAAAGCTCGTCTTCGAGCAGCGAAGACAGCAGCGGTAGCAGCAGCAACGGAAACGGCACCGGGGCCAATCCGGGAACTCCGGCTAAACCGGAGCAACCGAAGCCGGAGCAGCCGGCATCTCCGAAGCCGGGCAAGGAAACGCCAACGGCTCCGACGCCTGCACCGGTAGCAAATCCGTTCCGCGACGTGACGGAGAGCTACTCGTGGGCCAGCGAAGCGATTGCCGTGCTGGCTTCCAAAGGAATTATTCAAGGCACCTCCGACACGACGTTTGAGCCGGGCCAAAACATAACAAGAGCCGATTTTATCACCTTACTGGTGCGCGCTCTTGGCTTGAAAGGCGACTCCGATTCCAACTTCAGCGATGTAAATCCTAGCGATTATTATTATCAGGCCATTGGCATTGCGAAGAAGCTGGGCATTACCGACGGAGTGGGAGACAATAAATTCAACCCGAAAGAAAAAATATCGAGACAAGATTTGATGGTGCTTACGGCAAGAGCGCTGGACGTATCCAAAAAGCTCGAAATTCGGGGAGCTGCGGCAGATCTGGCTTCCTATAGCGACAAAGCCGCCGTCGCTTTGTACGCAACGAACAGCGTGGCCGCTATGGTCAAAGCCGGAATCGTCGAAGGCAACGGCAGCGGACTGAATCCGAAGGGACAGGCGACAAGAGCCGAGACGGCCGTTATTCTGTACCGGATCTTCAAAAAGCTGTAATTCATCCTGTTAAAAACTATATTAATAAGGGGTTTCGCATACTAGACATTTCTAATATGTGAAACCCCTTATTGTTAAACTATCGTTCTCTGTTTAATTTCGTTGATCTTCAAACTTGTTTTCTCCCACTACTCCTTAAGTTGCCGAATCCCTTGAACGATCTGCTCCTTGATGCTTTCCCGTATCGTGTAAAACACCGGTGCTGAAGGGATATCAAACTTCAAATGAGAGTGAGGAATATCTGTCAGTAAAGCTCCAATCGGATGACCTTGCTTATTTCGGACGACGTTCCAGAATACACGCGATCTGTTGTCTTCCGGTCCCCATTTTTCAAGTGAGTTTCGAAAAATCAAGCTTTTGCCGATGACAAAATCGTCCTCTTCAAGGGTCTCCGATACCTCCAATCCAGCCTCTTCCATCCTCTCAAATACAACCGGCATCAATTGATCCAAGAAAAGACCGTACGCTGCATCCTCGATTTCAAGAAAAGCAGCAGTCAATTGTACATACATCGACTCGTACAAGGCCCTCCATTCAGATGCAATGTATCGGTTACCTTCCGCACCGATTTCTTCGATCGTCATGTCACAATGGTAGGTTGGAAATTGTTTACTCATCATCATACACCTCTTTCTCAAATCTACTTTCATTCTATAACATACAAGCCAATTGAAAGGTTTACCGCAAAATGAGAAGGAAAATCAAATGTAATTCCAGAAAATCTTACAAGTAACTTTAATCCTGATCTTATTAGGGGAGAGATCGCGAGTTGACCATGCGTCCAAAGAAACTGGCGGCCACATACACGATTAGCGCCAGCACCTTACGGAATTACGAGGCCAAAGGCCTCATTCCTCCAGCAGAACGATCCGTCAATGGCTATCGTATTTATACGGACCTGCACGCAGCATACCTGGCATGTATTCAAGCCATCGCTCCGGCTTTCGGGATGGAAGTGACAACCGAAGTGCTTCATTATCTGCGGCTGGACAAGACGCATGATGCTCTGTGGGTCATTAGGGAAAAGGAAGTCGCTTTATACGAGGACAAAGAGAAGTTAGAGAAGTTGATCGAGGATATTCGACGACAAGTGAACGAAAATACATCTCCATATAAAAAAGAACGCTTCACCATCCATGAAGTATCCGAGCTGACCCATGTACCTAAATCAACGATTCGCTACTGGGAGCAAGCAGGTTATGTAATAGTGAACCGAGACCCTGAAAACCGTTATCGTTGTTACGATGGAGCTCATCTGCTAAAAATCAGGTTGATCCAAATGCTTCAAAACTCCGTTTATTCAGAGGAAACCGTAACATTTAAACAATCAATCGCCACTGCCGAACATACGGATCTGCAGATGCTCATGAAGATAGCCGAGAAAATCCGCATCTACCAAGATAAGAGGATCGAGTCCCAAATGCACGGGATATCTTGTTTATACAAATTAATTCAATTGGCAAAAGCACCGATCTGACTCGGACGGAATCATACGTTCATGGGGCCACCCGATTACGTCCGCGGCGGCCCCATGATTTGTTTTATAGATAGAAAGCACGCTTCAATTGCGGCTTCTCTCCTCATTCCATTGCTGTTCCGTACCGACGAAAAAAACGTTGACTGAGAGTTCTTCCTTGGTTCCGTTTGAGGCAAGAACGTCCTTCGTACTCATCCCTTGGGTGCGGATCATGTCAAGTTCAATTTTTTTACGGTTCCCTTGTTCGTCAAGATAATAAAATTTCATTTCTCCCGATGTTGGCGAATCCGACGTATTCAAAATCCCCGTGCGAGGAATGAGATGGACATACTCCTTCCCCTCGCGAATTAGCGGTGGACTGTCTTTCTGCTCGTATCTGATTTCGACCCATCCCGTATAGCCGTCCGGCAATACATAACTATGGCTTTCCTGATCGTTAATCCCGTAACTCCCGATAACAATTGCACCGATGGAGATTGCAAAAAAGACGACAAGATAGACCACATATAATTTTTTCAACAAACGGGCTCACCGCCAGCCGTGCCGGAGGTTTGCTCGACGAACCGGAGGAATTCGCGCATCGCGTAGGAAACGTAGCGCTCCTTGTTCCAAATGACGACGAGATTCCATGGAATCGCCGGATTCGTCATCGGCAGAACCCGGACGTCCGGGTTCACGACCTTGGAGCAGATCGCTTCAGGCAGCAGGGCGACGCCCAGTTCGGCGGCGACCATCTCCACAAGCAAATCCCATTGGGAGCTTTCGTGCGCGATGAGCGGATGAAAGCCGGCCTGGTGGCACGCTTCGAGCACGTGATGGCGGACACCGAAGCCTTTGGCGAACATGAGGAACGGCTCCCGGCTCAGGTCGGCCAGCTTCACGAGGGGTTGCTCCGCCAGCGGATGCGACCGGTGAAGCACCAGCGCCAACTGCTGCCGGATAAAAGGCATCGTCCCGAAGCCGGCCTCCTCGTCGGGAGAGATGACGACGCCCAGATCGATCGATCCGTTCAGGACGCGCTGCTCGACGTTTTTGGCGCCTTCTTCGACCATCTCGAATTGGAGACGGGGGTACAGCTTCTGAAACGGCGCGATGACGCGCGGGAAAAAAACGGAGCTGATCACGGGAGGCAGGCCGATCGTAAGCGTTCCGGTCTTCAGCTGGGAGACGTCGTCGAGCGTAATATACAGGTCATTCACCGCTTGCAGGATGTGATGGATTTGCTGGATCGCCGCACTGCCCGCGTCGGTTAACTTGACCTGCTTGCCCGAACGGTCGAACAACGTAACGCCCAGCTCTTCTTCCATGCTCCGGACCAGCTTGCTTAACGTCGGCTGCGTCATATGGAGCGCTTCCGCGGCTTTGGTGAAATTTTGCAGCTTGGCGACCTCAAGAAGATAAGTCAAATTTCGCAAATCCAAAAAACTCATCCCCACCTATAATTTTTTGGCATCGTTGTTATTCGATGTATGAATTTTACCTCGTGACGTTCCTCATTGTAAACTGGAAGAGCCGCGGGAACTTCCAATTTCGGGATGCAACATTTCCAGAACAACACAGCTTCGACAACCCGGTGGACCAAGATTTGTAATCGCTATTTTTGGAAGGGTTTGCAATGTATTCATCTTAGAGAGAAAAGAGGACAAGCGCGAGATGATCATCGAAGTTCTGGCCATTGTGTTCGCTTTGGGATTGCTCATGTTTTTTGCTTACCGGGGCTATCCGGTCATTGTATTTGCTCCGATTTTCACCTTGCTGGCCGTCGTCATCTCGGGCAATGCGCTCATGCCCAGCTATACGGAAACGTATATGACGAACGCGGCCAACTATGTAAAAAACTTTTTCCCCATATTCCTGCTGGGGGCTATTTTCGGTAAAGTGATGGAAATGAACGGGGCGGCGGCTTCCATTGCGCAGTCCATCGTGCGGGCGCTCGGCTCGAAGCGGGCGATTCTGTCCGTTATCCTGGCCTGTGCGGTGCTGACGTACGGCGGCGTATCGTTGTTCGTGGTCGCGTTTGCGGTGTATCCGTTTGCCGTGGCGATTTTCCGGGAAGCGAACGTGCCGAAACGGTTAATTCCGGGGACGATCGCGCTTGGCGCGTTTACGTTTACGATGGACGCGTTGCCGGGCACGCCGCAGATTCAAAATATTATTCCGACCAGCTATTTCGGGACGGACGCTTATGCCGCGCCGGTTGTCGGGATCATAGGCAGTCTGATGGTATTTTTCGGAGGGCTCTGGTGGTTGGAACGCCGGCGCAAGCAGGCCGAAGCCGCAGGAGAAGGGTATGGAACGGATCATAAGAACGAGCCGGAGCTGCTGGAAAACCAGACGTATCCGAGCCTGTGGATCTCCGTGCTGCCGCTGCTTCTTGTGCTCGTCTTCAACTTTTTGCTCAGCCGCGGCTTTTTGGACGTAACGACCTGGTATAATGCGGAGCTGCTGAAAACGTTTAATATCGCCAACGTGAAAACGGTTGCATCATCTTGGGCGCTCATTATTGCGCTATGCATCGGTATCGTCAGCGCCCTGTGCATTAATATTCGCCAGGTGCAGAGCAAGCTGGCGGCCGGACTGACGGCGGCGGCGATGGGCTCGCTGCTGGCGATTTTCAACACCGCCTCGGAGGTCGGCTTCGGGAACGTGGTCAAGACGCTGCCCGGTTTTAAATTGATTCAGAACTGGATTATGGGGCTGAGCTCGCAGCCGCTCATCTCCGAAGCGGTGTCGGTGAATATCCTCGCGGGCGTAACCGGCTCGGCTTCCGGCGGGTTATCCATCGCGCTTGAAGTGATGGGCAAAACGTACATGGCCGCGGCTCAAGCGGCGGGCATCAGCCCGGAGCTGCTGCACCGGATCGCTTCGATGGCCTCGGGGGGCATGGATACGCTGCCTCACAACGGCGCGGTCATCACGCTGCTGGCGATTACGGGCCTAACGCATCGCCAATCGTACAAGGATATTTTTGCGGTTACCGTGCTGAAGACGTTAACCGTGCTCATTTTGGCCGTGATCTTCTCGTTCATTTAATACATACCCAGCGGAGGGATGGACTATGGGAAATTTCTTAACGAATAAAGTCGCGTTAATTACGGGGGCCGCCAGCGGCATCGGTCTGGAAATGGCCCGCACCTTTGCGAAGGAAGGGGCCTGCGTGGTCGTCTCCGACATGCACGGGGACAAAGCGGAGAGCGCGGCGGAGGAGCTGCGGAGCGCGGGCCACGAAGCGATGGGTGTGAGCCTCGACGTGACGCGGGAGAGCGATTTTGCGGCTGCAGTCGAAGCGGCCCGCGGCACTTACGGGAGACTGGATATTCTGGTCAACAATGCGGGCCTGCAGCATGTCGCGCCGATCGAGGATTTTCCGGTGGAGAAGTTCGACTTCATGCTGAGGGTGATGCTGACCGGCGCTTTTATCGGGATCAAGCACGTGTTCCCGATCATGAAAGAGCAGGGCTGGGGCCGCGTCATCAACATGGCATCCATCAACGGGGTGATCGGCTTCGCAGGCAAAGCCGCCTATAACAGCGCCAAGCACGGGCTGATCGGCCTCACGAAGGTCGCGGCCCTGGAAGGGGCGGCGCACGGCATTACCGTCAATGCGCTGTGCCCGGGCTACGTCGATACGCCGCTCGTTCGCGGCCAGTTGAACGATCTGGCGAAAACCCGTCAGGTGCCGCTGGAGCGGGTGCTGGAAGAGGTCATTTACCCGCTCGTCCCGCAAAAGCGGCTGCTGTCGGTCGAAGAAATTGCCGAATTCGCTGCACTCATCGCCAGCGACAAAATGAAGGGCGTCACCGGGGCATCGCTGCTGATCGACGGAGGCTACACCGCACAATAAACCATAATCTACCAGATTTTAGAGGAGGAGAGGACATGGGCACAAGTAAAGTGATGGGCTCCATGGCGGAAGCCGTACGGGATATTCAGGACGGAGCCGTGCTGATCGTCGGCGGCTTCGGGCTGTGCGGCATTCCGGAGCATCTGATCGCGGCATTGAAGGAGCAAGGGACGAAGGATTTGACCGTCGTCAGCAACAACTGCGGCGTCGACGACTGGGGATTGGGGCTGCTGCTCGCCAACCGGCAAATCAAGAAAATGGTGTCTTCCTACGTGGGGGAGAACAAAACGTTCGAGAAGCAGTTCTTGAGCGGCGAGTTGGAGGTCGAACTGGTGCCGCAGGGCTCGCTCGCGGAACGGATTCGGGCAGGCGGCGCGGGGATTCCCGGCTTTTACACAGCGACCGGCGTCGGGACTCCGGTTGCGGAAGGCAAGGAGCACAAGACGTTCGACGGGCGGACGTACCTGCTGGAGCGGGCGATTATCGGGGATTTTGCCTTGGTCAAGGCTTGGAAGGCCGATCCGATGGGGAATCTCGTCTTCCGCAAGACGTCGCGCAACTTCAATCCGATGGCGGCCACGGCCGGCAAAATTACGATTGCGGAAGCGGAAGAGATCGTCGGCGTCGGGGAGCTGGACCCGGACGAGATTCATACGCCGGGCATTTACGTGCAGCGCGTCGTACGGGGCGGAAGCTACGAGAAACGGATCGAGCGGTTGACGGTCCGCAGTGTCTAAAGAGGAGGGTTCCACATGAGCGATAGCCGAACCAAAATTGTGAAACGGGCCGTTCAGGAAATTCGAGACGGCATGTATGTGAATTTGGGCATCGGGATGCCGACGCTGGTCGCCGACGAAATTCCGGCCGAGCTGAGCGTCATGCTGCACTCGGAGAATGGGCTGCTGGGGATCGGACCTTATCCGAAGCAAGGCGAGGAAGATCCGGACTTGATCAATGCCGGGAAAGAAACGGTCACGGCGATCCCGGGCGCTTCGTATTTCGATAGCGCAGAGTCGTTCGCGATGATTCGCGGCGGCCATATCGATCTGGCGATTTTGGGCGGGATGGAAGTGTCCGAAGGGGGCGATCTGGCCAACTGGATGATTCCCGGCAAAATGGTCAAAGGCATGGGCGGCGCGATGGATCTGGTAAACGGAGCCAAGCGGATCATCGTCATTATGGAGCATGTCAACAAGCATGGGGAAGCGAAAGTGAAAAAGGAATGCACGCTCCCGCTGACCGGCCAAGGCGTCGTGCACCGACTCATTACCGACCTCGCTGTCTTCGACTTTACCGCTCAAGGGATGGTGCTGGTCGAATTGCTGGGCGGCGCAGGGCTGGACGAGGTTCGAGCGAAAACGGAAGCTTCGTTTACGGTCGATCCCCGGCTGGCGGAGGAATTGGGCGCTTGAATTATAAATGTCGTTTGAACAAAGCTTTAAGGAGGTTCTCATGAATAACGATGCGGTGATCGTAAGCGCCGTCCGTACGGCGATCGGCGGGTTTCAAGGAGGGCTGTCGGGCATTCCTGCTACGGAGCTCGGCAGTCTCGTGATCAAAGACGCGTTGGAGCGGGCAGGCGTCAGTGAGGAGCAGGTCGATGAGGTGATCATGGGAAACGTGCTGCAGGCGGGGCTCGGACAAAATCCGGCGCGCCAGGCGTGGCTGAAAAGCGGCTTTTCCCATGCCGTTCCTGCGGTGACGGTGAACAAGGTGTGCGGCT
The DNA here is from genome assembly GCF_027925525.1 of Paenibacillus tyrphae. Taxonomy (GTDB): domain Bacteria; phylum Bacillota; class Bacilli; order Paenibacillales; family NBRC-103111; genus Paenibacillus_G; species Paenibacillus_G tyrfis_B. Next base: position 190,549 of record NZ_BSDJ01000007.1, on the reverse strand, counting down.
CCGGCCTCAAGGCCGTCATGCTGGCAGCACAAAGCGTGCGGCTGGGCGACGCGGAGATCGTCGTGGCGGGCGGCATGGAAAATATGAGCCAAGCGCCTTACTTGCTTGAAGGCGCCCGCTCGGGACTGCGCATGGGCGACGGAAAGCTGGTCGATTCGATGGTCCGGGACGGACTGTGGTGCGCCATGTGTGATATCCATATGGGGATCACGGCGGAAAATATCGCGGACCGGTATGAGCTTTCCCGTGCGGAGCAGGACGAATTTGCCGCCTGGAGCCAGCAGAAAGCGGAGCAGGCGATCCAATCGGGCCGTTTTCGGGATGAGATCGTCCCCGTATCGATTCCGCAGCGAAAAGGCGATCCGGTCGTCTTCGATACCGACGAGCATCCGCGCTACGGCACGACGGCGGAGACGCTCGGCAAGCTTCGCCCTTCGTTTCGCAAGGACGGCACCGTGACCGCCGGGAACGCGTCGGGCATCAACGACGGAGCGGCTGCGCTGGTCGTCATGTCCGCGGCCCGGGCAGCGCAGCTCGGACTGAAGCCGCTGGCGCGGATCAGAGGCTATGCGCATGCGGCCTTGGACCCTTCGGTTATGGGACTCGGTCCTGTGGATGCGGTCCGCAAGCTGCTTGGCAAAACCGGCGTGTCGATGAACGACATCGACCTGCTGGAGCTGAACGAAGCGTTCGCCGCCCAATCGCTTGCGGTCGGACGGGACCTCGGCGTGCCGCGGGAGAAGCTGAACGTGAACGGCGGCGCCATCGCACTTGGCCATCCGATCGGAGCGAGCGGCTCGCGCGTGCTCGTCACGCTGCTCCATGAGCTGATCAAGCGCGACGGGAAGCTCGGCCTCGCGGCGCTGTGCATCGGCGGAGGGCAAGGGGTTGCGATGCTGGTGGAGCGGGAGGCGTAACGGCTAACGGGATATTTGTACGTAAAAAGAGGAGCGCGCAGGGTGCGGCTCCTCTTTTTCGTATGATATGCAATGCCCTTAATCGACCGCTGCAGCCAGAGTCGGTTGGTCGCCCGTTTCGGCTTTCGCTTTGGCTGACCAGACGGCTTCGATTTCCTCCAGCGATTTGCCTTTCGTCTCGGGCACGACGCGCCACGTGAACAGGAAGGTAACAAGCGACAGCGCGCCAAAAATCCAGAAGGTCATCGCAGGCCCCGCGGTATTCAGCATCGGCGGGAACGACTGGGATACGATATAGTCGGCCGCCCAGAGCGACATGGAAGCGATCGCCGTCGCCCGGCCGCGGATGCGGTTCGGGAATATTTCGGACAGCAGCACCCAGACGACCGGACCGAGCGATATGGCGAAGGCGGCGACATAGACCAAAATAAAGACCAGCACCAGCGGACCCGATGTCTGCCCGCTATGGAATGCGATGCCGATAACCAGCAGAGAGACGGTCATCAAGGCCGAGCCGACCAGCAGCAGCGCTTTGCGCCCCGCTTTATCGATCAGCCACAGAGCCAAAATCGTGAACAGGAAGTTGATCAGTCCGACCAAAATGGTTTGGACCAGCGAAGCGTTCGTCCCGGCTCCGGTTTCTTTGAAAATTTCCGGGGCATAATACATGATGGCGTTAATTCCCGTCACCTGCTGCAGCACGGCCAGCACCACGCCGACGAGTAAAGCGGTGCGCAGCCCGGGGCTGAACAGCTGGCGGAGCGAGGCGTTTTCCTGCTTGAACGATTCCTTGATGTCGAGCACTTCCTGCCGGGCCAGATCGTCGCCGTGAATCTTGAGCAGAATCGGCAGCGCTTCGACCGGTCTTCCCTGCTTGATCAGCCAGCGGGGGCTTTCCGGGACGAAAAACAGCAGCACCAGGAACAGCACCCCCGGAACCACTCCAACGCCGAACATCCAGCGCCAGCCGGTCGCGATATTCCAGGCGTCATCAGCGTAGCCGGCAATGCCCGAGTTGACAAAGTAAACGAGGAAAATACCGGTCACGGTGGCAAACTGGTTCAGCGCGACCAGACGGCCGCGGTACCGGGCCGGAGCGATTTCTGCGTTATACAGCGGGCACAAGGTAGAGGTGATGCCGATCCCGATTCCACCGATCATCCGGGCAATAATGTAGCCGGTGAACGTATCCGGGACAGCGGAGCCGACCGAGCCGATAATGAATAGCGCCGCCGCGGCAATCAGCACCTTTTTCCGGCCGAACCTGTCGCTCAGCATACCGGAAACGGCGGCCCCGGCAATGCAGCCAATAATCAGGCTGGAGACGGCCCAGCCGACCTCCAGTTCGTTCAAATCGAAGCGCTGCTTCATGAAACCAATTGCGCCCGAAACGACAGCCGTATCAAAACCGAACAATAAGCCGCCCAATGCGGCAACGATAGAAACAAGCGTAACGAACTTCATGCTGACTTGTCCGTTTTGCGTGGTGGGAATGGTACTCATAATACATTCTCCTTTCCGTGAATCCGGAAGTGGGTTCATTATAGCACGTGAATCTGCGCGTCTTACCTCTAATTACCCGCACTTATTTGTGCTATTCCCGCATTTAATTCGGAAATCCCTTGCTTCGAAATCTGCCCGGCGCGGGCTAGCATTTTCTTGTTCTCCGAACGCAAAAAAGTCCATGCCTTCTTAAGAGAGCATGGACATCCGCATGATTCGTTTATTTCGTTTGGCCCCGGTAGTCGGTTGGCGTCACGCCGGTCACTTTTTTGAACACGCGGCTGAAATAGTTTGGGTCTTTATACCCTACCTCGAAGCACACTTCCTTCAGGCTTAAATCCGTCGAGGCCATCAGCTCCTTGGCTCTGCCGATCCGCAGGTTCGTCACAAAGTCGATAAACGTCTCGCCCACCTGCTGCTTGAAAATTTTACTGAAATAGTGGGGATTCAGGTGGACATAATCCGCCACTTCCTCCAGCGACAGCTCTTCGGCAAACCGCTCTTGAATATAGCCCTTGGCTTTGTCGAGGACGGTGACCGTCTGCCGCTCGCGTTCCTCCCGAATGCGCTGCAGCGCCGAGATTACGTACGACTGCCGCGCCGTTTCTCTGTGGGCGGACCTTGCTTCGGGCTCTTGGAGCACACCCGTCTTGTCTTCTTTCAGCTCGTCGAAGAGGCATACTTTGCCGCCCTGCTCGAAATAGGTGGAGGCAAAAACGGCCTCGAAATACGAGGTGCGTAGCCCTGCTGCTTCCTTATGGACCGACCCGATGCCGACCGATACCGCCAATTCGAGCTGCCGCTCGGTTAATTCGCACAGCTTTTCTCCGCACCGCCTGATTTTGTCCTTCCATGCGGCCTCCGAGGCTTCTTCCGGCTTCTTGCGTACGAAAATTGCTATGTGGCGGTCGATTAGCGAGCTCACAATGCATGGCTCCCCCTGCGCCTTGACGAAGCTGCGGATAAGGTCGTAAATTTTCTTCTTATCCGGTATGAAAGCCAGCTCCGGAAAAGCGACGACCATCGCGCAGCCTTGATCAAGAGGGAAGCCGAGCCATTCGGACAGTTGCCCGGCACCGGCGTCCAGCACTTGGTCGACCATGAACATCAGGGCCAACTCGTTTTCCATCAAAGGGAGCTGCTGAGACATTTTGTCCCGGAGCTCCAATTCTTCCGTCCGTTTGCGCTTCTCCCGTTCCAGTTCCTCCACGAGCTGCTGCAAAATGCGGACGATTTGCTCCCGCTTCGCCGGCTTCACAATATATTCCTTTACGCCGAGCGACAAGGCTTCCTTGGCATAAGCAAAATAGTCGTAGGCCGTGACCACGACCAGCTTCGCGTCGGGCAGCCGCTCTTTGATTTCGCGCAAAGCGGCCAAGCCCTGAATGCCGGGCATATTGACATCCATCAAAATAATATGCGGACGATGCTCCTCCGCCAGCTCAATGGCTCTCCGTCCGTTCTCGGCATGAACGACCCGGAACGTATCCGGCATCGCGCGCCGGACGATCCATTCCAGCCCTTCGCGCTCCAGCGCTTCGTCATCTGCGATCATCAACCGGTACATACGCCGTCTTGCCCTCCTTTCTGCGGGGAATCCGGATCGTCACCGTCGTTCCCTCTCCCGGTTTGCTATCGATGTCTACCAGATCGCTACGCCCGAAAAACAGCTGCAGCCGCTTGAACACGTTGCGCGTTCCGAGCCCGGTGGATTCCTTTTTTGCCGCGCCTTGCTCGGGTCTTGCGCCGTTGTCGTCCTCCAGTCTCAGCAAGGCTTGCCGGACTTCCTCGCTCATGCCGTGGCCGTTGTCCGAGACGGTCAGACGCACGTGCTCCGGCTCGCTGCGGACCGTCAGGCGGATCACAGCGCCATGCTCCATCCGTTCGATGCCGTGCACGAACGCATTCTCCACGATCGGCTGAAGCGTCAGCGCCGGGACGGGCTCCTGCAGCGCGGACTCGTCGATGTCCGTCTCGAACCGGAAGCGGTCGCGGAAGCGGGCCTTCTGGATCGTCACGTACTCCCGGACGTGCTCCAGCTCTTCACGCAGCGTCACCGGCCGGTCCAGCTTGCGCAAATTGTAGCGCAGCAGGTTCGACATCGACACGATCAGGTCGCTTGTCCGCTCCGCGCCTTCCAGCAGCGCCAGCTTGGAAAGCGCATTGAGCGTATTGAATAGAAAATGGGGATGAATCTGGCTTTGCAGCGCCTGAAGCTCCAGCTCCTTCACCAGCCGGCCCATCTCCAGCCGTTCTTTATCCTTCTCGATCAAAAGCTTGAGGTCGGCCAGCATCCGTTTGAAGGCATCCGATAAAATGCCCAGCTCATCCTCCGATTGCAGCGGCGGAGGCTCCGGATTCAGATTTCCCCGGGAAATTTGCCCGGCCATCTCGACCAGCCGGTTGACTGGTCCCGTAACGCTGCGGGAAATCCAGACCGCGACCACGACGCTGAGCAGCGTATTGACGACGAATACGGCTGCGGCCAGCCGGTTCATGCGGTCGTTTTCCGCCTGGATTTGCTTGTAGACCGGCTGATACGTGCTCAGCTCCAGATCGACGAGATGCTGCTCTTCCTCGCGGATAAACCGGGTCGTCGTCTCCGCTTCCTCATAACGGGCCGGGGCAGCGCCGGGCAGAGCGGTGAGCGCCTGCTCCATCTGCGTATCGAGCAGATGGAGGTAGCCGGTCAGCTCCGACGTATGGGGAGACGCGCCGCTCACCCCGGCGAGCGCAGCCCGCAGCTCCAGCAGCTTGGTCCGCTCCCGGTCGAGTTCCGTTTTCCGGTCTTCGCCCGGGTTCAGCAAATACGCATAGAGCGTTTTGAGATGATCCTCCGCCGCCTGAGCGGACTGCTTGTACAGCAGAATCCGGTTCATCATCAGATCGTAGCTTTGCTGCACGACTTTTCCGCTTTGGAATAAAAAGAACGTGACCGAGTTGACAAGCAGCACGAGCAGGGGAATAAACAGCAGCAGCTTTTTACGGATTGTCACGGGCAGCTTCCCCCGATCCCCAAGGCGCTGCGGTCGAGCACGGACGTAGCGGTATAGTGCTGCGGCTGTGGCGTTTTTCCTTGAAAATAATCGTGCAGCAGCGCTACGGCATCAAAGCCCATTTGACGCGGCTGTTGGACGATCGTAGCGGCAAGCTTGCATTGCCGGATGCCTTCCGTCGTTTCCGGCAGGTCATCGAACGCGAAAATGCGCAGCCCTTGCGGCCGGACGCGCCCTGCGGCTTCCAGCATTCCCGGGCCGTCCAGGGCGCTGAACCCGACGAGATAGCCGGTCCGGGGCTGTGCGCTCAGCATGGCTGCCGCTTGCTCGGCCGCTTGCAGGCGCGAAATGTTCGACGAGCGCACCTCGGTGATTTCTAGCTTCGGATAACGGCCGATTACCGAACGGAAGCCTTCGAGCCGCAGACGTTGATTGGGCGCTTCGCTTCCGATCAGAACGCCGATCGTTCCCGAGCCTCCCGACGCCTGCGCCACAAGCTCGCCCATCCGTTTTCCCGCTTCCGTACTGTCCGTGCCGACATAAGCCAACCGCCGGCTTTCCGGCTCGTCCGTATCGACGGCGATCACGGGAATGCCGCGGTCGGCCGCTTTGTCGATCAGTGCTCGGTACTGCGGGTCGCCGATGCCCTGAAGCAGAATCGCATCGGCTTTGGCTGCGATCGCTTTTTCCAGCAGCCTGGACTGTTCGGTCGGGTTGATGCGGAACGGTCCGGTATAGTCCAGCTCCATGCCGTACTCCCGGGCCGCCTCGCGGGCGCCTTGCTCGATAGACCGCCAATACGGGTTATCCAGCTCCTGAGGGATCAGGACGATATGGCGGGGGCGGTCTCCGTCCGGGGGACCGGATTCGAGCGGCCGGACCAGTTCCCTAATGCGCAGGGTAGAGAACACAAATTGCAGCAGCAGGCAAGCAAAGACGGCAAAGAGGAGAAGAAGTCCCAAATTCCATTTTCGGTTTGACATGCGGACGCTCCTTATATTCCGCGTTGAAATATAGGCTCATTATACGTGACGGCTTCCCGGGAGTAAACGTAGGACTACCCGGAATTTGCAAGCTTGTCATTCCCGACGGTTCGTCAAGCTTGCACCTAGTATTCCCTGACAAGCCAACATTCGCTAGCGAAAAATGTTGAAACAAAAAGTTCAAAAATAGTTCTTAATGTTCTACCAGTTTTAACCATTTTGGGCTAAATTTAAAGTACAACTTGTAAGATGGTGGAGCAGCTCTTCGAAAGGAGGAGGCTGTTAAATGGATTTATTTCAGGCTCTTTCTGTTCTCTTCGCGTTCGGAATGTTTATAATTACATTGTTGGGTTATATTGAAAAGAGGAAATAATCCGCTTGGTTCTTGTTTTGGTGTGAAACCATACTGACTGAGAAACATCCGCCAATTACAAGTTGATTAATGAGTTGGATCATCCGATCTGACTCATCTTTTTTGAGGAGAGAATTCGATTTCTGTTGAATGGGCTTCGGTAAGAAGCTTTTTTTATTGCTATTTATATGACTATAAATTATATTTTAGTCATATAAAATAAATAAGAGGCGACATTATCATGATACGATCGAAGAAGTCCACCCTCGTCGGCGGAACGGTTAAGTGGGGTTTTGAGGGTGTAAAAGAGGCTTTTGTGCGCAATTTCGAGTGGCTTGGGGAAACCGGTGCCGCGTGCGCCGTCTATTGGCGAGGCGAGAAGGGGGTTGACCTGTGGGGCGGATACGCGGACCCGGTACGGCGGATTCCGTGGGAGGAGCATACGATGGTTCCCGTGTTTTCCAGCACGAAAGGGTTCGCGGCGCTGTGTGCCGCCGTGGCTCATTCGCGGGGGTGGTTTGGTTACGACGACCCGGTAGCGCGGTATTGGCCGGAATTCGGGAAGCACGGGAAGGAGCGGATCACGATCCGGCAGCTGCTGTCTCATCAGGCCGGCTTGTGCGCGCTGGATGGGCTGGAGCTCCGCCGGTACGCCGATTTGGATACGGCGAACGTCGCAGGCAAGCTGGCGGAGATGAAGCCGGAATGGGAGCCGGGCTCGGCGCACGGCTATCATACGTGGACGATCGGCTGGTTTATCGGGGAGCTGCTGAGGCGGACCGATCCCCGGGGCCGAAGCCTCGGGCGGCAGCTGCAGGAGGAAATCTGCGCGCCGCTGCAAGCGGAATTTTACATCGGCTTGCCGGACGAGGTGCCGGATTCGAGACTCGCCAAGATCCGGGGGATCGATAGTCCCTTGGACTTATTGTTTCACCTTCATGAAATCCCGATGGCGCTGTTCGCCGGATTTTTGAATCCGAGATCGCTTACGTCCCGCAGCATGGTGGACCGCAGACGGCTGGTGGCCAACGTGAACTTCAACGATCGGGACATGCTGTCAATCGAGTTCCCGTCAGGCAACGGAATCGGCGAGGCCCGGGCCATGGCGCGGATTTACGGCGAATTCGCTACGGGTGGGGAGAAGCTCGGGCTGGCTGCCTCTACGCTGAAGGAGCTGTGCCGGCCTGCGGAGCCGCCTGCCTCGGGCTGGTTCGACCGGGTAAACCGGGTCGACCTCGGTTATTCGCTCGGGCTGTGGAAGCCGATCCCCAAGCGGATGTTCGGCAGCAGCCTGCACGCGTTCGGGCATCCCGGCGCGGGGGGCTCGTTCTGCTTCGCGGACCCCGATCATGGGATCGGCTACGCCTACGTTTTGAACCGGATCGGCGGGTATATGGACCGCAATCCGCGGGAAAATGCCGTGCGCCGCGCGGTATACGACTGTCTGAAATCAATGGGGGAGGAAGAGTAAGATGCCCAAATTTCGCAAAGAGGAAAAAGAAGCGATTCGCGAATGCTTGTTATCTAAAGGAAAGGAACTGTTCGTCCAGTACGGCTTGAAGAAGACAAGCCTGGACGATATCGTGGCCGCTTGCGGCATCGCGAAGGGCTCGTTCTACAGTTTTTTTAACACCAAAGAGGAGCTGTACTTCGAAATCGCCAAGCGGGAGGAAAGCTTCAAAGACCGGCTGCTGGCGGATATGATGTCCTCGGAGCTTCCGCCTAAAGTCCTGCTCCACGAGCTGTTCCGAGCAAGCTTTGAGACGATCGATGCGAATCCTTTTTTGCAGCGGGTATTCCGGCAGGACGAATGGGAGCAGCTCGTCCGGAAGCTGCCGCAGGAAACGCTGCAGCAGCATGCGGAGGAGGATACCCGCGCCGCGCAGGGGCTCTTCGAGAAATGGCAGAGCCAAGGGGCTATGCTTCCGCTGGAGCATGAGGTCGTGTCCGGGCTGCTTCGGGCGATCGTCTTCGTCTCGTTGCATAAAGCCGAGCTCGGGGACGTCTACGAGCGGGTGGTGGAACTGCTGATCCGTTTTGTCGTCAACGGACTGACGGCTTCGGATGGCGATGGAACGAGAGAAGGCCAATGAACCGACGTGTGGACGTTTGCCGTTTTGAAGACCAGCTACTGGAATACTCGGTTGCAGGAGAGGGCGAGCCGATTCTTGTAATGCACGGCGGACATTCCAACTGTTACGAGGAGTTTGGCTACGAGGCCTTGATCCGTCAGGGCTATTCCCTGATTACTCCGTCCCGGGCGGGGTACGGCGGCACCTCCAAGGAGCTCGGGTCGAGCTTGACCCGGGCCTGCCGGGCGTACAATGCTTTGCTGGACCGGCTGCAGCTTGGCGGAGTGCATTTGCTGGCCGTCTCGGCCGGCGGCCCGAGCGGCATTCGCTTCGCTTCGCTGTTCCCTAATCGTGTCCGCACGTTCACGCTGCAATGCGCGGTGACGAAGGCTTGGCTGACTCCGCAGGACAAGGAATATCGCGTAGCGCGGCTGCTATTCCTTCCTCCTGCGGAAAAGGCGGTCTGGAAGCTGCTCGGCCGCTTGAACAACCGGTTTCCGCGCTTCCTTTTCCGGCAGATGGCGCCTTCGTTCAGCATGCTGTCCCGTAGCGAAATCGTCGCCAAGATCGGCGAGGGGGATTGGGAAGCGTTCCGGCGGATGAACAACCGGCAGCGGTCGGGCGACGGCTTTTTCATCGATTTGTCCCAGACCGGGGACATCGTCCCGTCGGAGCTGGAACTAGTACGATGCCCGGCCCTCGTACTGCACAGCAAAAACGACCGGCTCGTCCCGTTAGAGCACGCATTTCACGCGCATCGCCATCTTCCGCAGTCGGAGCTTCGGCTGTTGGATACATGGGGCCACTTGATTTGGCTCGGGAAGGGCGCGGAGGAGACGGACGAGGCGATGCTGGCTTTTTTGCGCGGAAATCAGATATAGGCGGGTGCAGTGCTTGCTTAAGCAACCATTTGCACGCCTTCGCGTCTAATGGTCAAAAGGAGGATGTTCCATGAACTGGAAAAAGCCTTTGGCCTGGCTGACGCTATGGGCGATACTGCTTCTTTGTTTCCCCGCGGCGATTCAAGCGGCTTCTGGAGACAAGAAAGTGCGGCTCCCCGATTTTTCCGTGCTCATCAACGGTCAGGCGCTGGATAATTCGAAGCTGAAATACCCTTTTTTCGTGTACAAGGACATAACTTATTTGCCGCTCACCTGGGAATATACCCGGGCGCTCGCCATCTCGCTTTCCTTTGATCAGGAAAAGGGGCTGCAGCTCGGTAGAGGGGGAGGGCAATTAAGCGGACGCTTTATCGGATGGAAAAAGGAGGCGTTCCGCCCCGACTTGTCCGGGGCCAACCCGCGAAATCGCGCGTATACGGCGACCATGCCCGATTTCCCGGTGACGATAGGCAACAGCTATATCGATAACGGGAGCGAGCCGTTTCCATTGCTGGAATGGAACGACGTCACTTATTTGCCGCTGACTTGGAAATACGCTCACGACATGCTGGGACTGGAGCTCGTATGGGATGATACTAAAGGATTGAACGTCATCGGCGGACAGCAACAGGTGCTCGGGGCGATTTACTACGACGATACGGATTACTTGTATATGTACCCCGAGCTTGTTACGGAACCGGGCCGCGGCGGCCTGAAAGTAAAAAAGTCATTGGAAGAGACGCCGGTATGGATGACCGAAGAAGAGACGGGGGAGCAGCGAAAGCGCGTCGAAGAGCTGGAGAGGAAGAACGCAGGCGAACCGGTTTCTTTGGAGACGAAGGACGACGGGCTGTATTATCAAGGGCTGCGTCTGCTGACCAAGGAGCAGATTACGGTAAGTCCGGGAGAAGCGGGCATGGCGGAAATCAGGGAACTGAAGGGTACGCGTTTTGAGCTGCCTTCCGGCATAACGCTGGTGTCCGTTGAAAAAACCACGGCTTACAATACCGGCCATTCATTATATGAATATCGCACGTTCCTGATTCTTCGGAAAGAGGTATCGGAAATCAAGGAGCTGCAGCAGCCTCTGGATCGGATCATTGCAAATGACGACGGGAGTTTCTGGCTGGTTTCCAACGGTGTCGATCTGATGCACGGGAAGCTGCTGGCCGGCTCCCGACGGATTGCGCTGTTGGACGCCAAGGGCAACGTCCGTCTGGCGAACGAGGCGCTGAGCGAATCGGGTATTGTGGTGCCCGGCGTATCGACTCCGGGACTGAAGGATTTGTTAACGGATGATGGAAAGCTGCTTATTTACCGCAGCGGCATAAGCAACGACGGAAATTTTACGCCTCAGGATACGCAAGGGTATTACTGGCTGGACACCGGCTTCAACGTCTCCAAAGCCGACGCTTTGGATGCATTGGCCAAGGAAGAGAGTTCTCCGGACCGTCCGAGCCTGAACAAGAGTGTCTATATGGGGAGCGACCGCAAATTTTACCTCCTACGCACAAAGAACAATACGATATTCAACTACTCGGATAACAAAACGGGCAGATGGTACGATACTGAACTGCTCGCCTCGCCATAAATAGCATGACGTTGGAGTTGATGCATATCGATGCGGTTCGAAGAAAGTATTTTATGGCGGATTAGGAAGATGCATAAGAAGATCCGCTCCATCCCCAGTCCCACAATCCGGACTGGGGCTTTTTGCGATTCATCGACCGGCCGAATAGAGGGAGCTGAGCCGCTGCTTGGGCGAAAATATAAATGCTTTGTAAACTTGCGGGAGCCAGAGGGTTTTGGCGAAATATGTCGAATTATGTTCAGCATATTCCTCTAAATTTTGCGTCCGAAAGGGAGCTGCCTTCATGAGACTTCGAAGCGTCAAAGCCAAAACGTTCCTCTTGTTTATGCCTGCTGTGCTTGTTTTGTTTGCTGCCGTCCTAGTCGCCGCTTATGTTTATGCCAAGGGGATCATTCTCGACCAGAGCAAATATGGCATGAACGAGCAATTGAAGAGCATCGCGAACGATATCGACACCCGGCTCGTTGCGCATACGAGGCTGCCCGAGATGATCGCCCATTCAGTCGCGGATACCTATACGAAGCTCACGCTTCAGGATTACCAGTCCATGACGAAGGGCGGTTTGCAAGTGAACGGGGAGACGTTCGGTCTCGGGATTTTTTTCGAACCCGGCGCCTATAACGCGAAAACAAAATATTTCTCCACGTATGCCTTTCGGGACAAGGACAGCATCAAATCGACGGAAGACTACAACGATCCCAACTACGATTATTTGAGCAAAAACTGGTACAAAGCCGGCGTCAATCAAAAGGCTGCCGTTTATACCGATCCGTATTACGATGAAATAACGAAGGTGTCCATGGTGACGGCGTCGGCTCCCGTCTATAATGCCGGGAAACAGTTTATCGGCGTGGTGACGGGCGATATCGATCTATCCACGCTGCAAAAGACCGTGTCGGACATGAAAGTCGGGGCCACGGGCTGGGCGTTGCTTATGCATAAGGATGGCACCTATTTGGCCGGCCCGGATCAGGGGAAAGTCATGAAATCCAAGCTCCAGCAGGACACCGACTCCGCCTTGGCCGGTTTGGGTCAAGAGCTGCTGCAAAACAAAAACGGGAACACGACGTACGCAGGCGCAAACGGCGTGAATCATGTTTTCTATAAAGAAATTCCAAGGACGCAGTGGATTCTCGCGGTCGTGATGCCGGACAAGGAATTGACGGAGCCGCTTACGCAGCTGCTGTTTAAGCTCTGTCTGATCGGACTGGCGGGGATTGTGCTGATCGCGGCGGTCATTCTGGTCTACAGCCGCGGGATTACCGTTCAAATCGCCAAGCTGAACAAGCTGTCCGAGAAGCTGGCGGCCGGGGATTTCACGCATCACATTACAGTCTCGAGCCGAGACGAATTCGGGCAAATGTCCGAGCACTTTAACCGGACGACCAGCGAGCTTAGACAGATGCTGAATAAGGTGTCCGAGCATACGCTGCATGCCGCGTCCACCTCCGAGCAGCTGTCCGCCAGCGCCGAACAGACCAGCAAAGTGGCGGAAAACATTTCTACGACGATTCAGGAGGTGGCGATGGGTTCCGATGTGCAGCTTCGGGGAGCGGAGGAAACCGTCCGGGCGATGGATGAACTGACGCTCGGGATTCAGCGCATCGCCGAGTCGTCTTCCTTAGTCCGCGATTCCTCCGAAGAGACGACGGCGAAAGCTTCCGAGGGCAACGAGAAAATTCAGGAAGCGGTAGCCGGCATGAATCACGTGAACGAGAACGCCAAGCAGACGGCCGATATCATCCGACAGCTCAACGCACGCTCCCGGGAAATCGGCAAAATTATGGAAGTGATCACCGGGATCAGCAACCAAACGAATCTGCTCTCGCTGAACGCGGGGATTGAAGCGGCTAGGGCCGGGGAGCACGGCAAAGGGTTTGCCGTGGTGGCCCACGAGATCCGCAAGCTGTCCGAGCAAACCAAGCAATCCGCCGAGCAGGTCGGAGAGCTGATCGGCCAAATCCGGGGCTTCGCCGCGGAGGCCGCCGCCTCGGTGGAAACGGGCGCCGTGGAGATGGAGCGGGGGACCCGCCTGGTTGGTCAAGCGGGCGAGGCGTTCCAGGCCATTTTGCATCATATTCATGCGATGGACGATCAAATCCAAGAGGTTTCCGCCGCTTCCCAGCAAATGTCCGCCAGCTCCGAGCAGGTGAACGCAACGACGCAGGAGCTGTCCCGGATCGCACGGGAGGCTGCGGCCAATGCGCAGCATGTGGCCGCCTCCAGCGAGGAGCAGCTCGCGGCGATGGAGGAGATTGCCGCCTCCTCCGAATCGCTGACGCTCATGGTCGAGGAGCTTCGGGAACTGATGTCCCGGTTTAAGGTGTGACCCGCAGAGCGGGATTCGCGAATTCGAACGATTTCGCGCCAACAGCCTTCCACCGTCGTCATGCGTCCTGAGCTGGATGCCCGCCGGACTCGCGGCTCAAAATCTGCATCAAAGCCAGAACGAGCGTCTGTCCGTAGTCGTCCGTGCCGCCGTCATCGCTTCGCCAAGCGACAAAGCCGTCCGGACGGACCAGCACGGCCCCGCCGGGACTCAGCCTGAACGCCTGCTGTCCGAGGCCGTCGGGGTCCGCCAGATCGCCATCCGGCCCGAGCAGATAGCAGTCGATGCCGATCCCCAGACGTCCGCGGGCCGTTTCGGCAGCTGTACGCCACGGCGCCCCGTCGGGTCCGGCCACAAGCACGAAGCTCCGTTCGAACAAGTCCAGCGTGGAGATTCGGCCGCTCCGATGCCCGACCCAGACGTGCGGGGCCCGGGTGCCGGGAGCCGCGTGAAACTCCGGCTGGTCTTGCGGCGCTTCGCACTCGTCGCTAGCAAGTACGGCGGTCGACTTGTAACGGTACCCCATGGCGGTGACGAGCACGTTGGCGAGTGTTCCCTCCGTTCTCCCTTTGAACAAGGACAGCATGCTGTTCGCCGCAATCAAGCCGGCCTGCTTCGCCGTAAACCGGGCGACGGGCCGGCGTTCGTGTTCATACGTTTCCAGCAGCCCGGGGCCCGCATGGCCGCGCAGCACCGCCGCCAGCTTCCAAGCCAAGTTGTGCGCATCCTGCACACCGGTATTCGCTCCGAAACCTCCGGTCGGAGGCATGACGTGCGCCGCGTCTCCGGCGAGAAACACGCGACCCGCTTGGAATCGCTCGGCTACGCCTTCGGCGGCTTCCCAAGGCAGCACGCTGAGGATTCGAATGTCGAGGCCGGGGAACCCGAGCGCTTTGGCTAACAGATCCTTGCACCGTTCCGGCGTATAATCCTCCGGCGATTCGTTCTGCGGGTCGTAGGGGGCATGGAAGCACCAGCGGTCGCTGTTGTTAATGGCGACGAGCATTCCGGTCGCTTCCGGATGCAGGATGTTGCAGATGCTGAATTCGTGCCCCTGCACCACATCGCGGAGATCTGCCTGAAAGTAGATATTGATCAGAAATCCGTGCGAGTACTCATCCGTCATGGAAATGCCTAGCGCTTGCCGGACCGAGCTTTTCGCTCCGTCGGCGGCGATCAGGTAGCGGGTTCTGACGGTTGAGGCCGTTCCGGTGGCCCGATCGACCAGCTCGGCCGTGACTCCGTCGATATCCTGCCGAAAGGAACGGAGCTCCGTCGAAAAGCGCAGATCGCCGCCGCGGTCGCGTGCAGCCTGCAGCAAGAGCGGCTCGACGACGTCCTGCGTGCAGCGGTTGCCGCGCGTAGGACTGATGTCGTCGTTCGGAACGAACGGGTTCATAAGGCGAAGCGTCGATTCAGGCACGCCGTTTTGGGGCAGATCCAGCTCGGCGGAGGCCAGCGTTTCGGCCGTAAACATCCCCTTGCTTTTCGACAAGGATGCGCCGGCCTCGCGGATCGGCTGCTCCAAACCCAGATTCCGGTACAGCTCCATCGTGCGCAGATTGAAGCCGCGGGATCGGGGATGGATGGACGTGCCGGAATGCCTTTCTGCCAACAGATAAGAAATGCCCTGCCGGTTTAGAAACAAGGCGGCGGACAAGCCGACCAAGCCTCCTCCGACGATAATCACGGGTACGCTGTACGTTGTCATCAAAATGACTCCTTTCCCCAATTGGGATTGAATGTAAAAGATGGTTCTGCGCTTAAGCTTACTGCACGTTTTTAAATACAGTGTAAATAAATTACATTTTCTTCTCTGCTGGTCGGCGTCCATGGTAATCGGCGCCGGCTTTTTTTATCCCTAAGCCCCGGACTATTTAATCCTGGCATCAATGAGATGGTGTCAAACTTCCGTATGATGTTATATACATCACATTTTTCCCCCCGTTATAATAGCTTCAAGGGATCGCATAATTAAAAATTGTCATGATTGCCCTAGGCAGTCTCCGTGAGAGGTCCCTAACCAGAACAGGGGGTAATGATCTTGAAGAAATGGACAATATCGCTCGGACTGCTTTCTTTGTCCACGTTGGTAGCGCTTACGGCATGCGGGACGCCGGCGTCCCCGGGAAAAGAAGGCAAGGATGCCGCAACCGGTGAAGCGACGGCTGCGGACGGCGGCAAGAAGACGCTGACGATCGCGACGGTGAACAACCCTGATATGGCCATTATGCAAAAGCTGGCCAAAGACTACGAGAAAGAAACCGGGACCACGGTGAAGTTTTCGGTGCTGCCGGAAAACGATCTTCGCAAGCAGGTGACGGTCGACGTCTCCATGGGCGGGGGCAAATACGATATTGTGACGATCGGCAACTACGACGCGGCGATCTGGGCCAAAAACAAATGGATCGAGCCGCTTACGTCCTACTTCGACAGCATGCCTGCCGATGCGAAAGCGAAATATGATCTGGAAGATATTTTTCCGGCTGTCCGCGACGGCTTGACTTACAACAAACAATTGTATGCGCTTCCTTTCTACGGCGAAAGCAGCATGCTCTATTACAACAAGGACATGCTGGCGAAAGCCGACGTGACGATGCCGGAGCATCCGACCTGGGAGCAGGTGGCGGAGATCGCCAAAAAAGTAAAGGCCGCCAACAACGTGCCGGGCATCGTGCTGCGGGGACTTCCGGGCTGGGGCGAGGTGCTTGCGCCGCTCAACTCGATCATCCATGCGTTCGGCGGCTCCTGGTACGACATGAACTGGAACGCGAAGCTGAACAGCCCGGAAACGGTCAAAGCGGTGAAGTTTTACGCGGACCTGCTGAAGGAAGCGGGACAGCCCGGAGCGACGACGACCGGCTTTACGGAAGCGCTCACGCTGATGTCGACGGGAAAAGCGGCCATGTGGTATGACGCGACGGTCGCGGCCGGATTTTTGAACAATCCGAAAAACTCTCAGGTCGTAGGTAAAATCGGCTATGTAAAAGCGCCTTCGGCTGCTAAAGACAACACTGGCTGGCTGTGGTCCTGGAACCTGGCGATCGAAGCGGCGAGTAAAAACAAAGCGGAAGCGTTCAAGTTCATGACGTGGGCGACAAGCAAAGAATACATCGCCAAAGTCGGCGAAAGCGAAGGCTGGGTCGTCGCGCCTCCGGGCACGCGCAAGTCGACGTACGAGAATCCGAAGTACAAGGAAGCCGCGCCGTTTGCCGACATCGTGATGCAGTCGATGATGTCCGCGGACTACAAGAAGCCGGCCAAAGATCCGGTGCCGTACCAAGGCATTCAATTCGTGTCCATTCCGGAGTTCCAGCAGCTCGGCACGGAGGTCAGCCAAGACATCGCCTCCGCGCTGACCGGCAGCATCAGCGTCGAGGACGCAATGAAGAAGGCGCAGGAAAAAGCGGAAAAAGTCGCCGTCAGCGGCGGATACAAGAAATAAACTCATCCGGCGAAAGGGGAGCGGCCGGTCCGTTCCCTTTTCCCGCACTACATCACGCGAGGAGAGGCGAATGAACACGGTAGAATGGAGTAAAGCCGATATGAAACCTTATACCGCGAAGGCCAGACGGGCGGACAATACGTCCGCCGCGGCAAAAGGGCTATTGTGGCCGGGCATCGCTTTTGTCGCTTTAATTACGCAAATTCCTTTTCTCGTCACCCTGTATTTGAGCGTCCATCAGTGGAACCTGATGCGGCCGGATCAAGGCATTACGTTTACGGGGCTGTCCAATTTTGTCGCGATTTTGGGCGAAGCGGCTTTTTGGGAAGTGTTGAAAAATACGTTTTTGCTGACGATTCTTTGCTTGGCGTTATGTCTGGTCGGCGGCATGGGGCTGGCGCTGCTGCTGAACCGCGACTTTTTTGGCAAGGGCATTATCCGCACGTTGTTTGTTTCGCCCTTCTTCATCATGCCGGCTGTATCCGGCATCGTATGGAAGACCGTCATTTTAAATCCGAATTTCGGCTTTAGCGCATATTTGGCTGCGAAGCTGGGCTTGCCTCCAGTCGATTGGCTCGGACAGTATCCGCTGGAAACGATTATTTTCGTCGTCGCCTGGCAGTGGATTCCGTTCTTCATGCTGGTGCTGCTCGCCGGATTGCAGTCGGTTTCCCCCGATCTGATGGAAGCCTCCGTCCTGGACGGCGCCAACCGGATTCAGCAATTTTTCCATGTGACTATTCCTCATCTGTTGAGATATATAGAGGTGGCTTTGCTGCTCGGCTTGATTTTTATTATGGGAACGTTCGGCGAAATTTACGTGACGACGGCGGGCGGCCCCGGCTACGCGTCGACGAACCTGCCTTTCTATCTGTACCGGATCGGGTTCCAGGGCTGGGATATCGGCGGCGCTTCGGCGGTCGGCGTCATGATCGTCATCCTGATGACGGTGTTTATGACCGTGCTGTTTAAGTTTATGCGCAGAACGTTTGGAGGGGAATTGTCATGAGACGACCGCTGTCTATGCTGCTGACGGCCGGAACGTATGTGCTTGCGCTGATTTATTTTTCCCCCGTACTGTGGCTGTTGATTACCGGGTTCAAGCAGGAGGGGGACGCCGTGGCGATGCCGCCGTCGCTCGTGTTCCAGCCGACCTTGGACAATTACCGGCTGATCTGGGATTCGGGCGCGGGCTCGTTCATGGGGCACTCGGCGATCGTCTCGATCGTCTCCACGATCTTTGCGCTCGCGTTCGGCGTGCCGGCCGCATATGCGCTAGCCATGTTCAAGATCAAGAAGGCGGACGACATTTTGTTCTGGTTCATCTCGACCAAAATGCTTCCGGCGGTCGGCGTCATCATTCCGCTTTATCTCGTGTTCAAGCAGTTGCATTTGCTGGATTCGTTAACGGCGCTGATCGTGCTGTATACGGCGATGAACGTACCGCTGGTCGTCTGGATGATGCGCTCGTTCTTCAAGGATATCCCTTACGAGACGATCGAGGCGTATCAGGTGGACGGGGCGACCGGACTGCAGGGCTTTTTCAAAATTACGCTGCCGCTGGTCCGGCCGGGGATCGTTTCGACGTCGCTGCTCTGTCTCGTCTTTGTCTGGAACGAGTTTTTCTTCGGGGTCAGCCTGACCTCGACGGACGCGGCCACGATGCCGGTCTATATGTCGTCGTTCATGACGCAGGAAGGGCTGTTCTGGGCCAAAATGTCGTCCGTCGCTACGCTGGCCGTTCTTCCTGCGCTGGTGCTGGGCTGGTTTACCCAGCGGCAGTTGGTCCGCGGCTTGACGATGGGCGCGGTGAAGGGCTAGGAGCCAGACGAGAAGATATATATAAATTTCCAAATTCGGAAGAGGGAGAACCCTATGCAAAAGCAAATGATGAAAGCGGCGGTGCTGGACCGCCCGTTATCGATTGAAGTCAAGGACGTGCCGGTACCCGAGCCGCGTCCGGACGAAGCGCTGGTGCAGGTGCACTGCATCGGGATTTGCGGCTCAGACGTGCATTATTACGAGCATGGCCGGATCGGCCGGTACGAGGTCAAGCAGCCGATCATCCTCGGGCACGAGGTGGCCGGCACGGTGGTGAAGGTCGGCAGCGCGGTGACGAATGTCGCGGTCGGCGACCGGGTTGCCGTGGAGCCGGGCGTGACGTGCGGCCGGTGCGATTACTGCAAGTCGGGCCGGTATAACCTGTGCCCGGACGTCGTCTTCATGGCGACGCCGCCCGTGGACGGGGCTTGGGCGGACTACGTCGCGGTGCGCAGCGACTTCCTGTTCAAGCTGCCGGAGGCGATGAGCTTCGAGGAGGGGGCGCTGCTGGAGCCGCTGTCCGTCGGCATTCACGCGATGACCCGGGGGCGCGTCAAGCCATCCGATCGCGTGCTCGTGACCGGGCTCGGGCCGATCGGCCTGCTGGCGCTGGAAGCGGCCAAGCTGTTCGGCGTGACCGAAATTTACGGCAGCGACGTCATGGAAAGCCGCCGGGAGCTGGCGCTGGAGATGGGCGCGGCCGGAGTGCTTGATCCGGCGGGTGCGCCGGTGAAGGAGCAGCTCGACCGCTTAACGGGCGGCGAGGGCGTTGACGTCATCATCGAAACGTCCGGCAGCGCCCGAGCGATCGCCGATACGATCGGGCTGGCGAAGCGGGGCGGGCGGATCGTCCTGGTCGGACTGCCGACGAGCGACGCAATTCCGCTGGATATCCCAGCGCTAGTCGACGCGGAGCTGGACGTGTACGGCGTGTTCCGCTATGCGAATACGTACCCGGCGGCGATTCAATTGCTCAGCCGCTGCGAGCACAGCATCGGCAAGACGATTACGCACCGGTTTCCGCTTAGCCAGATTCGGGAAGCGGTGGAAACCGCGCGGACGCAGAAGGACACGAGCATTAAAATCATGATTTACCCGAATGAGAATGAATGAAGAAATGGAACCGAATGGGGGAAGCTTAACATGAAAGCTCTGGTCATCGAAGGGCCGCGCCGGGCCGTGGTCAAGGAAGTGCCTTATCCGGCGCCGAAGCGCGGCGAAGTAACGATTCAAGTCAAAAACGTCGGGATTTGCGGAACCGATTTTCATATTTTCGAGGGCGAATTTATTTCCCCTTACCCGATTATTCCCGGACACGAGTTTTCCGGCATCGTGCACGAGGTGGGCGAAGGCGTCACCGGCCTGCAGCCGGGAGACCGGGTCAGCGCCGATCCGTCGCTGTTTTGCGGGGCCTGCGAATTTTGCCTGACCCACCGGAGCAACCAATGCGAAAATTGGCAGGCGCTCGGCAACACGGTGAACGGCAGCATGGCCGAATACGCGGCCGTTCGGGCAGGCAACGTGGTGAAGCTGCCGGACACGATGTCGTTCGAGGAAGGCGCGTTCATCGAGCCGCTGGCCTGTGTCGTGCACGGCATGAACCGGCTGCAATTGCAGGTCGGCAGCCGCGTGCTGTTGTTCGGCGCGGGCGCGATGGGTCAGCAGCTCGTTCAGGCGATGGCCCGTGCGGGAGCGTCGGAGCTGGTCGTCGTCGACGTGGCGCAGGAAAAGCTCGATATGGCCTTGCGCTACGGCGCGACGAAGGGTGTGCTGAGCCGCAACCTGGAAGCCGCGCTGGGCAAGGAGACGTACCCTTACGGATTCGACGCGGTGGTGGACGTGACCGGTATTCCTGCGGTGATCGAGCAAGCGTTGAATTACTTGGGGCCAACCGGCAAGTACCTGCAATTCGGCGTGACCGCGGAGAGCGCGAGCATCCGGATCAACCCGTTCAAGCTGTATAACAAGGATTGGACGCTGCTCGGTTCGATGGCGATCAACCAAACGTTTATCCCGGCATTTCACTGGCTCAAGGAAGGCCGGATCGACGTCCGTCCGCTCATTTCCCGGACGATCACGCTGGAAGAGACGGTCGAATTTCTGGAAAAGCCCAAAGCGCCCGATCTGATGAAGGTGCAAATTGTGATATAATCGATTTCAAGACAACGAAGGAACGGAGGAGGTACGTTGCCATGGAGCCGCGCTTAACGTTAAATTCCAGACAGAAGCAAATGTTGGCGCTGCTTTTGCAGGCTTCGGCTCCCGTTACGCTGAAGGAGATGGCGGGGGAGCTGGGGCTCAGCGTACGTACCATGCAAAGGGAACTGGAAGGGATAAGCCGGAGGCTTGTCCCTTTCGGCGTCACATTGATCAAAAAGACGGGCGTCGGCTTGAGCGTCGAAGGAAGCGACGCGGCCAGGAAGCAACTGCTCCAGCAGCTATCCGTCAGCCCTTCGCTCAAAATTTTTTCCCCGGAGGAACGCAGGCATCTGCTGATCCGGCTGCTGCTGACGAAGCGGGAAGCGGTCAAGCTTTTTTACTTCAGCAGCAAGCTGGACGTGACGGAAGCGACGGTCAGCAACGATCTGGACAAGCTGGAGCCGTGGTTTGCGAAGCATCGGATCGCTCTGGTGCGAAAGCCGGGTCTGGGTGTCTACATCGAAGCCGATGAGAAAAGCATCCGCGCCGCGATGATCGATCACTTGTATGAGCATTTGTCGCAGGAGCAGCTGATGGACATGCTGTCCTCGTATTCGCTATCGTTTACGAACCAGCGTAAGCTGGAGCTGTCCATCCGCAACCACCTGCTGCATTTTATCGATCCCGGCATCATCGGCCAGATCGAGGAAATCGTCCGCAGCAGCGAAATGCGGCGCGGCTACGAGATGACGGACAGCGCCTACGTCGGCTTTGTCGTGCACATTGCGCTGGCCGTGCAGCGGCTCAAGAGCGGGGAAAACATCTCGATCGACGCCGAGGCGCTGGGCAAATTAAAGGCGGCAGGCGAGTTCAAATGGGCGCAGCAGATGGCGGAAGAGCTGAGCGGCCGCCTGGACATCGACATCCCGGAAAGCGAAGTCGGCTATATTACGATGCATTTGCTCGGAGCGAAGGGAAAGCGCATACTTGCGCCGGCCGGGGAGCCGCAGGAGCGGGGAGTGGAGGCTTACGCCGCCCGGATGATTCGAATCGTAGAGAACGAGCTCAAGCTCACGCTGGAAAACGACCCCTCCCTGTACGAGGCGCTGCTGGTGCATTTGGAGGCGGCGATCAACCGGATTCGCCTGCACATGGAAATCCGCAACCCGCTGCTCGCCCATATTCGCGAGACGTACCCGGATATTTTTGAGGCCGCGGCGAAGGCGTCCCGGTACCTGCAAGAGGAACTTGAGGCCGAAGTGCCGGAAGAGGAAATCGGCTATCTGGCGATGCATTTCGGAGCGGCCGTCGTTCGGACGAAAACGACCTCGCCGCAGCGCTTCCGCGTGCTTCTCGCCTGCAGCAGCGGCATAGGCACCTCCCGGCTGCTGGCCGCTCAGATCGGCAAAAGCTTTCCGCACGTTCATATCGTCGATACGGTGTCTTTGCTGCAGTTGGAGGCAGCCATCCGCAAGCATGCGCCGGTCGATCTGATCATCTCGACTGTGCCGTTCGAGCATGAGACGCACCGTGTCGTGGTGGTCAATTCGTTTTTGGAGCAGGACGATATTGAGCTGATCGAAACGCATTTGCACGGGCTGCCGCTCATCGGGACCGCGGCCCGTGAAGCTTATACAGAAATCGAGGATACCGTAATGACCGTGAATCGTTATGGCGAAGGCGTCGTTCAATTGACGAACCACCTGTTTTTTGCCGACGGGCTCGAAGTGGCGTCGAAGAGGGAAGCCATTGCGGCGGCGGCCGCTTTTGCCGGTTCGGTCGTACCCGGCATTCCCGTGCCGCAGCTGGAGAGCGACTTGCTCCAACGGGAAGAGCTCGGGGGCATCGTCGTGGAGGAAAGCAAGCTTGCGATGCTGCACTGCCGCAGCACGGCCGTCCCGGTGCTGATGGCTTGCGTGCTGCGGTTCGCGCAGCCTCTCTCCTGGCAGGCGCCCGGGCGGGACGCCGACGTCCGGACGGTGCTGCTGCTGCTGGCTCCCCGATCCGCGCCGAAAGAGCATATCGAGATGATCGGTGAGATCAGCGCGATGCTGATTGAGGAAGACTTTGCCGAGACGGTGGCCGGTGCTCCCTTCGACTTGGTGCAGAAGGAGCTGAAATCGGTGATCGGGCAAGGATATATGAATCGAACCGGCGTCTATTTTCGGGGGACGCAATGAACCGGATTAATCGCATCGGCCGCTTTTTAAGCTATCTGGTGTTCCAAAATATCGCCGGTCTGATCGGCCTGGGCCTGATCCGCGTTCTGTTCGGGGAGCGCGGCTGGTTCCCGAACCCGGCGGTGCAGGACATTATCAATCCCGTTTTGAAATATTTTCTGCCGCTCCTGTTCGCCTATACCGGGGGGCGGATGATCGGCTCGCACCGCGGCGGCGTGATCGCCTCCTTCGTCATGATCGGCATGATCGCCGGAAACACGTCGGATTACAGCATGCTGATGCCCGCCATGCTTGTCGGACCGCTGACCGGATGGATCATTGCCCGTACGGACCGGTGGCTGACGGACCGCATTCCGGTAGGGCTTGAGTTGCTGTGCTATAATGTAGCTGCGGGTTTGATCGGCGTCGTGCTGTGCCTGTTCTGCTATGCGGAGGTGGCCTATTGGTTCGTCCTCGGCATGCAGGGCATTCATGGCGCGGCAAAGCTTGTGCTGGAATCCAACTATTTGCCTTGGGTCGCGCTCGCGGTGGAGCCGGGCAAGGTGATGTTTTTGAACAATGTGATGAATCACGGCATTTTTGAGCCGCTGGGCATCCAGCAGACGAAGGAATTCGGACAATCCGTGTTCTTTTTGCTGGAAACGAACCCCGGTCCCGGGGCCGGCCTGCTGCTGGCCTATTATATACTGCTGAAAAATAAACCGCGGGACAACGCCCGCTCGTCGCTGCTCATTCAATTTGTCGGCGGCATTCACGAGGTGTATTTTCCGTATGCGCTCATGCGTCCGCTTGTCATTGTGCCGTTAATCGCGGCGGGGCTGGCCGGCAATTGGGTGTTCGTGCTGCTGCACGCCGGATTGGTCGCGACCCCTTCTCCGGGAAGCTTCATCGCGCTCATGCTGATGGCTCCGAAAGGGATGCACCTCCCGGTGCTGGGCGGGGTGCTGGCTTCCGCCGCGGTCAGCTTTGCGGGCTGCTACCTGATCCTTTCGTGGAAGGGCGGGCCGGCTTTCGACGATCCGGCGGCTTTGGCAACGGTTCATCAGCTATCCGAGAAATCATCCGAGGACGAGGTTTCATTGAAAGAAGAGCCACAGCGGAAAACGATCCGCAAAATTTATTTTGCCTGCGACGCCGGCATGGGCTCCAGTGCGATGGGGGCTGCGCTGCTGCGCAAAAAAATAAAGCAAGCCGGCCTGCCCGTCGAGGTAAGCAACTGCTCCGTAGACGGCATTCCCGCGGATGCGGATCTGGTCATCTCGCAAGCGATGCTGACGGCGAGGGCGCAGGAAGCTGCACCCCGTCCGGAGCATCTGTCGATGGTCTCCTTCGTCGACGCCGCGTTTTACGACAGTCTGATCGACCGCCTTCGCAGCGAGGTACTGCAGGGCTCCGCGAACGAGCCGGAAAGCGGTGAAAGCGGGACGTTGTTTACGCCGGACCATGTGCTGATCGGGGCGCAGGCAGCCGACAAGTGGGAGGCGATCCGCCAGGTCGGCGGCTTGCTGGTTCGGCTGGGGCTTGTCCGCGACGATTATATCGATCGGATGATCGAGCGGGAGCGGGTGCTGTCCACCTTCATCGGCAACGGCGTCGCCCTGCCTCACGGCGTCGGGGCTGCCGATCCCGGTATCCTGAAGCCGGGCATCGTGATCGCCCAGTACCCGGACGGGGTGACGTTCGACGAAGGGAGCAAGGCTTATTTGCTCATTGCGGTGGTCGGCGGGGAGCAGCAGATGGGGCTGGTCTCGCAGATCGCTTTTATGATCGAGAACCCGGACACCGTCCAAGCTCTCGTGCGCGCTGGAAGTCCTCTGGAAATGCACCGTCGGGTCTCCGCCTTTTTGCAGGAGCCGGCAAGCGAAACGAACGAATGAAAGGGGAAGGGGCATGGTTACAGAAGGAGTCACCGTGAGATGCCAGGCAGGCCTTCATACCCGCCCCGCCAAGCTG
The DNA here is from genome assembly GCF_027925525.1 of Paenibacillus tyrphae. GTDB lineage: Bacteria > Bacillota > Bacilli > Paenibacillales > NBRC-103111 > Paenibacillus_G > Paenibacillus_G tyrfis_B. Next base: position 165,387 of record NZ_BSDJ01000007.1, on the reverse strand, counting down.
TTTGCTCTTGCCGCCCAACGGTTCCGCGCGGACATTACGGTGGAGTTCGAAGGACGGCAGGCGAAGGGAAAAAGCATCATCAGCCTGCTTCAACTGGGAGCGCCGAAAGGAAGCCGTCTGTGGGTCAGCGCGGAGGGCGAGGATGAGCGGGAAGCGGTCCGGGCGCTGTGCGAGCTGCTTCGCGGCTGTGACTAACAGGCCGGAGGGGGCGACGGCCGCGCGATGCGGCGCCGCCACGCGCACGCCCGGAATGAAGTGCCGCGGCCGACTTAAAAAGGGCTGTACGCTTGAACTTGCTTGATCGAATCTGGCTTACGCCGGGTTGGCAGACAGCCCGCAAAATTAGCGGAAGCACAGGTGCGCTATTTGTCTCGATTTGCCGCTTTTCAAAAATTAGAGGAACTGGGATGTGCTAACAAGGCGATTTCGAGGGGCACGAACATTTTTCGACACAATTAAAGCACTCTGAGTTCCTCTATGAATCGTGGTACGATTGAATCGCTCCGGTTAGCGCATCCTATTTCCTTTATTTTCGAATTGCGGAGGGGTCGAATCCAGAAACCTCGCGGAACTTTGGGCTGTCCTTTTCCCAAGGTGCAATCCGAGAGGAGTTCGCCGCAGGTTTGTTCATTGGCTCCAACCCGCAACACAAGCTCAAGGCCGGCCATGCGTCCGGCCTTTTTCGCATTGCGGCAACTCGCGGGAGGGGGATCGCACAGCGTCCTTCGCCATGGACCGCTTGACCGGCGACGCTATCGAGCGCTTTGGCGAGTCTGTCAGCGATCCGCCTACCCGTCGTGCACTTCGACGGCATGTCACCTCGCGATAAGCAGCGACAAAATCCCCGCCGCGATCAGCGGTCCAACCGGGACGCCCCGGAAAAAGGTCACGCCGAGAATCGTCCCGAGCAGCAGCCCGGTGACGACGGTCGGCTGACTCGCCATCAGCGCGGCGCCGCGGCCGCCCAAATAAGCGACCAGCACGCCGACGCCAACGGCCAGCAGCGACTTCCAATGCAGGAACGAGTGCAGCAGGTCCTGCAGGCTTGTCTTGCCGGAAGCGATCGGCGTCAGGATGCCGAGGGTCAGGATGACGATCCCCCAAGTCAGCCCGTACTTCTCCAACCAGGGAAACGTTTGATGCAGGTTCGTCACCCGCAATAAAAGCAGCACGAGCACGGCAATCGTGATGGATGTATTGCCGCTCAGAATACCGAGGGCGGCAAACAGCAGCAGCACCAGGGAAGACGTATCGAAGGGGGACATCGGCGGCAACGCTCCTTTGTCGAGGGATTTTCTTTGTTCCGATGAAGTGTTAAAATCAAAGTTGCTTAAAAATCGAAATACCGTTTTCCGGATCGCCAAAGTCTGAAAAACGATACCCGAAAATGGCTTGAAGGAGTGTTCCGGAATGTCGTACGAACTGGACGTGGCGTTCGGCCCGGCTAATGAGCTTTTGAACAGCCTCCATACGTATCTTTGCAAAAAGTTCTATAAAAAAACCGATCTTGGCTCCACATGGGCGGGGCAAACGGAGCGGAAGCTCAGCAAGCCGTTCGCCTCGACGCTGGCCGAAACCGAAATTTCGGCGGAGTGGAAGCTGATGTATTTATTTCTGTACCTGTGTCCGCATAAGGAAAACGCGGAGCGCTTCTTGGCCTGGTTCGAACGGATGACGGCGGGCGAAATGTACGAGCTGCTGGCCCCGTATATGAGCTCGTTCCCCGGCGAGCTGGGAGCGATCCGAGACCGGTGGCTGCACCTGCTGTCCGAATGGAACCGCCAGTATTTCGCGGGCACCGACCCCAAGCTGCTGAAATGGCTGGACGAGGACGCCGCACGCAGACGCGCGCGAATCGGAACGCTGCCGCCGGACACGCTGGCCGAGCAGATCACGAACGGGCTATATTTCGAGCCGGGAGCCGAGTGCGAAAAGCTGGTATTGTCGCCGCAGTATCATTTTCAACCGGCCAACATTATTTATACGTTCGGCGGCTTGACCGTTTGCCAGTACGCCGTCGACGGCTCCTACGATGACCCGGCCGACGAGCCGTCCCGCCGCCTGTACCGCCAGCTTCGCAGCCTCAGCGAAAAAAGCCGTCTGCGCATCCTGCGCTATTTGAACGCCGGACCGCGCAGCTTTACCGAAATTGTGCGCTATATCGGCATTTCCAAAGGAATTACGCACGACCATATTTTCAATCTTCGTTCGGCCGGCTTGCTGCGAGTTCACATGTCCGGAGAATCGGCCGTGGCTTACAGTCTGCGGAAGGAAGCGATCGGCGGGCTGCAAGAATCTCTGCTGGGCTATCTGCTCGCCGATTGACGGCAGGCCGCAGCCCTTGGTGCCTTTGGCCCGAACCTTGCGATGACCCATCGGAAGGTTCTTTGGCGTTGGCCTATTCCCGAAACGGGGCGTTCGTTACCCAGTCCGCAAACCCCATGCGAAGCAGCGACGAGCTCAAATTATCCGGGAGCAGGGATTCTTTCAACCCGGCATCGTATTGAATCAGTTGAATCATCGCTTGCTTGAAGCCAAGTCTCGGGTAAGTTTCCACAATGTAAAGGAACGTTTCCTCCGGAATATCCTCTTGGCGCAAACCCAGAACATCCATCCCCGCTCCGAAATGAACCAAGGCGATTTCCGGCTGCTTTGCTGCGGCGATTTCCGAGGTGTGCCAAGTAATAGCTTCCCGCACCAACTCGATTTTATCTTGAGCAAAATCGTGGGCATGAAGGAAACGCTCCGCGTGATCGGCACCCTCGTGCTCAAATGAATGTTTGCGGCACGCGTGATCGGTCAGCCCGACATCATGCAGGATGGAAGCAAGATAAAATAGCTCCCGGTCGTACTTGAAGCCATAACGCTCCCCTAAAGCTCCGCCAAATGCATAGGTCCTTATGCAATGATTGTAAAGAAATTCCGGTGAAATATCATACACCAATCGAGTTGCTTCTTGAGCCGCTTTACTGTCGGGAATCGCCAGATTATACATCCTTTCTCCTCCTTTTACTAAGAACAGCGATATTAACAAAAAAAAGAAACCAATTGGTCTCTTTTTAATGTAAACCGTTCGATTCGAAAACACTAGCCGCAAATGTTACAAAATTCCAACAAGGAATAAGCGAAAGGCGACGTAAAGCATCTGCTCAGTCTTATTGGCTTTTCATTCGCTGCTCCTCTTCTTTTTATTCGGTTCCCGTCATAAATTCTTCACATAAAGAAAATTTTTGTTGTTCTCTATTTACAGAACAAAGTAAAATATCTATAATGATGCTTATCCATAGCAAAACATATTATACATATCGGAATTATAAAATTAAAGGGGAACTGGGACTATTTCCTTCTTCCCGATCATGCCGGAGGGGATCATTTATGAAGAAAAGAAAAGCTTGGACGCTATCCGTGTCGGCGATTGTCGCCTGCTCGCTGCTTCTGTCCGCTTGCAGCGGCCAAGATGCGGCGGCGCCAACCGGAGGCGGCGATGCTAAAGGCACGGAAGCCGTAGGAACGCCTGGCGCGGGCCAGAACGGGGTAACCGGCATTAAGGACGGCTTGATACCGGCCGCCGACAAATCGAAAGTGCCGGAGGCCGCGAAGAAGCGTACCGATACGTTCGTCGTCTCGCTCACCGAGCCGGGCGGTATTTTCAACCCGTACTTTTATCAGAACGGCTATGACGGCAACGTCAACTCCGTCCTGTTCGCCCAGCTCGTGGATATCGACAAGAACGGCAAGCCGATTCCCGGGATGGCCGAGAAGTGGGAGCTGTCGGACGACCAGCTGACGTATACGTTCAAGCTGCGCGCGGGGCTTAAATTCAGCGATGGCTCGCCGCTGACGGCCGACGATGTTGCGTTCACGCTGACGCTGCTGCACGACCCTGCGTACGACGGGCAAACCGACATTGCCCAAGCCGCCGTCAAAGGGGGCAAGGACTACAAAGAGGGCAAAGCTGCGACGGTCGAAGGCATCCAGGTCGTCGATCCGCAGACGATCAAGATTACGACGGACAAGGTCAACGCGCAAGCTTTGTATCTGCTCGGCGGACAAGTGCTGTCCAAAGCGTACTACGGCAAAGACTACAAGCCCGGCAAGCTCGACTCGATCAAGCAACTGCACAGCAAGCCGCTCGAATCGGGCCCGTACAAGCTGGAGAAGTTCATTCCGGGACAGGAAGTCCGGTTCGTGGCCAACCCGAATTTTTATAAAGGCAAACCGGCCGTTGAGCATTTCATCTACAAAACGACGGAAGGCGACGCCACCCAGTTTTTCCAGACCGGCGAGACGGATTACTCCGGCTTTACGGGCAACCAGGATAACATGGAGCTGCTCCAGACACTTGGCTTTGCCAATATCGACGTCTATACGGCCAGCTCGTACTCGTACATCAAGTTCAACCACTCGAAGCCGTTCTTCAAAGACAAGCGGGTAAGACAGGCGTTCATCTACGGGCTGGACCGTCAAAAAATCGTCGACACCATTTACCAAGGCTACGGTCAGGTGGCGAATGTGCCGGTGTCCCCGATCTCCTGGGCCTATACGGAAGAAGGCGTCAATCCGTATCCGTTCGATCAGGAGAAAGCAAAGAAGCTGCTGGACGAAGCCGGCTGGAAGCCGGGCAAGGACGGCATCCGCGAGAAAGACGGCCAGCGTCTGACGGTCCGCTTCTTCGGCTCCAAAGGAAAAGTAACCGATATTTTGATCCCGATTGCCAAAGAAAACTACAAAGCGGTCGGCATCGATTTCCAGACCGAATTGATGGACTACAACGCCCTGCTGGCCAAATCGAAAAAAGGCGAGCACGATCTGGTTTCGTTCTCGACCGCGATTCTGATCGACCCGGACGACGGCGTGCAATCGTTCAACTCGAAATATAAAGGCAGCTTCACGGACACGAACGGTTACAGTAATCCGAAGGTCGACGAGTTGGTGGCCAAAGCGGTCGGCACGCTCGATATCGAGAAGCGGAAGCAGGCCTACAAGGAGCTGTACAAAGAGCTCAGCGACGACCCGCCGTATATTCTGCTGAACTACCGCAAAATTCTCGGCGCTTCGAACGGCCGGATCAAAGGGCTGGAGTTGAACGGCTTCAACAGCGTGAACGCCAGCCTGCCGACGGTCCAAATCGAGCCGTAACCGTGATTTTTACGCCCAGCCGGTCAAGGCTGGGCTCACTTTCTTGGGGGGACGATCATGAAATCGTATATCGTTCGCAGGCTGCTTTTGATGATCCCGATGCTGGTGGGGGCGTCGCTGCTTATTTTTGTCGTCTTCGCGATGACGCCGGGGGATTTTGTGGATACGAATCCGAAGCTGACGCCCGAGCGGGCGCAGGAGCTTCGGACCCTTTACGGGTTGGATAAGCCCGTGCTGGAACGCTATTTTATTTGGCTCGGTAACTTGCTAACGGGCAACCTCGGCTACTCGATGCAGTATCAGGAGCCGGTGTCGGATCTTCTGGGCAAGTTCATTTGGAACTCATTCATGATCGCGCTGGTGTCGATGATTTTGACGTGGACGATCGCGCTGGTCGTCGGCGTGTTCTCGGCCGTGAAGCAGTATTCCTGGTTCGACGGGCTCGTGACGCTGGGCGTGTTTGCGGCGATGTCGTTCCCGTCCTTCTTCCTCGGGCTCCTGATGATCAAAGTGTTCGCGGTGGATCTAGCCTGGTTTCCGGTCGGGGGCATCACAAATACGGGCAGCCAAACCGTAGGCTGGGCGCGCGTCTGGGAAGTGGCGCATCATATGATCTTGCCCGTGACGGTGTTGACGCTGCTCAGCGTCGGGTCGCTCACGCGGTATTTCCGCACGAACATGCTGGAGGTGATCCGACGGGATTTTATCCGGACCGCCCGGGCCAAAGGATTGAAGGAGCGGGTGGTGCTGTTCAAGCACGCGCTGCGCAATGCGCTGCTTCCGGCGATAACGCTGCTCGGCTTCGAGCTTCCGGGGCTGTTTGCAGGCGCGATCATTACCGAGAAAATCTTTCATTGGCCGGGCGCCGGCTACATTTATTTCGGGGCGCTCAGCGTGCGGGATTATCCCGTGCTGATGGGCTTCACCATGTTTCTCGCGCTGCTGACGGTAATCGGCAATTTGCTCGCGGATCTGCTCTACGGGGTGGCCGATCCCCGGATTCGGTTAAAGTAGGGGGACGTCATGATGATCGATGCAAAAAGAACGGCCGGTCCCGGATTGCCCGGCGCTGCGGCGCCCGCCCGGAAGACCGCAGCGGATTCGCCGTGGAGGCAAGCGGCGCGCCGGCTGCGCAAAAACAAGCTGGCCTTGTTCGGCCTAGCGTTTTTGGTGTTTATGATTTTGTTTTGCTTCCTCGGACCTTATTTGTCGCCTTACGCGAACGGTAAGGTCGACGTTGCCCGGCTCAACAAGCCGCCCAGCGCGCTGCATTGGCTCGGGACGGACGGTCTGGGTCGGGACGTGCTGACTCGGCTGATGCAGGCTGGGCGCATTTCACTGACCGTCGGCGTGGCCTCGGTCGTGTTGTCGGTGGCGGTCGGCTCGGTGCTCGGCGCGCTCGCCGGCTTTTACCGCGGGATCGTCGATCAAGTCATCATGCGTTTTGCCGACGTGCTGTTGACCATTCCGAGCCTTCCGCTGCTCATTATTATGGGGGCGGTCATGTCGGAGTGGAAGGTGCCGTCGGATTACCGGATTTATATCGTCATGCTGATGCTGAGCTTCCTGGGCTGGCCGGGCTTGGCGCGGCTTGTCCGCAGCGAGCTGCTGGTGCTGCGGGAGCAGGCATATATGCAGGCGGCGGAAGCGCTGGGGCTGCGGGACCGGCGCAAAATGTTCCGGCACCTGCTGCCGAACACCGTGCCGACCCTGATCGTGGTCGCTACGCTGCATGTCGCGGGCGCGATTATCAGCGAATCGACGCTCAGCTTCCTCGGACTGGGCGTCGTTCCGCCGACGCCGTCCTGGGGGAATATGCTCGATGCGGCGAACTCGCTCATCGATTTCCAGAAGCGGCCGTGGGTGTGGATTCCGCCGGGCGTGGCGATTTTGACCACCGTCATCGCCATCAACCTGCTCGGCGATGCGCTTCGGGACGCGCTCGATCCCCGAATGAAAGGAAGGTAAGCGGCATTGAACAAAACACTCGTCGAATTCAAACACGTACATACGTATTTTCATACGGAGTCCGGCGTCGTCAAGGCGGTCAACGATGTCAGCTTCCGCATTCGGGAAGGGGAGACGGTCGGCATCGTCGGCGAATCGGGCAGCGGCAAGAGCGTCACGGCGCTGTCGCTCATGCGGCTGGTCGCCGATAACGGGAAGATCGAAAGCGGAACCGTCGAGATGGACGGTCGCGACCTGCTCTCCCTGAAGCCCGAGGAGATGCGGAGACTTCGCGGCAGCGAGATCGCGATGGTGTTTCAGGAGCCGATGTCGTCCCTCAATCCGGTGCTGACGATCGGCGAGCAACTGATGGAGCCCCTGATGGAGCATCGGCTGCTCAGCCGCAAGGAAGCGAAGGCGGAAGTCCTATCGCTGATCGGAAAAGTCGGCATACCCGACGCACCGCGCGTGTTCGCCGCCTATCCCCACGAGCTGAGCGGCGGCATGCTGCAGCGGGTCATGATCGCTTCGGCACTCGCATGCAGTCCGAAGCTGCTCATCGCCGACGAGCCGACGACGGCGCTCGACGTGACGATCCAGGCGCAAATTCTCGATCTGCTCCGGCAGGTCAAGGAGCAGTACAACACGGCCATTCTGCTGATCACGCACGATCTGGGTGTCGTCGCCGAGACGGCGGATTACGTCGTCGTGATGTACGCGGGCAAAGTGATCGAGGAAGCGCCGGTGGTCGAGTTGTTCCGTCATGCGAAGCATCCGTACACGCAAGGCTTGCTGAAATCGAAGCCCGTCATCGGGGAGCGGAAGGACCGGCTGTACTCGATCCCCGGTCAGGTGCCGAACTTGATCGGCTTGGGGGACTCGTGCTATTTCAGCGACCGGTGCGAGCACTGCATGGACATCTGCCGTACGAAGCAACCGCCGATGCGGGCGCAAGGCGCGGAGCACCGGGTCGCCTGCTGGCTTTATGAGGAGGAATCGCGATGACGGACGCCCTGCTGAAGGTCCAAGAGCTCAAAACCTACTACCCGATCAAAGGCGGCGTCTTCGGCGGCCGCGTCGGCGACGTCAAAGCGGTGGATGGCGTCAGCTTCGCGATCCGGCGCGGCGAGACATTCGGACTCGTCGGCGAGTCCGGCAGCGGCAAGAGCACGATCGGCCGTACCGTGCTCCGGCTGACGGAGAAGACGGCGGGCGACGTCTATTTCAAAGGGACGGACCTGTACGGCCTGTCCCGCGACGAGCTGCGCAAGCTGCGGCCCTCGATGCAGCTCGTGTTCCAAGACCCGTTCAGCTCGCTGAATCCGCGGATGCGCGTCGGCGAGGCGATCGGCGAAGCGCTGATCGATCACGGGCTGGCGTCGAAGGCGGAGGCGAGGGAGCGCGTTCGGGAAGTGCTGGCCGTCTGCGGCCTGCTTCCCGATCACTACGACCGGTACCCGCACGAATTTTCCGGCGGCCAGCGGCAGCGGATCGGGATCGCCCGGGCGATCATCCTGAATCCGGACTTCGTCGTAGCCGACGAGCCGGTGTCCGCGCTGGACGTGTCGATTCAGGCGCAGATCGTCAACCTGTTCAGCGACCTGCAGGAGCGCAGCGGAGTGACGTATCTGTTCATCTCCCACGACCTTAGCGTCGTGGAGCATCTGTGCACGCAGATCGGCGTACTATATCTCGGCACGATGGTGGAGCAGGCGCCGCGGGATGAGCTGTTCGCCCGCCCGCTGCATCCTTACACGCAGGCGCTGCTGTCGGCGGTGCCGGTGCCCGACCCGACCGTACGGCGCGAGCGGATCGTGCTGAAGGGCGACATTCCGAGCCCCGCCAATCCGCCTTCGGGCTGCAAGTTTCATACGCGCTGCCCGCTGGCGCAGCCGGTCTGCCGCGAGCAGGAGCCGGATTACCGCGATGTCGGGGGCGGCCATTACGTGGCCTGCCACCTTGTATAGCATGAAGGCTGTCTGGAATGCACGCCAGGCAGCTTTTGTCATTCCCGCGTCATGGAATCGTTTGCCAACGCCCAATGCTCTTTTTCAAACAAAACCGTATACTAGACTTAATTCAACAGACGGTAGGAGCGGGTGAATTTGGTTCAGAAGAAAAATACGTTTCTCTTGTTCGTTTCTTTTGTCTTATTATGGATGGTGGCTTCGAACCTCTACGAACTTTATGAACGCCGTCAAGGAAACAACATGGAATTGGAAAGCATCGCAGGACATGCGCTTTATATGATTCTAAGCAATTACGATGAGATCGTCGGGAATCACAACGGGCCATTGACCATAGAATCCGTAGCCGGCATGAATCGCAGGCTTGCTGCGATCGAAGCTTATTCGGATACGATCGATCGTGCGACGCATACGAATCTGCTGAACCCGATCGCCAATAACATGCTGGAAATAACGGAAGGCTTACAGAGAAGCTATAAAGAACATAACGGGTTTACCGAAACCGACCGGGCAAACTATTCGGCATTGAAGAATGCCTCAACAGCGCTGATCCCTTTAATTTATAAAATTTACTATACTGCCGGATCGGAGGAGGGAGGAAAAGCTTCCTTAACGATAAAGCAATACGAAGGAATCGTGGAGCTTAACCGCAGCTTAAGCGAGCAGCTATCCGGCAGCTCCAGCCCACAGTGAATGTTCCTATCGCTATATCCGGTCGGCTGGCTCTTGTTAAAAGAACGGCACTGTCGGGTTCCCCGGTACTGGAGCCCGGTTATTTTTGGCCTGAAGCTAATTCGCTGTCTTTCCACTGGCGGCTGAGGTTTTTCGTAAGATTTTTGATCTGATTCGGCCCGCTCAGTTCATATAAATTTCCTTGCCGGTCGGCATACCCATGTCTGTTGGAGTAGTCGGCCAATTTTTCGTAGGAGCCGTCTGATTGAAGTCGGAAATAGCCTTGGGTGGCGGCGGACGGTTCGGTGACCGGGCTTGTCAGCCGGTACGCCTCGACGATCAGTGCGTGTTTATCGGCTTTGAGTACGCGCAGCTGCTCCGCCTTCAGCGTATCGTTCCACAAACGGGTATTCCCCTCGTTATCGATCCAAAGCACCTTGCCGATCGAGCCGCTGCTGCCGATAGGGTTGCCGGACTTCTGCGTTGTCGGAGCGTAGCTCCATAACCATATTCCACCCTCTGCGTTTTCCGTGCCTTGGATCGTTTTGTCAAAGGCTTGGATCTCAAAGGACTTGCCGTTCTTGACGAAGTAAGTGTGCGTATCAGGGTCCGCGATCGTCATGCTCGCTAGTGGCGCGCGCAAAGCCAGATTGAACACGGTGCCGCCATTATTCATTTTCACGACATGCTCGTCGTACTGCACATCGCTGATTCCGGGCCCGTACAGCGCCGTATGCTTCTCCGTGTGGGCTTTGACATCGAGAAGCTCGGCCCCTCCCCCATATAATTTATCCCCTTTTCGCTCGGTTTGTTTGGCGGTGTTTAGCTCCGGTGACGGATAAGCAAGCTGTCGAACCTTCGCCGCTTCCTCGTCATTCAATAGCTCAGGCACGCCTTGGAAATCTTTCGGGATCTTAACGATCCGATTACCGCCATTATATGTAGCGGCAGCATACAAGAAGGACGCGTCATCGTAAATCAGGCGGTCCCAAACCAGGCTCTGCTGTTGGGTGAAAATGGAGTAGCCGGTCCGGTCATCCCAAGAGGTTTTCCAGCCGAATCGGTTTACTGTGAACTCCCAAGTCATCGGGAAGTACGTCACATCACGGAACGTCAATAGAGGATAAGTCGCTGTCTCATTGCTGATCGTCTGACCGTCAATCGTCACGGGAAAAGGTGCGATTTGTGCCGTATACGATGCTTGGGTATTGGTTGGCCCGGCTTCCATGGACAGCTCGTTTTGCTTCGTGTTATGGGATTGGACGGACAGTCCGGTATCGGGACTCCAGGAAATCCCCAGCCCCAAACCTGCGCCGACATTCCAGGTTAACGGAAAATAAGTGACCCCGTTATAATTAATGAGCGGATACGCCAAATGGATATTGTCGATTTTTTTTCCGTCCACGTTCACGGCATAGGTCGGCAGCATGATCTTTACGCCTGCTGCCGCTTTGGCGGGTGAGGGGGTAAAGGGAAGCGCCATGCTTGCAGCGATTATAGAGGTTAAGATCCATCGTCCGTTTTTTTTCATTGCTGTACACACTCTCCCTCTGTAAAATGTTTCAACGACGGCTTTTGGGATCACACTCCCTCGTAGCCTTTTGGCTGTGCCGACAGCTTCGTATCCCGTTTCGGCCTTAATGAGGGCAAGGTCGCAAACGCAATCCCGGCAAAGACGAAGGCAATCCCTAGAAAATGGTACCAGTAAAACGACTCATGCAAAAACAACGCCGACATGATGATGGTGCTGAGGGGCATCAATGCGGTAAAAGCCGCCGACGAGCCCGCCGAAATTTTCGCCATCCCCTGGTTCAGCAATATCGTGGCGATGACTGTAATCACGACTCCCGTGTACAGCACAAGCAGCCAATCCGTCGAGCTCACCGCAGCAAAATCGAAGCTTGCCGCATTGTAGGCCGCAAACGGCAAAAAAAACGCCGAGCCGAGCAAGCTCGTCATCGTCGCGATGGCGATCGGGCTGACCTGCTTGGAGACAAGCTTGCCGAACGTCAAGAACACGCCTTCCCCGGCAACGGCCAACAGCACGAGCAGGTTTCCCCACAACGTATGCAAGCTCCAGGACGCATTGAACATGCCGCCGAAAATATTGATGGCGAGCGCTCCGAGGACGGCGCATACGATGCCTGCCGTTTGATTCCACCGCAGCCGCTCCCGGAAAAACAACAGCGAAATCAGTCCGACCATCACCGGGGTCATGCTTGTGATGATGCCGCTCTCCAGCGCCGTCGTGTAGGTTAGGCCGTACAGCATAAAGAAGCTGAACAGAAACACGCCGATAAACGATTGGAAAAATAAAACGACCCAATCTCTCTTCGTCAGGGCCGGAAAACGTCCTTCGCGAGCGAGCAGAAGCAGCGTCATAATGATGGCGCCGGTCAACAGCCGAAGCTCGGAGGCCAAAAACACGGGAAACATGCGGATAATGATTTTATTGACGATGACGAAGCTTCCGACGATCAGCATCGCCGCTGCGACTTGCAAATAAGGAACTGCAGATTTCATGACTTCTCGATACTCCTCCATAATTTGGTACTCATTGTATTATGGATCTTGAAGAGGACGTTGTAAAGAAGCAGCGTCGTTCGTCACAGCGATCCATGCCCGTCTGTCCTTTTGCCTGCTTGCCTTGTTTCCCGTATGGTCTTCCCACAACCAGCCCGCAAAAAAATCTTGCCTGCAATCCCTTTCATCGCATAAACTGGAATGATGCGGCTGCAAGAAAGGTAAAAGGAGGTTCGGAATTTTAATCATGAAATCGACAGACAAGCTATCTCAAAAAATAAAACAATTGCTCGTCATTTTGCTTCCCATCCTGGTGACGCAGCTTGCAATGTTTGCGATGAACTTCTTCGATACGTTCATGTCGGGGCATGTGAGCGCCAAGGATTTGGCGGGGGTGGCGATAGGCACCAGCATCTGGATTCCGATACAGACCGGACTCAGCGGCATCTTGTTTTCCGTTACGCCGATGGTCGCCCAACTGGTAGGGGCGGGCCGTAAAGAGGAAATTCCATTTAAGGTCGTGCAGGCGCTCTATTTGGCCGTCGCAGTATCGGCTGCGGTGCTATTGGCCGGAGCGTTCGCGCTGAATCCGATTTTGGAGAATATGAACTTGGAGGAGCCGGTGCGCCGAATTGCCCGCTTGTTCCTGATTTCGATTGCGTTCGGCATTTTGCCGCTGTTCTTATATACGGTACTGCGCTGCTTTATCGATGCTCTTGGCCACACGAAGGTGACAATGTTCATCACGCTGCTGTCGCTGCCGGTCAACGGGGGGCTGAACTATGTGCTGATCTACGGCAAAATGGGGCTGCCCGCATTGGGCGGCGCGGGAACCGGCGTCGCTTCGGCGATTACGTACTGGGTCATTTTTCTCGTAGCTTTGGCCGTGGCCGCCCGCATGCAGCCGTTCGCCGCGTTCGGCATTTTCCGCAAGCTGTACCGCGTGTCGGTGTCCGTCTGGAAAGAGCTGCTGAAGATGGGCGTGCCGATCGGCTTCGCCATTTTGTTCGAAACGAGTATTTTCGCCGCGGTCACGCTGCTGATGAGCAACTTCAACACGGTAACGATCGCGGCGCATCAAGCGGCGATCAACTTCGCCTCGTTCCTGTATATGATTCCGCTCAGCATCTCCTTGTCGCTGACGATACTGGTCGGCTTCGAAGCCGGGGCGGGACGGTACAAGGACGCCAGACAGTACGGCTATCTGGGCATCGGCCTTGCGGTCGGGATGTCGCTGCTCTGCGCGGTCGTGTTATGGCTGTTTAACGAGCAGGTGGCCGGAATTTACACAAGGGAGCCGGACGTGCTCGCTTTGACCCAGCATTTTCTGATCTATGCGATTTTTTTCCAGCTGTCGGATGCCATCGCCGCCCCGATTCAGGGAGCGCTGCGCGGCTACAAGGACGTGAATGTGACCTTCATCGTCGCCCTTGTTTCGTATTGGGTCGTCGGTTTGCCGGTCGGCTACGGGCTGGCGAATTATACCGATCTTGGCGCATACGGCTATTGGATCGGTCTAATATCCGGCCTGGCTCTGGGCGCGCTCGGCTTGTTCGCCCGGCTGGCGAGCGTTCAACGGAAGGCGCGGCTCGGACTTGCGGCTTTCGCCAAGTAACATCAATTGGAACGTGTATCTTAGAATAGGTGGAGGATCGCATGGAACGTAAACCGGTATTGCAGCGTCGGCTGAAGCTTTGGCATATTGTGGCGATGGGGGTCGGCTATATGGCCCCGATGGCCGTATTCGATACGTTCGGCATCGTATCCGAAGTGACGGCGGGGCATGTGCCGGCCGCGTATCTGCTTACGATTGCGGCGGTGCTGTTCACGGCGATGAGCTACGGCCACATGGTGAAGGTGTACCCGTCAGCGGGAAGCGCCTATACGTATACCCGGCAGACGCTTGGGCCGCACGCGGGCTTTATGGTCGGCTGGGTCTCGCTGCTCGACTATTTGTTTCTGCCGATGATGAACGCGCTGCTCACCGGGATTTATTTATCGTCGGCGTTCCCCGATGTGCCCCAGTGGGTATGGGTCGCCGGATTTGTGGTGCTGATTACGACGCTGTGCTTGTTTAACGTCAACGTCTCCGTCTCGGTGAATGCGCTGTTCGTGGCGTTTCAGTTTCTTGTCGTGGCGCTGTTCGTCGTGCTGGCCGCATACCGGCTGAGCGCGGGCGGAGAGGCACTCGTATCGGCGCAGCCGCTGCTGTCCGCGGATGCGAGCTGGGGAGCGCTGCTCACCGGAGCGTCGATCTTGTGCTTTGCCTTCCTCGGCTTCGATGCGGTGACGACCTTGTCCGAAGAAACGGTAGAGCCCCGCACGACGATTCCGAGAGGCATTCTATGGATTACGATGCTCGGCGGCGGACTGTTTTTCACCGCCTCGTATTTTGCGCAAAGGCTGTTCCCGGACGTGTCCGTATTGAACAACCCGGAAGGCGCGTCCGCCGAAATCGCGCTGGCGCTCGGCGGCGTCCTGTTTCAGGCCGTGTTCTTGGCCGCTGCGCTTACCTCCACGCTGGCCTCGGGACTCGTGTCGCAGCTCAGTGGATCGCGTCTTCTGTTCGCGATGGGGCGGGACCGGACGCTACCTGGTCCGGTGTTCGGGTACATCCACCGCTCGCTCGGCACGCCGGTGTTCAACATCCTGTTGATCGGCCTCATTTCGCTGACGGCGCTCGTGCTGGATCTGCTCGTCGCCACGTCGTTCGTCAACTTCGGCGCGCTGACGGCATTTACTTTTGTAAATTTATCCGTCATCATCCACTATATATTACGGGAAAAGCAGCGGTCCTGGTGGGCGCTCCTGCGCTACTTGCTGCTTCCGCTGGCCGGCATCGGCTTCGTCTTATTTTTCTGGACACATCTGGAGCGCAATTCCCTTATGCTCGGCGGCGCGTGGACGCTGCTTGGCCTGTTGTACCTGCTCTGGATGACGCGCGGCTTCCGCCGGGAGCCGGGAACGATTCGTTACGAAGCAGCCGAGGGCAGTGACTGATTCACGATTCAAGAAACAAAAAGAGCTTTTTCTCCACATTCCGGACGTGAATCACGGATTGTACTTTGGCCAGCTCCGGCTCTCCGGCTTCAATCGCCAGCAAAATATTTTCGTGTTCGTTGTAGACGACTTGCTTTTTCCGTTTCAAGCCGATGTTTTGCTTGAGCGTAATTTCGAGCGATTTGCGGTACAGCGAAGAAAGGCTTTCCATCATGCGGATCAGGATCGGATTGTTCGTCGCCGCAATAATCGAGCGGTGAAATTCAAAATCCGCTTCCTGCGCCGTCCCGCCCTCCGTGTTCAAATCGTCCTCCATTCGTTTCAACGCCTCGCGGATGCTCGCGAGCTGCTCCGGCGTCCGTCTGGCTGCGGCGAGAGCGGCGGCTTCCGGCTCCAAAATTTTGCGCATTTCAAACAAATGCCGGATGCTTTCGGCGTCGGCATATTGAATTTGAAAGTGCTGGAGCAGGGAAGAGGGGATGGCGTCTTCCACGTAGCTTCCGCCGCCCTGCTGCGAGGAGACGATCCCCATCGCCTGAAGCACGCTGAGGGCTTCCCGGACCGGCAGCCGGCTGACGCCAAAATGCGCAGCCAGCTCGGTTTCCGTGGGCAGCTTGGATCCCGCCGGAAACCGCCCTTCCTCAATCATCGCGAGCACGTCGCGCACAATTTTTTGCGAAATCTTCTCTTTTTTGGCCATATCGTTTCCTCATCCTTCTTACCCTACGGCATAGGGAATGGAATGCTTCGGTTCCGGAATGCGCTCGCTGATCGACTCTCCGATGGCAATCGATGCGGTAGCGGCCGGGGAGGGCGCGTTGAGAATATGGATGGAGCGCTCGTTCTGCACGATCAGAAAATCGTCGGCGAGCTTTCCGTCCTTCGTTAAGGCCTGCGCGCGCACGCCGTTCGCAGACGGGATCAAGTCGTCCTCCCGGATTTCCGGGATCAGCCGCTGGAGGCTGCGTACGAACACGGCTTTGCTAAACGAGCGGACGATTTCCTTCAAGCCTTCTCCCATGTTCTGCTTGGCGATTTTCCAGAATGCCGGGTACGTCATCACTTCCATAAAATCGCGGAGGTCAAAATCCGTCTTCCGGTAGCCTTCCCGCTTAAGGCTCAGCACGGCGTTCGGACCGGCGTGAACGTGGCCGTCGATCATCCGCGTAAAATGCACGCCCAGAAAAGGGAAATTCGGATTCGGCACGGGATAAATCAAGTGCTTGACCAGCCCATGCTTCTCCGGCTTCAATTCGTAATATTCTCCGCGAAAAGGAACGATCTTCATGCCGGTCGTCAAGCCCTGCATAGCCGCGATCCGGTCGCAGTGCAGCCCGGCGCAGTTGATCAGGTAATGCGTCCGGTAGGTTCCGTTATTACATTCGACCTCGATCCCTTCGCTTCCTTCCCGGATGCGCTGGGCCTCAGTATTCAAGAGGACGTCGCCGCCCCGCTGCCGAATGACGTCCGCGAACGCCACGGCCACTTTCTTATAATCGACGATACCGGCTGCATTGACGCGGATCGCCCGCAGACCGGCAGCGTGAGGCTCGATGGCGTGAAGCTGTTCGGCGTCGATCAGCTCCAGATCCAGCTTGTGCTGCAGGCCGCGTGCGTACAAGTTTTCCAGCAGCGGCAGCTCCTCCGCCTCCGTGGCTACAATCACTTTCCCGCACATATCGTAAGCGATCCCGTGCTGGTCGCAAAAGCGGCGCAGCGCATCCCCGCCTTCTTTGGAAAAACGCGCCTTCAGGCTGCCGGGCTTGTAATAAATGCCGGAGTGAATGACGCCGCTGTTATGCCCGGTTTGATGAAAGGCGAGCCGGTCCTCCTTTTCCATGACGAGAATTTTCGCCTGCGGATACCGGCGGGTGAGCGCATACCCTGTCGAAAGTCCGACAATGCCGCCGCCAATCACAATGTAGTCATACATATTTTTCCTCTCCTCTCGAGTCGTTCATTCCGATGTCCCTAAAAGTTGTTATACAAAAATAGATTTAAAATTAGCTATAGACAAAATGAAAACGCTTTTGTATGATGTGATTGTGAAATTTGTCATACACATATCGCTATCATACGCGATGGTTTGTCGAAAATGCAAGTGTTTTGTGGGAGATTTGTATAACAACTTAGGCGTGGTCTGTTGTTTTTGTTCAACAACTTAGAAGGTGGGGGGACATTATGAAAAAGTTTGGAATCGCGTATCAAATCTTCGCGGGGCTGGTGGCGGGAATTATCGTCGGCATCATTTTTTACAAAAACCCCGGGGTAGAGGCGTACTTGAAGCCGCTCGGCGATATTTTTCTCCGGCTGATCAAAATGATTGTCGTCCCGATCGTCATCTCCAGCATTGTCGTTGGCGTCGCAGGAATGGGGAATGCCAAGCGGCTCGGAACGCTCGGCTTCCGCACGATACTGTATTTTGAAATCGTCACGACGCTGGCGATCGTGGTCGGCTTGTTTTTCGCGAACTTTTTCCATCCCGGGGCCGGTGTCAACATGCAGGAGCTGTCGAAAGGGGATATCTCCAAATACGTCGAGACGACGAATCAAGTCGAGGCCAAAGGGCATTTCGATATGCTGATCAACATCGTCCCGACCAATATCGTCGACTCCATGGCGAAGGGCGATTTGCTGGCGATCATCTTTTTCTCGGTTATTTTCGGGCTAGGGCTGGCAGCGCTCGGGGAGAGAGGCGCACCGCTGGTCGCCATGTTCAAAATGGTGTCCGAAACGATGTTCAATGTCGTCGGATATGTGATGAAAGCGGCTCCATTCGGGGTGTTCGGGCTGATCGGGGTGACGGTGTCGAAATTCGGCGTGCAATCGCTGCTTCCTTTGGGCAAATTGATTCTCGTGACCTACGGCGCGATGGCTTTCTTTGTCGTCATTTGCTTCGGGGCGGTGGCCAAGCTGGTGAACATCAAGCTTTTCGCCCTGCTCAACCTGCTGAAGGACGAGCTGATCCTGACCTTTTCTACAGCCAGCTCGGAAACCGTGCTGCCCAAGCTGATGGAGAAGATGGAAAAATACGGCTGTCCGAAATCGATCGTTTCCTTCGTTATTCCGCTCGGCTATACGTTCAATCTGGACGGGTCCACCTTGTATCAGGCGCTTGCTTCCATCTTTATCGCTCAGCTTTACGGCATTCACATGTCGATTGGCGAGCAGCTCTCGCTGCTGCTTGTGCTGATGGTCACTTCGAAAGGCATCGCGGGGGTCGCCGGCTTGTCGTTTGTTGTGCTGCTGGCGACACTGAAATCGGTCGGGCTTCCGCTCGAAGGGCTGGCGTTCATCGCGGGCATCGATTTCCTGCTCAATATGGGACGAGCCACCGTCAACGTGATCGGCAATGCGCTGGCTACGATTGTGGTTTCGAAATGGGAGAAGCAGTTTAGTCCGCAAATGAGCGCCAAGCTGGTCCGGCAAAAAAGCGCGTAACGGCTGTCGCTTAAAAAAGGAGGATTGACCGCTAAGCTTCCCTAGCGGTGAATAAGTGGTGAATTGAGGTAATAGAGGTGTACGAGGGGGTGGGGTATCTACTTCCGGTCGCTCTTGTCTTCGGGAAATTTTGATTGAAGCCGCTTAACGGCGGGTATTTCCCGCAGACAAAGGCGAACGCTATCGCTCCTCCAGTAGACACCCCACCTCCGTAATTATCTCTATTTTTTATAATAATCACTTTCTCAATTCGCTGACCGCTAATCCGCTTTGGTCTCGGCGGTCAATTCTATTTTTACATAACGCTCTATTTATCCGCACATCTCAAGCCGCCGCGGATTCTTCGGGCTCGCCCGCTTTTTTGCGGAACGCGATGATAATGATCAGACACGGAATCAGGCAGAACAAGCCGCATAGGAAGAATGCGCCATTGGCCCCGTAATGATCGGCCGCAAAGCCGGTGAACAGGTTGCCGACCGGCGTCGAGCCGGCGAAGACGAGCGAATACACGCTCATGACCCGGGCCCGGTACTCGTCCTTGGAATGAATTTGCAGGGACGAGTTGCAGTTGGTGGCGAACAGAATGTTGCAGAAGCCCTGCAGCGCCAGCAGCAGGCCGAACATGTACACGGAGCCGGTCATCCCGTTCAACAGCAGGAAGACCGAAATGAGAATGCAGCAAGTAATGATCAAGGATAGCCGTGGGCCTTTTTTGCTGCGGAACGACATCGTCAGCGCCCCGATCAGGGACCCGACGCCGAGGCAGGACATCATCAGTCCGTACGTTTTCTCCTGCATATGCAGCACGTCTTTCGTGAAGACGGGAATGAGCACGCTGAAGTTATAGGCCATCGTGCCGACGACGGTCACGAGCAGCAGCGTGCGCGCCAACAGCCGGTCCTTGGAAATGTACACGATGCCGTCCTTGATCTCCTTGAGCAGCCCGGTGTCTTTTTTCTTCTCGCGGACGTAAGGCGTCGTACGGATTTGCAGCAGCCCGTAGATGACGGCCACGAAGCTGAGTCCGTTCAGCAGAAAGCACCACCCGGCCCCGAGGTAAGCCATCATACCGGCGCCGATTGCCGGCCCCACGATGCGGGCCAGATTGAAGGTCGTCGAATTGAGCGCGATCGCGTTCATAAGGTCTTCCTTGCCGACGATCTCGATATTGAACGCCTGCCGCGTCGGCATGTCGAACGTGTTCGTCAGCCCGAGCAGGAACGCGAGGACCAGAATGTACCCGTACTTGACGGTGTCCGTAAAAACAAGAGCGGACAGAATCAAGGCCAGCAGCATCGACACTGTCTGGGTTACGATCAGAATGTTTCGTTTCGGAAACTTATCGATAAGCGCTCCAGCAAATAGCGAAAAGCAGGTAATGGGCAAAAATTGGATCGTTCCTACCAGCCCGAGCAGCAGGGGCGAGCCCGTCAGCGTCAGCACGAGCCAGGATTGGCCGATGTTTTGCATCCAGGTGCCGATCAGGGAAACGCATTGTCCAAACCAAAAGTAACGGTAGTTTTTATGGGTCAGGGCGTGAAAGTTGTTATTGACGACCCTCATCCCCGCATGCCTCAGATTCACGAGCGTTCACCTGCCTCCAAATGTAAGTTCGCTGCTTAGGCTTTTGGCGTCTTGTCGTTTTCCTCGTTAAACCGGGCCGCATTGCCGCCCATCTTCTCCAGCAGCTCCAGGGCGAGCCGCTGCTCCTCCTCCGTCAAGCCGTCGGACAGGATGTGCCTCCAGTCGGTGAGCACCCCGCGCACCTCGTCCTTGATCCGCCAAGCCTTCTCCGTCAAGAAGACGCGGTAAGACCGCTTGTCCTCCTCCCGCACCTGCCGCAGCACATAGCCTTGCGCCTCGAGTTTTTTCAGCGCTTTGGCCGTCGTTCCTTTATCGATTTTCAAATAGCTCGACAGCTCCTCTTGACTGAGGCCGTCTTCTTTATACAGCGCGTTCAGAAAAATATGCTGGCCTTTGCCGATGCCATGCGCTTTGAGCCGCTCGCCGATGTACATTTGTCCGTAACGGTACAGGAGCGATACCCATCTTGTAATCGTATGGCGCTGATCGATCATCCGGCTTCCTCCCGCTTTCAAAAATAGTTGCACATGCCACTAATTACAGTATAGAAATAAGTTGCTGCGTTGACAAACCGGACATTCGCCGAATTTTCCCCTTTTCAGCGAGCAGGCCCCGAATTATCGAACCATTTAGCCGTCTTCCTTAGGGTCGTCCGGTTGGATAAAATATTTCCAGCCGGGGAAACATGTGTACAAAACCTGCATCATCGAGAGAGGATCTGCCGTGAACTTATTTTCCAAGCTATTTGCGAAGCGGTCCGGCTCTTCTCGGCAAGAGACTGGGATGCAGCAAGGGCCCGAAATGCGGACGGACGAGCTGTCGCTTAGTCTGGCGGACAACCTGGAGACGCTAACCGCGCTGTACGAAAATTGTGCGGATGTTATTTTTCATCACTTTCCCATCTACGGGCAGACGGACGCCGTCCTGATCTTCATCGAAGGCATGTGCGATTCGGGGATAATCGACGAGCATATTTTGGCTCCGCTCAAGCAGGAGACCGGGCAGCCGGAAACTCCTTTCATGAAGCGGATCGCGATATCCCATGCCCAGAAAATCAGTACGATAGCGGAGATCAATGATCATATCGTGAACGGCAATCCCGTCCTGCTTGTGGACGGAGAGAAGGAAGGCGTTTCACTGTGCGTAGCCAATTGGGAGAAAAGAAGCATCGACGAGCCCGTTGCCGAAGCTGTCGTCCGCGGTCCACGGCAGGGGTTTATCGAGACGTTAACCGTCAATACCACCTTGATCCGCCGTATCATTAAAACGCCCGCCCTTAAAATAAAATCGGTCAAGATCGGGCGTTATACGCAAACGAAGACCGCCATCGTGTATGTCGAAGGCTTGGCCGACGCTTCTTTGATCGATGAGATCGAGAAACGATTGCGACGCATCGACATCGACGGCATTCTGGACAGCTCCTACATCGAGGAGTTGATCGAGGACAATCCGCGGTCCGTGTTTCCGCAGCTTCTGTCGACCGAGCGTCCGGACGTCGTCTGTGCGAATTTGCTGGAGGGCCGGGCCGCCCTGTTAAGTGAGGGGAGTCCGTTTGCTTTAGTGATGCCGATTACGTTTTTCTCGCTGATGCAGTCGCCGGAAGACTATTACGAGCGTTTCTGGGCGGGAACCTTGATCCGCTGGCTCCGCTACCTCTTCCTGGCGATCGCGCTGATCATTCCGTCATCGTATGTAGCCATTTTGACCTTCCATCAGGAGATGATCCCGACGACACTGCTGCTGAGCGTCGCCAGATCGCGGGAAGAAATTCCGTTTCCGGCTCTGGTGGAAGCACTCCTGATGGAAGTATCGTTCGAGGCGCTGCGCGAAGCCGGAGTCCGCTTGCCGAAGCAGGTCGGCGCCGCCGTCAGCATCGTCGGCGCGCTGGTTATCGGCCAAGCGGCGATCGCCGCAGGGCTCGTTTCCGCCCCGATGGTCATGGTGGTGGCCATTACGGGCATCGCATCGTTTACGATTCCGCGGTACACACTGGGCATTTCGGTCCGGCTGCTCCGGTTTCCGCTTATGTTCCTTGCCGGCATGCTCGGGCTTCTCGGCTTGATGCTCGGAGTCATTTCGATTGTTGTCCATATGTGCGCGCTGCGCTCCTTCGGCGTGCCGTATCTGGAGCCGGTTGCCCCGATGAAGCGCGGTGTCTTCAAAGAAGTGTTGTTGCGGGCGCCGCTATGGACGCGCAACACGAGGCCGCATTTGACGGGCAGCTACAATCCGGTCCGGCAGTCTTCCGGACTGAAGCCGGGGCCGGACCAAGGGGAGAACAAGCATGATTGAACGCGGGAAAATATCCGCTTTTCAGATGGGACTCCTGATGTATGCAGCGATTTTGGCCACGGCCATTCTTATCGTGCCCTCTCTCACGATGGAGCGCGCGGGCCGCGACATGTGGCTCTCCCCGGTCTGGGGCCTTTTTCTCGGACTTGCGCTGATCTTAACGACGCACCGCTTGCATACGATGAACCCGGGCCGGACGCTGATTGCCATCGGCGAGCGGGTACTCGGCCGGCTGCTTGGCAAGCTGTTCGGCTTTCTGTTTTTTTTCGCTTATTTGCACGACCTCGGTTTTGTAACCCGGGAATATGGCGAATTTGTCGTAGGGAGCTTTTTGCCCCGGACGCCGATCATCTTCGTGATCGGCTGTATGTTAGCCGTGTGCGCTTATGCCGTCCGTGGCGGCTTGGAGGTCATCGCTCGATGCGCCCAGCTGTTTATTCCGTTTTTCGTCTTTTTTCTGCTGCTGTTTATCGCTTTGCTAATTCCGGATTTTGACCCGAAGCATATGCTTCCCATGCTGGAAAACGGCATCAAGCCTTCCATAAAAGGCTCGCTCGTGCTTCAGAGCTGGTTTGCCGATTTTTTCATCCTTTCCTTTCTATTGCCTTTCGTGGCTGATCGCCCGAAGAGCCTGCGCTGGGGACTGCTGTCGCTTCTCGCCGTCACGGGTACGATGGTCGTCACCAATATTGCGGTCTTGCTGCTGTTCGGGGATATTACTGTCGGTTTTACTTATCCGCTGATGATTGCGACCCGCTATATCGCGCTGGCGGATTTCCTCGAGCATTTGGAAGCTTTCCTGATGGCGATTTGGCTGCTGGGAATGTTCGTCAAAATTTGCATTTACTACTACCTGTTGGTCCACATTGCTGCGGAATGGCTAGGTCTTTCCGATTATCGTCTGATCGTGCCGCCGCTCGGACTGCTGGTAACGGTATTCAGCGTTTGGGTCACGCCCAATTTGCAGGTCATGGCTCATTTCTTCGCGACGAGCGGGGCGATCTATTTGTGGGTGATTAAGGGGGCCCTGCCGATGCTGCTGCTGGTCGTGGCTCTTGTACGGCAAAAAGCGGGAGGGTAACCGCCGAACGAATTTGCGCTAAAAAGGAGGGAGGGCAATCCCATGGTACCGGGAGTCGGTTGGAAGAGGCTCAGGCTTGTGATGACGGCATCGGCTGCGCTGCTGCTCTTGCTGCTGCCCGGCTGCTGGGATCGGAAGGAGGTCAACGATCTGGCGATTATTATGGCCGCCGGTTTGGACAAGGCCGAGGGCCGGCTCGTCAAGCTGTCGGTTCAGCTCTTCGTTCCGCGAGGGGGCGGAGGGCAGGATAGCGGAGGCTCCGGGGGAGGCGGCAAGACGCCTACCAGCGGACAAACGATTCTTCGTTCGGCAACCGGCTATACGCTGGCTGATGCGATGACCAAGCTGCAGGAGAAGCTGTCGCGGCGCATATTTTGGGGACATGGCGAGGTTTTCGTTTTTGGCGAAGCGCTGGCGAGGGAGGGCATTCGCGAGAACATCGATTTTATCATGCGGGACCCGGGTCCGCGGGAGCGGGCGGAGATGTTCATATGCAAAGGGCGTGCGCAGGACATTTTAACTCTGTTGCCCCCGCTTGAGCGAAGCTCGGCCGAGTCGCTTAGGGAAATGGCGAGGTCCCAGACCGGACTTAAGGTCACGGTCAAAGATTTTGCGGAAATGCTCGTTAGCGATGCCGGAGCGGCAGCCCTGCCCTGGATCGAAGCTTTGCCGGCGCAGCCCGGAAGCGATCCGAAACGGACGGATGCGTACATTAACGGCTCGGTCATACTGAAGAAGGACCGGATGGTCGGCTTCATTGACGACCGGATGACCCGGGGACTGCTCTGGCTCCGCGACGAGGTGGAGGCGGCCACCGTTACCCTTGCCCCCAAGGAAGGAAAGGGGCTCATCTCGTTCAAAATTTTGGACAGCCGGACAAAGCTGCTTCCCCTTATTGAAGGGGACCGATGGAGTGTCACCGTACGGATTCAAACGGAGGATGACGTCATCCAAAACACGACAAACATAAACCTGGTGGACCCGAAAGTGACGGAAAGCTTGGAAAAGCAGCTGTCCGCGGAAATCGAGAAGCGTATCCGCATGGCGCTGGTCCATCCGCAAAAGGAGCTGCACGCGGATATATTCAACTTCGCAGAAGCGTTTCACCGCCGTTATCCGCAGCTCTGGAAAAAAGAAAAGCACCGCTGGGAGGAACGTTTTCCGCAAGTCGAGGTACGAATCGAATCGAGGGCGCGTATTGTCCGCACCGGCATGGCTACGGTCCAGGCAAGCCGGCCCAAAAACGAGGTGAAACCGAAATGAAATGGGGAGCTGCCGTAGCAGTGACTTTCGTCGTCTTGTTCATGATCGGATACGAAAGGCCTAAATTCCGGCAATATTCCAAACGGGAAAAGCTGGCTTTCGCCATGCTTGCGGCGCTTGGCTGGATGTTGACCCTGCTGCTTGTTCTTTTCCCGGATCTGCCGGGGCCGACGCAGCTTGTCGACTTCCTTTTCGGGCCGCTCGGCAAGCTGCTGGAGTGACCGGGAGCAGGCATGGGGCGCGCGCCGGAACGAAAAGGGATATATTTATATTAATTAACAAAAAAACTAAAAAAGTAATATTTTATTTAAAAAGTAATTTACAACCATGTCCTCGTGGTGTATATTATGTTTCAAGAACTCCTCAATCGAAAATGTTAATTAAGAGACTCGACAATAGGCAGACGAATTGATAGGAACTCCCCTCGTCGCTTTTTTTTAAATCTCAAATGGAAGCGATTACATCTTTGTTCGCAACGATGCGCCGAATGGATTTGGATTATACCAAGGAGGGGAATCGATGAAGCTGCTGATCGGAGCAAGCGCCTCTTCGGCGATCATCGAATTGCCGTATTATATACGGATTTTTCAGGACAAGCTGCAAGCCGAAGTAAGGGTCGTCGTTTCGGATAATGTTTCCAACTTCATCAACCCGCAATTTTTGGGCGCGCATATCGAAGGGAAAGTCTATCAAAAAATGCTTGACCCTGCTTATGACGTCGCCGTGCCTCATTCTTTCCTTGCCTCGTGGGCGGACATGTTCATCGTGCTGCCCTGCACCGCCAACACGTTAGCCAAAGCTGCCAACGGAATCACCGATAACCTCCTGACGATGCTCATCCTTTGTTTTCCAAGACCCGTCTTATTTTTCCCTACGATGAATATGAACATGTACAACACGGCGGTCGTACAAGCCAATGTGCAAAAGCTGCTGGATTTGGGCCACCGCGTTGCCATTCCGGACGGAAATGTAACCGTTACCGCTACGGGAGAAAAAATGTCGGGTGGCCATCCGCCCAATCCGTATACCTGCGCGAAATACATAAACAACATGTATGAGCTTTATTGTACTACCACATGATGATCCGTCTTTTTCTTCAATGAAAGGAGGTGATATCATATGAAAATGGAAAACGCTGTAGTTTTTCATGGCGTAGACGTATTGGATGAAGCTGTAGATTTGGCGGAATTGTCTTCGATTATTGATGACAATGAAAGCGATGCGAACGACAACTGTAACGGTTGCTAGGTAACGACAGAGCTGGGGACATTGGTTTCCAGCTCTTCTAACTCGTAAATAGGGCGGTGAATGAAATGGAGCCATTTACAGTACTGCCGCAGCGCAAAGGTGTAACCAAAAGTACTCGTTATCGCGCCTCCCGCTACAACATTAAAGCGGTGGAGCCCGATGGAAGCATGTACATGACGAATACGATGTCAGGCGCTTTTATGCATATTTCGGCCGAGCAGGTTCCCTATGTCGATCAACTGCTCAAGCTTGGAGCGGATGAATCGTTGGAAGGGTTGGCCGCCGTCCTCAAGAAGCAAGGCTTCCTCGTTCGCGAGGATATCAACGAGTTTTTTCGCGCTCGCATGCTGCATGAAATGGTCGGAAGAAGCGAACAGAAGCTCAGACTCATCTTTTTGACAACCGAACAGTGCAACTTCCGTTGCAAATACTGTTATGAAAAATTTGAAAAAGGCAAGCTGCAGCCGGAGGTCATTCAAGGAGTGAAAACATTCCTCCAGCACAAGGTTCGTTTTCTCAACCGTTTGCAAATGAGTTGGTTTGGAGGCGAACCCCTCCTTGCGCTTGACGCTATAGAAGAAATATCGCAGCACATTATCCCCCTGTGCGACGAGTACGGGGTTAACTACCGGTCCAACATGACCACGAATGCGTATCTGCTAACGAAAAAAAATATCGAGCGGCTGTTTGCCTGTCGCGTATTTACTTTCCAAATTACGCTGGACGGCGATGCCGAGCAGCATAACGCCAACCGGTATTTGCAGAACGGAGCCCCCACGTTCGAAACGATTTTTCAAAACCTGCTGCACCTGAAGGAACGTCCCGAACCGTTCCGCTGTAAAATCCGCATTAACTTTGACCAGACCAACGTGCATCAGATTCCAAGCTTTATCCAAAAGCTCCGTGCGCATTTCGGAGAGGATCTGCGGTTCCGCATCGATTATTTCCCCATCGGCAAATGGGGGGGAAAGAACGACGACAATCTGGAAGTGGTGTCGCTTAAGGAATCGGTCAAGCATCAATTGAATTTGTGCACGATGGGTCTGGAAGAAGGGCTTAACAATGACTTGGAAGACATTTTGAAGCCGGGCGGTTACGTTTGCTATGCGGCTAAATCCAATTCCTTTGTCATTGGTTCGGACGGCATCGTATACAAATGCACCGTAGCCTTGTACAACGAGAACAATCAAATCGGGCGCATCACGCCGGACGGACAGATGCAGCTTGATGCCGATAAGCACGCGCTGTGGATTATGAACGACGAGTCGGAGGATTCGGGTTGTAAATCCTGCTTCCTGCGTCCCTCCTGTCAAGGCGCGTCCTGTCCGCTCGTGCGGATCGAGAAGGGGGTAGCCCCCTGTCCCCCGTTAAAGTCCAAAATTAAAGACGTCATCCGGATCGTCGGCAAGGAAAAACGCAAAATGGCGGTACAAAGGCAGGCTACTTCCGCAAACGCGTAAGATGCGTGAGAAAGGGAAGCAACCCATGCTCAACAAAAATTTCCTGGCATTTGTCGCGTGTGGAATGGTGAGCAGCATCGGGGACTTGATTTATTTTTTCGTATTTTCCTGGTATATCGCATCGGCGACTCATTCCGTTCAATATATGGGGACGATTATGCTGGTCAGCGGGATCACCCAATTTGTCGCCAGCATATTTTGCGGGGCCTGGGTTGATATATGGGGAGCCAAAAAAATCATCGCCGTCTCCAATGTGATACGTGCGCTTCTGATGATTGGATTGATGCTGGTGAGCCTGACCCAGGCCCCGTCCTTGGTTGTGCTGCTGCTGATCGCTATCGCTTTTGCCATCACAGATGCCAGCTTTTATCCTGCGGTAGAGACGATCAAGCCTCAGCTTGTGTCCGAGGACCACTTAAGCCGAATGAACGGCGTGTGGTACACCCTTGCCCGCGTCTTGTCCCTGATTGCCCCTTCCATCAGCGCACTATGCATGAATTTGCTCGGCATTCAAGCTTCCTTTCTTTGTATGGCCGGATGCTATACGGCATCGGCACTGCTTCTTCTCCTCGTTCGTATCCAAAAGACGCAAACTGAACCTAAACCGGAATCCGGCAAATGGAAGCATTATACGCAAAGCCTTACGGAGGGCTGGGTCTTTATTCGGAACAGCCGAATGATGATGACGCTCCTATGGCTTATTTTTTGTGTAAATATCGGGGCGAACAGCAACGGCTTGCTGCTTCCGTTTCTAATGAAAAGCATGAACTGGGATGCGCAGCATATGTCGTATATTTATACTTGGCAGGCCGCTGCCGGGATCGTCTGCGGCAGTTTATTGTCGGTGAAAAGCGTGAAGCAGCCGTCCTTTCTATATGTGCTGCTCGGATTTTTGGGCCAGGGATTGGCGATTTTAACCGTCTGCTTTTCTTCAACCCTTGTATTTCTATGTCTAAACTTCGCGTGGCTGAGCGTATGTACGGCGTTGGTCAACATTTTTATCCGCACGATGATGCAGAAAGAAGTACCCAACCGCTACATGGCGCGGGTCGGCAGTCTGTTTGCGGCGATTAGTATGACCTCTACGCCGCTGTCCCGCTTTTTTACAGGCTTTCTGACCGACCGCCTCGGGATAAGACAGATGTACTTTTGGGCAGGCGCATTTGAGGTTATCGTGGTCGCTGTGTTTTTCATGCTCTATAAGCAAATTACCGCGCAGCCGGGGGTGAAATCGCAAACGGAGGTTAGCGGGTAAGGCCGAACCGGCCGAATAGAGTGTTGAGAAAGGGCAACTGAGATAATAGAGGTTACGAGGGGGTGGGGTATCCACTTCCGACCGCTGCTCCACCCCGCAAAGTGAAGTTGAATCGGGGAAGCTTAGTCCGATTACTTTGCGGGGACCCCGGGTCCTCGGGAAATTTGATTAGAAGCCGCTTAGAGCGGACATTTCCCGAAGACAAAGGCGGCCGCTATCGCTTCTCCAGTGGATACCCCACCTCCGTTTGCATCTCTATTTTTGTAAAAACTCACTTTCTCAGCAATCACCCGGAGAGGGACGCTCCGGTTTTTTTTTTGCGCCGTTAATGATGCACAGGATCAACGATAAAAGGCGTTAAAGAATGGAACATGCGGAAATCCTGGCAAACCTGTTATACTAGACCTTAGCGATGTCAGACGAAAAGAAGAGGAACAACATGACTGGAGCCTACTGCAGCCTATATAAAGCGTGCAAACGCTGCGGACAAAGCAAATATTACCGGCAGTTCCCGCCCCGGGGCGGCCGAAAAGCAAGCGGAGCATCCCGCAAAAACGTATGCCGCAAATGCGAGCGGCGAAAGCCGGCAGCGCCATCCCCACAAGCACCCCCGGTGCCTCGTGCCGCGAAACTGTTGAGACAAGACAGGCAGGGCATGATTCGCATGAAGGGGAAGAGCAACAATGGCAGGCCATGGATGCAAGAGATTGAATGGAGCCTCGCAGTGCTGTTGGTGGAGGAACAGGCGGCCGTTGTCGTTACGCCATACATGATTCGCCGGCTGTACAGCAACGACGATTTCCGGACTATGATTATGACCCGGGATCATTATACGTGCCGCTATTGCGGAGGATATGGCGATACGATCGACCATATCGTCCCGAAATCCAAGGGAGGCCATACGACGCCGGTGAACTGCGTATGCTCCTGTTATGCATGCAACCAGAGCAAGGCCGACCAAGATGCCGCCGGGTTTATGGAAAAGCAGCGTTCTCCCGTCTGAATTGAGGCAGCGCCGGGCACGGTCCGGAGAGAAGCTGGGGGCCGCGGTTCTGCGGTTGATTCAGCGAAGGCTCTTCACGGTTAAGTAACTATCCAAGCAGAGACTTTCCAAGCTTACGCAGCGGAAGGAGGCTGGGATGATGGCGAGAACTGTAGAGCCTCGGGATCGGAAGGGAGCTTCGTTCGGCGGAACCCGAATTGACAGCGCTTCACAGAGGAAAAGGCGGATGGGCTGCGCGGCCTTTTTGATTCAGCTGTACTGCCGCTTTCAAGACGATGAGGTGCCAGCTTTGGGTGCCCAGCTTACTTATTATTTGATATTGGCTTTCTTTCCTTTTCTAATTTTCGTCATTGCACTCCTTAGCTTCACCGAGATTTCGGCATCGGAGGTCATCGACAGCATGGCCCGCATAATGCCGAATCTGTCGAGTCGAGCGGTGGCGGATGCATTCGAGGAAATTCAAAGGTCGCGCAGCGGCTCCGTACTTTCCATCGGATTGCTTGCCGCCTTGTGGTCGGCCTCCAATGGCATCGGCGCGGTGATGAAGGCGTTAAACAAGGCGTATGACGAGGAAGAGAGCCGTCCGTTTTGGAAGGTCAAAGGGATTTCCGTCCTGTTTACCTTGGTTCTGGCGATTGTCGTTTTGTTTACATTCGTACTGCTAATCTTCGGCAAGATCGTCGGAGCCTCGGTTTACAAATTTGTACATTTCCCGGGAAATTTCGATTTGCTGTGGGGGTTTATCCAATATGTAATTCCGCTTGTAACTATTGCTGTCGTATTCATCCTCTTATACCGCTACACGCCGAATTTGCGGCTAACGTTCAGTGAAGTGCTGCCGGGCGCTTTGTTCGCCACGGCCGGATGGGTCGCCGCTTCGCTGCTATTTTCCTACTATGTCAATCATTTCGGCAGCTATACGAAAACGTATGGCAGCATCGGCGGCATTATCGTGCTTTTGACGTGGCTGTATTTGTCCAGCATCGTAATGATTCTGGGCGGCGAGATCAACGCCACGCTTCACTTTGACCGTCATGGCAAGCAAAAGCCTTCATGCAAACCGTTCGGCTTGACGCTGCGATCAGACCGACGGGATTAATATGCGTGCAAAAAGACCGGCCATGTGGACCCGTCAGACATCGGATAGAACGGAGCTTGGACTGGCCTCCTTCTAGCGAATGCGCGGGAAAGCGACCCAACTCCACAGGTTGAGCTTGGACTGCTTTCCCTTTTCCCGGACCTGTTGAAAAAATTCCCCTAAAAATCGTTCCCACTGCTGTCCCACTTCTTTTTTGGCCGCCGCGTTCGCTTGGACGTGAAGAATGCTTTTATTCAGCGCCGCGTCCAAATGGGATAGCGCTTCGCGCAAATGGAAATCGACAGAGGGCTCCTGCATGCTCAAGTCTCCTTTATTTCCGTTTCTCGATTACCGTCTCCGATCAAAAAGGCGAAAAAAAGTCGCCATTGCTCCGACATCGATTGATGCGCTTCCTCCGAGTCGTCGGAAGCTTGTAACTTGGTCGCAGTTAAAGCTTGCTCCAGATGGAGCCGCGCCTGCTTCAGATGAAATTCGACAGAGTCATCTTTCAAACGTGGCTTCCCCCGCTTCGCTGCCGCACAGCGCCGGTTCGAACTCGTCCCCGGAAGAGGCGATTTCGAGGTCCAGCTTTTTTTTCATGCGCTCGAACTGAGCTTCCGCGACGATATCTTCCAGCTCCTCCCGGGCTCTCTGCAAGGACGAACGGGCAGCGCCTGCCGCGCTCCGCAAGCCTTGATAACCGGCTTCGGCAACAGGAAGCAGCGTGTTTTTAACAACGGGAAGGAGTGTCGACGCCGCAAACGCAAGCGCGGCGCCGACCAGCCATTTCTCGATCTGTTGTTCTCTCATGATTCCTACCTCCGAATGGACAGCAAGCTATGCGACGACGGCCGCCCGCGTTTGTCGAATCGGCTTCGATGCCGCCTGGCGCCCCGATTCGACCCATGCTACGATCGGCTTCGACAGCAGCGTTACCGAGCCGGCAACGGCAAGCACCGGAACCCAGTGGCTCCATGCGATCGGGGCTGCATGGAAGAAGCGGGCCACCGGCGGTATATACAGGGCGGCGAGCAGCGAGAGCCAGGATACGCCCAGCGCTCCAATCAGAAAACGGTCCCGGCTCCAATCCTTGACCGACTCGGTCGAGCCCTCCTGCCGCCACGAGAACGTCTGCATGAGCTGGCCCGACACCAGCGTGGCAAAGGCGATGCTCCGGGCTGCCGGGAGAGGAACTCCGGCCGCGAGGCTTGCCGCGAACAGTCCGAGGGAGCCTAAGCCGAGCAGAGTGCCGCGTGTAAAGACTTTCCGGTACAGATTGCCGTCGGCGATTTCGACACGCTCCGTCAGCTTTGTTTTATTCCCGGGATTGATGGCCAAAATCATGGCCGGCAGCGCATCCGTGATCAGATTCATAAGCAGAATCTGTACGGGGACGAGAGGCAGCGGCATGCCCAGGATAACCGCGGTACTCGAGACAATGATCTCCGCCAAATTGCCGGTGAGCAGGCAGCCGAGCGCCTTGCGAATATTGCCCATAATGGTCCGGCCTTCCTTTACGGCCTCGACAATCGTGCCGAAATCGTCTTCCTTCAGCACCATATCCGCCGTTTGTTTCGTCACCTCGGTGCCGGTTCTTCCCATCGCGATACCGACATTAGCTTGCTTAATGGCGGGCGTGTCGTTAACTCCGTCCCCCGTCATCGCCACCAAATGTCCGCGCTGTTGAAAGGCGCGCACGATCCGCAGCTTATGCTCCGGCGACACCCGGGCGAAAATGGCGGTATGCTCGACCGCTTCTTGGAGCTCTTCGTCGGTCATCCGGTCGAGCTCATGCCCTGAGAGCACCCGCTGCGAGCCATCGTACATGCCGAGCTGTCTGGCGATCGAAATGGCCGTGATCGGATGGTCGCCCGTAATCATCACCGGCTTGACGCCGAGCGCCAGCGCTTCTTGGATGCTGTGCGCGGCCTCCGGCTTCGGCGGGTCCATCATGCCGACCATACCGACGAAAATCATATCCCGCTCGTCCGGCTCGGGAAGGTCTCCGTCCGTGAGCGGACGATAGGCGAAACCGAGTACGCGCAGCGCTTCGCCGGACAGCTTGCCGTTCTGCTCCAAAACGATTCGTTTGCGTTCCTCGGTCAGTTCGAGCAACTGGCCATCCGACTGGACTTGGGTACAGCGCTGTAAGAGCATCTCTACAGCCCCTTTTGTGAAAACATAGCAGTCCTGAGATTCGGTCCCGGCCGTATCCTTGCACACGACGCTCATCTTGCCGGTGTTCGAATCGAAAGGAATTTCTTTGCCGCGATGCCATTGTCGCATCGTTTCCGGATGTACGCCCGCTTTGGCCGCAAAAGAAAGAAGCGCTCCTTCGGTGGGGTCCCCCTTGACGGCCCAATGTCCTTCGCCGTCCTGCTCCAGTTTGGCATTGTTGCACAGCAAGCTGATTTGCAGGATGCGTGAAAGCTCAGGTTGCTGCGGGCTCTGTTCGAGTGCCGTAACTGCCCGGCCTGAGATGGCCGTACGGCGAATTTCCCCGGACGGGGCATACCCGGTACCGCCTACTTCCCAGCTTCGGTTCAACGAGATGACGTGCCGGACGGTCATTTCGTTTTTGGTCAGCGTTCCGGTTTTGTCCGAGCAGATGACCGTCGTCCGGCCTAGCGTTTCCAGAGCGGACAGTTTGCGGACGAGCGCCTGCTTGCGGGCCATGCGGAAGATGCCGGCGCTCAGCGCGATCGTAATGGTTACGGGCAGCCCCTCGGGAATGGCCGAAGCCGCCAGCGTGATGGACGTGGAAACCATCTGCATCAGCGGAATGCCACGCAGCAATCCCGTGACGAACACGATGCCGCAGACGATCAATGCTCCTTTGATGAATTTTTTGCTGATGGAGGTGACCTGCTTCTGCAGCGGCGTCAGTTCTTTTTCGTCGTTCTGCAGCAGGGACATGAGGCGGCCCATTTCCGTATGCAGGCCGGTCTGGACGACGACGCCGGTCGCTTTGCCCCGGGTAACGTCGGTGCCCATATAGATCATATTGGAGCGTTCCGCCAGAGGGAGCGCTCCGTCGACGGGGGCTTCCTGTTTCGGAACAGGGACCGATTCTCCTGTCAACGCCGCTTCGCTGACCTGTAAGTTAAACGATTCGACCAACCGGATATCGGCCGGTACGCGGTCGCCGGCCTCCAACTGCACGATATCCCCGGGGACGAGCTCCAGTGCCGAAATCTCTTCCAAGGTTCCGTTACGGAGCACCTTGCAGGTCGGGGGCTGGTACCGGTTGAGCGATTCGATGACCTGCTCCGCTTTGCGTTCCTGCATCGTGCCGACTGCCGCGTTGGCGAGAAGTACCGCTCCCATCGCAATGCCGTCGTACAAGCCGCCGGTAAAAAACGACAAAGCTGTCGTCCCAAGCAGGATTAAGGTTGTAAACTCTTTGAACTGTGCCAAAAAGGAGACGATCCAAGGCGTCGGCTGTCGTCCTTCCAACTGATTGCTGCCATGAACGCTTCGTAACGCATGAACCTGACCTCCATCGAGCCCGCGCCCGGTATCGGTGCCATAATGGCTGACGGCCCGCTCCCACGGAGCCTCGTGCCACAGAACGGACGCCTCCGCCGTAGCAGCGGCTTCCCGGTCGCCCGTCGCAAGCGGGGGCACAGCCGCCCGCTCGCTCGTTTGCCGAAAGGCGGACATAAACGCCAACGAAAGGGCGTCGGAAGCCAAATTGACGAGCGGCGCACGAATAAAGCCGAATGCCGCCAGAGCGGAGCCGACGATATTCCAGATCGCGGTAAGCCGATAATTTAGGTGTACGCTGCGGTCCATGCGGCCGGCCACTTCCAGCGTCCGCGGAAGCTCGGACAACTGCTGCACCGTGATCGACGGAATGCCGTATTCCCGGCACAGGGCATGAACAGGCGAGGTATCGCTACTGGTCACTAGTAATGCGTTCTCTCCGCGCGGAACGCCGGCTGCCAATCGTTCGGCCCATTCGCCGGGCTGAAGCAATAGCCAGTCCGTATCAAGACCTTGCCGCTCCAGCAGCGAGATGTCCGTCCCTTCGCTGCAGCTTAAGGCTCCGATCGACCAGCCTTGCGCCTTCAATGCACGAATCAAGGGGGCGTGTGCTGAATGAAGCTGTCGCTTCTTGCTCAGCAGTCCGATGCAGGTTCCCCCGCTGCTTTCTGCCTTAACCCCGACGAAGAGCACGTCCGAGCCGTGTCTCGCCAATCTTTTAGCCTCCAGCTCGTACATTTCGCAGTCGATACCCTGCTTCTGGCAGTAGGCATAGCTCCCGGCGAACACGCGGGCTCCGTTGATTTTGCCCTGCAGGCCCTCCGCCGATTCTTCCACCTGAAACGCCGTTCGGAGGGTCCGGCACGTTTGTCTGGCTTTTTCCGATAGCTCGGCTTTCCACGGATGGCTGCTTTTTTCAAACAATGAGGCTGTTAAGCAGATGACTTTGTCCGCCGCCGATTCTTTCGTCAAACATTGAATTTCCTCGCTTTCAACCCGATAGAGCGCCGAAGCATCCTCCAGGAGCAGCGTTTTCGTCCTTGCCAGCTTGGATAAGGACCCGCTATTCGGCAGCAAGGCCCGATTTTCGGTGCAAACAAGCTCCGCCTGCTGCCAGCCGTATTCGGCCGGAATGAACGCCGGTCTGGGGTTGGCGGCGAGCAGTACCGCAACCGCGCGCAGAGGGTCACGCGTGAGCGCGAGGGTCGCTCCGGCGCCGATTAGCCCCCATTTGTTCGCTTTCTCCGTATATTGCTTAATTTCAGGCGGAAGCACCGCCGGCGAGCGGTTCGCCGCCGACTGATTTCGTTTCCACTCCACATACTGCAGAAGACCGATTCCTGCCAAAACGATTAGATTTTCCCGCACCAAAGCAAGCGCTAATGCACCGGTACCCAGAAGCAGGTCGGCGTTCCACTTGCGTTCCTTGGCGAAGCTCTGAAACCCTCGTCTCAGCAGCGGATAGCCCGTAATGACAGAGAGTCCGGCGGATAAATAAAAGGGAGCCGGACTGCGGGCCAAAGCCGATCTGCCAAGCAGCAGCTGCTTCGTGCCGAGCACGGCGAGGCCGCCCATGCTGAGCGCAAGGGGAAGAGGCATGCGCCCTGAAGCTGCGCATGACGCCCCGGGCAGTTCCGCCGCGGCTGCGGCTTCCCGCTTGACGGGCGATGCATCCGGAGAAGGGGAGGATTGCCCGCAGACTGCAGGAACATCGTAGCTGCTGAATGACCCCGCGTCGGCACAAGGCTGCGCAAGCTCCTCTTCCAGCTGTTCGATGCGTTCGAGGACTTGCTCCGCTTTAAGCCGCCGCTCATCGTACGTCAGGAGAACTCTGCCTGAAAGCGGGCAAGCCCGGACGAGGGTAATTCCGGTCCAGACCGAAAGCTCGGTCTGAATCCGCTGTGCCGTATCCGGATTGTTATGAAGACCGTAAAATTCGATGCGAATGCGTCCTGGCAGCATTCGAACAAACCGTCGATGTTTCAAGCTTTCCGTAGGCATACATACGCTCCTTGGGCTTCCTCGTTTGGAGTCTGGGGCTGATTTTCGCTAGTATACACAGCCTTTAGCGATTTATGCAGTTCGTGTCCATGCATAATTTTTCGTCAATGTGGAATGATCTGTAGTACCTTATTTTTTTGGAAAGGGTGAGACCATGGCGAAGCTGCCGATCGCTTATGTACTTGCGGGTGCCGCGATGATGCTGGCATTTTCCCCGGAGGCCCGGAAAACGATGCGCAAATTTGCGGTTAAAGGGACGGAAGCCGTGTTGAATTTGACGGAGCAGGCCAAAGACACGGTGGAAGGCTTGCGGAAGTAAGCCTGAGGGTTTGATCGAGCGTCTTCCTTTCGAGTGTTTTGAACGAGAGCAGGGCAAGCTAAACAAACCGGCTATGCTACGGCCGGATGACTCGAAATGAGGTGGGATCATGTTTCAAAGCGGTTCCGTATGGACCGGGATGATTTCGGGCGGCTTGTCTCAAATACAGGATACAAATGCGCTGGCCAAAGGGCAGATGAAGACAAAGGAATACGCTGTACAAACCGTAGAAAATGTGACAGGGGCTGTCGGCATTATGGCCGGGGTAGAGTACGGCGCGATGCTCGGCTCGGCAGTGCTTCCGGTCTTCGGGACAGCGGTTGGCGCGGTGCTGGGTGGACTTGTAGGCAGCTCGGTCGGGCGCAGCGTCGGCCATCGGGCCGGGGACGCCTTGGTCAACAACCGGATGGTCCAGGGCACGATTCAGCCTGTGCAGCCGCAGCAGAATCAGTAAAAAGGAAAACCGGGAGACGGACTCCCGGTTTCTGCATGAACGGAACTTACAAGTCCGTTCGGCGGTATTCTTTTTTCAAATATAAAATCATGTCTTTCAGCTTCTGATTGACCTGTTCCGTATTTCCCGCTTTGATCTCTCCGAGCACTTCATCCACCTGATAGCAAGCAAACGCCCTGCGCAAACCGATCAAGTCGTTCAGCACGCTCCGTTCCCGCGTATTCAGAGGACGGCACCGCTCATAGCCGGCCATCAGCGCCTCCAAGTATCGATCCCCTGCGGCTTCGGAGGTTTCCGCACTTTCCTTATCCGCCGCATAAGCTAGAAACGAAGCTTCTCCCGCCAAATGGCCGACAAAGACGTCGGTTCCCGCAAGATAAAAATCAATCACGCCGCACAGACATCCGTTTTCGTCCATAAGCAAATTGTTTAAAGAAAAATCTCCTTGCACCGGACCGCCCGGCAGTTCGGGCCAACCTGCCCGGAGTCTGGAGCGTTTTTCCCGGTACAGGGCGAACAACTCTCGCATCAGTGGCGGCTCTGCGCCGCCAGTCTGGAGCGCCTTTTCTAAGGCTTGAGCATCCTGATCCAGCTCGTCTTCCTGACCGAACAGGCTCCACGGGCTCTCCGAGGTAAAAGGGATCGGTGCAGGCGCCTGACCGGCAATCCGGTGCATGGCTCCGAGCCATTCGCCTGCTTGTTCGGCGAGGCCGATCGTTAGGTTTTCCGGTTCTTTGCCCGGCAGCCAGGTTTCCACGGTCGCCCAAACCTCGTGTCCTTTCCGCGACAAAATCAGGTAAGGACGTCCGTCGCTTCCGTACAAGCGCGTCGGGACGTTCAGTCCGCCGCCGGAAAGCAGCCCGCACAGGGACGCTTGTCCTGCAAGGTCCTCCAACGTCGAATAGGAGTTGGACATCATCCGCACGGCATAGCTTCGTCCGTCGGATGTTGTTACCTTAACCACAATGCGCAGGTCGTCGGGCTCTTCTTCGTACTGCACTCGGCACAAACCGGCGAACGCCGGCAATTGAAAATGATCCCGTATTTTGTTCAGCAAAGCTTCGTCATCGAACACGGCCCGTCAATCTCCGATCCTTAAAAGATATACTCCTCATACGGAAAAGCCCGGTCATTTGTTGCAGCATGGAAATAAAAAAAGGAAGACCCCGTCTCCAAAGACGGAAAATCTCCCTTTTTAAACGCCAGATGATCGGCTTACGACTCTTCGTCCTGCACGAGCGATGATACTTGCACGACGTAAGCTTTCACCGTCTTGTTTCCTTGCTTCAGATCCTCGGTGGAAGTGTACGTGCCCGTGATGACCGCCGGTCCGGTGCCGAACTTGAATTTGCCGGTCAGCACGATGTACAGATCGTCGAACTTGACGATGGCCCGATTGTCCGCAACCGATTGGATGTCGCATTGGAACACAACCTTCGAGTTTTTGTACTTCGGCAGCTCGTTGGCCGTAATGCTTTTGACTTCCTTCGTACCTTCTTTGGCATCCTTAGTTGTGCCGTCCTTCGGATCTTTCTTATCCGCGTCCTGCTTCACGTCGCCGTTTCCGTTCGTGACAGCGTTGTTCCCGTTTTCTTCGGACTTGACGAAAACATACCGCCCGCTGCGGTATTCGTAGACCGCTTTCGCTCCGGCTTGGGAGCCTGTAGATTCCGTACCGTTCTTGTCCGTACTGTTCTTGTCGGCACCGTTCTTCTCCGGCCGCTCGGGCACGGGATTATCGGCGCTTACTACACCCGGACGCACCGACTCCAGCTTATCGGCCTCCAGATCGAGAATCGGCTTAAGCTCGGACGCGTGCGCTTCGAACGCGACATAGCGGGCTTTCCGCTTCTTGGAGGCCGCTTCGAGCAGCAGCACGGGCTGTCCTTCCGGGCTGAGCTCGTCGGCCGGGCGGATCGATTTGACAGCGGCCAGGTCGCCCGGCACAGCTCCTTCTGCGACCTCGATGCGCTGGTCCGAGAACAGCCGGACGAGCACGACCTTTTTCTTGTCCGTAACCGCAGCGGCTGCCGTTTGTGCGCCGTTCGTCCCTTTCAGACTCGTGGCGGCGGTGAGGGCGCCTTCGATGCCGGCCTTTTGAAGCAGCACGGCCGGATCGCTTTCCAATCGGCGCTGACCGAGCGCCTGCAGCTCTTGGGACGTATCGCGGTAGGCGCCAAGCGTTTTGTACAGCTCTTCGGCCTCCGCATACTTTTTGGCGGCGATCAGTTGCTCCGCCCGGGCCATTCGGCCGTTCACCACCGATTGGATATACCCGTTCAGCTTGCTGCCGCTGCCGAAGAGCTCCTTGTGGGACTGCACGGTTTTGGCAGCGTTCAGGAAGCCGCCCAGATCGTTCTTCTCCAGCTTGGCCAGCGTGTCCTGAGCCGCCTTCTCAAGTTTTGCAGCGACCCAGGGAGCCTCCCAGCCCCGATCCTTATAAAATTTTAGCAGCCCTTCGCCTTCCTTCAACATTTCGTCCAGCGATTTGGATTTGACGAGTGCGTCCAGGCGGCCTTGGTCGTATTTTTGCAGCAGCGGGTTGAGAGCTTTTCGCTTCGCCGCTTCGTCCTTATAATAGACCGCGGGAATTTGCAGCAGGAATCCGACAGCGGTATCGGCGTCGAATTTTTTCTTGGCGACGGCGCCTTCGACGCTTTGGATTAGCGCCGTCTTGACCGAGCCGAACGCTTCCGCGAAGCGTGCGTCGATATTGTAGGACGCCGCGGTTTCTGCGAACCGCTTCTGCGAGCCTTCGTCCAGCTTCGCGACCTGCGACTTGGCGCTCTGATACGATTCGTACGCTTTCACCAAGCTGCCGGCATCGTTTACGGCAACTGCAGAGGCGATCTGGTCGGTTAGAGACGAGAACAGCCGCTTCGCTTGCGTAACCGGCTGAAGAGCGCTGAGCGCCTGCTCCGTTTCCGCTTCTTTATAATCGACGAAGCCGATTTTTTGCGCCTTGAGGAACAACTCCTCAGCTTCGACTGCGTTGCCTGCGGCAAGCTGTGCCGCCGCCTGCTGGTAAAGCTCCGCTTTTTGCCACCAGGCGTAGACTTTGAAGCACGCCGCCAAGAGCAGAAGAACGAGGACGGCAATCGCGGCGTTTCTGTAACGGACGGACCGTTTATACGTAGAGATAGACATAGGCAGCCTCCTTTCCTTTCTACAGGATGCCTTGGAATTCCGGATCGAAGTCGTATTTCAGCTTCACGGCATCGCGCGCTTTCTGGGTCAGCTCGGGGTCGGCGTCCGGCTGCTCGGCAAGCAGTCGGCACAGCCGAAGCAGCCGGTCTTTCGGCAGCTCCTGGGCGTGGTCCAACAGCAGGCTGCGGTACGCGTGCAGATTGGACTTCACGCGCAGCGCGGCTCCGGCCGCCGCCGTCAGGACGTCTCTTCCCTCGGGAAGCCTCTCGATCATGCCCCGGTATTTCATGACGTAGTCGAGCGCTTCGCGGGTAATGAGCTGAGGACGCACTTTGCCGATTTCATGCATATATTCGATCACGTCTTTGTCAAAACGGTTCGGCAGAAGGGAGTTGAGCTCAAGGTCCATATCGCTGCGCAAAATAAATTTGTTCAGGCAGTATACCTTTAAAATTTTGATCGAGTCGTCTTGAATGAAATAACCGATCTCGCGGAACTTTTCATAGGCGGTCTTAAAGTCTTCTTCCCGGAGGTCCGCTTCCGCATCGTCGATGTCGAGCAGCAGCCCTTCGCGAATTTTTTGCTGATCTTGCAGGAGTAAACGGCCTAGCGTACGTCTATATAAGATAGGCTCGTAGCGCTTATGCAAAAAAACGTACAGCGCGAGCAGCAGGGCGGCGCCGACGACGGACAAAATCATCTGCTCCGCGTTGCGGGCGAGCAGAAAGGCGAGGGCGCCGATCGCGCCGACAGCCAGCATGCCGGTCTGCCTGCGGTGCTTCAGAACCGCTCCGGTCTGCTCGGGGACGGCGCTGCGGCTTTGCTCGGCTTCGCACGACAGGCAGCGGTCGTCCCATAGACAAGAATACCGGCTGCAGCGCCGGCACTGCTTCAAGCGGTCGAACAAATGCGAGGTCGCTTGCGTTTTGCGGAATTGAACGGCGGTTTTAGTCGTCATGGCTTTCACCTGGATCACCTTGATTTAACCTTGCGGCGAATGCGGCATCGATGTTCGCAAGCGTGACGTCTTGCTTCCGGCTATAAGAGCAATACATAAAAAATGCTAGTAGAAACAGGGCTCCAAGAGCCAATACGGCTACGGTCAGCATGATTCTCTCCCCGGTATTTTCGAATTTGAAAGGCGATAATTTAAGAATTCTGTAAGGTTTCGTTAGTGGAATTTTACTTTCTGACCAGTTAATATGTAGATTAGTAGACGACATGCAGTTCCATTGTACTACCCTCTACGGCAATTTACTACACTATACCATATTGGTTCGGGATGGTTCGACATCGAGCTGTCCATAGGTTTGGAGGAATGAACCCCGTGAAAATCATCAAAGCGCTGCTCCGACCCGTCGCCGCTCTGCTGCTCGCCGTCCTGATGCCGCTTCAGGCCGCAGCTGCTCCGGCAGGCGCAGTCGATATGAAGATGGACGCCGTTCTGTCGGTGGACGTCAGTACGTCCATGAACGAGAGCGACGTCAACAAAGTCAGCAACGAAGCGATGAAAATGTTTATCGACATGGCATCCGTGCAGGGAGACAAAATCGGCCTCGTCGCCTATACCGATCAAGTGATGCGCGAAAAGGCGCTGCTTCCCATCAACTCCGCCGCGGATAAGCAGGACTTGAAATCGTTCATCGACAAGCTGTCCAAGGGGCCCTACACCGACATCGCCGTCGGCGTAAACGAAGCGGTGAAGGTGCTTGAATCCGGCACGGAGCCGGGGCACGTGCCGCTCATCGTGCTGATGACCGACGGCAACAACTCGCTGAACGCCGGCCGCACGCAGCAGCAGTCCGATCAGGAGCTAAACGATGCGATCAAGAAAGCGAAGGACAAAGGCATCCCGATTTATACGATCGGGCTCAATGCCGACGGAACGTTGAACAAGGCTGTGCTGGAGCGCATCTCCAACGAAACGAAAGGCAAATCGTTTATCACGAGCACGGCGGACAATCTGCCGCAAATTTTGAGCGAAATTTACGCAAGCCATTTCAAGCTGAAGGTCGTGCCGCTGACCGGCTTCGTGGCGAACGGGCAGTTTCAGGATGTGAAGGTGACGATTCCGAACGCCAGCGTACAGGAAGCGAACATCTCGATCATGTCTTCGAAGCCGGTGGAGGTCAAATTATTCGACCCGTCCGGCAAAGAGCAGAAAATTCCGTCGGACCGCGTCGTTTATACGGCTTCGAGCGCTTACTCTTTATTGAAAGTGTTGACTCCGGCGCAAGGCGACTGGAAGCTGCAGGTCAAAGGTGTCCAGAAGGAAAAAATCAACATTAACCTCGTGTACAATTACGACCTCCAGCTCGTCATGGAGCCTCTGGCATCGACGACGCTCAAGCCGGGCGACGAAGTGCAGATCAAAGCGTATTTGCAGACTGCCGGACAAAAGACGGCCGATGCAGATTTGTACAAGGGCTTGAAGGCGTCGGCGGTCTTGACGGACCTGGATACCAAGAAGACCGAGGAAAAGCCGCTGACGATCGGCGCACAGGGCATCGAGGGCAGCTTCAAGGTCGCGGACGCGCACGACTACGAGCTTAAGATCAAGGCGGAGGGCGCGAACTTCCTGCGCGAGACGGCGCCCGTGAAGCTCACGGCCAAATCCGGCGGAGCGGCATCCAAGCCTGCGTCAGAGCCGGCGAAGGAGGCGGGCGGTGCGCTCAGCCCGACCGTATGGGCAGCAATTATCGCCGGGGTTCTTCTGCTTGCGGGAGGCGCCCTGTACGCGCTGTCGGTTTACCGCAAAGCGAACAAGGGCTTCGTCGGGCAGCTCGTGATCGAGGTCAAGGACGAGGACACGGGCGAGCGGACCAATCCGCAGTACCGCAAGCTGAACGCGTTCAAGGGCAAGGTGTCGCTGCATCAACTGCTCCAGCTCGCGCCGGAGTTTGCGGAGACGCAAAATATCGTCTTCCGGCCCGGTCCGAACGACACGGTGCTGCTGCATAACGCGACGCCTTGCGTCGTCGAAAAAGGCGGACGGGTGTTCGATGCCGCCAAAGGAAAAGAAATTCGTGCAAATGACCGCATCAAAATCGCGCTTCAAAACGTCAATAAGTCGATAAGCGTCGAATACTTGAAATAAATATCCCATTTGGCCTTGGTTACAGGAGGAGTCCGGACATGAAAGCAGTAGTCAGAGAGCATATACAGCAGTTGGACGTATCCTTGGGCGGCGGCATTGTCAGCGAAAAAATCCGCGTCGACACGATCGACAATCCGATGCTGGTCATCGGTCTCGGCGGAACGGGTATCGATGCGCTGCTGCGGCTCAAGTATCAGGTGAACCGGCGGTTCAAGCTGCCGGAAGACCCGTTCACGAAGAAAAAGCGCGAGAAGCCCGACAACATCGAGTTTCTCGCGTTCGAGACGAACGAGCACGACCGCAACAAGCGGTACAAGGGCATTGGCCTCGATCCGATGACCGAATTCGTGCTGCTGTCGAACGCGGAGATCGGCAGCGTGCTGCAAAACCGCAGCATTTTGGAGCCGTATTTGAAAGAATGGCTGTCGCCGGAGCTGACAATTACCGACGGCATCAACGGCGCTTCGGGCGTCCGGCAAGCGGGCCGGCTGCTGCTGTTCACGAAGATCGTGCAGGTCGTGCAAACGATCGAGCGCAAAATCAAGACGCTGTCGGTGGGCACGAACAAGAAGCTGATGGTGTTCTTACTGACGGGTATCTCCGGCGGAACGGGCAGCGGCTGCTTCCTCGATATCGCGTATATCGTGCGCGGCATTCTGGAGCGGGATTACGGCTCGGCCGGCGTCGATAAAGTCGGCATTCTCGGCTACCTGTTCACGCCGGACGTCAATTTGGCGAACAAGGCATTGACCGAGCATTCGCGCGAATATATCAAGAAGAACGGCTATGCGGCGCTTAAAGAGCTCGACTATTGGATGAACGTCGACGAACGCGGCGACCGGTTCAAGCAGCAGTACGCGAACATTT
The DNA here is from genome assembly GCF_027925525.1 of Paenibacillus tyrphae. Lineage (GTDB taxonomy): Bacteria > Bacillota > Bacilli > Paenibacillales > NBRC-103111 > Paenibacillus_G > Paenibacillus_G tyrfis_B. The sequence goes on along the minus strand of NZ_BSDJ01000007.1, from coordinate 121,063 downwards.
TGACGGTTAACTCGCCAATGCCGCCTTTTAACCTCGCGCATCTTATATCGGCGACGAACCTCGAAGGCAAGCAGCTCGAAAATGCGTACGACTACTGCATGAACGTAACGGCGGAGAACATCACGAACTTCATGGCGAGCGAGCAAAAGCAGTCCGGCGAGGAATTCGCGATCCACGACTATATCAGCAACATCCGCACGAACATCAATCAGATGCCGAAGACGTATGCGGCGAACTATCAATACAATATTTTGGGCGCGTCGTCCGCAGTCCTGCCGATTGAGGAAATGACGACGTTTTTGGCTTATAAAGTGTTTCAGCGCATGTCGACGATGTTCGAGGCAGGTCCGAGTCAGGAGGACGTCGAGAAGCTGGCGCACAAGCTGGGCTTCGACCCGGATTCGATCCACCGCGAATTCGACAAGAACGTGCCGGAGCCGCTGCCCGGCTACCAGAACAGCGAGCGGCTCAGCTATAACAACGTCGTCAAGCAGCAGATCGTCCATATCGACACGGAGCTGGAGCAGAGCTACCTGTCCCGTGCGCGGGAGGAGTACATCAAGGCCCGCAAGCAGCTGCCGGGCCAAATTCGGGAAGTGTTCGCGGAGCAGATGGGCAAAATGTTCCGTCATCCCGAGCAGGGGCCGTTTTACGTGTCGCGGATCATTTTGCAGGACAAAGGCTTCTGTCTGCTGAAGTTGATCTCGTCGTACATCGAATCGCTGAAGGAAAGCCTGTACCGCATCCCGCGGGATATCGAGGCGGCGGGCGACACCGCCATGCAGAAGCTGACCGAAGCGAAGAGCGCGTTCATCTCCAAGGACAAGAAGAAGGACGCCTACATCGAGGCGAAAATCCAGGAGTACCTGCTGCACTCCGACCGCGAGCGGATGGAGCAGATGATCGAGTTCTACGAGGATCTGTACACGCTCATCAACAACGACAACTCGCGTATTTATCAGGTGTTTACGGAAATCCTGAACGAGCTGAACAAAATTTTCCAGAAAAACGGGGATATCCTCACCAAAGGCCAGGAGGAAGTCGATCACAAGGGCAACCGCACGTACTATTGGAACATCGTCAGCGTGCCGGATATGGCGAAGCTGATCGGCGAGGTCACCGACGAGAAGAACGTCACCGAGCTGATCCGCGACTTTACGCAGGAGCTGCTGGAGAAGTCGAACCAGTGGATCAAGGAGCAGGAAGTGGACGTCGTCAGCTCGATTTCCGAGTTTTTGACCGAGCAGTTTAGCGACCTGATTACGAAGTCGATGGAGGATTTCCTGATCATCAAATATGGCCACGAGGATTCGCTGGAGAAGCTGGTGGAGCAGAAGATCGCCGGCCGTCTGTACGAGGAAGCGAAGCCGGTGTTCCATCTGACCAACAGCTCGGGCAATTTCAACTTCCCGTCGTGGGGCTTCGTCTCCGTGCCGGTGAAGGCGCCGAATATTTTCAAGGGCATCCGTAACTTCCAGGATAACGCCATCGCGAACTCGCGCTTCACGATCAAGGAGAGCGAAGTGAAAAACCGCGTCTTCTGGCTGAACACCCAGAACGGCATTCCGTTGTTCCTGTATACGCCGCTGAAAGTATACGAGGAAAGCTACGAGCGCTCGATTTTGGAACCGGAAGGCGTCGGACGCCATCTCGTCCAGACGGAGAAGACGAACTGGACGTACCTGCCGTCGCCGATTCCGGAAAAATCGTGGGGCGATACGTATGAAAACGCGCGTGTAAAACATTACAACGCCGACGTCCGCAGCATGTTCGACCAATCGCTGGCCTTGCGCATTATCCGCGAGAAATCGGCGGATCAAGGCACAACGGGCCGGTACGAGTGCGTATTCACGAAGCCGTTCGATCTGGAGCAAAAGCTCGAGTCGTATCCGATGCAGCTTGACGCGGCGAAGCCGAACCTTGGCGAGATCAAGCGCTGCGTCGCCGACTTGAAGGCGCTTGTGGCAGGCGGTCTGGAACAGGACGGCCTCAAGGACATCTTCGGCAGTGTGAACGAGGAGATGGCGAAGGAGAACCTGATCCGCTCGCCGGAGCTGCTGCGCCGCGTCCGCGAGGAGTTGGGCAAGTACCGCCGGATCGAGGCGAAAATCGCCGAGCTGGAGCAGGTGCTCGCCGCTCATCAGGACGAGGAGAAATTCATCCAGCAGTTCATCGAGGCGATGTATACCGGCGCGATCGTCAAAAAAGGCGCGCTGTACGTGTACGACCATGACGCGGAAGAGGACCCGTGGGAGCCGTTCGTCAACCTGATGCAGGCCGGCAAATTCCCGGAATACGAAATTTACCGCAAAATCCGCGCCCTCGATGCGAAGCGCCTCGGCCTGCTCCAGCGCAAATCGTCGAAGCTCAGCCAGCAGCTTACTGCCCAAGAAGATATCAGTGGCCTGCTGACGAAGCTGCAGGACATGGCCGGCGCCTACCAGGACGCCAAGTCCGCGCTCGACTACGACCGCGGCGAATACGTCGACGGCGAAGACATGTACCAATTCTACAAGCAAATCGCCAGCAAAGTGAGCGACATCCTTCGCAGCTTGAAATAGCAGCTTCGTATGTCATAGCGATAGCATATAAATACGCAGCCGATCCAAGGCTGCGGCGGTTTTTTAGTTATATTTCGTTTGAGATTTCGTCGTGAAACAGGTGACCTGTCCCCCGGAAGAAGCGCTTGCGCTGTCCGCCTTTGAAACCCATGAATATTCCTTAAAATATAATCGACATTCATGGGTTTCAAGAGCGGCTGGAGGGGGATAGGTCACCGCTCCAACAAACGGCGAAATCTCAAACTCCCCGATTGGAGGGTCAGGATCATGCGGGAGACATTGATGCAATTCGCGAGCGCATACGCCGCGGAAACAGACAGCATGGGAACGGGCGGGGATGAGCTTCGCAGCATCAACCATCCCCTCGTGTTCCTGTTCGTCGGCGACCGGTCGACAGAGGCGCTGGAACAGGTGTATGACCTGAACCGGAAGAAATGGAACAACAGCGCCGGCGTCGTTTATTTACATATCGGCACGGAGGCCGGCACAGCGGAAGCCGCCGCGCGGGACAACGTCTACAGCTGGCATCTCGGCGGAAGCGGCGGAGATAAGAAAACGCAGCGTGCTGAAGGATACAGGCAGTTTTACCGGGACGAAGCGAAGCTTCTGGAATTGAACGTCCTCCTGCGGCAGATGAACAGCCGCATCTCGGAATTTGGACGGCTGTACGCCTCGCTGCAGCGGGTCAATATCGCCGTGGTCACGCGGGTGGACGATCCGCTCAACGCGCTCGTGCCCGAGCTGACGGTGTTGATGAAATCGATCTTCGGCGAGAGCTTCCGCTCCGTGGTCGTCGACTTGTACGGACTGCTTCAGGAGCAGCAGCCGGGCGACGATTTTGCGTATGCGGCATCGCTTGGCGTCAGCTTTATGCGCGAGCTGGACGAAGTCCAGCGGCGGGAATTCCGTTTGGCCGCAGATCTTCAGGTGACGGGCGACGGCATCCGGCTGCCGGTCGAGCACCGGGACGCAGCCTTGTTCGACACGGTGTATATGATCGGAGACAAGGATGAGCGCGGGCTATTTGCAGCCGGCGGGATGCAGCGGTGCTACGAGATCGTGTGCCATTTGAACCTGCTCAAGAACCGCAAAGCCGCTGACGAGGTCGATCCGAGGCACGGGGCTTACAACCACCAGCAGTTCAAGCAGAACATGATGCCGCCAGGGGAAGCAGGCGGCATTTACGTCTCCGCGGGGTTCGCCAAGGTGACGCGGCCCAATCAGGCGATCGCCCTGACGGTGCTGTATCATCTGTACCGGGGAATGCTGCAGCGGATGCGCGATAACGCGGTTATCCATCCGACGGAGCTGTTGGAGCTGGCCGAGCTGGACCCGAGGAAGGCGGAGGCAAGCGTCCGGGCCGTGGCAGGCGAACGGGCGAATCCGATCGACGCCATGTACGGCTTGCTCTATGAGAACGTGTCGCACCACGAGCTGCGGTCGATGTCTCTGCGGCAGGCGGAGGCGGCTTTGTTCGGGGGAAACGCCCGGACCTTCTTTGAGACGAACGCCGTCCGGGTTATGGAAGCGGCGCTTGAGGCGCGGGACGGGGCCGGAAGGCTCGCGCAAACGCTGCAGCGCAAAGCGGTCGATCATCCGTCGTACGGGTGCTACTGCATGTACCTATGGACCTCGGAGCAGGAACGCGGAGCGGAGACGCCCAGTCTTATCGCCATGGTCCGGGAGTGGCGCAAGGAAGCCGAGCGTCAGTTCGAAGACGGCAAGCTTGACCTCGAAGCGCTGTACGAGGAGCGGGTGGAAGATCAGCGGTATGCCAAAGGCTCGCTGCTCGGTTTTCTTTCGCCCAAGGGCCAGGTCAAGCCGTTGGCCCGGGGAATGCTTGAGCAAATCTACAGCTTGAAATACGAGCTGCTGCTGCTGGAGCTGACCATTCGCGAGCTTCGGAGCTACGAGCGGAAGCTGGAAGAGATTCACGACCGGATGAAGCGGTACGTTCAGCGGCTTCACGACATCGAAGCGGTGCTGCTCGACGCGAGCCGCCGCAGTATCTCGGAGACGAACGACGAACTGGGCCGCAACATTAACGAATACTACGGCCATGTCGTCGAAGTGATCGCCGCCGAAACGGAAAACCGCCGGGGGCTGCAGTTTTATTTTGACGAACGGTGGGTCGGAAATGTCACTGCGCTGCTTGAGCAAAGCGACGAAACGCTGATCGACAAGCTGATTGCGGCGGCGAAACGGGAATGGTTCGTCCATCCGCTGTTTCATCAGCCGTTCGAGCAGGAACTGCTGGCGCGGGCGAACGTGGCGGTCAGCTACGACAATCGCGAGGTGTTGACAAAGGAAGAGCTGTACCGCGATCTGTACGTGACGCTGGAGAGCGAGGCGGCGATCCGGCTGGATGTCTACAACTATACGCACAAGCACCGGTACGAGGAAAAATATTTTTTCGGCGATTTTCAAAGCGAATTGATCCAATATGCATACAGCGTCGATCATGGCAGCCGCACCTACAAGCTCGGCTGCATTCATGAGAAGAAGCAAAGTGGTGTCGAGAAGCTGAATCTGATGGGCGGATTCCGCATCGCCGATCTGATGTACTACCGGAACGGCAGGCGGTATTACGACAGTTATGTGCGCAGCGGATACGAGTTTCACGGACGCGCCTTGCCGGAGGAACCGGAGACGGAAAGGAGAGAGGACGGCCATGATGAGCGATAAGGGCTCACCCGTGTATATCCGATTTTTCGAACCCGCGGATGCGGAGGCGCTGCTGGCCCTGCATGTGCGCAACAGGGACTTTTTCCAGACGTATATGTCCATACGCGACGAATCCTTTTTTACGCTGGAGGCCCAGTCGGACATGATCCGCCAATGGAGCGACGAGCGAAATCAGGACCATCGTTATGCCTTCGGCATATTTCTGGCGGAAACGGACGAATTGATCGGGCAAATTTCGCTGTTTAATGTCATACGCGGGCCGGTGCAAAAGGGCACCATGGGCTACTGCTTGGACCAAGGGCATAACGGGAAAGGATATGCGTCCGAGGCGGTTCGGCTGATCGTGAATTTTGCTTTTAAAGAGGCTGGCTTGCACCGGATTGAAGCGGGCGCGATGCCCCGAAACGGGGGCTCCATGCGCGTTTTGGAGAAGGCGGGCTTCCGCCCGGAAGGTTTGGCGCGCAAAAACGTGAAAATCAACGGAGTGTGGGAAGATCATCAAATGTTTTCGCTTTTGGACGAGGACGTTTGAAGTAGAAAGTGAGGAAGGCCGATGAAACGTCGGAAATGGAATCCGCTGCTGACCGGGCTCAGCATCGTGGGTGGCTTTCTAGGATTTATTGCAGGGGAAATGATGCTCAGCCGGTGGGAAGGAACGATGCACGAAACATTGCTGATGGGGCTATATTTCGGAGTGTTTGCCCTGATCGTCGGGCTGTGCTGTTTGCTTTCGGAGATCTTGTCACCGCAATTGAATGGAAGAAACTGGCGTCTCCGCTATGCCTCCGACGGATGGAAGCTGCTCGTTCCCGGCACGCTTCTTCTTCTTTTTGCGGCGGGGGCGCTGTTTCAATGGGCTTACGGGCTGTATTTCGATTCTGCGAAATCGGGCCGGCCGCAAGATTACGTGCTCATTCTGGATACGTCTGAAAGCATGAAGCAGAACGACCCGAACAAGCAGAGCTTGCAGGCGGTCAAGTCGCTGATCGGGCAGATGGACAGCAACAAACGGGTCGGCGTGCTGACGTTTAACGATACGGTGGCATGGGTGCAGAATCTGACGCAGCTCAGCAGCGAAACCGTCAAAAGCCAAGTGCTGGCGCAAATCGACGCGATTCCCGCCCCGACCGGGGGAACCGACATCGCGCAGGCGCTTACCCAAGCGATTGATCATATGCAGAAGGAATCGCACCGCAAGGGAGCCGTCATTCTTATCTCGGACGGCTACAGTGATGTGGATGTCGCTCGAGTCGTACAGCCTTATAATTTGGAAAATATAACCATACACACGATCGGGATGAAGCAGCCGAACGAGGAAGGGAGCCAGCTGCTGCAGCGGATCGCCGAAGCGACGGGCGGAACGTTCCAAGAGGTGAAGCAGGCCGAGCTGGTGACGGACGCCTTCCGCAACATTTATTTAAAAGACCATCATTTCCATCTCATGAACGAACGGCAGGGACAGATGCAAGGCAGCGGTTGGCATGCGGCGCTGCGGGTCGTGCTGATTCTGTTCATCGGCGCGCTGCTCGGGCTGTCGCTTGGCATCGTGTTCGATAACCGCTTCCTGGCGCGCAGCTTCGTTCTCGGCGGCGCGTTAGCCGGTCTGCTCGCAGGTCTGACGCTGGAATACGGTTTGCCCTCAGAGCATCCGAGCACCGTGCGCGCTATAGCGGATCTTATTCTGGCCGTCGTGCTGTCGCTGTCCACCTTGCTGTTCGCCGTTCATGAAGGCACCGGCGAGAACACCGGTCTTCGCCGCGGCAGACCGCGCGAGCTGTATGCCGGTCCGGATGGCGAGAGCAGCCGCTATGGCGGAAGAGACGGCAGCCGGACCGGCAAGCGGTTCCGGTAACGACGGGAGGCGGGCACATGATGCAATGGAGCGAACCTGACGAGCGGTACCGGATTACGAAAGCGGCCTCCGAGGTCAGGGAAGGCGAATGTATTTTGACCTGGCACTGGCCGAAGGAAATCAATTACGTCTACATCGACAGCTTCGAAGAGGGGGGCGAGCAGCCCCCGGACGGGTTGGACCCGAAGCGGCTCAAGCTGTTTACCCGTGAGGAATACAAGGCGAAAGCCGGCTACCGGGCCCGTGTCGACTTTACGGGGCCGCATTATTACCGGATCTATCCCTGTTTGATGCTGGAAGGACGGCTGACCCCGCTGCAGCAGCGGGACGGAGACAATCTGGTCCGCGTCAGCGGAGGCCGGGCGAAAATCCGCTACGGCATCAAATACGGCGGCGGCTGGTTCAGCAAATATAAAACCGTGCAGATCCGGCTGTTCTGCGAAATTCCGGTCCCCCGGGAAGCTCTGTGCTATGTGAAAAAAGAAGGAGCGGCCCCGCGAAATAAGGAAGACGGGACCTTTTATCCATTCATGAACGATTTTCCGCCGGGGCGCACGGAGCTGCCGCCCATCGAGGTCGGCAAAAACGACTATATCCGGTTGTTTTTTACCGACGGACCGATCTATGGCGAGCGGTTTGAACTCATTCCGGACTAAAGGAGGGACCTGGCATGTTGGGGTTTTTCAAGCAATTTTTCGAAAAAAAGCCTGTGGAAAAAGAACGACCGCCTTATTACAGCATCGTTTGTCCGTACTGCTTCCATAAATTCGAGCCGGACGAGGTCGTGTTCCGCGCCGCGCATACGAAGGAGAACGACGACGAATTCACGCTGCAGGAAGACGAACGGCTAAACGCATGGCGGCGCAAGTTCAATCTGTCGCAGCAGGACATGGAGGCGGTGATCGAACCGCACACAATCCCGGAAGAGAACCACGTTTATTCGGAAAACGTGCTGGTGGCGGTCATCGACCGTTATGGCGTGGCGACGCGGCGCCGGCTGTGTCCGAGCTGCCACAACGAGCTGCCGATTTCGTCCGGCAAAATGCCGAGCAACATCATTTCCATCGTCGGGGCGTCGCAGGTCGGCAAATCGGTCTATATGACGTCGCTCATCCATACGCTGCAATCCTCGACGGCATCGAATTTCGACGCGGCCTGCATGCCGCTCAGCGCCGAAATTAGCCGGAAGTTCCGGCAAAATTATTTGGAGCCGATCTTCGACCGCGGCATGATGCTGGAGTCGACGAACCCGAACGAGCAGCAGGAGCCGTTTATTTTTCAGTTCGTATTCAAGGACGACCGGCGCGCGCCGCTCACGCTCGTTTTCTTCGATGTTGCGGGCGAGGGTATGGTGGAGCGCGATTACCTGGAAATCTATGCGTCGCATATTAAAAATTCGTCGGGCATTTTATTTCTCGTCGATCCGCTGCAAATCCGCACGATTCGGGACAAAATCCGCCTGAGCGTCGGCCAGGAGGAAGGGGAGTTCGCAAGCCGCTATGACGAGCCACGCGAGGTCGTCATCAGCTTGTTCGAAAACTTCATCGCGCACCAGCAGGGCAGCAAGACGAAAATTCCGACGGCGATCGTTCTGACGAAGAGCGATATGCTGCAATATTTGAAAGAGGAAGACAGCGAATATATTCAGTCCAACAGCAACGTGTTCCGCAACGTGGTTCACAAAGGCTATTTGGACCAGACCGAGTTTGAGAATATTAACGGCGAAATCCGCCGTTTTATCGAGAAGGTGGACCGGCCGTTCAAGGATGCGGTCGACGTGTATTTTCAGAATACCGCGTACTTCGCCGTATCCGCGCTCGGTTCGAATCCGGTGAACCGGCAGGTGACCGGTGTCATTAGCCCGACCCGGGTGGACGAGCCGTTCATTTGGCTGCTTCACCAGCTCGACTACATCGACAGGAGAGATGCGCCGTGAGCCGGGACCGAAACATTCAGCAGCACTATTTTACCCGGGACCGGGAAGGAATTTTCCGCACGAACGAAGGGTTCGATACGGTAGCGAAATCCGCCGGGCTCGATAACGGTTTTATTAAAGCGGCGCTGCATCCGTACTGCGTGTACAAGGCGCCGCAGGAGCTGCTCGCACGCGGAGAAGGGGACGAGAAGCGGTATCCGGAAGCGTTCGGCGTCTTCCATGCCGACAGCGGGGAGCTTGTGATCGGACGCACCGTTTACGTCAGCGCCGACTTCACCGGGCAGCGGAGCGCTTTCTTCACGCATCATTACGTTGTGCCCAAGGAGCGTCAAGAGGCCTTGGTGCGTGAACCGGAACGTTTGTTTGCGATTCGGGGCTTCCGAAGCAGCTACGATATTCAGGACGGGAAGACGATTCCGGAGTTGGATGAGCTGGATTACGACGCCGCGGCAAAACTGAAGGTCCCCGACCGGCTGCTCGACAGACTGAAGCTGGACCGCACCCAGTTTCTGCAGCTGCTTTACGCCGTGATGGCGTCGCTCACGAACAAGAAGAAAGTGTACGTCGCGCTGGACGCGGACGTGTCGGCCGGGAGCGAGGAAGCGAAACGGCTGATGGAGCTCGTCTACCGCTGCCTGCCGTATGCGATGCGCCGGGAGCTTGGATTCGTCACGTACCAGAGCGAGCCGGAAGGCAAGCAGCATTACCATGTCATGTTTGTGGAAAAAGGAAGCATCCGTCTGCCCGACCGTCAGCTGGAAAAAGATTATTTGTTCGATCTGCCGAATGAGCGAATTCATGGCGTGGACCTATCCGGCACCGAGCATTCGGTTCTGGACTACGTCTGGGAGCACCGGGGAGATACGGCTGGCCTGGAGCGGTTCTATGACTTTTGCGAGGAAGCGCTGCTGGACGTTGGCCATCCCATAGCGCTCGCTGTCCCGACCTATTCCCAGCTGTGCGAGCTGTTCCGGATCGAACAAGGCCAGGACAGCTTGTACGAGCAGAATCGGGCGGGCACCGTGAAAAGCATTCTTCAGTACCTGACCGCGGAAACCGCAGGACGGAAAAAACGGCTGAACGATATGCTTGTCAAGCTGATCCGCAAGGAATTGATGGATGGGGACAGCGTGCCAACCGCGGAATTCGTTACGCCGCTGTTGGATTATTACGCTTTTGCCGACGAAGGAACGAAGAAGCTGCTGATCACCAGCTTTGCGCTATATATCCGGCGAGCGGCGTCCGCGGCCTCCGGCGATATCCGCGCGGCGGTTCCGCTGATCGATCCACTGCGGCAGCAGAATGCGGTCTTTCTCTCCGTTCTGAAGCAGCTGCACGAGCAGCATCCCCAGACGGCGGAGCAGTACGCAGCCTATCGCATCACGGCGAGCGGATCGATCAAGGAGTTTTTGGAAGAAATCAAGTTTTGGCTGGTCTCCGCGGATGATCTGCTGCTGCAGCATTTCTTCCGAAACGAAGTATTGAAAAAAGTGAAGCAGCTGCTCAAGGCGGAGAAATCAAGACGGATGGAAGTGGCCAAAAATACATACATCTACTTCGACCGTCTGCCGGAGCGCGAAGGAAAGCCGCAGTTCGAGGACTTCTGCATGCAGATCAAGCTGGAAATCCAGCTCGAATTGCTACAAGACCTGACCCCGACCGGACTGAGCTACGAAGACCTGATGCAGCTTGAGTTTATGCTTGACCCGCCGCAGCCGGAGCTTTTGCACAACCTGAACAGCGGCGGACGCATGACGCTGGACCTGCTGACCGCCGTGTATCGGGTGCTGACGCTCGAACGGCGCAAGCCGTCCGATGTCGTAGCAACCTTCGAGCGGCTTGGCCCGCTGGACTTGGAGCGAGCGCAGGAGCTGCTGAAGAAGACGCTCGGCGATAAGGTAGGGCCGGAGACGTTCGGCAAAATCGCCTACGCCTTCAGCCGTCCGGATGCCGGAGTCCGGGGCGGGGGCGGATACGAAGCGGGGTATGACTATGACCGGATGCTGGAGTTCGTTGCCGCTCAGACCCGGGGGACGGATACGATCTACGAATTTATGCTGTGGAGCGCGGGAGATTCGCGATTTTCCGGCGGCTCGGGGATCGACGTTCACTACCGCGCTGCGCTGACGCGCTATTTTGACCGGCATGATTCCAAGGCGTTCAAGAACAAGCAGATCAAGGAACTGCTGCTTGGCGTGCCGAACGAAGCGTTCGCGGCCGTGTTTAAAGAAATCAAGCTGAAGCAGGCTCCGGGCATTGTCCAGTTCGTGCAGCGGCGAAAGAGGAAATTGTTTCGACTAGGAATTCTCGCGCTTCCGCTGCTGCTCATCATTATTTTGTTGTCCACGTTCTGGACGCCGATGATGGGAGCGATTCTCCGACCGGCGCCTACGCTCACGGTCGAGACGCTGCCGGAAAAAACGGCCCAGCCGGTAGTTACGGTTAAAGCAAGCGCGACAGACGGCGGCTATGATCCGAGCCCAAACATTTTCGTAAACGGGCAGCGGGTCGGCAGCGGACAAGTATCTGCTCCCGTCGTCCTGATGATCGGCGAGAATACGATCGAGATCAAGGCGGAGAACAAATACGGCAAAGCCAGCGAGCCGGTCGTCAAAAAGGTCCAGCTCGACCTTCCGATGCAAGGCCCGCCGCTTCCGGCAAGCAGCGTCTCCAAAGCTGGCGGAGGGACGCCCGGCGGCGGCGCTTCCGGCGACCAGGGCTCCTCCGAACCGGTCGCGGGCCCGAAGTATACGCCGGCAAATACCAAGGGGAAGCCGGATCAGCAAACCAGTTCCGGCGGACGCTAAATCAAAGCAGCCTGAATCCTTTCACGAGCGAAAGGGTTCAGGCTGTCGTCGTTTCGGGCGCCGCGCCCCGCTACTTTTGACGCGTCAGCGCGACGAGCGCAACATAACCGGCGGAGCAAGCGAACGTCAGAAGCATGAGCGTCAGCTGCAGGGGCAATCCAGAGAAGCCCGCGGCGGGCAGCAGCCGGCCTCCCCAAAGCGTAACGACGCCGGTTAGCAGCAGCAGGATCACGGCGTTCATGACAAGCATCCTCCCGGAGAAGGACAGCTGCAGATCGCGGCGGAGTACGGTAAGATTCCATAGCACCGGAATCGTTTCAAACAGCAGCACGCCTGCCGCGATCCCGGTATAGCCCCATCCGGGAATACCGGTCAATACGTAAAGCATCGTCATGGAGCAGACAATGCCGACGAGAATGCCGCGCATCGGCTCTTTTTTTCGGCCGACGGCCCACAGAACGTTTGTCGTCACTTCTCGCAGTCCCGCAAGAAGCGGACAGAGCGAAAGCAAGCGAATCGCTGTCGCAAGCCTCGCTTGGTCGAACAGCAGGTGCGCCAATTCCTCGGAAAAGGTAAACATGAAGAGCGACGCGCTGATTCCCCATAGCATGGTTAGGTTTAGAGCCTTGCCGATTCTCCGGAAGGCGCGCTCGAACTGCCGGGCCTGCCAATCGGCGGCGATTTTGGGGGACAGCGTATGGGTAAGCGAAAACGTGATCAGGGTCGGGATATAGACGATCGTCATCGCCATGCCCGTCATTTCGCCGAATATGGCAAGTGCTTGTCCCGACGAGAGTCCAGAGGCCTGGAGCTGCATAGGAACGATGGACGCTTCCAGGAAATCCGACAAAGGAATGATGAGCCGGGTGGCCGTCAAGGCAAGCGTCGTATGCGCGAACAAGCGGAGACTGTGATTCGGCTCTGCTTGGCCTGAGACGGTACTCGCGGAAGACTGTGAATAGCGAAGCAGCATCATAAGCAGGAAAGCCAAGGCGCAGACGGCCCCCGTCGATGCGCCCAGCGCGGCCGTGCCCAAGGCTTGTGACATGCTGAGGCTCGTGCCGATGGAGAGGAGCAGCAGGATGGTCCCGACCCGGATCGATTGCTCGACGAGTTCGGAGGCGGCGATAGCCCCGAATGCTTCCAGGCCTTGAAGATACCCGCGAAGCAGACTTAGCAGCGGAACGAGCCAGAGCGCAGGCAAGAACATGCGGATCGCCAGCTCCAGCTTCTCGTTGCCGAGCCGAAGCGCAACTTCGTTCGTGAACAGGAAGAAGCCTGTGCACAGCAGCGTACATACCCCGAGGTAGAGCACGGACATGTTGCGGTAAATCCGCCAGCCGTTTCCGGCGTTTTTGGCGGTGAACAAGGTCAGCGCCATAGGCATGCCACCGGTGAGCAAGGTCAGGACGAGGCCGTAAAACGAGTAGGCAATCTGATATAAGCCCACTCCTTCCGGACCCAGATAACGAAATAACGGAATGCGGAGGAGCAGCCCGAGCAATTTCACAATTAACATTGCGCTTGTCCGAAGCGCCATCTGTTTGAATATCGGGGGCAGAATCATCCGCATCACCACCTCGGCCGGACGGAAAGTGTTGTCCACTTTCATCTTATGTCCGAGGCGGCGGCCGTATGATTTCTCTAATCGTTGATATGAATCAATACAAAGTGGGTGTAATTTTCCCAGCCCAGATCAAAGGGAACGTGGTAGCGGTCTGTCGTATGGCAGTTGATCAAGGGCAGTCCCCGCTCATCCTTGTCTACGACGACGGCAAAATGGTCCACATCGTTGTTGTACATGTAAGCAATCAGGTCACCAGGTTTCAGCTTGGTCCAGATGTCGGGCGCCGAAGGGCTGCGCACGATTTGGTCGAAGGTGCCGCTGGCGAGTACTTTCCCGTAACCGGAATAAAGGAGAAACGATTTTAAAGCGTCGGTGCTTACCCATGCCCGGCTTCCGTTGCCGCCGCTGTACCTCCACGTGTGCGTCATGGGCAGCCCTCCGCCTTCAGTCGGATCGCCGAGGACTTGGGAGACGAAGTTCGTACAATCGCCGCCGATGCCGGTATAATCGCGGTATTTCGGATTGTAACGGTTATCGTTTCCGGCCCCCCATGCCGAACCGGCGTACTTATTGGCATACGCCACGGCCCTCTCTCGGTTGTATCGCCTCTTTTTTGAGGATTGAGAAACCGTATCGGACTTCAGACTTTCCGTTTCCGGCTCCGAGGCGAAAGAAGGCTGGTGAAGCCATGCATCGTCCGCATCGATGTCGAGCGGATCGAGGAACCATTCTTTGAGTACCCGCAGCTGCCCGTTTTCTCTTTTTAAGGTAAGAACGTGCCGTGTTCCGAGTCCGAACTCGGCCTGCGTTCCATTGCCTTGGGCATAGGAATAAGTGATCTTCATCCTGTTCACGAGCGATACTTTGACCAGCGAATCGGTGGGCCTGATACGAAAAATCTTCAATGTCCCTTCGACGGTATGGACAACGATGTCTCTTTTGCTGGCCCAGGCTTGAAAATAAGCCTTCCGTTTTTTTTCAAGATACAGGGCTTGCTGGCTTGTTGGCACCTTTTCGTAATAAAAGGTATCGATCGGCACGTCCCGGATTAGGAATTCCGATCGAGCCCGGTATAATTCCGTAAGAAAATTGCGGACTTCCTCGGTTTCCGACGAAGGCTCGGCGCTGGCCTGAAACGGGCCCAACATCAGCAAGAAGACAATGATCCAAGCGATACGGCGCATGCCGTTCCCTCCATCCCATCACACATTCAATCTCGCATTAGTATGAGAAAAATCGGGGAAAACATACTTCCTTTTACTTGGCTTGCCGATTTCCGGAACCAGCGCATGTGAAAAGTCGCGAGGAACACGGTGCGAACGGGACTTTAAGAAAGGGTTAAGAAACTTGTTGACAAATTGTAATATTATTTTAAGCTTATTTTAATGATCGTAATTTATTCTATTAGTAACTAGTAAAATATGATGTAGGGACGGTGTGAGGATGAAAGTTTTTGTAACCATTCAAAACAAAGAGATCCCCGTTTTCGCCGACAACTTGAATAAAAAAACATTGAAGCTCCTTAAGCTGGCGCTGGATAAAAAGGTAGAAAACGGAAGACGGACGCTGAAAAAATGTCTCCAAACGTTAATCAGCATCGAAGTGATCGGCTGCGAGGCCATTTTGCATTCGTTTAACGAAAAAGATTCGCTTGCTTTGTCTCTCTACTAAAATAAGAGAGACTTTTTTTTATTCCCGCCGTTCGCCGCTTCGATAAGCGCCTGGGGAAATGCCGAACTTGTCCTTGAATACCCGGTGAAAATACGAATATCCGCCGAACCCGCAGCTTTCGGCAATTTGTTCAAGCGTCATGGCGGTATATTTCATCCGTTCTAGAGCGGCGGCTAGCCGGATTTCGAGCGCGTATTCGAGCATCGTCTTGCCATAGCATTCCTTAAACAGATGTACCGCCCGGGATACGCTGAGCCCTACGTGGCGCGCGGCATCCTCTACCTTGAACGTTGAAGTGGCATGCTCCTCCACGAACCGCTTCATCCGAAGCGCCGTGAAGGACCGGCCGTAGGAGGGGGCGCTTTCCGTCGCCGCGCGCTCGAGCGACAGGCAAAGGGCCTGCAGTAAGCAGCCGACGAGCTCGCCGGTTTGTTTGTCCGCCGGGCGCTGCTTTTCAATAATTAGGTGCCGCCATAGCGCCAACAGTTGCTCTCCCGGATCGATTCGCGAGAGCGTTGGCTTGTCTCCGCGTTTCCACCATTGATCCATCCAACGGCCTCCGCAGATCAAGTAGTAATCCCCGCTGGAAATCGTTCTTCCCTTTGACGTTGTTTCGTATTCGTCTACGAATAGTTCGTAGGTTCTTCCGGGATTTAGCAGCAGCAGATCCCCTTGTCCGAGCCGGTGCGTTTTGCCGTCGATCACCGCCTCGCTGGCCCCTTCCGTCTGCAGCCGGAACAAGTAGAGCGGCAGCCCGGTTTTATAATGGGTATGAAACCGCTGCGCATGATACGAGTAACCGCATGTGAACACTTCCGCTTCCATAGCCGTCTCTCTCCGATTCGCAAATTAATAGCAAAATTGTTGATGTTGCGATTATATCGTTTATGTTCATTTTAGGCTATTCTCGTGTATGATGAAAGCAAATAAGT
The DNA here is from genome assembly GCF_027925525.1 of Paenibacillus tyrphae. GTDB lineage: Bacteria > Bacillota > Bacilli > Paenibacillales > NBRC-103111 > Paenibacillus_G > Paenibacillus_G tyrfis_B. The sequence goes on along the minus strand of NZ_BSDJ01000007.1, from coordinate 105,052 downwards.
AAGCTATTCCTAAATCAGGGAGTGTTCACGATGAGAAGAATGGGCATTGGGCTTCAGCTTTACACATTGCGGGATGAAACCGCCGCCGATTTTCGCGGCACGTTGAGGAAAGTGGCGGAGCTTGGCTACGAAGGCGTCGAATTTGCCGGATACGGCGGTTTGGCGAAGGAAGAGCTGAGAGATTTGCTTCAGGAGCTTGGAATTAAAGCGATTGGCAGCCATGTCGGCTTGCAGCAGCTGCGGGACGATCTGCAGGGCCAAATCGATTATTTAAAAACGATCGGCGGACAATATTTGATTTGCCCTTATGTGGCCGAAGAAGACCGCCGTACTGAAGAAGATTGGAAATCGCTGTTTGCTTTTCTGCAGGAAGCGGGAACGGAAGTGCGCAAGCAGGGGCTTATTTTTGCCTATCACAATCATGCTTTCGAATTCGAGATGAACGTCGACAGCTCTTATGTGTTCGATGCGATGTACGAAACGACTTCTCCCGAAGCGGTGCAGGTCGAAATGGACGTCTGCTGGGTGCAGTTTGCCGGACAGGACCCGCTGGCCTATATTCCGAAATACGCGGGCCGACTGCCGCTGCTGCACTTGAAAGATTTCGGCAAAGACGACAACGGGCAGATGAAGACGCTTGAGCTCGGCTTAGGGGTCGTCGACCTGCCTAAGGTCATCGCCGCCGCCTCCGAAGCAGGAGTAGAGTGGCTCGTCGTCGAGCAGGACGTATGCCAGAAGCCTCCGCTGCAAAGCGTAGCGAACAGCTTGCAGTGGGTGAAAACGAACTATTTGCAACAAATTTAATTAACAAACCGAAGGAGCCTGAAATCCATGAGCAAATTGAGAGTGGCCGTGATCGGCTGCGGCGCGATTTCCAAACACCGTCACATTCCCGAGTACGCCGCAAATCCCCATGTGGAGCTGGTCGCTTTTTGCGATCCGGTTCAGGAGAGAGCCGAGCATTACGCTGGACAATACGGGGCAAAAGCTTACACTGATTATGAAACGCTGCTGCGCGAGGTAAAACCCGATGCGGTGAGTGTGTGTACCCCGAATGCACTCCATGCTCCGGTATCGATTGCGGCAGCGAAGGCTGGCGCGCATGTGCTGGTCGAAAAGCCGATGGCTGCGTCGGAAGAAGAAGCGCTGGCGATGATCGAAGCGGCGAAGGAGAACGGCGTTTATTTGATGGTCGGCCACAACCAGCGGCTGATGCCTCACCATATGAAGGCCAAGCAGATTTTGAACGCGGGCGCTCTCGGCAAAGTGCTGACGTTCCGTACTTCATTTGGACACCCGGGGCCGGAAAGCTGGAGCGTCGACGGCCGGGATAGCTGGTTTTTCCGCAAGGATGAAGCGATTATGGGCGCCATGGGCGATCTGGGCGTACACAAATCCGACCTGATCCGCTGGCTGCTCGATGACGAAGTGGCGGATGTCGCCGGCTTCATCGGCACGCTCGACAAAGCGGGAACGGACGTAGACGATAACGCGGTTTGCGTGCTTCGCATGAAGAGCGGTGTCATCGGTACGCTTGTGGCAAGCTGGACCTATTACCAAGGCGGGGACAACGGCACAGTGCTCTGGTGCGAGAACGGCATCATGAAAATTGATACGCATCCAGATGATCAAATTATCGTGGAGCTCCGCAACGGTTCGATCGAGCGGCATAAGGTGGGCGCCATTGCGACCAACGAGAAGCAGACGGTCAGCGGCGTGATCGATGCGTTCGTGGAATCGATCGTGACGAAAACCCCGCCGAGCATTTCCGGGGAAGAAGGCATGCGTTCGCTGCAGGTGATTTTGGCGGCGTTCGAATCGCAGGCTACAGGCCAGGTCGTCAGGCTGTAATAACGAAACAAGGCAGTTCTTCGTTGCGAAGAGCTGCCTTTTCTCATGGACCGTAGACCTGTTAAGCGGCTGCCCGCCGCAGCTTGCGGTACTGAAGAAGCATGGCGGCCCGCCAAGGAACGATCATTCCGAAAGCCAGAAGGAAGAAGAGCGCTCCTGTCTGCGGAATCGATATATATTGCTCGATGTAGCTGTGCAGCGCCAGGCGCAGGGCGAGGAGCCCGAGCAGCACGAACATAAACGATTTGGACTGGTTAACGTACACATCACCGCCGCGAAGCTCCAGTTTGGAGCTGCGGATAAGCGGGTAAGAGAACAATAACAGCCCCGCGGCCAAGGCAAGCAGCGCCCACAGCGCAGGGATCCGGAAAGTTGGTACGGCAAACATGAGAAAGCCGGTGCTCATGCCGATGGGCGGCATGACGATTTTCGCCGGGGAGACCGGCTTGCGGCTGGCCCGCGTCCGAACGAATATCGCAAGCAGCGCCATGGCTGCCATGCCGATGCCCGATACCGCCTGCAGATGAAGCGCGCCGAACTGGAACATGAACGCATCCCTCCTAATACTCGTCGCTATTTTTCATTATATCATTGCAGGCCTGCGGCTTTCTACAATTGTAAAGAAAGTTATTCTAATGGAAAAACGACATCAGGCGCAGAATTGTAACAAAATCTGCGTTTTTTTTGAAATTTTGTTCAGAAACATATGGACGATGGTTAAATAAAACCATTATAATGGAGATTGCTACAGAACTTATTTTAACGCTTACATACAGATACATGGAAGGGGTAAACAAAAAATGAAAACATGGTTCAAATCGACGGCAGGCCTTATGCTCGCGGCTACGCTCGTCCTGAGCGGATGCGGAACGAAGCCGGCGCCGCAAGATGCGGCCAATGGCAGCTCCAAGCCTTCGGAGTCCTCAGCGGGAGCCAGCAAAAAAGGGGAAAAATTTAACATCGGCATGGTTACCGACATCGGCGGCGTAAACGACAAGTCCTTTAACCAAAGCGCGTGGGAAGGCTTGAACGAAATTAAGAAAGAAACCGGCGCCAATGTGAAATACCTGCAAAGCAAAAGCGACGCGGACTTTATTCCTAACCTCAATCAATACGTGAAAGACAACTACAATCTGACCTGGGGGATCGGGTTCCTGATGGGCGACGCGATTAAGACGGTTGCGGCGCAAAACCCGAAATCGAACTTTGCGATCATCGATAACGTCGTGGAAGGGCCGAACGTCGAATCCGTAACGTTTGCGGAGCAGGAGGGTTCCTACCTGACCGGCGTCGTTGCCGGTCTGATGACCAAAACAAACAAAGTCGGCTTCGTCGGCGGCCTCGAAATTCCGGTCGTCAAGCGTTTCGAAGTAGGCTTTAAGGCAGGGGTTGCGGCGGTAAATCCGAACGCGAAAGTAAACATTATCTATGCGGCTGCTTTCGACAAGCCGGACTTGGGCAAAGCCGCTGCGGCAACGATGTATAACGACGGCGCGGACATCATTTTCCATGCGGCCGGCGCAACGGGCAACGGCGTGTTCAACGAAGCGAAAGACCGTGTCAAAGCAGGCAAAAAAGTATGGGTCATCGGCGTCGACAAGGACCAATCGCTTGAATTCGGAGACGATGTGACGCTGACCTCGATGGTGAAACGTGTTGACCAAGCAGTGAAACGCGTGACCATGGACGTAATTGACGGCAAATTCCAAGGCGGCAAAAACGTTGTCCTCGGTCTCAAAGACGACGGCGTAGGCTTGCCGGACACTTCCAAGAAGAACGTACCGGCCGACGTGTTGAAGAAAGTAGACGAATATAAAGAAAAGATCGTCAAAGGCGAAATCAAAGTTCCGGAAAAATAAATTCCAATTCGACAAGGCTGGTGACCCACCGGCCTTGTCGTTTGATTTGCACCTTGAATTGACTTGTACATTTTGCGGGGAGGGAAGCTCATGAGTTCACCCGACATGATGGTCGAGCTGCGAGGGATTACGAAGCGTTTTCCCGGCATTACGGCCAACGACTCCATCAGCTTGAAGCTGCGCAAGGGAGAGATCCATGCGCTGCTGGGCGAGAACGGAGCAGGCAAATCGACGCTGATGAACATTTTGTTCGGTCTGTACCAGCCGGACGAGGGCGAGATCTGGGTGAAGGGCAGCAAAGCCGCTATCGACAGCCCGACGAAGGCGATCGAGCTGGGGATCGGCATGGTGCATCAGCATTTCAAGCTCGTACAGCCGTTCACCGTGACGGAAAACATTATTCTCGGTAGCGAGCCCCGGAAGGGCGCTTCCATCAATTATAAAGAAGCGAACGAGAAGGTCAGAAACATCTCGGAGCAGTACGGCCTGATGGTCGATCCGAAAGCAAAAATAGAAGATATCTCCGTTGGGATGCAGCAGCGTGTCGAGATTTTGAAAACGCTGTATCGCGGAGCGGACATCCTGATTTTCGACGAACCGACCGCCGTGCTTACGCCGCAAGAAATTCAGGAGCTGATGGATATTTTGCGCCGGCTCGCCGCCGAAGGGAAATCCATCATTCTGATTACACATAAACTGAAGGAAATTATGGCGATTGCCGATACCTGCACGATTATCCGGCGCGGCAAGGTTATCGATTCGGTGAAGGTTACCGAAACGAATCCGCAGCAGCTTGCCGAGAAGATGGTCGGGCGCAGCGTTACGTTCAAGGTTAATAAGACCAAGGCTGCGCCGGGAGCTCCGGTGCTGCAGATCCGCGGCCTGTCGGTTAAGGATAACCGGAACCTTCCCGCGTTGAACAGCCTCTCGCTCGAGGTACGGGCCGGAGAGATTCTCGGACTCGCGGGTGTAGACGGAAACGGACAAAGCGAGCTGATCGAGGCGTTGACGGGGCTGCGTTCCGTGGACAGCGGAGAGATCATACTGAAGGACAAGCCGCTGACCAACCGGTCTCCGCGGTTCGTCTCCGAAGCCGGCGTATCGCATATTCCGGAGGATCGGCATAAACACGGACTCGTGCTGGACTTCCCGATGAGCGAGAATATGGTATTGGAGACGTATTACCTGCCGAAGTATAACCGTGGCGGCTTTTTGAACAGCGAGGCGATTGAGACGCAGGCACAGCGGCTGATTAGCGAGTTCGACGTGCGTACGCCAAGCATCCATACGAAGGCGCGCGCGCTGTCGGGCGGGAACCAGCAGAAGGCGATCATCGCCCGCGAGCTGGACAAAGATCCCGAGCTGCTGATCGCGGCGCAGCCGACCCGGGGGCTGGACGTCGGCGCCATCGAATTCGTGCACCGCAAGCTGATCGAAGCCAGAGACCAAGGGAAAGCCGTGCTGCTGATCTCGTTCGAGCTGGATGAGATCCGGAACGTATCCGACCGGATTGCAGTCATTCACAGCGGCCAGATTGTCGGCGAGGTGGACCCCGAAACGACGAATGAAGAAGAGTTGGGGCTGCTGATGGCCGGCGGACATGGACAAGGAGGGACCGACCATGGATAAATTGATTAAAATCGTAACCAAAGATTCGGCGTTGGTCCCGCTTGTCGCGATTTTGATGGGACTGCTCTTCGGAGCGCTGGTGATGCTGGCCGGCGGCTACAATCCGCTAACCGCCTATGGCGCGCTGGTGAGCAAAGTATTCGGAGACCCTTACGATTTCGGTGAGACGATCCGCGAAATTACTCCGCTTATTTTGACGGGACTGTCCGTTGCTTTTGCATTCCGGACCGGGTTGTTCAATATTGGTGGCGAAGGACAGTTCATGATGGGCATGACCACAGCCTCCGTCATCGGGATCAAGCTGCAGATGCCTTGGTTTATCCATGTGCCGCTTGCCGTTGTAGCCGGCGCGCTGGTTGGCGGGCTGTGGGGCGCGATTGCCGGTTATTTGAAGGCGAAGCGCGGCGTGAACGAAGTTATCACAACGATTATGCTGAACTGGATTGCGCTGTTTTTGTCCAACTATGTGGTCAATCAATTTCTGCTGCAGCCGGGACAACAGCGTTCGTACCCGACACAGGATTCGGCCTCGCTCTCGTTCGGCTGGCTGTCCGAAATGATGGGCAACGCCCGGATGCACTGGGGCACGTTCATTGCCTTGGCGGCAGCGACGGTATTCTACGTGCTGCTGTGGAAGACGAAGCAAGGCTATGAGCTGCGCGCCGTCGGACATAACCCGCACGCCGCCCGCTATGCGGGAATGAACGTGAACCGCAATATCATCAAATCGATGTTTATCAGCGGTATTTTTGCCGGACTGGCCGGCGTCGTCGATGTGCTGGGCGTGTTCCATTACCAAACGGTGATGGCCGCTTCGCCGGGCTACGGCTTCGACGGGGTTGCGGTAGCGCTGCTGGGCGGCAATACTCCGCTTGGCGTCGTGCTGGCGGCCGTGTTGTTCGGCTCGCTAACGTACGGGTCCGCCGGGATGAGCTTCGCTGCGGACGTTCCGCCGGAAATCATCCGCGTCGTTATCGGCTCGGTCATTTTCTTCGTAGCCACTCACGGTATCGTGCGTTGGGTACTGCTCCCGATATACGCCAAACGGAAAAAAGAGGAGGCGGCTTAGATGGATGCATTGAATATCTTCGGCGAGCTGATCAACACGACGCTGGTATTTTCCACTGCGCTGATCTTTGCCGCCTTGGGCGGTATTTTCTCGGAGCGGTCGGGCATTGTCAACATCGGCCTGGAAGGGCTGATGGTATCCGGCGCATTCGCCGCCGCCATTGCCACGCATTTCGCCGAGAAGGCGGGGATGGATGGAGCGGCACCGTGGATTGGCCTGATCGCCGCTATTATATTCGGAGTCGCCTTCTCCCTGATTCATGCCGTCGCGACGGTCACGTTTAATGCGAACCAAGTCGTCAGCGGCGTCGTCATCAACTTTTTGGCGGCCGGGCTTACGGTCTATCTGGTCAAAATTCTTTTCGAAGGGTCGGGACAAACGGAAACGCTGAATGCGGTATTCACTAAAGTGGCAATACCCGGGTTGTCTTCGATCCCGCTGATCGGCGAGGCCTTCTTTAAAGCTTATCCGACGACGTACCTGGCGCTCATTTTGGTGGCCGTGACCTATTACGTCATCTACAAAACGCCGTTCGGCTTGCGTTTGCGATCGGTAGGGGAGCATCCGAGCGCGGCTGATACGATGGGTATCCGCGTCTCCCGTTACCGGTATATCGGCGTTATGATCAGCGGAGCGCTTGCCGGACTTGGCGGGGCGACGATTACGCTGACAACGACGAGCAGCTTTTCGCATAATACGATTTCCGGTCAAGGGTTTATCGCTCTTGCGGCGATGATCTTTGGCAAATGGCACCCGGTCGGCGTGTTGGGCGCCGCGCTCTTCTTCGGCTTTGCTCAAGCGCTTCGCAACTTCGTGCAGCTGTTCGATTTTGCCAAGAGCATTCCGATGGAGTTCCTCTTCATGCTGCCTTACGTGCTGACGATTCTGGTGCTTGCCGGCGCCGTAGGCCGGGCAGTGCCGCCCGCTTCACTTGGCGAGCCTTACGAACCTGGCAAACGATAATTTTTTTGCGAACAAGGACGCAACGTTCCGAAACGGAGCGTTCGCGGTCTTGTTCTTTTTTTTGTGAAAACGGGAGGAGAAACTACTTTTCCATAGAATGTTAACTAATAGGACATGGCAGCCCGCAACGGTCGGGTGCCTCTCGATTATCGATCATTTCTGATAACTGCAGGCTCGAAACAGGAGGCACGCATGAACTTTGACGTGGACTTGGACCTCACTTCACATGCTCTTTTTTACCGAACCTTTCAGTATAGTCCAAATGCGATAGCTCTCGTTTCTGCCGGCGGCCGCTGTCTTGCGGCCAATCCGGCGTTGTGCCGGCTCTTGGATGAGACGGAGCCGAGTTTGAAAGAACGGGCGGTCGCCCAGCTTTGCCATCCGGACGATGGCGCCGTCTGGGCCGAGTTTTGGCAGGAATTGACGCACGATGTCCAGGATGAGAGTTCTCATGAACGATCTCTTCGCTTCCTTCATCGGGAAGGGGACGCCATACCCGTTTGGGTTAGTGTGACGCGTTGTTCGTACGAACAAAATGAAGCGCTTACTTTCTATATTGCACATATCTCGGCTTGCAATCCCGACCGCTGGCAGCTGTACGAACAGCGCTACCGTTCGTTGTTTGACAATCATCCCGATCCGATGTTTGTGTTGAGCTTGGACGGTTATTATATGGATGTGAATCACGCGTTCGAGAAGCTTGCAGGCTATACGCGGGAGGAAATCGCGCAGATGCGGCTTCATTACCGCACGATGATCGACGCCTCGGAGCACGGCAAGGTTCGCGATTGCTTGGCGATGGTGGCTCAAGGAGCACCCCAGCGTTTTGACATTGTTGGGATCGATCGGTGGGGGCAATACCTGAACCTTGATGTGACCGTCATTCCTTTTGTCGAGAACGGTCGGATTACGGCGCTGCAGGGCATCAGCAAAAACGTTACCGAACAAAAAAAGCTTTGGGAGCATTTGTGCGAAAGCCAAAGGCGGTACGAGCTGATATCGTCCCACAGTCAGGACATTATTACGCTCTGTGCGCCGAACGGCCGCGTCCAGTATATTTCTCCGGCTGTGTATACGCAACTCGGGTATGATCCGCAGGAATTGATCGGCGTTATGGGACAATCGCTGGTTCATCCCGAGGATTTTAGGCACGCCTCCGAATCCGTCGCCGCGGCCCGTTCGGACGAGAGCCGGCATATGCTCCGAAAGCGGCATAAACAGGGGTATTACATTTGGTACGAGAGCTCCATTAAATTTATTCGGGACCAGCACGGCGACGTTTGCAACATTGTGGCCGTGGCGCGGGATATTTCGGAGCGAATGCAAGCGCAGGAAAAGCTTTTCCATAGCGAAGAAAAATACAAGTCGCTGGTGGAGGAGTTGCCCGTAGCGGTATTTATCGAGCAAGCAAGCCGGTGGGTTTACGCCAACGATACGGCGGTAAAGCTGCTTGAGGCATCCGCTCCGGAGGAGCTGCTTGGCCGGTCGGTTTACGATTTTCTTCACCCCGACTTTCACGCGATTGTGCGCAACCGGATTCGCATGATGGAGGGCGGCCAATCTCTGGCCCCCATGAAGCAAAAGCTCATGACGGTTGGAGGCCGGCCGATTGATGTGGAGGTGTTCTCGTTTCCGACCTGGTTCGAAGGGCGGTTCGCGACCCGTGTGATGGTAAGGGATATTACCGATGCCGAGAAAGCACGGGAGCTGTTGGAACACTCCGAAAAGCTTTCGCTTGTAGGCCAACTCGCCGCAGGTATCGCGCACGAGATCCGTAATCCGCTGACGGCGATCAAGGGTTTCGTTCAGCTTCTTAAATCGAACGCGTCGGACAAGCCGTATTATTTCGATATCATCTCCTCCGAAATTAACCGGATCGAGGAAATCATTGGCGAGATGCTGGTGCTGTCCAAACCGAAAGAGGCGCAAATTCGTCCGCAGGACATCCGCCCTCTGATCGGCCATGTCGCTACGCTCATCGACGCGCAGGCGATTATGAACAATATCGAGATCGTTACTGAATATGAGGAGGACTTGCCTCTACTGGAGTGCGACGAGAACCAGCTCAAGCAAGTATTTATTAATCTATTGAAAAATGCGGTCGAAGCGATGCCGAATGGGGGAAAGCTGACCCTGCAGGTGGCTGCGGAAGCCGGGGGAAGGCAGATCGCCGTACGGGTCATCGATCAAGGCTGCGGCATCCCGGCAGAGAAGCTGGCGAGCATCGGCCAGCCTTTCTACACGACCAAGGAGCAGGGAACCGGGCTTGGTATGATGGTGAGCATGAAGATTATTGAGAATCATGACGGTACGATGTCGATTGCCAGCGAGGAGGGGCAAGGAACGAAGATCGAAATCCGCTTGCCGGTCAAGGCTCGTCCCAAGGAGGGCCCGGCGTATGATGAGCATCATCCGCCAAGAGCCGGATATTAACCAAGGAAAACGAAAAACAAAGTGCTTCCGTGCCGCAGGTTATGCGTACGAAGCACTTTGTTTTTGCGTTACGGCCCGGTTTCTTCTTCGCCCGGATCATCGCCTTCGGCATATCCCTCAACAAGAAAGCCTCCGAACGGCTCCAGCAGCTTTTGCACGAAGGCGGAAAGGGGCTCGGTGCGATCCAGCCGGTAATAGGCTTCAAGCGCTTCGTACAACTCTTCTGTAAAGGCCGGGTCCGACTGCTTGAGGCTGCGCTGCAGCCATTTCCCGTCTCCAATCCAGAAGCCGCCGGTCCGCAGTGCGAATTCGGCAAGCATCCCGGCGAGCTTTGCCGTTATAAACAAGCCTTCGGCTCGCGAGGCGCTGCATTCCAGGTCCGTCAGCGTCTCGCCGATTTCATACCGCGCCCGGTCGAGCTCTTGGATGGACCAGGCCGGGGGGCCGGCATCCAGATCGCGTCTGGCTTCTTCGATGATGGCCGCGACGTGTTCGTGACCGTGCAGCACGATGCCTTCCGAGCACATCCGCAGCAGAGAGGGAATGGCCGATTCCACCGCCTGATCGAAAAAGTAGCGGTACGTATCTTTATTCAATACGAACGCTTCGATGGTCCATCCGAAAGCCCGATAAGTTTTTCGGAATGGCCCCAATTGGGATTCATCGAATAGAACGAGGTCCAGGTCCGATCCCGGCGTCGCGCCGCCTTGGACGACACTTCCGGCCAGAATGGCCGCTTCGCTTTGCGGAAACCGCATATTCACAAACTGCTGTGCGGCTTCGAGGCCCGACAGGCTCATAGTAGCATCACGCTCGACTTGATCAGGATAGTTCAACATATGCTTAAGCCGGCCTGAAATTGCTACATTTCGCCATGACGCCCGTCATTTTCGGGCAATGAACAGGGCGTGCTCCAAGTAATCGTGGTTTGCGGCGATCAGATCGTCGTGTGCAATCGATGTTTGCCAGACGGATGCGTCGAGCACAGCTCCCGGGTCGATGACCTGATTCATATCGGGGTAAGCAATTTGGTCGTCTGTGATGTGTTGGACAAAAGCGGAACGGTCGCAAACGGTGATCTCGGCAAAGCCGGACGCCTGAAGCAGTTCGATCCACTTTTGTTCCGTGAGCAGGTCGTTCAGCTGAAAAAAGCCGGTGACCTTCCGGTAAGCCTCTTCCGTGATCGAGGGGGTAGCGATCACTTCCCGATCATAAAGAGTACCGCCGGGCCGGAGCACCCGGCCATATTCGGCCAACGCCCGCCCGATGTCGGCAAAATTCGTAACCGATTCCGCCAGCACGATGTCGAAGGTCGCGGCTTCGAACGGCAGCGCCGTGATGTCTCCTTCCACGAACCTCACGTCAAGCTGCTCGGCTTCGGCCCGGAGCTTCGCTTTGGCCAGCATGCCGGGACGAAGGTCGAGCCCTATAATGTCAAACCCTTGCTTCGCCAGATAGCAAGACGTTCTTCCCGTACCGCATCCGACCTCCAGTACCCGGCTCCCCGTTGGCAGCGGAAAGCGGGAAAGCTGGGACACGGTGGCGGAGAAGCCGCCGGGATGCGCGCTTCCAACACCCAAACGGGACAGCATATCCAAATAGTTCACCGCACTGCTCCTTCCTCTTCCGAAATACAGATCACTGTATTGTATGGAAAGGGAGGGCATCCGGTTAGGGATGGATGTCCGGGGTGCGCAACTTTTTTACGGGCTTCATTTTGCCGTAGGTCAGCAGCTCCGATACGGTAACGAAACGGAAGCCGCGCTTCTTCAGCTCGGGTAAAATTTCTTTGAGTGCATCGGCGGTCTGGCCTTTCCCTTCCACGTAATCGTGGAACAGCACGATATCCCCGTTGCGCGCATTGCCGAGAACCTTGTTGACGATTTTGTCGACTCCAGGGGTACTCCAGTCCCGCGTATCCTGATGCCAAGACCACATCACGACCGTATACCCTTCATTCCTCGCCATATCAATCAGCTTCTCGTTGTAGAACCCCCCGGGCGGCCGGAACAGACGGCATTTCTGACCGGAGGCGGCAAAGATGACCTCCTCTGCGCGCTGTATATCTTGTTTCAGCTTGGCGACGGATCCGTTTCGTTTAAAGTACGTATGGCTATACGTATGATTAGCCAGTTCGTGGCCTTCCTCCGCTTCGCGCTTCACCAGCTCCGGAGACCTCTCAACCTTGTTGCCGACAAGAAAAAACGTTGCCTTTGCTTCGTAGAGCTTGAGAAGATCGAGAATTTGCGCGGTATCATCCGGGTCGGGGCCGTCGTCGAACGTAAGCGCAATGACTTTTTCCGCCGTCGGCACTTCCCAGATGACTTCGCCTCGTTGTTCGTAGTAGGCTCTTCCTTTGTGAGGCGCGTCCTCCGCCGTAACGGAGGAGGTCTGAACCATAAGCAGGCCCACGGCGGCAGCCGCCAACGTTGCCGAAATGATCTTACGAATGACCGATCCCTCCTGAACGCAATTGTTAGATTTTAGGATGGCCTGTCCGGTGAGGATTATAACGATCTTCGGTTTCTACCTTTTTCCTTGTGTGAAAATGCCATCGAACCGGCAAGCTAATGTCATATCCTTGAAGGTACGGAGGAAACGTATGAAAAAAGGGGTTCTGATCTTGGCGGCGGCTGCGGTCTGCATCGGTCTCGGGTCGCTGCCCGTCCGCGCGGGAGCGCCTGCCGCTCCGGCCAAGCTCACCTTCGTCGTACAGGCTTCGCCCGAATCGGCCATGCGCAGCGAGCTGACGGTCCGATCGCCCAAGCTGCTTAAGAAGCTGCTGCCGGATAAGGTACGGCCTGTGCAGCAGGTGCCGCTTACGGATGTGTATGCGGTGCTGGAGAAGCAAGGAGCGACGGTCCGGTATGCGATCGACGCGCATGGGAACTGGTACGATACGCAGCATAGGCAAGCGCTGGAGCTACCGCTGGTTCTCAAAGATCGGCTTCACGGATATGCGGAGGCGGTCCGTGCCGCCCATTACGGCCAATTGGCTTCGTGGGAGGAAGCGCGTCAGACGGTTGCCATGAAAGCGGTATGCCGGATCGTCGACTTGGAGACGGGGCTCGCCTTTCAAGCGCAGCGTCGCGCCGGCAGCAGTCATGCGGACATGCAGCCACTGACCAAAGCGGATACTGCGGTAATGAAAGAGATCTATAAAGGGGCTTGGAGCTGGAAACGGAGAGCGGTATTGGTCGAAAAGGACGGGCGGTCGTTTGCCGCTTCGATGCATGGCATGCCGCATGGCGGCGACGGCATTCCCGGCAACGGGTTTTCAGGGCATTTTTGCGTCCATTTTCTGGGGAGCACGACCCATCGCTCCAAACATGTGGACCCCGACCATCAATGGATGGTGTACAAAGCAGCAGGCCGCCTGGAGGAAGGCTTCAGGCTTGCTTCGCCTTATGCCGTGGCGGACAGCTTCCTGATCGCGATCAATCAACAGGACCCGCAGTTGCTGAGATACGCTTTCGGCGATACGGCGAACCCTCAGCTCGAGCGTTATATAAGTGACATAAGCAAGATTAAGGTCATCCGCCGAATCGATCCGTTCCGCGATCAAGATCCAAGCGGCCGGCTCGGACTGGAGCTGCCCGTCGATGTGACGGTCCATGAGGTCGGCCGTCGACCGAAAAAGCAGAAGCTAACCTTTCACTTGAAACGCAGTGACGAGAGTGCCAGATGGGTCATCGAGCGTATCGAGCCTCCTTTTTTTGCCCTGGCCAAATAAGTCCGCCCCGTCTGTCGCGTACTCACCGGCGTGATACGACGGGGCATTTTTGTGCATAAAATGCAGGGTTTTCAGGAATAATCTGCTACATAGCGGTGGTTCGGATCGATGAGGGGAGGGGGAACTGCTATGCTGCGTTTTTTATTCCGCCAGCGGCTTCGGAAGCAGCAGACAGCCGGCGAGACTCCGCAAGAACCAATAGCCCGTTTAACGGAATCGGTCACGCACAACGTATCCATGATCAAAGAGCTGTTGGGTTCTCCCAACGACCTGATCATCCGCGAATTCAGGATCGGGCCGCACAAGCATCTCTGCTCTTTAATTTCCATCGACGGCTTGATTAATGCCGATCTGTTGGACGAAGAGGTGCTCCGGGTGCTTTTAACTGGAAGATGGTTAGAAACCCACACGGCCCCCGCCGAAGGCAGCGCCTTGCTTGACCTACTGCACAAAGAGATCCTATCGGTAAACAGCATCGATCGGGTCGATTCTCTGGACCAAACGATGCTGAGCATATTATCCGGGCTTGCGGCGCTTCTGGTGGACGGTACGTCCGACGCGCTGCTAATCTGCAGCCAGCGTTGGCAGGAACGACAGGTGGAAGAGCCCCAAACGGAGGCGCTTATTCGGGGGCCGAGGGACGGTTTCACGGAAAATTTGCGGACCAATACGGCATTGGTGCGCCGTCGGCTCCGCGACCCTCATCTGCGCTACCTCTCCTACCGCATCGGCCACAGATCGAGGAAGGAAGTCATTTTTGCTTATATCGACGGCATCGCACATCCCGATCTGATCGCGGAAGCGAAGCGGCGATTGGAAACCATCGACATGGATGAGGCGGAAGGCTCCGGCTATATCGAACAGTGGTTGATGGACAGCTTTCTTACCCCGTTTCCGCTGATTCACAGCACGGAACGCCCGGATAAAACGGCTTCGGCGCTTCTGCAAGGAAAGGTTGCTCTATTGGTCGACGGTTCGCCGTTTACGTTGATTATGCCGGTCACCATCGGCTCCATGTTTCAATCGCCGGAAGACTATTATCATCATTGGCTCATTTCTTCGTTGATGCGGCTTTTGCGGACGGTTTCCGCTTTTTTGGCGACGTTTCTTCCTGCGCTGTATATTGCGCTCGTCGAATATCATCAAGGCATGATCCCGTCCAAGCTTGCTTTTTCGATCGCAGGCTCACGCGAAGGCGTGCCGTTTCCGGCCGTTGTCGAGGCGATGCTGATGGAAGTGACGCTGGAAGTACTGCGCGAAGCGGGCATCCGGCTGCCCAAGCCTATCGGACAAACGATCGGCATCGTCGGCGGGCTTGTGATCGGGGAAGCGGCAGTAGCAGCGGGCATCGTTAGCCCGATCATGGTTATCGTCGTTGCCATAACGGCCATTTGTTCGTTTTCGCTGCCATCCTATTCGTTTGCGATCTCGCTTCGCATGCTGCGGTTTCTGATCATGCTGGCCGCGTCCATGTTCGGCTTGTACGGGATCGTGCTCGTGTATATCATGATCAACATCCATATCGTGAACCTCAAGAGCTTTGGCATTCCGTTTACCGCGCCGTTCGCGCCGTTCTTTTGGAACGATTGGAAGGATCTGATTCTGCGCGCGCCGGTTACGGTGCTCGAAAAACGGCCGCAGCTCATGCAGACGCTGGACAAGGTGCGGATGAACAAAAAGGGTGGACCGAAGGGACAGGAATAAAAAAGCAGGAAGACAACCTGACGGAAACGGAGGACTTCACGTGAGACGGTTCGAATACGGCGATGATGAGATTAACGGTACGGAACTGCTGTTTTCCGTCGCTTCGATGATTCTCGGCCTCGGCGTATTGACGCTGCCGCGCGGCGTCGCTAAAGTGGTGCCCTCGTCGGACGGCTGGATCGCCATTCTGATTGCCGGCCTAATGATCATGATCTTAACGTGGGTTTTGGCGAAGCTGGCGCTTCGCTTTCCCAAGCAGCCGTTCACCGAATTTGCGCCCCGCATTGTCGGGAAATCGCTGGCTGCCGTCTTATCCGTATTCTTCTTCATCGCGTTTGCCATGTTCTCCAGCTATGAGGTGCGGGGGGCGGCGGAGGTTGCTAAAGAATATTTATTTGCACGTACGCCTGTCGAAGTTATCGGCCTCATTTTTTTTCTGGTTGTCATTTATGCGGCATCCGGACCGCGGGTAGGGATCGTGCGTCTGAATTTGCTTTTTCTTCCCTTCGTCATCGTCGTTTTTGTGCTGGTGCTTGTGATGAATGCCGGTTTTTTCGAATTCGAGCAGTTGAAGCCCATAGGGATCAGTGATTGGAAGAAATTGGGCATAGGCATCAAGGAAAGCTTGTTTTCGTTTTTAGGTTTTGAATGTGTCGTTTTTTATGCCGCTTTAATGAACCGTCCTAAGGATACGGTCAAGGCCGCTGTCATCGGCATCTCCATACCGCTTATTCTTTATACGGCATTGTTCATCGTGACGATAGGCGTCTTCTCGGCCAAGGCTACGGCGGAGCTGCAGTATCCGGCGGTGGAGCTGGCCAAAGAAATCGAGGTACCCGGGGCGATTCTCGAACGGTTCGAGTCGTTTTTTTTTACGATTTGGTTAATGACGATCTTTAATTCCGCCGCGATGACGCTTGACATTTGCGTTTGGATCGCAGGCACGTTTTTTCGCCGGTCAAGCAAACGGACGATAGCTTTCGCCTTGGCTCCGTTCATTTATCTGGCCGGTTATTTGCCGAAAGATTTAACGCAGCTTGCCGCTTATGGGCGGTTGTTCAGCTATGTCGATTTGTTCGTCGGTATTTTGATTCCCTCGCTGCTGCTTGGGATTGCCAAGCTTAGGGGGGTGTCGGGCAGTGCTTAAGACGCCGGTTTCCGTTCTGTTCACGCTGGTTCTTCTGGTACTGACGGCGGGATGCTGGGATCGTGTCGAAATCGAAGAGCGCGGCTTTGTGATCGGTGTTGCGATTGATGTTCCAAAAACGTCCCAAAAGGCGGAACAGCGAAAAACGGAGTTGGAGAAGAGCCCCCGAGGCAAGGCGCGATATGCGGTAACGTATCAATTCGTCGTACCGGGCAAGCTGCAGAGCGCAGGCGGTTCGAAAAGTACCGCCTCGGGCCAGGCTTATCTGAACCTGACGTCGGAAGGAGACGCCTTGTTCGATATCGACAAGCAGCTTGCGGGGCGTGCGAGCCGCTATCCGTATTACGAGCATTTAAAAGTGATTGCAATCTCGGATCAGGTGGCAGGGAACGACCATGAATTCGCCCGCGTGCTGGATTTTTTCCTGCGTGAGCCCGAGATGCGGCGCAGCGCCAAGGTATTTGTTACGGCAGGTAAAGCTCGAAACATATTGAATGTCGAGCCCAGCAACGAGAAGCTGCCGGTCATGTACATCAATTCCGTTTCGGAGAATAGCGTAAGGAACGCCAGTATTTTGCCGGAAACGAAGCTGGGGGACATTCATGAGCATTTGCTCGGTGAACGAAGCTTTGTCGTGCAGCGGATGATGAGCGCAGAGGACAGGCACGAGGTGAAGCTCGAAGGGGCGGCCGTAATCCGGGGAGAAAACTCGCAAATGGCCGGGGCGCTTGGGCCGGAAGAGACGGAAGGCCTTAACCTGCTCACCGGGAAATTTCGGACCGGAAATGTGAAAGCCGAAGTCAAAAATAAGCTGGTCGTATGCGATCTCACGATGAAGAAGAGAACCATCACCGCCGACGTCAGCGACCCGCAGCACATTCGTTTTCAAATTGGTATCGAAGCGGAGGGCGCCATAGGCGAAAGCTACGCGCAGTCGCTCGATTTATTGAAAAGAAAATCGGTGGATAGGGTAGAGCAGGCGGCGGAGCGGGAGATCATGCGGTTGACGAAGTCGGTGATCCGCAAACTGCAGCGAGATTTTCAGGCGGATGCGATTGGGCTTGGCGTCAACTTGCAGCAGAACCATTACAAAGTATGGAAACAGATCGGCGATAATTGGGAAAAAGGGAAGCGCTACTTTACGCAGTGCGAAATTCAAGTGGAGCCTCGTGTCATTATTCGCCGGACCGGAACGGTAAACCGTTCGAACCGATAGGAGACGATTGCATGATTCAACTCATAAAGGAATATACGCCGTCGGGATCGATATGGCTGTGCGCATTTTTGTCTTGGGCTATTCCTTACACCATTTACCGGATTAACCGCAAGCTGCACGAAATGGCCGATCCGCCTTGGAAGAAGGAGGAACAGGAGAAATCGAACTAGGAAAGGGACCACTCGGATTCTTCGGCGGATCGGCCCGGTCAACATGTGAAAAAGCCCCTGTACACAGCACATGGGGCTTAAGATAGAACACTACCTGGTCGGGCTCGGTACGTGCCGGCCTGGAGAACCGCCTGGCCAAGTTTGATACCCCGCGCCCGGGGCGTACCCCGGCCAAGTTCGGTATCCCGCGCCTGGAGCGTACCCCGGCCAGGATTGGTACCCCATGTCTGGAGCGTACCTCGGCCAGGAATGGTACCCTGTGCATGGAGCGTACCCCGGCCAGAATTGGTACCCCGCTTCTGGAGCGTATCCGTCAGGCCGGGATTGATATCCAGCGCCTGGAGCGTACCCCGGCCAAGTTTGGTACCCTGCGCCCGGAGCGGCCCCCGGCCAGGTTGGGTACCCTGCGCCCGGAGCACCCCCCGGCCAGGTTGGATACCCTGCGCCCGGAGCGGCCCCCGGCCAGGTTGGGTACCCTGCGCCCGGAGCACCCCCCGGCGAGGTTGGATACCCCATGCCCGGGGCACCCCCCGGCGAGGTTGGATACCCCGCGCCCGGGGCACCCCCCGGCCAGGTTGGATACCCCGCGCCCGGAGCACCTCCCGGCGAGGTTGGATACCCCGCGCCCGGAATACCGCCTGGTACGCCCTGATAGCCCGTTCCCGGAGTGCCTCCATACACACCGGGGCCTCCGCGTTCGTCGGGATATCTTTCCGGGTTTATAACGTCGTCCGGCGTCTCGAATTCACTATGCGATTCGATGTAAGGAATTTCCTCGTAACTCATGGAATCCTCTCCCTTTTTGGCTTGGTAGGAAGCATATGTACTACGCTAATGTCCATAGTCCTTACCAAGTATATGAGACGGATACCCAAACGTGACCGAAAAAATGGAAGGGCTTGTTTCTTTTTTCACAGTGAAGGTGAGCTTAATAATCTATTTCGGGCCGACCTGCCCCCTATCGTTCACGTCAATGGCTTCCTCGGCATTATGTCTACCGTAGCCGGGCTGCCTGTAATCCGAGTTGCCCAGTTTCTCCATGATCCGCATCTTTTCGATATGTCCGCGCGTTTCAGGCGTCCCCAGCCGATAGATCATAGCGTACAGCTCCCTTGCTTGGGAGTTGTACTCATTCGTCGCCTCGTCATGGTCCGCCGATTTATAAGGCACTCCCGCGCGTGCGAACGTCTTTTCCGTTTCGGCCATGTAACTGCCCATCAGCCACCGCAGCTCCCGAATTTCCTGATCGGTGGCTTCCACCGCATATTCATAGGAGTAGTTTCCAAGATCCGCAAGCGTCTGCGCATCCTCAATCGTGCCTGAACCGACGGAAACGTAATAGCTTTTTTTGAGCATATTAAACCCCTCCCGTTAAGAAAAACGTAACTTTTCTTAACCTGAAGGGGAGGGCTTGAACCAACCGCCCGTATCACTCCAAAAAAATCGCCACAATCGCCGTAATGATCAGCCCCGCGACTACGGGCTTCAAATTGCGCCGCGCCAGTTCGAACGGATCGACGCCGCAGATGGCAGCCGCCGGGATAAGCGCCCACGGCACAAGGGTGCCTCCGCCGACCCAGATCGCGGCAATCTGCCCAAGCGCGGTCAGCGTGGCAATCCCCGAGCCGATAGCGGCGGCGAATAGACGGGCAATCGAGCCAGCCAGCGAAATGCCGGAGAAGCCGGAGCCGTCAAGACCGGTAATGGCGCCGACGGTCGTCAGCGTGACCGCGCCGATCGCCTGATTGAGCGGCACCGCATGGGCGAGCGCATAGCCGAGATCGTTGACAAGGCCGTGCGAGCCTTCGGGCAGCACGCTACCGAAAATGTCCGTAAGCGCCGAGTCGCCAAGGTAAAAGAACGCGGCTATCGGAATGACCGGTCCGAATACCTTAAAGCCGAACAAGAAGCCGTCGATCAAATAGCCGGTCGCCCGCTCCAGCCCTTGCCCTCGGTGCGTCAGCAGCGAGACGAGCAGCATCGCAAGCAGCGCGGTTCCGCCGACAAGCGCAGTGGCATCGCCGCCTTGCAGCTTGAACACGAACATGGCGGCCACATCGGCGGAGAACAGCATCGCTATGACCCAAGACAGCGCGACCCGGCCCGTGCGCGGCAGAAGGGCTTCTTTGGCCTCCGCTTTGCCGGCTCCTGCCTCATAAGCCGCCGCTGCGCTGCCGATGCCTGACGCAAGCCGTCTCTGCCGCATCTCGCGGCGCAGCATCCAGAAGGCGGCGACTGTAGTCACGGCGCCCATGACAATGACGAGCGGCACGCTGGCTTCCATGACGGCCGCAACAGGAATGCCTGCAGCATCGGCCGTCAGCTTCGGCGCGCCCTGGATGACATAGTCGCCGGACAGCGCGATGCCGTGGCCGAACAGGTTCATCGCCATTGCCACGCCGATTGCGGGCAAGCCTACCCGTACAGCTGCCGGCAGCAGAACTGCGCCTACCAGCGCAACGGCCGGGGACGGCCAGAAAAACCACGACATCGTCATCATGAGAAAGCCAATGACCCAGAAAGCAAGCGCCGGGGTCCGGATGAATCGGGCAAACGGCGAGATCATGGTCTCGCCTACGCCGCTCTTTTCCAGCACCTTGCTCATCGCCACGACGATACAAATGATCAGGATCGTGCCGAGCAGCTCTTTCATGGCATAAATAAAGCTGTTGAATACACCGCCGACCGAAGCGTGAAGCGATCCCGTCGAGAGCAGCCCGATCAGCACAATGCCGGTAATGCAGACGATCGTCGTATCCCGGCGCATCACCATGAATCCGATAATCAGCAAAATGAACAGCAGATACGCATAATGAAGTGAAATTAGAGTGATCCCCAATCATCCCACCTCCACTGGACAAAAGCCTAATGCTTTTGTACTACAGCGTATGCGGACAGCGGAAAAGGGTGAGAACATGCTGTGCTTTTGCCGATGGATCAAGCGTCGGGGCAAGAACGCCAAAAAGACCGCCCTAAGAGCGGTCCGGCTATCACAGATGTCTGCGCAAGTTCCATAGCTTACTAAACGAGCTTGTCCGATATTACCGGGACGTCCGCCCGTCCCGATCGGGCATCAAGCCTCAACTGCCGCTCCCTACTTCTTCGCGGCGCAGCACGAATTTCTCGACGACGTGCTTGACGCCGTCCTCATTATTGCTGAAAGTCACATAATCGGCGATTTCCTTCAACGACTCGACGGCATTGCCCATCGCAACGCCAAGCCCCGCTACCTCCAGCATTTCGCGGTCGTTCCAGCTGTCTCCGATACCGATGACCTGCTCGAGCCCGATGCCGAAATGCTCGGCCAGATGCGCAAGCGCATGCCCTTTGGTGCCTTCGATATGCACGATTTCCAGAAAATGCGGCTTCGATTTCGTAATATGCACCTGCCCGCCGGTCAAGCCGCGGAGCCGCTCCGCGACCCGGTCCAGCAGCTCCGGTTCGTCGATGATCAGCAGCTTCATCGAAGGCTGAGCCGCCAGTTCTCCGAAGTTCGGGTACACGGTATAAGGGATTTTCGAAAGCGCGGCGTACGCTTTCGCTTTATCGTTATCATCCTTGACATACAGCACGTCGTTTACGTACGTTTGCAGATGCAATCCTTCGGATTCGCAAAAATCGAAAATGAGCCGCGCCGCGTCGGCAGGTACGGTCCGTTCGTATAAGACGCGTCCGTCGATTGAATTTTTGACGAGCGACCCTTGATATGTAATCAGCGGCACGTTCAGTTCCAACTGCCCGGCGAGCTGCTTGGCCGAGGCGTACATGCGCCCGGTAGCCAGCGTAACGATTACGCCTTCGGCCAGCGCTGCGGCAAGCGCCTCTTTGGTTCCTTCTGTGATCTGTTTCTCGTCGTTGATCAGCGTATCGTCGATGTCGATTGCAAGCATTTTGTACATGGTGCGGTCTCCACTCCCGTAAGTCAAATTGCCCTCATTATAACGTACCGCGCATATTTTTCAAGCTTTTTTGTTCGTGCGCTTGAATAGGGAACCGTTCCGCAGGCCCGCTGTAGCCGGTGCAGCGGTTCCTCCACGATTTTCAACGTTTCTGGCCCGCCATATTCGGTTACAACCACGCGTACGTTCATCATTTTGCATCTCTCCTCGAGCCTGAAATTGGTAGATGCCTTTATCGTACAAGTTAGAGATAACTCTAAGTCAAGGTTTTGTTCGCGGTCGGTCGGGAAGGGAAATCTGATTCCGGCCGGGATATCGGCACTAAGAAACATTACACTCATCCATCCGAATGATTTCTATGCGAGTTGGCAAGGGATGTCTATTTTTGCGATTAATTAGTGCTAAAGAAATAGTTCGAATTACCCGATGATTAATTTATAATTAATTTATTCCTATAAAGGCTTAGACTTGTACAGCGCTTCCCTTGGCAGCAATATGCGATACAACATTGAGATGAGGGGATGGACATGAACTGGATCGCTTGGCGTAAACCGATGATCGCGGTGATAGTGGTCTATTTTGCGGTATTCGCTGCGGCAAAATGGGGCTTTGGGGCGGGCGCGCGCTTTTTCCTGCTGTGGGAGACCATTCCGCCTGCTGCTTCGCTTGCGATGCTGCTTAGGACTTATCGTACCCAGCGGGGCAGCGCGGGAACGTTCTGGCTGCTGATGACCGCGGGCGCCTGTTTCTATTTGCTGGGGCAACTGGTATGGTCCTTCTATGCTTGGGTGCTGCTGGTTCCTCCCCCGACGATCAGTTTAGCCGACCTGTTCTGGAACCTGCAGACCGGACTGTTTTTTGCCGCTTTGTTTTACTTGTTGTTCCGGGAAAAAAGCATCTCGCAAGGCATCCGGTTTCTCTTCGACTGCATCATGATCCTATTGATCGTCGGTACGGTAAGCTGGGAATTCGTTATCAGACCTAACCTGCAGGCGATGCTGTCCCATCCCGACGGGTTCGGTCAGGCGGCGGTTGTGTCGTATCCGATAACGGATTTTGGAATATTGCTTTGCCTGTTCGTTCTCCATTTCGCTTATACGCCTTTGTTCGACCGGCGGGTGTTTGCTTTGATCACCTTCGGTTTCGTCGTCTTTATCGGCGGGGACACGGTTTATGTGCTCGACGTGATATCGGGAAAATATCAGGGAGGACAGTGGTACGACCTGCTGTGGAGCGCAGGACTATTCGCATACGGCTTCGCGGGCTGGCATGCTTCCCACCCCAATGACCGGCCTGCGCCGGAGCCGCGATTTGTCGCTTATGCCCGTCTGCTGCGTCTGCTTTTTCCTTACGCCGGCTTCGCGATCTTATTCTTGTTAATGCTTAACCGCATCGACAAGCCAGACGCTGTCGTGACAGGAACGGTCATGGTAACCGTCCTGATCTTGGTACGGCAAATCTCCATGCTTCTGGAGAATGAAAGGCTGGTCAACCGGCTCAAGCAAATGCTCGAAAAAAGCGAGTTTCTTGCATCGCATGACGACTTGTCCGGACTTCCGAACAAGCGCTTGTTCGAGCGGAAGGCGCAGGAAGCGATCGAGGACGCCTCGTTGGACGGACAGCCGCTTGCGGTGCTGTTTCTCGATCTGGACCGCTTCAAATACATAAATGACAGCCTAGGCCATGTGACGGGCGACGAATTAATTCGTCAAGTGGCGGAACGGATTCGGGGAATTGTTCCGGAGACGTGCATCGTCGCGCGCCAAGGGGGCGACGAATTTACCATTCTGACCGGTCCGCTTGCCTCTTCCCGGCAAGCGCAAGCGCTTGCGGAATCGATTCTCCGGGTCGTCGCCGAGCCTTTCAAGGTCGGAGTTCACGAGATTCAGACCTCAACGAGCATCGGCATCGCGATGTATCCGGAGGACGGCTTGACCAAAGCCGATCTGATGAAGCATGCGGATGCGGCCATGTATCAGGCCAAAGAGCTGGGCGGAGGCCGGTTCCGGTTCTTTACGCCGACGCTAAAGGACGGCATGCTGAGAAGCATCCTGATGGAACGCGCGCTGCGGCATGCGCTGGATCATGACGAGCTGTTTCTATGTTACCAGCCGCAGGTATGCTCCAAGGAACTGACGATCGTCGGGGCGGAAGCGCTGCTGCGCTGGAGGAATGCAGACGGGCAGTTGGTGCCGCCTTCCGACTTTGTGCCGCTCGCGGAGGATACCGGCTTAATCGTGCCGATCGGCGATTGGGTCATTCGGACGGCGTGCAGGCAAGCCGTTGAGTGGGAGCGGGCAGGGAGGCCGCCGCTGAAAATTGCGGTGAACGTCTCGCCCAGACAGCTTGTGCAGGACGGCTTCGTAGACAAGGTGGCCGGTATTTTGAAGGAAACGGGAATGGCTGCCAGCCGGCTCATTATCGAAATTACGGAAGGCGTCGCGCTGCAGAATACGAAGGAAACGACCGATACGCTGCTGCGCCTTAAAGCGTTGGGGCTGCAAATCTCGATGGACGATTTCGGTACGGGGTATTCGTCGCTCGGCTATTTGCGGACATTCCAGGTCGATTCGCTCAAAATCGCGCAGTCGTTCGTCGGAGAAATGGCCGAGAACGAAGGGCATGCCGGCATTGTCAAAGCGATTATGGCTATGGCCCGAAGCCTGAATTTATCGGTCGTGGTCGAAGGAGTGGAGACGGAGGAGCAGGTGAAGCTGCTTCAAACGATTGGCGACTGTACGATTCAAGGCTATTACTTTTATAAACCGCTGCTGCCTGACGAATTTTCCGCTGTACGGGATAAGGTGAAGCAATAAAACCCGCAGTCCTGAACGAGCCAGGGCCTGCGGGTTTCCTTGTATAGCGGCGTTATTTTTTCAGATCCAGCCGGATTTCGCGGCCGTCGTTCGGCAGGGAGAGCGGCTGGCCGGAAGCGCCCTTCTCCTTCATATAATCGACCCAGGCGTCCAGCATGATCTTGCCGTCCTTCCAGTCCTTCACTTCGGCGAACGTCGTGAATCCGTCCCCGGCGCCGGTCGACATGAAGTCGTTGGTTGTCACCTTGAAGGTACGGCTGTCGTTCAGCTTCCCGTCGACATAGATCGGGGTGCCATCCAGCAGCGTAATTTTGCTGTATTTCTGACCCTGCGGCTTCGTGTTGTCCCACTCGACCTTCAGACCCGAGAATTGCATCGCCGGCAGCTTGGAATATTGGTCCGTGACCTCAAGCAGCGTTTTGATTTGGGCGGCAGTCATCGTGCCCGTTCGGTTGTAGTTGCCGAACGGCAGCACTTCGAACATCATGCCGTAGGTTACTTTGCCCGGCTCGATATCCGCGCGCAGCCCGCCGATGTTCGTGAAGGCGATATCGGACTTCTCGGCCCAGCGCATCGCATCGGTGACGGAGTTGCCGATCGGCGTCACGCCATCGCGTACCTGATTGCCATTCGCGTCGTAACGGTAGGAGCGGGTCGTCCATTTTTCGGTGGCTACGGCGATTTGCTTGTTGGTTTGCTCGGCAATTTTCGCTTGGTAGTCGGCGACCGTTTTTTGCACGTCTTTGTTCGCGGTCGTCAGATTCGTGTACGTTTCCAGCAGGCTGGCGCTCGAGGAAACGACTTTTTTGCTGTCCTTATCGACATAAAGCTGAATGTGGCCGACGGCGTACAGCCAGCTTTGCGCTTCGACCACCGGAATGTGGTTCACGATCCCCGCCACGCGCTTGTGGGAATGGCCCCCGACGATGGCGTCCAGCGTGCCGTTGCCTGTCCCGTTCGCCAGATCGACGAGCTCGCCCATAATTTGCTGCGATTTGGCGTCCTGCTCGCCCGGCAGGTGGGAGGTCACCAGGACGATGTCGGCTCCTTTGGTGCGCAGCTCGGCCGACAGCTCCTTCGCGTACGGAACCGGATCGGCGAACGTCAAGCCTTCGATGTTGGTGGACTTGGTCGTCGTCTTGGTCTGCGGCGTAGCGAGGCCGATAATGCCGACCTTCAGTCCGCCTTTCTCAACGATGGTGTAAGGCTGCGTCCAGTCGACGCGCTTGCCGGTTTTGTCTTCGATGATGTTGGCTCCGAGAATCGGGAACTTCGCTTTCTTGATATTATCGATCAGCGTGTCACGGCTGAAGTCAAACTCATGGTTGCCGATGGCGGCGGCGTCATATTTGACCTGTGCCATCGAATCCATGACGGATTGGCCGTTGGTCGTATTGGAAATGAGCGTACCTTGCCATGCGTCTCCGCCGTCCACGACGACCGTACCGCCGGGATTGACCGAACGGAAATCGTCTACGATGCCGCCGAGCGTTTCGATACCGCCCTGCGCCTGATTGCGCTTCTTGTCGAAGCCCACTTCGATATGGCCGTGAATGTCGTTCGTGGTAAGAATATCAATAACCTGGAAAAGGACCGGTTTCAGCGCCTTGACCGCTTCGTCGCGGGTTACGGAGCCCTTCGGATCGAAATTGCCGTCCAACTTCGGCTCAAACAAGCCCGCAAGCACGCCGTAAGCGACAAACGGACGGGACGATTCGCTGATGGAGGAAGCGTCCTTGAAGTAGCTCAGCACGTTCTGATTTACTTTCGGCGCCTGGCCTTTGGTGATGGCGCGCACGACGAGGACGGCCAGCTCTTCGCGGGTTACCGGACGGTTCGGCTCGAAGAGGCCGCTGTCGCCCTTGGATACGATGCCGGCGGCGACGGCGTTGGTAATGGCTTCAAGCTGCCACGCCTCCAAGTCGGTGAACGGCTGCCCCGATTTGTCGCTCTTCGCCAGCTTGGCTGCGCGGTTCAGCATGGTAACGAGCTCCGCCCGGGTCACCGGCCGGCTGCCGCGCAGGTCGGTATCGTTCGGATACCCTTCGACCGCGCCTTTCTCGAAGGCCAACTGCATGTCCGTTTTGGCCGGAGTCGAAGCGGCGGCTTTGGTCGCGGTTGTTGGTTCGGCCGCCAGCGCGTAAGGGACGCCGGAGAGCCCGGGCGCGCTCAACAGCGAGGCGGAGAGCACCGACAGGACGGCGGTTTTTTTCCAGTGGGACGAATGCTTGGTCAAATGATTTTCCTCCTAAATCATGGTTATATATGGGAACGAATCTATTATAACGGATAATTGTCATCGCGGTGTGAATGCGATTCATATTTTTTTTTGATGAAGCGGGCCTTGAAAGTTTGCTATAATAGAACGATCATAAACGATCGAGGTGCAACCGATGCAAAAATATTTAGATCTGCTACAGGACATCATGACGAACGGGGTGCGCAAGGAGGACCGGACCGGAACGGGGACCATCTCGGTATTCGGGCGGCAGCTCCGGTTCGATCTGTCCGAAGGTTTTCCGTTGCTGACGACGAAAAAGCTCCATATCCGCTCGATCTTGCACGAGCTGCTGTGGTTTTTGAGCGGGGACACGAATATCCGCTACTTGCAAGAGAACGGCGTCACGATATGGGACGAATGGGCGGACGAGAACGGCGATCTCGGACCGGTCTACGGCTCGCAGTGGCGTTCGTGGCCGGCTCCGGACGGCCGGAGCATCGACCAGATCGCCAAGCTGATCGAGCAGATTAAGCGGAACCCCGATTCGCGCAGGCATTTGGTCAGCGCGTGGAACCCCGCCGAAGTGGACAACATGGCGCTGCCGCCTTGCCATTATGCGTTCCAGTTTTATGTCGCGGACGGCAAGCTGTCGTGCTTGTTCAACATGCGTTCGGTCGATACGTTTCTCGGGCTGCCG
This sequence comes from Paenibacillus tyrphae, assembly GCF_027925525.1. Taxonomy (GTDB): domain Bacteria; phylum Bacillota; class Bacilli; order Paenibacillales; family NBRC-103111; genus Paenibacillus_G; species Paenibacillus_G tyrfis_B. The sequence goes on along the minus strand of NZ_BSDJ01000007.1, from coordinate 77,645 downwards.
TTCAACATCGCAAGCTATGCGTTCCTGACGCATATGGTGGCGCAGCAGTGCGATCTGCGGCCGGGCGAGCTGATCTGGACGGGCGGGGACGTGCATATTTACGCCAATCATGTGGAGCAGGTCAAGCTGCAGCTGACCCGCGAGCCGTATCCGCTGCCGCAGCTTGCGATCAAGCGGAAGCCGGATTCGCTGTTCGATTACCGGTTCGAGGATTTTGAGATCGTCGGGTATCAGAGCCATCCGTCGATCAAAGCGCCGATTGCGGTATAACGAGAGCGTACGGGGGCATCATTAGGCAAAAAAGGACGCTTGCGGTTCGCGGAGCGCCATACTATACGCAAGGAGAGGTTCGCGTGACGATTTCTTTCATTCTCGCGATGGACGAAGCCCGCGGCATCGGCATCGACAATACGCTGCCGTGGCGTTTGCCGGCGGACTTGGCTTATTTCAAGCAAACGACGAAGGGACATACGGTGCTGATGGGCCGCAAAACGTTCGATTCCATCGGCAAGCCTCTGCCCGGACGCCGTAATGTCGTGCTGACCCGGGACGAGCGATTTGCAGCGCCGGGCTGCGAGGTGGTCCATTCGGCGCAGGAGGCGGCCGCCGACTACGGTCGCGGCGGAAGCCGGGCTTCCGAGGAGCTGTTCGTCATCGGCGGCGCGGAGGTGTACCGGCAGCTGCTTCCGTTCGCGGACCGGCTGTACATTACGGAGATCGCGCACCGGTTCGCCGCGGATACGTTTTTTCCCGAGCTTGAACTCGGCGAATGGCGCGAGGTGTCGCGACAGCGCGGCGTGAAGGACGAGAAAAATCCGTACGATTACGATTTTGTTGTGTACGAGCGCGCTGGAATGTAACGTATCCCCAAAAAAGGAATGAAGCCGGAGCTTTTCGCGCATCTTAAAGGTTGAACCGTGTGCACATCCCAGCATGATTGAGAGGAAGATGCCGAACATGACACAGGTCAACCAGCATCAAATGCCGATCCGGCATGTGATCGACAACGCGGAGAAAGCGATCCAGGTGGCCAAGGACGCCGAAATGGCCGTCCGCCACGCGCAGCTTCAGTCCGACCCGCACAAGCTGTCCTCTGCGCTTGCGCAGCTGGAATCGGCGCATCAGGCGCTGGCGAAGGCGCAGAGCCAGATGTCGGCGCAGGACCAGGAGCACCACGGACAAGAGCTCGTGCAGGTGCAGGACCAGTTGAACCAGGCGCAGCAAAGCTTGGATGTGGTCGCATCGAACACCGAGCAGCCGAAGCAAGTCCGCTGACGGGACGCAGGTTGCGCCGCTCCAAGCATTTAAGCGAAAAAAGCACAGGCCCGCCGATTAAATTCGGCAGAGCCTTGTGCTTTTTTGTATGTTATGGAACCTGAGCAATTCGAGGCCGTGTATCGGGACGCTACCGTTACGCCTGCAAGTGCCGTCACGCCGGTAGAAACGATCCCTTGAACCGAGTGTAACGTATGGAATGCATTTCATAGCAAGCGTTTTTTTCTATGAAAAGCGATGTGTTACAATACAGCTAATGAGCGAGGAGGCGGACGGCTATGGCGAACATTAAAGAAATTGCCCGCACGGCAGGCGTTTCGGTCACGACGGTCTCCCGCGTGCTGAACCGCCACCCGTACGTGAGCGAGGACAAAAGGGCCGCCGTGCTGGAGGCAGTGCGGAAGCTGGACTACGTGCAGAATTTGAATGCCGTCCATTTGATCAAGGGCAAGACATCGATGATTGCCGTCGTGCTCCCTTATGTGGATAATCCGTACTTGAGCTCGCCGGTGGAAGGCATCTTGAGCGAAGCGAACCGGTGCGGGTACCGCGTAGTCCTCTGCCAAACGAACTACCGCCCCGAGGAAGAGCTGAAAGTGTTCGAAATGCTCAGAATGAAGCAGGTCGACGGCGTCATTATCACGTCGCGGACGAACGCTTGGGATGTGATCAAGCCTTATTTGGCTTACGGACCGATCGTCGTTTGCGAGAACGCAGGGGACGAACCGCTGTCCTGCGCCTATATCGACCACTACCGCAGCTTTGAAACGGGTCTGCGTTATTTGACGGCTAAAGGACACCGGCACGTCGCTTGCTGCATCGGCAGGCGCGGCAGCAATACGAGCCTGGCGCGGGAACACGCTGTCCGGGAAGCGCTCGCTGCCGTGCAGGAGCCGCTGCGGCCGGAGTGGATGTTCTACGACGCGCTGTCGATGGAAGCGGGCGTTGAGGTCGCGCATCGGCTGGCCGGCATGAACCCGCGCCCGACGGCGGTGCTGGCGGGCACGCACCAGACCGCGGCGGGGCTGGTCGCCGAAGCGCGTAAGCTCGGGCTTCGCGTACCGGACGATTTGGCGGTGATCGGCTTCGATAACCATATGCTCGGCCAGTTGCTCGACATTACTGCGGTGGAGCAGTCGAACAAGGACGTGGGCCGCGCCGCTTTTCAAATGCTGCATCGCTATATTGCGGAAGACCGGTATGAGGCGGAGAAGCAGGAGCTGCCGGTCCGGCTGGTGGAGCGGTCGACGGTCTGAAGCGCGTGGAAGGCTGGACAAGCACAGGAGTACCAGCTATACTAATACCTAGAATTACGATACATAGATTTACGATGCTTAAATTCGAATGACAGCATAGACATGGAAAGGAGGCGCGCTCTGCCATGAAGCTCAGCAAGGAGCTGCTGAAAGGAAGCACCGGGACGATGATACTTACGCTGCTCGGGCGGCGCAACATGTACGGGTACGAACTGATCAAGGAGCTGGAGAAGAGCTCCGGCGGGATGTTTTCGCTGAAGGAAGGGACGCTGTATCCGATTCTGCACGGCATGGAGGCGGAGCGCTGGGTCGAGGCGTACTGGGAGGAAGCGCAGGGACGGCAGCGCAAATACTACCGCATCACCGAGGCCGGCAAAGGGCATCTTCGGGAGAAAACGGCGGAGTGGAAGCAGTTCCGCGACGCGGTCGATCTCGTTTTGGGGGAGGGAAAAGCATGATCCGCGAGCACGAGAACGTGCGGGATTATTTGAGCAGCGTTTGCTTGCAGATACGGGCGAGGGAACTGCATAAGGACATCCGGCGCGAGCTGGAAAGCCACTTGGAGGAGCTGGTACTCGACAAGGAAGCGGAAGGCGCGAGCCGGGAAGAAGCGGTCGCCTGGGCGATCCGGCAGATGGGCGACCCGGTAACGGTCGGCCGTGAGCTGCACCGCATCCACAAGCCGCGGATACATTGGGGCTTGCTGCTCGGTTTGATCGCGTTTCTGGGGCTGGGGGTCTTCGCGATGTACAGCATCGAGTCCAGCTATGCGGCGATGCGTTCCAACGGCCTCGGCGGGGTTGATTTCGCAATCCGTAAAATGTTTTTCATCGCGCTAGGACTGCCGGTTTTATTGCTGTTTTATTTTATGGATTACCGGAAGCTGAAGGCTTGGTCGCTCTTAATGTATGGGGTTGCCGGCGTTGGTATGGTTTGTACTATGCTGTTCGGGCGGCAGGTGAATGGGGCGAGAAGTTATTTTGCGTTTGGAAGTTTCGCGGTGGATTGGACGGTTATCAGCTCCTATTTATTCATCGCTGCGGCGGCTGGCTTGCTTCTCGATTGGCGGGGGCAGAAGCGTAATTTTTGGCTGAAATCGATGTTTGCTTTTGTTCTCGTACCGGTTATGCTCTATATTATGGTGCCTTCGTTACCGACGCTTCTATTTTATCTGGCAAGCTATGGGATCTTATGCAGCGTCGTTACCCGTAAATGGTGGCTTGCGCTGCTGCAAACGGGAGGAACACTGCTTCTTCTGGGTGGAGCGTTCTTGATCCGGTATTACTTGAGTCAGCGAGTGTTAGCCTTTCTTAATCCCGACAGAGATCCTTCGGGTGCGGGGTATATGTATATCCAAATGAAAGAGGCCCTGAGCAGCGCCGGCTGGTGGGGCCACGGATTCGGAGCGGTCAATCCGATGCTGCCGTATGTTCATAGTGAACTGATTTTCACTTATCTTGTCTACAGCTTCGGTTGGGGTGTCGGTATCGCGGTTGCAGTCGCCGCCGTATATTTCGTAGCCCGGCTGCTCCAATCGATGGGGCAGGTCCGCGAGACATACGGCAAAATGCTGATCGTGGCCGCCACTTCCATCATCGGGGCGCAATTCGGCTACTGCATCGGCATGTCGCTAGGCCTGCTGCCGATTACCTCGGTTGTCCTTCCGTTCGTCAGCTATGGCGGCACCCATATAATAGTCGAGATGGCGATTATCGGCCTCGTTCTCGGCATTTACCGGCGGAAGGACATGATCCGCCTTGGCAGGACCTTTTGACGGTAAAAAAGACGCCAGTCGCACCCCGCACAGCGGGACGATGGCGTCTTTTCGCATATCTAAGCGGCTACGTCTCGCTTGCCGAAAATGAAGAACGACAGCGCCATAAACAGCGCAAAATAAGCGAGCAGCATCGTAACGGAGAAGCCGAGGGTCATTCCTTCGATCAGCGGTTTCCCTTTCAAATATTGCGTCAGATCAAGGTGGGCGAACAGCACATACTTGATCCATGGGTATTCGCGAAGCCCGTGCACGATGCTCGTTCCGACAAAGAGCAGGGCAATGGAGCCGCCGATGGCGAAGGAGCTCGACCGGAATACGGTGGAGATCATGAATCCGAACGTCGCCATCATCACGAGGGAAACGCTGTTCAGCGCATACGTTTGAAGCAGGGAACCGACCATGCTATGCTCGACAACGATGCCGTCTCTTACGTCGAGACCGGGCTGATGAAGCGCGCCGAGTCCGTAGAAGCCGATGCCGAGAAGCCAGCTTACGGCGAAAACGGTAACCAGAAGAAATAAAGCAAATCCGAGGGAGGCGATATATTTGCTCAGCAGTACTTTCCACCGTTTGGCCGGCCGGATCAGGATGAGCTTGATCGTACCTCCAGAAAACTCCCCGGCAACGTTGTCAGCCGCTACGACGATCGTAAAGATCGTGATCAGCGTGATCAAGCTTGTTCCCAGCGTGACGGGAGTCCACAGGCTGCGTTCGTTGACGGGAATGTTGTGCTTGATGGCATACCGGTCGCGGAGAATGCTTTCCTGAAGACGCTGCTTCTGTGCTTCGCCCACCCGCGCGTCGCTCATCATCTGCTCCGTCTGCTGAATGTTTGCCGCGAGCCGGGTTTTCCAGTCCCGTTGATCAAGCGGCTTATCCATAAATTGGACGGTGGACAGGAGCGTCATAAATACGATCAAGCTCGCGGCCATCACCCAGGTTCGCCATCGGCGGAAAATTTTCATCGATTCGTTCTGCACCAAAGGCATCAGCCTAAGCATGCCGCTCCCCTCCCGTCAGCTCCAAAAATTGTTCCTCCAGCGTCCGGCCCGAACTGCGGACGCCGTACACTTCGATGCCGGCTTGCACCAGCGTGCGCAGAGCGGAGGGGATGCCCCGTCTGGCGAGCCTGCCTTCGACAGCGCCTTCGGGCGTCCCGCCGCGTTCCGGACCGGTACACTCGAAGGCTGCCTCCGGATACGAGGAGGCGAGCAGCAACTGCGCGCTTGCCGGCTCGTTCACCTCGAACACGACGCGGAGTTTGGCGTCCGAGGGCCCGGCGGCCAGCTCCCGTACCGGACGAACGTCGATCAACTCGCCTTGGCGGATGATGGCGACCCGGTCGCACATGAGCTCCATCTCGGACAGCAGGTGGCTGGAAACGATAATCGCCAGTCCTTCCGTCCGGGCCAACTGCCGCAAATAATCGCGCAGCTCCCGGATACCGGCGGGGTCCAGACCGTTGGTCGGCTCGTCGAGGATAAGCACCTTCGGACGGTGCAGCAGCGCTTGCGCGACGCCCAGCCTTTGGCGCATCCCGAGAGAATAGGTGCGCACCTTATCGCGAATCCGCTCCTTCAAGCCCACCAGTTCAGCGACCTCGTCGATTCTGGCTTTTGTCACGCCCTCATGCATCCTCGCAAAATGCAGTAAATTGTGGTAGCCGGACAAATACTTGTACATCTCCGGATTTTCGACAATAGCCCCGACGCGCTTCATAGCGTCTTCAAACTGCCGTTTGACGCTGAGGCCGTCGATCAGCACTTCCCCGCCCGACATGCCGATGAGACCGACGATCATGCGGATGGTCGTCGTTTTCCCTGCGCCGTTCGGGCCGAGCAGACCGAATATTTCGCCGGCCCGCACCTCCAGATTGAGCCGGTTGACGATCGCCTTTCCCCGGATCGTCTTCGTAAGCCCGCGAATCTGCACTACGGGCGGCCGGTCCCTCCATGCCCCGGAACCCGTTTGTTCCGTCGGGCGCTTTTTTTCTATAGCATGTTCTGCCTGCCTGTTCAAACCGTATCCCCTCCGTACGATATCCTTCCTATCGAAGCTCAGTATAGCCGGGACATCTTAATAACTAGCGGAGGAAATTCTTAACAACATCTTAAATTCAGGGAACACTGGGAAAAGAGGGACGCAACGACGAAGAGGACCGGAGGAATCCCCCGGTCCTTACCAAGCTATATCATGATTAATTGTATACATGTATCGGAATCAGAGCGGCTGCACATGCTGGTAGGTCACAATCAGAGCAAACGTGAGCAGCAGACTTAAGAGCGCATACTTCAGTTGCTTCAGTGTGAAATTCATGAGCTTCCCTCCCTTTCCTAGCCTGTGAGATTCATTGTAGCGCAGGACAATAGGTCTTGGTGTTAAGATTTTGTAACGGCGCGTCTAGCGATCCCTTAGCCATCAGGCCGTAGATAGTCGTCATTACCCGTCCGATTGTCTGCCTGAATCATAAGGCAAGGTGAATAGTTAAGTAATTTAATTATCAGCTATTCATCATCCAAATGCAATTGAAGTAAATGGAAGAAAAGGAGACGATAGCATTGTAGACGAGAGAGAAGGAGAGAGGGAGCATGGGCTCGAGAATCATGCATTACTGCATAGGCCATCGGATTGCACAAAAGCTTTCCATCGAAGACCACAGCGATTTTTTGCTTGGCGGGCTTGCGCCGGACGGTCTTCATGAAATGAACCATACCAAAGAGGTTACCCACTTTGTCGAAAGAGAGCCAACGGGGAGACGCCGCATTAACTACCTGAGGTTTGTTGAAAAGTACAAAGAGCGGATACGGGAGCCTTTTTACTTGGGCTATTTATGTCATTTGATTGCGGATGAAGTGTGGTCGGCGGATATGTATTTTCAAAAAGTGCGGTCGTTGTCGGCGGAGGAACGGAGCGAGGTGCGGAACATGAGCTACAGAGACTTTCGGAGACTTAACGGTGTCATTATTGCGCGATATGGGCTGCAGCGGAACCCGCATCCGATTCCCGAAGTGATCATGGACGAAATCAGTGCGGAATCCGTTGCGTCATTGCTGGACGATTTGGATAAAGATTTCGATTATGACGAAACGGCAGCGCATGAGCCACTGGAGTTTCTGCGGCACGACGAGGTTTTTCACTATATCAAAGCATCGGTCAATCGGTGTATGGCCTTCCTGTTGGAGCACGTGATGGAGCCCAAAATTGGCGAGCTTCGGCCGGCCGCTAGCCCGAATCCCGCGGCAGACTGTTCCGGCTGCGGAAAGCTGTCGGACTAATGCCGTAAAAGGAGGCAAACTGCTTGGAAAAATAATGGATCGAATCGTAGCCAAGGTTGTCCGAGATGGATGTGACCGACTGCCGGCTTTCCAGCAGCAAATTGGCCGCTTTTTTCATCTTCATCCGCAGCAGGTAATCCTTCGGGGTCATCCCGGTTTCCTGCTTGAACAGCTTGTAAAAGTAGGACTTTTTCAGCCGGCATTTGCGGCACCAATCCTCGAACGAGTAGCGGCGCTCCGGATGGCGCTCCATTTCCTCCATAATTTGCAGGATGCGGTAATCGTTCGGTGCAGCGCTTTTGATGCTGTTGAACCAACGCAGCAGAAACGCGCGCATCAGCGATCCCGTGATCGCTTCCGCATAAAAAGGGGCGTCCTCCGATCTGGCGATTTGTACAAATAGTTCAATCAGGTGCGGGTGGGGGCTCAGCGACATTTTGGTCGGAAACTTGTCCAGTTCGGGGCAGGCTTCCTGCCGAGTCAACATCGACCGGTTGGGCGGATCGGGATAAAAGGCAAAGCGCGGCTCCGGAACCGGATGCCGCTCCCATAAATCGCAGTAAATGTTATAGGAATCGAGCGGAAAGCCGGGCTTATGATGAAACGAATGCACCTGTCCCGGGCGGATGAAGATCAGGGTGCCTTTTTCCACGGAATACATGACGTTGTCCACGATGACATCTCCGCGGCCGTCCAGAAACAGGTGATAAGCGAACGTATAGCCGACTCTTGTTCCTTCATGCTCGCCGCCGTTATACGTATAAGGAGCCGCCGAACGCACAAACGGAGCGATGTCTGCCAAATCCTTCATCTCGGGTTCCTCCGGGCGTCAGGTTCTCGCGAATAGCGGAATTTTGTACAAATCGATGGAAGGCCTTTCAAATACATTCCCAACGTCCTAATGATACAATAACCCCGACAAAAGAAAAAGCGCAGGAGGCTGGAAGGCGATGGAACACGCCGACTAGACCACCCGATGAATAAAGCCGCACAGCGGCTTAACTCACCTATACCAAGAAAGCGAGGTCGCCAAACGATGCGATTCCGACAAGTACACTTAGATTTCCACACCTCTGAAATGATCCCGCATATCGGGCGGAAGTTCTCCAAGCCGCAGTTCCAGGAAATGCTCAAGCGGGGGCACGTCGACTCGATTACCGTCTTCGCAAAATGCCACCACGGCTGGGCGTATTTTCCTTCCGAGACGAACGAGATTCACCCGCATCTCGACTTCGACCTGCTCGGCGCGCAGATCGAAGCGGCGCACGAGATCGGCGTGAAGACGCCAGTCTACTTGTCGGTCGGCTTCGACGAGAAGCTGGCGCGCGTCCATCCCGAGTGGCTGATGCGGGACGAGAACGACCAGACGAACTGGGTCAAAGGGTTCATGACGCCGGGGTATCACCAGTTTTGCTTGAATTCGCCTTATCTCGATCTGATGATCGGCCAGGTGGAGGAGGTCGTACGCAAGTACGATGCCGACGGGATTTTCCTCGACATCGTCGGCGTCCGCACCTGCTACTGTCATACCTGCGTAGCCATGCTGCGTCGGGAAGGAAAAGACCCCCGTGAGAAGCGGCACGTTGTCGAGCAAGGCGAGCGGATTTATGCGAATTACACGCAGCGGATTCGCGAAGCGATCCATGCGATCAAGCCGGAGATGCCGATATTCCATAACGCGGGGCATATCTCGCAGGGACGCCGGGACTTGGCGGCGATGAATACGCACCTGGAGCTGGAATCGCTGCCGACCGGCGGGTGGGGCTACGATCATTTTCCGCTGTCGGCCCGCTATGTGCAGCCGCTCGGCATGGATTTCCTCGGCATGACCGGCAAGTTCCACACGTTCTGGGGCGAGTTCGGCGGCTACAAGCATCCGAATGCGCTGCGCTACGAAACGGCGCTCAGCTTGGCGAACGGGGCTCGCTGCTCCATCGGCGATCAATTGCATCCCGAAGGGCTGATGGACCCGGCCACTTACGAGCTGATCGGCCAAGCGTATGCCGAGGTCGAGCGGAAGGAAGCGTGGTGCGCGGACACGACGGCGATCGCTGATATCGGGCTGCTGTCCGTCGAATCGGTCGGCGTGGACAAAATGGGCGGCGCAATGTTCACGGGCAATTCCGATGCCGGGGCGGTACGGATGCTGCTAGAAGGCAAATTTTTGTTCGACGTGATCGATCCGGACGCTGATTTCGACCAATACAAAGTCATTATACTGCCGGATTACGTGCTGATCTCGGACCGGCTGCGCGTGAAGCTGGAGCAATTTCTCCGGCAGGGCGGGAAGCTGCTCGCTTCGGGCAAGTCCGGCCTGGATGCGGAGGAGCGCGAGTTCGCCATCGATTTCGGCGTGCGGCGGGTCGGCGAGAATCCGTTCAAGCCGGATTATTTCCGCCCGAAGTTTCCGCTGCGTAGCCTTGGCGAGGCTTCGTTCGTCATGTACGCCGCGGGGCAGAAGATCGCTTTGGATGGCGGAACCGAGCTGGGGCGGCGCGAAGATCCTTATTTTAACCGGGAAGTATTCACGTTCTCGTCGCACCAGCATACGCCCAGCTCGATGAACGACGGCGGCCCGGGAATGGTGGAGGGCGCCAGCGGCATTTACATCGCTTGGAACGTCTTTGAGGACTACGCGACGAAGGGCAGCCTTTTCCTGAAGGAAACCGTGCTCTACGCGCTGGACCGGCTGCTGCCGCACAAGACGCTGACAACGAGCCTGCCCGCCCAAGGGGTCGTCACCCTGCAGGAGCAGCAGGTCGAGCGCCGTCTCGTGAACCATCTGCTGTACGCGGTGCCGGTCAAGCGCGGGGACGGCGTCGAGATCATCGAAGACATCGTTCCGCTCTATAACATCGACGTGAAGCTTCGGTTGCCGGGACGGCGGGTGAAGGGCGTGTATCTGGCCCCGCAAGGGACGCCGCTCGATTACAGACCGGGCGCCGAAGGCATCGAGTACACGCTGCCCGAGCTCGAATGCCATCAGATGGTCGTCATCGATCTGCAAGACTAAGACAACTTCAACGTTTTACCAATCCGGAGGTGTTCCAATGCACCTCCGTTTTGTCCTATAATGAAACTCTGATAGCGCTTACTGCGGAAGAGGTGACGGGGCTTGCTGACAGCTATGAAAAACCGCGTACTGGACTATTATTACTCGCTTTCCGTCAATAAAAAGATCACGCGCTCGTTTATGACCGTCCTGTCCTTGCTGCTGATTTTGCTGTCCGTTTTTACGTACCGTGTCTCGTCCGCTATACTGATCGACAAAGCGATCGAGAATACGGAGCAAAATTTGCGGCTGGTCTCGGAGAAGCTGGAGATCATCCTCGACAACTCGGAAAACTACTCCAAAATCGCGATTACGAACAACAGCGTACAGCGCTACCTGAGCGCCCCGCCCACCTCCGACCCGCTGGAAAATTACAACCGTTCGGTTGAGGTTTCGAACGCCCTCGCCGATATCGTCGATGCCAAGACGTTCGTCGACGCTATGCTCATCTACGACCGCAACGGCCACCTGTATGATTCCGGAGGGCTCAAGAACGTCCGGAACGTCAATGACGAATATGTCCGGGCATTCTCAGGTTCGACTTACGGACCCGTATGGAAGGATACGGCCAAAAGCAACTACGAGAAGGAAGGGGGGACTCACCCTGTCGTCTCGCTCCTTCAAAAATTCAACACCGCCAAGGACGGGAGTCCCCTTGGAGTGATCCAGCTTTCCATCGACGAGCGGTACATCGCCGATCAATACGCCCATATCAATATTGGGCACAGCGGCGAAATTTTTATCGTCAACAAGCAGGGTACAATCGCTTCGCACAGCGACAAAAGCCGGCTTTACGCTTCCATCGGCCAGGAGCCTTATTATTCCTGGGTGATCGGGCATGAGGGTGGCCGGACGTTCAGCTTGAACGGCGAGGACAATCTGGTCGTGGCCCGCACCTATCCGCGCTTGAACTGGATTATTGTGGGAATCGTACCGATTAAGGAGATTACCCGCGATAATCAGATTTTGATGGAAAAAACCTTTTATTTAAGCCTCATTTTCGTCGTTTCGGCCATCATCCTGACCATTCTTATCGCCAGATCGATTACGAGGCCGCTGAACCAGATCAAGAAAACGGTCAAAAGCGTGCAGGAGGGCAACCTCGACGTCTGGCTCGAACTGAAGGAGCGCGACGAGATTGGCGCCTTGGCCAGAGAGTTTAACAAAATGGTCGTCCGCACCAAAACGCTCATGGAAAACATGGTGGAAGAGCAGAAGAAGAAAAAAGAGTACGAGCTCGCCGTCATGCAGTCGCAAATTAATCCGCACTTTTTGTATAACACGCTGGAGAGCATTTGCGCGCTTGCCGATTTGAAGCGGAATGCCGATATCGTGAACATTGTGAACCAGCTGGCGCTGTTTTACCGGGGCGTGCTCAGCAAGGGCAGTCACATCATCACCATGGAAGATGAAATCATCATTACGCAAACGTACTTGGAAATCTTGAAGGTGCGTTACGGCGACCGGCTCGATTCCCGTTTCGAGATTGACGACAACGTGTACAAGTACTCGACGATCAAGCTGCTGCTGCAGCCGATTGTGGAAAATTCGATCAATCACGGGCTCCGAAACAAACGGGGAAGAGGACTGATCCGCATCCAAGCGCATGTTCTGGACGGCAAGGTGCAGATCGAGGTAAGCGATAACGGTGTCGGCATCACGCCGCAGCGGCTGCGGCAAATTTTGAAGCCGGACCCCGGGCATTACCGGACAAAAAGCTTCGGGCTGAAGAGCACCGACGAGCGAATCAAGCTTTATTTCGGTCCCGAATACGGGCTGGAGATCGACAGCGTGCCCGGGGAAGGAACGACCGTCCGCATAACACTGCCGGCGATCGAGAACGGGGGGATACCGCATGATTCAAGCGATGATCGTCGATGACGAATATTTGATCCGGGAACGGCTGAAGGTCGGCGTCGACTGGCAGGAGCTCGGTTTCGAGATCGCCGGGGAGGCCGAGAACGGGGAGGAGGCGCTGCTGCTGCTTGAGCATGCGCCGGTCCGGCTGGCGATCGTCGACATTAACATGCCGATCGTGGACGGCCTGGCGTTCGCAAAGGCGGCGCAGCACCGGTTTCCCGAGCTTCGCATCATCATCCTTACCGGCTACGGGAGCTTCGACTATGCAAGAACGGCTTTGCAGGCAGGCGTGTCCGATTACTTGCTGAAGCCGGTCAACATGGAGGAGCTGACGCAGGTATTAACCGTGATGTCGGCCAAGATTCGGGAGGACATGGCACGGCATTCGCAGCAGGAGGATTTCAGGCAGAGCGTCCGGGAAAGCAATACGATTTTGCGCCGGACCTTCATCCAAAGCTTGCTGGATGGCACCGGACCCGGGGGGTCCGACCACAGCCCGGACAAATGGCGGCAGTTTTGCCCGAATCTGCGGAACGATGCGCTGCTTGTCATGGTGTTCTCCATTGACAAATCTCCGGGAGACGGGAAGGAGCAGCCGCCCTGGAAGCGGTTCGCCGTATTCAATATCGTCGGCGAGCTGTTCGGCGGGCTTCGGGCGTGTGAGCTGACGCTGGATGACGACGACCGGACGGTGCTGCTGGTGCATCCGCATGATGGCGGCAGCCGGGAGAAGGAGTGGCTGGAGCGGCGGGGAGCGGAAGCGGTGGAAGCGGTACGACGGTTCTTGAAGTTTACCGTGACGGCCGGCATCGGCCATATTGCGCAAGGCCCCGGCGGCATTCCACAGTCGTATAAGGAGGCGGTTCTGGCGTGCAAGCATCGTACTGTCCTCGGCGGCGACCGGGTGATCCCGTTCGAGTGCTTGCCGAAGCCCGCGTTGAAAGCGGACCTGTCCTTTATCCGGGAGACGCTGATGGTCCAGCTCAGGCTGGGCAACAAGGCGGCGGTGGAGCACGAGCTGCGCCAATGGCTGGAGGGGATCGTGCGGCAAAAGCTGTCTTTGGATACGCTGTACATGACCGTCTACGAGCTTGTGGCGACGCTGAATCTGTACGCCGCGGAGAGCAAGCTGGATATGACGTTTTACGGGGGCGATACGTTCAATCCGGTGCGGCTGGTCGACGAGCTGGAGCGGATGGAGGAGATCGCGGACTGGGCGGCGGCGCTGTTCGGCCGGGTGCTAGAGCAGACGCACAGCTTGAAGCAGTCGACGCCGGCCAAGCTCGTGGATAAGGCCAAGCAGTTTATCGACGGGCAATATGCCGACCCGGACCTCGACTTGAACGCGATTGCCAAAAGCATTTTCGTTCATCCGAGCTACTTGAGCCGTATTTTCAAGAACGAAACCGGTTATTCCGTTGTGGAATACATGACGAGGAGGCGGCTCAACAAGGCCAAGGAAATGATGGAGAACGGATGCAAAAATTTGCTGTTCGTCTCCGAATCCGTCGGCTACAACGACCCGCATTACTTCAGCAAATGCTTTAAAAAGCATTTCAGCGTGCCGCCTTCCCGGTTTACCGGCAGCGATTCCCGCGAATGATTTTATCGAAGACGGCCCCATTGTGCCGCTGTGCGAACGGGTGCGGTCTTTTTTTGCATGGAATGTTCACGGAATGTTAAAAATATTCCCGGTGGCGTAAAGATATTGCATTCATGCGGTGCGCGGCGCCCTTTATAATGACACTATGTCGAACAGACAAACAGCAGTTGAGATCAAAACATAAAATGGGGAGGTTGCTTAACACATGAAAAAAAGAGCGCTTACACTGGGGCTGGCATCGCTGTTCGCCGCTTCAAGCCTGCTGGCCGGCTGCGGTTCGAATGACGCCGCTCAAGGCAATGCCGGTTCCAAGGGCGACAGCAAAGGCGGCGACAAAGTCAGCATCCGCATCTTGACGCGTATCTCCGGTACCGATCCGAAGTCCGTGGCGTTCCAAAACCTGCTCAAGCAATTTATGGAGAAGAACCCGGATATTACGGTAGTCGACGAATCGTTGAACGACGAGGCCGCCTTCAACAATAAATTCAAAACGGCCGTGGCGACGGGCAGCGTCCCGGAAATTTGGATGAACTACGGCGGAGTGGCATTTAAAGACTACGCCAAAAATATCGCGATGGACCTCGATCCCGTCCTGAAAGAAGATAAAGCGTGGGCCGACTCGTTCCTGCCGCTGTTCGACACATGGAAATACAAAGACCTGCCCGGAACGTACGGCGTGCCGAACGAGTTCTATAGCGTCGCGATTTACTATAACAAAGAGCTGTTCCAAAAAATCGGCGCCGAGCCGCCGAAAACGATCGAGGACTTCGAGGCGGTCGCCGACAAATTCAAAGCGATCGATGTTGTGCCGATGGCGATGGCCGACAAAGACAACTTCCGCGGAGGCCACTTGCTGACGAATCTGGCGCTGAAAAAATACGGCTTCCAGAAAACGGAAGACTTAATGAGCGGCAAAGCGAAGTGGAACGATCCCGATATGGTTTCCTTGCTGCAAACGATGAAAAACTGGCAGGACAAAGGCATTTTCGGCAAAAACATGGTCACGACCGACGGCAACGCGATTACAAGCATGTTCCTCGGCGGCAAGAGCGCGATGATGTTCGAAGGCGTCTGGGCGATTTCCTCCATCGCCGCTTCTCCCATCGCCGACAAAATCGGAGTTATTCCGTTCCCGGGCTACAAAGACAAGCCGGAATTCAAGGACAACTGGTTCGGCGGTGCAGGGGGTTACTCCGTCTCCAAGGATGTCACAGGCGCGAAAAAAGACGCTACGATCAAGCTGCTGAAGTTCCTGACCTCCGTCGATGCATTCAAGTATTTCCTCACGGAAACGAAGGGCGGCGTCTATCCGGTCAAAATGGATTCGGGCTCGGCTCCGGTCGATCCGGTCACCGCAGAGTACGTTAAGGCGCAAAGCACCGCCAAAGACTTCAAAGGCGAGATCGAGGAGTATAGCCCGATCATGCAGCTGCAGGACAAGGTGCGCAACGAAGTCCAAGGCATGTTCGCCGGCAACCCTCCGCAAAAAACGGCGGATACGATTCAGAGCTTTGTCGAATCGAATAAGAAGTAGGCGGCGGAAAACCAACTTCGCATTGTTTTGATTCTCCGTCATAGTCCGGTGGGGTATATCCCTCCAGCCACTCTTGAACCCCGCGAAAGTTTTGATTAAAAGTAGAGGTGTTTTCGCGGGGTTCAAAGGCGGACGTTGCACTCTTCCGGGATATACCCCACCTACTATTATTGGAGAATTGCTGAACCACAAAAGCTAGTTTTCCTCGCGGAAAAGTAAAGTAATTATGAAAAAGCCAGCTTTCCGATGGAAAGCTTGAGGCTGTTAAGAAAGTGGCTTTGACAAGAATAGAGATACATGCGGAGATGGGGTATCTACTGGAGGAGCGATAGCGTTCGCCTTTGTCTGCGGGAAATATCCGCTGCTAAGCAGCTTCCAATTAAGATTTCCTGCAGACCCGGGGTCCCCGCAAAGTACTCGGACTAAGCTCCCCTGTTTCAACTTCACTTTGCGGGGTGGAGCAGCGACCGGAAGTAGATACCCCGTCCCCTCATAACCTCTATTACCTGTTTTTCCATCTTTCTTGACAAGCTCCGGCTTTCCTACGGAAAGCTCTGAGGAGGGGAACAACATGGTCGGCCGAAAGCCTTATTTGATTGCAGCCGTTTTTTTGCTGCCGGCGCTCTTGTTATATACGCTGGCGTTCATCGTGCCGATCTTTCAGACGGCTTACATGTCC
The DNA here is from genome assembly GCF_027925525.1 of Paenibacillus tyrphae. Taxonomy (GTDB): domain Bacteria; phylum Bacillota; class Bacilli; order Paenibacillales; family NBRC-103111; genus Paenibacillus_G; species Paenibacillus_G tyrfis_B. The sequence continues at coordinate 61,334 of NZ_BSDJ01000007.1, read as the reverse complement.
TTTTTTAGCTGGAACGGCATCAAGAACGTTGCCTTGGAATATGTCGGGCTGCAAAACTACATCGCGATGTTTCAAAAGCCTGAATTTTACCGTTCGCTCAAAAATATTGGCGTGTTTATCCTAGCCTCGTTCGTGCTGATCTTGCCGATCGCTTTCGCTCTAGCGCATATCGTCACCAGCAAGATGAAGGGAAGACGCTTTTTCAAAATTGCCTTCTTTATGCCTTCCGTGCTCCCGCTCACGGCTGTCGGCTTGATGTGGCAGTTTTTGCTCAAAGGGGAGGGCGGCCTCGTCAACATGGTGCTTTCTGCGATCGGCGCAAGCTCGCTGACCCACGATTGGCTCGGCGAACCGGCCATTGCGATCTATGTCGTTGTGGTGGTCAACGCCTGGATTTACTGCGGGCTGAACATGATCATTTTCGCCAGCGGTATGGTCGCGATTCCGGAGCAATTGTACGAGGCGGCGGCCATGGACGGAGCGGTTGGTTTTAAACGGCTCTGGTACATTACCGTGCCGATGATGAAGGAGACGCTGAAAATTTTCTCGATCCTTGCCGTGACGCAATCGCTTCGCGTGTTCGGGCAAATTTTCGTCATGACCGGCGGAGGACCGAACGGCGCCACGGATGTGCCTACCACGCTGCTCTATTACGAGTCCTTTAAATACAACAACTTCGGGATGGGCAACGCTATCGGCACCTTTATTATCGTGGCGGCACTCTTATCCACGATCATACTTAACAAGCTGATGAACACGAAGACGATGAAATAAAGGCAGGTGAAATGGAACATGACGCTTCGCTCGTATAAAATTCCGGCATACTTGTTTTCTACGCTTTGCGCGGTAATTTTTATGTATCCGTTGTTTTTTTCGGTGATTTCTTCGCTCAAGGACAATCTGGAAATATACAATAACGTCTTTTCGCTGCCCGAGGTATGGCGCTGGAGCAACTACAAGCTCGCTTTTGTCACCGCACACATTGATAAAGCCGTATGGAACTCCTTCATTTACGCGATCGCAGGCACGCTTTTGACCTTGGTCTTGGGAACCATGGCGTCGTTTATCTTGACCCGGATCTCGCTGAGGTGGAACGGCGCCTTATATATTTATTTCATCATGGGGCTGATGATCCCCGTCTATTCTCTCGTCATTCCGATTTCCCGGATGATCGGCTCGTTCAACGGCTTTAACAACTATTTCGTCATGATCGTGCTGTACGCGACATTTCAACTGCCGCTCACGATATTTTTAATTACCGGCTTTATGAAAGGAATTAACAAGGAAATCGACGAATCGGCGGTCATGGACGGCTGCGGCCCGGCGACGCTGCTGTTTCGGATCTTGACGCCTCTGTCTATGCCTGCCATTTCGACAGCAGGAATCCTGGCCTTTTTCGATATTTATAACGATTTGATATGGAACGTCATTATGGTCAATGACCGGAGCATGTTCAACATTTCGATGGCGCTGATGTCCTTCGTAGGGGAACGGGGCAGCTCGCAGATGGGCCCGACGTTCGCAGGCATCATTCTCACGATCATTCCGACCATTGTCATCTACTTGCTGTTTCAGGAAAAGGTCGAGTCCGGCCTGAGCGCGGGAGCCGTGAAGGAGTAGCGAAAATAGGCCGGCCTTCTCGGGAAGGGCTCCAGCGTGATCGGCTGAAAGCCCGGCAGAAGGGCTTTCAGCGCTTTGTGTTTTTAAATTACCCTACTGTACGTTTGAAAAATTTCGCAGCAGCGCGTTCTGCCCCTTCAATTGAACCGGCATCAACCGCGTTTCTCCTGTTTCCGGGTTCAAAATCCACCTTTTCGCATTCTTCAAGCTCCCGGACTTCGGCGCGGAAATAAAGGAAATTTCGTTGCGGTCCAGCGCAATCAGGTTCACGTTATTGTGATGCTCGGCAGTCGGCGGGAAAATCGTTTTGACCTTCGCGCTCGCCAGGTCCATATATTCAATCGCTCCGCCTTCCCCGTTGGCCCCGGTATAGCTGATGAAGGCAACATGGCTGCCGTCCGACGTCCAGATGGCTTTCCCGACGGCCGAACGGTCGGAAGGGGAATAGATCATTTTATTTTGACCGCTCGTCAGGTCGTAAACCCATAGGCTTGAGGCCAGCCATAGCGGAACATTTTCTCCTTTGGCATAATTGCGGTTCAACGTGGCGCTGTACACGATCCGATTCCCGTCGGGGGAAAGGACCGGTGCGGCAAACTCGACCATCAAATACCCTCCGGCGTCGTCGAGCGGAACGGGCTTCCCTCCGTACGATTGAACGATTCGATCCAGTTCGTCTTGGGTCATATAAAACTTCATCCGTTCTTCCCCGTTCTCTTCTTCCGCTCGCTTGACCAGCCGAATTCCGCCCTTGACCAAGGTCTCGACCTTTCCGCTGCCCGTATCCAACATGCTGATCTCTTGGTTGACATGAGTGGTTTGGTCGCTTTTCACAAACAAAATCCTCCGGTGATCGGGGAACCACGAGATCGTCTTGATCTCGTTCATCGCAGGGAGGTCATCGAAAAATACGTGCTGCTTGGCGCTCGTCAGCGATTGAACAACCAGATACCTGACCGTCTGCTGCTCGTTCCATTGGGTGTAGGCGGCTTTTGTCCCGTTTGGGCAGATCACCCCGAAATTGTCTGGAGTCACGTTCGGCAGCTTTAAAATCGTCTTGCTTTCTGCCTGCTCCGGATGAAAAGCGACAAGCAGGCTCCCCGTTCCGTCGGCCGTAATGCCCGCAAGCCAGCCTTTATAGTTTTGAACGCCTTTCAGACCCTGGTAGCTTGTGATCAACAGGTGCACGATCCACGAAAGACCGACAATAAGAATTAAAATTAACGCGATAATATGGAAGCGGTTTACCGTTTGCGCAGACCCCATAATTCCACCCCAGCCTGAAAATAATCGTAAACCATTCGCAAAAAAATATTACGGATTCCAGTTTTCCAACGGCACCAAAGTTCTGGAGTAAAACACGCCGTCGCTCGTGTTCCCGTGAAGATCTTTAAACACGGTCTTGTCCAGGTCGGCGATGACCTTCGCGTAGCGGCTGCCCGGGCATTGGTTCGGACCGAAATCGTTGCGCTTGATCGTCGACGCCTTGTTCTTATCCACATCCCGGATGGTGAAGTTGATGTTCATTTTGACATCGACCTTATTTTGCCCTGTTGTGCTGGAGCCGTTTCGGTAAGGCAGCGCATTTTTTCCCGACGTATTATACCAGGTGGCGTTGCCGTAGCGGCCGGAGGAATTTTGCAGCTCACCGATCGTATGCCGGGCGTACGTGTCCTTCTTGTTGCGGCCGCACTCATTCGGATTCCAGTAGCCGATCAGAATAGGGTTATTTTCCGTATCGTAGTGACGTTCTGCGGCCGCCGCATTCAAACCGTTTTTTTTCCATGGCACACAACACCTCCGACAAAAAGTTCGTTTTGTCATGTCCTGTTGTTATGTATTGAAAGGTGGCCACCCGTTCAATCGCAGAAAAGTTTTAAACCTAAATAATAGAATAAATAACTATATTTTCCTTATTCATATTAAGGCTACAGGATGAGACTCCTATTTTCAATAGCTTCGAATAAAATGGTAACTTCGAACTAGCCTGATTCGAAAAAAGATAGCTCTTGTCGTCGCAGTTTGTCGAGGGGACGAGGGAGGGAGCGCTTGGGGGAGGAAGGTTCTAAGGCAAGGGCATAGGAAAAAGCCGTCCGGCTTATGCCGTACGGCTGTGACGATTACACGAAGCGTCTTTACTTGGAAAATCCAGCGACGATATCCGCTGCTACCCGCACGAGCTCGGGATCGACCGTATCCTGCGCGCGGTTCCCGCGGCGCACGCCAGTGCCCATATGTACCTCACGTACGCCGGTATCCCGAATAAACGAGGCCAGCGATTGGAGGTTGAGCCCGCTACCTGCGAGAATGGCGATCGGATGCGACAGCTCGACGGCCTGCAGCCGGAGAATCTCGTCCCGGGCATCCAGCACGCTCGGCTTGCCGCCGGACGTCAGCACCCGGTGGATTTGCGGATATTGGGCGAGTACGTGCAGCGTGCCCTCCAGATCGTCCGTCTCGTCAATCGCCCGGTGAAAGGTGACCGACAATTCGCCGACCTCGGCCAGCAGCTTCTCGAGCAGCTCCGTATCCACCTTGCGTTCCGGCGTCAAGCAGCCGGTTACGATTCCGGCGGCGCCGAGACGCCGTACCGTCCGAATATCCGTCAGCATCGTTTCGAGGTCCCATTCGTCGTAACAGAACGAATTGCTGTGCGGGCGAATCATGACATTGACGGGAATGCTGACCGAAGCGACAACCTGTTCGATGAGTCCATAGCTTGGAGTTACGCCGCCTTCGCAGATGCCGGAAATGAGCTCGATTCGTCCCGCTCCGTTTTTTTCGGCAATAATAGCATCGGCCACGCTCGTGGCAATGACTTCCAAGATCATGTTGACAAGCTCCTTTTATATAAATTGGGAAATATGCGGACCGGAAACACAAGCGCGAATCAATCGGAACCATCGCGGGCTTTCATACGCCTAAGCTCCTTTAAGGAATAGAAGGTGCCTCTCCAATATATCCCGCCTTGTTTCAAGGTCAGCCAGACCGAGCGGGTGACGATATAGCATAACAGAACGACGCTCAGAGGCATCAGCAGCGCCTCGAATCCGCCTTCTCCGGTGATCGAGCGGATCAGCAGAAAATAGACGGCGAGCATCAGCGCGACCGACAGAGCGAAGCCCCAAGCCGCCGGGCCGGACAGAAGCAGCATGCCTGCCCAAGGGAACAGGAACAGCGCAAGCTGACCCAGCACGCCGAGAGACGCGAAGCTTAAACGGTAGCCGAAGCCCGAAAACAAGTTTTTCTCCAGACCGCGAATGGCCTCCCCGAGGCTTGTATACCATTCGACGGCAATATGCTCCGTGCCGGAGGCGAGCCGCTGCCGGAGCCGGGCTTCCTTGACCTTCCGGCCGAGCTGAAGATCGTCGTCCGGCCGCAGCGCGATGGCTTGGTGCGTGCCGATCCGTTCATACGCCTGTCTTGTGATCAGATTGAAGGCGCCGATCCCCATCCCGTGCCGGTTCTGGAAGTCGTCGTTCCCCCGCCAAGGGCGGATGTAAAGACTGAGCGTAAAAAAGAAAAATTGCACGAACGTCCGAAGCCATAAGCCTCGTACAAGCATCCGGGGGGCCAGCGTCACGTGATCGGCCTGCTGCTCCTGCAGGAAGCGGACCGCATCCTCAACCGTTTGCGGCTCGAACTGCACGTCGGCGTCCGTGAATAGCAAATATTTGCCCCGCGCCTGCAAATAGCCTTGATACAGCGCATGATTTTTGCCAAGCCAGCCGGATGGCAGCGACGTAATGTGAATGACCCGCAGCGGCACCGCGATGCCGGCCCGTCCCTCGGACCACCGCCGCAGCTCATCCAGCTTGCGTCCGGTCGTATCCTGCGACCGGTCGTTCACGGCGATGATTTCAATCCGGGGGTACGTTTGCCCGAGCAGATGCTTCACCGTTTCGACGATGGACGATTCCTCTTCTTTCGCCGCGATAATAATCGAGACGAGGGGCGCTTCGGACTCTTTGCCGTCCTGAGAAGTTCTGCCCGCTTTCCACCCCGCTTGTCCCGGCTCCGAGCGGGGAAGCTTCAGCATCCATTGCCGCGCCCGCAGCGTGTCCCACAGCATGAACAGCCAGTAGGCAAGCGCCGCTAGCGCCCATATGTCCATGACCCCCATCGGGTTGATCCCTGCCTTCCGCCGGTTCTGAGCTGTACTTGCACTCATCTTGCTTTGTCCGAATTATAGCATGTCTCGCGCGGTAGGAACAAATATTGAAAGCGGTATTCCTATGCAGTATGCTACTATATAAACAACAACGGAAAGGGGAAACGCAATGACGAACGAGCAGGCGCAGCCGTTATTCCGCAAGAAGCTGAAGGCTGCCGAGCTGCCCGATTTTTTGCGTATGATTCGAACGCGCGGCCTGACGGCGGAAGATTTGGTGTTTCTGTGCATCGGCACAGACCGCTCCACGGGCGACGCTCTCGGACCGCTGGCCGGCACGATGCTGCAGGAGGCGGGGTATCCGCATGTGGTCGGTACGCTTGCCCATCCGTTCGATGCAAGCAACATGCGGGAGCGGCTGAATGAAATTCCGCAGGGGAAAACCGTGATTGCGATCGACGCTTGTCTCGGTCAGGCCGCCTCCTTAGCCTGGTACCAGGTGTCCAACCGGCCGTTGGAGCCGGGCAAGTCGGTCGGCAAGCAGCTTCCGCACGTCGGCGACTATTCGATTGCCGGGATCGTCAATGTGGATGCCGGGCAAAAATACGCCATTCTGCAAAGCACTTCCTTATTCCGGGTCATGAACATGGCCAGAGAAGTCGTGTCGGCCATCCGCAGCGTATTCCCGCCGAAGGAAGCGGCTTGTTCCCAGATCAGGGAAGAAGCATGAAAAGACCGGCCCCCGTCCGCACGGCCATTGTGCCATGCGCCGCCGAATTCCGTCCTGAAGCAATAGAGCCGCCGCTCCGTTCTTGGAGCAGCGGCTCTTTGCCGTTTGGCGTACGTCGTATGAGATTAGGCCGTTACCTTCAATCCCACGATGCCGCCGACGATGCACAGCAGGAAGAGTACACGCAGCAGATCGCGCGGCTCGCCCAGAAAAAACATCCCCACAAGTACCGTACCTAACGCGCCGATGCCGGTCCATATCGCGTAAGCCGTGCCGATCGGCAGCGTCTTGAGCGCTTGAGACAGAAAATAAAAGCTGACAATCATCCCTACGATCGTCACGACGCTCGGCCAAAGCCGAGTCCAGCCTTGCGTATATTTTAAGCCGATCGCCCATACGACCTCCATAACCCCTGCAATCGTCAAATAAACCCATGCCATACTCATCCACTCCCCTCTAGGATGTTCTGTCTTCCGCAATACCTTTCCAGTAGATTCCCCAAACGGCTGCCAGTCGATGCTCCCAGTCGTCTGGCCGGTAATAGAACTGCTGCAGGAACGAACCGTCCAGCAGGCAATAGAACGAGGCGATCAAATCCTCGGAACGCTCGCGTCGCAGTACGCCTGAAGCCATACCCTCCTCGAAAACCTTCTGCAGCAGCCCGGTAAGCTGCTCCTCCGATGCGGTAAACCGTTCGCGCAGCACCTCCTGCAGCGCATTCGGCGGGAACAGCATCGTCCGCTTAAGAAAGGTCGAGTATTCCTCGCTCAGCAAGTAGGTGCGGCACACGTCATACAGAATCGTCCGCAGCTTTTGCTCCGTGTCGAGCCCGGTCAGCTTCTCGGTCAATTGCCGGACACGGGAGGCGTGCTCGGCCAGGCAATCGTCGTAGACGGCCAGGAACAACTCTTCCTTGCTCTTGAAATGCGCGTAGAGCGAAGGTGTCTTGATCCCGACCTCCTTGGCGATTTCCGATAGCGGCACCGCATCGTAGCTGTTCTGCGCGAAGAGCCGCAGTGCGGAGGCCTTGATTTTGTGAACTGTCATAAACAAGCACCTTCCTAACTAACGATAATTAGGTTGAATTCATTATAGACCAACATTCCTCCCGGATCAACCTACTTTTTTAAAAAAATTACACATATCCCGGTTCGTCCGAATATATAATGGGTATTACCTTTTTAACGTTCAACGGAAAGGAGCATGCACATGAGAGAAGTGAGACATATCAATCTGAGTGATTCGGACGGCCGGGTGTACTGCTGTCTGCGGAATAGAGTCGTGAAGCTGGATGATGAGCAAAAACAAAATTTTTGCAGCGGCTGCCGCATGTATGCGGGGGAAGCGAGCGGGAAAGGCGTGGAATGTGTATGGGAGGACCTTCGTCCGGTGAGCGATCCGCATGTGGTCCGCGATCCGTACGCCGAGCTGACTAGCAATCAGAAGAGGCAAATTTGGCCGACGGATCATCTGTCCACCTGCATGGTGTTTGGCGGATGAGAAAAAGAGGGATTGGAAGGAAAATGTCGAATGCTATGCAGAGAGGTCGCAAGCCTGTTTTCCTCAGGCGTAACGACCTCTCTGCGGCGTTTATAGCATATCCCAGATTTGCTTTCCGATCAGGATGGCGGTAATTCCGATAAACAGCGGCTTCACGTACTTGGAGCCTTTACGGATGGCAACCTGCGAGCCGACAAGTGAGCCGGCGATCATGGCTAGGCCCATCGGCAGACCGTAGCCGAGATGCACCGACTTTAACCAGAAAAACGACGCCAAGGAAGCGACGTTGCTGGCAAAGTTGAGCACCTTGGCATTGGCCGAAGCGCCCACAAAATCAAAGCCCAGCATCAGAAACAGAAAAAGCAGGAACGAGCCGGCGCCAGGGCCGAAAAATCCGTCGTAAAAACCCAAAGCGAACGCGCATACCGCCGTCGCGAGTCCGCGGGCGAACGTGAACCGGACCTGCTGTCCCGAGCCGTCCCAGTTTTTTTTCAGCAGCGTATAGATGAGAATGACGATCAGCAGACCGACCACCAGCGGCTTCAGGAAGGTGGACGGCACCAGATGGATCGTATACGTGCCGAGAGCCGATCCGATGAAGGATAAAGGAAACAGGAGCAGCACTAGCTTGCCGTTAATTTTGCCGGAAAATAAAAAGGAGGCCGTGCTGGTTAACGAGGATAGCGTTCCCCCCAGCTTGTTCGTTCCGAGCACCATATTGGTCGGAAGTCCGGTGAACATCAGCGCGGGAACGGCGATGAGCCCCCCTCCTCCGACGACGGAATCGATGAAGGCTGCGGCGAACCCGACAATAACAAGAAACAAAATCATATCAAATGAGGGCAGTTCCACGAGCAATTTCTCCTTACGACGTCAAGTTAAATACTGGCGGACCGAAACAAATAATGCATTCTAAAGTATAAAAAAAAATACAGGTTTGTACAATGTTAATTTGTTGGGGACATTCCTTGGGAGAGAGGAGAGGGTCCATGATTCGCTTCATGCGGCCCCAGACGGTGAAGCAGCGTTTTCGTCTGTGGATTGCGCTGGCCATTCTCATGCTCGGGCTTTCGATCAACATCGCCTTTTATATATTGTATCAGCAGGAAGCTCAGGCAGAGGCGCTGCGCAATTTGTCGGACAAGCTGAATCTGCAGACGTTGTTCATCGACCGGTGGGTGCAGGAGCGAGAGCTGGATATGCGTCTGCTTACCGAGGATGAGGCCGTCAGAACGCTGAACAAGCCCTTGATGGAGGCAATTTTCCGCGATTTCACCATATTGCAGCGAGACTTTGCTTCGCTATCCTATGTGAACGCTGACGGTGTCACGGAAGTGGATACCTATTCGGCTATGGGCCTTCAGGTCAACGAGCGTGATTACTATTGGGCGGCGAAACAGGGCAAATCGTCGATGTCCAATGTCATCATCGGCAAAGCATCCGGCGAGCCGGTCATTATTTTCTCCGCCCCGACCTATGACGAAGGGGGACGATGGACGGGGCTGCTGCTCGGTTCGGTCAAGCTGGAGACGATTCAGCGAGTGGTAGGTTCCCTGCATTCCGGGGAGACGGCGGACTTTTACCTCCTCGACCGGGTCGGCGTACCGATGACGAAGCCGCGCTTTATCGACGACGTACGCCAGAACGCGCAGCCGATCTCGACGGACATTACGCGCCGGGCCTCGGTACAGGCGGTCTCGAAGGAGGCGTATGCCAACTACAAGGGAGACATCGTATTCGGTTCTTACCAGTGGATAGCCGGCCACCGCTGGCTGCTGATAGGCGAAGTGAGCAAGAAGGAACTGTATTCGAATTTGTACGGGCTGATGCTCGTTTTTATCGCCATAACGCTGGCCACGCTGATGCTAAGCTTCAGCGGCATCGTTATTCTTACGCGGCGGATCGAACGTCCGCTCGAATTTTTGCTGCAGGGCACTCGCATCATCAAGGAGGGTCAATACGGATACCGCATCGACCCGGCCGTCTTCAGGCACGCCCCTGCCGAGCTCCAGGAGCTGTGCGATACGTACAACCTGATGAGCCGTAAGCTGAAAACGACAGTCAAGCTGCTTGAGGAGTCGGCTATGATCGATCCGCTCACCGAACTGTACAACCGCCGGTATATGATGCAGAACGGCAACCAGCGTCTGCTTCGGGCCTTGGAAGCGGGGTATCCCTGCTCGGTGCTGCTAATCGACATCGATTATTTCAAGCAGGTCAACGACACGCATGGCCATTTGGTCGGAGACCGGGTGCTGCGGCATGTGGCGGGAGTGCTGCAGAGGCAGACGGGAGGCGACGAATTAGCTGCCCGGTATGGCGGAGAGGAATTTATGGTGCTTGCGCTGCGTTTGGACACCGTGCAGGCCAGAGCCTTGGCGGAGACAATCCGCCGGGCCGTCGCCGCGGAGCCCTATGAGGCAGACGGCATACGTATCGAGCTGACGGTTAGCATCGGCGGCGCAGTGTGCACAGATTTGGCCGAAGGGGCGGACGCGAAACTGCCGCTGGAGCAAATGATCGAAGAAGGGGACAAAGCGCTATACCGGGCCAAGCAGTTCGGCCGCAACCGGGTCGAATGGGAATCCGGCTCGCTGGGAGACGGCTGATCTGACGCCATGCGTTCAGGAGCGGGACCTGCCTTTTCACCTCCGGGCGAAAGCCTGCATATACTGGGTTCATCGGCCTTGAGGCGCTTAAGGAGGCAGGGACGCAGTGGAATGGGAGGAATATGAACGGGCAAGACGGGAGCGCATCGTGACCCGCCGGTTGACGAAGCCCCGACTTGACGTGAAATATCCGCAGGTGCTGGGACTTCAAAACCGGCTTGTCCAGCGAATCGTCAATCATTCGATTCTGGATGCCATCTACAAGCTGGTCCGCAAGCAGGACTACGTACAGGATCAGACCAGAACGGTATCGGGCAGCTATAAGGTCAAACTGCATAAAAACGGCCTGCTCAGCTTGCTGTACGACGTCTACGGATACTCTCAGGGAGCGGCGCACGGCCTCGCCTACCAGAGCTCGCAGACGTTTAATTTGCGGGACGGAAGGGAGTATCAATTAAAGGACTTGTTCAAGCCGGGAAGCGACTATGTCCGCCGGCTGTCGGCGATTATCCGCCGAAGGTTCAAAGAGCAGGACATTCCGATGATCGCGGAATTCCGTTCGATCCGTCCCGATCAAGATTTTTATTTGACGGACCGCGCCATTGGCATCTATTTTCAACTATACGAATATACGCCGTATGCCTACGGTTTTCCGACGTTTGAAATCCCTTTTACGGAAGTCGCGGACATTCTCGATCCGAACGGTCCGGTCGCTTTGCTGGCCTACCGTTGAACGGTTTTTAGGTCGCCGGCGCCGCTTCCGGGGGGTCGCCGGCTTTGTTGCTGCAATTCGATAACCTTAGGAAGGCGAGGCGAAACTATGGCCAAGCATGCCATCGTCGCAGGGAGCACAGGTCTTGTCGGACGCGAGCTGGTAAGCTTGCTTCTGGAGCATTCCGCTTACGACCGGGTGATCACATTGGTACGAACCGACTCGGGAATCCGGCATCCGAAGCTCGAACAACGCGTCATTTCCTTCGATCGTCTGGCTGACGAGGCGGCTGGCGGCTTCGAGGGCGCCGACGTGTTCTGTGCTCTCGGGACGACGATCAAGAAAGCGAAGACGCAGGAGCAGTTCCGCAAGGTCGATTACGGCTATCCGATGGAGCTCGGCCGGCTGGCGTCCGTGTCAGGCGCCGCGCAATTTCTCGTCGTTACGGCTATCGGATCGGACAAGCAGTCGGCCTTTTTTTATAGCCGGGTCAAAGGCGAAACCGAAGAGGGGCTCCGAGCGCTCGGGCTGCCGTCGCTGCATATTTTCCGTCCTTCGCTGCTGCTCGGCGAGCGGGAAGAGGTCCGCTTCGGGGAGCGCATGGCTGCGCTTCTGTCCCGAGTCGCAGGCTTTGCCATGCGTGGGCCGCTGCGGCCGTACAAGCCGATCGCCGCGCGAACGGTGGCTAAGGGCATGCTTGAAGCTGCGCTTCGCGGCACCCCGGGCACTCATGTGTACCCGTCGGACCGGATCGAAGCGCTGGCTTTCGAATTATGAAAAAGGCCGCGGATCGCGGCCTGAAAGGACTACTGGCCCGGCAGCTTCTTAGGCTTGCTGCCGAACCACTTCACGTATAACGCTTCGTACGTTCCGTCTTTGCCGAGAGCCTCGATTGCGCCGTTGATTCTCCCGAGATGCTTGTTTTTCTTTTTCGTGACAACGGCGTAGCTTTCTTTGTTCAACACTTCCCCGACCATCTTCACTTTGCCTTCCCCGTCGTTCTGCAGGAAATGGTGGACGTTGCGCTCGTCGAAAATGACCGCGTCCAGCTTTTTATTTTTCAAATCGGTGTAAGCATCCGAGATATCGGGATAGCCCCGGACCTCTTGGGTGCCTTGGATTCCGCCGGCATAAATATAAGAGGTCGAGCCGCTCTTGGTTCCGATGATTTTTCCTTTCAGATCGTCCTTGCTCTTGATCTCTTCGTTGTCCGAAGCGGTAAGCAGGACCAGTCCGGTCTGAAAATACGGATCGGAAAACGCAAAATTATCCTTGCGGGCTTTGTTGACGGTCATCCCCGCGATCGCCATGTCCACTTGGCCGGATTTCACGGCTTTGTTCAGCTCCCCTTGCGTCATCGGAACAAGCTCGTATGGCAAGTTCGCTTTTTGCGCGATCGCTCTCCACAGCTCCACTTCGAACCCTTTGCTCTCTCCGTTCTCGGTATACGTGAACGGGCGGAAATTGCTTTCTATCCCGACTTTGACAGGTTTTTCCCCGCCGCATCCCGCGATCAGGAGCGTCAAGAGGACGGCCAGCAGTCCGATTCCCCGTCCGCTGCGAATTGCGACATCCATTCCCTTCGTACCTCCTTTTCAGGTAAACAAAGGTATTGTTTGTCTTCCGAGGGACGGTTATGCAATCCGGCTGCCGGGCGCATAAAAAAAGAGGGGCCCGATTGGCATCAGCCCCCGAACGAGTCCCGGAACGCTTTGGCCAAAGCGTCCGATTCCACTTCCCACAAGGCGGCCACTTCGCCGCAGACGTTCTCGTCGAACCAATCGGCCAGCACCTTGCGATTATCCGCGTGTTCCGCAATATAAGGCAGGTTTAGCAGCACCTTTTTATAATACAGCTCCTCCGCCTGCGTTACCGCTTGCTGGGGGATGTAACGTCCCAGCTTTTTGCGGGCGCGGTAAAGCTCCCGGCTGCAGGTGCGGCGAATTTGCCGGGCGGACGGGTAAGGCCGACTGTGCTTCATTTGATTTGCTGGATTCATCGATGGCGGCATCTCCTTCCTGCCATTATGCTATGCGGAAGAAGGGCGGGCGGGTACTGCCGACAGCGGTTTTTGAACGTTACAGAAAGTTTAAGTTCGCTAAAGCATTAAAGCGGACTGCGACTTTCTGTACCAAGAAAAACTTCCGCTAAAAACGGTCTGGCTTCTTTGAATGGACTCCGATAAGGAGTTTTTCTTAAAAAGGGGCGGCGTCTACTCGTCGATGACCAGGTAGCCGACCATCGGTCCGTTGTGCGCCATGTCGGGATGGGTCAGGCAGATGATCCGGTAGACGCCCGGTTTGGAGGCGCGGAACGAAATGACGGTTTCTTTTCCTTTTTTTACCTCCCCCTTCATGTTAAGGCCTTCGATGATAAAAGGATGGCTGGCGCCGTTGACGCCGTAAATGCTGAGCCGGATGCGCTCGCCTTTCTTCATATAGATCGTTCCCGGGTCCCAGCGGTAAGCTTCGATCGTTTTGCCGTCCGATGTCGTCGATTTGAACTCGCCGGTCACGAGCTGGATCGTCCGTTCGGGTCCGACAGGGCTCATCGCGGCCCGAATCGTTTCGCGTTCCCAGAAGAGCAGTGCGGCACCGGCCAACAGTACGGCGGCGGCTCCGATTTTCAATCCCTTCAGTCCCTTTTGGCTCAGCACATATACCTTCGTCATCGGCATCCCCTTCGGTTTCGGATCGTTTGTACGAGTATATTCGGGTGCTTGTCTGAACATGCCGGATCGGTTTCAAACCGGGAAGCGCCGGGTAAAGGTTCTTAACTCGAACACCGGGGGAGGACGATCCATGATGCGCTTAAAAGGTAAGCTGGCCCTGCTGGGGCTGTGCCTCGTTCTGCTCATGCCGTACACAGCAGGAGCGCAGGCCGTGTCGACGCGGGAGGCCGCGGCAGAGCTGCGGGTCCGACTGGACGCTTTGTTTGGCGAGCATGCGCTGCTGGCTGTTTTTGCGATGCAAAAACGATACGACGGCGCGGCCGATCGCGAACAGGCCGCTGAGGAGCTCGGGAAAAATACCGAACGGCTGGCAGCCACGCTGCGGTCGACATACGGGGAAGAGGCCGCCAAAACCTTCGAGCCGCTTTGGTCGTCGTATGTCGAGGCTTTGCTCAACTATGCGCAAGCCGCTGCGGCAGGCAACGAGACGGCACGGACGCAGGCGGCGAACGGCTTGGAGGCCTACGCCAAGGAGCTGGCTTTGTTTTGGGCGCGGCTCCTTCCGGATCTGGGTGCAGCGGGGCTGGAGGAAGGAGCGAAGCGGCATACCGATCTGATGCTTCAGGCGTTCGATGCTTACGCGGACAAAAATTACGCGGCAGCGTATAAATCGATGCGCGAAGCTTACGCCCACGCAGTGGCAAGCTCCGATCTGCTGGCGGCGGGCATGGCTGCGCAATCGCCGGACCGGTTCGACGCATCTGGCATGAAGACCCGCAAGGCAGATCTGCGCACGGCACTCGGCCGCTTGCTTGGCGAGCATGCGCTGACAGCCGCATTTGCGATGCAGAAAAGCATCGACGGCGCAAGCGACTTCGATCAGGCGGCTGCGGCGCTGAATGAGAATGCGGAGGATCTGGCGGCCGCCGTCGCTTCCGTTTACGGGGAGCCATCAGGCGCCACGTTTCGAACGGCATGGACCTCCCGTACCGGCTATCTCTTGGATTACGCGAAGGCGGCAGCATCCAAAGACGAGTTGGCGCGGACAACCGCGGCAGGCAATCTGGAGAAGGCTCAGGCGGAGCTGGCGCAATTTTTCGCGGATGCGAACCCGCAGCACGGGAGCAAGCCGGAGCTGATGAACGGTCTGAACACGCAGATCGGGCAAGTGACCCTAGCCCTTGACCATGAGGTGCGGGGCGAGTACGCTGCCGCCTATGCCAATATGGAGACGGCCTATACCCAAATGCTCCCGATAGCCGACCTGCTTGCGCAAGGAATCTCGGACCAGTACCCCGACCGGTTCCCGGACGCTCCGGCCTCCGTACGGAAAACCGTAACGATGCAAGTCGGCGAAACGGAGCTGACCGTAAACGGCCAGACGGTCCGAATGGACGTTTCTCCCTCGCTTCAAGAGGGCGTCATCTATATTCCGCTGCGGGTCGTCGCAGAAGCTGTCGGCGCCACGGTGACATGGGACGCGGCGACGAATACGACGCAGTTAGCTTGGGACGGCAATCAGGCGTCTTTCCCGATCGGCTCGGATCAAGCGGAAGTCAACGGCAGGAAGAAATCGGGCGGAGGGGCTTCGACCATCATGCAGGACGGGCGAGTTATGGTGCCGATTGACGTTCTCTGCCAAATGACAGGCTGGAAAGCGGAGCTTGGAAAAGACGACGGGTCGATTCGCTTGACGACGACCGTTGAGGAACGTTCCTAGCCATCCGGCAAGCATGGATAAAAGAAGGATCGCCCTCCCGGCTTTCGGCCGAATAGAAGGCGATCCTTTTGGTGCAGGCAGCTGAACTGCGGCACACTATTATTTGCGCAGTGCGGCGGCTTGGGGCTTCTTGCCTTTGACCAGCGTACCCGAGACGTAGATGGCCAGAAACAGAAGCATCGCCAGCGCCGACAGCAGATACATCATGGAATAGCTTGTCCCCGAAGCGATGCCGCCGAGCAGCAGGGAGCCGAGCGCGATCCCGAGATCGATCGAGTTGTAGAACGTTCCGTTCGCCGTACCGCGCATTTCCGGGCTTACCTGCTTCACGGTCCAGGCTTGCAGCGAAGGCTGCAAAATGCCGTAGCCGATGCCGTAGCACAACGCCGAGGCAAGAAGTCCGGTCATGCTGGATGTATACGACAGCAAGACGAGTCCGACGGCCACCATGAGCGCTCCGGGAGGCAGGACGGCGAAATGGCCTTTTTTATCGAATATTTTACCGGCGACTGGGCGAACAAGCAGTACCGCCCCGGCATTGCATAGGAAGAACCAGCCGACGTTCCCGATATGCACTTCTTTGCCGAACAGCGCGAGGTAGCTGATCAAGCCGCCGTACGTAATCGAGAGCAGCATGTTCAGAAAACAGGGCAGCGCCACCTGTTTGTACGTCCCGCGCGTATCCGGAGCGGCGGCCGGTGAAGGGGCGGTCGCCGGCTTCGGAACCGACGGGGTGCTGCGGATCAGCAGCGACAGCGGGATGATCAGGATCGCGAGCAGCGTCGAGACGAGGATCAGCGTATCGAACCCGTAGCTGCCGAGCAGCCACAGCCCGATGACCGGCGCGGCCGACATCGACAGGCTCGTCGACAGGCCGAAGTAGCCCATCCCTTCGCCCATCCGCCGGATCGGAATGATATCGGACACCATCGTGCCGAACGCTGTGCTGGACACGCCGAAGCCGATGCCGTACAAGATGCGGATGAGCAGAAATAAAGCCAGCGTGCCGGCGGCGTAATAGCTGGCCGTTGCCAGCATATAGACGGTAAGGCCGACCAGCAGGATGAGAGCGGTTCGACCGCGTTTAAGCCAGGAGCCGGCGAAGAAGCGAGTGACGATGGCCGATAAAGCGAACAGGCTGATGACCAGACTGACCGTCCACTGGCCCGCCCCGAACCGTTCGGTGACATAGGCGGGCAGCGACGGAGTGATCATTTGCAGATTCAAATACAAAAATAAATTGCTGACCGTAAGCAGGACGAAGTCCCGGGTCCATAATTTGGAAGCAGGTATGTCTTGTTGTTCTTTCATGAAGCGATTCTCCTAGTCTTAAGGTTTCAGTAGAGTATCCAGATGGGCGATCAGCCGTAGATGAGTCTGTCGGAAAGCTTCGAGCTCCGATTCGGGCATCCAAGAGAAAATGTCTTCGATCGTTTGCCTTTCGATTGGCATCAGCACTTGGAGCTTATGCCGGCCTTGCTCCGTCAGATAGACGAGAAACGATCTCCGGTCCGTCTCGCTCGTTTGCTTGCGCACCAGTTCTTTGCGGATCAGACAGTCCAGGATACGTGCGGTCGTAGGCTGATCTTTCACCGTACGGTCGGCGATTTCTTTCTGACTGATGCCGTCCGATTCGTGCAGGCGGCACAGCACCGAAAATTGCTCCGGCGTCATGTCGTGCTCTTTCAGCCGCGAGGTCAAGACGTTCAGCATCTTCCGGTGCGTTTGGCCGATAATGAAGCCGATCGACCATTCGTGCAGGTTAGGATTCAATCGCAGCACTTCCTTTATTACGAATTAATTGTCACAACAATTATAAGTCTGACATGTAAAAAAGTAAACAGGTTTCGACAGCGGACGCAGAGGTCCGTGTCGAAACCTGTTTTTGTTTGTCGCCGCATCGGGTTTACAGCCAGCGCTGCGGATACGTGCGGCGGCATACCCGGTGGTAGCCCCAAGCGACAGCAACGATCAGCAGGGAGCCGAGCAGCACCGGGCTCCATAAGAAGCTCCAGGCGGAGCCGGCCGTCATGACGAGGAGCGGATCGGCGCCGGCAGGCGGATGCAGCGTACGCGTCCACTGCATCGCCACGATGGACAGCCCCAGGGCAAGCGCGGCGGACCAGGCGTGAAAGCCTGCCGTGTGCAGCACGACGAGCCCGATGGCGGTGCTTAGCAGATGGCCGCCGACGATGCTGCGTGGCTGGGCAAGCGGGCTATCGGGAATCGCGAAAGCGAGCACGCATGAGGCGCCGAAGGGAGCCATCAGGAGAGCGACCTCGCTCCATTGCCCGAGCAGCAGAGCGGCAAGCACGGCAAGGAACGCGCCGGCTCCCTGCAGCCCGTAGGCGATTCCTTTACGCAGCGCCGACAGCGTTGTTGAGGATGGGTTCATGGGGCATTCTCCTTTATCCAAATCGTATTGGCAAAATGATTAACGTTATGCTAGCATGAAAGCAATCCATTTGTGAAACGAATGTTATCGATGGTATTGATTTCATTTATCGATGCCTAAAATTCATTTGCCGTATTTTTCGTCCATCCATGAAACCTTGGGAAAAAGGAGCTCGTATAACGTATGATCGAGAAATTGGAAGGCCGTTTTTTAGTGACGTTTCTGGCCGTGCTGGAAGAGAAAAGCTTCAGTAAAGCCGCCGAGCGGCTCGGTTATGTGCAGTCCACGGTAACCTCGCAAATGCGTCAGCTGGAGGAAGCGGCAGGGCAGAAGCTGTTCGACCGGCTTCCCCGCGGTGTGGAGCTTACCGGAGCGGGCCGCAGGCTGGAGGTTTACGCACGCCGGTTTATGCAGCTCGGACGGGAGTTGGAGGAAGAAATGAACGAGGAAGGTGCTCCCCGGGGAATCGTACGGCTGCGGGTGCTGGAATCGTTCGCCGCGGCTGTCTTGTGGGGCCCGCTCCGGTCGTTCATGGAGACGTATCCGGACATCGATGTGCAGGTCGAAGCCGGCTTTCAAGCGGAAACGCTGGAAGCCGTCCGGTCGCGGCGGGCCGATATGGGGCTTGTTCCCGCAGACCCCTGCGCCGCGGATCTTACGTTCGATCCGCTGCTCGAAGACGAGATGCTGTGGATCGCCGCGCCGCGCGAGGCGGAGGCCGTCGGCCGAGAGGGCTGGAGCGCGATCCGTCGGATGCGCATCGCCGGCTTCGGCGAACGCTGCATGTACTCGCAGGCCGCCGAGGCTCAGCTTGCCGCGCAGCGTATGACTCCGGCCGGGCGGGCTGAATTCGCCTCGATGGACATGATCAAGCGCGCCGCCGGCAGCGGTTGGGCGCTTGCGCTTGTTCCACGTTCCGCCGTAGCGGCGGAGCTGTCGGCCGGCGTGCTGGCGGAGTGCGCGCCGCTCGGCAGGCAGCCGATCTGCCACGGCTTAATCCGCCACAAGTCGCGCGAGGCAAGCCGGGCGGCGCAGCTGCTGCACCGATATTTGCTGGGGTGCGGCATGGAAGAGGTTATGATAGAATAGGATAGGTTGAGAGAGAACGGACCAATACGTATTCGGAGAGGAAGAGGGCTGAGCAATGCTGCATGACTTGATTCAATCGGCGCTTCTATTTATCGAAGGGCTGGGCGTATGGGGAATTTTGCTGGGCTTGATGCTCGAAGTGATTCCGAGCGAAATTGTCCTCGCTTTCGGAGGGTACCTGGTTTCCCGCGGCGAAGTATCCATGATCGGCGCCATCGTGTTCGGCACGATCGGCTGCATGTTTCAACAAGTGATCTTGTATTGGATCGGGCGTTACGGCGGCCGGCCGGCCTTGAACAAATTTGGCAAGTTTCTCCATATAAAGAGCAAGCATTTCGATATTGCGGAGGGCTGGTTCAACAAGTACGGTCCCGGCATGGTGTTTCTGGCCCGATTCGTCCCCGTCCTGCGGCAGGCGATTTCCATCCCTGCGGGTATGGCGCGGATGCCCATGTGGAAGTTTTTGTTCTATACGCTTCTTGGCACAATTCCTTGGGCGATTCTGTTCGTTTACCTTGGACGGGCGCTTGGGGACAACTGGGAGCAGATTGACGAAGTGGCGGCTCCTTACACGAAGCCTGCTCTGATCGCGGTTGCGGTCATTACGGTGCTGTATGTGCTGTGGAAAGTGCTTACCCGCAAAAAGTCCGGTGGCAAAAAAGGCCACCGCGCCGACACGAACAACGGCTACGGCGTGGAAGGCGAGAAAAGCACAGCCCACCAGCTCAAATATATAGGCGCAGAATACCGCGTCCTGCATGGACGCCGCGTACATGCGGGCGGCGGCACGCAGGAATTCGACCATATCGTGGTCGGGCCTAACGGAGTGTTTCATATCGACTCGAAGCATTGGTCGGGGGACATCCATTTTACCGGCCAAGGGGTCGAACGTGTCAAATCGCGGTCCGACCGCGGAAAGCAGGAAGAGCCGCACAGCCAGGATCCGACGGCGCAGCTGTACCGGCACGAATACGTGCTGAAGGAGCTATTCAAGCAGCACCGGATACAGGCCGATTTGATCGGCATCGTATGTTTCACCCACCCGAACTGCCGTCTTGTCGGGACGAGCCCGGCTTTTGCGACGCTCAAGCTGGATCGCCTCGTCCATCACATCAAGACGTACAAGCCGAAGCGGACGTTAAGCGCCGCCGAGGTAGCGTCCATCGAAAAACTGATCAAAGACAACAGCAAATAGCGTGCCCGGTCCGTCTCCTTTTGATTGGAGCGGACTCTTTTTTTTGGTACAATGAACCATAGTGTGAACATTTCGAAGGAGGAGAAACGTTATGAGCAAAAACTTGAGCGCCAAGCTGCGCCAAGGCTTGTCCCCGCAGCAGTTTACGGACGGCATGACGAAAAATCAGGAGAAATTCAAAGAGTGGTACGATCTGTTCGTATGGGAAAGCGAAGAGGACAAGGAGTTTTTCGAATCGCTCAATAACCGCGACGATCTTCGCTGCCTGATCCTTGCGGCGGACTGGTGCGGCGACGTGGTGCGCAACGTTCCTGCCGTGTTCCGCGCGCTCGAAATCTCCGGCATCCCGACGGAGGTACTGATCAAGGAAGAGCACCCGGACGTGATGGCCCAGTTCCTGACCGGCGGCGGAGAAGCGATTCCGATCGTGATTTTTACCGATTTCAGCGGTTTCGTCCTCGGCCATTGGGGGCCGCGCCCGGCGAACGTGCAGGCGGTCATGACGAAGTTCAAACAGGAGAACCCGGACCGCGAAGCGCCGGATTATAACGATAAAATCCAGATCGCCCGCCAGGAAATGGTCAAGCAGTACGGCGAAGGAGCCGGCTACCAGACGGTGATCGTGAAAGAACTGCGCGAGCTGCTGTCCTCATTCTAGTCCGACACCCGACGTATTATGTAAAGGAGCTCGTCTACCGTATGGAAACGAAGCAAATCAAAATCGAAACCTTCTCGCTCGGGCCGCTGCAAACAAACGCTTATCTCGTCTCTCTGCCAGAGGAGAACCGCGGCTTCGTCATTGACCCCGGGATGGACCCGCAGCCGCTGCTCAAGCGGATCGCAGGTATGGAGATCGAAGCGATCGTCCTGACGCATGCTCATTTCGATCATATCGGAGGCGTGGACGCCGTGCGCCGTCTGAAGGGCTGTCCTGTGTACCTGCACGATGCGGAAGCGGACTGGCTGACGAATCCGAAGCGCAACGGCTCCGTGATGTGGCCGGAGCTGTGCGGACCGATCACGACCGACCCGGCGGAGTATGCGCTGGACGACGGTCAGGAGCTTAAGCTGCTCGACATCGTCTTCAAAGTGCTGCATACGCCTGGCCATTCTCCCGGAAGCGTCAGCTTGCTCTACGGAAATCATCTGTTCGGCGGCGACGTGCTGTTCCGGCTGTCGGTCGGGCGCACCGATCTGCCCGGCGGAGATGAGCAGGATCTGCTGGACTCGATTCATGACAAGCTGTTCAAGCTGCCGGATGAGACGATCGTCTACCCGGGGCACGGAAGCCGGACGACGATCGGCTACGAACGCGAGCACAACCCGTATCTATAAACCACAACGAAACGACTGTCCCGTTCCGGGCGGTCGTTTTTTTATTCTCTTCCGGACAAGCCTCGGTCAATGCCTTTGCGCGAATGGCAGCGGTCGGGGCAAGCGTCTAATTTTGCAAGGCTAGGTGAATACCGTGTTCCCTATGGGTGCTACACCATAGACTGATGGTGTGTTCGATAGGAACACGTAACCAGTCCAAGCGACTGCAAGTTGCAGGTACGGCGACGCTGCCGGCTTTGCAATTTGGGTAAATTTCACGGAGGTGTTCATCTGTATGGAAAAGTTTCAACCGAATGCGTTCCCTAAACAGAGCATGGTGTCGCCATTGTCGTCGAATTTTCCGCCTTCTCCAAGCGTATCGCCGTTTTCGGCGCCAGGGCCGAATATTGCTCCCTACTCGGCGCCGGGGCCGAATATCGCTCCCTACTCGGCTCCGATGCCGAATATAGCGCCGATGTCGAATATGCCTCCGATGCCGACATCCATCTCGCCTGCATACGTAGCTCCTACGTCGAACTATCCAGCGGCAAATGTTCACAACCTTAATGAGATCAACGTTTTCTTCCCGAAGAAGAAGAAAAAACACCACCATTTCTATCCTTGGTTCGGGTGCGGGACATCGACAGGCATTATTCTCGTCTTGTTTATTTTGTTGGTCATCGTCCTGCGCAGCAAGCACCGTCACCATTGCTGACGCGTAGCGCAGGCGGTCATGCTCGGTAGTTTTCTGCCGGCTCCACCGCCGCTATGCCAAGGCTCCCTGCAGTAACGCCCGGTCGTCCTCCGATCCGAGCACAGCTCGTTGATTGCCGCGCGTTACGACGGTTCGATCGCAATCGGCGAAACCGTCCCATCCCGCAAAGAGTGCAGGGAGCCTTGCGAGGGTGGAAAAAGATATTGACAGGACGAAATTTAGCGTGCTATTGTGTTAAACAAACGTTTAATTTAAATAAATGTTTAATTAAAATACATAACTAGAGGAGAGAACACACAATGCTTCAAGCTTTGCGCGCGTATTTGAAAAAGCCCGCGACGATCATCGGGATCGTTACGGCGATGATGTTCCAAATTATTTTCAGTCTCGTTTGGATGTCCGGTTATCGAGGAGTGAACGAGAACGTCAAGCAGCTCAAAATTGCCGTCGTTAACGAGGATCAAGGCGTCGGCAAGCGGGTGGAGGAGCAGCTTGTATCGTCGCTGCCGTTTCGCATGATCAGCGAGCCGTCGCTGAGTCGGGCTCAAGAGCAGCTGAACAACCGGGAGGTGCAGATGGTGCTGCATCTTCCGGCCGATTTTTCCAAGCAGCTGCAGGCGCAAGAACAGAAGGGACGGATCGATTATTTCATCAATGAATCCAATCCCGCGCTGATCAAAAGCATCATGCAGGGCGTCGCGAACGGGGTAACCGCTACGGTCGGCAAGGAAGCGGCGGCGATGGGTATGCAGGCTGTGCTGGTTCAAGCGAACATGCCCGCAGCCCAAGCGCAGAGCGTAGCACAAGGGATATCCGATAAGGTGCAGTCCAACATCGAGTCGATCAACCCGGTTTTAGGCATGCATAATCAAATGGTGCCGATGATGATGGTGCTCGCTTCCTTCGTCGGAGCGATGATCATGGGGATGAACGTGCAGCAGGCGACCGCGATGCTCGGCCCGAATTTCTCCCGATGGAGCAAGTTCGGCGCACGGGTCATCATCAACGTCGTATCCGCCGTGTTCATCGCGCTGATCGGCTCGTCACTGGTCATGGCGATGGGTGGTCAGACCGCTGCCGGCTTCGTATCGCTGTGGCTGTTCCAGGCGTTGTTCCTGATGACATTCATGTTCTTCTCGCAAATGTTCCTTATCGTCTTCGGAATGGCCGGCATGCTCTTCAATATTGCGATGCTGTCGATTCAACTGGTTTCGTCGGGGGCGATGGTGCCGAGGGAATTGCTCGGGGGCTTCTATCATACGTTCAGCGAATATTTGCCTGCCACTTATGCGGTGGACGGCGGTATGAACCTGCTGTTCGGCGGTCCGTCCGTATCGGCCGATGCGGGGGCACTCGTAGCCATCATGCTCTGCTGCCTCATTGTCGGCTTGGCCGCCACCGGACTGCGCAGAGAAGGGCGTGCCGTCGTGCAGCCCTCGGGGGCAGCGGCCGTTAACGCCTAATTCGGGCACAGCCATTTGCCGGAAGCTTGGGCGCAGTCCGCTCCGTCTTCCGGTTTTGTGGTACAATAATGAAACCTATAGTCAAACGGAAGGGGACGCATCAGTTGGCCCAGACGGAAACGGATATGAAAATGCGTATTTTATATGCCGCCAAGAAGCTGTTTTCCCGGCAAGGCTTCCAAGGGACGAGCGTCCGGCAAATCTGCGAGGAGGCGGGCGCGAATGTCGCCTTGGTTTCGTATTATTTCGGCGGCAAGGAAAAAGTGTTCCATGCCATTTTCGAACATTTTTTTCCGGGCCGGCACCTCTCCGAGCAAGAAAATTATTTCGTTCACCCGGTTCAGGGGCTTAGTCTCATTGTCCGGGAAATCGTCCGCTTCAGCCTCACCGACCGGGAGCTGAGCACGATTATTCAACAAGAAATGGTTCTGAATACGCCGCGTGCCGAGGTGGTCAACTCCTTTACCTCTCCCATCTGGAGCAGGGCCCGCATGTTGCTGGAACAAGGCCGGAAGGAAGGCTTGTTTCATTACGAATCGCTGGACCAAGCGTTATTGTTCGTCATGGGAGCGACGCTGGCCCACAAGCAAATCGGCTGCGGCCGGGAACTACTGTCACTGCCGAACCTGCTTGCAGACGAGACGGCGGAGCACACGCTGCATTTTATTTTGAAGGCGCTTGGGGCGCCCGGGTCACCCGCCTAAACCTTCCGGGCGCCTCTCCCATACATTAAAGCAACAGGAAGAAAAAACGAGAGGGGAGAGCGCAGGGTGAGCAAGCTGCCTACGGTATTCCGCAGCGTCAACGAAAGTTTGGATGAAATTTTGACCGCTTTCGACAAACTCAATTCGATCTACCAGTCGGCGAAGCAGATGTCCCCGGTGCTGAAGCAGGCGGCTAATCTGATTGCCGAGGCGAATGCGGCTGCAGCGGAGCAGCAAGTGAGGCTAAGCGAAGCGATGAAGACCGCAAGGAACAGGTCGGTCGGAGGAAAGCAAGGCAGAAGGGCACCGGTCCGGAAGCGGAGGCGGATGCTTTAAATCGAATCGGATGCCGGGCTCGGATGAGCCGGGCTTTTTTTGCGTGCAGACGCTTTTCCCGCTTCCGTTGCTTCCATAGCAGGTTTTCGTTGGCACAGTTTTGCCCGAAGCGGTATACTGGGTTTGGGAAATTACGGGATACGATTCGATACAACGGGAGGTAACTTTGCATGGCTTTTATCGATTGTCACTTTTTCTCCGAATCGCTGGGCCTGTCCACGTCGATGTACGTTTTATTGCCCCAGACGACGGTGGGTCAAATCGGCTTGAACAACCGCAGTACGGGAGGCAAGCACCCGGTGCTGTTTTTGCTGCACGGCCTCTCGGACGATCATACGATCTGGCTGCGCCGGACATCGATCGAACGCTACGCGGCCCCGCTCGGACTTGCGGTGGTCATGCCGGCTGTGCATCGCAGCTTTTACGCGGACATGGCGAGCGGCCCGAAGTACTGGACGTTCGTCAGCGAAGAGCTGCCCGCGCTTGCGAGGTCTTTCTTCCCGCTGGCAGAGGAGAGAGAACGCACCTTTGTAGCCGGCCTGTCGATGGGCGGATACGGCGCGCTGAAGCTGGCGCTCCGTCATCCCGAGCGGTTCGGGGCGGCCGCCAGCTTGTCCGGCGTAACGGATATCGAAGCGATGGCGCGGGAACGGCTGTCCCGGGAGGAAGCGGCGGCGATATTTGGGTCGGCGGACAGTCTGCGCGGCAGCGATAACGATTTGTTTGGGCTGGCGTCCGGATTGGCGCGTTCGGATGCGGAGCAGCCGAAGCTGTATCAATGCTGCGGCACGGAAGATTTCTTGTACGAGGACAATGTCCGTTTCCGCGATCATTGCCGGGAGCTCGGGCTAGAGCTTACTTACGAGGAAGAGCCCGGGGCGCATGATTGGGGCTATTGGGACCGTAAAATTCAAAGCGTGCTGAATTGGCTGCCGCTGGAAAATGGTCTGGCGAGCAACTAAAAAGGATTGGCTTATAGGCTTGGGTATGCTCCGTTTGGCGGGCGTATCCAAGCTTTTTTGTTGATTGTGCCTATAGGATAAGGAGGGCTCTGCCGGTTATCCGGGTATTCACAGGGATCTTATAGAAATTTACCCCTCTTTCTGGAGGAAATTATCCGTTACAACGTGGGAGCGATCCCTGATAATGGAAGCTAGAATGATGAGAGGAGGGATACCTGCCGATAACCGACGATGATGTCAGCCCGATGGTCAAGGACTGTATGCCGGAAAGTAAAACGTAAACAAAGGAGCTGTTGTAGTTAATGATGAAACGAAAAGCTTGGGCGCTGCTGCTGGTCGTCGTGCTGCTCGCCTCGCTGCTGCCGGCGGCTGCCTTCGCCGCTGCGGCTTGGGCGCCGAATACCTCGTACAAAGCCGGTGACATCGTCTCCTACGGAGGCTCGGATTACCAATGTATTCAACCCCACACCTCGCTTGTTGGATGGGAACCGCCGAACGTTCCCGCCCTGTGGAAGCAGCATAGCGGCGGCGGGACGGATACCCAGCCTCCTACCGCACCGGCCAATTTGAGCGTTGGCGGCAAAACATCGACCACCGTCAGCTTATCCTGGGGCGCATCGACCGATAACGTCGGCGTAACGGGCTATGACGTGTACCAAGGCGGTACGCTTGTTGGAAGCGCTGCCACGACTTCGTATACCGTGAACGGCCTGACGCCGTCGACTTCGTACACGTTTACGGTAAAAGCGAAGGACGCCGCCGGCAACGTATCGGCCGCCAGCAATGCCGTCACCGTCACGACGGACGGGGCTCCTACCGACACAACTCCTCCTACGGCGCCAACAGGTGTTAGCGCTTCCAACGTAACGTCGAGCAGCGTGACGTTAACTTGGACGGCATCGACCGATAACGTCGGCGTAACGGGCTACGACGTGTACCAAGGCAGCACGCTTGTTGGAAGCGTTGCCACGACTTCGTATACCGTGAGCGGCCTGACGCCGTCCACCTCGTATACGTTTACGGTAAAAGCGAAGGACGCTGCCGGCAACGTATCCGCTGCGAGCAATGCCGTATCCGTTAAGACGAACGGGACGTCGAACGACACAACCCCGCCTACGGCGCCAACAGGTGTTAGCGCTTCCAACGTAACGTCGAGCAGCGTGACGTTAACCTGGACGGCATCGACCGACAATGTAGGCGTAACGGGCTACGACGTGTACCAAGGCAGCACGCTTGTTGGAAGCGTTGCCACGACCTCGTACACCGTAACCGGTTTGACGGCTTCGACGTCGTATACGTTTACGGTGAAAGCCAAAGACGCTGCCGGCAACGTATCTGCTGCGAGCAATGCCGTTACGGTTACGACATCCGGCAACGGCGGCGGTGGCGGCAAGAAAATCGTCACGTATTACCCGGCTTGGGCGGTCTATGGTCGAAACTTCAAAGTACCGGAAATCGACGCTTCGAAGGTCACTCATATCAACTATGCATTTGCGGACATTTGCTGGAACGGCAAACACGGCAATCCGGATCCGACCGGACCGAACCCGCAAACCTGGGCTTGCGCCGATGAGAAGGGCAATATCAACGTACCGAACGGATCCATCGTTCAGGGCGATACTTGGGCCGATACCGGCATGTCGTATCCGGGAGATACATGGGATCAGCCGCTCAAGGGCAGCTTCAATCAATTGATCAAGCTGAAGAAGGCGAATCCGAACCTGAAGACGCTCATTTCCGTCGGCGGCTGGAGCTGGTCCAACCGGTTCTCGGACGTGGCGGCCGATCCGGCGACACGGTCTAATTTTGCCAAATCGGCAGTTGACTTCATCCGCAAATATCAGTTTGACGGCGTCGATCTCGACTGGGAGTATCCGGTCAGCGGCGGCCTGGCAGGCAACAGCAAACGTCCGGAAGATAAGCAAAACTTCACGCTGCTGCTGCAGGCGGTCAGAAGCGAGCTGAACGCCGCCGGTGCGGCCGACGGCAAGCAGTACTTGCTTACGATTGCTTCCGGGGCAGGCCCGAATTACGTGAACAACACGGAGCTGTCCAAGATCGCGCAAACGCTCGATTGGATCAACATCATGACGTACGATTTCCACGGCGGCTGGGAATCCAAGTCCGGGCACAACGCTCCGCTGTATTTCGACCCGGCGGATAACAGCGAAGATCCGGTCAACTTCAACGTCGACAAGGCGGTCGCGAATCATCTGAACGCCGGCGTGCCGGCTTCCAAGCTGGTGCTCGGTATCCCGTACTACGGCAAAGGCTGGCAGGGCTGCGCCTCGGCGAATAACGGCCAGTATCAACAATGCTCCGGCGTTTCCCAGAAAGGAACGTGGGAGAACGGATCGTTCGACTTCTACGATCTGGAAGCCAACTACATCAACAAAAACGGCTATACGCGCTACTGGAACAACGTAACCAAAACACCGTTCCTGTATCAGCCGAACGGCGGCATCTTCATCTCGTACGACGACGCTGAATCGATTCAGCACAAGGTCGATTACATCAAGTCCAAAGGACTTGCCGGCGCCATGACGTGGGAAGTGACGCAGGACCGCAACAAAACGCTGCAAACGATCGTGAAAAACGGTCTGAATCCGTAAAACACCCCGACAACAAGAGCACCGCACACGCTTCATGCCGCACTAATGATTTCCGGCCTTCGCCTTCATCGGGCGGAGGTCTTTTGTTTATCTTGTAGCGAAGGGTGCAGATACAGCAGCGAACCGGCCGTAGAAAGCAAGCCGCCCAGCAAAATGGTCCCCTGCGTCCCGAGCCGTTCGGCCAGCACGCCGGCTAAAAAAGCCGCGACCGGCATCAGCGTCCACGTCATAAACCGGCTCGTCGCCTGAACGCGTCCTAACAGCCGGTCGGGTGTCAACGTTTGCCGGATTGTCACGATGCACGGATTCATGGCGGACGCGGCGATCGTCCCGACTGCATTCGACAGCAGCAGCACAGCGTAAGTCTGCGACTGGCTGAAGACGACGACCGACAACCCGCCCAAACAGGAAGCGGCGAATAAAATGGTCCGGTAAGAGAATCGTTTTCGCAGCACGGCCGTCACCAGCGCTCCCCCGACCGCTCCCAGTCCTCCCGCAGACAAGAGCCAGCCGATGCGCCCGACAGGCAGCTGAATCGTTTCTTTAAGATGAAATACCATCATCGTCAGGAACAGGGTCGTTCCGAAGACGGATACGAGCATCGCCAGGTTCGTAAATAAAATCGGCTTCGTCCGCACGACAAACTGAAAGCCTTCTTTTAAATCTGCATACATGCCGTTTGCCTTCTGGGTATCCGCAGCCGACTTCCGGATGGGAAGGCTGAGAACTGTCAGAAACGAGATGATAAAAGTGGCGCTGTTGACGAGCACTGCATATCCGGGATTGTACAAGCCGATGACCATTCCTCCGAGACCGGGCGCTGCAAGAACGGCCAAGTTCGCAAAGCCCGAATTGACCGAATTCACCGTCTGAAGATCGCTTTTTCGGACGAGATTCGGCACGGAGGCGATTTGCGCCGTCGTATAGATTTGACCGAGCACGCCGGCGGTCAAGGCGCCGATGTATACGTGCCACATTTCCAGCGAATCCATGATAAACAGAAGGCCTAGCAGCCCCGTAATGACGCCTCTGCCGAGATCGCAGAGCAGCATCAGCGTTTTACGGTTCAACCGGTCGGACCAGATGCCGGTCAAGGGCTGTAACAGCACTGGCAGGCGTTCGAGCGCCGTAACGATTCCCATGCTGACCGGCGAGCCCGTAATCGCCAGAACGAGCAGGGGAATCGCGATAAGCTGAATTTGATCTCCGCAGTAGGAAATAAAGCTGCTTCCTACGAAGCGGAAGACCGGGTAATTTCTTTTGAATTCCGGCAGCGAAGGATCGTGGCTTCGTCCGGCAGCCGATGCTTCCATGTTCCGCCCACCTTTATTCGTCTTGTCGTAAATAATCGGCCAGCTCTTGGGCCAGCGTATCGATGGCTTTCGTCTTGATGCGGTACTTGGCATCGCGGATGTCGACCAGCCTTGCGGCGCGGAGCAGCTTCAAATGATGATGAATCGTCGATTTTCCGATATTCAGCCGATCCGTCAAATCTTGCAGGCTCCGGTCCTCTTCGGACAGCAGCTTGACGATGCGAAGCCGGATTTCGTCGCCGAGCGCCTTATGCTTAAGAACGAGCGAGGCGTCGGGCATGTATTTATCGGCAGGATGGATGCTTTCGCTGGCAACGGGATAATGAAATACCTTCGTCCCTTCGATATCCGCTTCGATGTTCCATGGCCGGTAAACGATTTGCGGGATAAGAAGCACCCGGTGAACGCTCGGCTCCGGCGAATACGCGACCCCGCCCGTGGCCCATTCGACTAGCTCTTCCGGGGTCGTCCTTTGCTGCATGCTGCGCTTGGCTTCGCCGTCTCTGGTCAAAACGGCAAGGAGCTGCTCCGCTTCCGGCTCGATAACCGCCTCGTACCAGCCTGACATTACTTCCACGAGATGACGTTTCAGCTCTGCCGGATCGGTTGTGCAGATAAAATCGATATAGGCCGGGAAAAACGGGTTCCCGTTTGCGAGTTCCTGCAGCTTTTGCATGGCCTTTCTATCGCCGGAAGCCGCTTGCTTGCGCGAGTTCTGGTGGTCTTTTCCCAGATAGGGAAGACAGATGCTTTTCAGCTCCTCCGGGGCCAAACGCTCGATATAAGCCAGAAAATCGGGCAGGAAAGCGAAAGCTTGCTGATGGAGCAACTGAAGCAAAGCTTTCCAAGTATTGTGCTTTTCTACAAAAGCCAAGTGCCCCAGCAGCTCTTTGGATAACGAGGATTTGAGTCGTTTCCAATCTTCCGTCGGCTTCTCCAACGTATGGAGAAGCGGCGTGTTCGTTACGGCAGCAATCCCCATCGCGCATTCCCACAGCAGCGAATATTCGAGCTGCACTTGATACGTCTCCCGCTTCCGTCCCGTGGCTTGAATGATGTCCAACCCAATCACCTCTGCGAATTAAATGATTCTAGTGTATTCTATAATATTGAAATTTTAAATTCAATATTTTTAGAATTCGAATTCAAAAAAAGACCGACGGTCTTCCCTTTAGAGGGAGACCGTCGGCCGGGTGAAACGTTATTTCGCTACCGTCTTGTTGTACTGTGCAAGCTTCGACGATATTTCTTTAGCTGCGCCGTCCAGCGCTTCTTTCGGAGACTTTTTGCCGTTCAGCACTTCTTCGATCGCGCCTTCGGTCAGCTGGCGGGCTTCCGGGAACACGCCCATAACTGCGCCCTGTGTCGCTTTGTTCGCTTTCGTTTGGTGCAACTGGTCGACTGCTGTTTTAAACTGCGGATACTTGGTCAGATTATCCTTGACGAGCTGCTCGTCATACGCTTTTTTCGTGATCGGGAAGTATCCCGTATTCACGTGCCAATAAGCTTGCTGCTTCGGATCGGTGAGGAATTTGATGAACTCCCAGGCGCCCTTCTGCTCCGCTTCGGAACGGTTGTTCAGGATGTACAAGCTCGCGCCGCCGACGATGACGCCGCCATCCTTCGCGTCCTTCGGCTTCGGCAGGAAGGCCGTGCCGACCTGGAACTTGCCTTCCGCTGCGCTGACAATCCCGCGCAAGGAAGCGGTCGTATCGAGTGTCATCGCGATTTGGCCGGCGGCGAACGCTTTTTTCGTATCGTCGGTTTTGCGGCCGAGGTTCAGCATCGTTTTGTCGTCGATCATTTGCTTCCACCAAGTCATCGTGTTGACGCCGGCATCGCTGCCAAGCAAAGATTCCGTTGCCGGGCTGGTGCGGCCGTTGCCGTTGTTCAGCAGCTCGGCGCCTTGGTTTGCGAAGAACTGCTCCATGAACCAGCCGTAGATGGCGAAGGAAGCACCGGCTTTGCCGTCTTTAGACAGCTTTTTGGCTGCTTCGGCGACTTCCTCGTAGGTGACGGGCGGCTTTTCCGGATCGAGACCGGCGGCTTTGAACGCATCTTTGTTGTAATACAGAATCGGGTTGGACGTGTTGAACGGCATCGAATTCAGCTTGCCGTCCACCGTATAGTAGTTCAAAATATTTTCTTCAAGCTGGGAGACATCGTATTTGTCAGCGTCGATAAATTTTTGCATCGGCGTGATCGCTTTGGAGTCAATCATGAAGCGGCTGCCGATTTCGTACACCTGAATGAGCGCCGGACCGCTTTTGGAATCCATGGACGCTTTCATTTTGTTCAAGCTTTCGTCGTAGGTGCCTTGGAATACGGCTTCGACAACGACGTTTTTCTGGGAGGCATTGAAATCGGCGACCAGTTTGTCCACCGCTTTGCCCAGCTCGCCGCTCATCGAGTGCCACCAGACGACCTTGACCGGCTCCCCGGCTTTTGGCGCTTCCTTATTCTCGGCGCCCCCGGCTGCAGGCTTGTCGCCGGCGTTGCCGTTTCCGCATGCCGCCATAAACATCATGACGAAAGCAAGCAGCAGAAGCAGCATGCTTTTTTTGTTCAGGTGCTTCATTTCGGTTGATCTCTCCCTTTAATTTGTTATTTATATATAGAGCGAGGAGGCGTTTGGAAACTCGTCGACTCCGTCATGCGGAGCGAGCCAAGAGCCGGTCCTCGCGCTATGTCTTACCCTTTGATCGCTCCGGCCGTCATCCCGCGGACGAGCTGCTTCAGACCGAGCAGCAGCAAAACAAGCGACGGCAGCAGCGCCGTCACGACACCCGCCAGCACGACGTTCCAATAGGTCAGCTCTTCGAATTGCAGCATGCTGATGCCGATCTGGACCGTGCGCATCGATTGCCCGTTCGTGACGAGCAGCGGCCACAAGTACATGTTCCAGTTGCTCAGGAACGAATATACGCCGAGCGTGGCGAGCGCGGGCTTGGCCAGCGGCAGCACGAGCCGGGCAAAGCTGCGCAGATGGCCGCAGCCGTCGATTTTGGCGGCCTCGAACAATTCGCGCGGGAGCTGCAGGAAAAACTGGCGCAGCAGAAACGTGCCGAAGGCGGTTGCCAGAAAAGGCACGATCAGTCCCTGGTAGCTGTCGAGCCAGCCCCAGCTTTTGACGGTCAAATAATTGGGAATGATCGTCACTTCCCATGGAATCATCATGGTGGACAGAAACAGCGCAAACAGGAAGCTTTTACCCGGAAATCTCATATATGCGAACGCATAGGCGGCCAGACTTGCCGTCACGAGCTGCCCCAGCATGATCGTGCCCGAGACAAGGAAGCTGTTGGCGATAAATTGGCCGACCGGAATTTGCTTGAGCACTTGAATATAGTTCTCCCAGTGCAGGCTGCTTGGCAGCAGCTTCGGCGGATACGAAGCCGATTCCGCGTTCGTCATGAACGAGGCTGCGACGGTATATAGGATCGGATACAATGTCAGCACCGCAGCGACGATGAGCACGGTGTACACGAACGTATTTTGCAAGCGCGAACTCATTGGTAATGCACCTTCCTTTCCAGAAAACGGTACTGGAGGAGGGTCAGAATCAGTACGATGGCGAACAGGATCAGCGCCTGCGCGCTGCCGATGCCGAACCGGAAGTTCACGAACGCATCTTGATAAATATTAAAGACGATGACGTCGGTGCTGTTCATTGGGCCGCCCTTGGTGAGAATGTGAATTTGTCCGAACGATTGGAACGCATGAATGACCGAGACGATCCCGACGAAAAAGAGCGTGGGAGATACGAGCGGCACCGTCAGCTGGAAAAAGGTACGCAGCGGTCCGGAGCCGTCGATTTTGGCGCTGTCGTAAATTTCCTCGGGCACGCTCTGCAAGCCGCTAAGCAGGACGATATAGTTGAAGCCGAGATTCATCCAAATCGTCATGATGGAGACGGAGACGAGCGCCCAAGCCGGATCGGTCAACCAACGGACCGGTTCCACGCCGAGCAGCGTCAAGAAATAATTGAGCGTGCCTAGCGTTGGGTGATACAGCATCATCCAGATGACCGAGCCGGTGCCGACGGAAATGGCGACAGGCAGCGAGAACACGAATTGGAATGATTTCATCCCCCGAAGCTTGCCTTGGGACAGCGCAGCGAGCAGCAGCGCAAGGGCAATGCCGACAGGGACGGTGAGAACCGTGAAGGACAGGGTGACTTTCAAGCTTTCATAAAATTTATCGGAGGTCAGCAGCTCGGTGAAGTTGTCGAGGCCGGCAAAAGCGGCGATGCGTCCCCGGGGGTCGGTCAAATGCAGGCTGAGGTAAACCGACTTCAAAAGAGGATAGAACAGAAAGATGCCGAACAGCAAAAGGGAAGGCAGCAGGAAAGCATAGGCAAGTGACGCTTCTTTCCACTGGATCACGCGCAGGCTTCGCCGGCCGGCGGCTGCCGCAGTTTGCCTCTTGGCTGAATTCGGGGCCGGACGAACCGCTGCGTTACGGTCGAGCAAGGTCATGCGGACGCTCCTTTCAGGGACTGGTCTGAACGAGCTAATTATAAAGCTGGGTTGTTATCCAAAGGTTAATTGTACGTTAAGATATTGTGGAGAACCGTTTGAAATTTACAAACTCTAAATAAACGGCGAAAATTCGGTTGTTGAAATTTTGGTAAAACTATGATAATTTATAAGCAATCTCATTACATTGTGCGGAAGAACCGCCTTATGTCATGCAATGTTTGCATGCGTAAGGCGGTTTTTTGTCGTTGTCTGCGAACGAAAGGCGGGGGAACGAAGTCATGCTGCATTACGGCTTACAACCAGGTCAGACGCTGACGGGGCGCTACCGGATCATGGCTCCTCTGGGGAGCGGCGGGATGAGCCGGGTGTTTCTGGCGGAAGATTTGAAGCTGAAGGGGAAGCGGTGGGCCGTTAAGGAGACGTATGTCGGGGACGACCCGTCCGCGGGGGAGAGCGGCCAGGAGGCGGCGCTGCGGCGGCACGTGCTGCTCAAGGAAGCGGAAACGATGAGCCGTTTGAGTCATCCGAATTTGCCGGACATCGTCGATTACGTTCCCGCCAACGCCCATGGTTTTCTGTATCTGGTCATGGATTATATCGAAGGCGAAACGCTGCTTCAGCGTTTTGAACGGCTGGGACGCCGCATGAGCGAGGGACAGGCGGCGGAAATTGCGCTGCAGCTTTGCGGGCTGCTCGATTATTTGCACTCGCTCCGTCCGGAGCCGATCATTCACCGCGATTTGAAGCCGTCCAACCTGATGCTGGACGTGGACGGACGGGTGCGCTTGATCGATTTTGGGACCGCCCGCAGCTTTAAAGCGGAGCAAGCCGCCGATACGGTGCTGCTCGGCACGGTCGGCTTTGCCGCGCCGGAGCAGTTCGACGGGCGGCAGAGCGATCCGCACACCGATCTGTACGGTCTCGGCGCGCTGCTTTATTTTTTGCTGAGCGGCGGCGCATATTACAATCCGCAAAGCCCTTACCGCGAAGCGGAAGCGGCGATCCCGCCCGGGCTCGCGCCGATCGTGCTCCGGCTGCTGCGCGCAAGCCCCGACGGCCGGTTCGCGGACGCGCGCGAAGCCGGCGCCGCGCTGGCGGGCTGGCTGGCTGCGCAGCAGCCGCAGCGGACGGCGGCGCAGGCCGGCGCGCCGCCACAGCCGGGAGCGGCGTGGACGCCGCCGCTCGTGGTGGCGGTCGGCGCCCTGTACCCGGGCGCCGGGGCCACCTTTGCCGCGCTCGCGCTCGCGCGGCAGCTTCACGATCTCGGCGTCCCGCACGCCGTGATCGAGCCGCCTGCTCCGCAGGCGGAGCTGTCCGCGCTGCTGTTCGCGGACAAGAACGCGCCGCCGGCGTATCGCTGCTACAACGCGGCGGGGC
Source organism: Paenibacillus tyrphae (assembly GCF_027925525.1). Classification (GTDB taxonomy): domain Bacteria; phylum Bacillota; class Bacilli; order Paenibacillales; family NBRC-103111; genus Paenibacillus_G; species Paenibacillus_G tyrfis_B. Next base: position 25,705 of record NZ_BSDJ01000007.1, on the reverse strand, counting down.
AAGGCGGCCGCCCGGACGAGCGGCCCTGGGCGGACGGCCACACGCTGTGGCTGCCCGCCGAAGAGCCCGCCCCTGGCGCGGGAGAACCGCAGCTTGACGCCGGAGGCTGGCTGAAGCTGTTTCACGCGGTCCGACGCCCGGTGTGCATCGTCGACGTCGGCGCGCAGTGGGAGCATCCCGCGGTGCGGGAGCTACTCGAAACCGCGACGGACGTCGTCTACGCCGTCGACCCTTTCGCGCATAAGCTGGAGCTTCCCGCGACGCGCCGCCGCCTGCGGCAGCTCGAAGCTTGGCTGGCGCCGGGACGGCGGCTGCACTGCTTCGCGGTGAAGGCGCTGAAGACGCCGCACACGGAAGCGTGGCTGCGTCTGCTCCCGCAGCGCCCCGCCTGCCTGCTGCCCGCGGTGGATCTGGCTGCGCTGGCCGAGGCCGGCTGGCAAGGACGGCTGCCGCACGACATGCCGCCGGTTCGGGACGCGCTTCGCGAGGCGATGCTGCCGTGGCTCAGGCGATGGCTGCCGGACGAAGTGATCCCCGCGCAGCGGGAGCGTAATCGTCTCGGTGCCGCGACCAAGCTGCTGCGGTTGTTCCAACCCAACAAATAACCCGTTTATCCAGAAAAACAGGAGGAGGTAGCGGTTTGCAGAAAGCATGGATCGTCATCACGCTGGGCTGCGTGCTGATGGCGGGATCGATATACGGATATTGGCAGTTCATGAAGCATACCGAAATTCAAGTCCGCACCATGACGACGGTCAAACCGGTAAGGATGCTGCAAAGCGGGGAAGTCGTCGAGGCTTCTATGCTCCGCAAAGCGGTCATTCCGCTGGCGGCTCACAGCTCCGAAGCCGTAACGGACCTTGAAGCGCTGATCGGCAAGACCGTGCTTGTGCCGATTGCGGACAGCGAGGAGTTGGTTTCGTGGAAATTGACCGACCGCAGTACGGTCCCCCGTACGGGAGAGCGTTATTTCAGTTTTAAGACGGATGCGGCCGTCAATGTCAACAATATGGTTCGGCGGGGCGACCGCGTCGACGTGTGGGTCGAATTTGAGACACCAAAGTTCGTCACGACCAGTTCCGGCGCGCTATGGAGCGTTGGCGCGGTCAAAATTATCGAGCAGCTCCCGGTCACGGCCGTCAAGACGGCCGAAGGGCTGGAGGTGACAGACGGAGCGACGATCGAAACGGTCGTTCAGCCGAACCAGATCCAATTGCAGAATGCCCGTTCCAAGCCGAACGGGAAGCCTGAGCTGAACACTTACATGATGAATGACGAGGTGTACGAAGCTTATGTGCTCGGCAGCATCGGCGGAAAGATTAAGCTGGCGCTGCCCGACCTGTCTGCACCGGCCGCCGTCTCGGGAACGGTTACGGGATTGTTTCAGGAGCTTAAGGAAGCGGATTTGTTCAGTAAAACCAAGCCCCAGGTTCAAGTGAAAGGCGAGCTGAATCGAAGCCAAGTCAGCGGTAAGGAAAAGGAGCCCGCCGCTGCGCAAGGGAACGGCAGCGCTTCGCCAGGACTCAAAGCAACGGAGGTGAAACCGGCATCATGAAGCTATTGTTCGCACACCCGCAGGCCGGCGCCGCTGACCTGCTGGGGTCGCAATTAAGCCGTTCCGGCCCGGATTCGGACGGCATCGTAACGGTACAGCACCGCGACCGGTTGTTCGCGCGGCTGGAAGAACCGTTCGACGTCGTTGCCGTCCATACCGGCCTGTTCTACGATTCGTATCCTTGGGATTGGATGCCGGAGATCCGGCGCAAGCAGCCTCAGGCCCGCGTCGTCGTAGCCCCGGACGAGGCCGTATACGATTCGTTCATGCTGGAGGCGCTGACGCGGCTGGCGGAGACGCTCGGTTTCGCCGTTTTGCCACTGGGCGGAACGGAGCAGGAGACGTTCGAGGCGCTCGCCGCTTCCGTCGAAGGGCGCAGCGTCCGCAGAGCGACGGGCGATAAGCGAAGCGGTATCGTGGTTGCCGTCTGGTCTGCGAGCAGCAAGGATGGGGCGACGACGGTCGCCGTCAATACGGCGCTTGCGCTGGCTTCGGCGAACCGGCTGCGCGTCGGGCTGATCGACGCGAATCTGCGCAATCCGGAAATTCGCTCGCAGTTAAATTTGACGGAGACGGACCGCAGCCAGTTCAAGCTGCGGCCGAAGCTGCAGACGCACACGCTGCAGCCGGAAGACTTGCTTGATTCCTGCATGACATATCGGAAGATGAACGGACTGCATATTTTGACCGGCTCGCCCCGCCGTGACACCGCGCTCGATATGACGCCGGAAATGATGGCGCATTTGCTGCAGACGGCCAGATCCGTATTCGACGTGACGCTGGTCGATCTGAACGCCTACCCGGATAACGCCGCGACGGTGTGTACCGTTCGCGGAGCCGACATCCGCTGGCTCGTTGCCCAAAACAATTATGCTTCCTACCGCACGAGTTGGCGGGAATGGTTTGACTGCTATTGGAAATATTGCGGCCTTACTCCGTCCGACATCTCGCTGATTCTCAACCGCACGTCGGCGGACGATAAGCCCGAACGGATCGCGGACGCGCTGCACATGTCTTTGGGCGCATCGATTCCGAATGTGCCCGGCGGTCTCGGCATGAAAGCCGTGCACGAAGGGGTACCCCTTTACTTGCTGCCGAAGGCGGAGCCGTTCACGGAAGCGATCGACGGGCTGGCGGCTTCGCTGACGAAGCGGGCGGAAGGAGACGTACAGGGAACGGAGCTTGCCCCAGGCCGGCGGCATAAACCGGGGTGGATCTCCAGATTGAGCGCCTTGTTCGGATAGGAGGGACGGATTTGTCATTACCGACAGCCCATCGAGGAGGCGGGCGGATGCGCCCGAGAATCCGATTCGACGCCGGGCAATATTTGAAGGATTTGATGCAGGCGGACCAGGCGCGTGAGCGTATGCCGGTCTCATGGTCGAGCCTGAACGCGGCCGGGCATAAAAAAGGAGTACAGCAGATGCCGCTTTCTGATGCGGTGAAGTTGGTGTACGAGCATTTAACCGAGCGCTCCAAGAAGGATCAGGCGCTGTACGAAGATATTTTGCAAGCCGGGCTTGGCGAGCCGCTAGCGCAAGTGCGGATGAAGGCGGTTATCGATACGCTGCTGACTGAATACCGCATCGATATCGAACCGGACACGCTGACGCCGCCGCTGACCCCGACGGAATGCGTATTTGCCGACACGTGCGGTGCCGGGTTGATCGAGGATTTGTACCGGCTGCCCGATGTGGAAGAGGTTCAGGTCATCGGCTGCGACATCTTTCTGCTTCGCGGCGGAGAGATGACGCGTCACGCACGCCGGTTCGCTTCGCTTGCCGACGTTTTGCTGCTGCAAGACCGTTTGGCGCTGTGCGGCAAAAAGCCGATCAACGAACGGCAGCCGTTCATCCAGTCCTATTTGTGGAACCGTTCGCGGCTCGTGATGACCCGGCCGCCTTATTCCGATGTCCCGAGCATTCATATCCGCAATTTCATCGTCAAGGACGTGACTCTTGAGCTGCTTGCCGATTTACATACATTGAACGAGTCGATGGCTCGTCTCCTGCGCCTGCTGGTCCGCTACCATGCCAGCTTTTTGATCGGCGGAGGCACGGCGACCGGCAAGACGACGTTTTTGTTCGCGCTAGCGCAGGAAATTCCGGAGAACGAACGGATTCGGACGCTGGAGAAAGAATTCGAGGTCGCGCTCCGCGAGCGGCTGCGGGGGAACCGGAACATTTTGGCCGTCCGGGAAGTGGATGAGATCGGGTTGAGCATGGAGGAATCATTCAAGCCGCTGCTTGTGATGAGCCCGCATTGGGTAATCGTCGGTGAAGCGAAAGGCTCTGAGGTGTCCCAGATGGTGCAGGGCGCGCTGCGCGGCCACGACATGATGGGCACGATGCATACGAAGTACCGCGATTCGTTTATCAGCGACGTCGTGGATATGATCAAGCAGGATGGGCGGCAGCATGACCAGACCGATACCGTTCGGCGCGTAGCCCGGGCGTTTAACCTTATTGTGTTTTTGCGGCTGGTGCGCATCGGCGGCAAGCCGGTTCGGGTAGCGACGGAAATTACGGAGCTTTCCGTGGATGAATGGCAAACGGTACATATTCGTCCGCTTGTCGAATGGGATTTTCAGCGGCAGACGTGGAGGTTTACCGGTGAGCGTTTCAGCCGTTCGCTGATGGACCATCTCGTGGCAAACGGAGCCAATCCCGACGAGTTTCGGGAATTGGGGGTATGGGGAGCATGAGCGTATCGGCACAGCTCATTCAAGGCAGTCTGAAGGGCCTGCTCTTCGGCTGTTGGATCGTCGGGTCGCTGCTGCTGGTGTTGTGGTTGCTGCGGATGACGGGGGCCGGGGCGGCCCGGCGCCTCCGCTACAGGTCGCTCGGGGGAGATCGCGGCCGTCGAACCTTGGGAGGCTCGCTCACCGGGCTTAAGCCTATCCGGCATCTGGCCGAGGAAATGGAAGTCGCCGAGCTCAAGATCGGGGTTGAGGTGATCGGCGCGATCATGCTGCTGTTGGCGTTTGTCGGATTTTTCGGCTCGGATGCAGCCGTGCAGATGATGCAGCAGCGTTTTGCCGTCGGCGCGGACCGGCTGCAGAGCTTCCACGTATGGACGCTCAGCGGCGCTATCGCTTTTTTGCTCGGTTCGTTTCCTTATTTTTATGTCCGTTTTCGCGTTCAGCGCAAGCGTCACCGGATTGCGAATCGCATGATCATGCTGGTACAGAACTTGATCGGCCATTACCGTCCCCGGCTGACGCTGGCCGAAGTGATCGTCAAAGCGTCAAAGACAATGCCGGACGAGGTCCAAAGCGAATGGAGACGCCTGGAGCTCGCGCTTCATATGAAATCGGTCGATGAAGCGATGTACGAGTTTGCGCGCCGAATTCAAAGCGAATGGGCCGACGATCTCGCGGATTTGCTGCTGATCGGCTCGCACTACGGGACCGACGTCACCGAATCGCTGCATCACTTGGTCGGTAAGATGCAGGCCGCCAAGCGGCACGAAGAGAACCGGCTTGCCATGATTACCGTTTACCGGCTCGGGACGACCTTTATGATCGGCTTCGCCTTCTTCGTTGTCGGCTTCAACATTTACGCGGACGGGGCGAACTACCGCCACTATTTCGTCGACCCGGTCGGCAAGTCGCTGCTGATCGTTTCCAGCGCCGTCATGTTTATTTCGATGATCATGGTCATCAAGTCGGGCCGAAAAGCGTTTTAAGCGAGCGATGGATTAGACGGTTGGCAAAACTTTTGTGGTGATGCAATATTCTGCATCCCGGAAAGGAGAATGGCTCATGGCAGGGATGGTTTCAAACGGTTGGATGCTGGCTTTTCAAGCGCTGTTTGCCCTGTTGTTCATAGCGGGCAGCGCGCTGCTGTGGTTCCCGCTTCTCGGACGCCTCCGCTTCGGAAGGGCCAGCCGTTTGGCGATGATGCTGGAATCTCTGAAGCGGCGGGAGCATCGGATGCTTGCCAAGGACCGGCAGGAGGAAGCGCTGAGTCCCAAGGCGCGCGCGTTTGACGAGAAAGCCCGACTGGCCGGTCTGCCTGCGGATTGGGGCTATCAGCGCTTTCGTCTGCTTCGCGCGGGGCTCGCTCTCCTGATGCTGCTGGTCGGCTTTATGGCTCAAGCGGCGGCAAGCCCCGATTTGCTTGCGAATTCGGGGCTCGGCCCACGGTTCGGATTGGGGCTCAAGCTGCTGCTTTGCACCGCTTTGGGCTGGTGGGTCCCGCCATTATTCGTCCATGTGGCGGCGGCGCAGAAGCGGACCGGGTATCTGCTCGAAATCGCCAAGCTGTCTCAGCGGCTGTCGATCTGTGTCAGCGAGAAGGCGGACATTCGGGAAATGCTGATTCGCGCCGGACGGCCGCTCAAGCTGTTGAAGCCGCATTTGCAGGAGTTGACGGTCATGTGGGGCAAAGACCAGCGGTCCGCCATTTGGCGCTTTAAGGAAGCGGTCGGCATCTCGGAGGTGTTCCCGCTCGTTAACGCATTGGATGCGGTCTGCCAAGCCGATACGAACGAAATGGCCAAGGTGCTCAAGGAGCAGACCGCCAGCATCGAAGCGACACTGACAGCGGATATTCAACGCAAACTGGAGAACGCGCCGATTTGGATCAGCTTTTATATCATGATTCCGTTCGCCGTTATCGTTCTGCTGTTTTTGTACCCATGGATCGTCACCATATCCGAGCAGCTGATGACAAGCTTCGAAGGTTAGCGCAGGGAAAGGCGGGACGTACATGTCCAAAATCGTAATTGCCATGCTGATGGCGGTGCTGCTGGGCGGCGCTACGCTGTATGTGCTTGGCGCGCAGATCGTTCCGGCGACAGGAACGGCGGGAACGAAGACGAACACGCAAATCAACCATGCGTTTCAATGAGACGATAACGATTGCAAAGGGGAGAGAGCCATGGGGAAGTTAGTCATTGCCTGCTTGTTGACCGTTCTGCTGGGCGGTGCGGCGATGTTCGTCGCAGGAACGAAGGTCGGTCCGGCAGTAGGGGATAAGGGAGGAAGGCTCAACACAAGCATCTCGGGAGCGCAGGTGGATGTACACAGCGGCTCCGTCAGCACGACCGCACCATAATCTAAACGACAGAAAAGGATGAGAGCCTGTGGGAAAACTGGTTATTGCCTGCTTATTGACGGTATTGCTCGGCGGAGCGGCTATGTTTGTAGCCGGATCGAAGGTTGGTCCTGCGGTAGGGGGCAAGGGAACGAAACTTTACGAGAGCGTGACCCAGGCAACGGTCAATCAAACAAGCGGCGAAGCTACCTTGAAGCAGCCTTGAACCATGAGCAAACTAATTACGTTATGTTTAGCGGTCGTACTCATTTTCGGCATTTCGATTTATATTTTTCAACCTGCCGGCGGCGCCGGTCTGAAGCAGCAGGTTCGCAACGGTCATACGACGGTTACGAATCAGGTGCGCAGCTTCGATTATGTCACAAATTGACGGTGATGTTGTAATGAAAAGCAAAATCGCTGCTTTTCTGCAGGACGAGCAGGGGATGGCCAACGTCCTCGTAACGCTCTTCTTAATGCCTGTGCTGCTATTTCTTTCGCTTGCGATCGTCCCGTTCTTCGTGTATACGATGAAGGCGGATCATCTGAATACGATTGCTAATCATGCGCTCAAGGAAATGGAAGCGGTCGGCTATTTAAGTCCGACGGTGGAGTCCAATATGAATGCCAGATTAGCCACGCTCGGAATGGGGGACGTGACGGTGAACGGTATGGCTTATCCGTCCTATATGGGGAGCACTCGGAGCAAAGTGCTTCGCGATGCCGCTGACCCGACGGTGAAGCTCGTCCTCAAGTATCCGGCACCGAATTTGAGCCGCATGCTGAACGCCATCGGGGGCGGAGGGAACGCATCGGCCCAAGAAGGGTTTTATTATTTGGTGCTTTACGGAAAAAGCGAGGCTTACGAATAACTCGCAGCAATTTTGCTGGAAAAGGAGGGAGATATGTGTGCGGCGGGCATGGCAGTGTCGGTTGAGAGCGGGAGTGTACGGGTTGCTGAAGGATGAAAAGGGGAGCGCGCATTTGCTGCTGTTTGGCTTGCTCGGCATGATTACAGCCGCCTTTATTTGGGTCATTGCGTTCAATTGGATGATGCAGACGTACGGCATGAACAAAACCAAACCGCTGCTTGACCGTGCCACGCATGCGGCCTCGTTGGATATCGTGCCGGAGGAGGCGGCGCTCGGCCGGCTCGTGTGGGACAGCACGAAGGGGACGGATGATTTTTACCGGTACCTTCGGCTGAACCTGAAGCTGGACAGCGATCTGACGCCGGAAGAGGGCAGCCATCTTCGCGAGGCTCCCGTTGTGCATCATTTGGAATTTGTCACCAGCCCCGCGTATCCTTATGTGCTTCAACGAACGGTTACCGTTCACACCGGCACTGCCAAGCAAACGACGCGCAGCATTCAGGTGACGATTTATGGGCCGTCCGTCGTCGCCATCGTCGAACTGAACCAGCCTTTGCTCGGTCTTTCCCGCAGTGAGCCGGCTGTGCTCAGCAGCGTCGCCAGCGTCCGATTCCGTTAACTTTCATGGACTGAGGCCTTTTTCGTTCAAGGCCCTCTTTGCATTTTCCAGTTGCGGCAGGTAATGTAGAGATACAGGATATCTGCCATAGGAGGTACTGAACATGCACGAATACGCACAACGCATCGGACGCTTGCAGGAGAAGCTGCAGGGCCATCAGCTTGACGGCATGATGATTACGCAAAATGTGGACTTGTATTATTTGACCGGTTCTATGCAGACCGGTTATCTGATCGTTCCTGCGGAAGGCGAGCCGCGCTTTTACGTTCGCCGCAGCGTCGCGCGTGCACAGGAGGAATCCGCAGTCGCAGTAGAGCCGCTTGGCTCATTCCGCGCCTTTGGCGCCCAACTGGCCCAGACGTTTCCGCAGCTTGCCTCCGGCTCAGCTGTGATGCTTGCCGCTGAATTCGACGTGCTGCCCGTGCAGCAATGGCAGCGGCTGCAAAGCGTGCTTCCGCATGTTGTGTGGAAGGACGGTTCTATGCTGATCCGGGAGACGCGTATGATTAAATCGCCGAACGAGATCTCTTGTATCCGTGAAGCTGCACAAATCATCGACGGCGCTCTTGAGAATGCGCTGGCGAGGCTTCAGCCGGGCATGACCGAATTGGAGCTGATGAGCGCCGTCGAGCACTATATCCGGCTGCACGGACATATCGGAGTAATGCGTTTGCGCGGATATAACCAAGAAGTACTTACGGGGGTGATCGGCGCAGGCGAAGCGGTTGCCAAGCCGACCTATTTTGACGGCCCTGGGGGCGGTCAAGGACTCGGTCCGGCAGTCCCGCAGAGCGTAAGCCGGCGGCCGATCGAGCGGAACGAGCCGATCTTGATCGATATCGGATGCTGCATCGACGGATATGTGATCGATCAGACCCGGACAGCCGTGATCGGCGATTTGCCGGACGACCTGCGGCAGGCATATGACGTATCCGAAGCGATCATCCGCAGCATCGAATCGATGCTGAAGCCCGGTACGTTGTGCGAGCAGCTCTACCTACACTCGCTTGTCATGGCCCAGGAAGCCGGGCTCGGCGACCATTATATGGGCTTCGGCGACGATCAGGTCAAATTTCTAGGACACGGTATCGGTCTGGAGGTCGACGAGCTGCCTGTGCTCGCCAAGGGCTTCCGGTATCCGCTGGAGCCGGGGATGGTTATTGCGATCGAACCGAAGTTCACCTTCCCCGGGCGAGGGGTTGTCGGGATCGAGAACAGCTACGCGGTGACGGACACCGGCTTCGAGAAGCTGACCGTATCACGCGAAGGGCTCATCCGGTTATAAGGCGTATGTGCGCCAAATGGTGCCGGCCGTGCCAAGCGTACAGCCCAATATTTTGATCCAGCCGGATGATGCCGTTGTCCGGATGACGAAATTCTCTTGCAAGCTCCTCATCCGAGAGTCCGCGCAGCAGCAATACCCATCGTTCGTGCAAGGCGTCCAGCAGCGCAAGCGATAACGCAACCGGGGCTTGCCGGGTATCCGGAAGCTCCGCCCAGCGTTCCTCCCGATACGGCTTGATCACGGGCACTTCCTCCGTCAATGCCAGCTTAAAGCGAATGAAGCTGTTCATATGGCTGTCCGCCATATGATGAACAACCTGCCTCACGGTCCATCCTCCTAGCCGGTACGGTGTATCAAGCTGTGTCTCACTGGCTGCTTGAACAGCCGTTCTCACCTGCTGCGGCAGCCGGGCAATATCATCGATCCAAGACGCAATCGTCTCCGCATCCGGCTTTGCCGGAGCTTCGTACTGTCCGATCGGAAACCTCAAATGGTCTGTCATGAATACCCCACACCTTTCCGCTTATTTGCTCTTTTTTTTCAAACGCACGCCATAGTAGGAACGCTATTTTCTTTTAATTACTTTAGCACAAAAAAGATAAAATTGAAGGCCAATCCCTTCCAAATCTAGCCTAGTAATCTATGTCTCTTTGATAGATTGACCGGAACAGCATCGTAGTCCTTCTGCCACTGACAAGCGGGATATTTTCGTTCGCACGGACGGGGCTTATCGCATTGCCTAACCCTCGAAAAGATGATAAAATTAATAGAATTCATCATAAACGCTCTGCGACCGTTGCAAGAGAGATTCATTGCGTCATACACAAATTCCTTACATTTATGCATCTAACTTTAATCAAGACAGCAAACAGAGCATGAATCCAAGGCAAGGGCCGGTTGACCAAGAGGGGGAACGTCCATGCTGCGTCTGGGACAGAAGATCGTAATTATTGGCGACAGCTTCGAACAAAATTTGCCGATCGGCGAATATGGATATATTATCGCGTACGACCGTAATGCGGACAATGTGTTCGATTACGTGGTTCGGATTCCGAAAGTGAACAAGCATTACTTCGTACCGGGCGCCGATGTCGAGCTTGAGGAAGTGCTCATTCAGCAGGAAGTGGATCGGCTGGAACGAGAAGCGCTGATCGATTTTGCGCTTGCGACGAAGAACGAAGAGCTGTTTCGCCGTGTAATGAATGGCGATACGGAAGAAGTCGTAGCGGAAACGAACAAAGAGGTGCAGTCCAAGGAAGACTTCATCAAGCAAGTCAATCTGAGGGCTTGGATTTGAAGCGTTCATTTAATAGAAACGTGATAGAGTTGACGCGAAAGAATCGGGTCGCGACCTCGAAAGGGTCGCTGCCGGTTCTTTTTCTTTTGGGCAAAATCACGCCGTTCCCAATTGAGTTCACCCCCTAACTCCGCTATAATAATAAGAATGATTGTCAGTAGAGTGAGGTGCAGGAATGAGCATAACCGTGAAGGATGTCGAACATGTGGCCGCTCTCGCCCGACTGGAGCTGAGTGACCGCGAGAAAGAACAGTTTACCGAGCAGTTGAACGCCATATTGAAATATGCCGGGCAGCTGGAGCAATTGAATACGGACGATGTCGAACCGACCAGCCACGCGATGCCGCTTGTCAATGTCATGCGCGAAGACGAGGTCAGACCGTCGCTGCCGATTGAGAAAGTGCTGCTTAACGCCCCGGATGAAGAAGACGGGCAGATCAAAGTGCCTGCCGTATTGGAATAAGAGTGGAATCTACCGAGGCGAACCTGAAGGGAGGACTTGTGCTTGTCTTTGTTTAATTTGCGCTTGCAGGAACTGCATAACAAGCTTCATGCGAAGGAAATCACCGTCTCCGATTTGGTGGACGAGTCGTATAAACGCATTGCCGCTGTCGACGGCAAAGTGAAGGCGTTTCTCACGTTGGACGAGGAGAACGCCCGGGCGAAGGCGAAGGAGTTGGACGCCAAGGCAGGCGGCAGCGAACCGCGCGGGCTGCTGTTCGGGCTGCCGATCGGCATCAAGGATAACATGGTGACCGAAGGTGTCACGACGACGTGCGCGAGCCAATTTTTACGCAACTACAACCCGATTTATGACGGAACAGCGGTTCGGAAGATTAAAGAAGCAGATGCGGTCAGCATCGGCAAGCTGAATATGGACGAGTTCGCGATGGGCGGCTCCAACGAAAACTCCAGCTTCCATCCGACGCACAATCCGTGGAACCTTGAATACGTTCCGGGTGGCTCCAGCGGCGGCTCCGCAGCGGCGGTAGCGGCCGGCGAAGTGTATTTCTCGCTCGGCTCCGACACCGGCGGTTCGATTCGCCAACCTGCGGCATACTGCGGCATTGTCGGCCTTAAGCCGACTTACGGGCTTGTTTCCCGCTTCGGCTTGGTCGCGTTCGCGTCCTCGCTCGACCAGATCGGTCCGCTCACCAAAAACGTCGAAGACAGCGCTTATTTGCTCCAGGCGATTGCTGGGCACGATCCGCTCGATTCCACGTCGCTTAACACGGAAATCCCGGATTACGTTAGCGCCTTGACGGGCGACGTTCAAGGGCTGCGGATTGCTGTCCCGAAGGAATATTTGGGCGAAGGCATCGACCCGAAAGTGAAGGATGCCGTCCTGACCGCTTTGAAGGTGCTGGAAGGTCAGGGTGCGATCGTCGAAGAAGTATCGCTGCCGCATACGGAATACGCGGTTGCGACTTATTATTTGCTCGCTTCCTCCGAAGCGTCCTCCAACCTGGCGCGCTTCGACGGCGTACGTTACGGCGTGCGCGCGGACAATCCGAAAAATTTGCTTGATATGTATGTCCAATCCCGCAGTCAGGGATTCGGCGACGAAGTGAAGCGCCGCATTATGCTCGGAACGTACGCGCTGAGCTCCGGTTATTACGACGCCTATTACTTGAAGGCGCAAAAGGTCCGTACGTTGATCAAGCGCGACTTCGAGCAGGTGTTCGAAAAATACGATGTGGTTATCGGACCGACGGCTCCGACGCCGGCCTTTAAGATCGGCGCGCAGTCGGACGACCCCCTGACCATGTATTTGAACGATATTTTGACGATTCCCGTCAGCCTTGCCGGCATTCCGGCCATCAACGTTCCTTGCGGATTTACCGACGGTCTTCCGATCGGATTGCAGATTATCGGCAAGGCGCTGGACGAATCGACGATTTTGCGCGTCGCTCACGCTTACGAGCAGCAAACCGACTTCCACAAGCAGCGTCCGCAGCTGTAATAGAAAGGAGCCACCTTTAGTGACAGCAGCAACCGACAAGAAATACGAGACGGTCATCGGGCTCGAGGTGCACGTTGAACTGCACACGAACTCCAAAATTTTCTGCGGCTGCTCCACCGCCTTCGGAGCTCCGCCGAACACCCATACGTGTCCGATCTGTCTCGGACATCCCGGCGTGCTTCCCGTGCTGAACAAGCAAGCGGTGGAGTACGCGATGAAAGCGTCGATGGCGCTCAACTGCCAGATTGCAACGGAGAGCAAATTCGACCGCAAAAACTATTTTTACCCCGATTCCCCGAAGGCGTACCAAATTTCGCAGTATGACAAGCCGGTCGGCGAGCATGGCTGGATCGAAATCGAGGTCAACGGCGAAACGAAGCGCATCGGCATTACGCGCGTGCATTTGGAGGAAGATGCGGGCAAGCTGACCCACGTGGAAGGAGGCCATGCCTCGCTCGTCGACTTCAACCGCGTCGGCACGCCGCTGATCGAGATCGTATCCGAGCCGGACCTCCGCTCCCCTGAGGAAGCGCGGGCGTATCTGGAGAAGCTGAAAGCGATCATGCAATATTGCGACGTTTCCGATGTGAAAATGGAAGAAGGCTCGCTGCGCTGCGATGCGAACATCAGCTTGCGTCCTTACGGACAACAGGAATTCGGCACCAAGGCCGAGCTGAAGAACATGAACTCGTTCCGTGGCGTACAGCGCGGACTGGAATACGAAGAATGGCGTCAGGCAGACGTGCTGGACAGCGGCGGCAAAGTCGTACAGGAAACGCGCCGTTGGGACGAAGCGCAGGGCAAGACGCTGACGATGCGGAGCAAGGAACAAGCGCACGATTATCGTTATTTTCCGGACCCGGATCTCGTAGCGCTGCACATCGACGACGCTTGGAAAGCGCGCGTTCGCGAATCGATTCCCGAGCTGCCGGACGCCCGCAAGAAGCGCTACGTCAGCGAATATGGCCTGCCGAGCTATGACGCAGAGGTCATCACGTCGTCGATCAAGCTGGCCGACTTTTTCGAGGAAAGCCTCAACTTCACCAAGGACGCCAAAGCCGTGTCCAACTGGATTATGGGCGATCTGCTCGGCTACTTGAACGCGAATAACCTGGAGCTGCAGGATGTCAAAGTGACCGGCAAAGGTCTAGGCGAAATGATCGGACTCATGGAGAAAGGGACGATCAGCAGCAAAATTGCAAAAACCGTCTTTAAAACGATGCTGGAAACGGGCAAAGCCCCGCAGACGATCGTTGAGGAGCAGGGGCTTGTGCAGATCAGCGACGAAGGTGCGATTTTGGCTGTCGTTGAGCAGATCGTTGCGGGCAATCCGCAATCGGTGGCAGACTTCAAAGCGGGCAAAGAGAAAGCCGTCGGCTTCCTGGTCGGTCAAGTAATGAAAGAGACGAAGGGGAAAGCCAACCCCGGATTGGTGAACAAATTGATTATCGAGGTCCTGAACCGTTAAGACTTTCCATAGCTGGAAAAAGCGGCAGAGGCTGTCCCAAGGGACAGCCTCTTTTGTTGTGAGACAACGTTTCGTTTGGTAAAATATAGGGCAATCTAAATGCCTCCGCTGTCAAATGAGGCTCGAAGGAGGCTGCATCCTCATGATCAGACCGATTGATTTAAACGATCAGAACGCCGTGCTGGAGCTGTTGTCGCTTCAGCAGGTCGCATACCGTATTGAAGCGGAGCTTGTCGGCTTCGAAGAGATTCCGCCGCTGCTCGATTCGCCGCTTACGCTCCAGGAATCGGGAGAAGCGTTTTTCGGCTTCTATTCGGATGAGCGGCTTGTCGGCGCGGCAGCCTGCAAGCAATCGCCCAAGGAAATGACCGTTTGCCGGATGATGGTACACCCCGACTGGTTCCGTCACGGGATTGCCAGCATGCTGCTGGAGCATATTGAGCAGCATGTCCCGCCGGGAACGTTGATCAAAGTCGCTACGGGCACGAACAATACGCCGGCCGTACGGCTTTACGAAAAGCACGGGTACGAGCCGGTACAGGTCCATTTGCTCGCGCCCGGCATTACGCTCACGCAATTTCAAAAAATCGTATAGTCGTCAAAGGCAATCGCCGCGCCGTCGATCGTACGCTGTACAACGTTTTCCCCGCGAACGGTCAGCTGCAAGCGGTGGCCGCGGCGAGTCGTATAAGCAGCCGACAAAGCTCCATCTCCGTCTTCGAAGACAGGCTGCTTGTCCGGAGAGCCTGCAAACGCACGCCAGTCGTCCAGCGTCAATACGCTGGACGCTTCCGCTTCCGCCGCTCCTATCGCTTCAACCACGATTGCGTTTCGCCCGTTAGAGAGCAGCGATGCTGCGGACAGGCGGTCGTTTTGTTCCTTCACGCTCAACGGCTGCATCAGATGGACCGCGACGAAGACCTGCCCGAGCTTTCCATAGGCGCTTCGTTCTTCGATGTGCCATTCGCCTTTTGGCAGGCATCCGACCAACGTATCGGCGGCCTCGGCGTCCGGCGGCACGTCCCAGGCGGCGATGACCGTATCTTTGTCCAGCAGCACCTGTCCGTAAGAGCTGGCGTGGCGGTCGTCGCCCGGCGTGTAATAGGCCCCGGGGTGGAAGAAGTACAGCTGATTTACGCCAATCGCGGCCGTTTCCGTATCCAGGGGCAGCGAGACATCCCAGCGCAGCTGTTCGTTGTCGAATTCGTCGCGCCGCTCCCAAATGCCCCCGAGGGCATAGTCGTTCCTCAAATAGGCATACGTATGAGCTTCGGACTCGACCGTCTCGTCGGCTCCGGCAAACCGGATCTTGCGCTTGAGCTCGCAAGGCGCTTGGCGGTTCATAGCCGCCTCCCGCACAGCCTCCGATACTTCATAGCTGAAGAGCGCCGCTCCCTCCAGACGCGGAAACGCCGTCGGCGCCGGGAAATCGCCGAACTGGATATAGTCATGCGGCGTATTCGTATCCTTCGGCGCATCGTGCGGCCAGATCCGGGACTGCGGCCCGACCCAAGCGCCGCGCAAATACGATTCCGCGCGAAGTCTCCACAAATAGTCGAGCAGCTCCTCCGCGACCTTATGCGCTTGTTCATCCCGGACGATTTCCCGTACGCAGGTGAAAGCTTGGATCCAATGCCAGTGCCAAGGGAGGCAGCCGTACTCCTTGAATCCGAACGTACGTACATGGTTCAGCAGGCGGCGAGCGCATGCCGTCCCTTCCCGAAGCAGCGCCTCGTCGGCGAATACGTGCCCGAGCAGCAGCTTTAATGCGGTATGCTTCGCCTCGTGATGGTGCATCGACGCCAGCGGATGGCGGTATACGGAGCTTTTGTAAATGTGCAGCAGAGCCGTTTGAAGCTCGCTGTCCAGTTCAGGAGGCAGCGCGTGCCGCATCCTTTCGTGGAACAGGATGAGCAGGCATCCCATCAGCTCCACCGGCAGTACATGCGGCTTCGCCGCGGCCGGATCGGCTCCCAGATTTAGCGGCCAATGCCCGTACATCGGGCTGTCTTGATTTTGATCCTGCAGCGTCAGCACTTGGCGAAGCATCCGGACCGACAGACCGGCCGCCGCTTTCCGGGTCTCCTCGCTCCAGCCGGGAGCACCTTCCGCTACATAGGCAAACAGATGGGAAGCAAAATAAAAGTTGTCGCGCAAATCTTTATGGAACCAATAGCCGCTCTCCAGCAGTGGCAGGGCAAGAGCCTGCTCGGCCGCAAGCTTGAGAACGAGATGTCTCCGTTCGTTCGTTTCCCTTTTCATTAAGCACCATTCCTCCAGTACTCGTCCCATGCTAATTTAAACGTTTCACTTCTTTAGTCTACCTGCAACTGTCCTGAAGTCAATGACTTTTCTGCGGAATATTTTTACCGGGCCTCCTTCAAAAGAGGATGACGTGTTACAATAGTCATCAATATCTTGTTGGCAAGGAGGCGGTTTGTTTGATGCACGATCCATGGACGATTGATACGCTTCATATTACGCTCAGACTGGTATTGTCGCTGCTGTTCGGCGGCTTGATCGGGATCGAGAGGGAGCAGAGCAGCCATGCCGCCGGACTGCGCACGCACATGCTCGTGTGCCTCGGTTCCACGCTAATTATGCTCTTATCCATGTACGGATTTTCCGAATTTTCCAAGCTGGACAACGTGCGGTTGGATCCGGCCCGTCTGGCGGCCCAAGTCATCAGCGGCATCGGATTTCTCGGCGCGGGGACCATTCTATATACAGGCAAGTCGATCACCGGCCTCACGACGGCCGCTTCCCTATGGGTGGTAGCCGCTATCGGCCTTGCGACGGGAGCAGGCTTTTATTATGCGGCCGCATTGAGCTGCGTGTTTGCCTTGATCAGTTTGTTTGTGCTTAACTTAGTGGAGAAAAAATACCTCCGCGCCAAAAAGCTGCGCCACATTCAGCTCAAAGCGCTGGATACGCCGAGTTTGATCGGCAAAGTTTCCGCTTTGCTCGCCAACAAAGGAAGCTTAATCCAGAAGCTTTCCGTCGAAGAGATTCCTTCGGAAGAAGAGGACTTGATTCACATCAGCCTTACGCTGAGGCTTGCCAAAGGCGACAATGTCAGCCAAACGGTCGAAGATCTGATGCGGCTGGAGGGCGTCCGTTCCGTTTCCTGCGATTAAAATAAATTTTTTTGAATGGTTTTGAAGGGGTTTGGGGGAGAAGCGGCGTCTAAGGTTTTAAGAGCGCAGATCAAGGCGGTGAGCAATGTGGAGAGCATGACGGATGAACAACTGGTCGACCTAATCCGTCAAGGTGATGAAGAAGCGTACCGGGTATTGATGGCACGTTATCAGGACTATATCTATACGCTGATTTATCGCATGACCTTACATCGCGAAACAGCCGAAGATTTGACTCAGGAAGTATTTATCAAGCTGTACCGTTCCCTGGCCAACTTTCGCGGCGACGCCAAGTTTAAAACCTGGCTTTATCGGATGACCGTCAATCTGGTCACCGACTACAGGCGTTCGCAGCGGCGCAAGCCGTACGAAGCGATTCTGGACAAAATTAAGGGCTGGTTCGGAGACCGCCGGGAAGAACCCGAAGCCCGTGCGCTGCAAAAGGAAGAGCAGGAAACGATGCAGCGGCTGCTTGCCGACCTGCCGGACAAATACCGGCTCATTCTGTATTTGTATCACTACAAACAGTTGTCGTATCAAGAAATTTCGGATGTGACCGGGCTGCCGATGAAAACGATTGAAACGAGACTGTATCGCGGAAAATCGCTGCTTAAAGAAAAATGGCTGGAGGTGCGGGGGCATGACCATCATGCATCCAAACGATCAAGAGCTGCTTCGCTTTCTGAATAAAAGCTGCTCTGAATTGGAATACCATCGGATTGCACGTCACATGAAGGTTTGCGCTCCATGCCGCGGGAGACTGTCCGACTTTTTGGACGTCGAGCTGATGTTGGATCAGCTTGCGGTCGAACAGGCGCCTGCGGAATTGACGGACCGCGTCATGTCCGCTTTGCGTTCGGGAAAAGAGTATGCGTCGTCGGACCGGCCGTTGCCGGATCACCCGGCGTTCGAGGCGCAAGCTTCCTCGCCCCGGCGCAAATGGAAGCCTTATTGGCGTACCGAACTGCTTCATGGCATGGTTGCCATGGCCGCTACGTTCCTGTTTATCGTTTCCGGCGTATTCGGAAAGCTGACGTCTCTGAATCCGAATCAATGGGAGGCCGATGTTCGTACCGGCGCCATTGAATTGTTCCATGTCGTCGAATCGGTATCGCGCCAATTGTTGTCATAAGGAGGGAATCTACGAATGCAGGACCAACCGAAAGGCCCGCACTATCATCGTGAGGATCGGGAAGACGAGTTTTTGCGGGAGCGAATGGAGCGGTGGGGGCAGTCCCAAAAACCGCCGTTCGATCCTTTTTTCAGACCGAAGCCTCATAAGAGCAAATGGCTAGCCGGGTTATTGTCGTTTTTTATTCCGGGCACCGGACAATTATATTTGGGTTTGATGCAGCGCGGCTTGGGGATCATGCTGCTGTTTATAATGAATATTGTCGCCATTGTATATTTCGCAACGGGAGGATCGGAAAACATTCCGCTGATCGTTTTGTTTTCGCTGCTTATGCCCGTCACTTACTTCTACAATATCTTCGATGCGCTGCAGCAGACGGATCGGGTTAACGGGTACGGACATCCGGCTTATTTTGATGAACCCCGGACGGAAGGGGATTCTCCGTTTACATCCGAGAAGCCTCTGCGCAAACTGCGCCAGGGGAACATATTCGGCTACGCGCTTATCGCAGCGGGCGCGCTGTTGTTTCTGGCCGGAGGCAAACCGCAGTGGCTCGAACGCGTATTTGACTTTGTCGGTTCGTCGTTTGGCGCCGTTATTTTGATTGCCATCGGGGTTTTCATGTTCTATAAAGAATCCAGGAAAAAATAAGGAGAGAATTCGCATGCATAAGGCAGGCCGTTACACGGCGGCAATTTTGCTCGTATGTGTCGGCGGCGCCGTAATAGCCGACAAGACGACAGGCACTCACCTGACTGCGCTGCTGGCGGATTGGTGGCCGCTGTTGTTTGTTTTGCTCGGAATTGAATATATTTTGTTCAATATCAAATTTGGAAACAGCGATCGTCAATTGAAGCTCGACATCGGCGGGATTATTTTCGCGGTGCTTATCGCCGCCATCGTCATTGTCAGCACCCAGAGCGGCGAGCTTCTGAAAAAATTCAGCGGCTGGACCGTTAACGGGACGATCGATATGATGGCCGAGGGAAAGGAATTCGATAAAGGCATTACCGCCATCGAGCTACCTGCTCCCGTCGACAACGTGAAGCTGGGCAATGAAAATGGCAACGTTGTTCTTAAGTCCGGGTCGGTCGACCAGCTTCAAGTCGATGTCAAGGTGTACGTTAAAGGTGTCAGTGAAGACGATGCGCAAGCGCTCGCGAACGAATCCAAACTGGAACACAGCGTAAGCGGCAATACGCTCAATATCCAGGCTGTCGCTAAAGAATACGAAGGTGTCGGCGCTCTGTTCGGAAACCGCAAGCCGCGGATGGATCTGGTCGTTACGCTGCCCGCGGAGCATAAAGTCAATGTGGAGCTGCAGATGCGCAATGGCAATATCGACGCCTCCGGACTGCCGATTAAGCAGCGTCTCTATGGGCATACGACGAATGGGGGAATCCGTCTTGAGAATCTGCAGGGCGAGTTGAATTTGGAGACTATCAACGGTAAAGTTCAATCGGAACGCACGGTAGGGCCGATGACGATCAAAAGCACCAACGGACAAATGCAGGTGAAGGACCATCAAGGGAATGCGACGCTGAAATCGACCAATGGGAAGCTGGACATCACCAATGTGACAGGGGAACTGCAGGCGGAAACGAGCAACGGCAGCGTCGTCGCTGAGGGGACGTTTAAAGGCGTAAAATTAAAATCGACCAATGGGTCCGTCGAAGTGAGCAGCACGGTTGTCGACGGCGACTGGGACGTGCGAACGACCAACGGCAAGGTGGAGGTCAAGCTTCCGCAAAAAGGCGACTACCGGATCGACGGCGAAGGAGGAGAGGGAAATATCAAAACCGATCTGCCTTTGTCCATTGAAGAAGATAGCGTCAAAGGCACGGTCGGAAGCGGCAAATACACAATTAAGCTGCATACCAACGACAGGCTTACCATACAGGGGTCCAATTGACAATTTGTTGAACATCCGGGTAAAATAAAGTGATACACTCTTTTCCCGGATTAGGCGGTGAACACGATGAACCATTCATTGGAGCAGGCACTTAACAAACTCAAAACGATGGGCATTCGGATGACTCCGCAACGGCATGCCATTTTATCTTATTTGATCAATACAATGTCTCATCCGACAGCGGATGAAATTTATAAAGCGTTGTCGCCGCTTTTTCCTAGCATGAGCGTGGCAACGGTATACAATAACCTTAAGGTATTTATCGAGAGCGGATTGGTACGGGAGATGACCTATGGCGACCATTCCAGCCGCTTTGACGCGGATTTGTCCGATCACTATCATGCGCTTTGCGAGGAATGCGGTAAGCTGGTCGACTTCGCTTACAAGCCGCTGGATGACCTGGAGCAGGCAGCCGGCGAAATGACCGGATTCCAGGTGAAAAGCCACCGGGTGGAAGTTTACGGCATCTGTTCGGACTGTGCCAAGCAGACGACATGATAGATTGGTAGAATTAAGGTATAATGGACGTGTCTGGATTCCCGCGGCTGCGGGTCGACGCGTCCTTTTTTTCTTTATTCATCAGCTTTGCCTCATCATGTGACGGGAGTGAAACCATGGAACCGACGTTCGAAGCGGGAGGCGGGTCGCGCCGCAAAAAAAGAAAGAAGACGACCTTTGTCCTGTTGTTTTTTGCCCTCCTATGCGGTCTTATTTTAGGTGCTTACTTATGGATCAAGTATGTCCCGAATTGGCAGCATGAACAGCCCGACTTTAAAGGCAACCTCAAACCGATTTTCTACGAAGGCGGAATGCTGGACCAACCCGCCGTAGGGCAGAAGGAAAGCTTGAAGCTTCCGTTCGAGATTGTGAAGGAACGGATCGATCCCACGCTTGTTTACGAGAAAGCGAGCGAGTCGACAATCATTACGACGCAAAACAAAGTGATCCGGCTTCGCACCAGCCAGTTGACCGGGATGGTCAATGAAAAGCCGTTTACGCTCAAATTTCCGCTCGAAAAGACGAACGGGGTATTGTATCTGCCGATCGATCCGCTGAAAGATTTATACAAGATCGATCTGCGGGAATCGCCGGATACGGGAGCCGTTTTGCTGTTTAAGGAAGGCGAGACGATTCACTGGTATAAGACGATCACTATTCCCGATAAGCCCGACAAAACGATTGCCATGCGGCGGGATCCGACGATCAAAGCTCCGATTTATGCCGATCTGAAACAGGGAGAGAGCTTGATCGTATGGGGCGAGGAAGGCGAATGGTACCGGGTGCAGCAGACGAACGGCTATATGGGACATGTTCGCAAGGATCAGTTGGTTCCCGACAAGGACGAAGTGATTCCGAAGAAAGAACCGGAGCCTCCGTTCGTGGCCAAAAAGCCCATCAGCGGCAAAATCAATATGACTTGGGAGCAGGTCGTAACGAAAAATCCGGACACCGGCAAAATTCCCGACATGCCGGGGCTGGATGTGGTCAGTCCGACGTGGTTTCATTTGGAGGACGGCGAGGGCAATCTCAAAAACTTGGCCGATCCTGCCTATGTCAAATGGGCTCACGACAGAGGATACCAAGTCTGGGGACTTTTCAGCAACGGCTTCGAGCAGAAGCGGACGACCCAAGCGCTCTCCACTTATGACAAACGAATGAAGATGATCAAGCAACTGCTTGCTTTTGCACAGATGTATTCACTGCAAGGAATCAACATCGATTTCGAGAACGTCAATTTGAAAGACAAGCAAAACCTGGTTCAATTCGTCCGGGAAATGGCGCCGCTCATGCATGAGCAAGGCCTCGTCGTTTCCATGGATGTCACCGCCAAATCGAGCAGCGAAGCGTGGTCCATGTTTTACGACCGGAAAACGCTGATCCAGTCGCTCGACTATATGATGCTGATGGCTTATGACGAGCATTGGGCGAGCAGTCCGAAGGCGGGTTCCGTCGCTTCGCTGCCATGGGTGGAGAAGTCGATTTCCGACCTGCTGAAAGAAGAGCAGATTCCGCCCTCCAAGCTGATTCTCAGCATTCCTTTCTATACGCGGGTATGGACCGAAACGAAAAAGAACGGCAAAACCAATGTGAGCTCAAAAGCCGTGTTTATGGATATGCCCCAGCGCATCATTAAGGAGAAAAAGCTTACTCCTGTATTTTCCCCGGAAACGGGACAAAATTACATCGAGTACACGGAAGACGGCAAGCTCAACAAAATTTGGATCGAAGACGAGACGTCGGTAAAAGCGCGCATCGAGCTCGTGAAAAAGTACGATTTGGCGGGCGTCGCATCGTGGCGGAGAGGCTTCGAGAATCCCGAGGCATGGAACTGGATCAGCACGTCATTAGAAGCACCGAAAAAATAACAATCAATACAAAATAAACCGGCTCGCCTCATCGAACGATAATGGCGGAGCCGGTTTATTTTATTCCGTTTATGGAGAAGTAGTTTCCCCGGCTTGATGCGTCGGGCTTGCTCCCGAATCGGCAGATGGAGCATATTTCGGATCGAGTGTCAGAATCGTTTTGCAGAACATGCAGCGGTCCGTTTTCCCTAACATCTTGGTCGGCTTTCCGCATTCCGGGCATTCGATCACCGTCGCGCTGGTCGACATCATGCCCGCGGCAAAATAAATTCCCATGCTCACCAGCATGGCAATGGCTCCGATGACCATACATACGGCGGCAATCATCCGGCCGGCGGCTCCCCATTCGAAGACGATCCCGGCAAGTCCTAGGATCATCAGAAGCATTCCGCCCATGGTCAGCAGGAGCCCCCATAGCCGGAATTCGTTTACTTTACTTGACTTGAATTTCATGTCTTTCACTTCTTTCTCGTAAGAATTGTGAGTGTCGTCACAAAAGAATGCAGGAAACGGCGGCTTCATGTAGAAATAACTATTCATGAAGAACGCATGTGGCTATCGTCAGGAGGCTTTCGCGATGGATTCCTTAAAAGCATATTGGGTAGAAAGGCTCCGTCAAGACGAGTCCGTTATCAGCGTAGCGGCCGTCGACAATCCTTCTTTGTTCTCGGCTGTCACAGACGGATTCGACATTGTGCTTCTGGTTGTCACCAGTAATAACGAACGTGCTCATCAACAAGTTCATTATATAAAAGACAACCGCCGTATACAAGAAAGATGGATAAGCCCGGATACTCTGGATGAACTGATTTTGCGCGGCGAGTATCGCAATGTTATTTATTGGATCTTAAAAGGGGAGATACTTTTGGATCGGGATATGTATTTGGAGACCCTGCGGCATAAAGTGCTTGAGTTCCCGCTACCGCTGAGAGAACACAAGCTGCTGATCGAGTTCTCCAAATTTTTGCGCTGCTATTCGCAAAGTAAAGAATACATCTTAGACGAGCATTTGCTCGATGCATACAACAATATATTGGAGGCCCTGCACCATTGGGCGCGAATCGTCATTATCGAGTCTGGCAATCATCCGGAGGTAACGATTTGGCGGCAGGTGAAGACGATCAATCCCGGCGTGTACAAGCTGTACGAGGAGCTGACATTAAGTAAAGAGACGTTAAAACAGCGCGTTCAACTGGTGCTGCTGGCCAGCGAATTTTCCGTTATGTCCAAGATGGAGCGCTGCTGCAGACCGCTGATCGAACTCCTCGCCAGCCGCGAGGAAGCGTGGAGCCTTCAGGAACTCCAGCAGCAGCCTGAGCTGGCGGACATTAAAGCGGATCTCCCGCTGCTCTTGAATAAGCTGGTCAAAAAATCATTGGCAAAAGAAATCGTCTTTACCCATGACCCGGAACTATCCGTGCTGGAGATGCGGTATAAGGATGTCAAAAGCTGACCGTTGTGTTATAATGGATTGGACAATCAAATAGCCACTAGGGGAGCTCCGACTTGCGGGGCTGAGAAAAAGAAGCATGTTCTTTGACCCTTGGAACCTGTTATGAAGTCTGCGTAGAGCAGGCATCACTGGATTATACCAGCGTAGGGAAGTGGACGAATGCCAGCAAGCTGCATATGAAGTATGCAGACAACATTCGGCCGGCCCGCCTCGGGTCGGCTTTTTTGCTTTTATCGGCAAAACGGCTGGAGGTGATAAGGATGCGCTTGACCGTGAACGGAGAGCAGAGAGAAGTGGACAACGCGGCTACCGTAGCCGAACTGCTCTCGGCGTTTAAACTGGACAATAAAATTTTGGTTGTTGAATTAAACCGGGAAATTATTGACCGTACCCGGTATGAGGAAGCCCGCCTGAACGATGGAGATCAGATCGAAATCGTTCATTTTGTCGGTGGAGGCTGAATAAAAACTATCGTTGAAGGAGCTACCAGCATGAGCGACACGTTAAAAATCGGACCTTACGAATTTCAATCCCGACTGCTGCTCGGGACAGGGAAGTTTTCAGATTTGAAGATTCAAAATCAGGCCGTTCAAGCTTCAGAAGCGGAAGTGTTGACTTTTGCCATCCGCCGTCTGCCGATCGACAATCCGGACGCGCCTAACTTTTTGGAAACAATAGATTTGAAAAAGTTCACGCTGCTTCCTAATACGGCCGGTGCCTATACCGTTGAGGAAGCTGTACGCATTGCGCGGCTGGCCAAAGCTTCCGGGCTTTGCGATATGATCAAAGTAGAAGTGATCGGAGATCCGAAAACGCTGCTTCCCGATCCGGTAGGAACGCTGGAGGCGACCAAAATTTTAGTAGAAGAAGGCTTTATCGTATTGCCTTATACTTCGGATGATCCGATATTGGCCCGCAAGCTGCAGGAAGCGGGGGCCGCGGCTGTTATGCCTGGAGCATCGCCGATCGGTTCCGGTCAAGGGATCGTTAATCCGAATAATTTGCGTTTTATTATCGAGGAAGCGAAAGTTCCAATTATCGTCGATGCAGGCATTGGTGGTCCTACGGATGCAGCTTTAGCTATGGAGCTTGGCGCGGATGGCGTGCTGTTGAATACGGCTGTTGCCGGTGCACAGGACCCTGTTCTGATGGCCGAAGCGTTCAAGCTGGCCGTGATCGCAGGACGCAAAGGCTTCTTGGCGGGTCGTATCCCCAAGAAGCGCTATGCGTCTGCCAGCAGCCCCGTCGAAGGTATGATAGAGTAGTAGAGTACAGTGATCTTCCGGCTGCTTTCGAGTGGCCGGATATTTTTATTTATTTTAAGGGTTGACTTTCAAACTTAAGATGTGTTAAATTAATTCTCGCCGCTAAAAACGGCCGCCTTTAAAAAACTTAATCAAGCCGCTTCAAAAAAATGGTTTTAAAAAAATGCTTGCATTAAGATAGGCGAATGTGATATATTATAAAAGTCGCCGCTAAACGAGGTGACAGCAACCGACAAAGCTTGAAATGCTTGACAGTATGGCTTTTGTTGGAGGAATTGCCCTTTGAAAACTGAACATCGAGTGAGTGTCATAAAGAGAATGAAAATTCTCGTCAGTAGTAAA
>NZ_BSDJ01000006.1 GCF_027925525.1 Paenibacillus tyrphae | reverse complement strand
CCAGTTCACAGGGACTTTTTGTTTTTTATAAAGATGCATAATTTGGGTAATAAAATATTGTAGTTTCAGGTAAGGAAGGGGCCTTATACGGCACGCCTCTGCTAGCCAGACCGTAGCGCTCGTACCTGACATTAAACCATTTATTGGTTGATATCGCTCCGGCTATGAACGAAAAAATTTAAGCCTACCGCTCGGTAGGCTCAGAGTGTTGAGAAAGTGGGCTTTTACAAAAATAGAGAAGCATACGGAGGTGGGGTATCCACTGGAGAAGCGATAGCGGCCGCCTTTGTCTTCGGGAAATGTCCGCTAATAAGCGGCTTCCAATCAAATTTCCCGAGGACAACAGCGGTCGGAAGTGGATACCCCACCCCTTCGTAACCTCTATAATTCTATTCGACCACTTTCTCAACAAGCTCAGCCTACCGCTCGGTAGGCTTTTTGCATTTTACATGTCCCCAAAAGGTGGATACCGCCGCACGCATGCGGCCGCCGTTAGCTTCGCAGGATTCCCCGTGCTTTCGTATGCCGCCGTGTCCGGGGGTTGCAACCGCTCGCACTTAACGGTCGCCGCGCCAGGCGCCGTCGTTGGCGCTCCGCCAGATCCGCTGCTATTACGTATGCCACGGAACTCCCAGGGTGCCTTGGCTCATTCACCCACTGTATGCACTAAGAGAGTACAGCGTTGGCACTCGGCCGAGGCGTTTGTACTGCCGCATGTTGCATAAGCTAGCCATCGGAGGTAGGACCCGCGGTGCGGCCTGCTCGCCTATCGTCAGGCTGCCAAATACCGCGAGTGAATCGGATGTCTGCATCTGATTGTCGTACACACAAGCTACTGCAAAACCATGTGCTACTCGTTAGAGCAATACTTCCCTCCTCGAACAGAATTCCTGATTTTTTTTGAAAGAGGGCTATTTTGTCTCCATTCTTCAGAATTTTTTAAAACAACCGAGTCGGGACCGAATGATGGCAGAGAAATCGCAGATAAAGTCCCGAACATTTGAAGCAAAAAACGTTGTATCGTATCTATTGTGGTGAAGAAGGGGAAATGAATGCGCGGCCGCCGCGGGGCAACGCTCGATTCCCTTTTTCTATGAAAACAAATTAAAGGTGAATAGGTCGATTGAATATCAGGGGGAAATTAAATACCCTTGTCGGTATTTCTTCTGATACAGCTCCAGCAATTCTTCCATCTTGATGACTACAATTTCGCTTGAACAAGAATTGATACCTACGGTGTTATAAATTTTTCCTTTCACACTAAAATACCAAGATAGAACAAATCTGCCTAAGTTCTTAAAAAAGTTCTCTCGCCTCTCTTAATTTATAGGGGGGAAAAAAATCTAAAAAACCAACAACAAAGGAATATAAAAAGTTTGTTTAATCTACAAACTTTTCACATTCCAAAAAAAAGGAGGAATTATCTATGAAAAAATTCAGAAACGAAATCAAGAAACTCATTAGCTCAGGAAAGAAATTAATCAAATTTCTCAAGAATCCATCTACAAGGATGGTTATCTTAAGAAAGATCATGATTTTAATAATTGCAAAAGTAGTTGTCATATTATTTTTTAATTTAACCAAGTGGCTCGGACAACTCATTTTATAATTCGTCGAAAATAAAGTTGCAGCCCTAAAATATGGGGCGGCGCTGCCGCCCCCAAGCATCGTGAATTTGTTGATTAAGGAAGAGATGGACGTACGTTTACTGATGACTAACAACCGATTGCTGCTCCAACGCTTAGAGGTTCCGGAGAACATTGGAGGACCACTGATTATGGCAGGACTCATGCAGGAATTGATTTATCCGATTTAAATGGAGCCGTGCTGATTTACTTAAATCATATTTGGGAACAGAGGGACAAGCTGAAATTAGTACATCCATGGCTTATCGAGGCTAGAGAAGAGTTGCTGGCTCAAAGTTGCCACTGTGAAAACTGTAAACCATAGAGGGCTGAGATGTCAAAAATCATATTATTTCGGGGAAAAGCCGGAACGGGCAAACCGACATTATCCTTACGCTACCAAGAATGAACGCGATAAATGCTAGGTCTAAAATGGATAGAGATTCAGATCTATTTCTGAAACTCTATCCATTCTCATTTCGCCAGTTGACTTCCCTTTTTATTATTGTGCAGGACCGTGAACCGTGACCGCTAAGCCGGGGTAAGCGGCTGCAAGCTTGGACGCCCGCTCCTCGATCCGCTTCCGCTCAAAGCCCGCGCCGAACAGCTCGCGATTCGGCCGGAACATGACGCTCGTGCCTGTCGCCTCCGTCAAGCCCACCGTCAACAGCTCCGTCTGCGGGATGCCCTGCTTGTAGTCTTGACGGTGCACCTTCCCTTCGCGCTTGATCTCAACCGACAACGATTCGGAGAGCGCATTGACCACCGCGATGCTGATCCCTTTCTCCGCACCGGGCGAAACGAACGGCGCATTGCCGCTCGACTCGGCAATATCGGTCAGCACGCTCTGCACATTCGAGAGGTTCGAAGAAGGAAGGAGGCGTACCGGAATTCCCCGGCCGTTATCCGCCACGGTCACCGTATAGTCGTCATGCACAAAAATATGGACTTCGCTGCAATAGCCGGCCCGATGCTCCAGCACGCTGTTTTCCAGGACAGCCCATAACAAAATGTGCGTATCGTAGCCCCCTGCCTCCCGTCCCAAGTAAGCGCCTGCATTGCTTCGGACCTCCGTCATATCCATGTAATCGCTCGTGTCGATCAGGTCGGAGAGCGCGGCCAACAGCAGCAGCAGGGGCAGCAGCCGATGGGCGGGAAGCGTATACCCCCCTCCTGGCTCTTGTACGAGCAGATCGGCCCCGAGCAAAGCTTTCAGATGATGATAGAGCTGCCCGGTCGTCCCCATCTTCAGCCGTTCCACCAATGACGCCCCGGATAACGGTTCGTTCACGACAGCCCGCAAAATATCCAGCCGCTGCTTATGTCCGAGCGCAGACAGCACTTTGGACGCTTTATCGGTATTCAGACGGAGCAGATCGCCCATCCGCCGCTCTTGCGGCATCCATTGAAAGACGCGCCCTTTTCCATCATAGTGGCCGGAATAATAAACCGTTCCTTCCCCGGGTTCGTTTGTGTCGGTTGATGATACGACCAAGCCTTCCGAAGTCCGGCCGGAAGTCGGTCCGGGCGCCGGAATCGCCTTGGCCGACTGCTTTTCCAAGCAGCGCCGAACCAGACTTTCAAGCTCCGACATGCGGGCAGCCAATTGATCAATTTCCTGAAGAGCTTCTCGTTTCATGGATTCACCCTCATTCATTTATTGTTTTACGTAATTACGTAATTACATTATATCATCGAAGGGAAATCGTGTAAATCCTTGTTTATCCATAATAAAAAGACCGGAGAACGTCATACGTTCGTCCGGTCTGCTCTCGCCTTACTTCTTCTTCAAATCTTCGATCGAATTGATCTCCATATATTTCGGGACGACCAGACCGATTTTGGTCCCTTTCAGGTTCGGGCCGAGGTCCTCGAATTTGCCTTTAAACTTCTCGTAATAGTCCTTATGCGTCGTCGGCAGCCAAGCGGCAACGATCGCGTCGACATCACCGCCGGCGACACCGGCCCACATCGGGCCCGCTTCCACCTGCAGCATATCCACCTTGTAGCCGAGGCGCGATTCGAGCACCTGCTTGACGACGTTCGTGCTGGCGATCTCCGAATCCCAAGCGACGTAAGCGAGCTTCAGCTTCCGGCCTTCGGCCTTCGGCACGTCCTTCACCCAACCGTCCACCTTGGCGGCATTCTCTTTCACCCAATCGGCCGCAGCGACTTCCGGCTTCTTGCCGTCCATAACCGCTCCCATGACTTTCTCCATGTCGGCCGCGGTCCATTCGAACTTGTCGAGCACCGCATAGGCGGACGGCTCCGCCGTTTTAAGTCCCGTTCTTGCGATCGTATGAATCTCCTCGTCCGCCCCGTAAACGCCTTTCGGGTCCTGCAAATATTTGAGGTCGTATTTGGCGAACATCCAGTGCGGCGTCCACCCGGTAATAATGATCGGCTTCTTCGCTTTATACGCTCTGTCCAGCGCCGCGGTCATCGCCGTGCTGGAGCCTTCTACAAGCTTCCAGTCGGTCAAGCCGTAATCTTTAAGCGCCTGACTCGTTGCCTTCATAATGCCCGCGCCGGGGTCGATACCGACAATTTCATATTTGACTTGATCCCCTACAAACGCCGAGGTGTCGGAGCTCTTGGCTCCGCACCCAACGGCCAGCAGAGCGGCCCCGAGCAAACACAACGTCATCCACAGCAGATTCCGGTTTCGTTTTTTCAATGCTTCTTCTCTCCTTTGGGTTTCATCTTAATCGCGTGCTGCGTCAGCCGGTCGAGCACAATCGCCAGAATGACGACGGCGAGCCCCGCTTCGAAGCCTTCGCCCGTCTTAAGCTGGGTAACGGCGCGATACACGTCCGCCCCGAGCCCTTGAGCGCCGATCATCGAAGCGATGACGACCATCGACAGCGAGAGCATGATCGTTTGGTTGATGCCGGCCATCAGCGTAGGCAGTGCCAGCGGGAGCTGGACCTTCCACAGCTTCTGTCCGGGCGTCGTCCCGAAAGCGTCGGCCGCCTCGATCAGGTCGAACGGTACTTGGCGGATGCCGAGGTTCGTCAGCCGGATCGTCGGAGGCACCGCGAAAATAACGGAAGCGATGACGCCTGGCACAACGCCCAGGCCGAAAAAGGTAACCGCCGGGATCAAATAAACGAAGGCCGGCATCGTCTGCATGAAATCGAGCAGCGGCGTTAACGTGTTCTGCACCGTCTTGTTTCTCGCAGACCAGATGCCGAGCGGCAGGCCGACGATGACCGAGAGGAAAGCCGAGGTCATCACAAGCGCGAGCGTGTCCATCGTATGGTCCCAGAACCCGAGGTTGGCGATCAGCAGCATGCCGAGCAGGCTAAAAATGCCGAGCATGAGCCCTGCCGCACGGTAAGCCAGGAAAGCAATCAATACGATGAGCACCAGTGCAGGCGGAAAATGAAACAGCAGCGAAAACAAATTGACCGTTCCTTCGATTAAGGAAGAAATAAAGCCGAACAGCCACTCGAAGGTGGAGCCGAGCCAATCGACGAGCCCCTCGACCCATTCGGCAATCGGAAGCTTAGGACCCATCTGTGGTCACCGCCTCTCGAACCCGGTCGTGGTTGCCGGCCAATGCTCCGAGCACCGCACCGCGAATAATGACGCCGAGCAGCCGCCCGTTCTCGGACGTGACCGCCACCGGCACGCGGCTTGTGCTGACGGTATCGAACAGGTCGCTCAGCAGCGTATTCGGCGACACCGTCGGCACCTCGGAAATGATGATCGAATCCAGCGTCAAGTGCTCTCGGATCGCCCGGGCCGCGTCTTCGGCCGTCAATACGCCGATCAGCCGCTTGGCACTGTCAACGACGAACAAGTTGGAAATGCCGTTCTCCCGCATCAGCTCCAGCGCTACGCGCGGTCCCCCGCGGTCATACGCGATCGTCTCCGGCCGCCGCATGACATGCGAAGCGTTCAATACCCGGGACAGATCGACATCTTCGATAAATTTCTCCACATATTCGTTGGCCGGGGTGATCATAATCTCCTCGGGCGTGCCGATCTGGACGATGGAGCCGTCTTTCATCAGCGCGATCCGATCCCCGATCCTCAGCGCTTCGTTCAAATCGTGCGTGATGAAAATGATCGTCTTCTTCAGCTTTTCCTGCAGCTCGCGCAGCTCTTCCTGCATGTCCTTACGGATCAGCGGGTCAAGTGCGCTGAACGCTTCGTCCATCAGCAGGACCTCCGGCGAGTTGGCGAGCGCCCGGGCCAGGCCGACACGCTGCTGCATGCCGCCGCTCAACTGGTCCGGATATTGATCCGCCCATTCCTCCAGTCCGACCAGCGCAAGCGCTTCCCGCGCTTTTTCCCTGCGGATTTTGGCCGGAACCTTCTGTACCTCCAGCCCAAATTCGACATTTTGCACAACCGTCTTATGCGGGAACAGCGCAAACTTTTGAAACACCATGCTCATCGCCGTCCGGCGAAATTCGCGCAGCCGCTCCTCGTTCATCTCTACGATATTTTCTCCGCGGAACAGGATGCTTCCGTCCGTCGGTTCAATCAGCCGGTTCAGCAGCCGGATCAGGGTCGATTTACCGCTGCCGGACAGCCCCATAATGACGAAAATTTCTCCTTCTTTGACCGTAAAGCTCGCGCGGTTCACGCCCACGGTCTGTTTCGTCTCCGCAAAGATACGCTTCTTGCTCCAGCCTTGGTTAAGAAGTTCAAGCGCCTTCTCCGGATGCTGACCGAAAATTTTGGTCAAATGCTTTACTTCGATCAAAGCCGTATCCCCCCATTCTTTCAATGCTCTTAAGTTTACAGGTGCGCAGGGCGATGGGTCAAAAGCGAAATAAGTTTGTTTCGTACGTACAGAAAAAACTTTACATACGTATCGTACAGAATACTCCCATTTCCTCCAAATTCCTTTCTTGCTAATAGCTTTACTTTCAAATGCATGTTCAATACAATACAATGAGAATATTTATTTTAGGCAAAGCATTCTGCCGCGGAATGGCTACGAGCGGCGGCAGCATCCGCAGGAGGCATAATTAATTATGAACAACTGGGTTGGGATGACGGAGGAACAAGCTGGCATCGTTCAAAAGGCCCGTAAACGCGTAATCGAATCCATCGGAAAAAATATGGATTTATATGGCGTCACCCTTTCCACCGGCCATTTGTATGGCATGATGTTTTTTCAAGATAAGCCTATGACGCTTGATGAAATGGGCGAAGAGATGGGCATGAGCAAGACGAGCATGAGCACGGGCGTACGCACGCTGACGGACCTCAAGATGGTTCATAAAGTATGGGAAAAAGGAACGCGAAAAGATTTGTACGAGGTCGAGCCGGACTGGTACCAGACGTTCGCGGATTTTTTCGTCATTAAATGGCAGAAGTCCATCGAGATGAACGTGCAGGCGCTGCGCAAATCGGCGGCCGAGCTGAAGCGGCTTGCGGAGAGCGACCCGGACAACGAAGCGCTGCAAAACATCGTCGCCACCGACACCCGCAAGCTGGAGGAAGCGATCCGCTACTACTTATGGCTCGGACGCTTGATCGATACGTTCGAATCCGGGGAAATTTTCAAGCTGGTGCCGAAGGAGGAGCCGCAAGCGGACTCTCATTAATACGCTGTATATGCTG
This sequence comes from Paenibacillus tyrphae, assembly GCF_027925525.1. Taxonomy (GTDB): domain Bacteria; phylum Bacillota; class Bacilli; order Paenibacillales; family NBRC-103111; genus Paenibacillus_G; species Paenibacillus_G tyrfis_B. The sequence goes on along the minus strand of NZ_BSDJ01000006.1, from coordinate 290,454 downwards.
ATAGGCCGTGCCGAAGACGATTCGGTACGGCTTTTTCGTGTCCGCAGAAATGCTCTCCCTGTCCCGATACGATTCGTCATTTTCCGGGAAATAATCCCCTGAATCGAAAGCGAATAAGGAACAAGGAAACATTCTCCAACAAAAGTCTAAAGATTTTGGCCGAATATGCCGATATATGTACCATTGTCTGACCAGACGAATACAAACGGAACAGGAGTGAAAAAGCTTGCGCTTTAGAATGCAAAAAGTGTTCTTGTTGTTGCTTACAGTTATCATGAGCACATGCAGTTTTGGCGTCATGAACGCATCGGCCGCGGATGTCATCACGAAGCTGGTTTTGAACAAAAATGAAGTTTCGCTGGACGTGGGCAGCACCGCCAACCTGACAGCCACTGCAATTTACGACAACGGAAAGACGGAAACGGTAACGATCAAAACCGAGTGGAATTCCGAAGACCCGAACATCGCCGCGGTGTACGCCGGTGTCATTACGGCCAAAACGGAAGGCGACGTGATCATTACGGCCAAATATATGACGGAGCAAGTTCCCGTCAAAGTAAAAGTGACCAAGCGGGTCAAATCGCTCATCAAAGACAAGCAAAAAATCGATCTGCGCAAAGGCCAAGCGGAGCAAATTACGCTGAAAGCTTATTACGACGACGGCACGTCGGAAGATGTGACCGCGAAAGCAGAGTGGACCATCGACAACGGCACCATCGCTACCCTCTTTAACGGAAAGGTGACCGCTCAAGGCTCCGGCTCCGGCACGATTACGGCGAAGTTCGGCAATCAGTCGGTATCGATTCCGCTGACCGTCGAAGTGGTCAAACGCGTCGATGCCGACAAATCCCGGGTTTCGCTACTGCTGAACCAATCGGAAACGATCCGGCTGCTCGCCACCTATCCGGACGGAACGACGGAAGATGTGACGGAAAGCGCCGACTGGACATCCGACAATGCGGATGTCGCCGACGCCCTCAAAGGCAAGATTACCGGCTACGGTCCGGGACAAGCGAACATTACCGCCACTTACGGAACGAAGACGGCCAAGATTAAAGTGGACGTCGACAACGCCATTAAGCTCGACTTGAGCAAGCAAAATCTTCTTATGAAGAAAAGCACGACCGAGCAGTTGAAATTGACCGCCACCTATCCGAACGGAAATACGGAAGATATTACCGATCGTGCAGAGTGGTCGTCCTCCGACGATACGATCGTTTATGTCGTTAAAGGTAAAATCAGCGCCAACAAAACGGGCGAAGCGACCGTCAAAGCCAAATACGGAGAAAAAACCGTAACCGCCGTTGTTGACGTAGACGTGCCCCGCCGCCTAGAGCTGAGCAAAGACACGATTACTTTGAATTCGGGCAAATCGGAGCAGCTCACGCTCGACGCCACCTACGCCGACGGCAGCAGCGAAGATGTGACCAGCCAAGCGAAGTGGTCCTCCGACAAGGAGAACATCGCCAGCGTCATTAACGGTAAAGTCACCGCCGTGAAAGCAGGCGAAGCGACGATTACAGCCCAATATGGCGAAAAAACCGTAACCGCCAAAGTGCTGGTCGATATTCCTAACGTACTCGTACCAAGCAAGAAGAAAGTGAACTTCCAGATCGGAGATTCGGAACAAATTACGCTGAAAGCCGTCTATCCGGACGGCGTCAATGAAGACGGTCTGGAGAAAAAAGCCGAGTGGACGTCCTCGAACGACCAAATCGCCGAAGTGCGCGGCGGGATGATTACGGGGATCGGAACGGGTACCGCCACGATCACCGCGAAGTTCGGCAACCGCTCGACGACCATCCAAGTATCTGTCGGCGTATTGAAAACGTTGACTGCCGACGCAACGAGCCTTGTTCTGAAAAAAGGCGACACCCGGACGATCAAATTGGACGCGACGTATACGGACGGCAAGACGAACAACGTAGCGCAGGATGCGGAATGGACGAGCTCCAATCCGGCGGTCGCTTCGGTCAGCGAAGGCACGATCAAAGCGCTCGCCTCGGGTGAAACGACGATCACCGCGAAAGTCGATGCGAAGACGGTGACGATTACCGTGCAAGTCGATATGGCCAGCACGCTGAAAGCAAGCCCGGCTTCCATTCAGATGGACTTGGGCGAAACCCGCACGATCAAGCTGACTTCCACCGATGCAAGCGGCAAAGCGGAGGATGTGGAAGGAACGGCAGAATGGACCTCGGTGACCCCGACGATCGCGCAGGTTGAGAAAGGGGTCGTAACCGCTTTAGCCCGCGGCAAGACGACCATCACGGCCAAATTCGGCGGAAAAACTGTAACGATCCCGGTCGAGATCGGTTCCGTGACGGACCTGGTGCCGAACAAGCGCTATATTCCGATGAAAACGGGAGGCACGTTCCAGGTTCAGCTAACGGCCACGATGGCGGACGGCACGACGAAAGACGTCACGTCGCAAGCCCAGTGGAAATCCACCAACTACAAATTGCTTGAGGTGGAGAACGGTCTGGTGAAGGCGATCGCCTCCGGCAGCGCTTCGATCTCCGCCACCTTCAATGGTAAAAACATCGCAATCCCGGTGGACATCGACCGTCTCAAATATTTGAAGACGGATGTCGTCAGCTTGAATATGAAATCCGGTGAAACGCAGAATGTCAAAGCCACAGCGACGTTTATGGACGGTTCGGATGAAGACGTGACCGTATCCGGACTTTGGAGCTCCACTAACATTCGGGTAGCCGACGTGAAAGACGGAGTGATTAAAGCGACCGGAAAAGGACGCTCCACCATCACCGTTGGCTATGCAAGCAAGAAAACGACCATTGTCGTGACTGTAAACTAGCCGGTAATAAGAACAACGTTCGGAACCTCTGTACAGGGGAACCGGACGTTGTTTTTTTGTAAAAATTCGTTATATTCATTTCAGGGCCTTGGAGTCCCGGTTCCGCTATGCTAAAGTAAAAGCAATTCACACTGAAAGGGTGACCGAAAGCCAATGATCCACTAATCCTATGCCAAAAAGAAACGATCGTAATCATTACGAGCTTTCTGGATAGGATTCGTGCGGGCTTTTTTATATATACATAATGAGGAGCATGGCTTTGCTTTGCCGACGAAGCCGTGTACTTTATTTGTGTTCGCATGTGTACCTCCTATCCGGAAAAAGGATAAGGAGGTTTTTTATTTTCAACCTCGGCCACTCGCCTGTTTTCGTAACCACGGTTGCTAAAAAAAATCCCCGGCTTCGGCACGGGCACCCTAAGGAGATCTCTATGTCACAAATCCATCCTAAAAAAATATTACCCTTATTGATGATCAATATGTTCATCGTGATGCTCGGCGTCGGTTTGGTCACGCCCATTTTGCCGGCGCTCATTACCGATTTTGGCGCAAGCGGTCAAACGATCGGCTTCCTGGTGGCCGCGTATGGCATCACGCAATTTGTATTGTCTCCCATAACGGGAAAGCTGTCCGATCAATACGGAAGGAAATTGCTCATCGTTGCGGGAGTCGCCGTATTCGCATTAGCCAAAATCATTTTTGCTATCGGTAGCGAGCTGTGGATGCTGTACGGTTCGCGCCTTCTGGAAGGCGTGGCGGCAGCCTTGCTCGTCCCTCCGATAATGGCGTACGTGGCGGATATTACAACGACGGAGGAACGGGCCAAAGGAAACGGGCCGCTGGGTGCAGCCATGTCCTTAGGCTTTGTCATCGGTCCCGGGCTTGGCGGACTTCTTGCAGGCTACGGGTTAAGAGTCCCGCTTTATGCGGCGGCCGGGGCTGCTGTGGTGGCGGTGGTCATTTCGGTTATAGGTTTGCCGGAACCTTTATCGAAGGAAGACATGATCGCTGCGCGGGCCAAGGGAACTCCAAAGCTATCGATCCTCAGACCGTACGCCGACTCGCTGAAATCCAACTATGCGGCCTTGTATATGATCGTTTTTGTGATGACGTTCGGGCTGGCCAATTTCGAATCCGTGTTCGGCTTGTACGTCACGAACCGGTTTCAGTTCACGCCCCAAGCGATCTCCGTCATATTGACGGCAGGTGCCGTCATTGGGGTCGGGATGCAGGCATTGCTGGTCGCCAGAGTGATCAAGGCGTTCGGTGAACAGCGGGTCATCCAAGCATCTCTTCTGTTCACCTCTTTCGCTTTTGCGGTTCTGCTGCTGGTTCGAAGCTTTTGGACGATTTTTCTGGTGACGTCCTGCATCTTCTTCGCCATGTCCTTGCTGCGTCCTGCCCTGAATACCCGGATATCCAAGATGGCGGGAAACGAACAGGGAGCGGCAGCCGGGATGAACAACGCCTACATCAGTCTCGGCAATATTCTCGGACCGTCATTGGCAGGGCTGCTATTCGATGTGAATGTTGTATGGCCTTTCCTTGCCGGCTGCTTCATTCTGTTGGTTACTTTTCTCATGACCTTGCGGTTGAAGTAGTTTGTACAAGGCTCCGGCCGAAAAAGCAAAAAAAGCTATTCCCCCATCTTCTCTTAGGAGGAATAGCTTGAAGATTACCCTTCGGACGCTTCCAGCGGCGCCGGCAGCTTGCCTTGGGCGGCTAGCTCGCCTGCCAGTACGCGGGCTAGCGCCTTCATCGCGAACGGCGTATTCTCGTAGCACGCGAGGTAGGTTTTTACCCCCGCGGGCAAAGCGCTGATGTCGAACGGATTGCGCGCCGCAGCGACGACCAGCCTCGCCTTCGGCAGCGCCGCGAGCGCTTTGGCAAGCTCCACCTGTCCCGGCGAGAACGAGGCATTGTAGGTCACCAGCACGATCTGCTCCGCGTCATGGGCCAGCTCAACCACTCGTGCCTGCTCCTCTGCCGTCGGCTCCACGCCGATCCGCTCCTCGCGCACCTGGTAATTCAGCTGCGTCAGCCAGTAGCCTGCCGTCTCGCGGCGGGCCAGGACCTCGTCGACCTCGGTGCCGACCTGCACCTCCGGCCAGACGACGAGCACCGGCTTCGCCGGGTCGAGCGGCAGCTCGGCTTCGCCCCGCAGCAGCGTCACGCTGCGCTCGGCAATGCGCTCCGCCAGCCGCTGCGACGCCTCGGTCGCCAGGCTCGCGCCCGGCGCCAGCGTCGCACCCGCGACCGCTGCCGATGCGACGCGGCGCTTGAGCGCCAGCAGGCGCTCTACCGAGCGGTCGATCCGCTCCTCGCGGATGCGGCCGCTCTCCACCGCCTGCACGAGCGCGTCCAGCGCCGTCTGCTGCCGCTCGATCCGGTGGCTGACCAGCACGAGGTCGGCCCCCGCCTCCACGGCCATCACCGCGCCTTCGGCAATGCCGTAATGCTCGGCAATCGCGCTCATCTCCAGGCAGTCGGTGACGACGACGCCGTCGTAGCCGAGCTCCTGCCGCAACAGCCCGTTGATGACGCGGGGCGACAGCGTCGCCGGCAGCCGCTCCGGCTCTACGGCCGGGAACAGCACGTGCGCGGTCATCACCGCATCGACGCCAAGCTCGGCCGCCCGGCGGAACGGCGCAAGCTCCAGGCGGTCCAGCCGCTCCCGCGGATGCGGCACGACCGGCAGCGCCGTATGCGAGTCCTCGCCTGTATCTCCGTGGCCGGGAAAATGCTTCACCGTCGCGGCGATTCCCGCTTCTTGGTAGCCCCGCACGGCCGCCGTGCCGAGACGGCCGACCGTCTCCGCATCCCCGCCGTACGAACGAACGCCGATGACCGGGTTGAGCGGATTGTTGTTAATATCGAGACACGGCGCGAAGTTCATATTGATGCCCATCGCTTTCAGCTCACTGCCCGTTACCTTGGCCGCCTCATAAGCCGCCTCGGCATCGCCGGTCGCCCCCAGCGCCATGCTGCCGGGAATCGGCGTCACGCCTTGATCGATGCGCATCACCATCCCGCCCTCCTGATCAATCGCGATCAGAAGCGGCACGCCTCCATTCGCGAGCGCCAGCTGCTGCAGCGATGCCGAAAGCTTCGCTACTTGAGCCGGCTCCGTCAGATTGCGGCGAAAGTAAATGACTCCGCCGAGATGCTCCTCCCGGATCAGCCGTTCGATATCTTCCGATGGCTCCGTGCCGTGAAAGCCGCACATCAGCATTTGACCGATTTTTTGCCGGAGCGTCAGCTCCCCGATTCCTTTAGACACCATCTGTCACTTCCTCCTCTGTCTCAAGCTCCGTCACGCCCGGCTTGGCCCGTTCCCGGAACTCGGTAGGGGTCATCCCCTCATATTTGTGAAATACTTTCGTAAAATACCGCCGCTCCGCGTAGCCCGCCAGCTTGCCGATTTGGGTAACGCTCTTGTCGCTGTGGAGGAGCAGCGATTTGGCCAGCTCCATCCGTTCGCGCGTCAAGTATTCGAGGAACGTCTCCTGATGATGCTGCTTGAACAGCAAGCTGAAATAGCTGTTGCTGATGCCCAGGTGCTGAGCCAGCTCCTCTACACCCAGATCACGGGCCACATGCTTTTGAATGTACTCCCGGGCGGAAGCCATGAGCAGCTCGGGCGATTTGCGCCGGCCTGTGCTGACCTGCTGGCATTCCCGGATAAGCAGGTGTACGCATTCGACAAGTTCCTTCACGTTTAAGCTATCCTCCAGTTTGGCCCATACGGTCTGCTCCTGCGAGCTTCCAAGCAGCCCGACCGAACGCATTTCCCGCAGCAAGTGCAGGCACAGGAAATGCAGCATCTGCTCGGCGCGCATCGAATTGTGGCCGCCGGCCTCTTTGATGCTGCGGCCGAGCTCCTCGAGCGTCTGCTCGATCTTGGCGGAGTCTCCCTGCGTCAATCCGGTAGCGAGACCGTCGGCCAAGCCCCAGAACGAGCTTCCCGTCGCATCCGTTCCGGCCGTTTGCTCGTGAATCAGAATATGCCGGTTCTCCAGCGAAAGCTGGAGGCCGCGCTGCACTTTGCGGTAGGCGTCCGCCAGCTCTTCCGCCGCAAGCGGCGACGGGTACACCCCGACGCTGACGGACAGCTTGACGTACCGCTCCACCGCTTGCTGCACCTGCTCCGACCACGCTCTTAGCCGTTCTGTGGCGGTGGCGGCCATCGCTCCCGTCGGCGGCCCCGTCACGGGAAGCGGAATCAGCACGCACCATTCCCCTTCCCGCGTCAGCAGCACCGCGTATTCGGCAAGCTCCGAGCTAAGCGCGTCCTGCAGCACGTTGCGCACAGCAAAATGCACCAGCTTGCGCTCCCGTTCGTCCTGACGCGCAATCTGGGAATAGTCGTCCAGATCGACGAGCAGCATCCAATAGCGCTGGTCGAGCCAAGAGCGGTCCCCCTCTTCGCGAAGCCGGTGCAGCGGAAACGACGTATAGTCCATCAACAGATCGAGCAAAATTTTTTCGTAAGCCAGCTCTGACAGCTCTCGCCATTTGGCCGTTTCTTTCAGCTCGTTGACCTTGATTTCGCGGATGCCCGCGGCCGTCCGCTCGATGACCAACTGCAGCTCTTCGTAATCGATCGGCTTCAGGATATAGTCGCGTGCGCCATACTTGACGGCGGAACGAGCATAGTCGAATTCCTGGAAGCCCGTCAGCATTATAATTTCGCCCTCGTAGCCGGACTCTCTCAGCTGTCGCAGCAGCTCGATGCCGTCCATAACCGGCATGCGGATATCCGACAAGATGAGATCCGGCTTCCCTTCGCGGGCCAGATCGAGCGCTTTGGCCCCGTTGGCCGCCGTGCCGATCAGCTCGATGTTCATCGCTTCCCAGGGAATGACCTTCTCCAGATTGCGGACGATATTAATTTCGTCGTCCACCAGCATGGCTTTGATTTTCATCGCGATCACCCGGTTGTTCGTTTTGGTATCGTGCAGCGAATGACCGTGCCGAAGCCTGGCCGGCTGCAAATCATCATGCCGTAACGGCTGCCGTAATGGATGCGCAGGCGGTCCGCCACATTCGGGATGCCAAGCCCGACCCGCTCCTCCGGCATTGGGGCTCCCGCTTCCGCCGAGCCGCTGGACCTGCTCCCCGGCGTTCCATGCAGACGAAGCAGCACGTCGTCCGGAATACCGGCCCCGTTGTCCTGTACCCACAGCACAACGGCATCCTCCGTCTCTTCCGCGGCGATCCACAAGAAGCCCTTCTGCCGATCGGGATCGCCGTCTACCGCGCTGCTCTCCATCCCTTCGAAGCCGTGCTGAATGCTGTTCTCCAGCAGCGGCTGCAGCGTCAGCTTCAAAATCGGAGTCGAAAACAACGCTGGCGGCACGTCGATCTCATATTCGAACAAATCTTCGAAACGGTATTTCTGGATTTCCAAATAATTGCGCACATGATCGATTTCCATCGACAGCGGAATTTCCTCTTTATGGTAAAAACTAACGCGTAAAATCGTCCCCAGCCGCTGGACCATCCGGCTCACCTTGCGGCCTTCGTTTTGTGCCGCCAGCGCATTGATCGACTCCAGTGTATTGAACAGAAAATGCGGCTTGATCTGCGCCTGCATCAGCATCAGCTCCGCTTTGTTTTTCCGCTCCTGCTCCCGCTTCACATCCTCCAGCAGCGTGCTGATCCGCTCGACCAAGCTGTTGAAGCCGCGGGCCAGTGCACTCGTCTCGTCCTTGCTATTCGCTTCGACACGGATGCCGAGATCGCCGATCTCCACCTTTTTCATGGAATTCACAATGTACAAAATAAAGCGGATTATGCGCCCGACGAACAGCATGTTGAACAGCAGGGCGCTGAGCAGCGACAAGATCGTAATCGCGCCGATCCATTGGATCACTTGCATCGAGCGTCCGGACAAATAGGCCCAAGGCGTGACGGAGACGACGCTCCAATTCATTTTGCCGAATTCGTCCAAATCCAGATGATGTACCGAAACGATACTTTCGACACCGTCGAATTTCATTTTGCCACTCTCGTATTCCCCGCCCAGATGAATCGAGCCGTCGATGTGTGACGAAAGCGTTTGCCCCGAAAGCTTATCCTTGTTGTCCACCATGATCAGCCCGTCCTGATTGACGATCATGAACCGGACGCCGTTGCTGTGGCTGGTGCCGAAATAGTTGAAAATGCGGTTCAGCTCGCTGAATTGAAATTGCTGCAGCAAAATCCCGCGGTTGTCGAGCGTATACGTGTCGTTGATCACGCGGATCATCGTAAATAGCGGCTTATTGCCGGTCCAATTCTCGAATTCATGCGGGCCGATCCAGCGAGGCACGCCGTTCAGGGCCATCACTTCGCCGAACACGGGCAGCTTCGCAAGCTCGGCGAACGAAAGCGGCCTGTAGCCGATTTTGCCCTGACTGAACGACTGCCGTTCAAAATCGTACAGCGTCACCGAGTAAGCCGGAGTATAGGAAAGAAACGTTCGCTGCAACAAACGGTCGTATTCGGTCAAAGTGACGGCATCAACGCCGTCTTTGGCTCCGAGCATCCGTTGGATGTCTTCCCGCTGCATCGAAGCTTGAGAGAAATAGTTCGCTTCCTTCAGCACGTACGTAATATTGCGGCCGACGGCCTTCAGCGTAAATTCGGACTGCTCCGCATAGTTTTGCTGGATGATGCTCTGCGACAGCAAATACGTGATCGTTCCGAGCACGAACAGCGGCGCCACGATAAACGCCATGAACCCCAAAAACACTTTTTTCCGAAGATTCATCAAATGCTGTCGTTCCTTTCTTATGCCGGAGGGTTGTTATGCTGCCGCTCTTCCGGCGAACCGCGTCATCTCTTCGCTTCTTTGTTAGCAGCTTCCTGCACCCTCTGAAGCTTCTCCACGACCTGCTCCGCCGTCAGCTTGCCGCCGACAAACTCCTGCATGCCCGTTTCAAGCGCTTCGCGGACTTTGGCCTGAACGACCGCATCGAACGCCGGAAACTGCTTGAACCGGGTCGTCTGCATGATTTCATCCACAATCGGGTAGAACCCCGACTGATCGATCAGCTTCATGGCGGGCAGGACGCCGGTTTCTTTCAATTGGCGCCGCTGCATTTCATCGCTGTACATAATGCGGATGAACGCTTTGGCGGCTTCCTTCTCCTGTTCGCTGAGGTTCGCGGCGAAGCCGTAGCCGTTCGAGTAGCTGCCGTTAATCCAGCCGTCGCCCTTCCCTCCAGTATCCGGAAAGTTGAAGAAGCCGACATCGTTCGCGATCTTCGACCACTGGGGATCGGCAATCGCCCCGCTCGCCCAGCTCCCGTCGAATAGCATCGCCGCGTTGCCCGCGCGGAATTTGTACTGCTGCTCCGCATATTTAAGACCGAGGCTGCCTTCCTGGAAGTAGCCTCTTTTGACGAACAGCTCATAGCGCTTGAAGCCGTCAAGTACGTCGGGATCGGTCCATTTGCGCGATCCGCTGACGAAGCCCTCGACGGAATCGGGTCCGGCCGTACGCACCCAAAGCGTGTTCATCAGCATGTTGATCACCCAGCCGTCCGCCGCAGCAAGCGCAAACGGAGTAATGCCGTTGGCCTTCGCCTTCTCCGCGATGGCGATGAGCTCCTCCCATGTTTTGGGTACGTCTACCCCCAGCTCCTTAAATATCTTCTTATTATAGTACACGCCTTCCACGAAGGACGCCGTCGGCAGTCCGTAAATTTTACCGTCCACCGTGAACTCGTCCAAATCGAAAAAGCGGTCCTTAAGCTTCATCTCCTCCAAAATCGGGGTCAAATCCAGCAGCCGTCCGGCCTTGACATACTTCTGCGTATCCGACCCGCCGAACAGGTCGAATATTTTGGGCGGCGAGCCCGCAGCCATCTCGGCCGGAAGCTTCTCGAAGCGGTTCACCTTGTCTTCGATACCCTCCAGCTCCACCGTCAGCCCAGGAACGGCGGCTTCCATCCTTTTGGCGACGTCCTCCAGCAGCTTCAGCTTGAGCCTGGCATCGTCACGGACCTGGGTATGCCGCAGCGAGACCGTGAACGGCTTCGCCTGCCTTACACCTGCCTGATCGCCTCCCGCAGGGGTCGTCGCACCGAGCTGACCGCACCCGGCGACAAAGCCCGAACACAGCAGCAGCGAGACGAGTTGGAGCGGCCGCCGTTTGTTTATCATCCGTACCCCTCCTTCGGGAATCGCCAGTTATCCAATCTCGATTATAGTACGCACCCCGCCGCGGACGGCAGGGTTTGATTTTCACAACAGGGGGATAAATTCGTCTAATGAATTTGGTATATTTGGAGTATGCCACGGCGGCGGGGAAAAGGGAAGAGGAAAGGGGCGGGAGCGGGTCGGAACTTCTCCGGGCGCGCGTTGTCCTAGCGCCAAGAGGTGAAGCCATTACGAGAAATCGGCGTGCAGCCTGTACTTTCCGCAGGTGGGACATTGAAATAGATAAAGACCAGTATCGTCAGCGGGTTGACTCAGCGATAACCCGCAACTTTCTTGCAGCCGTTCCATTTCCTCTTGCAGTTCTTCCTTAAGGTCCATCCATTTGTCTTGGTCCAAATCCCCGATAAACGCGCAAAACTCATCACAATGTCTCAACCACTGAGGCTCCTGCCAGGATGAATAACTCGGCGTCCGAAATAACAGCTCGTGCAACGACTGATCATGGATAGGTTCAACTTCTTCATTGCCCATAAAATACATGTACTGATTCGTATCGTCGTTAAAGACAACCGACAACAAACCGCTGTTATACTCGACCGCTCCGTGAAAAGTGCCGTTAAACTTTTGAGCGGCCTGTCCGTCATAAATACACCATGGGCAGATCGTGTCTACGTCATCGATGCAATAAAACGGCCCTGAATAAACATAATTCGTGTCCCGGCTGCAAACCGTACAACGACGTGCAGGACCTTGCTTGAACAGTCCAAGCCGGTAAGCGTTTGGATGATATTTGAAATGGGGCAAGTTCTCGTCGATTACATTTTTGCACATTACAATCTATGTCCTCTCTGTTTAATCATTCGTATTTTTCTCCGTCCCATTGCTCCGTCCGTATCCTTTCGTAAGACGTCACGGTCATGCTTCCTGTTTTATCTCCGCTCGATTTTGCAAGGATCAAATGTACGGAAAGCGTCATTAGGATTTTCCGATTTTACGGCTCAAAACTTATCCATTATTTCTTGCTGTCCCTAAAAGATTTTGCAATGGTTTCAATATCCTTTAGCAGCTTATCGTACTCTTCCCCGTCTTTTTTGGCGTCCGGCGAACCTTGATATATAGCTTCTGTCGGTCCGGCTTTGATAAAAACCTGACCGTTCAAAATCCCCACTTTTTCAAATGGCACACCCATGTCTTTACCGCCACGATCCCACCATTCATTCCACTCAACTTCTGTCCCCCAAACCTGAATGTCAAAAAGCTCCGCCTTTTCTAACGCCTTGTTCTCCGGCAAAAAATAGAAGTAAACTCCTTCCTCTTTCTCAACAACTTCATACTTCCCTTTCCAAGATGCAGGAATCGTTAGGGAGAAGTTAAAAGGCTTGTTCGTGTAAGTCTCATGATCCTTTTCGCTGCCGTGTTTGGGATTTTGACTTAATTTTTCTGAGTTCCTCACTTCATTTGTTGCAACTGCCGCTTTTTTATATTGACTGACCTGAAATAATGTGGCTTCGGAACGGTCCGTCTCAACGATTTTGCCTTTCAGGCCCGCTTGGAGATGATCCTCTACGTTTGCATTGATTATCCAAGTCCTATCACCCTCGATGATCACCTTCGTTCCAATTTCATTTTCTCTATAATTTCGTATGTAATATTTGTAAGTGCCATTTGGAAATATACTGCTGTCCTGGAGCTCATCCATGATTGATTTTTCAATTTTCTCGATAACCTTTTTTCTTTCGGAGTTCATCGCAGGAAATAAGGGTTGTGAGGCTTTATCAATTTTTAATTGAACTGATTTGGAAAATTGATATTTTTGCTTTTCAATCAGAGACTTCAGCTTCTCTTTGTCAAAATCCAGCTTAAAATTTACTATTTCATTGGAATAACCTTTTTTCGTCAAACTTAATTCCATGGCTAGAAAATTTTTGTCCGCAGTAGGCTGCTCAAATAAAACAATCTTATTTTTACTGTCAGCGGCGCCTTGATATACAGATACAGCGGCAAGCTGGTTTTCAAAAGCTCTAAAATGCGAATAAACCCCGTTATACCAAAGATGATCATTGATAGCCGTGCGGACGCTTTCCAGAAAAGGGTCGCTTTCTTGAGGTTCCTGATTAACTTGCACCTCAGAATTACGCTGTTCGTTGTTTTGACCCTGACTGACGAAGTGGCTGTCATCATTTTGAGTTATCGATGAGCTATTGCTACCAGAAGACTTATTACATGCCGCAAACATAGTTAAAATTAAAATGAGGATAGCTATAACAACGATACAGCTACTTACTTTTTTCATTATGCACCTCAGATCCATTCCCACGGTATTGATTATTTAGTACCATAGTTAAAATAGGTATTATCGCCAAATGTCTGAATATCTTTTATATTGTTCCAATTTTTATCCGCATACAGTTGATATTGATTGCCATTCACTATCCGCACATAATTTGGGTTAAGAGCAGGCTCAAACCACCTGGATGTTCTAAAATACATTCCTGAACCAATTCTATTAGGAATTTCATTTGTTTTTCCATCCAACATTAGCCCGGCAATATATACCGCTTTTTTCCAAGCGCTCAAATTTCCAGAGCTCTTTAGCGGATCTCTTGCCAATCCCGTATCGCGTGCCGCTCCTGTCACAGCTGCATACTGTCCTCTTGCTAAAACCACTTCTTTATATGTGCTTCCATGTGCTCCAGACATTTTCCTGTTAATAATTGTCCACGCCACAGATTCTTGTCCAAAATCCTCTTCACCGCTGCAGCATTCTCCAAAAATAGTTCGTGCCAGAATATCTTTTTCTTCAAGATTGGCTAGCTCAGCAGTTGTTTCTACTTTTTTCCCTAAAGTAGAGTCATTAACACCATTGTAATCCTCATCGGTTATATTTCGGCCCTCACTTTCAACCTTCTGCACCGCTTGATCTTGTTGAGGTTCATACCCCGGAAGTGGCTTTTCCCCATTTTTTCTAATATTTATTACATTGTTATTATCTTGAATTATCCTGATTATTTTGTAAATATTATTTTTTAAAGTTCCGTATTTGGGACCCCAACTGTCATTGAGATTCTCTATTTTTACATTTTCTTTAGGATTGGAAAGATTACCAGAATCGGTATTATTCCCAACCTCATGTATAAAGTCACCATCGCTAATGTAAATACCAACATGATCAGGAACATCATCATGATCCCAATCAAAAAGAATCAAATCGCCTTGAGTCAATTCGGCATATGTTTTTTCAACTCCTCGATCCTTCTGATCCCTGGTTGTTTGGCCTATTTCGATATCCAATATTGTTTTGTAGACAGAAGATGTAAAGTCAGAACAATCCATATAAGGCGGCCACTTCTCCTTATCCAGAACCATTGTGGATATCTTCGTGTCTCTACAATACGGTATTTTTCCAACCCAATACTTGGCTTCTTCGACAATTTTGTTTCTCCAGTAGTCAGCGTTGCCCTGCCCCCCTTGACCTCCGCTGCTCTTCGTTACCTTGTTAATATTATTCTTCGCCCATTCCGCTTCTTTCGGGGAACCGTACAAAATCAACTCGGCCAGAAACAAATTATCGTTAGCCCACTTGTCACCGCCAGCCTTGCGATCCGTATCATAAAAAAATTGGGCATGATTTTCCCATTCCGCTTTATTAAAAACCCCGTTCCACGCACGGCCTTTTGAGTTCCCGTACTTGCTCGGCGTATGACTCCGGTTATCCGCAACAACTCGTTCCGCTTCTTCAATGCTGTGATCGATCGTAATCGTTCCGCCCATATGCTCTCGCGCATATGCGGCACTGGCGACGGCTTGGTTTGCATCGCCGTTCGCTTGCTTCGGGTCCGCCCAGATTTGCTTCACGCCCCAAATCATTTCATTGCCGATCATACGCTGCGCATCTGCCAGATCGTCCTGGAGTGTAATTGTTCCGCCCATGGCGCGGCCTTTGGCCGCCAGCTTTTCTGCTGTTTCTTTATTGGCCGGATCGTGCTCTTTATCCGCCTCCGCCCATAAAATTTTCGCCGACAAAATCATCTGATTGCCGACCATCCGTTTCATCTCTTCCGTATCGCAGTTCGGGATGGTCCCGCCCATTTTACGGGCTTCCCTGGCGTCCTGCTCCGCTTGCTTTTTTCCCGCCTCGTCCCCTTTCTTTTGCGCATCCAGCCATGCCATCCGGGCATCCAGTATCCGCTCGTTGGCCACGATATTTCGTGCCAACTCCTGATCGATCTCGCGTGAAATGTTTCCGCCCATCTTCCGTCCGGTTGTCGCCAGAACATCCGCCTTATCTATAAGCCGCTGCTTCTCTATGGCATTCTTCTCGGCGTCCGCTTGGGCCCGGATTTTTTTCGCTTCCCAGACCATTTCGTTTCCGGCCTTCCGCCGCGCGTCCTCCGGAGTGTCCCATCCGTTCGGAATAACGATAAACGGGTCCACGCCTTCGTCCATGCTTCGCTTCCACTCTGCAATCATTTCTTCCTTGGTCGGTTCTCGCTCCAGAACCTGGGCGCCTGTCGTGGCTTTCGGCACCTGACTCCCTCCTCGCTTCGGCCCGTGGCCTGTGATCTACATGGTCTGCCGCTAGTTCGTTTTCACCTTATCTCCCTGAAGCTTCACGTTGCCGTCCAGCTCGACCAAACTTGTTTTGCATTTCAGACCCAGCGTGTTCTGCGCCGATATTTGCACCGTATTTCCTGCATGCAGCGATAAATTCCCATCCGCTTTGACCCGAATGTCTTTTTTACTGCGGATTTCAATACCATGATCGTCGATTAAACGAATCAGCACTTCGTCGTCTTTGCCGGTAATTAAAATTTCATTGTTTGTGAAGGCGATCGCTTTCCGGTGCTTGGTCATAAAAATTTTGACCTCCGGCTTCTTGATCAAATCTCCATCTTTTGTTTTCATACGGATCGAATGTGTAACGATGGCTTCCTCCTCGTTATCCGAGGGGAAATAGATGTTCACTTCGTCGTCCAGCTCCGGCATACAATACCATCCCGTATCGCCTTCCGCGGTATAGAACGTCGCGTGGGGAAACGAGCAGGTTTCTGCGACAACAGGCTTCGCCTTATCGATTTCGTGAAAATGCACCTTGATCCGATCTTCCTCGATCCCGATCACTTTCCCTCGAACGGATGACCCTTTGAGCTTGCTGTTCCACAGACGCTTTTGCTGCAGTCCGTCAGAGGTGGTCAGTACATATTCATGCTTTAGCACCCCGTGCCTGATGGCGGCAATCGACTGGAAAACGTATAACGGGCGATTCTTATAGGTAACGGAATCCCCGATGTTCAGCAGCACGTCTTTTTTGCCGGTGCTATGTATTTTATAGTACAATAAGTTGCTATTCTCGCTTTCGATTCCAGAACCGATCCTACGGGTGACCGAAAAGTTAAAGTTTGTAAGCTCGCCCTTTTCCACGCCGTGCGGCAGGCCAAAATAAAATTGCGGCTTCGTCGCCGTCGGACTCGGAATCAGTCCCCAGCCAAAACGGGACGCCATTCGTTTCATAAATTCCCAGTCCGTCTCGTCGTACTGCATCGTGAACTTTTGCAGTGCCGCCTGATCTAGGCTGCTGTTCCAGTTGGCTCCGGAATAATTCCCCAAGAGATTCTCGACCAGCTTGTGATACGTCAGCTTCTGATTCTGGAACGTTCTGCGATTGATCTTCATGTCCATCGCATATGTATGGGATACGGCTTCGCCGACGATATAGTACACGTTCGCCGCAGCTCTTATCCGAATATTCATCAGCCGGCCCTTGAACAGATCGATAAGCTTCCCATCTTCCTTACGATAAGAGATTTCCAGCGTCGTCGACGATTCCGCCATCTCCACGTAGCGTTCTTTCACATCGTCCCTGACAATTCCGGTGAAATAAGCCTTGGCATGATCGTTGATCTGTTGGGTTATTCGAACTTTAGGATTCGTTAGCGCGATTGCCGTTTGATTCATCCGTATGATGGGTTCCATGCTCGTCGCTCCTTTTATGATGATAGGAATGTTAGCCGATTGGTCGATATGCCACTTATCTTCTAATTTTTTCAAGCGAAATATTAGTTGGTGTTATTTGCTTTTTCCCGACATGTTATGATAGCTATTGCGTTATTCCCATTTTCCTGAATATCGAATTTCATGGCATCGTCTTTGTCCAATACAATGGTATGGCTATTTCTCACTTACTGTCACTCAAAAAGCAATTGAAATTCCTTTAGATTCTTCATTCTCCTTCTGTAACTACCAATTCACTTGCTCGGCCATCGGGTTTTGTAGAAATAAAAGAGTAGGTCAAACCGTTTAGTTGATATTCAAGCTTGTAGGCCAAATTATCTTCTGTGCCGAGCCAAGTTTCCTGCACTTCCCTTAGTCCCAACCTGCTTTTTATTTCCGCGAAGTTCATGCCGGAAGTGACCCCTTGTATTTCACCGGCTGCGACGATAATTTGTCTCACAGAACTGTTTTCCTGCTCATCTCCAAATACAAACGTTAATTTCTCCTTGGGGTAATATATTGTTGGAAAAATTATGTGGGATTGTTCTATTGTTGTCGTTCCTTCCTCGTAATTTTTTCCGAATTTTAAAGTTATATCTTTTTTTGTAAGTTGAAATAATTGCGAGTAATCTACTTGTTGCTGCGGGTGTTCCTTCGATAACTTCTGAGTTTCGGTCAGTGAAGCAAAATCTGCATGGTTTGTCACCTCACGAAAAGAACCGTTGAATAGCGCAGTTAAAAGAGCAACAATAATAAATAACTTTTGCATCGAAATCCCCCTAGCAAAATTTAATGAGTGACAAATTAAAAAGAGCGAAAGAAAGCTTGCCAATCCTCTAAGGGATGAGAATTTTGCGGAGGGAAGTCAATCCACGGCGTATATTTTAATTTTGCGTACATGGCTGCATTGACTGGTTTAATCTCAATCCCTTTCTTCATAAATGCAACATATTGCGGATGATTGCTTCTCCAAGTATCCGCTTTATTGCCGAAAACAGCCTTTGTTTCTTTACCGTTCAAATCTTGGTTAACAACCATAGTCGCAATATTAGGTTCCATTTCTTTTCCTTTATTAAACCACTTTAAATACGTTTTTGCTGCCGCAGCAATTCCTCCATCTGCAAATGAACCTGGTTCGCCGCCAGGACCTACACCAAATGCTTTGTCGTAATTCCCGTTCTTACACCAGCCTTGTTCCTGTCCCAAAGTTGCAAGCATAACCTTGGGATTAATTTTAATTTTTTGTGAGTAATTATAGATGGCCATATCAAATCCACGCTTGACTAATCCCGGATTTTTTTTATTTAAAATTTCTGTTATTTGCTTCTGGGTTAAGGCAGTATAATCTTCAAATTCCTCGTTGCTGATTGTCCACTTCACATCGGTACGCTTCCCGTCTTTATTTATATAACTAAAACTCATTGCATCGGAAGATGAACTTGGAGGGGGCTTTACGACATTCGTTCCCCCGGTGACGGGAGGAACAACCGGATCTTGTTTAGGCAAAGAATACTTCGACATGATAGCCTGGGCTTCTTTACTGTAATTCTCTTTCGCACCTTTAACGAATTCAGGCTTATTGCTCATATCTTTTCCATCTACAATTCCTTTATCGTTCGCAGCATACCATTTTGTCGTTAAATCATTTAATCGCTCCGCATCTTGCGGCGACGTTTTTCTAATTCTCTCGATCGTTTCCAGCTTTTCGCGAATCCCTTTCCCCGCTTCAGCCGCAGCCTTCATCGCACGTACGTTCCCGTCTTCGTTGGCCTCCATCCAACGCACTGTCTGTTTTTGCATTTGCTCTTGCGCCCACGGGGGCATCTTCTCCATTTCGCGCAGCTTGTCTCTTAGCCCGTCAGCCAGCTCCTTTGCTTTTCTCATGCCCTCCTTGTCGCCGCTCGCTTCCGCAATGTACCAAGCTTCCTTATACTTCTTAAGCCATTCCTTAGCCCATTCGGGATAGACCAGCTTCAATTGCTTCTGTTCTGCTTCCAAGTCAAAGGACTGTGCTTTTCTTCGGGCATTGGCGGCCATAAGAGATCTCAACAATGGCGTCGGGCCAAAAGTGGGGTCTTTCCATTTCATTCGCTATCCCCCTCATCGTTACTCTTGGTTTATCTCTTCAAGCTCTTAAGAATCAAAACACTCTTACTTCCGACATGCACGTATCCGAATACTTGTCTCCCTTTTCCACTTCGAGAATGGTAAGTTTAATAAACGACGTTTTGACCTTCTTGCCAAAATTCATTTGCACAAAAGAAGCATTCAGAATCTCGGAGCTTCCGTCCGAAAATTCGGCCTTCAGACTCTTAACTCTATTGTTTGCTTTAAACGTTTGCAGCGATTGCGCCAAGCCATTGATGAGATCGATACCGGATACTTCTCGAAGTTCCCCGAATTCGAGCGTGACGGTTTCTCCAATCCCGTCCCCCTTCATGCCTTCGCACCAGCCTGTCTTTGTATTCCCGTCCGTGAGTTGAATTGCGTTATACGATATTTTGTTCTCGTCCGGCAGCGTAGAAGAAGCGGTGACTCTTTTGACAGGGATGCTCTTCTTGACGTCCATGAACGGCGTTGACGAGCGAATCCATTGCAGCGGAACACTTTCAAACCCCATTCGTTGAAACGCATCCTCGAGCTTTGTCTTCTGTTGGTTCTGCAAGTTTAATTGGAAAACATTTCGCTCTCGGTCCGTGTACACGAGCATTTGGCCATCCGGGGAAATGACCGGAGATAACATGGATTGGCCAAGCGGTTTCCGTTCCTCGCTTTCAATTGTCAATAAGTAGGTGGTATCATGATCTGCCGTATAAATCAGCTTATCTTCAGCAGACCATTGATGAATTTGGATATCTTTAGAACCCACGTTTATCTTCTTGATGATTTTGTTATTTGCGATGTCAAGCAGAACAAGATTGGCCTCATCATCGCTGAAGCACAGTTTATTGCCGTCAGGGGAAAATTTCCATGCAGCTATAGAATACATATCACGTTTAATTGGTGACAGTTTTGTCTTTTCATTTTCCTTGGCTCGAAATAGATAAATGTCCCCATTCTCCTCAAACAGATATTGGTTGAGATCAGGAGACAGCGCATAATCTTTATGAGGCAATTGAAATTGCAGCTCGGTTTGATGCGAAAGAAAGTTATAGATTTGCGCAGAAATGCTGGGTCTTTGATGCGATAAATTCATTAATAATATTTTCTTTCCATCTTGCGAAATTCCACCCACATAAGAAATTCCACCTTGAGTCATATCCTCGTTAGCTTTCTTGAAAAAACTCGTAAAGCCATCGATATAAACGAAGCTTTCTTCGTTAGCTGCTTTTTTTACATAATGTATCATTTCATTATCATTTTCCCCACGGAACAGGAGCCAATCAAATAACCTCTCTTGAGGAGCATTAGCATCTTTAGCTTCCTTTCTCTGCTCCGTTGAAGTGCTATCGGCATGAGTGGGTTCCATGTCTGATTTTTTGCTAACATCTCCGTTGTTAAAACATCCCGTTAGCAATAACAAAACCACACCAATAGCAATAATCCTCACCATTCTCACTCCCTCTAAGCAAATTCGCACACAAAGCCCCTATTTTCTATCTGAACGATCTAAAATAACTACTCCCACTAAATCTTTAGGTTTGTCATTGAGCGAGCTTTTCACTACCCCGACTGCTTTTAAAAATTGAACGTACTCGTCTTTATGAACAATTAAACAGCCCACGGATGTTGGCTTGCCTGGAGTATCGGTGTTGTATCCCTTATGAACGTTAATCCCGGTAGCCATACCCTCTTTTTTATTTTTCCCATAGGTCGCGGGCACTTTAGCGCCATTTCGAACACGTAAGGCTGGATATTGACCTGCGTGATACCCGCCAATAAATTCATACACACCTTCCTTAGTGGTTGCGACTTCTGCATCATTCCCATCATCAGGCAAGGTGCTTGCGTTTACGCTGGTATATTTAATCTCACCATGGATTACTACAATGACAATGGCACCGAATCTTCCGTTTTTATGATGAACTGCCTGTGGCTGGCTGTATGAACCGTCGCCTTCAAAGAAAAATACTAGCGGCGCACTGCTATTTTTAGCCAGCATTTTTTTGATCTCACCATTATCCGTATACTCGTTGATCCTATACATTGCCCTTGCTTGATTTCCGCCATAATTCTTTTGCTTGACATAGGCATCAATTTTTGTTTTGGCCACGATATATTTGCCGTTATCAGTTACATTCCCCGGTGCCGGCTTGGCAGGCGGGGTCCCTCCTTGCGGACTTGGCTTCGCAGCAGGCACATTTCCGCCCCCGCTCTTCTCCTGCGGCTTCGGCCAAGGCAGAATCCCGTGGGACACCTGATATGCATAAGCTTCCAGCAGCTCCTTCGTATGAACCTTCCCGGCGAGGCCATACTTGACGGAAAAATCATACAGTGCATTGTTCAACGAGGAATCCCATTCATCCTTCACATCCAGATTATATTTAAAATCGTTCGGGAATTTCTTGGCCAACAGGTTCAAGCTCTCCCGCGCCACGCGATGGCTAACCCCGTATTTGCTCCTGATCTCGTCGGCGGATTTGGAGATTGATGCCGGGTCCTCCGTTGTCAGCTTGTTTTTGGCGTCAGCGTATCGCCGCGTCAATTCCTCCAGCCGGTTCGCATCCTTGTAAGACTCCGCAGAGCTGTTTCGGATCAAGGCAATCATCTGCACCTTGTCCCTGAGAGAATTAGCAGCTCCATGGTAATAATCCTGCTCCGCTTTATTGCCCGCCGCATGCGCTTCATACCACTTCTCGGTATTCTCGTTCATCTGCTCCTGCGCCCATGACGGCATCGCATGGATCTCGTCGATCTTGTCGCGGATCTTCTTCGCGTTCGCGGCCGCTGCCTTCATGCCCTTCTCGTCGCCGGCCGCCTTGGCGCGGTAGTAATCGGCTTTGTACTTGAGCAGCAGGGGCTGCGCCCAGCCCGGGTAGTTACTGCCGCCGTTCATCTCTTTCTGCAGCGATGCATAAGCCGCAACCTCTTCGTCGGGAAGCGGTGCCGTCAGGACACGCGAACCTTTGATATGATTTTCCCCGTCCAAGCGAATATGGCTTGTCTTGGATGATACGCTTATTTCTTTCGCTGCCGTAATTTCAAGTTGCTTGCCGTGCATGACCAGATCTTCGCCCGCTGTGAAAACCATGCTGCCTTTGCTGTACAATTCGACGCCCGTCTCTTCGTTCAGCTTGACGAAGAAGTTGTCCCCCTTCGAGGTCATCACCGTTTCTTTCGGAGCAAAACGCGCCTCCTTGCTTCCTCTGGTACGCAGCCGCTTCGTATGAGGGTCGCTGATCTTGTCGCCGCCGCGGATATGTTTTCTCAAGGAATGACTGACGACCGCGCCTTTTTCTTCGCGGGACGGAAAATAGAGGTGAACCACATCGCCAAGCTCGGGCATGCAGTGCCAACCGACTCCGTTGTCGCTGGTATAGTAGGTAGGATAAGGAAACCAACAGGCGGTATCTTGGCTCTGCTTCGGATCGATATTCAGATGCACCCGGACATTTTCGTCCTTCACCTCGATTACTTTTCCTTCCAGAGAGGTTCCGGATAGGTGCGGGTTGAAAGCATGGCTTCGCTGCAGACCGGATTCGGGGACTAATACATAGTCGTACTTCAACACTTGACGCTTGATGCTCGCAGTAGCCCGCTCGATCACCAAAGCTTTGTTTCGGAACAGAACGACATCCCCGATTTCGAAGTATTGATCCGATTCCACTTCGTAATACAAGAATTCCCGTTCGTCCGTTTCTCCCCAGTCGCCGTTCGCAATCGCCTTGCCCGATTCCGCGGCATGTCTTCCCGTTAAATAATTGCTTCCCTTTAAAGTGCCTTTGAGTTCCCTCCGAGAAATGCCGAACCAGAATCTGGGTTTGTCCGAGGTGATGTCCGCCACCAAGCCCGTATAAAATCGGGAAGCCATTCTCCTCAAAAACTGCCAATCCGTTTCACGATACTGGAGCGTAAACTCGTCCAAGGTCCGGCTACCGGCGGCCAAGTCGATAAAATCCGATTGCGCATACCCCCCGATCACTTCGCGAATCAATTCCGTGTAAGTCATATCGCGATTTTGAAAAGAACGGCTTCGGATAGCCTTGTCCATTTGATAGGAGTGGGACAAGCCTTTCACGATCATATGATAGTTGCCGCTGCTGAACCTGATTTCAAGCTCGGTTACCGTTCCTTTGAACAGACAGCGGACTTCTTCCTCTCCGTCCATCTGAAATACTTCGATATGCTCTCTGAATTGAGCCAGATCCGGATATTTCTTTTGATGGTCGTCCGATACGACAGCTTTAAGATACACTTCTCCATGACCGCCGACCTTCTTGACGAGCTTAAAATCCAGCAGCGCTACGACATCGTAAGGCGCCGTTATTTTCAAATCGCCGTACGTCACGGCGCTCATCTGCATGACCAAGCGAATGCCCCCTCTCGAATCCCCTCAGTAGCCTATTGGCCGTCGTTCACAATTGTAATTTTTCCGCACCACATGCACAGATTGGTAGAACAGTTCAAAAGCGCAGGGGAATGATCTACCAGCACATCCGTTTTTCCATCCAGCCAAGGCATCGTAATGACCGGTTTACACGGCATTTTTTTGAGCTGCCCTTGATTGGCGGCCGTCGCGGAGGCGACTTCGGGATTGGACAGACTGCTGCACAAGCCAAAAGCAGGGATGTTGATCTCAGGCTTGAAATCCTGCACATTTCCCTGCAGCTGATCGCTGATCGCTATTTTTCGTCCCGCCGGCGTTTTAAAATTCGCATTCGTGCTGCCATAGCTGCATTTAAGGGAAGCGCCTTCCACCACATAACTTGAACTCATATTTAAAACCTCCTCATGTCGATTGTTTTCAACCGGATTCCTTTCGGATTATACCGGAGGATGCTTTCCGCCACATCCAGATCGACTACGATGAAATCTGCCATGCTATCGGAGATTTTGAATATTTTGTAATGTCCGACTTTCCTCCGATCAAGAACAGGCGTTTTGAGCGAACCATTCTTATGCCATTCGCTCTCCTCCGACAGACACGCAAGCGTATCCGGCACTGCTATCCAATAGAGCGTCTGTTTCATTTGCTTGATATCCGCAAGAACGACAAGCTTGTAATAAATATGAGGCTGATACCGGTCAAAAATCGTCTTCAAGGAGTCGGATAGAAGCGGAACGGGCCTTTCGATGAAATCGATATATTCGCCTTTCCCTTGGGTATAAAACTGTAAAATCATATGCTCCAGTGCGGCGCGGCCATCTTCGTCCCGCAGCAAACGCTGGTCCACGCTTTTGGCGATCCCGGCCGGTTCCTCGAACTCGGTTATACGTTCATCCTGAGCTAAGATATAATATTCCATGGTAAACTTTACCTGACCTCAACAACAGAGGCTTTCCTCCTATACAGATTCTTCGCTGTATACGACTTCGCTGATGCCTTTGTGTTCCCCCACCCGGACTTCCAAGCCCGGCTCGCACGCCATGTCCTGATACTCCTTCAGCCGGATTGCCCCGGGCATCGCATAGCTGGCCATATCGACCACCAATCGGTTGAATGCCCCCGCTGCCTCTAGCTTGATTCGTTCAATATCGGGCTTGATAATTTTGCCCATGTACTTTTTTCCGAGCTGCTCCAGTTCGTCTTCCAGCGCGTCCAAATATTTAAAGACCCATTCCGAATCGTACGTTCCTCGGCACGGATATGTATCGAAATACCAATCCTTGTCGAACGCCTCAACAACATGCTCGTGCTTTCTTTCCATTAGATAAGTGCGTCTCATGGAATAATTGATATACCCGATCTTTGCTTTTTTCCCCGCAGACTGCATTTCTTTAATATTCAGACAAATACGGCGAAAAGACTCAATAAAATCCTTCGCCAGCTCGTCTTTGCGGGAACGGTATTCTTCCTCCGCTTTTTCGATGTACTCCTTCTGCTTGTCCTTGACGTAGGTTTCCCAAAAATGCTTCAAGGCCTCTTGTCTGGTCATATCAAGTACCTTTCCACTTCAAGATTGGTTTTGTTCCTCTTAACGCAACATAGAATGTATGTTCCTTCCATTTTAGCACGATCCCAATTCCTTATTCTGTTTGGTTTGACTCATTATTTGAAAAAGCTGCTGTTCATGTAAGATCTCGCAGATACAAAAAGCACCGATGTTCACTGATAAATATTAATTCCACATTACATCGAAAAATGCGGGGCCGTTTTCAAAGTTCGAGTATTTTTCTGCTGTGGCTATTTCGGAGATTGTGGTCATTTACCGCGTTCTTTTATTATTTTGTTAAATTCGTCTTGCAGTTCTTTATCTTTCGAATCGCTGCTTGCTTTTAAGCTCTTATAGAATCGTTGATCATACTCGTCAGTTAGTTCAATAAAGTTCAGATAACCGTCTACTGAATCATAGTATTTAAAGTATTGATCTAAATCTTTCTTAAAAATCGGGTTACTATCGTCATAAGGTAGCCCTGTTTGAAGTGAACGAGCAATCACCATGCCCTCTCTTCTTGACAATTCCCGATAAAAGCCCGTGTGATATTGATATACTTCATATTGGACGGGAGACATCACGAGAATCTTCGCAAGCATTGTATCTTCAACGTTTGGCTCCATAGCTTTATACATGAAATCAATGCCATCGGTTGTATCACGTGTATAAACCCGGTCCGACCAATCCAAGGGAAATCCGAAGCGCACGCCCAGCTTTTCGTTTGAAATAACATGGTGATTGATGATAGCGGATTTTTCAGGACCTTTATGCTGGGGTCCGTCCCTATGGACTGCGACAGATGCGTTGTCTGCATGTATACTTTCGCCAAAATCCTGACTTTTACACGCCGAAAGAATAAGTGTGAGAAGGAGGATCGCAAATCCGCACCTCTTCAATCCGCCCCCTCCTATCTTGAAGCTTTCGCGGGGTTATTATAGAACATCGGAAACGAAGATAGCATGAGACTCCTTCTGCGAGGATACAGACCGTAAACAAGTCAAATTTTTCCGCTCATGGTTTGAAAAATCACGGAAAGCCCTTAATCGTTAAGGGCTTGTCCTATGTAGAACTGCAGTGACTCCGATCACCGGCTCAACCCGATCATCGTATTATACGAATCGACCACAGCCGAAACGCGCTTGTCGAAGTTTTTCAGCGGCATGTTCTTTCCGCCTGTCGTCACTTTCCCTTTCATATCGCTGCTGATCGTCGTATCCTTGGTCCGCAAAATCTCCATCAGATCGGTGGCAGACGTCTTCACCCGCTGGATGCTGTCGGTAAATACGGGAACGATCTGCACCTTTTCTTTTTTCAGCCTTTCCTTATCCTTCGAAAGCTCCGTAAACTTATCGATATCTTCCGTCAGCAGCTTGTACAGCTCGGCGTATTGGTTCGCGTCGAAATCCAGCACATTGTCGTCGGTCACCCCGGCTTTATCAAACGCCTTCTGGATATCTTGCGCCCGGTTGACGATGCTCATCGCATGGTAGCGGACCAACTGATCGCTTTTCTTGAGCTCCTCCAAATCTTCTTTCTTCCTTTGCTCCGTGATGACGGCAAAATCGGCAAAAAACTTGTCGGCTAAATCCGACACTTCGTTAAACTGCACAAGCAATTTCTTGTGCAGCTCCTTGCCTTTGGCGAACTCGTCTTCGGCATATGCTTTGTTCTGATAGTACGTCTGCATCTCGCCCGTCGTTTCCATCAGCTCCTTCAGCTTGGGAGCCAACGCCTTAACCGATTCGTCCGCAGCCTGATAAGAAGGCTCCTTCGAGGCGAACGCCAGCGCTTTATCCACATCGTCCTTATGCCCTTGCAGCACCGGAATCGTATTGAAGCCGGTAAAGTTTTTACGGATGCGAATTTCTTCCTCCCCGCCAAACTCTTGGAAATACATTTCGAACGTCTTGTCCAGCCTCTGGGTCAAGTAGTTGCTTAAAGCGATATACGTATTATATTTTGCCGTGTCCTGCGCTTGATTCGATTCTTGCTTCGCTTGGGTGGTTTGTTCTTTTACCTTCTCCGCGATTTTGCCGATGGAGCCGCAGCCGCTAAGGGATACGCAGACCGCCACACTAAGCGATAGAATCGTTAAACGTTTATTCATGATTCGCAAATTCCTCTCACTGTATGAATTTCTGGTTGTACTCTTACCACTACGCTTGCTACTCCACAATCATCCGTCGCGGACCGCCCGGCCTCAGATCCGGCCCTCTGCGGTTTCCGCCTTGGACGTCATCCAATATACGTCCCAAATATTTGTGAATTTGCCCGTTGTCGTACGGCTTATAGCCCATGCCAAGCCGGGTCCCGATATAATGCAGGATCAGCTCGCGGTCCACGGCTTCCTGGCTCATGCACTGCATCGCAAAAGCGATATCGTACGAGTTCGTGCTGCCCCGGCTGAGCAGTTGGCCGGCAAAATACCGCATCAACGCGGGGTGAACGCTGCGCTGCCCGACGCCCGCATAGGCGGCGTGGATCATGTTCCACGTATTGAACTCGGTGGCAAAGTCCGCGAAGCTCTGGTACTCCGACCGCAGCTTCGCGCCCTCCTTCAGCTTGAACCGTCCGAGTTCCAGCTCGCTGCCGCCGGCGGCCTCCTCGTCCAGGACGAGCTCCGCGTCGTACACCGTATAATCGCTTTGCTCCTCCGCTGCGTGAAAGCGGATTTTGAGCACGGTCTCCTTGCCGGTCGCAGAGTAAGGCACCTGCTGCTCCTCCTCCAGCGTATACAGCCGGCCGCCGTGCTTGACAATCCCGCAGCCGACCACAAGCTGTTCCGCTTCCACTCTAACGTCGGTCCCCGCCACGATACCGTCCGAATAGGGCTGAAAATACAGGTTCGCGAGCTGCCTCGGATAATCCCTCAGGCTCTCCAGCATCTCCCGCTTCAGAATCCGGCCTTTATGAAAATTCGGATATATATTGGAGAACATCCGCTACCTCCTATTTCCAGCCGTCAAAGAAATCAAGCTCCGACAGATCGTTTTCGAATGCAAAAAAACGCTTGCTTCCCAAGTACAGCTGCTCGTCCTCCCGCGCAACCGGCACCACATGGAAGCCCCACTCGTTGTCCTCCGCGAACACGAAAAACTTGACCTCGCCGTTCTGGATGGAGTCCGTGTCGTCCTGCGGGATCTTAGCCCCGTACCGTCCGGCGATGTCCTCATAGCGGATCGGCTCGAAGCTTCCCGGTTCGTTGGCATACGCATACTTGTGACGCACGGCACCGTCGCTTCCTTTCAAGAAGAGCTCCACCTCCTTGACCTCGAACGGCCGGGAAATGGACCCCTGCACCTGATTCAGCCTTTCCTGGCTGCTGATCAAGAGCTTTTCCTGCCGGCTGTGGGTGAAGGCGCTGACTGTATAAGGGACGACCGGCGCGTGATTCGTAATATAGGCCTCGATCGTGCCCGCCTTCCTCGCGCTGAGATAACGGATCGCCCCCCGCAGGCAGGCCAGCTTCAGCTCCGGAACGCTGTCGCTTTCCTCGGTTTTTTGCCGGAATTCGATGCTGCGTCCGGGGACGAATTCCTTCAGCGCTTCACGGAAGCTGTCGATGCGGCACGATTGGCCGGTCAGCTTGATGATGGAATATTCCTGCAGCCGCCCGTCCTGGTAAAAGTCTTCCAGGAACTTGCGCACGATGTCGTAAATATCCGCTTTGATCAACTGGTTGATCTCGTTAATATTGAACACGACGCGGGGGAATTCGTAGATATCTTTCATGCGGCCGTTCTCGTAGGCGGATAGGCACCAGCGGTCCACCGCCGTTATTTTCAGGTCCTGCTCCTGCCGGTCTCCGGTCTGCGAATCGAACCGGTTGCGCAGAATGCCCGTCTTGCGGAAAAATTCTTTCTTCATGCTGTCGGCGATTTCCCACAAAAAGTAATAATTGCTTTTTACTCGCAGGTATTCTTCCCGCGTCCGGTTTTCGTAATCCTTAAACCGGGTCGGAATGATATGTTCCGCCTCGCGGTAGCGCGCTTCAAACCGTTCGTAAACCGATTCGACGCCGAATTCGTCCACGTGCCGGAACAGGTCGGGGCCAGGAATGCCGATCAAGCTGTCGATATCCGGCACGCTGCCGCCCTTGGTGTAATAGTCGGCAAAGACGATTTTCATAAACTGCAAAATCCGGTATGTAATGTTGTTGCCGCCAAAATTGGTATCGCCATTCTCGTAGGCCGTATGAATATCCAGCTTGTAGGAGATGTGGCCGTCCTCGATCCGAAACCGGCACGAAGACAAATCTGTCGTTCCTCCGCCGCAGTCGATGACAAGTGCGTTATAGGTCTCGCCGTCCGCAAACGTATTTTTCTCGATCTGATCGGCAATCGTATTGAACAGCACGGCCATCCCTTCGTCCAGCGCGTCGTCCGATTCGATGCGGTAATCCGGCAGCAGCTCCGCGAACATTTCGGCGAACTGCGTCTTCAGCTTCACGGGGCTGGAAATGTGCAACTTGCGGAAGCGGCACTTGAATTGATGCTCCGCCGTTTCGATTACGTGAAGCAGATAGGCACGCAAAATATCGTTTCTGCGGACGACCGCCGTATTCCCTTGCCCGTCCACGATTTCTTCGGGAAGCTTATACCGGTTAACCCAGCGCTTGATGCCGTGAAAGACGGTAGCATGGCCCGTGTATCCGTTCTTCTTCATGAATTTCATGGCTTCATGGCCAAAATAATAGTTCACCTGCTGCGTATCCGAGCAGTCTGCTACGGCGACAATCGTCGGCAGCAGCTCGATCCACTCCTCCCGTTTGCCGCCGGCCACCGGGAATTTCACCAGATTGATGCTATTCAGCCGAAGCGTCCCGTTCAACAAATCATGGCGAGAGGGATTGGAAATGTAGCTGCTGTCCAAATAGGCGCCCGCCGTTGTGTTGGACGTTCCGAAATCGATAGCCAGCACCGCGTCGGTATCTTCCAAGTCCCGGATTTCCAGCTCCGGAATCGGAATTCGCCAGTAGTGCAAATTCGTGGGCGGCAGCGGCCTGCTACGGGTGTAGGTCTGGTATACATATTCCGAATCCTGCTTGCGGAAGAGCAGGAAGCTGTAATTTTTGTTCGAGGTGCGGCGAAACGACATTTCATTAGAAGCGGTCAGGCAGTACATGCCCGGGTCCGGCCCGTCCTTGACCAGATTCATAATGCCGCACAGCTCCATATGATCGTTGACGAGCAGCACGTTCGATTCGGTGACGGTGCCCGGAGCTTTGACCCGGTATTGGTCGAGTTTATCTACCTTTAGTCCGTCGTACAGCGTCACCTTCGCCGGAATTTGAATGCTGCCGTCATCCGGCAGTGGCGTATTCAAATACCGAGCGATCGCCGCCTCCACGCGCTCCCATCCGTGCTCGTCGTAGCTCTGGATCAGCAAGCTTTGCTCCGCGCTGCGGTATTTCAGAATCGTGCGGATGAGCGCTTCGCGGTCGAGCGGTCCCGAGAGCCCTTCGACCAGCTTTTCCTTATGGCAGATGCTCCGCAATTGCAGCGTCGTCATCTCCGACAGCTCATCCCTCGTGTACTTGACCTTGCTCGTCTCTTCCGTGCCGCCGTTCTTCGGCGAGTGCAGCTTATACGTTCTCATGTCTCCGCTCCTTTCGTAGAGGACCAAGTCCGGTGAATCATTTAGCGGGGAGAATCCGGGGACAAAGGCGAACGCTGACGCTTCTCCAGAACGATTCCGCTCACTCCGCTCGTATTCACCGAACTTATAAAATTAATACATCGCGATATGATCCACGCGCATCGTGTCCTCAACGTCCACAATGCCGAAATGATTATCCCAATACGTCTCCGTATGAAAACGCACGGGCAGAAACAGGTCCTTGATCAGTTCCAGCTTCGCCCGTGTGATCTCATTCTCCCGCTGTCCCACATAGAACAACAGTTCGTCCTTTTCCTCGCAGTTCGCGTAAATCGTCGAGTGCTTGAACAATTTGCGCATCGTATCCTTCAGCAGATACACCGCTTCCCCCGTCTCGTACAGCCGCAGCAGATTGCAGGCCACGACTTCCCGCTCCTCCCGGTTCAGCAGCTTCAGCCGGTCCCGGACGCCGTCGCCGAACAGCCCCGCTTCCATATCCCGGAGCACGAACCGGATATAAAATTCCCGCTTGTTCATGCCCTGCATGAGGTCGATATCGGTCAAGAAATGCATCGCAAGATCGAACAGTGTGCGCCGGAATTCCGAATCCTCATGATTGTTAATATCGAACAGATCGCGGAAAATATCGTAAAACCGGTAATACGGATTCACTTCGACCGTACGCTCTTCGACGGTGCGGGCATTCAGCGTTTCGGTGCTCAGCTCCATATAAGGCGAGTATACTTTGGCGGGGGCAAAATAAAGGTCATCCTTCGGCGTGCCCGCGTCCGCAGCCCGAATGACCAGATCCCATACGTAATTCAAGCCCATTCCCCTTCGCAGACGTATTCTGGAAAATACATTTGGATCTCCGAAACGACGAAGCTCATCAAATCCTGCAAAATAAAGCTCCCGCTCCTGCGGGCTCTAAAGCGGAGCCGCATTCGTTTTTTGTCGTTCTCCACCCTCACGTTGTCGCTGATGAACGGGTTCATCCCGTAAGTGACTTCCTTTCCGTCCGCCTCGTCCATAATCTCGACCTGCACCAGCTCAAGATCGTCTGAAGCCTCAAAAGAACCCGCGATCCGCGCGATCTCGCCCTTCGCCCGGACGACGACCGGATGCTTGCGGGAGAAGCGGCCGGTGAAGCTGCTTTTCCGCTTGTTCGAAACGAGCTCGTAAGCCAGCCGGCCAAGCTTCGTCGGTGTCGGCTGCGTAATTTTCAGCACGTTCCAGTTCCCGGATTTGTCCTGCGGGGACACGATGGTCAGCTCCTCCGGCATCCTCTTGATATACCGGATCAGCGCCTCGTCCCCGTCGACCAAATAGCCGTGCTGCGTCCCCGTTTTGCGCAAGGAAAGCACATGCTCGAAATTAATCCGGTCGGCAGCGGGCACCGGAAAGCCTACGTTTTTGAGCTCCAAGCGCTCGATGTTCCACATCGGCACCATGTCCAGCTTTTTGTACGCTTCGAACTCCTCAAGGTAGATTCGGATCTCTAGCAGCTCTTCCTCCGGACCCGAAGGCTGCTCCCCGCCGGTCCACAGCACGTCGAAAAACTTACCCGCGTACGGATGATTCACCGTTTTCCACGGCACATTGTTTTTTTGGAAAATAAAATAGAGCTTTTCCAGCTCGCTAATATACGTCAAGTTTTGCCGCAGACGCACCTGAATAGCCCGGGTGCCTCCGGTAGTAACGATTTCTCCCCGGAACGTGCGCTTGCCACGAAGCAGCTCCTTCAACTTGGAGTAATCGCATTGTAAAAACAACGTCATCAGCAGCGCCTCTTCCCCGCGCTGCATTTGTTCCGTCACGCTTCGCAGGTCGCACGTTTTCGGCTCGGTGTCGGCGGCGAGCATCGGGTACAGAAACTCGTGAATCGGATCGATCTCTTCCCGGGCACATAAGGTTACATAGATGTCGTCCCGATCCTCCTGGTCCTCCACCTCGTTAAACACGCGCTCCTCCAGCTTGCGGTTCAAGTCCTCCTGATACTCCACCAGGTTCAAAAAGACGCCCGTCACAATCTGCTTCAAAAGCTTACGCTGTTCGAGATCCTCCATTCGGCTCAGCCTGTCCAGCAAGATGTCTTTCATGGGAACTCACTTGCCTCCTCCCTCGGTCTTCTCGGCCTGGCCGCCGCTGGCCGCCGCTTTGGCTCCGCCTTGACCGGCAGCCCCTTGGTTTGCCGCCCCCGCTTCGCCTGCGCCTTGAGCTGCCGGAGCGCGTCCACCGGCCCCCGCAGCCCCATCGGCTCCGGCCGGCAGGGGCGGCTGCGGAGGCGGATTCAGCTTCTCCTGCGCCTTCGTAATTTTCCGCTCGACGCCGAGCACCTTCTCCAGCATGTTGATTTCCTGATAGATCTCCTGCGCCATCGCGTAGGAGGTCACAGCCTGCTCGTAAGCCTGCGCCGTATAGCTCTGGTCGCCCTTCTTCTCCAGCTTGTCGGCGTCCAGCTGCTTCTTCTCCTTAAACACGCCGGCGATCTTTGCGTCCGCCGCTTCCAGCTTCGACGACAGCTCCTTTTCCCCGCTTGCAAAATCGGCCTGCTGCGCTTCCTTTTTCGCTTTCGCGTAGGTTTCCTTGGCGCCTTCGTAATCCTGCGCTTGCAGCTTCTGATCCCCCTGCTTCATCAGCTCCGTAATTTGCTGATAGGTGCGGGCTTTGGCAATTTTGCTCTCGATATCCTTCTCATCGTATACGCTTTGCTGCTTCGCTTCCTTCTGCGCCTTCTCGTAGCTGTCGAGCGCCTTGGCATAATTTCCGTCTTTGAAGGAGCCGTCACCGTCTACGATGAGCTGCGCCGTCTTTTGCTTTTTGCCGATGAGCCGCATATGGACGACGTCGCTCACCTTGATCGCCGCATTGCGCGCTTCGCTGTACTCCTTGACCGCGCCCGGATAATCCTTCTCCTGAACCGCCTCGTCGCCGCTTTTTTCACGCTCGAGAATGGCGGCCGCCGCCTCCACTTTGGCCTTGGCGGTCTTGTATGTATATAAATAGGCTCCTCCTCCCAGCAGCAGGAGAGGAATCAGCACCAGGGCGATCCTTTTTATGATTTTCCATTTTTTCTTCGGGTCTTCCTTGAACACTTTGTTCACATAAACGGCCGCAGCCGTGTAATTCGGCACTTGCTTGTTCTGTCGGCTGAGCAGTACATCCTCCAGCGTATCGACAAGCTCCGCCGGCTCCTTGACCTCTTCCAGCGCATCCAGCATCTCCGCGCCGTCTACGTTCTCCCATAAGCCCGGCGTACAGAGCAGCAGGACATCGCCTTCGGACAGCACCGTCTTCTTGGAAACGAACGGCTCGAAAGCGCCCGGCTTCCCCATATACCACAGCAGATTGTGCCGTTCCTCGTGCTTGTCCAGCCGATCCTCGGACAGCTCCCCCGCATCGGCCATCGACCGCGACAAGCTCTGATCCTTGCTTTTCATATGCAATCTTCCATTGCGAAATTGATACAGCCGGGTGTTCCCGGATACCGCCCACACCATCCGGGTGTAGTCCGTAGCGACCAGCGTCAGACTGACCTTACGCCGGACCCGGCGGCTTTCGATCTGCAGCAATTCGTGCGCTTCCCACAAATACCGTTTCAGCTTCCGGCGGGACAGCGTCGGCTTATCTAGAAAACTGCCTAGGACGCTCTTGACCGCCAGCTCGGCACTTTCTTTCTCCGTATCGGAATCGAGCCCTCGGGCAATCACATAGCAAGCTTTATCGTCCTGCTCCGTAAACGCAAAATAATCCTTGTTGCGGATAAACGTTCCCGCCTCGGATAGAAAGCTCGTTTTGAAATCGCTGTTTTCCTTACGCATCGGGTTCTACCAGCCTTTTTCCAAAATCACGACGGTCGCGTTGTCCTGGTGCGTGAGCTGCTTCCGCTCGATCGCTTCGATGATTTCCTGGGCGGCGTCGTAGGCCGAAATCGGCTTGGACAAAATGTCCTCCAGCTCCACTTCCGTGAGCGTATTGTACACGCCGTCGCTGCACAGGATGACTTTGTCCCTCTTTTGCAGCCGTACGGGCTCCGCACCGATCTCGATATTTTTGAAGCCTTCGTAGCCCAAATAGTTGACCAGATGGTTCTTCATCGGACTGTCCAGCGCTTCGTCCCGCGTAATTTCCCCGGATACAAAGCGTTCCTCCAGCACCGACTCCAGAATGTGCTTCTGATTGACGTCAATGAAGTCCCCGTTCCGGAAAATTTTGATGAGGCTGTCCCCCACCGCTCCCCAGTGAAGGTTGCCGTCTTCCACCACCACGGCGACCAGCGTCGTTCCGCCCTGCGCCCCTTTCAGGGTATGCATGATTTCCGCATTGCTCGCTACAGCCGCAGTCGTGAAAAACTCGGGAAGCTCCCGAATATGCTCCAGCTTGAGAAACTGCTTGACGAACGTCGTCACGGCAGCCGTACTCGCTGCCCTGCCTCCCGACAGTCCGCTGATGCCGTCGGCCAGAACGGCGATCGTCCCGTGCGGGCTGACGAAGGTGGAGAAATAGTCGTCCTGCTCCTCGCGCGCCCCGATCGTCTGCCCGTTGCCGATCTCGATCTTCGGAACGGCGTTGTCCTGATGAAGCAGGCCTCTCCTGATGCGGAACAAAACCACAAGGGTGCAGACACAGGCCCAGACGATAACGTACGGCAACCATTCGTGTTGTTCCGGCATGCTCATCATTCCTTACCCGATTGATCTTGGTCCCACTCGAAATGCACTCCGCATAACGGAATGAACAGAAACTTGCTGTGTCCGAGCTGCACGACATCGTACGCGGTTAATTCGACCGGCGTATACACCGCTTCGTTGTTATGGTAAGCGAGCCCCGACGCATCGCCCGGCAGCAGGAAAAAGTTCCGCTTCTTCGGGTCGTACACGACGACCGCGTGATTCCGGCGGGAGATGGTATTGTCCCCGATGATCCGGATGTGCATATCCTCGGCCCGGCCGATGAAGTTCTTCTCCGCCATGATCCGGTAATCTTGTCCCTGCTGCGGTCCTTCGATGCATACAAGCCAGCCGGTGACCGGCTCGATGCCTTCGGACTCCCCCAAATAAGGCATCGTCTTTTCATCCTCCTGGACTCTTGCCGCTTTCTTGCTCTCGGCTTTGGAAGCCGGCTCCACGACCATGCTGCAATAGGGGCATACGCTGCCGTGCTTTCTCGTACTGAACATGTGTCCGTTGGCGCATCTTGTCAAACTCATTGATATCCATTCCCCCGTCTGCTTCTTCTCAAAGCTCAAAGCCGAAATGCTTTACTTGACCAACAGCCTCGTATTGGCAATGTAAATCGTATCGCCCGAATGCACTTGCTCGGGCTCGTCACCGTTCAGCAGCCGCTTGCCGCTTTCGCCGCGTTTCTTGATGCCGACGCCGTTGCTGGAGTCGAGGTCTTCGATGTACCAGTTGCCGGAAGCGTAATTCAGCACCGCGTGCTGCTTGCTGACCAGGGCGGCATACTCGGTGCCCGACAAATCGATCTGCACCTCGAGATCGGAAGAGCTTTTCCCGATCAGCAGCGACGTCTCCCCGTGGATGTACCACTCTTTGATCCGATCGCCGTCGTCGCCGAGCAGCGCCAACTTCGTAATCGCCGCTTCCTTCTTGACTTCGGGCGCCGACGCAGCCGTCCGCCCGTACTTTCGCCAGGCCATCCCCGTCAAGCCGATGATGAAAAAGACGGCGACGAACAGCTTCAGGGCGACGTTGGTGTTCCATATATACGTATAAACCAGGGTAAAAGCCGCGACCAGCGCGATCAGCACGTTGACTACGGTTACCCATACGGATTTTTTTTCGCTCAACATTGGTTCCCCCGTTGGAACAGGATGTGCTTATTTTTTTC
Organism: Paenibacillus tyrphae; assembly: GCF_027925525.1. GTDB lineage: Bacteria > Bacillota > Bacilli > Paenibacillales > NBRC-103111 > Paenibacillus_G > Paenibacillus_G tyrfis_B. The sequence goes on along the minus strand of NZ_BSDJ01000006.1, from coordinate 254,014 downwards.
GAATGCCAAAATATTTCTCGAACATGGCCGTCGTATCGACCGGATTTTTCGTCTCGCTCTTGTTCTTGATCCCGGCTTCCCCGCTTTTGGGATGATAGCCGAAAAAACGCTCGAATTGCTTTTCCATATCTTTCAGGTCAAACTGGGGCTGGCCGCTCTCGGCGCGCCGCTCCTTCGTCTTGGTGCCGGCGCCGGATGACGAACCGGCTTTTCCTTCCTTCTTGCGGTCCGGACGTTCGTCGTAGGCTTGCCTCGCCGACGCGTCGGACAAAGTCTGATACGCTTCGGTCACTTGCTTGAATTTCAGCTCCGCCTCCTTGCTGCCGCCGTTGGCGTCGGGATGATGAAGCTTGGCGAGCCGCTTGTAGGCTTTCTTGATTTCTTCGGGGGAGGCGCTGCGTTCGACCTCCAGAATCTCATAGTAATTGTTCATCGGATTCATCCTTACCGCCGGAAATGGAGAAAGTTAAGGGGCGAAGCGGCCCCTTAACTCCTGTTGCTTGCAATAACCGGTCAAGCCGATTAGTTCGCGTATCCGCCTTCGATTGTGGCGAATTCCGTTTTGTCTTTCTTTTGCTTGATGAAGAGCGTGAACGTGCCTACGCCTTCCGTGTCGCCGAAACGCTCTTGATAGTCAACTACGAACGCGTTCGGGAAGTAGATTTTGCGCACCACTTGGCTGGCAGCGATCACTTCCAGCGTCACTTTGCGGTAGCAGTCCGATTTCTCAGCCGGTACGAGCGACCACAGAGCAAGCTTCATCGTGTCGTCGGCGCTGTCGCCGTCCGTTGCGGTGATGATTTTGCCGGAGATTTTCAGGAACGCGCCTACGTCGGTCGATCTCGCGTTGGAGTCGTTCGGCGTATCCGTGTCGTAAATCACCGATTGAATGTTGTCCATGCCCAATTCGATTGTTTCTGCGCCTTCTACTTTCAGTCTGAAGCCCATAGATAAATCCTCCCTTAAGGTAAGTATGGTCCCCGACAGCGTCTGGCGCTGACGGGATTTATGTTGAAAGGTGAGCTTGCGAAAGCTCTCCTTTAACAACCGCATAAGTTTGTTCAGCATCGTTACGCTTTAACCGGGGTGGTTCCTTTCGTGATCATCACCTCGAGGTTCTTCACGTTGCCGTTGAAGACCAGGTCGATATGGCACATGTTGCTCTTATCGTCGATAATGTAGCTCATGTCGTCCCCATCCTGGATGATCGAGTTGACGTACCCCCGCGTACCAAGCCATTTGCTCTTTTGGCTGCTCGGGTTGTTGCTGAAAAATTTAACGATGTTGTCATGTTTGAAGTCGCCGGTTTGGAAGCGCAGGATGCGTTCGATGTACGTGCTGACCAGCGTCTTGTAGATCGAATCGAAGCCGTCGTCGGTCGACGCAAGGCTTCTCGCTTTGTAGACCGTGATGCGCTTGATGTCTTTGCCCTGCAGCTGTGCGTTCTCGGAAGAGAACACGAAGCCGAAGTTTTTCCGGTTGATCGAATCCTTGATGTTGTTCGTGAAGCCGGAAATTTCCTTCGCCATCGTCGTGATGGCGCGCAGACCGTTCTCCCCGGCCTCGATATCGAAGCGCACGCCCGGGAATTCCCGGCTCACCGTCTTGAACGATTCGCGCAAATATTCCGGGCACTGGTAAGCCGCCACGATCCCCGCCGCCACATAAGCTGCGCCGACGTAGACGCCTTCGATCCAGAGCTTCAGAATGTCTTCCTTCTCCTGCGATAGCTTGACGCCGCCGTCTTCGGTTTGCAGCATTTTGCTGTCGATGACGACACCGGACTTGTCCTTCGGAATAATCGTAAAGTTCGGAACCGACGGCACCGCGAATTCGCTGAATTCTTTGCGGACCAGCAAGCCGCATTTATCGATATATTTGTCGATGCCGGCGGTAGCCATGCTGTTGAACGTCGTTTCTTCGCCGGTCTCGAAGCTGAAGAACACCTGCACCTTGAATTCTTTGATCACCTGCAGCAGCATCGTGAGCGATTCCATCGTGTTGCCGTCCTGCTTGGCGACCTTTTCGTTGCCTCTGAACCGCTCCCGGCTCACCTTCGAAGCGCCGGACGAATCGAGCTGTACCGAAGGAACGATGCCGAACCAGATCGTGTCGGTGAAATCGTTCTTCGAGTTGACCGTGTTCAGGTACGTTTCCAGCCTCGGAATGTTGCTGCTTTTCACGATCATGTCCAGCTTGGTGTTCGTGATCAGCATCGAAGGCTGCATGCCTTTGTTTTTGGTGGAGTATTGGTCAAAAAACATTTTGATGCCCAACAATTTTTCCACCAAAGGCTTAACGGTCTTCACGAACTCATCCTTGGCATTCTTGTAGAACTCCAGATACGTGTTGTAGTTCTGCACTTCCTTCTCGGTATCGATCTCGCTTTGTACCGCAGGCAGCGGGCAGAACGTCCGCACGACCAGATCTTTGACGTAGGCGGAAGGTGTATCCGACACGGACTCGTAATCGTCCTCGAATACGTTGATCAAGCCGTTCGCGCTGCTGTCGTCCGCGATCATGAGCTGCATCGTGTCCGACTTCGGCGATTCGATAATTTTCAGCTCGCCGGAATCGCCGATCATCAGCATCCCGATCTGGATCGCTTCGGATTCGTTCTCTTCCTGCGCCCCTCCAAGAAGAAGGCGGGTCTTGATGTCTTCGATCGCCAGCGGAAGCATGGCCATGACGTTGTTATAGTTTTTGCTGGCGTCCTCGAACATGATGTTCAGCTTGTCCCCGAGGTCCAGCTTTTTCGGATCGCCGTCGTCCAGCTTGTCGTATTGCCCGTACAAATAATGGATTTCCTTGCGCACTTGGCGGATGTCGTCCATGACTTTTTTCGGGGAGATCATGTCGAGCAGATTCTCGAACTTGAAGTCCACGTTCGGGATGCCTTGGCTGCGCTTCGTATCGATCAGCGTGAACAGCATTTTCAGAAAATCGTTGCTTTGGTCGATCTTGATCTCCGAAATGCTGTCCTCGGCAATCCCTTCCGGCTTCTTGAGGGTATACATAACCTTCTGGTTGGCCGCATTGAAAAACGAGTACACGGTCGGCGAAAACTTGTCCAAAAACTCGTCGAAGCTGCGAACGAGCAGATGCTGGTTAATCTCCTTGATCTTGTCGTCGCTCAAGCTGTCGATGCCTCTGACGTCCCCGACGATCGTGACGAGATCGAGCTTTTCCGGGTTGATCTCTTCGAAGAGCATGGTGCGGTTCGTTTGATTGATGATGTCCATTGAGCTGTCGGCTATAAAAACTTGCCGGAACCGGCGCATGATTCTTATAGCCTACTCCTTTCCGAGCATTTTTGGATGAAGGCCGAAAACACAGGTCTAATCATAGAGTCTGATGTTTTATTTTGTCAACTATGGATATTTGTAGTTATTTAATCCTAGTCATTCAAGACTATTTTCCCATTTTTCAGCAAACACATTTATTTTTTGGCCCTTCTGTTATATGCTGAATTAACCATATAAACCCACCCTTTTATTCCCTTTTTCATCATCTCCCCTTCAAAAATGTGTCGAACTTAACAAAACTGTATTTTTTTACTATTTCCCACTGTACTAATTTTTCGGTAAAGTCTCGCCGATTGTTTATAGCAGTTTTGGTGTACTTTCACACATTTTACAAATGAAGGGTGATTTTTTGATGGTTGGGGAAATGCATACAAGAAGGCGCGTCTCGGTCGGGCTGCGAATTTTGGCGATCGCTGTCATGCTGGCGCTGCTGTTCGTTCCTCTCGGACCGGCGTTGGCCGAAGGCGATGCGAATCCGGGATTCGACGCGGTCTTCGTGATGGACGTCAGTTATTCGATGAACGCCACGGACCGGGACCGGATCGCTGCGGAAGTTATCAAAATGTTTATGGACATGAGCGAGGCGGCCCGCACCCAAGTCGGATTTGTCGCCTACAACCATAAAATCGTCGAGTCGCAGCCGCTCGCCCCGCTGACCCAGGAGGAGCAAAAAAATCTGCTCAAAAAGAAAATCGCGGAGCTGCGTTTTTCCGGCTATACGGATCTCGGCCTCGGGCTGAGTAAAGGGTCGGAGCTTGTCGGGAGCGGAAAAGGCGGCGGACGTCCGTTTATGATTCTGCTGTCGGATGGCGGAACGGACTTTGGACCTATTTTTACGGGAAGATCGGTCGAGGATTCGAACAAAGACGTGGAGCGTGTAATCGCGGAGGCACAGGCGAAGGGCTACCCGATCTACACCGTCGGGCTGAATCATGACGGCTCGGTCAACGCGCCGCAGCTCGAAGCGATTGCCGCCAAGACGGGAGGCACGTCGTTCATCACGGAAAGCGCGGGCGATTTGCCGGAAATTTTCAACAACATTTTCGCCAAGCAAACCCGCTCCGTACTCGTCCCCGTCGCGGCTGTCACAGCCACCGGGGAGCTGCAGGAAGTGACGGTTAACATTCCGAACGGCAGCATGAACGAAGCCAATATCGTACTGCTGTCGGAGCATCCGATCGCCGAAACGCATCTGTATTACAATTCGAAAAACATCCGGTTCGTGAAATCGGACAAATATTCGCTGCTCAAAATTCCCCAGCCGCAAAAAGGCGCCTTTCTGCTGAAATTCAAAGCTAGGCCCGGGGATTTCGTGAAAATCAGCCTGCTCGGCAACTACGGCTTAAAGGCTGGAATGGAGCTTGCCCAGCCAGTTAAGGGCGTCCCGTCGACCGTCTCTGCCTTCCTGCTGCACCAAGCGGACGGAGCCAAGCTGGCCGACGCCGACGTGTACCAAGCGATGAAGGCCGAGCTGATCGTGAAAGATTTGCAGACGAATAAGGAAGAACGGACGCCGATGAAGCTGAACGGAAACGGCTTCGAAGTGCAGACGGTCTTCCCTCACTCCGGCAAGTATCAAGCCCGCGTATTTATGAGCAGCCCTGATTTTTACCGGGAGACGGCGGTCAGCGAGCTGGATATCGCGAACACAGCGCCCGAAGCGATCGGCAGCGGAGCCGTCGAGCTGACGAAGGAAGACGGAGACGCCGAAATAGATCTTAAGAACTATTTTCGCGATGTGAATCAGGACAAGCTGAGCTATACGATCGCGTCCAACAGCAACGCCAAGCTGGCCGACTTCGCTGTGGACGGCGATACGCTAACCGTTTCTTCCATGCATGCCGGCAAAGCGGTCTTGACGATGACGGTAACGGACGATGAGGGAGCTTCCGTCACCTCGGACCTCGTCATCAACGTTCACTCCATCGTGCAGCGTTATTTGATCATCGCGGGCATCGTGCTTGCCGTGCTGCTGGGCGCTTGGGCCGTCTATTGGCTGCTTCGTCCGAAGCCGCGCTTTGCCGGAAGGCTGGAAGGATACTTCCTCAATACGGCGAGCGGCAGCGACATTCCAGTGAAGTACTGGCCTCTCGCTTCGTTCGAGAAGCGGCAGATCAGCCTGCGCGAGCTGTTCGCCAGCCTCGACGTCAACGAGCCGCTGCCGGAGGCGGAGCACATCATCATCGAAGCCGGGAAGAACGGCACGATCCTGCTGCGGCACAACACGCGCTGCACGATTGAAAAGGGCAGGACGCCGATCCCCCGCAACAAAAAGGAATCAATCGGCTACAACGAGAAAATTTACATCACGTTCGAGGACTATTTGACGGAAATCGAGCTGCGGTATAAAGAAGTAAAACCCAACGCCCTGTAACGGGGGTTGGGTTTTTGCCGTTGTATTGCCGGGGAAGCCCAGAGATTCGGGGAAAAGCTGCCCAGTATCGTCCAGCCAGAACTGCCACCCTGTCCCAGGAACAAATTGAGCGCCGTTTGAATCGCTTTCGAAACCACGGTTACACGACTGCACGGCTTACACTCCTTAGAGGAACTACGATGAGCTATCCAAGATTTTTGGCGCTTCCCTCGCAAATTAGCGGAACTCCGGACACCCTAACCGTGTCGAAAAATATTCCGCCGTGCCTGTGAAGCATCGATAACGCACCACAGTTCCTCTAAACGGAGGTACAGCGAGCGAATGGCCTGAGTAACGCCCTCGCGGTTCCGCTATTTTTCGGACGCAGCCGAAGGCGTGTCCAAGCGCTTCCGCCGCATCCCGGCTTTCAGGCGCATATATTCCAACCGCAAAGCGGCTTTAAGCAGCTTCAACGACGGGCATCTTCTGCGCGGCTGAACGGCAAGCCCCCATCGGATCATACCCGACAGCAGCAGGCTGACCTCCGGGTTTGCAGTTCTCGCGCTTTCCATGCGGTCTTCGATCAGCCGCTCGGAAACGTCAGCCGGAACGCGCCCGGTGAAGCTGTAATATAAAATGGCGGCAGCGCTGAACAGATCGGCCTTTTTCCCTTGCCGGGCCTTCTCCGAATACAGCTCCAACGGGGAGAAGCCCGCCGTTGTAAAAATCGGACGGACATCCGGCTCAGCGAGCGATACGGCCGAACCGAAATCTAGCAGCACCGGCCGGCCTTCCTCCGAAATCATCACATTCCCCGGCTTCAAATCCCGGTGAATGATGCCCTGCCGGTGTACGAAGTCTACCGTATCCAGAAGCGGCAGCAGAACGTTTCGGATCAAATGTGCCGCAGCAGGCTTCCCCTCCCGGATCAAATCCACGAGCGGTTTGCCGGCGCAATAGCGGGTCACCAGATAGCTCGTTCCGTTTTCTTCGAAATGGTCGATGTATTCGACGATATGCCCGTGCCGGAGTCGGCTCAGAATCGAAGCTTCCCTCCGGAAAGCATCGTTCAGCCCGTCAAACTTCCGGCGAATCGAGGGACGGCGGCATAGGACCGTCTTTCCGTCCATATCTCTTAAAGCCAGGCTCCAGGGATAAAATTCCTTGATCGCAAGCCTTTCTTCTCCCTCGGCTGGACTGCCGATGTAAACGATGGACAGCTCGCTCGAAGTCAGCCGTTCTTCGATCCGGTAGGCGCCGCCTTTTAGCGGCGTATGCCGCTGAAGGCACACATCATCGAGGTCTCGGGTCATCCAAAATTGCTCCTTCGTTTCGAACATTCGCCTTGATTCGGTTGAGGCGCGGGCCCACGGCCCCTCCCTCATCTTATCACAACTATCGAAATTGGGAATCGATGGATTTTCTATATCGAACGGACGCGAGGGATCCGCAGGCGGCGGCACTAGCTGCTTACTTCGCAAAACTCCGAAATAATGCCTTGATTGTCCCAGCAAGGTGATGACTGCCGCCCCTCGCCTCCACCTTCTCCACCATTAAAGCGACGAGCAGCTTCGGCTTGTCGGTATCGTAAGCGACGAACCAGCCGTTCTCCTGCCCGGATTCCCCCTTCTTTTGCTTCAGCTCGGCCGTACCGGTCTTGCCCGCCAGCGTCAGCCCGTCAATTCTTGCCGCGCGGCCGGTGCCTGCGGGATTCTGGATAACCTCCTTCATCTGCTCCGTCAGCATGCGGCTCACTTCGGGGCGGATCAGTCCGCTTTTCCACACTTCGCCCGTCGTCCGGCCGTCGTATTCGAGCACCGGCTTGATCATATTGCCGCCGTTCATGAAGACCGTATACGCATCCGCCACATGCAGGGGCGACATGACGACCTCCCCTTGACCGTAGCCGGAGTCGGCCAGCAGAACTTCCTTCTTGATGCCTGCGTTGGATAACGACGAGACGTCCACCGCCAGCGGCAGCGGCAGCTTCTCGCCGAATCCGAACTTGCCTGCGGCCTTCTCGAAGCGCTCCGCTCCCAAGCCTAGTGCCACCTGAGCGAAATAGATGTTGTCCGAATACATCAGCGCCTTCGTCAAATTCACCGCGCTGGCCGCCTCGGATACCCTCGTAACGTAGTAGTTCCCCCACGACGTATCCTTTTTCCACTGCTTCCCGGTAATGGACTTCTCTTCATTCGGGTCGAGCATCCCCTGCTCCAAAGCGATGGCCGCCGTGATCGGCTTGAACGCCGACCCGGGGGCGTAAGCGCTGGCGTATCGGTTGAACAGCGGCTTGTCCGGGTTCTCCGTCCACTCCTTCCACTGCTCGGTCGAAATGCCCGAGATCCAAAGGTTCGGATCGTAAGACGGGGTGCTGACCAACGCGAGCAGCTCGCCGGTCAACGGCTGCATCGCCACCCCCGCTCCCGCATCATTCTCCAGCTGCCGATACATCGCCTGCTGCATAACGGAATCGATCGTCAGCTTCACGTCTTCGCCATCCACCGCATCGCGCTTGACGAGCGTCGCTTTGTCCCGGCCCTCCGCATCCGTAATGTAAATGCGCTGGCCATCCCGGCCGCGCAGCCGGTCCTCCAGCGTCAGCTCCAGCCCGGTTTTGCCGATCCAGTCGTCCGGCCGGTAGCCTTTATCCTTGCGCTTCTCCAGCTCCTTCTCGTTCAGCCTGCCGACGTAGCCTGTCAAATGAGCCGCGGCCGCGCCGAGCGGATACGAACGTACCTGCTTCGTCCGGTAAGCCGTCCCTTGAACCGTAAGCAGCTCGTTCTCCCGCGGATCGCCTTTGGGGATTAGCGCTATCGGGACAAAAAGCTCCGGCTTTACCCACGAAGCGCCGAGCTTGGCACGGATATCCTCCGGCTTCAGGTTCAGCAGTGCCGCCAGCTTGCTCACGGACTCATCGGACGGCTGTTCCATCTTTTGAGGTACGAGTCCGACCTCCCATTGATCTTCGTTGATAGCTAACCCATGGCCCAGACGGTCGAGAATTTCCCCCCGCTTCGCCGGGAGCGTCTGCACGCGCACCTTGTCCGTGTCCTTGAGCTGCGGAAACAGAAACGACGAAGACCAGTCCACTCCCCAGGCGCGCTCTTCTTTGCGGAGCGTCGCCGTCTGGTTGAACTCGATCGGTCCCGCCGATGTCTTCATTTCCACATGAAGCTTATACCGAATTTGATCCGTCTTCGCATTCGGATCTTTCTCCGTCGGCTCCGCCGTGATACTTAGCTCCGTTAATCCGATGCCTTCATAAATGTTTTGGTGTCGGCTGACGAATGCTTCTTGCGTGACGGATTCTTTAACATGATTCGTCAAGCTAGGATACATGGCTGCGTAATCTCTTTTCTGCCAGGCGGCGACGAATGAATCCATCACCTCTTCCGGCGGCTTCATCTCAGGCTTGCAAGCCGTCAATGACAGCAGCAGCGCGACAAACAGGACGCCCCACCCGGCGCCCCTCGCAACTGTTCGATGGGTCAATCTCAGCACTCCCTCTCTCTATCCACTCCTTTCCATTGTAGCCAAGCGCAAGCGGAAGGAGAACGGATAGCTTCCTGATATTTCCCTTACGAAACGCTGACCGGACCGGTCGCAAATGTTGGATGCCGCGTTTGGCGCGGTGGTATAATCGTCTTATTCTATGGATTTGCGGGGGAATGGCATATGAAAATCGTGATTGCGCCGGATTCGTTCAAAGGCTCGCTGTCCGCTCTGCAGCTGTGCAGCGCCATAAGCTCCGGCATTCGGAGCGTCGTCCCGGACGCAAACATCGTCGAGCTTCCGGTCGCGGACGGCGGGGAAGGTACGGTAGACAGCCTTGTACATGCCTGCGGCGGTACCCGGGTGGAGGCGCAGGTCCGCGGCCCGCTCGGAGAGCCGGTCACGGCCGTCTACGGCCTCCTGGGGGACGGCACCGCCGTCGTCGAAATGGCACAAGCGTCCGGGCTGCCGCTCGTACCTGAAGCGCGGCGCAACCCTCTTGCCGCCTCCTCCTACGGGACCGGCGAGCTGATTCGGGCCGCGTTGGACCGCGGATGTCGGCAATTCCTCATCGGACTCGGCGGCAGCGCGACGAACGACGGCGGCGCCGGTATGCTGGAGGCGCTCGGCGTCCGGTGGTACGGAGCGGAAGGCGTCCCGCTGCCCTCCGGTGGCGGGGCGCTCGCCGGTCTCGCCGGCTTCGACGCCACAGGCATAGACCCGCGTCTCGCGGAATGCCGCTTCGTGGCGGCGACGGACGTCCGCAACCCGCTCTGCGGGCCGGAGGGCGCTTCCGCCGTCTTCAGCCCGCAGAAGGGTGCGACACCGGACATGACGCAGGCGCTGGATCGGGCGCTTCGGCAGTGGGCCGAAGTCATTCGCCGGCAAACCGGCATCGATGTGCTGACGCTGCCCGGCGGCGGCGCAGCCGGCGGCATGGGGGCCGGGCTGCATGCGTTCCTCGGCGCGCAGCTTCGCTCCGGCATCGACATCGTGCTGGAGAAGGCGAAGTTCGAAGCGCAGCTTCGGGACGCCGACTTGGTCATCACCGGCGAAGGCCGGCTGGACAGGCAGACGCTGTCCGGCAAAGCGATTGCGGGCATCTGCCGCAAGGCCCGGGACGCCGGAGTGCCGGTAGTCGCCTTGTGCGGCAGTCTGGAGCTGCCCGCAGAGCAGTTGAACGAGCTCGGACTGACGGCGGCTTTTTCCATCGTGCGCAAGCCTTGCGACTTGCAGGAAGCGGTCGGGCGCGCCGCGGAGTGGGCGAGCGAGGCGGCAGCCCAAATGATGCGGCTGCTGCAGGGCCTCAAACGGCGATAATCATCTTTTGACATTTTTTGGGTGAATCCGCGAATTTTCGATTGAAATTTTGCGCCAACGTGATAGGATAGGTCATAAATGCAACTTCATTCATCCGGGGAGAGAAGTACAATGAGCATACCTAAAGCTTTAACCATTGCCGGCTCCGATACAAGCGGCGGCGCCGGAATTCAAGCCGATTTAAAAACGTTCCAGGAACGCGACGTCTACGGAATGACGGTTCTCACGACGGTCGTGACGATGGACCCGAACAACCAATGGCACCATGGCGTTCATCCGGTCGCTTTGCCTACCGTCGAAGCCCAGCTGCAAACCGTGCTTGACGGCATTGGCGTCGATGCGCTCAAGACGGGCATGCTCGGCTCCGTCGAGTTGATCGAGCTCGTCACGCGTACACTCAAAGGCAAAGGGCTGCAGCGTATCGTCGTGGACCCGGTGATGGTCTGCAAAGGCAACGACGAGGCGCTCCATCCCGAATCTACCGTAGCGCTTCGGGAGTTGCTCGTCCCGATTGCGGACGTCGTTACTCCGAATTTGTTCGAAGCGGCGCAGCTTGCGAACCGTCCGCCGATTCAAACGTTGGAGGACATGAAAGAAGCGGCACAGATCATCCATGCGACAGGCGTCAAATACGTCCTGATCAAAGGCGGCGCGAAGCTCAATCACCCTCAAGCGGTCGACTTGCTATATGACGGAACAGAATTCGAGCTGTACGAATCCGACAAAATTTCCACCACCTATACGCATGGAGCCGGATGCACGTACTCCGCGGCCATTACAGCCGAGCTTGCCAAAGGCGCCGACGTCAAAGAAGCGGTCGGCACCGCAAAACGGTTCATCAGCGCGGCCATCCGGCACGGTTTTCCGTTGAACGGCTTTGTCGGCCCGACCCGCCATTCGGCGCTTCGCCAGTTCGGGTAAGCCGTGAATTCATGTTTCTCCATACTCAAGAGCCTGTCTCCGAGACAGGCTCTTTATTCTTTCTGCCAGCGACAGCGTTACGGCACAAGCAAGCTGTCCAAATGCCGCGAAATGATCCCCGCAATTTCCTCCGCACGCATGACCTCGGGCGCGATGACGCCATGTACGAGCAATCCGTCCACCAACGCATGGAACCGCTTCGCTTCCAGCTCCGTGTCAAGCCCCGGCTTCAGCAGCTGCGACTCGGCGAGGGTTTCGAAGATGTTACGGAACACGTCCCGCAGCGAATCATGAATTTCCCGGCTCAGCGGCCTCAAGTCCGGCTCGGTCAAAGCAAAAGTCGAAAAGGCCATCCAGATTTGACTTTCCGCCAAGCGGTCTTCGTCCAGTGGCACGATTTGACCGATAAGCATTTGGATATTTTCCCGGGGATCGCCGTCCTTCGGAAGCGACTGTATACGTTTTTTTATCCGTTCGGCGACCAGACGCATGGAGAAAGCCAATAAAGCCGGTTGCGAATCAAAATAATGACGCAGCGAGCCAAGAGACATGCCGGCTTCCGAGGCGACACTGCGCACGCTGACCCCTTCCAGCCCTTCCCGGCGAATAATCCGCCACACCGCTTCCGCCAGCTGCTCCCGTCGCTCTTCATGGTTTACAATTTTAGGCATGTCCCGATTATAGCACGGTTGTTTTTTTTAACACAACAATGCTAAAATAAAACCCTGCTTAGCAATACAGTCGTATTAAAAAAGAAAAGAAAGGACTGATTGTATGACGATAGCCGCATTTATTATCGGTTGTGAAATTGGCTTCTGGGTGTTTGTCGTCGCCGGACTTGTCTTCCGCTATATTTTTGGCATGAAACGAATCGGAGCTCTTTTGCTGGTCGCCACGCCGGTGGTCGATCTGGTCCTGATTATCGCGACCGTCATTGATTTGCGCAACGGGGCGACCGCGAGCTTCGTACACGGCCTCGCCGCCGTCTATATCGGCGTATCCGTCGCCTACGGCCACCGGATGATCCGGTGGGCCGACGTACGTTTCGCACACCGGTTCGCAGGGGCTCCGGCGCCCGAGCCGAAGCCGAAGCACGGCGCCGCCCATGCCCGTCGCGAGCGGCAGACGTGGTTTCTTCACCTGCTGGCCTGGATGATCGGCAGCGTGATTCTGCTCGGCATGATCTGGTTCGTCGACGACGAAAGCCGGACGACGGAGTTGTGGAGTATGATCTCGCGCTGGGGGGTCATACTGGGAATCGACTTTGTATGGAGCTTCAGCTATACCTTCTGGCCCAAAAAAGCATAGCCGGACTTTGCTGAAACCTTATTCCCCTCTCGCACGTAAGAGTAAGACAATCGTACATTTTTTTCCAAAAGGAGACCGATGCTCATGCCTCGCCTAAAAATCCCCCGTTAACCCCGGGGACCGCCGCCTCCGTTCGAAGCAGTGCGCGAAACAAACATTTATTTTTATCAAGGAGCGTGCAAACGAATGAACGGACCACAGGCGGTAACCAAAGAAGAAAGACGGGCCATTGCCCGTGAAATTGCCGACCGGCTTAAGCAGGTTTACGGCGACAACCTAAAAGCGATCGGCCTCTACGGCTCCATGGCGCGCGGCACGGACGGACCTTTCTCGGACACCGAGATGCTTTGCGTTCTCCACTCAGGAGACGAACCGGTCGACTTCAGCCACGAATGGGCGGCCGGGGCCTGGAAAGCGGAGGTGAACGTGTACAGCGAGGAAATTCTGCTGCAGTACGCACGGACCGTCGAGGATACATGGCCTCTGTCACACGGCGCCTTCCTTACGGCTCTGCCGCTGTACGACCCGGACGGCTTTTTTGATGACCTGAAAGCAGCGGTCCTATCACCGGACGAAGCCGATTTCCGGGAAAACATCCGCAGCATTCTGGTCGGCGAAATGTTCGAGTTCGCCGGTAAATGGCGCAATGCCAACGCCCAGGGCCCGCGGACGCACCTGCCTTATCTGGCCATGGAAACCGCGCATTACGCCGCAATGCTCATCGGGCTACATCATCGGACGACCTACTCTACAGGAGCCAAGGTCATTCCCGAAGCAATGACCCTGCCCGACCGGCCTGACGGCTTCGATGCGCTGGCACGGCTCGTGCTGTCGGGCGAACTGTCCGACCCGGACCGCGTCTTCCTGGCGTGCGAGGCTTTCTGGAGCGGTCTGCAAGCGTGGGCGAAAGAGCATGACTATGCGTTTATCACGGAACAAATTCCATTTTAAAAGGCAATACGGCTCAAGGGCCCGCATCCGCTGCGGGCCTTTTTCTATGTCTGCGGGGATTTTTATATTGACTGTACGTTCAGTCATAAATTATACTAAAGCTGCATGGACCATGGCACCTTTTCCCATCGGTTCGGTTAAGCGTCACGGTCCGGTCATCATTTTATCCGCTGTTGCGGAAAATACGTCGAGGAGGAATCACGATGGATCTTCACTACGAAATTTATGGAGCGGGTGACGAGACGATTGTCCTGCTTCACGGGGGCGGAACAGATATGCGCACCTGGCAGTTCATCATTCCGAGGCTTGCGGCGAACTATCGGGTTATCGCATTCGACGGCCGGGGAGCCGGACAATCGCCGGCACCTGTCGAGCCCGCCAATTACGTCGAGGATGTAAAAATGGTTCTTGACCACTTCGGCTTGGAAAAGGCCATACTAGTCGGCCACTCCTTAGGCGGCCAGATTGCCGTCGACTTCGACCTGACGTACCCCGAGCGGGTGTCCAAGCTCGTGCTCATCGCCTGCTCCGTTACGGGCTTCCGGAATGCGCCGGACATTGAGGAGCGGTTCCAGCGCGTTCTCGCCGCGGCGCCGGATGTGGAGAAAATGACCGAGTTTTCGCTCGATTTTCCGTCCTATGACGTCGTCAAAGCAAGTCCGCATCTAGAGCTTATGACCGAGATGATTAGACACAATATAAAGCGATGGTTTGATTGGAAAAGCGGCGAATCGGTATGGCCCCAGCCTCCTGCCATCGAAAGGCTGGACCGGCTTGCGGCGCCGACTTTGTTCATGATCGGCACACTCGACCGCCCAGACCTTTTCCCGCTCGCCGAGCAATTCGGGCAGCTTCCGAATGCCCGCCTCGTGTGGATCGACGGCGCGGATCATATGCTTATGCTCACCCATCCCGACAAGGTTTCCCATACGATTTTGCAATTTCTGGAGGAGTAAAGACATGCCCCGAACGCCGGAGGAAAACGAACGGATTCGCCGCGCCGCCCGAGATAAAATTTTACAAGCGGCCACGGAGCTTTTTATCGAGAAAGGGTTCCACTCCGCATCCATCGACGATGTAGCCAAGCGGGCGGACATTTCAAAGGGCCTTCTCTACAATTATTTCAAAGGCAAAGAGGAGCTCTTGGCCGCCATGGTCGATCTTCGTATCGAAGAGGTGCTCGAAGTGATGCAAGCCGCAGCCGCCAAAGAAACCCCTGCCGAGCAGCTCCGCCATATCGTCGAAGGGGCGCTGGACAACGTCCGCGAGCAGCCGGAAGTATTCCGCTTCTACTTGAACTTGTTCACCTGTCCGAGACAGGATGAAGTTGTGGCCAGGCACGGAAACCGGCTGCTGGGCGCCTACGCGGAGCAATTCGAGGCCCAATGCGAAATTTTCGAGAAGCTGGGCGCTCCCGATCCCCGGAAACGGTCCCTTCACTTCTCCTCGACGCTCCAAGGCATCATGCTGATGTATACCAACTATCCTTCGGGATTCCCGCTGGACGACATGAAAGCGCAAACGATCGAGGAGTTTTGCGGCAATCGGAATTTGCAGCCGGACGGCTCCTGACTCTCCCGCAGCTTCCGCTCTGTCGACAGGACGGCGGCGGGAGCTCCTCCTATTCCAAGCCTTCTTCCCTTATTCCAACAACGCCATCGAACGGTTCGTTGCGCTCCAGAGCACGGTTCAGCTTTTGCAGCATATCCCCGATCCCTCGGCTCCCGACCAGCGGAAAATAAATCCGTGTCTCCCCGGAAAACACCTCGGGAACGATTCCGGTAAACTTTTTGCCGCCAAGCACGACAACTTCCTCAAAACGGTCCAACCGTTTTTCGCTTACTTGACGTTTCAACTCGTGCAATGAAATGATTGCCGGGTGACCGCTGCCAAAGGCGACATTGTAATTTTCGTAGAGCTTGTCGTCCGGAAGTAAAAAACCGTGCTTGGCCGACAATATCGCCCAATGGTCAAAATAGCGGTCCGCATACGCCTGGCATTTTCGGTGAAGGGGTGAAATGTACGCTTGGTTGGCCGGGCAAGGACCCGACGGTGCAGCGGCGGTATCCCATATTTTTTTGGCTCCGCAAGGGATGATGCACAGTCTGTTCACATTCGTCCCGCTCCTTCCGTCGTTGTGCGCGAGCAGCCTGCATCCTAAGCTGTCTGCCGCTTACTGCTTCGCCGCGGGAGCGGTCTTCCCCTTCTTTTTTCCCCGGACCTGCAACCTTCCCCCCTTCTCGGACGTATATCCATTATCTTCTATATTTTACTGGAGCCGAGGTGGAACCAAAATGACAGCGCATGTGAACATCATACATTACCACCCTGATTATGCGGAAAGCGTAGCCGAGATGTGGAACCGAAGCCAAGACGAATGGGGCGGCGGACCGGCTGTCCGGACAGCCGAGCAGATTCGCCAGGACGAGGAAAACTCGGATGCTTTGGCCGTCTTTCTCGCCGTCTGCGACGGTCAAGTCGTCGGATACTGCAGCCTCGGCGAATACCGCGAGGATACCGGCGCACTCTACATCCAGCTATTGAACGTACGCCCGGACTACCATGGCCGAAAAATCGGCAAAATGCTCGTACTGCGGGCGGTGGAGGAAACGATCCGCCTGGGCTGGCCGCGCGTCGATCTGTACACTTGGGAAGCCAACATGAAGGCGGTGCCGCTGTACAAGAGATGCGGCTTTTTCTGGGAAGACCGCGAGGACGCGACGCACTTCATGAACTTCATCCCCCAGGTGGCGGCTTGCGAAGCGCTTGCCCCCTATCTTCAAGATACCGATTGGTACGCCGATTTGAAGCGGACGATCGAAGTTAAACCGGACGGCGATAAAGTGAACGGCTTCGATACCTACACTTACGCGTGGGACAAGAACGGACAATCGCTTCGCGTCGATATCGAGCGCAGAGGCCGCGGCATCTGCCTCATCGAAACGGAGGACTACTTGCTGTCCGCAACCGCGGAGCAGGCCGAGCCGGTATTCGGAAGCGAGTATACTATCGAATACCGCATCGTGAACAAATCGGGCGCCCCGCTTAAGCTTGAGCTTCAGGGCGAATCGGACCGCAATGTCGAATTCGATTGGAAAAGCGAGCTGCAGGTGGAAGGCGAAGAACGGATCGCCGCGCGTTTCTTCGTCGGAGCCATCGAGGAAGAGCAAAGCGAATGGCGCACCTGCCCTGCCGTGCAAACGCGGGTTCGAATTAACGGGCTGGAAGCGCTGCTCAAGGTCGGCATCGTCCCGAAATTTCCGGCCGGCCTGACGATGCGGGTGCCGGATGCAAGGCATGCGCTTGGCGGGAATTACGTCCTGTACCTCGATATGGAAAACCATTTCCCGGAGACGGCCACGTTCTCCTTCGAGCTGCCGGAACAAACCTGGCTTGCGCTCGGCCAGCGGGCTTTCGAAGCGCGCCTGGAAGCGAAGGAGCGGATCTCGTTGGCAGTTCCGTACCGTCTGCTCGACTACAGTTTCTACCAAGCTCAGCTTCAAATCCGGGCCGTTCCGGACAACGGGCCGGAGGTGACGTTCACCCGTTTCGTTGGCGGAGCCTTCGGGGGACCCGGGGCGATGTTTACCGGAGAGACGGAGGACAACCGGGTTGCCGTGAACGGCAGCTATGGGATCGAATACGATATGGATCACAACGAAACGTTCCTTCGAGCCTGGAACCGGAAGGACGAGCAGATCATGCTGCTCCCGCCGTCGATAGGCAAGCCGTATTCCGCCGAATTCACCCGGAAAAAGCCGATACGTGTGGAGCCAAAAGAAGAACGAGGAGCGGTCGGCTTCCGCCATACGTACCGCTCGGATGCGTTCCCGCAGTTGCTGCTGCATCTCCACACGCTGCTGTACGCCGACGGAACGATGAAGCTGTGGCAGGAGCTGGAAAACGACTCGGATGCCTCCGTCGTCAGCGAAATGTGGATCTCCCAGCGCATTCGTCACGACTTGTACGGAATCGTTCTGCCTTATGACGGTCAAATCGTCGAAACAACCGACTCCCACGGCATCGATTTCGAGTATTGGGACGGCTCCAAAATTAGCGAGCCTTGGCTCTTCGCCCGCGGCGCCAGAAGCGCATACGGAATTTGCTGGTCCGATAACCACCGGATGAATATAGGCGATTGGTATCTGGAGCTGGAAACCCGCTTCGGACGGCTGGAAGCCGGTGAAACGAAAACCTCGGATACGATCTTCTTGTCTATGGGCGGGTTCGACGATTGGACCTCGCTCCGGGATTTTGCCCTGAAGCGCATCAGACGGGAAACGACTCCGCCGCCGGTCCGCCATGTGGAGCTGACGGCCAATGAGGGAAATCCGTTCGTGCCGCCGGATGCGGAAGAAGTGCCGGTCACGCTTCGGGATGCGAAGCAGACCGTATGGGAAGGCGAGCTCTCCGCCCGCTACATGGATGCGGCCGAAACGTCGGAGCAGGTGCATTTATCGCCTGACGACGAGGCGACGGATGCCCGCTTCACGCTGTCCCCGCCGGCATCCTGCTGCCGCGTGGTCCGGGTGGAAGCGCGACTCGGCGCGCAGGAAGAGGCGTATCATGCCGCGTTGTTCCCGGTTTCGGCCGGCGAAGTCAGCGGCACGACATCGACCGAAGCCGGTTATTCGGTGCTTGAAGCCGATAATGGAATCATCCGCATCTCCGCAGCGGCCGACTATTACCCCGGGCTGCGTTCGCTAGCCGTCGAGGGCCGGGAATGGCTCGCTTCCGGGTTTCCCGAATATGGTGCGAAATCGTGGTGGAATCCTTGGACCGGCGGCTTGTCGGGCCAATTCGACGAGATGGGGCCGTTATCCGTGCGCAAAGAAGAGCATTCCGCCGCTTTTGTCCGTCTTTCCGACGAGAAAGGCAACGTCTGGGCAGGTATCCAGGTCCGTCAATCCATCCGTAACCACGATACGTTCAAAGGGATAACCATGGACAGCTACTATTTGATGCTCCCCGGAGTACCGGTGCTCGCTTATATGACGGACATCCGTCAGAACACGGGAACGTATCTGGACAAATCGATGCTCAGTGAGCTATTCCTTCGTCCTGACGAGACGGACGGCTATGGGTGGCTGCAAACCTGCACCCCGAACGGAAAAGCGCTGCGTTACCCTCTCGGAAAAGGGGAGCTCAGCGTGCGCGAGACGAAGGATTATGTGTTCGGCCTTGATAGCCGGACCGGAGTCATGCACATCGTTACGGACGAAGCAGCCAATCGCCCTTCGGTTTACACGAACAAGGAGATCTGCTGCCTGTCCCTCACGCGGAGAGTTCGCCTCCCTCACGGAAGCGTAGACCGCTCGGCTCCGGTGTTCCTCGTCTTCCCGGACGCCCCGCTGCCGACGGACAGCTTGGATACTTTACGCAGACTCGCCTTCCCTCTTATACTTGAAACCAGTGACACGGAAGGAGAGTAATGCGGAATGAAAATCATTGATGCGCACATGCACTTGTCTCATATTGCTTCGTTTAAGGAAACGGCCGACAACCGCTCGTTCGTCGATTACTCCGTTGACGGGCTGCTGCGCGAATACGCCGAGAACGGCGTCGTGCTTGGCATCGGCATGGGGGTAACGGAGACCGCCGCCGGAGGCTTCCCCGACCGGGAAGCCCCGACGCCGATGGGACTTGATATGGTGGACTCGTATCCGGGGCAGATCGTATACTGCCCCGGCGTTAACCCGTTCAAGCTGGGCAACGCCGGACTGGATGAGCTGGAGCGAGCGCTGCAGCGGCCGGAGGCGGTCGGGATCAAAATTTACCTCGGCTACTATCCGTACTATGCCTACGATGACGTCTACCAGCCGGTCTACGAGCTGGCGAAGCAGTACAAAGTCCCGGTCGTCTATCATACGGGCGATACGTACTCGGAGCGCGGCCTGCTGAAATATTCCCACCCGCTGACGGTGGACGAGGTTGCTGTCGCCCACCGCGACGTCAACTTTATGATCGCCCACTTCGGCGATCCATGGGTGCTGGACGGAGCCGAAATCGTCTACAAGAACCGCAACGTGTTCGCCGATTTGTCCGGCCTGATGGTCGGCGATGCCGCAGAATGCGCGCGGCTCAAGGATTCTCCGCTCTTTTTCGCCCATCTGCGCCACGCGGTGACGTACTGCGACCATTACGAGAAGATGCTGTTCGGCACGGACTGGCCGCTCGCCCCCGTGCAGCCTTATCTGCAATTCGTGCAGGAGCTGATTCCGGAGGCATATCATGAGCACGTCTTTTACAAAACTGCCCTGCAAGTGTTTCCGAAAATTGCTCCGCTCGTGGAGTAGCCGCTTATACGACGCATAAACGCTCAAAAAAATCCCCGCCTCGTCGATGGCAGCGACGGCGGGGACCAAAGATATATGTTAAGTAACGGGATCTTCTTTAGTATGCGGCCCGAAGCTTAAGCACACCTTAAAAGAAGCTCAAAATTGGATTAAAAATTAGAGCGGCTAGTCCTTATACGGATCGAACTCGTCAGCACCGGCCATGCATACGCCGATTGGCTTCAGCACATGCAGCACCTCGATCGTCTCTGCGTGGGCGTCTAACACCTCCTGAAGCTTCCGGTACACGAACGGGCTTTCGTCCGTCCCGGCTCCGCGAAGCTCGACGCCGAAGCTCCTCACGGCCTCGTGCATCTGCGTCTCCGAGATGAGGCCGCCCGAGCGGGTGCGCGTCTTCCAGTTCATTTTGCCGGCCGCTTGCGTGCGGCTCATGATTCTTCCCGCGCCGTGCACCGTGCTGTAGAAGGCCGCCCTGTTTTCCTCCGTATCCTTCCCCCGGACAATGACCGAGATGTCGCCCATACTGCCGCCGATGAATCCAAGCTGGCCGGGAGCGGACGGCGTCGCCCCTTTGCGCACGACGACCGTTTCCCGGCCGCCATGGGTCTCTTTCCACGCATAATTGTGGTGGTTATGTACCTCGAATTCCGCGTCCGCTCCCAAAATCGCCAGCACCTGACGGATGACGGCATCCCTTCCGGCATACGCGTACCGCCCGGCCAGCTTCATGGCGCGGTAATACATATCGCCAAGCTCGCTGTCCAAATCGAGCAGCACCGGCGGCTGGTCCATCTTTTCCCCCGGAGCGTTGGCCAAAAACTCCCTGCCCGCCGCAAGGTTAATAAAGCCGCTGGCTGTCTTATGGCCGAACCCGCGGCTGCCGAAGTGATTGCCGATCCACAGCCGCCCCGTCCCCGCTTCCTCGAACAAATCGACGAAATGATTCCCGCTGCCTACGGTTCCCAATTGATCGCGGGCAAGCGCCTTCAGCTTGCGGTGCTCCTGACGCCCGACCGACGAATACACCGACCAATCCGGATCGTCGAACAGCTCGTGATCCACCTTCTTGTTGCTTACACGCCCGATGCCGAACGAAACGTTCCGTGTGATGTCGTCCATGATGCGCGCCAGCCTGGGCCGGATATCCGCAGCCAGCAGGTTCGTTCGCACCGCTTTGTTCCCGCACCCGATGTCGTACCCAACGCCGGACGGCGAAATTTGTCCTTCGTAGACGATCACCCCGCCAATCGGCTGGCTGTAGCCCTTGTGGTGGTCCGCCATCAATAGCGCCTGCACGACATTTCCGTGCTCCGCGCACGTTTTTGCTTGCGCCAAGGCGCCTGCCTCCGGGTTCCCCCAGACGCGGACGCCGTCTATGATTTGATAAGCCATGCCGCCAGCTCCTTTTCCTGCAAAAGCTTCGTAATTCGTTCCTTTACTTGTTCATTCGGCTCGGAGGCGATCAGTTCCTGCAAAGCGGCTGCCACTTCCTCTCCCCAAACCGGGAGAGGCCACGCCTCCAAGCATTTCAACGCCATATTCCGGTTCATGGTTGCCGGGCTCAGCAAACCGGCGGCGATCAACTTCATCCCGTACCCCTCGAAAACATCCAGTGCCTGCAGCAGGCTTTGCAGGCATTGATGCGGCCCATACTGCTCCCCGTAGCCGATTTCGTCCTTCGGACCACTGGAAATCTCCTTCAATGGAAGATGCGCTTCCGCATAACGGACCAAGCGGTCCATCCGCTCCGGTTCATCTGTTCGCGCAAGCTCATAATACATGCCGCTCTCCAGCGGATGCTCCGGAAGCTGCCCGAATAGCTCCTCCCAGATGTCCATACGGAGCCGTTTGGCTGCATATATCGCATGCTGCCGTACCGCGCTGTCCTGCGAGCGGATACCTTCCCCTATTTTGGACGGCCATTCTTCGTCGCGGATGACGTTCTCGCACAGCCGCTTGCAGGCTTCACGCAGATCACCTGACCAGCCCCTGTCATACCGCTGCTCCCAACGCTGACCATCTTCGTTTAGAAAATCATAAACATCCGTCACAACCGACAGCTGCGCTGTGGTCACGCACATCGTCTGCGAATACCTTAGAAAATCGCTTACCGCCGATGCCGCGTCCTCATAGTCGTCGATACCTTCCGCAGGCCCACCGGACAGCAGTGCAGAGAGGATGACCCCCGCCCCGTCATACAGCTCCAGATCCACGGAGGTTTGCGACAGCGCTTCGGCCAGCCCGCCGCTACGCGCGCAGTAACAGGCCAAATATTCGTTCATGACGCTGTTGCGGCATCCATGGCGAAGCAGCCAGTCCCGAATTTCCTGCGTCTGCGGCTCCAGGCGTTCGACCAGTTGGATTTTTCCCCAGCCGTCTACAGCCTTGGCCAATTCGAACAGCGTCTCGTTGGCGTTGTCCAGACTGCCACGAATCGTGACCGCCGAATAGAGCGTAAATTCGTCATGCTTGCCCAGCGTAACGACCAGTTCCCGGTGTCTCTCGGTTTCGAACTGGCCCAACAGCGCAATCCCCAGCTTGACGACATTGCGGTGCGCCCCGGATCTTGCAAACCACTCCGCTTCCTGATAGAGATTCGGAATGACGACTCCCGGGTGCTCCCGCAGCGATTCCAGCAGCGGGTCAATGATACTTAACACATCCTCTTGCATCAGCTTGAGGTACGTGGCGCGTCTCGTTTTGGTACCCGGACTCCGGCTCTGCTTGACAAGAAGCTGCACCAGCACCTGTACCTTCGCCGTATCCGCTTGCCCTCCGGCGTGGTGGCTGAATGTCCCGTCCATGCCCCCCGCAACCCAGCGCACGGAATGCCCGGCCCAATACTCGTCGTCATCCGACAGCTCGGCATCGCTAAGGCGCCCCTGATCATTCAGCGCAGACACGATGTATTCATAGATGGAAGGCTTCCCGGCCCATGGATAAAGCGTATTTTGATTCAATCGGTTCATCATCGTTAATCACCTGTTCTCCCACACTTCGCTAAGCACGGTACGGAACAGTCTGTCAAGCTCGCCAGCCTGTCCGCCTTCGGCGCTTTTCAAATGAACGGCCGCGCGCTCGAAATGATTCATTTTTTGTTCCAAATACTCGTTGATGGGGTTGATTCTCGGCTCGTAGTCCATTTCGTCTCCCGCCATTTTGCGTTCTACCAGCTCGCGGATTACTTTTTTCAGCTCGCTGCCCTCCGGCACCAAGCGGTCCACCAGCATATCGAACTCCATCGGCGGCATCGCGTTAAACCGCTCGATCCATTCGCAGGCCAGAACCGGGCGAAGCACGTAAAAATATTTTTTGATCTTGACCTGCTCCCCTTGCAAGTATTCGCGGTAATTGCCCTTCGCCATATTCAGATAGTGATACATGCATGATTTCGGGGAAAAGGTCAGCGGTGAGATACTGCGAATACGCTCCGCCGCAGAATATTTTTCAAAGTACGGGATCGGCGATTGCAGCCATTCCAGCAGCGGTGGGTTCGATTTGCGGAATAAGTTCAGCGCCTTCTTTAAATCCCAGCCGTTGATATCGAGCTTGTCGCTAATCGGCCGCTCGATCACGTCCCGTTGATCGAATATGGATAAATACCACTCGACAGGCCGGACGTATAGAAAACGGACATCGTAGTCGCTGTCTTTTGACGGGAATCCCCACGCCCGGCTGCCGGATTCGCAGGCGTACAGGATGCGCACCTGCTCCTGCCGCTCGATGTGGCACAGTTCTTCTAATATAGGTTGACGAAAGTCGGTCATCGCGGTTTTCCCTCCTTGGATCGAGATGGTGGTAACGGAAAAAGCCATCGACCTCAGCGGTCCATGGCCCGATGTTCTTATAGATGGTTTTACGGTGTGCGCGTAAAATGTCATCCGAATAGGACCGATGAGATGAAAATGGATCGTTACTTTTCGCCTCCGCCAAGCTCCATGGCGTCGATCTTCCCGGTCATGTCCGAGTAGCCCTGTACCGCTTGCGCAATATAGGACAACACCGTATCGCTCCAGCCGTAAATATAGAACGTGTTCCGGTCGGCCGGAGGCGCCATCGCATAGCGGTACGGCGCAATGTCGACGATGAACGCCTTGACGTGCGGGTTCACCTTGGCGCGGTATTTTGCCAGTTCGGCGTAAAACGGGCTGCCGCTGTTCTGCTGCTCATCCGTAATGATGATGATCTGATCGACCCGCTTGTTTTCGTAAAACAGCTTGCGCACAGGGGCGCCGGTATCGGTTCCGCCGCGGGAACGGATGCGCTCCGCCTGCGTCAAAATGCTGTCGTGACGAGACGGCTTGGCGTCCGTCACTTCCGTATCGAACAACCAGAACAACGAGTTCCCCTGTGTTTTCTTGTACAGCGCCAAGGCGAATACGGACCCGATCTGCAAATATTCCCCTTGCATGGAACCGGAAATATCGAGGAAAATCGCCGTGTTCTCGCCGATCTCCGGCAAGTTCGCGAACGTCAGCTCCACCGCCGCCCGAAGCGCGTCGCGCAGCTCCGGACGCTCTACCTCCCGGAACGCCTTGGCGAACCGGAACGGCAAAATTTTCGCTTTGCGCAGCGCCTCGGCATTCGTCAGACGCTCCACCGCGAACGCCAGGTTCGCTTTCTTCTCGAACACGCCCGCGCGATCCAGCGCGTTCAAATGGCGCAGCAGCGCGAACGTAGGCATCTGGCGCAGCAATGCCTCCCACACGGCCTTGGACGGCTTGATCGCGCCCGTCACCGTTTCGTACGGCAGCTTTCCGCGTTCGATGCAGGCGAGCTGCTCGGCTTCGCTTCTCGCCCGCTTCAATTGCTCCAGCGCCTCCACCTGCGGGAGCATGGCGAGACTCGTCTCCTGCCCGCGCAGGTAACGGAACAGCGCCTGCTGCTTGAGATCGGCCGGCTTCGGATGCGACGTCGCAATCGCGTCGCCCAAGCTGAACCCGCGTCCCCGGCCGTTGTACTTCAGCACCCAGTATTCGGACACCCCGGAGAGGAAGCGGGCCACCTGCCGTTTCACGGCCCGGCCGCCCTGCCCGCGGCCAAATCCCCGCAGGATCGTCAGGAAGTCGGACAAATCGGAAGGAATCCGGACCACTTGGTCAAATACCTTGGCGAACAAATCTGGACGGTAAGACGACAGTATGGCGAGTCCGACCAGCGGCTGCAGCCGCATGAATCCCTCGTTGCGGGCGAACACCAGCGCTTTGGCCATAAATTGCGGGTTCTGCTGGGCCATTTCGTGATGCAGCTCAAGCGCATCCTTCAGCAGCTCGTTTTGATCGGCGTAAAACGTATTTCCGAGCGTATTGGTCAACAGCGTCTGCACGTACTGCTCTTCGGCCGAACGCGCATAAGCAGGGAATCCGTCTTTGTTATGTGTCGTCGGCAGCATCGCGCCGAACATTTTTTTAGCGAAACTCATGGTTGGGGACCTCCTTTTTGCGTAGCAAAAAACTGCTTCGTAAGCATATTCTTAGTTTTTGCCGGAGCAAAAACGGCTTCATCATAGACCCGGCGAGGAAAAGTGAGGAAGGTTGGCGCAGGACTCGAACCTGCCGTATTGCCCAATAGTCTTTTGGCCGCTTGGATGCGAAGGAACCCTCCCCGGCGCCTCGCCGTACTATTAACTTATTAAGATCGAAGCGAGGGAAAAACGAAAAGGCGCATGGCGTCTCTGACGCCCGGCTTTTGCCGTCAATTCTTTTCCCATAAAGTCGAAGGAGCCCTTTCAAGCGCCTCGCTTCGGTATTCCTATGTTGAAGATCTCCGAGGAAGTGGGCGGAAAGGTACAATAACTGCTCTACCATCTGAGCTATTCCGCCGTATAGCGGAAGCCGGACTCGAACCGGCGACCTGTCGCTTAAGAGGCGAAGTAACCCTTCCAAGCGCCTCGGTGATCTTTTGCCGTAAAGCTTTTGCCTTTTGGCGTCGGCCTTACGTGTATTATCATCGCTTATTTTCCGCCCCGCGAACATGGCGAAAGTATTACGACGAGAGAGAAAGTTTTCCTTTTTCTCCAATTCCCTTCCCTGTTACAATAAAAGGAACAGCTACGAAAGCGGAGGTTGTCCATGGCCAGAGAAAGCTTCGATAAAGAAATTCAGTTTTTGCGCATGCTGGTGCTGACCAGCGGCGCCTACAGCCGCCAGCAATTCGCGCAGCGGCTCGGCATCTCCGTACATACCTTCGACAAAACGATCCGGCGGCTGAAGGACATCGTAAACACGGTGTATCAGCAGCTCCCGCAGGAGCAGGGCAAAGAATTCGCCGAAACGCTCCGCTTCAGCTACTACGAGTCCGCAGACCCGATGCTGCTGTTCTTATACCGCGCCAAGTCGCTCAAGGAATCGGAAAGCTACCGGCTGTCGCTGCTGCTCGCCGCCATGCAGGAGGAAGCGCGGACCGTCATGGAGCTGCTCGATGCGTGCTGCAGCGATCTTCCCGCGGAGCTTCCGCTGCCCGACGAGAAAACGATTCGCTCGGACCTGAAGTATTTGGAGGAAGTCGGCGTTATCGTAAAAGAGCACGGAGGAAGGCCATACCGGTACCGCGTTCACGACCGGCTCGTCAAAGACCTGACCTTCGAGGAGCTTCTCGATCTCTACGATTACGTTGACATTATGGCGAATACGCAGGTGCCGTCCGTTCAAGGCTATCTTTTGCGGGATAGCGTGAAGAAGGCTTTGCAGCAAGCAGGCAACGCGGAAAATGTCACCGGAGAGCCTTTTCTGTACAAGTACCATTATTACTCGCGCATTCTGGACGAAGCGCATTTGTTCACTTTGCTTGGAGCCATCCGTCAGCGCCGAAAGGTGCGGTTCCTTTATTTCTCGCCCAGGACGCGCAAAAGCTACGCCTCGAAAAATACGAATCCGCTGTTCGAACGCGAAACCGAGGGAAAAGAGGTCGTGATCCTGCCGCTTAAGGTGATCTACGATCATCAATACGGCCGGTGGTATTTGCTTGGCTCGGAAAGCCGGCAAGGGATCGTGAAGTTCCGTTTGGAAGGCTTGACACAACTGAACGAAGACGAGGCCGTATCCGAGGAAACGTTCAGCGAGAAGCTGCACCTGTTGGAGGAAAAAACCCGCTACAGTTGGCTTATCGATACGGGAAAGCCGCTTACGGTGCGGGTGCGGTTTTTCAGTCCGGAGGCTCCGCAGCCCAATTTTGTCAAGGAGCGCGTGCTGCTCCAAGGGCAGTGGGGACAAATTACGGAAGAAGACGAAGCTTCCTTTATCTATGAAATCAAGGTGCACGGGACGACCGAGATCAAGCCTTGGCTGCGCAGCTTCGGCTCCAGCTGTGAAGTACTCGCGCCGGAGCATCTGCGTCGGGAGCTGATTGAGGAGTGGAAGGAGATCGCAGCGTATTATGAATCCGTTTGAAAAAATTTTTAATTACCAGGTCATGTCCCGCCTCCACGAAACGGGCACGCTCGCCGTCACCTCCCATGAGCGGACATGGCTCAAAGCGATGCTGGAGCATCCGGCGTCGGAGCAAGCTTTTACACCCGAGACGCTGGAGAAGCTGCAAAGTATGCTCGATGGCGACTCGGCGCTGGATATGAAGGAAGGCTTCGGGGAAAAGGCCAAAAGCCGGGAGCATCAGGTCTACCATCCGCTCTTGCGCCCCTTGCGGCGGATCATGCTGAGGAAAAACGGCATACTCGTCAACCACCGGATCAGAGACGGACGAATGTTCGAGGAGCAGCTTGGCTTTCCGTTCAAGCTGGAATATTCGATGGTCAAGCGGGAATGGTATTTGATTTGGTATCATCTTCGGCATCGGGCGCTGATGAATACAAAGCTGCAGCATATCGTGGGGCTTGTAGAACAACCGGTTTCGGCAGAGGAAGCCGCTGCTGTCGAAGCGGACATCAACCGCATGCTGGAGGGCCGGAAGGAATCGGCGGTCATCGAGGTGGTGCGCGAGTATAATAATGAGCTCTCCCGCATCCTCTACGCCTTCTCGTGCTTCGAAAAGCAGGTCGGGTACGACGACGCAGCTGACTGCTACACGATCCGGCTGACATTCCTCGGGGACGAGAGCGAATATGTTTTGTCCAAGCTGCGCTTTCTCGGCAAGCGGGTCCGGGTGGTCGAAGGCGACAAGCTCAAGCGGCGCATGCGGGAATCGGCGGCCAAGGCGCTGAACCGGTACGGGGTAACGGAGGAGCCGCAGGTTGTTCTGTGAGCGGCGGCAGACCGGGTCTTGCTCGGGCCTCGGCCCGAGCCGGTCGGCAGCATAGTGACGCCACTGTTAGGATGACGCGTCGGGCGTCGGATCGATCTGTCGGGAAATCGAGGGACATCCTTCTGAGGCCGGAGGACATTAGAGCGCTGGTGATCTGGATGGCGCGTGAGGAGCTCTCGATGATGCTGAATGGCTCCAGGCTCTTATAATGCGCTAGACGCCCGACGGATGCTCTTTGACGCCTATGATGCGCTAGATGCCCGATGACAACATCTCTACAATGCTGCTATGTGGCGCTCGATGACACTTCACACTGTGACCTCAATGTGCATTTGGAAGTGACTTTTCAACTCACAGTGCTCGATTACCTCCGATGGAAACCTACTCCATGCGGCCATTCGTAAGCAATGCTGCAATCTTTATCTCAGTAGCGACCTTCGCAAAACCAATAGAGGAACCCAGATGCGCTAAAATACTTCCAATAGCCCTATTCTGAAAAATAGAGGAACTCAGGTGCGCAATTATCCCGGCTCGACGGCAAAAGCCGGTGAATCTGGCATCATTCGCCAGAATAGAGGCACCAAGTTCCTCTATCGCCCCCGGCAACGAGCAAAACAGCCAAATAACGAACGCCAGTTCCTCTATCCTTGGAAGTCTCTCCCTGCAATCCGTCATCCAAGACCCATCATCCAAGAGAAATCAAAGCCGCGCAGGGCTTAACAAACTCGCATACAGCAGCGCAGCGCCAAACGCAAGCTTGGGATTCGCGTGCACCGAATCCGAATCCCAAGCCCGCCGCCCTATGAGCGCACAACTTTGCCCGCGAACGATATCTACAGCGGCCAATTGCGAAATGGAGCAAAAAGCTCCGCTCCAACAGCATCACGGCAAGTCGTGCTAACACTTCCACCAAACGAACCGAAAAAGGAGCTGTCCCGATGTACGCAATTCATTGGCCTAATGTGATTTTGTTCGCTCTTCTTTTCCTGGCCTTTCCGATCTATGTCGTTTATCGACTGCAAACGATCTCCCGCAAGCTATCCCGTATCGAGCAGCAGCTTCTCGATCAGAAGCGGGCAGAGCTCAAGGCGGACAACGCCCGCATCGCAAAAACGCAAGAGCCCCCCACCGCCTAAAGGCAACAGCCCTCAAGCGACGGGGAGCTCAGCGCATGCATCCCGGCAAAGCCGACGACTTATGTCGCCGCTACAACCTGCTTATAGTAATCATCGATGAGAATGGCCTTGCCGCCGTTCAAGCGGGATTCCTC
Source organism: Paenibacillus tyrphae (assembly GCF_027925525.1). Taxonomy (GTDB): domain Bacteria; phylum Bacillota; class Bacilli; order Paenibacillales; family NBRC-103111; genus Paenibacillus_G; species Paenibacillus_G tyrfis_B. The sequence goes on along the minus strand of NZ_BSDJ01000006.1, from coordinate 224,599 downwards.
GGCCGCGAAAGCCATCAAATGGCTGCGCACAGAAGCGCTGGCCGAGGTCAGGCTTTCCCCGCCGGCATTGCTCCGCACCTCGCGCAGGAAGCTGCGCACGATGCCGCTGTCTCCGCCGCCGTGGCCGCTGACCTGCGGCGGGATTTCAATCTCCGTCTTCTGGTGCGTCAGAAAATCCATCAGCGTAATGGTGCTCTCTTCCCCGCGAAGCTCGCCGAGCGTGCCCATGATCTGGATGCGGCGCTCCTGCTCCCGCGTGAAGCCGCACATACTGAACATCGCCGTAGCTCCGCTCGCGAATTCCATGTTGACGACCTGATGGTCGACCACGTTGTTGTCGCACTTGTAGACGCAGCGGCCGTACGGTGACTCGCGCAGGCCTTTCACGATGTTCTCGCGCGTCAGCTCCTCCGTATAATGGCGCGCCCAGGCTTTGCCTTCACCCAGGTAGAACCGGGGAGCGGAGTAAGGGCATTCCGCCTCCACCGCGCACCCGTCGATACAGTAATCCGTCGATCCGGCCGGCGCATTCCCCGAATGAAAATGCATCAGCGAGCCGAACGAGCTGACCTTCACGCAGGGCTGGTCCATCAGCCATGATAGCACATCCATGTCATGACACGATTTTGCCAGAATCATCGGACTGGATTTGTCCGAGTTGTTCCAATTGCCGCGGACGAAGCTGTGAGCGATATGCCAATAGCCCACATTTTCGTTCAACTGAATCGATACGACCTCGCCGATGCGGCCTTCCGCGATGATTTTTTTCAGCGTTGCCCAGAACGGCGTGTAGCGCAGCACATGGCAGATCGTCAGCAGCCGGTTGTTTGCCAAGGCCCTCCGTTCCATCTCCACACATTCGCGCGGGTCCGGCGACATCGGCTTTTCGAGCAGCACGTGGTATTTGAGATCCAGCGCCTGCAGCGTCGGTTCGTAGTGCATCCGGTCCTGCGTGCAGATCATGGCGATATCGGCCATCTGCGGACGGCTGAGCAGCTCCTCCCACGTCTCGAAGCAGTTTTCCCGGGAAATACCGTGCTCGGCTGCGAACTTATCCCGGCGCTCGGCGTTAGGCTCCGCGACGGCTACGAATTTCAATTCATGCGGACAATCGAGCGCGTACCGCGCATAACCGCCGGCCCCTCTCGCTCCGGCTCCGATCAAGACGGCTGTCATTGGTTTCATGCTCTCGGGCTCCTTTTTCCGAATATCGTACTCATCAACTGGCCTCAGACCTTACTGCCAGCCAACCTTGGCGTTGTTGTCCTTGATCAGCTTGTTCACTTCGTCGACGACTTCCTTGCCGCCCTTCGCCATAAACTCATCTACCATCTTGTCCCAATCGGAAAATGGCCGCTGGCCGACGATCATTTTCGTTTTCTCGTCGTTCAGGAACTGGGACAGCTCGGTCCATTTCGTGTTATATAGCGGCGACTGAACGGCCATCACGGGACTGAGATAAATTTTGGACGTCTTGAGATACGAGACCACCGATTCGTTAAACTGCTTTTCGAGCGGCGACTTCGAGCCTTTGATGAACACTTCCAAGTCTTGGTCGTTCGGCGCCCAGCCTTCGGTGTTGATGTATGCGCTCGGCGCAACGTTGGAACGGTTTTCCTTAATTGGAATCGGCACGCCGTCTTCCATTTTGTAGCCTTTGCCTTCTTTGCCGTTCAGCCAATCGTACTTTTCATTCTTCGCGTTGCGCTGGTCCGCCGGCGTGAATTCGCGGAAATAGTCCATGATTTCGAGAATGCGCTGCACTTTCTCCGGATCGTTCTTCAGCTTGGCGCTCAGCAGATACATCTTGTAGTATCCGGCCAGCGAGCGGATGCCTTGCGTGCCGTCCGGTGCTTTGAAGGCAGGGAGCGGCGCAAGCACCGCATTCGGCGCATTCTCGGCCAGCGTCTTGTAGTTGATGAGATTGCCGCCCGGCTCCTCGTACCAGATTCCGACTTTCCCGGCGTTAAACGCCTTGAACACGTCGTTGTAGTTCGTAACGGCCCAGTCTTTCTTGATCGCGCCTTCCTTGTACAGATCCGACAGAAACTTGACGACTTCCTTACTGCCTTCGCCGATGTCGGGGATGTACTGCCCGTTCTTGTCCTTTTCGTACCAAGCGCCGTAATACGGGCTGAACGTAGGGCTGTAGTAAATGTTTTTGGCCAACCCGAGGCCGATCGTATCGTCCTTGCCGTTGCCGTCCGGGTCCTGTTTGGCGAACGCGATGGCGACTTTTTTCAGCTCCTCGTAATTCGTCGGCATCGGCAGTCCCAGCTTATCAAGCCAATCTTTGCGGATGACCGGCTTTTTGCCGCCCTTGGCGTTGAAGAAGTATGGAACCGCATACACTTTGCCGTTCACCTTGAGCATATCCCAGACGTTGGAAGGCACCGGCTTAAACGAATTATATTTGTCGAGATAGTCGTTCAGCGGGAGAAAAGCGCCCTGCTTCGCCCATTTCATATAATTCGCATCTACCAGCTCCATGCCGATAACGTCCGGAATATCGCCGGAAGCCATCGTCACGCTGAGCTTCTCGTCATACGTATCCCAGGGGACATACTGCGGCTTGAAGTCGACATTGAACTTCTCGTTGATCACTTTGACCGCTTCGCTGTCCGGCCCCGGCACCGGATTTTCCCACGTGCCCGAGAACCAGGTGATCGTTATCTTTTTATTTTTGGCGTCCGCGCCGCCTTTGCCGGCGTCCGCCGCACCCGAGTTCGCTCCTCCGGAGCAAGCTGTCATACTACCCGCTACGGCGAGCGAAAGCAGAACGGAAACAGACCGTTTCATTGTCATGGATGCATATCCTCCTTAAGGTGTAATGCTATGGTACATCAGTCAAACCGAATATCCAACCCCCTAACCTTTGACCGAGCCCAACATCACCCCTTTCGCAAAATGCTTTTGCAGAAACGGATACAGCACGAGAATCGGGATCGTCGACACCAGAATCGCCGCCATGCCGATCGTTTCCGCAGGTGGAACCTGCAGCCCCCGGGCCGCTTGCACCCCTTCGGACAAAATATTTCCCGCCTGGCTCAAAATCACGATCTGACGCAGCATGACCTGCACCGTCCATTTGGCCGGATCGTTCAAATATAGCAGCGCCGAGAAATACGTGTTCCAATGGGCCACGGCCGAGAACAGCCCGAAGGCGGCCAGCGCCGGCTTGGACAGCGGAAGAATGATGCGGGCATAAATTTGCAGGTCGTTGGCCCCGTCGATCAAAGCCGACTCTGTCAGCTCGTGCGGAATATTGAGAAAAAACTGCCGCATGACGATCAGATTGTACGAGTTGATGGCGACGGGAAGAATTAACGCCCAGTACGAGTTGATCAGGCCGGTGGCGCTGACGATCATGTACGTCGGGATAATGCCCGCCCCGAAGACGAACGTGAACAGGACGAGGAACAGAAACACCCGTTTACCGAGAATGTTGCGCGACAAAGCGTAAGCCATCATCGAAGTCAGCAGCAGGTTGACGAACGTGCCCACGACGGTGACGAAGACGGTCACGCCAAGCGAACGCACGAACGAATCCGATTGAAAAATATAGGCGTACGCATCGAGTACAAAGCTGGTCGGAACGAGCAGCAGCTCGGTCTTCACGTACTCCGAATAGGAAGTAAACGACACGATTGTCATATAGTAGAACGGGAACAGCATCAGCAGCGCGATGATCACGAGGAGCACCCCGTTGACGGCCCCGAATGCTTTTTCCTGCCATGTGCGATTACGAATCATAGCGTTGTTTGCACCTCCGTATCTTGCTTTATGCCGCAGCCGCGGGTAAGATTAGAACACGCCTTCTTCGCCGAAGCGTTTAGCCAGACGGTTCGCCCCGATAATCAGCAGCAGGCCGACGAGGGATTTGAACAAACCGACCGCGGTGGCGAAGCTGTAGTCGGATTCGGTCAGGCCCTTGACGTACACATACGTGTCGAGCACGTCGCCCACCGATTTGTTGAACGGGTTGAGCATCAGGAAAATCTGTTCGAAGCCCGAATCGAGCACGCTGCCGAGCCGCAAAATAAGCAAAATCACAATCGTGCTGCGAATCGCAGGCAGCGTAATGTGCCAGATTTGCCGCCAGCGGTTGGCCCCGTCGATGACGGCTGCTTCATACTGGCTCGGATCTACGGCGGCCAGTGCCGCGAGGAAGAGGATCGTGCCCCAGCCGGATTCCTTCCAGATCACTTCGAGCACGACGAGAGGCATGAACCAGCCCGGCTCTTGCAGGAAGGCAACGGGTCCGATACCGAACAATACGTGCAGCAGCTTGTTCACCAGGCCTTCGGACTGGAGGAACACCGTGACCATGCCGATCACGACGACCCAAGAAATGAAGTGCGGCAGGTAGACGATCGATTGAATGAGGCGCTTGAACCATTCGCGGCGCACCTCGTTGAGCATCACGGCGAGTACGATCGGCACCGGAAAGGCGAAGGCAATTTGCAGCAAGGACAAGTACAGCGTGTTCCAGAGCACCCGCAGCACTTCCTTGTCCTGGAAGATGCGTTCAAAGTGCTTCAGTCCGACCCACTCGCTGCCCCAGAAGCCTTGAAATGCGCTATAATCTTGAAAAGCCATCATATTTCCGGCCATGGGCAAGTACTTGTATACGATAAAATACACTAGGCCCGGGAACAGCAGCAGATACAAGTAACGCTCTTTCCACATCCGGGTCAACAGCAGTTGCCGGCGCGAGCTGCCCGATAAGGACTCCGCTGTCATGCGGGAAGAGCCCGGATCGGGCGATGCCTTGGCTGTGAATTCCGTTTCCATAAGAAAACTCCTTTCTCGGTTTCATTGAGACTAGCGGCAGGTTCGCATCCGTTATCTTGGAACCGCTTCCAGTCTATTTTGAGACTTATGGGCCTGCCCCCATCCCGGGGTTGTAATGTTATAATATAGTGAGAATTCGTCTCCGAAAACCGTCGCTATTGCCGTTTTATCACAGTTTTCGGGATTTTCGTAAATCAGTGAAGCATTCGAAAAACAGACATATTTGCATCCGAGCCACTGCACGAAGGGAGAAAACCGCCTTTGCCAAGCATCCTCCGCATCAAAATGAAAGCGCGTTCCGTCTTCTTTAAGCTGTTGCTCAGCTTTCTTGGGGTGATCGTTCTACTGGTCATCTTCGAGCTTCTGACCTATGGAGTTTTCCGGCAAAGCCTTCGCGATGAAATCATAAAATATAACACGGTCAATCTCACGAACACGACAAACGATTTCGAGCAGCATTTTGAGCTGCTGGAGAATACGATGCTGAATTTGTACCTGAACCCGCGGCTGCAGGAGCTGAACAGCAAGCCTTATCTCGATTACGTGGCGGCCAACAAGGTGACGGACTATCTCAGCAACACCGTATCGAATCAGGCGCTGTACTTGAACAATCTGTTCGTGTACGACGTTAAGCATTCGCTTTTGTTAGAAAAATCGCGAGGCGCGAGCCCCGAATCCATGTTCACCGAATATTACGTCAATCCCGTATATACCTATACCTTCTGGAAAAAGCAATTCGAGCAGGCTAGCCCGATGACGATCTATCCGGCTGCTTCCTACCTGAGAAACGACTCGCCGGGCGATACGACCGGTCCGGTCTGGCCCATGCTGGTCAAAAGCCGGTTTTATCCGGATTTCATGATGCTGGCTTTTGTCGATGCGGACCGGATGTTTCAAGCGTTCCATCGCTCGGTCAACGACAACTTTTACGTCTTGGACGCAAGCGGCCGTCTGCTGTTCGCTTCGGGCTCTGCAGCCGATGAGCCTCTGCCTGCTCTGCCCCCGGGACAAGATTGGGTGAAGGCGGATAACCAGTACTTCTTCTACACCACCGGACCGAAAACCGGATTCACCTATGTGAATCTCGTGCCGGACGGCCATATTTCGTCCCAATTGATCAAGCTGAATCTGACCTTCGTCGCCGTACTGCTCGTCGCCATCGCGGCCAGTGTCACGGTATCCGTCTTGTTCACCGTCCGGTTCAACAATCCGGTCCAGCGCATCGTCGACTCGATCAAAAGCTTGAACGAGCAGGACACCGTGCCCCGGCACGACAACGAATTCGAGCTCATTCGCGGCAATATTGGCTTTTTGCTCCAACAGCGGCATTTGCGGCATCAGGATCTGGAGGAGAAGCATGCGCTGCTGCGCTATCACAGCTATATGAACAAGCTGAAAAAAATCCGCGGGCTGCCGGTCACCGGTGCGGATCAATTAGGCGAACAAAAGCCGTTTCAGGTCGTTCTGTTCCATCTCTCGTTCAATCACCCGTTTCACACGGAAATTCAAGCGGAAGAGGAACGTGCCGCCTCGTACATTCGCGAATACATCAACCATGTCGTCACGAAGGAGCTGGAAGGGTCGCTCACGTTCCAAATCGAGCGAAACCAGATTTTATCGATCGTGCATCCTGAGCCGGGAGAAGAAGACCGCTTGCGCACGACGCTGGACGGCATCGTTGGCGTGCTGAGCACGGACAAAGCCTACTGTTTCGTCACGATTGCCGTCAGCCCGCTGCATGCACACACCGCTGACCTGACCGACGCCTACGAAGAGGCGCTGGAGATGATCCGCCACCGGCCGTTCGACGACGAGACGGTCGTGCTTGAAGCCCCGAGCATCCCGCAAGAGCCGTTCGTTGTGCCCGATGCGCTGATGCAGGAAATTAAAGCGAACTTGCAGGCGGGGAACGCCGCGAACGTGCTGCAGGTATTGCGGCGCCTCATGGGGCAGATGGAGAAAAGAAAGGCCGACGCACTCGCCTACCGCGAGTTTGCCCGCGAAATTACGCACAAAACGACCCGGCTGCTGCATGGCATGGGGCTGGACAGCGCAAAATTAACGGACCTTGAGCCTGAGCAGCTCCATACCGTCTCCAAGCTGGACCGTTATTTCGAAGCGATGATCGGCGAAGCCTGCCGGCGCGTCAACAATAAAAAGGAAGCGGCCGACCCGATTATTACCGGAGCGACCGCTTATGTGACGGAGCGATATACGGAAGATATTACGCTGGATCTCGTCGCCTCTTGGCTCAACATTACGGGAGGATACTTGTCCACTTATTTTAAAGAAAAAACAGGCATCAACTTCCTCGATTTTGTGAACGATGTGCGCATCGGCAAGGCGAAAGAACTGCTGCGGCAGACCGATCTGCGCATTCAGGATGTCGCCGGGCAGGTCGGTTACCAGAACATGAACTCGTTCAACCGGATGTTCAAGAAGATTACCGGCGTTACGCCGAGCGAGTACCGGCGGTCGGGGACGCAGATGTAGGCGAGCCGGGGTTCCGGCCGCCTTCCGGGCAATGGCGCCTGCGAAAGCGGCCGGATTTTCATGTCAGAGGTCGTCCGGGATATCCAATCCGGCCCTCTCGGCCTGTTGAACATGGTATTTCGCCAAGCTCTCATCCGCGAATTCCTTTTCGTTCCGGTAGATTCGAGCCAGCTCGATATGGGCATGCGGGTAATCTCTTTCCAAAGCGACGTTAAAATAACCGATAGCCGCGGCGGGATCTTTGGCTGCACCCAAGCCTTGACTGTATACGATTCCTAAGTTATAGGCCCCCACATTGCTGCCCGCTTCGTAAGCCTGACGGTAATAATACAGCGCCTTTTCGTGATTCCCTTGATAATCGTACAAGTAACCAAGCCACCCAAAATTCGGCGAGCCCAAGGCTTCGCCCTGCTCATAATGCCAGAGCGCTTTATCCAAATCCTGCGGCACCAGTTCCCCCTCAAAATAGACGGAGCCCAGATTGTTGTGGGCCAGCCCAAGACCTTGCTCTACGGCTTGGCCAAACCAGTACAGCGCCTTGTCCGCATCGGGGTCCGTCCCAATGCCTTGCTGGTAGCAACAGCCCAGACCGTTCATCGCATAGAGATTACCTGCCGCTGCCCCCTTCTCGTACCAGTAAAAGGCTTTATCATTATCGATATAGCCTTCCTCCGTATAATACATCTGCGCTAGGTTATTCATCGAGGGGGCATAGCCTTTCTCGGCCGCCAGGGTATCGTATTCGATCGCTTTGTCATAATCGCCTGAGTCATAGGCCAGCACGCCCAGGCTGTACAAAACTTCTACGGACGTATATTCGTCTACGCCGCCGGGATCGGGGCTGCCCGCTTTGGCATAAGCCAGCAGGCGCTTGCGTACGTCGGCATCAAAATAATAGTTATAATAAGTATCCTCGGCATCCTCCAGCACCTCGGCTTTATCGGCCCTCGCTAGCCCGTATTGCCCTACCGTATAAACTTCAGAGCCTTTAAAGGCATAAGCAAAACCGTCAATCGGCGCTTTCCGCGCTACAAGATCGAATTCATAGTCGCTCAGCCGCTTTTCGGGCGAATAGGCGATGCTCCATAACCCGTTGCGCTTCAACGCGAAGGCACCCTCATGCAGCCACATGATGTCCTCGTAATCGTCCAAAGGAAATAACCACGAAGGCTCGTCCGGGTCCCCGTTAAAAATACCTTTTTGCCCGTCCTTTTGCGCCAGCACCAGGTTGCTCGACATGGAATCAACGACGGCTTGCAAATCGATCAGAGCATCGTATTCATAAGGCAGCAGCAGGCTTTCCTGCCGCTTGCCGAAGGCACCGTGCTTTTTACCTTTGCGCAGGATAAGCAGATTCGGGAAATGGGTTTGCCGGTTCAGCTTATCGAAGCCCGACACGCAGACGGTGCCGTCTTTTTTGTACAAGGTGTGGTGATTGGCATCCTTGTGCGGCTTGACCAGAATAAGCCCCTCGCCGATCGGCTCCACCGCAGTTAACGGAAAGTCTCCGATATAGCTCCAAGATTCGTTGAAGATTTTGCGGTTTTTTCTCCCTTTCACTGCCGTATGGTAGAACTCCCCGCCGAACTGGAAGGCCTCTTCATGCTTGAAGGGTACGATGACGGAGCCGGATTGATCCAGCACGCCCCAGCCGCCGTCTTTTTTCCCGGTAAAAAAAATGCCGGCCAGCGCTTCCAAGCTCTCGTACTCGGTCGGCGTCACCGTCCGGCCTTCGAGATTGATAAGTCCGAATTTATCGTCCCGTTTGACAATGGCGGAAACCGTACCGTATTCAAAATCGAAAGCATCGTCCCATACGAGCGGGATGACGATTTTCCCGGACTTATGTACATAGCCGAATTTGCCGGCCCGGGAGACCACGGCGAGATCTTCGCAGCTGAAATCGTAAAATTCGTCAAACTGCGGGATGAGCAGGATGCTGCCATCCTTATCTTTCAGGCCCCACAAGCCGTTTTCCTCAAAAATTTCCACATCCGTCTCGTCTTCATAAGGCTCCCAAATCGACGCCCAGCCGTATTCGTAATTCGGGTAATTGAGCAGCTCTTCGAACGAAGTAAAGCCGGGGCTAACATCCATGAATTCGGAATAGCGCAGCAGCGAAATGTCATCGTTGTCCATCGCCTTGGTGATGATCTCGTTGTTGTGGGCAATATTCGCCCGCCATGTTTCCGCCTGCTCGGCATGGGGGATATCGTCCATATTGAATACGTCCCAAGCATCCAGATGGAAATACGTAAGGTTTAATTTTTCGAGATAGTTCATAAGCTTCATTTTCGCTTCGGCAAAGGCTGCTTTGTCTGCAATCAGCCCTTCCTGCTTCTCCAGGAACTCGTAAAACTGTTTCAAGTTTTCGATTCCTGCACGGGCATTGTAATACAGCCCCGCGTTGTCAGGCTCCGTATGGTTGTTATAATTATTGCCGTCGATAAACCCTCCGTCGACCAAGAGAGGCTGTAACAATAGGGGCATTTCATAGCCCCATTCCATCATCATCGTATCGTCATCCCGCGCTTCCGAAGCGGTGCTGACATTATATAAATAGACTCTGTGCGACATCGCTGCTCTCCTTAGTAGACTGCCTCTGCGGACAGCTTTCGTTATGTATGTTTGTCGCGCTTCCAGACGCGGTAGCGTTCCGAAATGACCGGCTCGATGATCCGGTAATTCTCGATCGTATCCTCCACATGGTAGATCGTCGGCAGGCCGGCGGCCAATATTTTCGCGAAATCCGTAGCCGTATAAATATCGTTATGGATATTCAAGTATTCGCGCGCAAACGCATCCGCTTCGTCCGACAGTTCATTCGAGGTCAGCACGCCATCCCAGTTTGTGCGAAAAAACTGGGCGCCTGTCATTTCATCCCGTTTCACCAGCTCGATATCCGGCAGATCCCGTTTCCGGCTTGGCTTACGGAGCAAATCGTTTTTGATCACCCACGCCACGAACATGCCGGTCGGGACATAAGCTTGAAATACGTCCAGTTCTTGCGGAAAGTCCCCTTCATAATACCACTTCGCTTTATCGAACACGTACAGCTCTTTTTCCTTGATCTGAAACAAGACGTCCGTCGGTTCTTCGGCGAAGCCTTTGGCTCTCAACTCATCAGCCAGTACATTTAACCGGTCGACGGCTTCCTGCTTGGCGGGATACGGCTCATAGGTCGGATTCATCGTCTTTTTATCGGGATACAACCGGCCTTTAATGACATTCAGGATATAGACCTGCGGTCCTTCCGTAATGGTCAGATGCACATAATCTTTAAAAGTCTTTCTCTGCTTGGTTACTACCGTTTCGATCTTTTTCGTCATTGTTCTCCCCAAAATTCATGCGAAATTAAGCTTCTGTAGTTACCAGCTTACCTTGGAATGCATTTTATGGGAATCCTGCAAAATTACCAAACTCAACCTGCTTTCTTCCAGAGAAAACCACTCTTCACTACAGCTTGGCGGACTGGAATTTTTTCTGAAAAGCCTATTTCCGCACACCATTTCGCTATATACTGGTACTATTGTGCATGTTGGATACAGATTTTAGAAAAAGTTGGCGGAGAGAAGCATGAAAAACGTATTTTTACGCAAGCTGGCTATGATCGCATCGGTACTGGCTTTATGCTCGGGGTGCAAATTAACGACGACTGTCACTTCGTCTGCGCCTATAGAATCAGGAACAACGACCCAGATGGCGACGCAAGCTACTCCCCTAGCGCCAGCTCAACCTCCGGCAGCATCGGAAAAACCGAAGCCAGCGGCAGCATCGGAGGCGGAAGTTCCGCCGCCGAAACTGGTTGCCGCGCAGGAGCAGCCGATCGTTTAAAAAGCTTCGGTTATCCCGAAGACCTCGTATATCTGGCAACACGAAAAGCCGAATTCGAGCGATACCAGGAAACGATGATACAGAGATTCGATAACGAAGGACACACCGAGCTGGAAGCCCCCCCCTTTCCGAACAGGAAGCGTTCTTTATTGCGACCGGAATAGGAGAAGTAACAAGCCATGCAGACAACCGCCGCAACGAAAACAACATCGGCTCGATTTTCATACAAGAAGTTTCCGGAAGATATTGTTAAGTTGAGAATGAGTACGAACTGGTAAGCAGAGTAGCCTTTCGAAGGTTACTCTGCTTTCTTTGGGTCACCTCAACCGTATCCCTTATCGGCTGGAGTCCTTATAATCCCATTTCGACAGATAGGATACGGAAGCCAAAGGTCTAAAAACATCTCTTCCACGAATCGGATAAAGAATCTCCCACCCCTTGGAAACAAGAACCAAATTTTCGTTGGACTCGCGATAACGGGGACCTTCCCGTTTCTCTAACACTCCCTTAAGGATAAATCGATTTTTCTTATCTCCTGACGACCCATGATCATAAATAGTTAAAAACTCGCTTAGCTCATCCATCGGATTTGCGCCTTCAACATACATGTAGCCGTTAGCGGAAGGAAATAAATGATTATTGTAGCCTAGTATTTTCCAATCGGCTCCCGATCCATCCGAATGCTCGGAAATGATCTCAATTTCACCTAAAGGAAGCTCGCCTTTAGGGATGTAACCAAACTCAGCGGATACCGCATGTTTAACCGGTAATTCTTGAACGCAAAGATATGCCGCTAAAATTAAAGCAGCGGATATCAGGATCAATTTAGTTTTTCGCATGGGTTCTCCTTTGACTTCATATATTTAGGAAAAAATAAAAATCCTATTGATAATAATAGTAGAACGATTGCTTGTATTATTAACACGAATCATCCCTCACATTAGACTTCCGCCCCATTTTGCCGAGCCTTGAACTTAATATATATCGGACATATTCATGTTCTATTTTATGTAAATTCAGACACACATCGGATACAGTGAAAAAACTAAAATAACCTTAGTCCGGAATACTGCGAACTAAGGTTAACTGAAAGACGCTCTGTCCTATTGCCCCCTATAACCTGGCAATGATCATAAAACGTTCAGAGTTGGTTTTAATTCCTTTTTCAGTTTTTGCTTGAAGCTACCTTCGTTCGCTTAGTATCCCATTTAAGCGATTTTTAAGATTTAGGGGAGCACTATAGAAGCAGAAAGGCCCGAGCACAAGGAAGTTCGTTCGGTCTAAACCTCTCTTTTATGTTCAGGACGATAAATGATTCTTACATAATCTGAATCTTTATTATCCATATCACCTAAGTATCTTCTTTCATGCTCTGGAATAAGCTCGTACAGTTCCTTAAGTTTCTTCCTAGAATAGTCAGAAGGATATTCAAGATATCTATAATAGGCTTCTCTACATTTTTCTAATGATGATTTCTTGTCATTCAGTTTAGAGTATAAATCCATTAGTTCCTTATACTTTTCTTCTTGTTTCGTTGCATAAAGCCCCTTTTCAAGCGTTACTTTCGCAAAATTATCCAAAACAATTTCAGTTGGAGTATTGAAATCTGTGAAGAACGTTCCATTTCTAAACAATTGTTCTAATTCAGATAAATCATAATTACATTCAAAACTCGAATTATAACAAGTCACTCGCCCATCTTTATAAACCACTAAATTTACCAAATAATTGATGTCCTTGTTCTTCATAAAGATCGTGAACTCTTTACCATCAATTGTTTGATAAAACATTTCACTTTTCACATAAAAATCTTTTGCTTCGGGTGAGTATGTAACTTTCCTTTTTTCCAATAATTCCTTTTCGTGTTTTGAAATAGTATAAATATTACTCATTTTAGGATTTAGCTTTTCTATTGTATTCTTTATGTGCCTATAATAACTTTTTTTGTCATAATTCCATTTTGCTGATTTAACTTTATATGCTCCTAACCCAAATATCGATAGAATTTCTCCATTCGGGACATTTGGAACAAGCCAATTGATGTCTAATTTTTCTTTGAGCCCGTTTAAATCAACTAATTCCCAACAATTAATCATCCCATCTTCGTATACATCAAGATTTATATAGTAATACTGCACATTTTTAATAATACCCGGGATACGAGTCCCTTCTATTGTTCTTTGTCTACTAATTTTTTGCATTGGAATGATCACCGTCCAAAATCGAGATTGCTACTAGAATAATAAGCAATATAAGTAAAACAAATATCAAAAATTTGGATTGTTTCGGAGTAATTATATTATTGGACAAGAGATACTCATTAATAGAGCGTAATACGAACATGGTTATTAGAATTAGTAAAGCGCGAATAAATTTATCTGTTATGTCCAACTTAAAATACTCCCTTAGCGCGGCTCCAATAAAATGCTCCATATTCCTTTCTTTTATCTGAATAAAGGCGCTGGCCCATAAAATCTATTAATCAAATACTATTTTTACACCTCTGTATTCTAGTGTTTCCACAAGAGCCTCTATAAGTGGCCTATTAGCCCGTTCTTCAAAATAAAACTCTGGTTCGTATACAAGTTTATTTATAAACCGTCGTCTATAATTAACTTGCTTCCTCCATGAATGTTTATCTAAGTACTCTTGAGCGACACCGTAATTCTTCCATATAAGAGTGAACGGTCCGGTAGTACCAAATCCCCCAAATAAGCAATCATCCAACGAGGGTAGATCAAAACCAAAATAGCCTCCTGGGCCATTGATCGCTTCTCCCATTGCGCAAAAGAAGGAGGGATAATCCGTCACGTATGTTCCATCTAAAAAGAAGTTCTCTTTTTCACTAGATCTATTCCATTCTCGTGTAGTCAGATTATAGTTTTTGACAGCTTTTAGCCATGCTCTCCTCTCTGGTAAATCTAGAACGGCCCATTCATTGATATGTACGGGAGGAGATATTCTCCACTTGTTCCAAATTTCTATTTCCGTACGATTTGCAAACGATTCTAAAGAGCCTTTGAATTGAATATCCAGGAAATCCTCTGGAAATCCGATTTTATGATAATAAATTTCATCATATATGTGGAATGTATAGCTCCCTATGGGATTCTTGTCATTATCGAGAATACAGACATACACACATCTATTCATCGATTGTTTTTTTCTTATAAGATATTCCTTAAACTCGTTGCAAAAAACAAACTGTTTACATTGGATTTTATGATACAAATGATCCTCATCTTCATAGATCTTTCCGCTCAGACCTACGATTTCACTGCAATATCCGATTGTTAAGTCACTGTCATCATCAATAATGGAATAGTTCAACTTTACTTTATCTCCCGGTTTAAATTTCCATATACGAGCCTTCCAAATACAGCAATCCCATGAACTCCGTTTTCATTAGAAATCACACTCATCTATTGTATTGGTCAACTCAGCCCATCTGGCCGATAATAACTTTGCATAATCCAGAGAAAATAATCCATAGTATCCTAATGAATATCCGTCATTAACCTCTATTAATAGGGTTTGCCCTTTATCTGTTAAACCAAAATCTACTGCATATCCTTTAGGGGCAGTTTTGTATTCTGCGACAACATCTTCAACCACTTTATGATCGTATTGTACTCTCCAGTCGCCTCTATATCTTCGAATGTCTAAAATCCTTCCGTATCTAACAAAACATCTCCATTCTGCTACAAAATTCACAACCTCCGAACATAATATCTCTGGATCTTCACCAAATGTACCACAGCCGATTAAATCCTTAGTACTTCTGACTACTACTCCTGTAAACTTTTTATCCTCTACTGGCTTTATGAATACATTCCAGTTCTCGGGGTTGTTCGCGATTATGCTTAGTTTGGAATTCCAAACCTTTCTCCCTAGGTAATTCTTTAATTCTTCTGGATAGTCAATTTCAGGTGTAATTATATTATGTTTAAAAAGTGCTTTTCTAACATCGTCAACATAGCTAACAACGATATCTTCTTTGTTACTATCAGATAATTCTGCTATATCTTTGAAATAACTAATTTCAAGTCCCATTTGTTTAAATCCGTCATAGGCTGCGTAAAAATTATGGCTTGCAATTTCGTTGTCAAAATTTTTTCTTATATATATCTTCATTAGAGCACCTACATTCATGTCCAAGATAAATTTTCGAGTTGTTTCAATAGTAAAATTATACCACATCTTTTATAAGACAGAAGTCGAAAAAGGTAGAAAAACAGAAGATAGAATCCAAGACATAATTGAAAGTCCCTTTCATTCAGCATCAGGTAATCCCCTGCTCAAAAAGAAACCTCGAGAGGCCTGAACCAATCAAGGGTATTAAATCATTGTCTATTCCAAGTCTCTTTGTGCTAAATCAAGAGCAACAGCCATTTTTATTTGATTCATTTTACTAAGTCCTTTGACATAATCTCGTAGAGGGATTGTATCAACAATAGGCTTGGCATCGAAGTTATACCGATCTAATTCAATTAATGCGATAGTATCCGTATTAATTAGAAGTCTGTAAAAATCTTCTCCTTGCTCAGGTACGTGTCCTATAAAATAAGCCGTCTTCATTTCGGGCAACGAATTCCGCAAAACATTTAAAAGTCTTTCATTTGAAGGATCTTGAAATAAAGATTTATGTGAATTAATCAATCGAACTCTAAAGTCCTGTTCTGTTTTACTTCCTTTAAGCTTCATTTCATCATCCCGCATCCTTGGCATAAAATAATTTATTTAGTCCTATCATCCCGTTTTCTGCATCGTTGTTTAATTCAAGCATAAGAAATATACTTGGAATATGGAAGGGAGCGTGAAAACATGGAGTTCACAATCGGAAAACTCAAGTAATATAAGGTGGTTCATATACAAGCGGCCACCAACTCTAAAGATATAGGTGGATAAATATGTCAAGTAAACTATACGAAATCATCGAACGTCCCCCCACTGTTCTGGAACATAAAACATTATGGGAGGCGGTTGGTTGGGGAAAAGTCAATATAGAGATGACCGAGCAATCCATTGCTAATTCTGTGTATTGTTTAGTTGCAATAAGCGATGGAAACGTAATCGGTATGGGACGGATTGTTGGCGATGGAGCAATGTACTATTATATACAAGACGTAGCTGTATTACCGGAGTATCAGAATATGGGAATAGGCCAGCAAATCATCGAGAAACTACTGAACTATATAAAAGATAGTTGCTCTGGAGCTGGTTTTGTCGGTCTATTCGCCTCGCATGGAAAAGACGAATTTTATGAAAAATTCGGATTCCAAGACCATTCGCCCGGCATGACAGGGATGTTCTTAGTAGTAGATAAATAGTATGGAAATAAAACAACAAAAACCCGCCAACGGACAAATACTGCCGTTCCGGCGGGTTTCGTTGCTCTTCCCATTCACACGGACATCGTCTCCCAGATCGGGATCGTCACGACCAGCTTCGTCCCGGCGCCCTCTCGCGAATCGAGCTGCAGTTGCCCGTTCAAATGCAAGACGCGGCCCTTCATCTGCTCTACGCCCATCCCGGAAGATCCAATCTCCATACGGCGCGCTTCCGTACTATTGAACCCGACGCCATTATCCTCATAAGTTAATACAAAAGCACGATCCGCGACCGTCATCGTAAACGTTACATGCGAAGCTTGCGAATGTTTTTTCGCGTTGTTAAGCAGTTCCTGAATGATTCGGAAAATATGCTTCTTCGTCGTCAAGTCCTTTGCTTCGATGGCGGACGACCTCTCCTCCTTGAACTTGAGCACGAACGGCGCGTGGTACGCTTCCTTATCGAGATACGACCTTACCGTTTCGATTAGCCCGATTTCCTTCAGCAGAAACGGGTTCAATTCGAAGCAGCTCTGGCGCAGGCTGTTGTTGATCATCTCTACGAAATTGACGATGTTGTTCAGATGCTCTTTATCTTCTTTATTCATCGCATATTTGTCCAGCAAAGAAATGAATCTCCGTTTGAGGAAAAACAAATCCTGCATCGTCGTATCGTGCAGATCGGCCGCAATCCGCAGCCGCTCCTCTTCCTGCAATTCGAACATGACTTTTCTGAACCACTGAATATCCTGCGCCGAATGCTCGTTCGGAAGCTGCGAGGCAAGAAGCTGCATCTTCGCAGTCAGCTTGCGAATTAAATGAACATTCTCCAGGCTGACTTCCAGGTACGAGGTAATCAAATGCAGCCATTGAATTTCTTCTTTACCCAGCAAGGTGTTCGCTTTATTCCGCGTGATGACCAAATAGCTGGTATATTCTTCATGCCGGTGAATCTCGATACAGGTATACAGTGGGTGCTCGGACAAAGCCGATGATTGGAGCAAATGCTTAATCTCTGCCGCATCGATATCCCCTTCGGCGATGATCTCGGTATCATGCTCGTACCGAAATACAATGGCTCCGCCCATTACTTCGAGCGTCTGAACAATGTCGACAAGCACAATGTCCTTCAGTTCGCGAAAGCTTGAGATGACCCCGAGATTTTTGGAAATTTTCTTCAAAGCGGTACGCAGTCTGAACTTTCTCGGAAATAAAAACGCTTCAAGTCTTGTTGTAAAATATTCAACTGAGTACAGAACGAAGGAAATCATGGCAACGGAGCCCGCGAAAACAAACAAAATCTGCTTCTCATCGGCAAGATTCTGAAATAGGAATGCGAAGATTGCCGTAAATAACCCCGATGGTACAAGGGCAAGCAGACAGGCAAAACCAAAGCGCCGAAGCACCAAACCGATATCGTATAGTTGATTTGAGGCAATCAAATATGCGAACGAGATCGGGAAAAATAAAATGAACGAGCTTGTATATAAGCCATTGACAAATTGAGTACCGACGAGCAAATAAGGAAGAAACGATAAAGATATCGCCGGTAAGAACGAAATAAGCAAAGAGAGCCATACATTTCTTACAATACTTAACAAATATGATTTTTCCTTGCGAACTTTAAGATACAAGAAAGTTAGTATGGTAATGTTAGTAAAAAATCCTGCGATAAAAAAGCTCATGACAACAGAGGCATCATATGCATAAATCTTTGGTGCCATGGGGGGATAAAAATATAGAAGTTTTATTAAAAATACAATCCCCACGATTGAATATAAATACTTTAAAATCCAATCAGGTAATCTAACACTTCCTTTTTCTTCAAAAAATACAACTAGAAAATGATAAAAAACCATTGGAAGTAGCACCATAAAGGTACCCATTAGGATTTTGCCTATAGTGTCTCCTCTAACAGACGCCCCTTGACACATATATATAATTCCGCAAGTTAGAAAGACAACAGCAAGCAGCTTGGCCGATGGCGAACGACGCATTTTCAAGAAAAGCAGTCCCGCCATAAATAAACATAAACCTTCCTCTAACAACGGAAGAATCGTATAAGTGAAGAGATCTTCATCGCTAATAAAAATCTCATGTTCCCATCCGTCTCTAGATAGTACAATGTTATGTACTTGTTCTACAGCGCTCCAATTGGTGATTATTGTATTTTGATCTGGAAGAAGTCCATCTACTTTTTTAATAACATCCCCAAGTTGAATGTCCAGATTATTACTAGCACCTTCCTCGGCCAATTCTGTAACAACCCATTCGCTTTCTTGGTTCAGCCCAAGATAAATACCTAAATAAGGAGAGTTGAATGTAACAGAGGAGCACCAAATCTGTAATCCAATGAAGATTAACACCAAAAGACACTGTATTTTTTTCCCCATGAAAATTTCTCCTACATGCTTACTTTTCGTAAATTTTCTTGATATACTTCTTTTTAACGAATATGCCATATAAGGGGAGTACGCATGATAACGATTCAATTGACTCCAGAGCTACATCAAGTCGTTTATAATTTAAAAATTATTGATATCCGGGAAAGTGTAAACCTTTTTTCTAAAAATCTTCCACTATCTATAGAAGAAACCTATGCAACAATTAGGACTTTTTCACAACCAGTACAATCCAGAGTAAAATTATTGAAGTTACTAGGAGGAGATTGGATGTAAAACCAAGTATTATTTTACCAAATAAAAAAGATATTGTATATTAGTTCTTTCTTTCTATAAAGTTCTTTTTAGAAATATCCAACTGATACTTACGATCTACACCGAGTCAAAATAAACAGGCAATATGACTCATTTGCCATAAAGGCGAGAAAGCAGTGAAGTCCTTAGTACCAATTGTGTGCGTTTTTGATTTATTTATGAAAAGCTGTAACTGTAGTACACATACACCATCCCCACCTTCAAAGTAGCAGGGAATTAGCAATTTTAGTACGAAATCCAAAAAGACCGCACCTGCTACCAGGTGCGGCCCCTTATCACCAAACGTTAATCCACCAAGCTCCACAGCGCCGGCACGAGCGCCGGCTCCCAGCCCGGCAGCGAGGTATGGGCTTGAAGCGCTTTATACGTTTTGCCGCCATAGGATACGAGGTCATTGACGTTATACGCTACGAAGGGCGCCCATGGCTGCACCGTCGATGTCGTATCAGTCGTAACCGTCACCGGGTTGCTTGCAGCCGATACGTTGCCCGCGGCATCCTTCGCTTTTACCGTAAAGGTGTAGGACGTTTCGGGGGTCAGTCCGCTCACCGTGGCCGTTGTTCCTGCAACCGATGTGGCTAAGACAGAGCCATTATACACATCGTAGCCCGTCACGCCGATGTTGTCCGTAGAGGCATTCCATGACAAGGTTACGCTCGTCGAGGTTTTGCCGGTCGATGTCAGCCCGGTCGGGGCGGTCGGCGGCTGCGTATCCGGGTCGGAGGACGTGGACGTCGTCACCGTGACCGGGCTGCTTGCGGCCGATACGTTGCCGGCGGCATCCTTCGCTTTAACCGTGAACGTGTAGGCCGTTCCGGCCGCCAATCCGCTCACGGTGGCCGTCGTTCCTGTCACGGATACGGCCAACGCAGAGCCATTGTACACATCGTAGCCCGTCACGCCTACGTTATCCGTGGAGGCGTTCCACGACAGGGTTACGCTCGAATGCGTTTTGCCCGTCGAAATCAGGCCGGTCGGCGCGGTCGGCGGCTGCGTATCTTGCGCCGGGGGACTGCCTACGCCTACAGCGCCGTAAGCGGCTTTTACGGAGTTGACCTGCGTGGAGTTCGCCCCGAACAGATCGGTAGCCGCTTGGATCGCCGCAGCGCGAATGGCCGCAAAATTGGAGGACGGAGTCAGATATAATGTAAGCGTTTTATATATAATTTTTGCTGCGTCACTGCGACCGATTCCCTTGACCGTCACCCCATAATGCGTGCCGCCTTCCGCCAGCAAATAAAACGCTTTGTTGTTAATGCCGCTGTTAATATGCACACCTCCGTTATCGTCAGAGCCCCGGTACAGCTTGCTGTAATGGTCCGGCTGATTGTACAGCTCTGGATTTTCCATCGACCGCAAAGCGTCGCCCGGTATATTCGGCGTGTAGATGTCGTCGCCGATCAGCCAGTTTTTCCCTTGAATCGTATTGCCGAAAATATCCGATATCGACTCGTTGAGCGCGCCGGATTCGCCTTGGTAAATGAGCCCGGCCGAATGCTCGGTTACGCCATGCGTCAATTCGTGGCCGATGACGTCCAGATCCCCGGAGAAGGTGCGGAATAAGTTGCCGTCCCCATCGCCGTAGGCAATCTGTACGCCATTCCAGAACGCGTTGTTATAGTTCCGGCCGTAGTGAACGCTGGATTTGATCGCGAGCCCGTTGCCATCCAGACTATCCCGTCCGAAGTTGTTTTTGTAATAGTCGTAGACGACTTCGGCATAAGCATGCGCGTCAACCGCTGCCGGGTCGGTCCATACGTTGTCCGAATCCGTCAGCAGCGTGCCTGGAAGCGACTGGCTATAATTCGCAGAATACGTAATAATGCCTTTTCCGCGCGTGTTGTCCTGAAGCACGTACTGCGACCCGCTTGCCGTAGTCGTAAAGGTCTTCGTATCGCCAAGCACGCCCACGCCCGTACCGGTAGCTTGATCGAGCATGCTGAACTTGTTGACGATAGTTCCGTTGTCCGCGTTAATGAAGTAACGCACGCGCTCTGGGGAAGGCTCCAGCACGTTGACTTCGGTCGTGTAAACGAGCAAGTTTTGCCCGTTGTACGGGTAAATATTCAGCTCCGCCGTTTGCTCTCTCTGCTGGCTGCCCAGCTTGCCGATCCGCTTCTCGGTATCTTGATTAGCAATTGCAATCGCCTTCTCCGCGCTAATTTTGGGCGTCAGAGGGACCAAGGATTGCTGCCCCGAATCGGGGACGGTGCTTCCGATATACGACGTAACATTGCCCTGCCTGTCAAAATGAAGCGTTTGGTCCGCGCCGAATACGGGAATTCCCTGGATATACTGCTTCAGCCGGACGTGTCGCGTTCCAGTCTCGGCATCGGTCACCTGCTGCGTAATGCGGATGCTTTGCTTCGTATCCCCGGCCAGTCCGAGAGCGCCTTTCTTCGACTCCAAATATCCCCAGATCTTATCCTCGTTCGACATGCCTTGTGGAGCGATCCACGTTTCCCCGATAAATCGCGGTGCAGCCGTTGGCACAAGCCCGCCTTCGGAACCGTTCGATGCGTTCGAAGCTGCCCCTGCCGGCAAGGCAGCCGTCGTCATCAGGGCCCCCAGGGCAATGACGGTAAACACTTTTTTCATAACGAATCTCATCTCCCATCGTTCGATTTTACTTCCAGCCAAGCCTGCAATCGGTCAATCTATAAGTACTCATCCCTCCTTACATGGTTTTATGGTAGACAAAAGCCTCTATGCGAGTACAACAAGATGTCCGCATCGGGAAAACAACAAAAAAAGGATAGCTGTTCACCATAGCGAAAACGGGCTCACCCCTGGGTGTCTGCACGCGTTAGCCTATTTTGGAACCGCTTTCCTTTTTTTTAGAATACTGTAATCTGTCATTGGTGTCAATTAGCCTTTGGTCAATTTTTTATAAAGTTAAGTCTGTCGCAGAGGTCTCCATGGCAGCCTGCCCCGGCACGGTCTTCATCAACAAAAAGACCTCTGCAGCATTCTACAAAACCGCTCTCTCCATCCGCCTACGTCTTTTGAATCTGATTCGCCCGTTCGTACAGCACCCTGCGCAGCAATTTGCCCGATCCGGTCTTGGGCAGCTCGTTCAAAAACTCGACTTTGCGCGGATATTTGTATACGGCCATATGCTCTTTGGCCCAATCGACGATATCCTGCTCCGTCACTTTTCCGACCGCTTCGTCCTTGAGCACGATATACGCCTTCACTTCCTCGCCCCGGTAATCATGGGCTACGCCCACCACGCACACTTCTTTAATCGCGGTATGCTTGTGCATGATACTCTCCACCTCATTAGGGAAGACGGAGAAGCCCGACGATTTGATCAATTCCTTCTTCCGGCCGGAAATATGGACGTAGCCGTCCTCGTCCACGTGTCCTAAATCCCCGCTTAAAAACCATCCGTCAACAAACGCGTCCGCCGTAGCCTCCGGGTTTTTCCAGTATCCCTTCATGACCATTGGTCCTTTGAAAGCGAGCTCTCCCTGCTGTCCGGGCGGAACCTCCACGGTCGGATCGTCTATGGCAACGACGCGAACGTCCGCATCCATCAGCGGGATGCCCGCTGAGCCTATCCTCGCGTTTTCAAAAAAGTTCATCGTAATCTGGGCCGTTGTCTCGCTCAGTCCATAGCCTTCCAGCAGCCGGGTGCGGGTGACTTCGTAGAACCGCTCAAAGATCGGCCTTGGCACCGGAGCGCCCCCCGACAGGCAGCCCGACAGGGAAGACAGATCGTAATTCGCCGCGTTCGGGTGGTTTATGACCGCGATATTCATCGTAGCCGTGCTTACCCAATGCTGGATTTTCAATTTGTGAATCGCTTCCAAAACGACGTCCGGCACAAAACGGTGAAACAGTATGATCTCGCCTCCATTGCAGAGCGGCGACCCCATGCAGTTGATCAGGCCGATAACATGAAACAAAGGCATCGCCGCCAAATGGCGATCGCGCGGCTTCGTTCGCACCCCGTCCCTGAACGAGAACGCGTTAGCCACAATATTGCGGTGCGTGAGCTCCGCGCCTTTGGGCATGCCTGTCGTTCCGGAAGTGTATTGCAGCACGGCGGTATCGTCCAAGCACGCATTGGCCGGAGGAATCGGATCGTTGTAATGGATCAGCTCCAGAATACGCTCCTCTCCCGGAAGTCTGCTTATCGTTCTCTCCACAGGACCGAACGACATCGGAAACTCCGGATGATCCGGGGCAAAATCCGTCAGCGCCGTCGAAATGATCCGCAGTCCGGGAAACTCCGGCAAAATCGGGCACAAATGCTTCAGCAAACACTCCTGAATGAAGATCGCCTTAGGCTCGGCGTCTCCCAGCAAATGGCTCAGCTCCGCCCGCTTGAACATCGGATTCATGGGCACCGCTATCGCCCCCAGGCGCTGGACGGCGAGAAACGCAATGATAAACTGCGGGCTATTCTCCATATAGAGGGCGACGGTGTCGCCCTTGCCCACGCCTCTTGCATGCAGTTGGGCGGCGAGCTGCATGTACATCTCCGCCAGCTCGCCGTACGTGATCGTCTTGCCATAGAAGTAAACCGCCGTATCGTCGGGATTCGTTCGCGCATGTTCCTCCACATAGTTTTCCAGGACCTTGTCTTCAAAGATGAAATGCCGCGGAACATCTTTAGGCCACACCTTGTACCATGCTTTTTCCATGCTTACCCCTCCATATCGTTATTCGGTCTTCGCAAGCCTGCCTTCCTCGTAAGCAACGCACGCGCCTTCATAGATGGCTCGCTTGGCATCCAGCTCTCCCGGGAATCGGGCCCCGCCGATCTTGACGACAAGAATGCCCGCCCGCTGCACGAGCTGGTCATCCCACGCTTCGGATAGTTGTCCGGCGGCGAGAATGACGGTGTCGGCGGGAATTTTTTTCGTTTCCAGTCCGCGATCCGTCTGAAGTTGTATGACAACTCCGTCTTCGTCAATCCGCTCGTAGCTTAAGTCGGTCACAAATTGAACCTTCATCTGCCGCAGATGCGAGAGGAGCGCCCATCGGGTCGTTTTGCCGAGCGTTTCCCCGGGCTTGCCTTTTCTGCGAAGCAGATAAATTTCACGTTCTGCCTGCTCGGATAAGTAATGCGCCAGATCGCAGCCGATCCCTCCCGCTCCGATGATCACGACCCGCTTTCCAACCTCCGCCTCTCCCCGGAGCACTTGCTGATACGTCAATACGTGAGGAAGCGAAGTCCCCGGCAGCTCCGGGATTCGCGGCTTGATGCCGCTGGCCAGCACGACCAGATCCGGAGCAAGAGCGACGATCTCCTCCGGCGTCGGATTATGGTTTAAGCGGATCTCGACGCCTAAACGGTGTAACTCATGCTGATAATAGCGCAGCGTTTCGGCAAACTCCTGCTTGCCGGGAATCCGCTTCGCCAGATTCAACTGCCCGCCTAGCCGGTCATCCTTTTCGTACAGCACGACGCGCTCGCCAATCTCCGCCAACGCCCGCGCCGCCTCCATCCCGGCGGCCCCTCCGCCGATGACCGCGATATGGCGGGGTCGTTGCACTCTAAAAGGCTTCCACTTCGATTCCCGGCCCACCCTCGGATTGACCAGACATGAGGCAGGGAGGCCGTCAAATACTTGATCGAGACACGCCTGATTGCAAGCAATACAGGTGTTGATCCGGTCGAACTGCCCGTCGCGGGCTTTGCGCAGCAGATCGGGGTCCGCCAGGAACGGGCGCGCCATCGATACCAGATCGCACGCTCCACGCTGCAGCAGCTCATCGGCCAGCCGGGGATCGTTAATCCGGTTGCTCCCGATCACCGGAACGTTCACCGCCCGTTTGATTTTTTCTGCGATGTGAATATATCCGGCCCGGGGCACCATCATGGAGATGGTCGGCACCTGGGATTCGTGCCAGCCGATTCCCACGTTAATCGCATCCGCTCCGGCGTCTGCGACCATGCCGGCGAATTGCAGCGTTTCTTCCTCCGTTGTGCTATCCGGGACCAGATCGGCGCCGGATAGGCGGAAAATGACCGGATAGCCGGGTCCGACCGCTTCGCGGACCGCTTGAACGATGCGCAGCGCAAATTGTGTCCGGTGCTCGAACGAGCCGCCCCATGCATCGGTGCGTTTATTAGTCGCCGGGGATAGGAATTGATTGATCAGATACCCTTCCGACCCCATAATCTCGACGGCATCGAACCCGAGGTCCGCCGCCTTCTTCGCGCTGACCGCATAACGGGCGATCAGTTCCTCGATTTCCTCGTTGGTAAGCTCCCTTGGCGTGTGACGATGGATCGGCGAACGGATGGCGGAAGGCGCCACGGCGAGGATGCCCGTCAGATCCGAGTAGGCGTACCGCCCCGCGTGAAACAATTGGGCCGCGATCCGCCCTCCGGCCGCATGCACCTGAGCCGTCAGGCTTTCCATATGCTTGCAATGCTCATCGCTGTAAAATCCCATGAAGTTATGGCCGCCGTCCCCTTCGGGCGAGACGGAAATGCCGCCCGTCACAATCAAGCCGGGACCGTCCTGACCGGCCCTTTCCTTATAGAAGTCAATCAAGGCTTGACTGCCCGCTTCTTCCCCCTCCAGCCCGGTATGCATAGAACCCATAAGGACACGGTTGGGAAGCTCCAATTGGCCCAAACATATCGGCTGAAACAAGTGATCCAGCTTCATTGTCTCTCTCCCTTTCGTTTTACAGGACCTGCTATATTCATCATTTATATGCAGGACTTGCCATTTATAACATCCGCTTCGAAGGTCAGGTTTACATCCCGGATTCGACCTGCGTATAATTAGATTTATTTATGTCTATTTATAACTAAAAAGCATCAATTCATACGATTTTGTTGAAGTTGAGGGTGTCCGATGCGTGAGCTTTCTTTAGAACTTTTGCCAAATCAAGCGCCTTTATTTTTCCAAATTTACGGTTATTTCAAAGATGGGATCCGACAGGGGCAGTTGCCGTACGGATCATTTCTCCCTTCCATTCGAAGCTGCGCCCGCACGCTGAAAGTCAGCAAAAATACGGTTGAAACCGCGTATCAGCTTCTCGTCTCGGAAGGCTACCTCCGAACCATTCCCAAAAAAGGCTATCAGGTGGTTCATCAAGCCGAAACATTCGTTCCTGATCCGGGATCGGCTTCAAGCGACGCCTTGAACAAAGAGATCCAAATCGATTTTCGATACGGGAATATCGAGCTGTCCGCTTTTCCGTTCCACTCATGGAACAAAGCGCGCAACACGCTGATCGCTCATTATCAAAGCAAGTATGAAGTGGAAGGAAACTCCCAAGGCGAGTACCTGTTAAGAAACGAGCTGTCACGGCTGCTGTATGAGTCCAGAGGCGTGGTGTCCGGGCCCGGGCAGATGATTATCGGCTCTACGCCTCAGCAGCTCTTATCCCTGTTAAGTCAGCTTCTGGACAGGAACCGGAATGTCATCGGTGTCGAAAACCCCGGCTACGACGGGGCAAGAAATACGTTGATCAACCATGGCTTTCAAGTCCGTGCGATTCCGCTGGCCGAAGACGGTATTTCGATCGAAGAGCTTGAGAAGAGCAGGGCAAATGTGGTGTATGTGAGTCCTTCCCAGCAATTCCGAAACAAGCTGGCGATGTCCCAAGACAAACGGCAGCAGTTGATTCGTTGGGTCCGTTCACGCGCAGGTGCGGGTTCGGTTAAATACATCATCGAGGATGACTACGAATGGGAGTTCAGGTATGACGATCGTTATTTGCCGTCCATTCAAAGTCTGGCCCCCGAGAAGATCATGTACATCGGAAGCTTTTCAAAAACTTTGCTGCCGGTCGCCAATCTAAGCTATCTGGTGCTTCCCAAGGCGATGCTGCCTTTATTTCGCTTGAAAGTAAGGGAATACGACCAGCCTGTTTCGCGGCTCGATCAGCTGACCTTGGCTCACTATATAGCCGACGGCTATTGGCATAAGCATTTGCTTAAGATGCGGAAGCACTATGAAGAGAAACGGGAAGCTCTATTCGAAGCCATATCCCGGTACGAGTCGTACTTTGTGGAGGTCGAGGGAAAAGATACCGGGCTGCACGCTATCCTAACCGTGAAAACAACGAAATCCGAATCGGAGCTCATTGCGTCAGCGTTGGAAAAAGGCGTCAAGGTTTACGGGACATCCAGATACTGGCTTCATCCTACAGGCGAGTATCCTACCATACTGCTTGGTTATGGAGCCTTGAGCTGCGATGAGATTCGCATGGGCATCCGGCGGTTGACCGAAGCTTGGTTCGGCCCCGCTTGAATTGCCTTGTCCCACCGATTTTCGTGATTCTGTCCCTTTCGCTGTCACCCAAATTCATTATGATTGGTAGTAGTACTGCTAGCGAGGTGAATGACAGATGAACTTTATTTTCGACATGGACGGGACGATCTGCTTTAAAGGGCAGCCCATTTCCAAGAGCATTCTGGATTGTTTGCTGGAATTGCAGGAAGCCGGCCATTTTATCGGCTTCGCTTCCGCTCGGCCTTACCGTGATATGCTGCCCGTTCTGGACGAGCGGTTTCATGACCACCTTCTCATCGGAGCGAACGGAGCGATGGCTCATTACCGAGGACAGCCTCTCTACTTGAATGCCATTCCCGCCGAACTGGCCCGTGAAATCGTAGCCATTCTGGATGAATTCCAGGCCGAATATTTGATTGACGACAAGCTGAACTATGCTTTAAAGTCGCATCGGCCTCATCCTCTGCTCATGAGTCTGGACCAGAACAAGCTTGCGGAATGCGTAGACGTGACCCGGATCGAAGCTTTCGTTAAAATTGTCGTGTTGGCGTGCGACAGGTTTGAAGAACTGGCGGACACCATTTCCCGGCTGGATGTGACGATTCATTATCATTCGGCAGAAGGCATCCTGGATATTACTTCGAGCAACGTCAACAAAATGAGAGGCCTGAAGCAAACCGGCCTTGAGCTGGAGCCGTTTATTTGCCTGGGCAATGATATGAACGATCTCCCGCTGTTCGAAAAGGCCCTCCATTCCGTCGTCATCGGGGAATTCGCACCTCTGCTTCGTATCGCCAAAGAACAAATTCCAATGGATGACCGGGTGGAACAAAATATTATATCCAAGCTGAAGGAGCTTAGCGCATGAATTCTAATATGACCCAACGACACTTATCGCTGCGGGAGGCCGAGACGAAAGCGGCCGAGCTGTTCAGAGCGATCGAAGAAAAAGGCCTTCTGCGCAGCGGCGTGACCGAAAAGCAAATCAATCGTGAAATTTACGAGCTGGCGTTCCAAATGTTCGGCATCAAAAAATATTGGCACAAGCGCATCGTACGGGCCGGCAGAAATACGCTGTACCCTTACCGGGAAAATCCCCCGGACTTGACCGTTTCCGAGGGAGATATTTTGTTTCTCGACTTTGGTCCGATCTTCGAAGACTGGGAAGCCGATTTCGGCCGCACCTACGTGCTGGGCGACGACCCGATCAAATTAAAGCTGCAGAGCGACATCGCTCTGGCATGGGCGGAAGGGAAAGCCTTCTTCCAATCCCAGCCCCAGATTACCGGCAGCGAGCTGTTTGCTTTTGTAAGCGGGCTTGCGGCAAAATACGGCTGGGAATTCGGAGGCACGCACGCGGGACATCTCATCGGCGAATTCCCTCACGAGCAGATCCAGGGCGAAGAAGTCGAGAACTACATTCATCCCGACAATCACGTTCCCATGAGAGACCCGGATCAGAACGGCCGTCCGCGGGACTGGATCTTGGAGATCCACTTTATCGACCGGCAGCTTGAAATTGGCGGTTTCACGGAACAGCTGTTGACCGTTGAATAGGCTTCGCTGGATAGTGCGAGGGGATAGGGCAGCGCTTTCAGTCGCTGCTCCCTCCCCCGAACCAAGCGAAAGTGCCGTTCCGTTAGTTCCAAGCCATTCCTCCTCTCTTCTGCGAATTGATTTTTTTCCTTTCTTTAAACATCCTTCGACACGATTCCTATAAATTCCTTCTATGGTAATATAATGATAATCATTTCGAATCGCATATTGATTAAACATCTCATGGAGTTTGCTTTGTATTCGCTCTCGCACCGCTGAGGGATGCTTCACGTTTGCCTCCGTGCCGAAGCCCAGGAAGAGGTGCACCGCCCATGGCGTGTACAACGCGCTCATCTTTGTGCGAATCGTGCCCGAACCATCCTCGCGCAGCTCAATGGATCGGGACAGCCACAAGTCCGACTGACAGCGCCTTACCTCCTCCGGCGTCAAGTCCACTCAAGCTCCAATGCCTCACCCTCATCCGTTCGCAGAATCCACGTCTGAATGTCCTCCTCGGTCGTATCCAACCGCCAGAATTGAAGAATTGTCAGCTTTTGAAAAATAAGTTTTAGACTGATCCAATAAAAAAAGCAGCGGCGGACCAAGACTTGATAAATAAAGTCTTAGACTGCCGCTGTCGTCATTCGACTAACGTTCTCCGTTGAATGTATACTTTATTGAATTTGAAACTCACGTGATTCGCTGAATAATATAATTCTTGAGTACCATCACGTTGTTGGTTTAAGACCGGCAGTTGAGCATTTACCATTCATTGAGATATTTACCGATTGATATTATGCATTATAGCACTGTAAAGAAAATCTGCTAAATCCTCATTGCTATATTGATTAAAATAGTTTTTGAATCTTGCATCGAATTTGTAGGTATTGGCAATGCAAGCCAGTAACTCTGCATCACATGTCATGAATTGCATTAGATTTTTTTTCCACTCCTCGATTAATTGCTGAACTTCATCGGAGGAAGGATCCTGATCGACACAAGACGCAATTTGTTTGAATATTTCCTCCATGGATTGAAAACGTTTCTCTTTATCATCTGGTGATAATTTTTCCAACGTTTCATTAAACTCTTTATACGCTTCTGTTTCACCATAAATGAATCTTGCCTCATTTGCATATTGTTCTTTCAATGGCAAAGAACTATTGAATATTTGCAAATTACTAATATCATTCCCCGAAACGTATTCTTCGAGAGCTACCATGATTGTTTCTAGTCTTTGTTTTCTCGATAATAAGGTTTGTCTCTGCTTCTTTAATATTTGTTTCTGTTCTTGCTTGGTCAGCTTTACAATGTCCGCAATTTCTTTCAAGGAAAAATCCAATTCCTTTAAGAACAAAATAGTTTGAAGTTTTTCCAAACTGCTTCGATCATATAGGCGATACCCTTTTTCCGTCAGATGTGTCGGTTTAAATAAATGAATTCTATCGTAATAATGCAGGGTCCGACCTGTAATGCCTGTAATCTGAACAATATCTTTAACAGCTAATAATGGTTTCTTCATCCCAAAATCCTTTTACTTCGTCTAGTATTTGAGCAGCAGGTGTTATTGTGGCCTCAAAGATCGTTCTTCCTGTTTTTCTTAAATAATATTGGATTAAATAATATCCGCAAGCGTAGCCAGCGCTATAAGGCATATTAACCGGTTTAAAGTTTTGAAGTTTTGCGATCTCGTCACCGTAAAGATACGAGGCAAATTTATCAAACCCGGTTAATTGCAATTGCTCTCTAAGCACAGGCTTTATGCGCCTGTTAAGTGTTTCTGCGTTTGTTTTCGTTACCCAAGGGCCGAGCAATTCTTCTCCAAACATGAACGTAGCATAGTTTTCAGCTAATCCTTCACTTACAATTAGCTCGCCCAAATTAACGGTGTGATCCCACTGAATAAATTGATATCGCACATTATGGTTGCATTCGTGCGCCAGCGCAGCCTTCATTCGAGGAATCGTGTACTCATTTGGCAAGAGTGTACCCCAGATAAACCCGGGAATGCCCCCAAAGCCGCTATATCCTTCGTTTATTGTTAAGGCACGGCTTTCCGGATTCCCTAGCTGAATGGAAAACAAATATTCAGATACGGGGAGACTTATTTCATGTTCTATAAATAGACCGAGGCTTTTCCTTACCGCGTGTTCACACTCTGACCAAAAAGAATCTGACGAAATCAACTCTATCTCAGGTAAGAGTTGCTGGGTAATCTGATCTGGGGATCGATGCATCATATTATTCATCGTAATCACGTCAAAACCGTTCGCCTCTTCAGCTCTAAAAGGGATCTGTTGGATTTGCCATTGTTTCATAAAGGGAGCCATCATTTCGTCTCTGAATAATTCAAGCTTTTCCTCGGGCGAAGCTTGGGCAATTTTTTGATAAATTTGGTCTGAACGTAATGTTCTTATATTCATTTCTTTCACTCCTAGTTATGTATTCATAGAGAGAATTATGCGCTATGACCTAACGTCATAGTCAAGAACTTTGAATCAAATAATGAAAACTAGGTACATGGTGCTCCATCACATACCTGGTACGGGGGAACGTGCAGACGGTGGATTATCAAGGGCGAATGACTCCGACCGGATGGGATTGGCAAAACTCTCCGAGTTCCCGCGAGCCTTCGTCCCCTTCCGACTCGATAAGCTCCTTCCACTCGCTCCATCTGCGGAACATTTCCTCAACCGACAAAAAATCCAAGCCGTAAACGACGCCGTACTGGTGAGTCTGCCCATTATTCAGCATGTACAGCTGTTTCAGCTCCGAAGGCAGCTCCATTCCCATTTGGCGCTCGATGTCGGCAATTTCTTCCGGCAAGGCCGGGCCGTTTAAACAGCAGTCGAAACGGCCGGCTTTTCGATTCATGGCGCCAACAAATGAAGTCCATGCTGCAGCAATAGAAGCGTTGTTGTTCAAAGGAGTTCCTCTTCTCTACAAGGGTTGTGTATTTAGTTGCGTTTTCTTGGATTTAGTTTGACTTTTTCCCCTAACGAGGATTATGATAAACGTAACGAAAGGGGAGAGCTTATCCATGAAACCAATCGCTCGTGTCATTATTATCGGCTGGGACGGAGCAGGCAATTTCGTAACGTCTGCGAATACGCCGAATTTGGACCGGCTCGTCCGGATGGGAACGTTCGACTTCCAAGCCCAGACGGCGACGCCGACGATTAGCGCACAATGCTGGGGATCGCTTTTGCACGGGGTCGCGCCGGACAAACACGGGTTGACCAACGAAGCCGCAAGCAGCCACACGTACCCGGACGACTCGCCGTATCCGTCGATCTTTCGCGTCGTACGCGAGGCCTGTCCCGACGCCGTATTGGCCGCATTCAGCGCGTGGTCCCCGATCAACGACGGCATTATCGAACCGTCCATCGGCGTCCATAAAGTATCGATGAAGGACCGCGACCTATCGCTGGCCGCAGCCGCTTATATCCGGGAGCACCCCGAACTGAAGCTGATGTACGTTCAGCTGGATTTGCCGGACGCGGCCGGTCACCGGCACGGGTACAATACGCCCGAACAGCTGCGGGCGATCGAAGAAGCGGATGAGCATACGGGATTTATCCTCGATGCGATCGAACAAACGGGACTTTTGGATGACAGCTTGCTCATCCTTGTGTCTGACCATGGCGGCGGCGGAGCCGACCCGCGGGACCACGGCAGCGATCACCCGATGGACAAGACGATCTTTTGGGGCTGCGTTGGTTCGGGCATCCGGCGCGGCGCTTCGCTTCAGGGCACGATGACGATCACCGACACGACGGCCGTCGTCGTCCGGGCGCTCGGCATCGAAGCTCCCGCCTCGTGGGAAGCGAAGCTTCCGGAAGGACTTTTCGCGGAATAATGTCGCTGAAATGTCGTTTTGAAGGGTCCCCAAGACTTGACCACCTTTGCCTTGGGGACCTCGATCACAAGGAAATCCACATCAATTCCACGTAAAATCGCCAGCAAGACAAATTCGTCGCCAAAGCTCATTCCGCCCATAGTTAATCGGTTGCATATAACCCACTTCCCCCTAAAATACCCGCAATGAATAAAGCCCTGTTCTCTATATAAATTTTTACATAGATATTCACTGGATGTTTCATGTCGTTTTTGTGAAGCTATAAACTATTCATCAGGTGCAGTCGAAATATATTTTAGAATTAAAATAGTGGATAATAAAGGAAATCGGCTTAGCAAAAGCTGGTTTTAACCTTAACAGAAGCTGATACGCTATAAATTTTTAGCAGAGCCCATACGCCCTACATATGAACAGCAAATCAAGCACGACACTAGAGGAGGAAAATGATATGAATTACAGAAAGGCACTGAAGGCTCTTGCCATCACGGCTTTGTTAGCATCCGCGCTCTCCGTCAGCGTGACAAAATCTTACGCGGCGGCCCCAACGGTTCTCGGTTATTATACGGAGGATTCTACCGAAGCTTTTCCTAAGTTTCACAGTTACATGAATCAAATTTCCACAGATACGTTTAATACCGATATCAACGGAAATATCATCGGCAAAGTACCGACGCAAGCCATGAACTACGCCAATTCGGTGAAGGTGCTGCCTTACGCCTTGGTGTCCAATTACCGCGATCACGATTGGGACAGCAATATCGCGCACAATGTCCTGACGAACCCGACAGCCAAAAACAACCTGATCAAAAATATGCTCAATCTGGTGAAAAAAAATAAATACAAAGGGATTAACATCGACTTCGAAGCGGTTTTGCCCGAGGATCGCGCGGCGATGACGAAATTCGTTCAAGAGGTTGCCGGCAAAATGAAGGCAAACGGATTCCTGACCATGGTCTCGGTTCCCGCCAAGTCGGAGGACGATCCGTCGGATTCATGGACGGGGGCTTTCGATTTTGAGGAGCTGGGCAAGGCCGCCGACGTCATTCAAGTGATGACCTACGACGAGCATGGCGTATGGAGCGATCCGGGGTCGGTCGCAAGCAATCCGTGGATCGAAGCCGCTCTCCACTTCGCGATCACGTACGTTCCTTCGGAGAAGGTGCTTATGGGGCTTCCGGCGTACGGCAATGACTGGAACTTGTCCGATCCGTCGAACAAAAGCAATCGATTAATCGAGTGGAAGGATATGCCTAATCTGATCGCTTCCACCAAAGCCACCCCGATACGGGATGCCGTGACGGGATCGATGTATTTCAACTACACGGATACGGACGGTTCCAAGCATGTCGTTTGGTACGAAGACGAGGCATCGATCAAGCAAAAGACGCAATATACCGAAACCTACTGGCTTGCCGGCGTATCGGTATACGCTATGGGCATGGAAGATCAAAGGTTCTGGGAAGCCGTCTCGGCGGGTTTGAAATAAAAAAGGTTGAAAACAACAAGCGGCCGCTTCTCTCCACGAGAGACGGCCGCTTGCCCTTTTTCCCTTTATCCCAGCAATCCCAGCTGCTTGCCCGCGCGTTCCAGTGCGTTCAACGCAAAATCAAGATCCTCCTGCGTATGCCCTGCGGTTACAATAAACCGTACCCGGCCTTTGTCCATCGCAACCGTCGGATAGACGATACCTTGCGCGAAGATTCCTTCCTCCAGCAGCAGGTCGGAGAAGCGCATCGTCTTCGCCGGGTCCCCCACGATGACCGGGACGATCGGCGTCTCGCTCCCGCCCGTATCGAATCCGAGCGACTGCACCTTCGAGCGGAAATACGAGGCGTTCGCCCACAGCTTCTTGATCAGCTCGTCACTTTGTTTGAGCACTTGAATCGCCGCGAGGCAAGTAGCCGCCACCGCAGGCGTCTGCGACGTGCTGAACAGAAACGGACGCGCTTTATGAATCAAATAATCCTTCAATACCTTATCGCACGCGGCATAGCCCCCGACCGCGCCGACAGCCTTGGACAGTGTGCCTACTTGAATGTGC
This sequence comes from Paenibacillus tyrphae, assembly GCF_027925525.1. Taxonomy (GTDB): domain Bacteria; phylum Bacillota; class Bacilli; order Paenibacillales; family NBRC-103111; genus Paenibacillus_G; species Paenibacillus_G tyrfis_B. Next base: position 189,785 of record NZ_BSDJ01000006.1, on the reverse strand, counting down.
ACCCGCCCGTTCAGCCCGAAGTGGTCAGTCGAGCCTTTGCCGTTCTTGCCAAGCACGCCGCTCGCATGAGCGTCGTCGACATAAACGAAGGCGTCGTATTTCTCCGCCAGCTCCACAATGCTCGGCAGCGGGGCAATGTCGCCGTCCATGCTGAATACTCCGTCCGTCACGACGACGCGCTTTTTAAACCCAGCGCTTTCCTTGAGCACGGCTTCCAGTTGGTCCATATCTTTGTGCGCGAATATTTTCCGGTGCGCCTTCGTCAGCCGGATGCCGTCGATGATGCTCGCATGGTTCAGCTCATCGCTGATGACGACATCGTCCGGACCGAGAATGGACGAGAGCACGCCTTGATTCGTCGTAAATCCGGATTGGAATACGAGCGCCGCTTCCGTTCCCTTAAACTGGGCCAGCTCCTGCTCCAGCCGGTCGTGAATGTCGAGCGTGCCCGTAATGGTGCGCACCGAGCCGCTGCCGACGCCGTACTGCTCAATGGCCCGAATGGCCGCTTCCTTCAAGTCCGGGTGATCGGTCAGTCCCAAATAGTTGTTCGAAGACATCTGCAACAGCCGGCGGCCGTTCAGCGTCATCCAAGTGCCTGAGCGGCTCTCCCAGACCGTAAGCGGACGATACCGTCCTTCCTGCTTCGCTTGCTCCAATTCATCCCGCAGTGAGTTCCAATTGACCATGAACTAGCTCCCCCTTATTGGTTGATTGTGTATCCGCGTCGTGGTGAAATACGATTTTGCCGCATTGACCGGAAGCCGCGAGCGCGAAAGCTTCCTCGTACTGATCCAATGTAAAAGTGTGCGAAATGAGCGGCTTCAGATCGATCCGCACCCGGTCGAGCAAGCCTTTGAGTTGGTACCAAGTCTGGTACATGCGCCGTCCGGTAATGCCTTCCACGCGAATCCCCTTGAAAATAATATGCCGCGACAGGTCGAGCGAAACCTCCCGGGTCGGGATACCCAGCAGCGAAACGCGGGCTGCCGGAGCCGCCGCTTCGAAACCTCCGCGGATCGCGTCCGGGTGACCGGACATTTCCAGCACCACTTCCGCCCCTTCCCCGCCGGTATGCTCCATAATCGCCTGCACCATGGATGTCTCCTTGCTGTTAATCGTCACGTCTGCTCCCATCGTACGGGCTAGTCCCAAGCGGTAAGCGTTTACGTCCACCGCCATCACTGTACCCGCTCCGCATGCTTTGGCCACCGCTACCGCCATCAAGCCGATCGGTCCGGTGCCGATGACAGCCACCGACTTGCCGACGATGTCGCCGGAAAGCACCGTCTGTACGGCATTGCCCAGCGGGTCCTGTAAGCAAGCGAGCTCGAAGGGCAGCTGCGGATCGTTGTGAATCACGTTGGTCGCTTTGACGACCGCGTAGTCGGCGAAGCAGCCCGGTGCGGTAATGCCGAAGCTTTTCGTGTTCGGACAGACGTGCGCGTTGCCGGTGCGGCAGGCCTTGCAGACGCCGCAGACGATGTGTCCTTCCGCCGAGATGCGGTCCCCGAGCTTCACGTTCGTGACCCGGCTGCCTACGGCTTCTACGACACCGGCAAATTCATGGCCGAATACGTTAGGCGTGACCACCGTTTGCTCCGCCCAGGCGTCCCATTGGTAAATATGTAAATCTGTACCGCAGATTGAAGTCGTTTTCACCCGGACCAGCACTTCATCGGGACCGCACACCGGAACGGGAACCTCCTTCAATACCGCGCCGAACGCCCGCTTTTCCTTCACAAGCCCTATCATCGTTGTTCCCATCGTGCATCCCTCCGCCGGATGTTGTATAATATAATAAACCATTGTGCGCTATGGTGTACTTACACTATATTATACATATGTACGTGATATTGTACATAGGTTAAACCGTCACCTTGGAAAAAAATTTTCTTCCCGCCGGCAAATCCCAACAGAACCGTTGTGCGCTACCGCCGTTCGTTTATAATGGAGAGAGTAAAGCAGCATGGGAGGATATCATGGAGCACGAACAAATTCATAAGAAAATCGGCAAAAGCCTACAGGCCATCCGCAAAGCCCGCTCGCTCAGCCTCGACCAGGTAGCGGAGCTGACAGGGGTCAGCAAAGCGATGTTAGGACAAATCGAACGCGGCGATTCGAACCCGACGATCTCGATCCTGTGGAAAATCGTGAACGGGCTGCGCATCTCGTTTACGTCTCTGATCGAAGAGGAACCGGCCAAGGTCACGCATTTCCGCTTTGAGAATTTGGAGCCTTTTGTGGAGGAAGAGGGCCGGTACCGGGCGTTCCCACTCGTTCCGTTCGACCAGCAGAAGCGCTTTGAAATTTATACGGTAGAAATGGAAGCGAACTGCACCCACATTTCGGAGCCTCATAACGAGGGGATCGAAGAGTACATTTTGATGATGCAAGGGGAGCTGGACATCACGATCCAGCAGAAGACGTACACGCTGAAGGTGGGGGACGCGCTTCGGTTTACGGCGGACCAAAGCCATATTTATACGAATAAAACGGATCAGAAGACGATGTATCATAACATCATCCTTTACCCTTCTTGATCCGCAGCAAATGAAAACGGCAATCCGGGAAGCAGCGCCTCCTTCGGATTGCCGTTTTTGCTGCGCTATAGCAGGGACTCCTGCTACTTAATAAAGTGTTTTCACTGCCTCAGACGTAAAGGGGACCAATTCGGCTGTTCGGCCTTCGCGGATCTTGTTTGCCCAAGTAGGGTCTACCAATAACGCCCGACCTATGGCTACCAGATCAAATTCTTGACGTTCCAGCCTCTCGATTAACCCGTCGATCTTCGAATTATCAGCTCCCTTTCCTTCGGTAAAGAGACTCATAAAGTCCTCGTCGAGACCAACTGATCCAACCGTAATCGTCGGTTTCCCCGTCAACTTTTTGGTCCATCCGGCAAGATTCAGGTCCGAGCCTTCGAACTCCGGCTCCCAGAAACGGCGCGTTGAGCAGTGGAAAATATCGACGCCGGCGTCGATCAAGGGCGCCAGGAACTGTTCCAGCAGCTCCGGCGTTTCAGCCAATTTCGCTGTGTAGTCACTCGCCTTCCATTGCGAGAAACGCAGCACGATCGGGAATTCCGGCCCGACGGCGCGGCGGCAAGCTTCGATAACCTCTACTGCAAAGCGGGTGCGCGCAACCATGTCGCCACCATAGCTGTCGGTTCGCGTATTGGTTTTCTCCCAGAAGAATTGGTCGATTAAATATCCATGCGCACCGTGGAGCTCGATGCCGTCGAAGCCAAGCCGCTTGGCTTCGGATGCTGCCTGTGCGAAGCCTTGGACGAGCGCGGCGATTTCCGATTCCGAATAATCGCCTACATGGCCTCGCGCTCCCATATGCCAAATCTGCGGTATGATCCGTCCGCCCGCCTTGTGTACCTCAGTCACTACGTTTGCCCAGCCGTTTAATGCAGCTTCGCCATAGAAATGCGGTACGTTGGCGGAATTGGACGCATCCGGATGGTTGATCACCGTACCTTCCGTCACGATAAGTCCGACACCGTTTTCGGCCCTGCGGCGGTAATAGGCGGACACATCCGCCCCCGGTACGCCGTCCGGGGAAAATTGCCGGGTCATCGGTGCCATCACGATACGATTAGACAGAGTCATTTTTCCGGCTGTGAACGGTTCGAACAAGGCCTGAACAGATTGAGAATAACTCATAATAACCTCCAAATTTAATTAGATTGGATTGAATTATGTAAATAACCCTACATGTTGTCATCAGCGTTTAAAGATTACAGTCAGCAGCAAATTGGGATGTTCACTCATGTACTTGGATAATCCCGGAGAACCACCTCCTTTAATCTACCCCAATCTCCCTTAGGTCATCCATTGTTTACCAACCAAATCCTTTATTGACTACGTAGTCAAAAACTTCGCAAAAAAAAGATCAACGTTCAAGCATCGCAAAAGACGTACGCAAGACCGCATCGATCCGCTCTCGGGAAGCGCCCGATCTCTCCATGATTTTCGCACCGAGAAGCGCATTGTTCAGATAAGCAGCAAGCTCTTGGCTGGTATGGCGGGTCGTAATGAGCTGCTGTTCCTGACCGCTGCGGATGATCTTCTCCAGTATTTGTTCGACCTTGGCGAACATCATCTCTACTTCGTGGGTTACCTCCTCGTCGTCGGTTCCGAATTCCAGCACGGAATTGACTATGAGGCATCCTCTACGAATGGTTTCGTTGCCTTGACATAGCTTAGCATCGCGTATGGCCTCCAGCTTTTTCAAGGGGGACACTTCCTCCCGAGAGGCCAGTTCTTCCAGCACGGATATACTCTGTTCGCGATACAGCGCCAGCGCCTTTAAAAACAAGGCCCGCTTATCTTCAAATACGCAATACAAACTTTGCTTCTTAACCTGCGTCGTACGGGTCAAATCCTCAAAGGAAGTCGACTTAAAGCCTTTCTTCCAGAACACTTCCATAGACTGGTGCAGTGCACGATCGACATCAAATTCTCTTGGTCTGCTCATAGCGCCATGATATCAATTCTTGACCGTGAAGTCAACAATTGTTCACTTTGCTGGACTAGACACTCCTTTGGATTCCTCGTGCAAATGGAGAAACAACGTTAAGATCCACTTATAGATAGGCACTGACGGGGCTAGGAGCTTGGACCTTCACAGCTATTCTGGGGGATGCTGTTCTATCCGAATGCGTTGACTTCATATTTTTTTATGATATTATTTTATTGATCAACTAAACAAAAAATTGAATGGTTAATAAAATAATCAAAGGAGTGAGTGTAATGAAGGAAGCTAACAAAGAAAAAGGAAAACAGTCGTTTATCGCTGAAGCAAGACGTGAACAAATTATAGAAGCCGCGATCAGAACACTTGATGATATTGGTTACGTAAAAGCAAGCCTTGCTCAAATTGCAAAAAATGCGGGAATAAGCACAGGACTGATTTCTTATCATTTTTCGGATAAAAGTGATTTGATGAATCATTTACTAAACAGCCTTTTAGAAAGATCTACTGCGTATATATTGGAGAGAGTAGGTAAAGAAGATACTCCTCAGAAAAAACTGAATGCATTTATATCGGCAAGCCTGGCTTATCAAGGTACCCATCATGAACGTAATACAGCCCTGTTAGAAATTATTTTTAATGCCAGAACACCCGAGAATATTCCGTACTATAAGTTAAGTGATGACCAGGAAGATCTCCTCATGAATGAACTTCAACAAATACTACACGATGGCCAAGAACAAGGAGTCTTTGGAAAATTTAATGTTGATGTTATGTCCAATTTGATTCAAGGTGCCATTGGAGAGTATATGCTTAACACTCCAATAACAAAGAAGGTTGATCTGGAAACATATAGTAGCGAACTCGTAAACATTGTTGAGACAGCCGTCATCAGCCCAAAGGAAAAGAAACCCTTAGACAATGGAAGGTGAACTAAATGACGGGAGCTATATCACCAAACAATAAAAAAACTGTTGTAGGCTTTTCTGCAACAACAGGAATCAGCTTGTATGGAGGATTTGGAGCAGCAGGACTTGTACTGGGCTATTTCCTGCCGAAACTGGCAGCCTGGGCATTAAAACTTCCGTGGGTGCCATTTGAGGGACCTTTGAAACTAATCAACTCCTTTAGTGGCATTTTGTTGGATACGATTCTGGCGCTTCTGGGTTTAATCGCAGGTCTCGTGGTTGCCTCTATCGCGGTGAAGGAGACACTTGTTGTAACAATTACTGATGAAGAAGTTCAACTTGATAAAGATGGACTCAAGCAAACAATCGGACAAAAGGAGATCGACACTGTTTTCTTAGATGAGAAACAACTGGTGATCCTCGGGAAATCAGGATATGAACTTGCACGGGAGAAAATTGATGAATCCCCCAAAATGGTCGTTGATGGTTTCAAGAGACACGGTTATTCCTGGTCGTCGGAAGGGGATCCATTTAAATGTGAGTATAGACGATGGGTGCCTGATACGCCTGATATATCAACAACTGCTAATGCTTTAATGAGGGCGAGAGAAATTGCATTGCAAAAGAAAGACGTTAAAGATATAAAAGACCTTCGAAAAGAACTTATAAAACTCGGGTATATCGTACGTGAAGAAGAAACGCGTCAATACTGGCGAAAAGTACAAAAGACATAAGGAATGATGATTTCCTACTCCACAAAAGACGATATCCCTGTCGAATCCGAATCCAAGTGTGATGAATTTCTGCAAAAAAATTTGCAGCTTATGGCCTGGGGGAATGTAAAGAAAGCACTGATCAACTGCGCAGTGCTTTCTTGAATATTATTAATTTATAGACAGTGGCGAAGTTTATTAATTATATGCATATCTACCTCAAAATCGTATTTAGGCCTTAAACTCTCTATTAATTTTTCTGCGACCATCAATGCATGAGTATATGCGTTCTCCAAATCGTCTTTTTGTAACTTAGAGGTTATTAAAGAGTAATCTGTATATCCTTCTGAAGTCAGATCATTCTCTAAATTCTTAGTGCTATTTAGCCACCGTTCTACATTCTGTTCCTTAATTCTTAATAAATGCAAAATATACTTTTGCACATATGTCAGAACTTCTAAAGAACGTGCTAATTCTCCTCTTTTCAATACGTTTATTCCCATTAACCAAGCATTCACAAAATTATTAAAAGCAAAATTCACATTCTCATTTGTCATTCGCTCTGGGCCATCCCCACCTAAGTGATCCAGACATTGCTTCAACATTCCTGTAGTGTCGTAAATAAACATGGAATCTGTATCGGGAAAAACTCCAGTGGGCTTGAAAGTTTTTATTACTTCTATTTTAGATTCTGGCAAAAAATGAAATTCACCTCGAATCAAGTTAGAAAAAATAACAACTTCTGTTCCATACTCATTTTGAAACATCAAATCATAAGAAGCAATTTCGGCAGTCCATTGTCTTGATTGAAAATTTTCAAATTTATCGTCCTTAATAAATATATAAAACTCAACATCAGAGTATTGATCCCCCTCACCTTTAGTGAAGGAACCATACATCATACATGAAGCTACATTGGAGTTTTGTTCACAATTCTCTTTAACTGATTGGATGATTCGTTTCTGTAAAAACATTTATAAAACCCCTTATCTAAAATTTATCACTTAGATTCAGGGCACTTATCAATTACTGGAAAACATGAGCAACTCATGATAATGCTCCTTTCCTTAACTTTTAGGCATGATAACAAAAATAACTTTAAATTACAACTATTTCAATTAACCTGTCCGTTAGCGTAATGATCAAGACCGTTGTTCATGGTTCGGTTCAATGTAATGCATCTGTTAAATAGAAATAGGTTTTGTGGATTGGTAATGATAAGATATTGGAAGAGTAGTTTTGTGCTGTTATCAGGCAAGTGGCTAATTTATATTTCGGGAGGGTGAATCGTTTGGCTGGATACATTAGCAGCATTAGAAAAAAAATCGGACATGAAAGATTAATCGTTATTGCGGCTGGTGTCTTTATATATAAAGATGGAAAAGTACTTTTGCAAAAGCGCAGGGACAATCATTGCTGGGCAATGCACGGCGGTGCTGTTGAAATAGGTGAAACTGTAGAAGAAGCCGCAAAACGAGAGTTACAGGAAGAAACAGGTTTAATAGCTAATGATCTTGAGCTTTTAGGTGTTTTTTCGGGAGAAGACAGGCTGTATACATATCCAAACGGTGATGAGGTTTATACTATCGGCATCGTTTATGTATGCAGAGATTTTTCAGGAGATTTGTTATCACAAACCAACGAAACAACAGAATTGAAGTGGTTTAATATTGATGAACTGCCGGATGATATATTTCCGCCAAATAAAAAACCTTTGAAGGCTTTTATTGATTACATTAATCGAACCAAGGGATAGCGCCAACAAGGTTCTTTATTTCGATATAATGATCATTCCATATAAGGTGCTTATTCCAAAACAAAAAAACTTGCCTGATTTTTGGCAAGTCAAAATGTTGAAAAAGTGGGCTTTTACAAAAATAGAGATGCATACGGACGTGGGGTATCCACTGGAGAAGCGATAGCGGCCGCCTTTGTCTTCGGGAAATGTCCGCTACTAAGCGGCTTTAATCAAATTCCCCGAGGACCCGGGGTCCCCGCAAAGTAATCGGACTAAGCTTCCTTGATTCAACTTCACTTTGCGGGGTGGAGCAGCGGTCGGAAGTGGATACCCCACCCCTCACGTAACCTCTATTGGCCCATTTGATCACTTTCTCAACATGCAGACTTGCCTGATTTTTGGCAAGTTTTTAAACCGGTTTCCAATCAAAACTCCTGCACAAATCTACAGACTGTCGAACCGCTTGCGAATGTCTTCAAGCAGCAGCTTGGCCGCTATAATGCCGCCGGACGTATTCCAGATCGGCTCGTTGACGACGAAGGCCCGTTTCGTTTTGACGACGTTCATGTTTTGCGCGAGCGGGCTACCCAGCCATTCCTCGGCCGTTTTCTTGGCTCCAGTGTCCCCTTGACGGTCCGAGACGAAATAGAACATCACGTCTCCGTCGAGCACGGTCATCTGTTCCTGCGTAATGTCCGCGGAGAAATCGTCCTTGTTCTGAGCATCTGGACGTGCAAAGCCGAGCTGGCTCAAAATAATTCCGGCGAAATTGTTCTTGTAATAGACGCGAACCTTGCCGGGCTGGAAGCGGGCCAGCGACACGCGCATGTTCTTCTTGTCGCCCAAGTGCGCTTTGGTCTGCTCGACCGCTTTGTTGTAATCGTCCAGCACGGCCTTGCCTTCGGCTTCTTTGTTGAGCGCCGCGGCATACAGCTTGAAGTTGTCGATCATGCTGTCGCCCAGATTTTCCGTAAATACCGTAGGCGCTATGGCCGACAGCTGCTGGTAAATTTTCTCCTGGCGCACCTTCGTCCCGAGAATCAGATCCGGCTTCAGCGTCGCGATGACCTCGACATTCGGCTGCGTTTCGTCGCCGATCATCTTAACGTCGGTCATCTGCTCCTTAATATGCTCAAACCACGGATCACCAATCCATGATTTCACAGCGGCTACCGGCTTGATGCCGAGCGCCAACAGCGATTCGGTGCCCTGATTCGTCAGAACGACGACCCGCTGCGGCGTGCCTGTGATTTTCGTCTCCCCCATAGCGTGCTTAATCGTGCGAGACGCCGGTTCCTGCTGCGAAGGCTGCTGCCCCGCTTCAGGCTTCCCGGTCCCTCCGCCACCGCAAGCCGCAGCGACCAAAGCAAGAACCAACACAACCGCTAGTACGGAAATCTTTTTCAACCCGAATCCCCCAAATCCCTTGAACAACAACGATAACTTCCCCTTTCAGCGATCAACAAGTGGTCTTTTATCGATAATGATTATTATTATCAATGAAAACTCGAAAAAACTCCCGTTCCGACGGGATCCAGCCGATAAACCAAACAAGCGTTACAATTGTCACTTGTGTTACACTTGTAACATTAAACGAAATCGTCCGGTTATGCAATAACCTCGGCGCTCCCCAGGGGCGAAAATGGACAGATGAAAGGAAGTGTCACACTTGGGCGTGGCTACGGGCAAGCTCTCCTTGCGGTCGCAGGAATGGATTCAGACTGCGCTGTTTCAATTAATGGAAAAAAAGCCCTACTCTCTCATCTCCATTACGGAGATTGCAGATAAAGCAGGACTTGCGCGCCAAACGGTTTACCGGAACTTTCAGGACAAAGACGAAATTTTATTGAATTACTTGACCCGGTTGATGAGCGGCGTGTGGCAACATATCGACGGCGGGCAGCCGTATACGGAAGCGATGTTCGTGCTGCTGTTCCGTACCTGGAAGGACAACATTCCCCCGTCGCTGATCCTGAACATCAAGGGCCAGGACCGCAAAATCCGGCAGCTCATCTTCCGCAGCATCTGCGATTGCCACGACGAGCTGTTTATCGGCGGAAGCCGAAGCGGAAGCGGCACGCAGTCCGACATTTACCGCCTGTACGGGCAGAAATCGTTCTCGGCTCTCCTTCACATGATGCTGATCGAGTGGACGCTGCAGGAATTTCATCTGTCTCCCGAGGAGATCGGCAAGGTCGTCAGTGAGCTGTCGGCTTCGATGCGGAAGTTTCTGTAAGCGGCCGCCTATTTGAGCCCGGTGAGCGCGATGCCGCGGACAATCTGCTTCTGGAAGATGATAAACAGCAGAATCAGCGGCAGCACGGAGACGGTCGCTCCCGTCATGATCAGCACCCAGCCGCTCGTGTCCTTTAATTCGCTGGAGAAGAACGCCACACCGACCGGAATCGTGAAATGCGTCTCCGTCTGCGTCACGATCAGCGGCCAGATGAACGCGTTCCAGCTGCCGAGAAACGACAGGATCGCCAGCGCCGCAAGCGCGGGGCTCACAAGCGGCACGGCGATGCGCAGCATGATGCCCCATTCGTTCATACCGTCGATTCGCGCGGCGTCCAGCAGGTCCGAGGGCACCGACTCCATGAACTGCTTCATCAGGAAGATACCGAAGGCGCTGACGAGCCCCGGAAACAAGACGCCGACGTACGTATCGACCCAACCGAGCTTGGCGGACAGCAGATACCACGGAATGATCAGCATCTCGGTAGGCACCATCAGCGTGCTGAGAATGACGATGAAAATGAGCCGTTTCCCGGCAAACGTAAATTTCGCCAGCACATACCCCGCGACCGTATCGAACAAGCATACGCTCGCCGTCATGATCACCGCGATCGCAAAGCTGTTATACACCCACTCCGTAAACGGCGTCGTGGCGAACAATTCCGCATAATTGGCCAGCGTCGCGCGATCCGGCACGAGGCTGAGCGAGAAGACATCCTGCGGAGTCTTGAGCGAGGTGGCGACCATCCAAAAAAATGGAAATACCATCACGAGCGTGCCCGCGGTAAGCAGTGCATAGCTGCCAAGTCTCATCGATCTCCCCCTCCTTAATATTCGATCTTCTTGCTTAGCACCTTAAGCTGCAGCAGCGACAGGAGCAGGATCAACGCGAAGAGAACGACAGTAGCGGCCGCCGCTTGCCCCATATTGAAGTGCTTAAATGCGAGATTGTAAATGTACAGCACAATCGAGACGGTCGAGTTGAGCGGACCGCCGGACGTCATGTTGAGCACCTGCGTGAACGACTGCAAATAATCGATGCTGCCGATGACGACGGAAAACACGATCACCGGGTTGAGCAGCGGCAGCGTGATGTGCACGAACCGCTGCCAAGCACCCGCACCGTCGATGGCGGCCGCATCGTAGTACAGCCGCGGGATGCCCTCCAGCCCCGTCAGGAAGATCAGCATCTGAAAGCCGACGCCCTGCCAGATCATGGCGGCGATGACCAGATAGATCGCCTGGGACGGCGAGCCGAGGAACAGCTGCGGATCGAGCCCGAGCGAGAGCAGAATACCGTTGACGACGCCGTTCTTCATCAGCATCCAGCGGAACACCCAGCTGACCGCCACGACGCTGGTGACGTACGGGATAAAATAGATCGTGCGGAACAAGCCGCGCAGCCGGCCGATGCGCTGCAGCAGCAGCGCTACAGCCAATCCGGCGGCGACTTGCCCTGGCACGCCGGCCAGCACGTAGACGAGCGTATTTTTCAGCGCTTGCAGGAACACTTCGTCCTGAAACAAGGCGGCGTAATTGTCGAGTCCGACAAATGGCTTTTCTTCGGACAGCATATCCCATTCCCGGAAGCCGACGTTAAACGAATACAGGATCGGCAAAATCCGGATCGAGACAAAAAAAAGCAGCGGCAGCAGCAGGCTGGTGTATACGAACACATACCGCTGCTTTTTCAAGCCGAGCCTCCGCTTCTGAGGGGCCCGGCTTCTGACAGCGTGCAGCGCTTCGGCACGTTCCATCGTTTCTGTCCTCCTTTCTCTCGCAACACGCACGCCGCCTTATTTTTTATCCTGCTTCGCCCAGTAATCGTCGAACAGCTTCTGCGTCTTCTTCACCAGCTCGTCGTACGCCTTCTCGACCGGCACCTGCTTCAGCGCCACTTGATCGACCGCTTCGACGAAGTAATCGCGCTCCAGCTTCTCGTCCACGAAGAAGTGCGCATGCGCATAAGGCAGCTGCTGAATGAACGGACCGAGCTTCCCGTCCTTCGCGTATTTGTCCTGCAGCGCGACCTCTCGCTTCGCCGGAAGCTCCCCGACCTTCTCCACCCACTGCTCCTGCACTTCCTTGCTCGTCAGAAACTTCAGAAACTCGGTCGCCGCCTCCAGCTTTTTGCCCTTCACGCCCTTCGTAATCGAGTTGGCCCAGAAGGACACCTGTGTCGCCTTGTCCTTGTACGAAGGAAGAGGCGCAATCGCATACTGGAGGTCGGGCGAATCCTTCTTGATCCCCCCGAGCTGGAACGATCCGTCGATATTCATCGCGGCCACGCCCTTCTTGAAGGCGGTAATGTCGTCATTGTAGAAGTCCTTGGTGCCGACCTTATGTACCAGCGACAGGTCGATCAAATACTTGAACGCTTCCAGCCCGGCCGGAGTATCCGCCCACAATATTTTGCGCCGGTCGTCGCTGATATCTTTGCCGCCCGCCTGGTACACGAGCGCGTCGCGGTACCAGTGATGAAGCTGCGCGTTCGGCTGCCAGGCCAGCCCTTCGATGACGTACTGCCCGTTCTTGTCCTGCTGCGTCAGTTTCTTCGCGGTGTCGACCAACTCGGTCCAGGTGGCCGGCGGCTTGCCCGGATCGAGCCCCGCTTTGGTGAACAAGTCCTTGTTGTAAAACAAGGCGAGCGTGCGCACGGCGGTCGGAATCGCGTAATATTTGCCGTTCAGCTTGGCCGTATCGACGAACGGGAAAAACTCCTTCTTGATCTGCTCCTCGGAGAAGGCGCTCTCCGGCAGCGGCTGCAAATAGCCTGACGAGACGTATTTCGGCAACCAGCCGTAATATAGGTTAATAATGTCCGGTCCCTTCCCGGCGGGCACGAGCGTCGCCACCTTCTCGTTGTACTGGTCGTACGGGAAGTTCGTCTGCTTGACGGTAATGTTCGGATGCTTTTTCTGGAACTCGTCAATCAGCGCCGCGATCAGCTCGACCTTCGCCGGGTACTGGTACTGCCAGTACTCGATGGTCACCTTCTCCTCTTGGCCGGATTCCGTCGTCTTCTGAGCGGCCTGCCCCGATTGGCCGTCTCCCCCCGGCGCCTTGGAGCCGCCGCAGGCGGACAGCCCCACGGCTAAGCCAAGCGCAAGCGCTGCGGCGCTCCAAGGCGTATAACGATAACGCTGACGATGAATGCTCTTCATGGTTTTCCAGTCCCCTTTTTTCTATATTAAGTTCAACAGTCTTCTCGCGTTGTTGCCGAAAATGTTCTCGATCTCCGTCTCGTTCATCCGCAGCTCGCGGCAGGAGCGCACCTGATCCTGCAAGTAGCGGTAGACGAACCCTCGCGGGAAGCTGCTGGAATCGGTGCCGAAAATTATCCGCTCGGGACCGATCAGCTCGTAGCATTTGCGGAACAGAATATCCAGGTTCAACTCGTACGGCGTCCAGCGCATCCACTGGTTCGACCCGGACGTATCGATGAAGATGTTCGAACAGCTCCAGCACAAGTGCAGCAGCTCTTGAAAATAGCCCGCGCCGAAATGCGGAATGATAAACGGAATATCCGGGTATTCCCGGGCCACGTTAAAGATCGCCAGCGGATTGATATTGAGGTGCGAGGCGATGCCGCCCGTATGTCCGAGCAGCCCGAAATGAATGAGCACCGGCAGCTTCCGCTCGGCGAGAAACCGCCACACCGGCGTCAGCTTCGGATCGTGAAACGGGATTTCCACGAGCGGGCCGAACAGCTTGTAGCCTTTCAGGCCAAGCGTGTCCACGGCTCTTTGCAGCTCCTCCGCCGCATTCGGCTCCTCGATGGAATGGTGGGCGAAGCCGGTAAACCGGCCGGGGTATTTGCCGATCTGCTCGGCCAGATCGTCGTTGCTCCAGGCGGTCAGGAAATTGATGCCGCCGAGGCCGTAGCGGTCCAATTCGTCCGCCCAACGGTCGATGAGCGGCCGGGCCGCATCCTTATCCTCCTGTATCGGAGGCTCCGGAAAATCCCACGTCAGCCGCATCCGCTCGGAACGCAGCGCGTTCTGGCTTCGGATCACCGGATTAGCCGACATAAACGGCAGCGGATAAGGCAAATGAGCGTGAATGTCGAATACTTGAAAGTCATCCTTGAACAACATCGAGGTCCCACCTTCTGTCTTTAGGTTAGCAAGCTATACAAAAAAAGGAGATGAACGCCTGCTTCTGAAAAGCAAAATGGCTTCATCTCCGGCGATCCGGTCAATGGATAGGCAGGTCCCGGCGGGAGGAGCTCCGCTCCGCCCATTCGGCAACCGTATGAGTGCGCCCCCTTCGCCGGACGTCCATAAAAATAAAAAAGACACATTCCGCCCAGCAGGCGGTACGTGTCTCCGGTAGTCCGGTAGATTTTTAACTATTCCCATAAAATTACTATGCTTTGATCAAAATCATACCCCCGAACCCCGGGAATGTCAATAGAAAAATCGGGATTCGCGTATGATTCGCCTAGCGTGCGCTCTTCTCCAGGAGCCGGTCCAACAATTCGTCCAGCGGCAGCGGCTGCTCCTTCGTGACTTGGATTCCGTTCTCGGACAGGAAAGCCAAAGTTGCCGTACGGTCGCAGGTGACCAGTTGAGGAAACGGTACCTCACTCCATTCGACCGCACCCGGGATATCCGCCAGACTGGGCAGCGCTTCTCCGGTTAACCAAAGCCTGCGCCACGAGGCGCTTAACGCATCTTTTTCGTAAGGGCCTTCCAAAGCGCCGTTTCTCAGCAAAAGAATACAATCCGCAAACTGCCGGATATCTTCGACCGAATGGGTGGACAGCAGAACAGTCCGCTCCATGATCTCCGCATCCTCGACGAGCATCTGCTTCAGACGATTGCGGCTGGCGATATCCAGACCGTTCGTCGGCTCGTCGAGCAGCAGCAGAGGCGCATGCGTACTCAGCGCGAGCGTTAACGCCGCTTTCTTTCGTTCCCCCTGCGACATCTTGCCGTAACTTTTATCCAGCGGAATACGAAAAGACGCGGCGCGCCGCACAAAATCGTCATCGTCCCACGATGCGTACCAGCCGCCGATAAAACCCCTCATCTGCTGCAGCGTAAAGGGCTCGCAGCCGTCCAGCGGATCGGGGACAAAAGCGGTATGCGTCTTAATGGCCTGCTCCTCCAGCTCATACGTATGCCCGAAAATTTCCAGCTTGCCTGAGGTCGGCTTCATCAGATTCATAAGGCACTTGAGCAGCGTCGTTTTGCCCGAGCCGTTCGGGCCTACTAACGCATACGTCAGTCCGGGTTCCAGCACGACATCGATCGGTCCCAGCCGGAAGTCGTCTCGCTGTTTCACGAAGCGCTCCAGCCGAAGAGGACTTAGGGAAGTCATCCGTCTCGCCTCCTTTCTTGCAGCATTTCCGCCAAGATCTGCTCGAACGTCTGCCGCGTTTGCTTCGGATCGTTTTGCAGCCGGAAGCTCATTTCAATCGCCGCGCGGAACGCTTGATGCAGACTGGCGTCCGCGACCTGCTTCTTTTCGCCCTCCTGCACATCCGCTACGAACGTTCCTTTTCCTTGCACGGTTTGGATGAATTTGCGCTGCTCCAGATTTTGATAAGCCCGGTTCACCGTAATGACGCTGCAGGCCAAGTCGCTGGCCAGTGACCGGATCGAAGGAAGCGGCGTCCCCGGTTTGAGCTGGCCGCTCACGATGAACGATATCAGCTGTTGTTCAATTTGATGATAGATCGGCTCCCGGCTATGTTCCGAGATGTGTATCGGTAGCTGTATCGCTGCCGCCTCCTTTCTGAGAAGTCCGGTGAACGCCCGGCCGCTGTGCGATCGGACCGCCCCTAGGGAAGATCCTTGCGCGCAAGCCGGTACATTAAGGCCTGTTGGAACCCCGCCACGCCAAGCACGGCCACAAGTACGGACAAGACCATGGCAACCGGCGGATTTCCCCGTGCCCATTCAAACACCCATAAATAAACCGGTTGTCTAAAATACGAGTAGAACGTTAAGATTCCCGCAACGATCAGCAGCAGCCCCGTAAAAGAGCCGATAAGTATCGCTTTGCCGTTCGTTCCGAATTCCAGATACGGATTGATGCCGCTGACCGCAAAGGCGTAGCCGACCCAGACAAACACAAAGGCAGCATACTCCCCCACGGACAGCACGCCTAGCAGAGCGGAACCGCTGAACGTTACGAAAACGGAAACACAGACGAGCAGGGATATTCCAAGGCACATCATCATATACAGCATCCGGCTCCAGGCTACGACCTTAAGCGGAATGGCCCACATCCGGAAAAAGCGCAGCCGCTTCAAAAACGGCTCCTCCGACACCAAGTAACCGAAAGAGATATATTCTCTGGAAAAAGCAAGCGCGCCGAGCGTAGGAACGACGGCAATCAGCCATAAATCCACGGGAAAAGAAACGCCCGGCTGCATATTGCCGCGCACGTCTCCCGCCAGCACGCGCACCATATCGTACGCCAAAAAGAATCCGATCAAGGCCGAGAACAGAACGTTGGCCAGCAGCGCAATATATTTATGTTTTAACTCATTCCATGCAATCCGGCAAGCATCACGCATGTCCACTCACGCTCCAGATTATTGATTCATGCGGGTCAGCCCGAAAAGATCGACGCCGTAAGCGGCGGCAGCGGCGAACAGGATCGTCCAGAACGCCAGCGAGCACGTCATCCAGAACAGGACGGGGCCGCGCGGCGCTTTGAACAGCATGGCGAATCCCGCCGCAATCTCCGTCCCGATCAGGATGGGACCGAGAAAGGCAAGGCCCGGCAGCCCGTACCGGACAAACAGACGGTAGGCCCGCTGGCTTCGCTTGCTTTCGCTTGCTCCACTGCGTTTGCTGCGCCATGCGTTCCAGCGGTCGAACAAGAAAACGACGAGCAGCACGGTAATCCAATTCCCCAGAAAAGCCAAAATCGTTGTGGCAACCGGGTTTAAGTCAAGCATGGCGATACCTAGCACTACGACAAAAGCCGATTCCACCCAAGGCAGCACCGCAAGAACGAAAACGGCAAGATAAGACCATTCTTTCAGAAATTCAGCAATCATGCAATACTCACTCCTCTGAAGGTGTATAACTGTATATATTAATATATACACTATATCACCAATTGAAGATTGTCAACGATCCTCCGCCCGGGAAGCAAAAAAAAGACACGCCCCGCGTTCAACGGTACGTGTCTTTTATCCGGTAAATTTTAATATCGCTGTTATACGTTTTCCAGTCGCTGCGTTTGATGACCGACAGGCACGCCCGAAGCTCGAACTTCAGGTGTCCGGGAAACCGGCGGACGGTTCTCCCAGCACTCGACGTCTTCTAACCCCTCAATGCTGTCCTTGTAAAACACCGGATCAAGCCCGGCCTTCTTCTGCTTCATGTAATCCTGCAACGCTGCAAAAGCGATTTTGGACAGCCACAGGATCGCGATCAAGTTTACGATAACCATCAGACCCATAAACAAATCGGCCAAGTCCCACACCAATTGCACCTTCGCGACTGAACCGAAGACGACCATGGCAATCGCGCCGAGCCGGTAGACCAGCAGCCATTTTTTGCTTGTGCTTAAAAATTGAATATTCGTTTCCCCGTAATAATAGTTGCCAATGAGCGCACCAAAGGCAAACAGGAACACAAAAATCGCAAGACAGCCGGATGCCCAAGAGCCGATGTGCTGGCTTAATGCCGCTTGTGAAAGCGCAATGCCACTTAGCCCCGGTTGTTTGTACGCATCGGAGAGCAAAATAATAAACGCCGTGCTTGTACAGACGATGAGTGTATCCGTTAATACGCCAAAGGCTTGAATCAATCCTTGTTTCACCGGATGACTTGTGGTTGCCGTTGCGGCAACATTCGGAGCGCTCCCCATACCTGCTTCGTTCGAAAATAGCCCCCGCTTCGTTCCATGCATGAGAGCAGCGCCAATGGAACCGCCTGCGAATTGCTGAAAGCCAAACGCGTTCTTAACAATAAGCGAAAGCACTTCCGGCATTTTGGTAATGTTGATCAGCACGACAAACAATGCAACGCCAATGTATAATACGGCCAGAATCATAACCTTGTATTCCGCCATTTTGGCAATACGCTTTACACCGCCGAAAATAATCACGGCGAAAGCAATGGTCATGAGAATTCCCAACGTTAAACGATTCGTGCCGAATGCGTTCTCAAAGGCAATGGTAACCGTATTGGATTGCAATGAATTGAAAATATAACCGAACGTAACGGTAATCAAAATGGCGAAGAACACGCCCATCCAACGCTGCTTCAAGCCTTTCTCCATATAATAGGACGGGCCGCCGCGGAAGCCAAGTTTATCTTTCGTTTTATAGACCTGCGCTAACGTGCTTTCAACAAAGCTCGATGCCGAACTGATGATGGAAATAATCCACATCCAGAAGACCGCCCCTGGACCGCCTAACGCTATGGCAATGGCAATTCCCGTAATGTTGCCCGTTCCCACGCGGGCGGCCATCCCAATGGCGAACGCCTGAAAAGGGGAAATATCGTCTTTGGAGGAGCCGGACTTCCCTTCCTTTAAAACACGAACCATCTCTTTCAGCATGCGGACCTGCAGGAATTTCAATTTAAACGTGAAATAAAGTCCCGCAGCAACAAGCAACACAATCAATAATTTACCCCAGAAAAATTCGTTGATTTCGCCAACAATACTCTGCAGCAATTCTTGCATAGTTTCACCTCGTGTCAAATGAATGTTAAAAATACCCGGACCCCAATGTACGCAATAGGCTGCAAGAGCTTTACCCCGGCAACGATACCTTGGCTGGTAAGGGCGGCCCGTAAAAACGGGTGCAGCCAGCCACCCACTGCCGGATCAATCGGAGCATAGGCGTGCCCGCAAGATCCGTTTCGATCAAGTGTTGCTTAAAGCTTGCTCAGCCTTAACTATCCGGTCTGCTTAAATCGTAGGCTCCAGCCCGTCCTCATTGATCTGGCAGTTCCGGCCAATGCCTTACCCGTTCATCCCAGGCGATCCGAACGTTGGCAATCCCTGAGAGCTCCCATCGGTCTTGCGTTACCCCGTCAAGCGCATTTCCCCGTTACAACCACATTACAGAAAACGCTTTCAACGCTTTTATAAAACTGTGTTTTATTTTACTTTTCGGACTACAGAATGAAACAAAAAACTACAACAAACGGTAAATTATCTTTTGGAACGGATGGAATTTTTTTGCTCATCTATCCTGAAAAGTACGGTAAAACGATCTTCGCAACAAACAAAAAGACGCAACTCGCTCTGCGCGAATGCGTCTATCGTCCATTTAAAAACCTATACATTTACATTTTTGACCTTTATAAGGTTATAATAGAATTGTTGGAATACATGGCAAGTCGATTCTCTTATTTCAAGGAGGAGCCCGTCCATGTCAGACTATCAAATCCGCTTATTGAAAGCGTTCTCGCTGCTGCTGTTTCTTCTATTAGTGATGGGCATCGAATATTACAGCCAGCTTCACGGCTGAACAGGCTCTTTCTGCTCGTCTGACCCGCTTCGTTTGCGGGCGCGCAGTTGCTCCGTCAGCTTCCGTCCCGTCGGCGTCTGCGCCAGTCCCCCCAGCGCCGTTTCCCGGTGCTCTCGCGGCATCGCCCGGCCGACCGACAGCATAACGCCGATCACTTCGTCCGACGGAATGACGCTGCGCACGCCGGCCAGCGCCATGTCGGCGGCGGCGAGCGCATTGACGGCGCCGAGCCCGTTGCGCACGATGCACGGAATTTCCACGAGTCCGGCAACCGGGTCACAGATCAGACCCAGCGTATTTTTCAACGCCAAGCCGACCGCATGCATCGCCTGCTCCGGGCTGCCGCCGCGCATTTCGACCAGCGCGCCCGCTGCCATTCCGATGGCGGAACCGACCTCGGCCTGGCAGCCGCCCTCCGCCCCGGAAATGGACGAGTTGTTGGCGATGACATACCCGATCGCTCCCGCGCAAAACAGTCCTTCGACCAGTTTCTCGTCCGGCCAGCCGAACCGTTCCTGCGAGCTGACGAATACGCCGGGAATAATGCCGCAGGAGCCCGCCGTCGGCGTCGCCACCACGCGGCCCATCGAAGCGTTCACTTCCGATACGGCAAGCGCATAGGCCATCGCCGTGGACGCTTCGCGGCCGGAGGAAGGATCTCCGCTTGCCGCGAAGGAAGCGACCCGGCCGGCGTCGCCGCCCGTCAGTCCGCTCCGCGAAGCCGTCGGCTGTTCGATGCCCCGCCGCACCGCTTCTTTCATCGTTTGATAATATTCCGCCATCTGGCGAATAACCTGTTCCCTCGTCTCGCCGGTTTCTTTCACCTGCTCCTCAATCATGAGGCGTGCGACCGTCGTCGATTCCGAGCGGCATAGTTCGGCCAACTGCCGCAGCGTTTGAAATCTCATGCTTTCCCGCTCCTTTGCGCCAAATCGATGATCGTCGCGTCCGCCACGTCCGGCAGCAGACGAATGGACTCCAGCATGCCCTCCGGCGGAGCCGAATCCATCTCGATAACCGTCATCGCTTCGCCTTGCCGACCCTTGCGGTCGACATCCATAAAGCCGATATTGACTCCCGCCTCGCTGACGACCTTCGTAATCGAAGCGAGAATTCCCGTACGGTCCGAATGCTTGATCACCAGCATCGGGTACTGCGCTGTGCAGCTGACATCAAAGCCGTTCAGCGAATGAATCTCAATATTGCCCCCGCCGATGGAAGCGCCCAATACCTCCGCATAGCGATCGCCCGCCCACAGCTCGATTTTGGCCGAGTTCGGATGAGGCGCGGCTCCGGTGCTCGGCTCGAACGTGATCTCCATGCCGAGCGACCGGGCTTCCTCCAGCACATGCGGAATGCGGGGATCGTCCGTATCGTAGTCGAGCAGCCCGCCGGCGATTGCCAGATCCGTGCCGTGGCCCCAGTACGTCTCCGCGAACGATTCGTACAGGAGCACGCGTGCTTTTTCCGGCCTGCAGCCGAGCAGCTGCCGCGCCACACGGCCGATGCGAACCGCACCGGCCGTGTGGGAGCTGGACGGACCGACCATCGCCGGTCCGATAATCGTAAACACATGCTTAAAGCGCATTGGACATACCTTCTTTCAACGGTTCGTCCGCTTTGCCGGTCGTTTAGTCCTGACTTGCGACGAATTCGCCGTAGGCTTCGGCGGTAAGCAAGCTTTCGAGCGCTTGGTCGATTTCCCCGACGATTTCCACTTCCACGATCCAACCGGCGCCGTACGGCTCGCTGTTGACCAGCTCCGGCGAATCGAGCAGCGCTTCGTTCACCTTCGTCACCGTCCCTGCGACCGGGCTGAACAGATCGGATACCGTCTTGACGGATTCGATCGTTCCCATCGGCGCATGCGCCTCCAGCTTGGCTCCGAGCTTCGGCAGCTCGACGAATACAATGTCCCCGAGCTGATGCTGGGCAAAATCCGTAATGCCGATCCGCACGGACGTCGCCCCGATTTTTTCCGCCCATTCATGCTCTTCCGTATAACGCAATCCCGCTTTCACTTCACTCATCGTCAGCACCCTTTTCTCCTGGAATGAATAGATCCCTATCGCTTTGAAAACGCGGGCAGCAGCATGACGGCGGCTCTGCCCCTATCGTGTTGTCGCCCGGCCTTGCATGCCGTCCGGCCGAGCGGTCTGCTTCCTCTTAGCGTATCCGCCGATACCGGCGCTTTATCCGCGCCAGCCGAAACGCCGGTAGCGCCAAGATCGGATTGAAGCGCTTCCACTCGGATTATCCGATTGCGCCTGCTTGCTCGCAAACGCCAAAAAAGGACAGGAAAAGGCATCTCGCCTTGTTCTCTGTCCCGGGTACCTGAGAGTTTAGGGCCGCTCGTCGCGCCGTTACCCCTTTGGTGGCTTACGCTCTCTCCAGAGGCGCGTCGGATGGCGGTACGTTTACCTGAGAGATTAATCGCCATTCGGCAGGTTTGGCGACTTGCTCCTTCGGTGCCTTGCGCGGGCTTATCACAGCCGCTCCGGTCTCTCCCAACCATCGTCATTCGCTGTATTTCACATCTCCTTCAAGAGTAATTCAACCGGATAGGGATGTCAAGAATCCGCATCAAAATGTTGGCTGACGTTTACGGTTGACACAGGCCTGCTATTTAGAGTATTAATGAATATAGAGCTATACAACCGAATAACGCGGATGAACGTAAAGGGAGAGATTACCGGAACGTACGGTAGCGCCGAAGGAGTAAGCCCGCCGAGCCGGGTGAATCTCTCAGGCAAAAGGACCTCTACCGGACGCAACTCTGGAGAGCACCCTTCTTGCTTTAAGCAAGCTCAGGGTCACCCAAGGGGAAACTTGTACGGCCGCTTCCATCCCGGAAGACGGCTGCAAGGTAACTCTCAGGTACAAAGGACAGAGCGAAAAGACAGCGCAGGCATGCGATTTGGCATGCTTTAGTTGCCTTTTCGTCCTGTCCTTTTTTGGCATGAAAATGTATCGTAATCCCAATACCACGACCGAGGTGATTCGATTGAATCCGTCATTGAAAAGAACGCCGCTGTTCCCTTTGTATGCCGAATACTCCGGCGCCCGCTGCATCGACTTCGGCGGCTGGGAGCTGCCGGTCCAATTCACCGGCATTGGACGCGAACACGAAGCGGTCAGACAGCAGGCCGGCCTGTTCGACGTATCGCACATGGGCGAATTTCTCGTGACCGGCACCTTCGCGGAGACGTTCCTCCAGCGGGTCACGACGAATGATGTCTCGCGGCTTGCCGACGGCCAAGCGCAGTATACGCTGATGTGCTACGAGGACGGGGGCGTCGTCGACGACCTGCTCGTCTACCGGCTGTCGGCCGATCAATTTATGCTCGTCGTCAACGCCTCCAATATCGACAAAGACTTCCGCTGGCTGGAATCGAATCTGCTCGGCGATGTCTCTCTGGAGAACAAGTCGGATACGACGGCCCTTCTGGCGCTGCAAGGTCCGAACGCTCAAGCGATTGCCGCGCGCGTCACGGACGCCGATTTGAATGCGCTCTCACCGTTCCACTTTATTCCTGAAGCCAAGATATGCGGCGTGACCGCGCTCGTCTCCCGCACCGGCTACACCGGCGAAGACGGCTTCGAGTTTTATGTCGCCGCGGACGACGCCCCCGCGCTGTGGAAAGGGCTGATGGAAGCGGGAGAGCCGCTCGGTCTAACGCCCGCCGGACTAGGCGCGCGGGATACGCTGCGGTTTGAAGCCAAGCTGCCGCTGTACGGGCAGGAGCTTTCGGACAAGATTACGCCGCTGGAGGCAGGCCTCGGCTTCTTCGTCAAGCTGACGAAGGACGACTTTATCGGCCGGGACGCGCTGCTCCGCCAGAAGGAAGAAGGCGTGCCGCGCAAGCTCGTCGGCATCGAAATGATCGACCGGGGAATTCCCCGCTCCCATTATCCCGTCTATGCCGGCGACCGGCAGATCGGCGAAGTGACCACCGGAACACAGTCTCCTACGCTGAAGCGAAATCTAGGTCTGGCGCTGCTTCAAGCGGAATACGGCGAGCCGGGCACCGAAGTGGAAGTGGAAATCCGGGGCAGCCGTTTGAAGGCCGTTGTCATCAAAGCGCCGTTCTATCGGCGCAATGTACAATCCTAACAGAAGCGAGAACCGACAAGGAGTGAAACCCATACAATGAGCGTCAAACACCGGTATTTGCCTATGACCGACCGGGATCGGGCCGACATGCTGCGCACGATCGGCGTCGACTCGGTCGAAGAGCTGTTTCGAGACATTCCCGAACCGATCCGCTACCGCGGCACGCTGCCGATGTCCGGCGCGCTGGATGAAATCTCGCTGCTGAAGCATATGAAGCAGCTGGCTTCGCGCAATGCGGATACGAGCCAATACACCAGCTTTCTGGGCGCGGGCCTGTACGATCATCACGTGCCTGTCGTCATCAATCATATGATTTCCCGTTCGGAATTTTATACGGCCTATACGCCGTATCAACCGGAAATCAGCCAAGGGGAGCTGCAGGCGATTTTCGAATTCCAATCGTACATTTGCGAGCTGACCGGCATGAAGGTCGCCAACGCCAGCATGTACGACGGCGCGACGGCGCTGGCCGAAGCGGGCGCTCTCGCCAGCGGAGCCACGCAGCGGAAGGAGATCGTCATCTCGCGGACCGTCCATCCCGAGGCGCGCGAAATTATGCGCACGACGGCGCGTGGCCTGAACCTGAACGTGGTGGAGGTCGACTATGCGGACGGCGTGACCGATCTGGAGCAGCTTAAAGCCGCGGTGACCGACGATACCGCCGCCGTCATCGTGCAGTCGCCGAACTTCTTCGGCTGCATTGAGGATCTGGCGGCGATCGAACCGATCGCTCACAGCCGCAAAGCGCTGTTTGTCGTCAGCACGAATCCGATGTCGCTCGGACTGCTGGAAGCGCCCGGCAAGCTTGGCGCGGATATCGTCGTGGGCGATGCCCAGCCGCTCGGCATTCATCCGGCGTTCGGCGGCCCGACCTGCGGATTTTTCGCCGTCTCCGAGCCGCTGATGCGCCGCATGCCCGGCCGAATCGTCGGCCAGACGGTCGACCGCGACGGCAAGCGCGGCTTCGTGCTGACGCTGCAAGCCCGGGAGCAGCACATCCGTCGCGAGAAAGCGACCTCGAACATTTGTTCGAATCAGGCGCTGCTTGCACTGTGCGCCTCCGTCTACCTGTCCACAATGGGCAAGGAAGGAATCCGCGAAGTGGCAAGCCTGAATCTGCAGAAATCCCACTATGCCGCACGCGAGCTGGCGAAGCTCGAAGGCCCGTCGCTGCCGTTCACGGCGCCTTTCTTTAACGAATTCGTCGTGAGCCTTCCGGCGAACGCGAATATCGCAGACTTGAACGAACGGCTGCTAGAAGCCGGATTTATCGCAGGGCTCGATCTGGGCCGCTATTATCCGGAGCTTCAGAACCATATGCTCGTCGCCGTTACCGAAAAACGGACCAAAGCCGAAATTGACGAATTTGCAGCACGATTGGGGGAACTCGTATGAAACCGGAAAAAGCGCTCATTTTCGAGCTGAGCCAGCCAGGGCGCGTCGCGTACTCGCTGCCCGCCTGCGACGTCCCGGAGACGGAAGCCGCCGAGCTGGTTCCGTCCCATCTGCTTCGCAGCGAGCCCGCCGCCCTGCCGGAAGTGTACGAGGTCGACGTGATCCGGCATTACACCGAGCTGTCGCGCCTCAACTTCGGCGTGGACAACGGCTTTTATCCGCTCGGCTCCTGCACGATGAAATACAATCCGAAAATTAACGAAGATACGGCGCGTTTCCCCGGATTCGCCGGAATTCACCCGTATCAGCCGGAATCCAGCGTTCAAGGGGCGCTGGAGCTGCTGTACACGCTCCAGAACGATCTCGCTGCGCTCACCGGGATGGATCAGGTGACGCTGCAGCCGGCCGCGGGAGCGCACGGCGAATGGACGGGGCTCATGATGATTCGCGCTTACCATGAAAGCCGAGGCGAGACGCGGACCAAAGTCATCGTGCCGGACTCCTCGCACGGGACGAATCCGGCCAGCGCGACGACGGCCGGATTCGAGACGCTGACGATCAAGTCGAACGAGCAGGGCCTCGTCGATCTGGACGCGCTGCGCGCGGCGGTCGGTCCGGACACGGCCGCGCTCATGCTGACGAATCCGAGCACGCTCGGCTTGTTCGAGGAGCACATCGTGGAGATCGCGGAGATCGTCCACGCCGCAGGTGGACTGCTCTACTATGACGGAGCCAACTCCAACGCTATCATGGGCATTACGCGCCCCGGCGACATGGGCTTCGACGTCGTGCATCTCAACCTGCACAAGACGATGAGCACCCCGCACGGCGGCGGCGGTCCTGGCGCAGGGCCGGTCGGCGTGAAAAGCAAGCTCATTCCGTTCCTGCCGAAGCCGATCGTAGCCCGCCGCGAGGACGGCACGTTCTATCTCGACTCCGACCGTCCGGACTCAATCGGACGAGTGAAGGCTTACAACGGCAACTTCGGCATCCTCGTCCGGGCGTATACGTACATCCGCACGTACGGTCCGGAGGGACTCCGCGAAGTATCGGAATGCGCGGTGCTGAACGCCAACTACATGATGCACCGTCTGGCTCCGTATTACGAGATGCCATATCCGGGCGTCTGCAAGCACGAGTTCGTCATGTCCGGACGCGGCCTCAAAAAGTACGGTGTGCGCACGCTCGACGTCGCCAAGCGCCTGCTCGATTTCGGTTACCATCCGCCGACCATCTACTTCCCGCTCAACGTCGAGGAATGCATCATGATCGAGCCGACGGAGACGGAAAGCAAAGAGACGCTCGACGCGTTTATCGATACGATGATCCGGATCGCGAAGGAAGCCGAGGAGCAGCCGGACCTGCTGCTGAACGCTCCGTACACGACCGTCGTCAGACGGCTCGACGAAACGCTGGCTGCCCGCAAGCCGGTGTTGAACTGCACCTGCGGATAAATAAAGTTTGAGCTTAAAAATAAGACTCGCACTGCTCGAAAAACAAAACCCCGGCCGCCTGCGGAAGTCCGTTGTTACAGGACCTCCGCCGAGCGGCCGGGGTTTTCTGTGTGCCCGCCTTCCGTTCCGATCTTACGGGCTGTGACCCTACCCCGGAACAACCCGAAATCGATCATTGGCCCGTCGGTAGCCCTGAGAACAAGGCGTAGGATGATTCGGTCCGGCAAGAGCTTCGCTTTCAAATTTGCCTCACATTCGTATAACCGTTCGCCTGCATTTCGAGCGCATTCTTATCCACCACATAAGTCTTTGCAATCTTATCGTGGAGCGCTTGTTTTTTCTCCGTAAATCCGGCCATGATGAAGCCGACGTACAGAGTACACACGGAAATCAGCTTGCTCCAATATCTGCCGCTCGCCCGCGCGAAAGAGATCCTTTCGTTCCTTTCATCCACCACGACGCTGCCTGTCGCAAGCTTTCCTAACGTCGCCTTCCATTTTGAAGATTCCATGATCGCAAAATACAACCATCCGGTAACAACGATGAGCAGGCCCCGTGCTCCCAAGGCAACCCATACGATGGAAGTAGTGGATTGGGTCGATTTAAGAGCGAATGGAATCATAAGCAGATATTCAAACATTGTAAATACGCTGCCCAGAATCACACTGGCTACATAAAGAATGATTCCATCGAGAATATAAGCGCACAATCGTTTCCAAAATCCCGAATACATTTTCTCTCTTCCTCCCATATCTCTTCGTATTGCCATAATATCTTACTATCTGATCCTATGATTTCCAGATTATTATCGGCAGAAGGTCCGACTTTTTTTAGAAAATCAGGCTCGTTGGCACGAAAAAATGTTCTGAAATCGTTCGAGAGGTGAAAGCGAAATTCATATGCTTATTTCACGGCGGCGGCACTGCGAGATTCGCTTCGCGAACGGGCTGGCAGTACCCCGCTTCGAAGAAACAAGAGCAAGGAGACGATAAAACAAAGAACGGTAAACAGGCTGACCGAAACAAACCCAGAAAAATTAGTGTACAGAACTCCGGCCACAGACGAAGCGATCGTAGCTCCGAAATACATGGACGAATTCGCCAAGGAAGAGATCGTTCCGCGTGCCGTAGAAGACAAGCCTTGCAGCAAGCTCATGATGAGCGGGAAAAGCATGCCCATAATAAAATAAATCAAAAAGTAAGCCAGCTTTATATATGTAAGACTTTCCATAAAGGAGAGGCTTGGAAAGAGCAGGACGAGCGCTACCATCCCCAAAATAAACGAGCTTCTTCCCCCCATCCTCTGCACCACGCCGCTGCCAAAAAAGCTGCTGAGCGTATTGCCCAGGCCCAGAAACAGCAGCACCGTTCCAATCTCAGCGACGCCCAGCCCGAATTTGTCCGAAAGCCAGGTTCCGATAAAGGAGAACGTGGCAAAGTTCCCGAGCTGAAACACAAAATAAGCGAGGAAAGCTTTTTTCGCCCTGGATTCGTGAAGCAGCGCACGATAGCGTCCGACGATGGAAGGAGCTTCCCCCTCGGCCGGCGGCGCCGGAATCGACGGCAGCATCAGAGCAATGAGCATCACGATCATAAACGAGGCGCCCCCGATCGCGATAAACGGGGTATGCCATCCGTAAGCGGCAAGATAGCTGCCAATAGGCACTCCGAGCATTTGTGCAACTGCAAGTCCGGCGGTCGCGATCCCCATCGCTTTTAATACTTTGCCGGATGGTACGACTTGTGGGATAGCCGCCCATACCTGCGGCGACACAAACGCACCGCTAACCCCCGCCAAAAAGCGGAAGAGAAGCATAGTCCAAAAGTCGGCGGCAACCCCGCAAAGCAGCGTAAACACACCGAAACCGGCCATCCCCGCGATCATCACTTTTTTCCGGTTCCACCCGTCCGAGAGAGGCCCGGCAACGAGCGCAAACAGCGCATAGCCTAAGGCGTAGGCAGAAACAATCCAGCCGGAACGTTCGACCGAGACGCCGAAGTCTTCCCGAAGCGTCGGCAATAAAGGCGAAGCGATAAACGTATCGGTGCCGATAATAAACATGATGCAGAAAAACAACACGATGACCCTGTTCAAGATTCATAGCTCCTTTATTTCGTTATTTCGAAAATATTCGAATGATTGAAATATAGCACTCCCTTTGGTATAATTCAACTACCGAAAATTTTTTTATGGAAGGCGATCGATCTTGAGGAAGCTTTATCACCCGCAAGTTGATGAAATTAATTTATCTACCGTGCTCTATGCACTCAGCGACGAGATCCGGCTCCAAATCATCAAAAGCCTGGCGGACCACGGGGAGCAAGCCTGCAACCAGTTTGACATCCCGCTTCCGAATTCGACCCTCTCCCATCACTACAAGGTGCTTAGAGAATCGGGGGTTACGCATACGCGAATCGAAGGAACCCAGC
Source organism: Paenibacillus tyrphae (assembly GCF_027925525.1). GTDB lineage: Bacteria > Bacillota > Bacilli > Paenibacillales > NBRC-103111 > Paenibacillus_G > Paenibacillus_G tyrfis_B. The sequence continues at coordinate 160,866 of NZ_BSDJ01000006.1, read as the reverse complement.
GGTTTGTTTCCCTGCGCTACGACGATCTGAATGTTCGCTTCCCTGGCTTATTGCAGGCCGTTCTTCAGGGGTTGGAGCCCCGAGCATAACCGCTTCCCTGAACGCAAACAGGCCAGCCTTCACAACGAAGGTGGCCTTGCTTTACGTTGAATTGACCATCGCCTAATCCCAGTCCATGTAAAAGGTCGCCGTCAGCTTGCCGCTTGCGCACTCGGGACAATCCAGCTGAACCGCTCTCAGATCGTCCGGCACGGGATGCATCGCTTCCCCGCATTTCCCGCAGGAATAGGCGGTGACAAAATAATCGCGATCCGACTTCATCTCCAGATAAAGCTCATTCCGGAGCGAACGGCATGCCGTACACCGGTATAAGGCGTCATAAGCCTCGTATCGCGTGCTCGGTTCCTTCTCAAACTCGGCGATCCGCTTCTTAAGCGCCGCGTCCTGCACGAATGAAGCGATGGAGTGCAAATACACGTACATGAATCCGATTCCTACAAAAACGTTCGTATGGTAGCCGCAATTCGCGCAATCCAATTTATACGCTTCGCCCATATCCCCTCTACTCCCTCTCCGGAAACCGAAACGACTCTATTATAACAAAAAAAGAAATACAATATTTTCAAAATAACCCCATTTTTTCATCAACCCGGCATTCAATGCGCAGCAAATACGATATAATAGACAACGAATACCAAGATTCCTCTAAAACGGATGTGTAAGGATGCTGCATCTTTTTGTCGATATGCTGGAACGCGTCGGCTTCCTGATTGCGCTGGCGTTCGTCTTCTCGCGGAGCCGGTGGATGCGAAGCTATATGAGCTACCAAGGGGAGGAGGCTCATCCGTGGCGTTTCGTCGTTTTTTTCAGCCTGTATGCGATTCTCGGCACGTATTCCGGGGTAACCGTGACCCCGTATTCGTACCAGCCGGCGCCATGGATCGGCGAAGTCTCCCCCACGGCCGCCATCGCCAACTCGCGGTCGATCGGCGTCGTCATCGCCGGACTGCTCGGCGGGGTGAAGAGCGGGCTGGTCGTCGGCATCATTGCCGGCCTGCACCGGTACAGCCTCGGCGGCTTCGTCGCCGTCGCCTGCATGCTGGCGCCCGTCACTCAAGGTATCCTCGCGGGAATGTGCCGCAATGCCGTCAAACGCCGGTTCCGGCATGCGACTTCGGCCAAGCCGGCGTTTGCCGTCGGCCTGATCGCAGAAGCGGTCCAGATGGCGTTGATCCTGCTGCTGGCGAAACCATGGAACGAAGCGCTCGGGTTGGTCGCGCTGATCGGGATTCCGCAAATTGTTGCGAACGGGATCGGGGTATCCTTGTTTTTCATCGTATATCATACGATGGAAAGCGAGGAGGACCGGATCGGGACGGAGCACGCACGCAAAGCGCTGCATATCGCCGATCTCACGATGCCGCTGTGGCGGTTGGATTTTGACCGGGCGGTCCGGGAAGTTACGCGAACGCTGCACGAGGAGACGAAGGCCGTCGGTGCTTACTTTTACAAAAACGATATGGAATGGGTCAAAGAAGGCCGCAAGACACCGTATTGGGTCGATCTGCCGATGGAAATGCAAAATAAGAAGCTGATCGGCCGCTTCCGGTTGTTTTACGAGCGGAAGCAGGAGGATTCCCCGTCCCGGCGGCGGATGTTGACAACGCTGGCGAGGCTTATTTCGCAGCAGTATGCTTTCGTGGAAGCGGAGCGGCAGGGACAACTGTTGGCCGATGCCGAAATCCGCTCGCTGCAGGCGCAGATGAACCCGCACTTTTTATTCAATGTATTGAATACGGTCAAATCGTTCATCCGCACGAAGCCGGAGGAAGCGCGGCAGCTCATCACGCACCTGTCCAAATTCCTCCGCAAAAATATGAACGGCAGCAGCAAAACGCTGGTCTCGGTCCGCGACGAGCTTGAGCTTGTTACGTCCTACCTGAGCTTGACCAAGGCGCGGCTCGGCGACCAACTGGAGTTTGTGACGGATATTGACGAAGCGGCACTGGACTGCCGCATTCCTCCGTTTACGATTCAGCCGCTGGTGGAAAACGCGATTGTCCACGGGCTCCAAAACATCGGCAGACCCGGCATCATTCGCCTAGGCGTGAAGCAGGAGGCGTACGGCGGACAATACCGAGCCCGGATCACGGTGGAGGACAACGGCACAGGTATGTGCCTGGGCGTGGCGGGGGCGGCGGACGAGCATGCGGGCGTCGCGCTGCGCAACATCGTCCAGCGGCTCAGCTACCATTACGGTACGGAGAAGACGCTGCAGATCGATAGCGCACCGGGGAAAGGCACGAAAGTTAGCTTTTGGGTGAGGTGACAAAAATGGGTTGGAATGTGGTGATTGCCGACGATGAAGCGCCTTCCCGGGAGGAGCTGGCCTATTTGCTGGAGCAGATCGCCGACGTATCACAGGTGACGCAGGCGTTCGGCGGAATGGATGCGATCCGCAAGGTAAAGGAGCAGACGCCGGACGTGCTGTTTCTCGATATGGAGATGCCGGACCTCAGCGGATTGCAGGTGGCCCAAATCGTAGGCGAGCTCGACCCGGGGGTCAAAATCGTTTTTTCCACCGCTTACGATCACTATGCGGTCGACGCTTTCAAGCTGCGCGCGTTTCATTACGTATTGAAGCCGTATGACGAGGACGATCTCGGTGCGGTCTTTCGGGAACTGCGGCTGGCCGCGGAGAAGAGCCTTGCGCCGGATTCGCGCAAGCCCGTGGCGAGAGACGTCTGCGTGAAGCTGGCGCTTGAGTTGGACGACGGCATCAAGTACGTATCGCCGAAACATATCGTCTATATCAGCAAGGAAGGCAAGCGGGTTCAAGTCCATACGGCCGACAAGGCTTATGAAGTCTCGTATACCTTGCAAGAGCTGGAGCAGAAGCTGGCGCCGTTCGGCTTTTTCCGTTGTCATAAAAGCTACCTGGTCCGGCTGGAAGCGATCTCGGAATTGAAATCGTGGGTCAACGGGGCTTACGACGTACGGATGGACGATGCGGCGCGAAGCCGCGTTCCCGTCAGCCGGAATTATGTGAAGGAGCTGCGTTTGAAGCTGGAAATCTGACATTTTGAACCGGGTTCCGGACATCATGCGATCCAAGCGGTTTCCCTCGGGCAAAAGAGCGATTATACTTGTTTGCAAACGCTGCCAAGATGGAAGCGATTCACAGGTGGAGGGAACCGCATGGCTAAAAGCTTGAAATCCATAGGTTTATGGGGACTCGTATCGGTACTCGGCGCCTTCGGATTCGCGACGATTGCGCTGAACCGCGGGGAATCGGTCAACGCCGTCTGGCTGATTGTCGCCGCCGTTTCATGTTATGCCGTCGCTTACCGCTTCTACAGTAAATTTTTGGCCCGCAAAGTGCTCGGTTTAGACGATAACCGCAAGACGCCGGCCGAGATCAACAACGACGGCAAAGATTATGTACCGACGAACAAATGGGTCTTGTTCGGGCATCACTTCGCCGCGATCGCCGGCGCGGGGCCGCTCGTCGGTCCGGTGCTTGCGGCGCAAATGGGCTATTTGCCCGGCACGCTCTGGATCGTGATAGGTGTTATTCTCGGCGGAGCCGTGCAGGACTTCGTCATCTTATTCGCCTCGACGAGGCGGGGCGGCAAATCGCTCGGAGAAATGATCAAGGACGAAATCGGCCCGACCGCCGGAGTGATCGCGATGGTCGGCATTCTCGCCATTATGGTCATTCTGCTCGCCGTTTTGGCACTCGTTGTCGTCAAAGCGCTGATCGGCAGCCCTTGGGGGATGTTCACCATCGCAGCCACTATCCCTATCGCCGTCGTGATGGGAATCTACATGCGGTTTATTCGTCCCGGCCGGGTCGCCGAAGCTTCGCTGATCGGGCTGGTGCTGCTCCTGGGCTCTCTCGTAGGGGGCAAGTACGTGGCGGAAAGCCCGCTGCTTTCCGGTATGTTTACGTTCAGCGGCGAGACGATTGCGATCATGCTGATCGCTTACGGCTTCATTGCTTCCGCGCTGCCGGTCTGGCTGCTGCTGGCCCCGCGCGATTACTTGAGCACGTTTCTGAAAATCGGCACGATCGTGGGACTCGCGCTCGGCATCCTGTTCGTCATGCCGGATCTCGCGATGCCGGCCACGACCAAGTTTATCGACGGCACAGGACCGGTCTTCGCTGGCAACCTGTTCCCGTTCCTGTTCATCACGATTGCGTGCGGCGCCGTCTCCGGCTTCCATGCGCTGATTTCGTCCGGCACGACGCCGAAAATGCTGGAGCGGGAGACGCACGCCCGGCCGATCGGCTACGGCGCGATGCTGATGGAATCGTTCGTCGCCATTATGGCGCTGATCGCCGCCTGTGTCATTACGCCGGGCGCCTACTTCGCGATTAACTCGCCGGCGGCCGCCATCGGCACCGATGCGGTGAAAGCGGCGGCCACACTCACGTCATGGGGCTTTACGATTACGCCGGACGATCTGACCAATTTGGCCAAGGACGTCGGCGAATCGACGATTCTTTCGCGCACCGGCGGCGCACCGACGTTCGCAATCGGCATGGCGCATATTTTGTCCGGGGTCATCGGCGGCAAGGCACTGATGGCGTTCTGGTATCATTTTGCCATCTTGTTCGAGGCCTTGTTTATTTTGACGACGATCGATGCGGGAACCCGGGTAGGCCGCTTTATGATTCAAGAAATTCTCGGCAGCGTCGCCAAGCCGCTCGGCAATACCGAATCGACGCTCGGCAACGTCATCGCTACGGCGCTTTGTGTGGCCGGGTGGGGCTATTTCTTGTACCAAGGCGTCATCGATCCGCTAGGCGGCATCAACTCGCTCTGGGCGCTTTTCGGCATCGCCAACCAGATGCTGGCGGGCATGGCGCTCATTCTCGGCTCGACCATCCTGCTGAAAATGGGCAAGAAAGCGTACGCCTGGGTGACGCTGGTGCCGACGGTCTGGCTGCTCACCATTACGATGACGGCCGGCTGGCAGAAGCTGTTTCACTCCGACGCCAAAATCGGGTTTCTGACCCACGCGCAGCAGTATCAGGACGCGATGAACGCCGGGAAGCTAATCGCTCCGGCCAAAACCGCCGCGCAAATGCAGCAGATCATCACGAACGATTACGTGGATGCCATCTTATGCGGCGTGTTTATGATCATCGTGCTTGCCATACTCCTCGTATCGCTGCGGACTTGGTACCGCGTGCTGAAGGGCCTGCCCGTCGGGCTAAGCGAAGCGCCTTACGTCGCGCGCGGCGCAGACGGCGTCCGGGAGGTGCCAAAGTATGTTTGAGGCGGTCAAGGACGTGCTCAAGTACCGCAGACAGTTCCTCGACTTGCTCGTCGGGGTGCCGAACTATGAGCGGTACGTCGAGCATCGGAAGGAATGCCATCCGGGCGAGCCAATCCAGACGCGGGAGGAGTTTTTCCGCGAGGCGCAGGAAGCCCGATACAACGCCAAAGGCGGCAAAGTTTCGCGCTGCTGCTGAGAGTAAAAAGGCCGGTCCTTAGCGGATCGGCCTTTTTTTGTCATTTGCTTCCATCTTCGGGATTCTCGGGCACCGATACGACAAGCTCCAGTTCAGGGATATACTGTTTCCCTTGCATGCCCCTATCCAAATACGGCTTGACCGTTATTGATTTCGGCCTGGTCGGGAAAGCCTCGTAGCTTTTAGCGGCTTCGCCTTCGAGAGGGTATACATGCCCGCCGTGAGATTCCAGTACATTCCCCTCGTGATCAGCGAGATCAAACCCCATTTCTTCCTGGAGGTGCTTGTCCGCGATGTTAACAACGAGATGGGTTGTGATAGGCGAGATGTCAATTTTGGCGGCTATTTTCCAACTCTCACCCTTATAGATTTTCGTCTCTTCGGATGTGAGTACGGTGTGTCCGGCCATTTTGACGACAGGCACTTTTAATTCAAACGGCCGTTTATACCCTTTTAGCCCCATTTTTACCGTCAAATCGAATTGATCCGGAATATCCCCCGATAAATCGTTAAGCTCCACAAGCACGGATTCGGAAGGCTCTGTGACTTGGTTCGTTCCCAAGCTAAGGCTGCCATAATGACCGGAAGGCAACCAAACCTGAATATTATCAAAAGAACCCTTCTTCGCCGTATCATTCATGATCGAACGCAAATGATATAGCGCGCCTTCGGTACCCTCCGGGGCCGTTCTTGTCAACTCCAGTGCAATTCGTATTCCGTCATAGGACACCTTGGTAGCCGTTATGGTGAAGCCGTCATGGCTTGCACTTTCATTTACGGTTGTCGTGAGGCCCTCCTCTTCGGCCTTCTGAAGCCCGAAATCTCCCGCAAGCTTGAAAATGTTCCCCACGATCGGCAACTTATTCAATGATTCGGCCATCGTTGGGGGGATCAGTACAGGACTCAGGATCAATAATCCCAGAATTGCTGCGGCGACGGCAATGACTAACCCTTTTCGAAGTGGCTTCCGCCTTTTTGTTGTTTCACTGAGAAGCTTGTCTGCTGGTCTCTCCATTTCACGGATCATCCTATACGTATCGTCTAAACGGGAGCGCATCGTTGCCGTGATGTGGTCGGGTAGCTTATTCCTGCATTCGATCAAGTTTTTGTCCAGCTCATTGTGCGCCACAGCTCATCTTCCTTTCCGTACCGTTTCCTAACCAAGATAATAACTGCTTTCTTGCCCTGTGCAGGCGGGTCTTCACCGCTCCTATCGATATCCCGAGCACATCGGCCACTTCCGAGAGAGGGAGATCCTGAAAATAATGCAGGACAATGACGATTTGCAGGTTCTCCTCCAAATGGTCCACCATTTCTCGCAAATCGATATTTTCATAATCCGCCATACCCGAAGGACGGCTGGGAAGCTCGTCGCCCGTCATCAACAGCATCCGCTTCTTCAGCAGTTTATTGCACTCGTTAATCAAAATCCGGTAGATCCACGTCTTGAAAAAAGCAGGATCTTTTAACGTATGCAGCGACTTGTAAGCTTTCAGTATCGCCTCTTGCACGACATCGGCACAATCTGCCTCCTGCTTGACGATTGCCAAGGCCATTCGATACATGGGCAGCTCCAATTCCTTCATCAGATCGATGAATGCTTCGCTATCCCCTGCTTGCGCTTTGAGGACGTAGTCTTCTTTCAAATCCACCAATACAGCCACCTTTCCATAAAAAACGATCCCTTTTGCAAACTTCTTCTCTCTGTTCAATAATTAGATCTTTCAAGTACGGAAAAGGTTACAAAAAAAATAGACCGTCCCAGATAAAGGTAACGGTCTATTTCTCGTTCTTTAACTATGCCGATTTATAATAATAGCATTAAATCATCCCAAAAACTTGATTAAATTCATGTTTCCTGTCGGCCTAATAATTACCCATCCTTTAGGAATAGGCGAGCCTAACATCACCCAAATTTCACGGCCATAAGTGGCGCTCTTGACATTCGTAATTTCGATCATGTTTCCTCCCACTTTTGTAATAACCCATCCTTCAGGAATAGGAGATCCGACCATAACCCATTGGGTTGGGAACGGACTCGAAAATGGCGGTTCCAGCTGAACACTAGAGGATGGAGCCGCTTGAGACGCACTTGCAGCTTGAACATCCATAGATAAAGCCGATATAGCCATCAATGAACATAATGCTAAGATTGCCGTTCTTTTTTTAACCATGAAATACACTCCCTTTCATTTAATTGCTAAATGTTGTTTAAAAACCACTACTGCACGATTTACTGCTAGTCCCCCCTTTCATCCTCCAAATATTTCGTAGGGGATATCCGTATGATATACAATGAACAAAGCACTTTCAACCTTATTTAGTAAATTTTTAAAAAATATTCATAAATTAATTTATATTCCCATCAATAAAAATCCTATATATCCTTAGCCCGGAACCAGTACGCAGTTTTAGAAAATAGCTTGCTCCTTCTTGGTATATACGAAAAAATACATAGTGATTTTCGCTTCATAACAAATGAAAATCCCCACCAGCTAAGCTAGTGGGGACTCTTTATTTTTGCCTATTTATTCGGAGGATAGTTCGTATTTAACAGCATTTGATTAACAATATAAACCAAGTCTTCATCTCTTACGAATTCGTCGCCTGCTTGATTCGCATCATACTTTGAGGGATCGGCATTCGAAGCCAACTGACCGTAATAGTATCCGTCAATTGCAAGATCAAGCAGCGTGTACTCCCCCGATCTGTTGACGTCCTTAACCCCTTCAACAGTTACGGAGTCTTCCGAACAAAATGATTCGTCCAAGTCAAATTCCCGTTCAGTATCAGCTATTCTGCATTTGAGAGCATCAACTTTACCTGTTCCCGCAGTTTTTGCCTTGAATTTGAGCTTGAGAAAAGTTTTTTCATCGTTAATGCCATGCTCTTTACCTTGACTTGCGATAATAAAACGGAGATTTCCATTTTGATCGACTGGCTTATTGTAGATTTTATAACCGGGCACTTCCTCGAACCCAACATATTCCAATATTTTGTTATTATAATTAAGTGTAAAATCTTCCGCATAAATATTCTTCACATTTTTTAGAGCGATGTTCGATGTAAATTCTTGTCCTACCTTTACCTTCTCTTCTGCAATGCTTACAACTAAAGTCGGTGTAGATGTTACTTGAGGCGTCGCAGATACTTCATTGGATGGTTCGCTTTCCACAGTTTTGTTAAGCGCGGTGACCACATAGAAGTAAGTTGTTCCATTAATTACATCACTGTCAGTATAGATGTTGCCGTAAATGTTGTCAGCTACAGTAGTATATGGTCCTCCCGATTTTGTGGAGCGCTTCACGTTATAGCCTGTTGCATTGTCAACAGCATTCCACGAAAGATCTACTTTTGCGTTACCTTCCACAGCTTCCAATTGGGTTGGTTTCGCAGGTGCGACCCGATTGAAATAAACGACTGATTCCGAATGAGCGGATTCGTTTCCCGACGCATCAACAGCCGTAACGGTGAATGTATACGACGTATTTGCTTGGATGCCAGAGACCTGATATGAATTCGTCGTTAAAGGTGCTGAGTTGACCTTCACACCATCTTGGTAAAGATTATAGCCTGCAAGATCCGCTTCACTGTTTGCTTTCCAAGTCAGGTCCACAGTACCCTGAAGGGAACCGGTAACCGCTGTAAGCGAGATGGGTGCTGTTGGGGGAAGCGTATCAAAGTTGATGCTTACCTCGTTAGAAGGTAAGGATTCGTTTCCACTTTTGTCCATAGCAGTTACTTTAAAAGTGTAGGTTGTATTGTTAGCCAAGGATGCCACAGTCGTTCTGTTGTCTACAACTAAAGAAGTGTTTATCTTAACCCCGTTTTGGTATACGTTGTATCCAGCTAGATCGGCAGCCAGTGAAGGATCCCAGCTCAACGAAGCTGAAGCATTCAAAGGCGTTACCTGCAGATTTTTTGGAGCCGGGGGCGGAGTTAAATCATCGTCAGTAACCCATAATCGGAAAAAATCCACCGGAACCGGAGAGCTTGTCTCCTTGTTATAAATTGCTACTTTTTTCACCCCTAAAACGTTTATTGTCAATTTTGATATTGAACTAGGTCCTTTATAAATCACTTCATCATTTTCGTTAAATAATAAAAACCCCTCAGGATTCGAAGGACCAAAGGATTCATAAAAAACCACATTTGCAACCGATGGTAATTCGTACCACATATACGAAAGAGGCGGGATCATTTTTCGGCTTCCCCAACTATTTATAACCTCCCCCAAAGATGAATCGGTAACAGATTTCCCCAGTTTGAACTTAGCGTCCATTAAAATATCTTGTGGTGCTGTTGCAGCAAAAGCACTGAAGGGTAAAATATTAAATAACAAGAAAAAAATTAATCCAACTACAGAATAACGTTTCATACTTTCACCTCTTTTAGTTATCTTTGTTTCTGCTTGAAATTTTTAATGTCATTTTTAAATCACTTTAATTAGATCTCGATTCTAACTAACTCAAAATGCATAAACACTTGATGACATCAATCCAATAATAGCGCCTCCCATTTTTTAATTAAAAATTCGAAAACAACATTAAATTACCATATTTTTTCATTTACGTCTAAGTCAAATTACCCTAATTTACATTTTTTTAGTAGGAACAAGGAATTTCAGAGACTGTAACTCTCCTGGTTCTACTCCCTCAATCCTGTTTATCCGTGTTGCAAATATATTTTCCCAACTGAAAACAAAAAAAGAGACCCGCCAACGGGGCGAGTCTTCAAAGGTTTATATATTAAAAAGGGGGTCTTGCTTATTATATTACACCCCTAACATGTTAAATACGTAACAGGAATATTTCATTTGTGTAACAAAATTGTAATCGCTGCCATTTTGCGAAAATAACAATCACTTTTTCACGATGAGTCTCCCCCTTTCACGCAAAAAACTCCCTCACGTCATCCTAAGCGAGTCGACGTAAGGGAGCCTCCACATTCATCCTAGCTTCTTTCGTACCAATAGCCCGTGATGCCATTTTCCATACGCAGCAGCGCTTCGAGGTAGTAATAGTCGCCCCAAATCATATAATCGTCCGGCGCTGACCCACCGCGCACGCTGTACGAACCGTGCTCCAGCAGCCCTTCCGCATCCGGCTGTCCGATCGTGGAGTAATTCTCCACCAACGATTTCATCGAACGGTGCAGCCCGTCCTCCAGGAAGGCCCGGTCGGCATCCTCAGCGTCCAAATGAGACAGGAGCTCAACAAGCCCGGCCGAGGCGATCGCAGACGCGGAGCTGTCGCGTTTCGTCTCCGGGGTGACCGGCGCATCGAAGTCCCAGTACACCACATCGTCTTCCGGCAGCCGCTCCAGGAAATAACGGGCCATACGGCGGGACGTTTCCAGATACAGCGGATTTTTCGTATACCGGTAAGACAAAGCGAACCCGTAGATGCCCCAAGCTTGACCCCGGGTCCATGTAGAGGCATCACGGTAGCCTTGATGCGTCCCTCCTCGAAGCGACTCGCCCGTCTCTTGGTCGAAGTAAAACGTATGATACGACGAATCGTCCCCGCGGACCAGGAAACGCCGAGATTTGTCGGCGTGCGTAACCGCTACGTCCAAGTACTCCTGGTTGCCCGTCTGCTCGTAAGCCCAGTACAGCAAAGGCAAGTTCATCATGCAGTCGATGATGATGCGTCCGCCGTTCTCCAGGTCGCCTTCCGGTCCCCACGCTTGGATGTAACGGCCTTTCGGGCGCCAACGCCGCATCATCACATCGGCCGCTTCCAGCGCCAGTTGCTTGCCAGCCGGGTCCCGCTCGATAATCCACTGCGCCTTGGCAGAAAGCGAGTACAAGAACCCGATATCGTGATGGTCCAACACCCGATGGGCTTCGAGCCGTTTCTTGAAGCTCTCGACCGTCCGCACGGCCGCTTCGCGGAACGCCTCGTCCTTCGTATGCTCATAGCAAAGCCATAGCATCCCGGACCAGAAGCCTTCCGTCCAATCGCAATTATCGTTTAGGATATATTTTCCGTTCTCGCTGACATGAGGAAACAGGCCGCCGAATTTGCCGATGTTGGCTTTTGTTTTTTGAACCGCGTCTTCAATCGCCTTTTGCCATAAACTCATGAGGATCAAGCTCCTTTTTCTGGTTGTCGTCTATGTAAGGCCCGGAGGCCGATGAAGCCCATCGTCAGACCGACTGGCTAGACATGCGCGGGACAAGCTGCATCGGAACGCGAACCTCGTGCGCATCGGTAATCTCGACTCGATCGGAATTCTCATCGATCCGCACCATCGTATCGCTTTCCCCGAGTTGTTCCAGCATCAAGCGGATGGCCAGTCGGGCCTGCTTGTCGTAAGGAATGTTCATCGTCGTCATCGACGGATAGCAGACCGATGTGAACGGATCGTTATTGACCCCGACAATCTGCACGTCCTGCGGAACTTTGTAGCCATGACGCAACACGGCAAACATGAACGCCAACGCCACATTATCGTCAAATCCCATTACCCCGACCGGCCGTACCCCGTCCGAAAAAGCAAGCACCTGCTCCACCGCTTCATCCATCGTAAGCCCATCATCCATCTCCACGATTGTGGACGGGATCGATTCCGGAAGCCGGTCCAGCCCATTGCGGAAGCCGATCCGGCGCTGTCGGTCCGTTCCGAGCGATTTTGCTTTCGCCAAGTAAACCATCTTCCGGCTGCCTTGCTCGTACAAATGCCGCACGATCGTATCGCAGCCTTCCAGAAAATCGAGATTGACCGCGCCGGCCGCGATGTCGCTCGGCCACCCCCAAGCGTTAAATAGAACCAACGGGGTGCCATCCGATACGATCTGTCTGGTGGCTTCCTGAGACATCGCCAACCCGTGGCAAAACAACCCGTCTACCCTGCGCTGCAGCAGTACGTCCAAGTGACGCTTCTCGATCTCCGGATCGAAGCCCGCCGCTGAAAATACCGACAGATGGTACCCATACTGGTGAGCGATACGCTGCATTTCTTCGGCAAAACGCCCATAATACCCGCCGAAGCTCGGTACGAGCATTCCTAGCTCGTAGGACTTTTTGCTGCTGAGGCTGGCAGCCATCACATTGCGGCGGTAACCGAGAAGCTCTGCCGCCGCTTCCACCTTCCGGATCGTCTCCACCGACATCGGCACATTCCGTCGGTTCAGCACATTCGACACCGTAGCAATCGATACGCCGGCAGCCTCTGCCAGATCTACGATCGTAATTTGGCGTTTTTTGCTCATAACCGGCACTCCAATTCTTTAACATGATTTAAACGTTTAAATTAATGTCTATTTTACCTTCTAACCTACCGATTCGTCAACGGAATTTTATAGATAGGCTTGGCTTATTTTGTCAATAGAGGATTTAAATTTTAAACCAATGTAAAAAAATTACTAAATCTATGTTATCCTTTTTAGTAAACAATTCCATGGTTAACCATTATTTAGTATCTAATTTTTTGTTAAAAAGTACACAAAAGGAGAACCTCCATGAAATCGCCCATGTCGGTTATTCAAACTTTGCCAACGGGAGAAAGCAGACTCGCCGTTATCGATCTCCACAGCGATGTTCTTTATACCGAAAAGGATAAATCCGGAAGGCTTATTTTCCATACTTTACACGGAGAATACCGGGCTATCGCGGATTTGGACGATCTGGAAAATCATATTGAAGACTTCTGGCAGCTCGATGGCTCCAATGTCGTGAACATGTCGAAGGTCAAAGGGGTCGGACACCATTTGAAGGCCTACTTTGATGACTTCCCGACAGAGCGAAGCAAGTTCGCTTCCATCAGCTGGATGTTCATGCATCTGCTGCAGGACATCGTTCATCAGCGCATCAACCATAACCGATGTCAATCGATCCCCGGAGCGCTGCCGAAAAAAGACTAGCCTTTCAAGGTTGGTCTTTTTTCTTTTCCAAATGCTTTAACACTTTTTTCATATTGGGCTCGGAAACGGGAGCGAATTTCGTATTGTCCGTCGTCTCCTCCTCAAAATAAACTGCCTTACGAACGGCATGGTAACCTTCGATCCGGTCCATTCTTACGCTATAAGATCGATCCACCTTATCGAACGACAAGTCTTGATACGCTTTGCTCAGCTGGTCGAGGGTCGTCGGAACGATATATCGTTCAGTGCGGGTATGTACGCTGATGACATTATTATGAGTGGTGAAAAAAACGATCTCATCGTCGTCAAGTTCGTAACCCGAACCGTCCTCCCGAAGCACTCGCATTGTAAATCCAACTCCAAACTAAACCTTATTTTTGTCCATCAATTCTTTCGGGGCTTTGGGACTGAAGACCATTGGTTTTAAAGTAACGATAAAAACCGAAGCACATACGGCTAAAATAGCTGAAACTAGTTGCGCAATATGCTTTTTCAAAAAATTACCCCTTCCTTTTTAATGGAATGATGGTCAAACACTGAACAAAAAATGTAATAGCTAGTAACGAAGACATGTATATAAAATTGATACTTACAATGCCTACAGCTAAACATTTATATATAGGACGATAAACGGCCTTCAATTTAGTTTCCTGATCGATATTTGGAGCAAAAAAAAGCAGTAAAATAATACTTGTAACATTAGCAAACGTCACAATTGAAACAGTCAATTCTGGAAGATGGGGTAACGATGTACATATGAAAACAGAAACAAGTATACAACCTATGCTAGACTTAAAATGGACTCCGCCCGAAAAAAATCTTAACCAAGCGAACGATAACAAAACAAGAGACGTTTCATAAAACTTTCCAAATATGTAACCGACGAATAAAGTAATCAACACAATCGACAACGTATTAAATAAAATACTTAATGCATATTCCATAATTTCAACAGTTGTCGTCTTCTCCGGATTCGCATTCTTTATCCAAACTGATACTGCACGAGCAGGCCTATTAATCATCACTGCGGTCCTTCTTATACGAAAAATATAATATACAGTACATAATTAGAATCAGCACAAAAAATATATAGACTAATTTCATATTATCATTTGCAAAAAAATTATAAACAAACGATAAGACAAAAACCGACAATGCGTTCATACCTATAAACATAATATTAATTTTGCTCATTTTAACCATGACGAATTGTGAATGCGGAACAAAATCAAAGCCTTTCCTTCCTTTTTTAATCCACCATCCCAATAACCAAGCAGAGAAAGCTGTAAGGATTTGAAGAAGATTCGTTCCTACTATATTGTTCGTCAAGGTTCTAATCTCAAATATACCTATTGCCTCTAAGATAAAATAGCAAGTAGCTTGTATGATCACATACCCCAAATATGTGCTGCATGTCATAATCCCGGCGTAAAATGGATGAACTCTGAATAACAGCCAAACAAACATAAACATCAAAAAAATTTGCACGAGAACATCTATAGATTGGATCTCATATACATTTCGATTCGTATACGAAATAAATGACGCTATCGCGCTCGCAAATACAATCGAAGCCGGGTACATATCGAACTTGAACAAACGGAACATCAAATAATACATCGCCATTGTTTCCATTATCGAAAAGACCATGAACAATATAAAATCGACCAATGCAACCGCGCTCCTACAATGGCTATCTTAAAGAATTTCCCTGATTATACCTTGTATTAATATACTTCCATTTACAAATTTCGACAAGGACATAAATTGGAAAAAGATGATCTAAACTGCCTATTCCCAAACAAAAAAATTCCCCCCTGCGATCGCAGCAAGGGAGAATTTTATTACGAGTATGATTACACGCTAAGCCATTTCTTGAACAAGTGCTTCGTCGTATCGAGATTCATCGCCGCGATCGACGTAGTGAGCGGGATGCCTTTCGGACAGGAACGCACGCAGTTCTGCGAGTTACCGCAGCCTTCAATACCGCCGTCCTCCATCAAAGCTTCCAGACGCTCGTGAGCGTTCATCTCGCCTGTCGGATGCGCGTTAAACAAACGCACTTGCGAAACGGCTGCCGGACCGATAAACGTCGTTTTATCGTTCACGTTCGGGCAGGACTCAAGACACACGCCGCAGGTCATGCATTTGGACAGCTCATAGGCCCATTGACGCTTGGACTCGGCCATCCGCGGTCCCGGACCGAGGTCGTACGTACCGTCGATCGGAATCCATGCTTTAACCTTCTTCAGAGCGGCAAACATGCGCTCACGGTTGATCACCAGGTCGCGAACGACCGGGAATGTCGTCATCGGCGCGATGCGAATCGGCTGCTCCAGCTTGTCGACGAGCGCGGAGCAAGCTTGCCGCGGCTTGCCGTTAATGACCATCGAGCAGGCGCCGCACACTTCTTCCAGACAGTTCGATTCCCAGCAGACCGGTGTCGTTTTATTGCCGCTCGCGTTCACCGGGTTCCGCTGAATCTCCATCAACGCGCTGATCACGTTCATATTCGGACGGTAAGGAACCTCGAACTCTTCCGTGTACGGTTTGCTTTCCGCAGAATCCTGACGCGTTACGATGAACTTGACCTTTTTATTCGCTGCTGCAGTTGCTTCGGCCATGATTAATGACCTCCCTTCTTCTTGTCGGTCGTGTAGTCACGCTTTCTCGGTTCGATCAGCGATACGTCAACGTCTTCCCAATCGATTTGCGGACCGTCCGGCGTCCATTTCGCCTTCGTCGTTTTCAGGAACTGCTCGTCGTTACGATCCGGGAACTCCGGCTTGTAATGCGCGCCGCGGCTTTCGTCGCGAAGCAGAGCGCCGAGCGTCATCGCATGGGACAGCTCAAGCATGTTCCACAGCTGGCGGGTGAATGCCACACCCGGGTTGTTGAAACGGGCCGAGTCGTTGATGTTGATGTTTTTGTAGCGTTGCTTCAGCTCGTTGATTTTGTCGAGCGTTTGTTGGAGCTGCTTGTTGTAGCGCACGACGGTCATGTTGTTCGTCATCCACTCGCCCAGCTCTTTGTGGAGCACGTAAGCATTCTCGGTACCGTTCATTTTCAAGATGCCTTCGTATTTGTCCGTGTGTTCCTTTTTCGCGCGATCATAAACCGTCGACGAAACGTCTTCGGCATGCTTATCCAAGCCTTTGATATATTCAATGGCCTTTGGACCGGTGATCATACCGCCGTAGATCGCGGAAAGCAGCGAGTTCGCACCCAGACGGTTGGCACCATGGTACTGGTACTCGCACTCGCCACAGGCGAACAGCCCCGGAATATTCGTCATTTGGTTATAGTCAACCCACATGCCGCCCATCGAGTAATGCACGGCAGGGAAAATCTTCATCGGAATTTTGCGCGGATCGTCGCCCATGAATTTCTCATAGATCTCGATGATCCCGCCCAGCTTAACGTCAAGCTCCTTCGGATCTTTGTGCGACAGGTCGAGATACACCATATTCTCGCCGTTCACGCCGAGCTTCATATCGACGCAGACAGAGAAAATTTCCCGTGTCGCGATATCCCGCGGTACCAGGTTTCCGTATGCCGGATATTTTTCTTCAAGGAAGTACCACGGCTTGCCGTCTTTGTATGTCCATACGCGTCCGCCTTCACCGCGCGCGGATTCGGACATGAGACGAAGCTTGTCGTCGCCCGGAATCGCCGTCGGGTGAATCTGAATGAACTCGCCGTTCGCATAATAAACGCCTTGTTGATATACCGCACTGGCCGCCGTCCCCGTATTGATAACCGAGTTCGTCGTTTTACCGAAGATGATCCCAGGACCACCTGTCGCCAAAATAACCGCATCAGCCTTGAAGGTGTTGACTTCCATGCTGCGCAGGTCTTGTCCGGCAATCCCGCGGCATACGCCGTCGTCGTCGAGCACAGCGCCCATGAACTCCCAATGCTCGTATTTTTTCACCAGACCGGCGGTTTCCCAACGGCGTACTTGCTCGTCAAGCGCATACAGCAACTGTTGGCCTGTCGTCGCTCCGGCAAACGCCGTACGGTGATGCTTCGTTCCCCCGAAACGGCGGAAATCGAGAAGTCCTTCCGGCGTACGGTTGAACATAACGCCCATCCGGTCCATCAAGTGGATGATGCCTGGTGCCGCTTCGCACATCGCTTTTACCGGCGGCTGGTTGGCCAGGAAGTCTCCGCCGTAAACCGTATCGTCAAAGTGTTCCCACGGGGAGTCACCTTCCCCTTTCGTATTCACCGCTCCGTTGATGCCGCCTTGCGCGCACACGGAGTGGGAACGTTTAACCGGCACCAAGGAGAACAGGTCGACGTGAACTCCAGCCTCTGCCGCTTTGATGGTGGCCATCAAACCAGCCAAGCCTCCACCGACTACGATGATTTTTGAATTCGCCATGATCGTCCCTCCCCCTTAACCTTTCGCCATTTTCGGCAGCTGACTGAAATCCGGATTCATAAATGCCGTCAAGGACAAAATAAACATGACGGACATCACCACGAATACGGCCATCCACACGTAAGTCGAAACTCGCTGCGCGCGCGGCCCCACGGTAATTCCCCAGCTGACGAGGAAAGACCACATGCCGTTGCTGAAGTGGAACACGGCCGCAACGATGCCAATACAGTACATAATGAAGTAAATAGTGTTGGTAGCGATCCCATGCATGTGAACGCCAATCGCCGCTTGCTCCACGTTGCCGAACGAGATTTGCAGACGCGTTTGGAAGAAGTGGAAGGCCACGAACAAGAACGTAATGACACCGGTTACGCGCTGCAAGAAAAACATTTGGTTGCGGAAATAGCCGTAGTTGGACACGTTGTTGCGCGCCGTATAAGCCACATACAACCCGTAGATGGCGTGATAGGCGAGCGGAATCCAAATGCCGACAATTTCCAGCAGCAGCACGAGCGGCAGTTCATGAAGCCAGAACACTTGATCCAAAAAAGCCGCATGTCCGCCGCTGAACGCCTTGTAGTTCGTCAGCAGGTGCTCGATCAGGAAGAAGCCGACCGGAATGACACCAAGCAATGAATGCAGCTTCCGTGAAAAGTAAGAATTTTTAAACATTGAAACTAGTTCCCCCCTCAAATTAAAGCTTGTCACCGCTTCGTCAAAACCATTTACCATTGTACTCCCGCATATCGGGAGCGTCAACAAGAAACGCTATGCCTATTTTCGATGTTTCGACAAGCTTTTATACCGTTTGCGGCAAAAAATGTGAACAAGAAGTGACACATTCCATACTACTCCTGAATCGCTTATAATGGAAGTGCTGATTTTTTATATATGCTTATAACTTATTAACATATGAAGGACGGATACTTTCTATGGAGCTTATTGATGTATTTGCTACTGTCGTCGAGCAGCAAAGTTTGAATAAAGCGTCGCAGTTGCTCAACGTCTCCCAGCCTGCGCTGTCGCGTAAAATTATGCGGCTGGAGGAGGAGCTCGGCATTCAGCTCTTCGTCCGCAAAGGCAAGCGGCTGGAACTGACCCGCGCCGGTGAGGTGTGCTACGAGTTCGCTCTGGAGCAAAAGCGGCTGGAGCGCCGGCTGCACGAGAAGCTGCAGGCGTTCAAAACAAACGTCAAGCCCGCCAGCATCGTCATCGGAGCAAGCCTGACGACGCTTCAGTCGACACTGCCCGACCTGATTACGATCTATACCCGTGAATACCCGAATACGGATATCAAGGCCGTTACCGGCAAAACGCACGAGATCGTCCCGCTCATCAAAGAAAAACGCGTGGACATCGGTCTCGTCGCCTCCATGATCGAAGATCCGTCCATCGTCTGTGTGCCCTTATTCGACGACCCGCTCTGTCTTGTGCTGCCCGAAGGGCATTCGTTCGCCGACAAGGAGGAGCTGTTCATTCAAGATCTGCATGAGCTGCCGATGATCTTGTTTTCGCGGGGCACATGGTACCGTGTCTTGATGGATGAGATGTTTCACCGCTGCGGGGTACACCCTGACGTTAAAATGGAGATCGACTCGTTCGAAGCGATTACCCGGCTCGTATCCACCTGCAAAACGGCAACGCTTTTGCCCGAATCGTATTTGCGCCGCAATCTGATCGAAGACAACGAGCTGAGCGTGCGTTTCATCCCCGAGCTGGAGCAAACGAAAAGAACGACCTCCCTCCTGTTCACGGAGGAAGCCGTTCTTGAACCGTCCATCCGCCGCTTCATCGATCAAGCGGTCCGGCATTACCATACGGCGGACGAATATACATTATAAGAGCCGGGGACGAAGCGTCAGTCCCCCTTCTCTTCTAATCCGAGCCTGCGGGCGACATACGCCGTCGTTCCGGCCTGCAGCAGGATGGTCAGCAACACGGCCAGAAACGTGACCGACGCGATAACGTCCCCATACTTCACGCCCATCCCGACAACCATGCCCGACAATGCCGCCGGGATTACTCCCGTTTCGCGCACCCAGAACATGAATACAATCTCGTTGCGCTTCCATCCGGCCTTGCGGTCGGGAAGCGCGCATGCCAGTACGGTCAACGGGCGGGCAATCAGCATAAACACGACGATCACGGCAATACTCGGCCACAAATGATCGAAAATGACCCGGAAATTCACTTGGCTGCCCAGCATAATAAAAATGAGCATCCGCATAAGTACGGTCATATTTTCGGTAAAATGGCCCATTTCATGCAGCTTGTCGTCCAACTCCAGCTTGAACAGCTCGTGATTGCCCCAGATGAGTCCGGCAACGAAGGTCGCCATAAACCCGCTGACGTGCAGCACGTCGCCGAGCCAATAGGCGCCGAGCGCCGTAACGATCAAGGCGATGGTCGCATAATCCCGCAGCCAGCCGAGCTTGAGGTGAGCCGTGACAAAGACCAGAACAAGGCCGACAAGCAAACCGACGACAATACCGCCCACGGCAGTCTGCACAAAACCAATCACGCCGGCGCCCACCGACAATGCTTGTCCGCCAGTGATCGCCCCGAGCACCGAAAAGGTCAGGATCGAGCCGGTGGCGTCGTTAAAGGCGGATTCGCTTTCGACCGTTTCCCGCACCTTCGTACGAATGCGCACCTGCTTGAAAACGGGGATAAGCGTCGCCGGGTCCGTCGATGAGATGATTGCACCGAGCAGTACCGCGTACATCATCGGGATGCCGAGCAGCCAGTGTGCGGCAAAAGCTACGACGGCACAAGTAATCAAAACCCCGGGCACACTGAGCAGCGATACAGTGATCCATACTTTGCGAAGCCCCGACAACTTGATATTCCGACCGCCATCGAACAGAATAAGCGCCGATCCGGCCGTCAAAATAAACTGGTTCATAAACGAGCTGCTGGGCTCATTGACCAAATGCATCCCTTGCCCCACGATAACGCCCGCGATCAAAAAAAGAGCGACGTCCGGCAGTTTCAGCCAGCTCGCTACTTTTCCGGAAATCATGCCGACGAGGAGGATAAATATAATAAGAAAGAGTACGTGTTCAATCATAACGCTATTTTCCATTAGTGCTCTTCGCCTCCTGAAAACTCGGCCTTGCTTCGGTCGACCGCGGTCTGCTACCGGATAACCTCATTCTCGAACGTCTCGATCTGCTCATTCGTTCCAATGACGACCATCACATCTCGTTCTTCCACCATGTCTTCAGCTGTCGGAGCGATAATGACGCCGTTCTTCTTATTAATAGCAACGACGCTGCAGCCGTACCGCGCTCGCGGATCGAGCTCCTTCAACGAACGGCCGTTCAAGCTGCGCGGCACCGCAAGCTCGGCAATCGTATAATCCTTCGACAGCTCGATGTAATCGAGCAGGTTGGGCGATACCAATTGATGCGCCACTCGGATGCCCATATCCCGCTCTGGATAAATGACGCGGTCCACGCCGATCTTTTGCAGCACTTTGCCGTGCAGCTCGGACAGCGCCTTGGCTACCACCATGCCGACACCGCTATCTTTTAACAGAATCGCCGTTAAAATACTCGCTTGAATGTTATCGCCGATGGAAACGACGACGCAATCGAAATTCCGGATGCCGAGCGAGCGGATCACATCCTCGTCGGTAGCGTCCGCCACCACGACGTGCGTCAGCTCGTCGCTCATCTCCTCCACCGCTTCTTCATCCTTGTCGATGCCCAGCACCTCATAACCGAGCTTGATCAGTTCCTTTGCAAGACTGGAACCGAAACGGCCGAGGCCGATGACTGCATACTGACTACGTTTCATTCGTTAGCTTCCCCTATCCGATCGTAATTTTTCCTTCCGGGTATCGGTACAACTCTTTTTCCGCTTTCGGCCCTAGCGCATAGGCGAGCGTAAGCGGTCCGAGACGGCCGGCAAACATGGTGAGAGAAATCATAATTTTTCCAAAGAAAGAAAGGTCTGGTGTAACGCCCATCGTAAGTCCGACCGTACCGAAGGCGGAGGTTACTTCGAACAACAGCTTCAGAAACGACTGGTTCTCCGTCGTGGTCAGCAGCATCGTAACAAAAATGACCAGAAACAAGGCGATCATCGTCAGCGTAATCGCTTTAAGAATGCGGTCCTTGCCGAGCCGGTAATGGAACAATACGATATCTTCTTTCCCGCGGATCATGGCGATCATCGCTCCGATCAGCGTGGTAAACGTCGTCGTCTTAATCCCGCCGCCGGTCGATCCCGGAGATGCTCCGATAAACATCAGAATGATGGTGAAAAACTGCGACGCCTGGCGCATGGCACCAATATCGACCGTGTTCGCCCCGGCCGTCCGCGGCGAAACCGATTGAAAAAACGAAGCGAGAATTTTGCCGGACCAGTTCAGCGAGCCCAGCGTCTTCTGATTCGTAAACTCGAAAATAAAGAAAACGATCGCCCCGACCACAATCAGTAGACCGGTGGCGGACAGCACAACCTTGGAGTGCAAGGACAACCGTTTATGCTTCCTGTAATCGACGACGTCGGATATGACGACGAAGCCTATGCCGCCCAATATGATCAGGCCCATCGATACGATGTTCACGATCCAATCGTCCGCGTACGTCGTCAGACTCGTGAACGGAGCGACGACGGAGCCGAATAAGTCGAAGCCGGCGTTGTTAAAGAATGAGATCGCATGGAATATGCCGAAATAAATGCCTTTGGCGATCCCTAAATCGAATGACCAGCGAATGGAGAAAATAACGGCCGCAACGAATTCGATCGTAAGTGAGTAGACGATGACGCGCCGGATCAGGCGGACGATCCCTTCCATACTCCCTTGGTTCATCGCTTCCTGCAAGATAAGCCGTTCCTTGAGCGATATGCGCTTTCTTAGCACGAAAGCAAACAACGTCGCCATGGTCATAAAGCCGAGGCCTCCGACCTGAATCAAGGAAATAATGACAATTTGTCCGAACATGGAATAATGGCTGCCCGTGTCCACAACGACCAATCCGGTTACGCAAGTGGCGGACGTAGCCGTAAACAACGCGTCTATAAAGAGCGTAGGTTGTCCGCTTGCTGAGGAGATCGGCAGGGAGAGAAGAGTAGCTCCGAGCAGAATGATCGCCGCAAAGCCGATTACTAAAATTTGCGGCGGCGTCAGCTCGATTTTTTTGGCGATGGATTTCATCATACACCTCTGTTAACAGGTTTCAGGCAACAAAAAAGACACTGGAAACCCTAGTGTCGTTGTAAAGGTTCCTGCAAAAAAAGCCTACGAGGTTAGCTGACGGATTCGGGTTTACAGGCACCCTATCTACAAGCCCTCCAAGGACTTGCGGAATTCACCCCTAAAATCATGGTTCCCCCGTTTTCGTAAAGAAATTCGGCTTGTTATTCAATTGATATGAATGAATTATAATCCCGTTTCGGCGGAAGTACAAAGCTGTTTTAGACTGAAATGACACCAGAATTTGAACCTTTGGACAGATGTAAGCGCTCTTACACCTATGTCGCTTCGCTTTTCGCGTTTTTCCCCTGACATGCTCGCAATATCGATGGATTTTCCCGGAGCATGTATGCTAATTTAAAAGAATACACTGTTATTATTCCGGATCCGATAAGGAGCTCTTATGCCGAAACGATTTAATTCCGCAACTCCCCTTCCGCTGCTTGCCATTGTCGGTCTGCTGTTGTACTTTGGCATCATTATCGTCTCTCCTTTTTTTCGGGATACGGAGCGGGCGAACCAAGCCCCAACAAACGTCCCGGAAGTATCCAAACAGCAAGCGGCCGCGGCGGCAACCGACTTTGTTCGCGGCAAGTTCAAGCTGTCCCCGGAGTCGCAGACGAGCGTGCTGTATCAAGCGTACACGGCCATTAGCGGCTATCTGCAAAAAGAACACCTGTACGACGAATTCGCGAAGCGCTACGGCGACCAGTATCCGCTTGAGTTTTACGAGGTGGAGATCAACGACAAGCCGAACGAAACCACTTATTATGTTGCCGTAAATTACAAAACGCTGCAAATCTTCGGTTGGGCGCGCAGCAAATCTCCGGTTGCGAAAAGCGAAACGGTAAGCTCGGCCGAAACCGACCTCGCCCGATTGGCGGAGCACGCGATTCGGGATATGGGCTACACGCCAGAGCAATTTGTACTATCTAGTGAAAAAGGCAAGGAGCGCAACGGGGCTCTCGTTTATGTGAGCAAAACGGAGCAAATTGGCGGGGCGAAGCTGGAGCTGCGGCTCGACGTGTCCGGCGGACAAATCGCGTCCTTTAAACCGGCTTTTCCGGTTCCGGACAGCTTTATTTCCTGGCAGCAAGCCCAAGACGAGCGGTCGGCCCTGATGACAAGAATCAGCATGGCGGTGTCCCTGATGATGACGTTTGCCGCGCTGATCGTTATCATCCGCTATCGGAAGGAAGTCCGCTTCGGGCGCGGTACGGTGCTGACGATGCTGTTTTTAGCCATCTACCTGACGAACAACTTCAATATGCTGCCGGCCTTCCGTACGATGCACGGAAGCGGCCCCTCGGAACCGGAGGCCGCTATCTATTTGGTCATTATGAATATTTTCATTACGTTAATGGCCGGCTCGACTTACCTTTCCTTCCTGGCCGGGCGGCAGCTTTGGCTGAACCGCGGCCGGAATGCGTGGCCGGTATGGCACGATCCGCAGTTCGGAAGCGAGACGCGAACGGCCATGGTACGCGGCTACTTGATCTGCTTGTTCATCCTTGGCGTTCAGCAAGTGCTGCTCTTCATCGCCTCCGAAGCGTTCGACGTATGGGCGGTCAGCGAACCGGCGGATTCCATCTACAATATGCGCGTACCGGGCTTATTCCCATTAATGGCTTGGGCTGCCGCGATTTCGGAGGAAGCCGTCTACCGGCTGCTCGGCATTGCGCTCGTGCTCAGAATGACCCGCAGCCGGGTGCTGGCCGTGCTGTTGCCCAGCGTGATCTGGGCCATGAGCCATACGCAGTATCCGATCTATCCGGTGTACACGCGGCTAATCGAGGTAACGGTGCTCGGCTTGATCTTCGGATGGGCGTTTCTGCGGTACGGCTTCCTGACCGCCATGTTCGCCCATGCCGCTATGGACAGCATCCTGATGGGACTATCGCTTATGTATACGGGAGAGCCGCTGCAGATTGCCCTCGGAGCGCTATATCTCCTTGTACCCGCAGCGGTCGGATGGATCATTGCGTGGCTTCACGGCCGATTTCATCGGCGCCCGCCTGCTGCATCTCTTCCTGGAGCTCCCCCGTTTCCGGAGGCGAATCCGGATCCCGGCCGTTTAACGCCGCTAAAATTTGGCCCGCCAGTTTCTCCCCGATCCCCAGAGGCTTGAAGTCAGCGACTTCGGCCTCTTTTATTTTTTTAAGCGAGCCAAAATGCTTGAGCAGCGCCTTGCGCCGCTTCTCGCCGATGCCGGGGATCGCGTCGAGCTGCGAGACGGTCATCGACTTGGCGCGGGTTTCCCGGTGGAACGTGATCGCGAAGCGGTGCACTTCGTCTTGAATGCGCTGGAGCAAGTAAAACTCCTGGCTGTCGCGCGGCACCGGAACCACTTCGGCCGGATCGCCGATCAACAGCTGGGCGGTTTTGTGCTTCGCGTCTTTGACCAGCCCGCAGACGGGAATGTACAGCCCGAGCTCGTTCTCCAATACGTCGATCGCCGCGGACATATGGCCCCGCCCGCCGTCGATGACGATCAGGTCGGGCATTTGCAATTCTTCCTTGAGCACCCGCTCGTACCGGCGGCGCACCACTTCGCGCATCGTTTCGTAATCGTCCGGTCCTTGGACGGTACGAATTTTGTACTTTCGGTACTCCTTGCGGTCCGGTTTGCCGTTCGTAAATACGACCATCGCGGATACTGGATCCGACCCTTGAATGTTCGAGTTGTCGAACGCCTCGATCCGTTGCACCATTCCGATGCCAAGCCATTGTCCCAAATTCTCGACCGCTTTGACCGTCCGGTCCGCATCACGCTCGATCAGACGGAATTTTTCTTCCAGCGATACGCGGGCGTTGTCACATGCCATATCGACCATATTTTTCTTGAGTCCGCGCCGCGGAATGTGCACCTTGACTTTGAGCCAGCTTTCCAGCGCTTCCTTCACATCGGCCTTGGACCCCGATCCGGCGGGATCGTCCGCTTCCGTCGGATCATCGGCCGACTCCGGATCGGCGTCTGCGGAATACGCTGTTCCGGCTTCGGCCACCATACCCAGTTGCGCAGCGCTGTCTTCCATCGTTGGCGCCTCGACTGCTGCAGCCGCTTCCGAGCCCACCGCGGGCTGCTGCCCGTCCGTCCATGCCGGAAGGAACACTTCCTTCGGCAGCGCCGGGTTCTCGCTGTAATATTGCGTCACGAACGTCAGGAAATCGTCATACGCTTCGCCGTAGTACGGAAAGGATGACGCATGGCGCTCGATCAGCTTGCCTTGGCGCATATAGAGAATCTGCACGCACATCCAGCCCTTGTCCACGGCGAAGCCGAAGACGTCGCGATCCACGGTATCCGTCGTCGTGATCTTCTGCTTTTCCATCACCGTATCGATATGCTGAATCTGGTCTCGCAGCTCCTTCGCCCGTTCGAAGTTGAGCTCCTCGGCCGCTTCGTGCATTTTGCGGGTCAGCTCCTGCTTGATCTCGTTATGCCCCCCGCTGAGAAAGCGGCTGATTTCATGCACCATCTTGTCGTACGTCTCCTGCTCGACCTCGTACTCACAGGGCGCGATGCACTGGCCGAGATGATAGTACAGACATACGCGGTCCGGGAGCGTCTTGCATTTGCGGAGCGGATACAGTCGGTCCAGCAGCTTCTTCGTTGCCCCTGCGGCGTACGGGTTCGGATAAGGGCCAAAATATTTGGCCTTGTCCTTCAGCACCCGGCGCGTCACTTCCAGCCGGGGGTGCTTTTCGTTCGTAATTTTGATGTATGGAAACGACTTGTCGTCCTTCAGCAGAACGTTGTATCGCGGATAATATTTTTTGATCAGATTGCACTCCAGAATGAGTGCTTCCATGTTATTGGCCGTAACGATGTACTCGAAATCGACGATATCGTTTACGAGCAGCTGCGTCTTGATCGTATGGCTCCCGGTAAAATAGGACCGCAGCCGGTTGCGCAGCACCTTGGCTTTGCCGACGTAGATGATCGTGCCTTCCCGGTTTTTCATCAGGTAGCAGCCTGGCTGCTCCGGGACGAGCGACAGCTTGTTTTTAATCGCTTCCAGTATTTTTTTCCGGTCCTGGCGATCCGGTTCCCCTGTATATTCGGTCAACGAATACCTCCCCTTTCCCAACGGCAAAAAGCTCTTTTTCCAGCATAGCAGAAAAAGAGCTTTTTCTCACGCGATCCGCAGGCTGCCAAATTATTGATGGCGGCTCAATACGTTTTTCAGCGCATCTTTGGACTGGAAGCCGACGATTTTATCGACCGGCTGGCCGTCTTTGAACACGATCAGCGTCGGAATGCTCATTACGCCGAAACGGGAAGCGGACTCCGGATTGTCGTCCACGTTCACTTTCGCGATTTTCACGCTTTCGCCGATTTCTGTATCCAGCTCCTCCAACACGGGAGCGATCATTTTGCAAGGTCCACACCAAGGTGCCCAAAAATCTACAAGAACCGTACCGGATCCTTCTACTTCAGTTGAGAAAGATTGGTCAGACACATTAACGATAGCCATGATTCAATTTCTCCTTTTGCGGAAATAATGTCAACATGTAAAGTATACCACATCGAGAGCCTTTTTCAACCGAGCCAAAGTTTGCACAATTGTCACTTTACATCCTTTACAATGGAAGGCGATTTTGGGTATACTAGCCGTATATGAGTATCGCTAAGCTGCCTAAGCTGTGCCGTCAGGCGGCTTTGCCCGGCACAACCCTAAGGAGGAACCTTGTATGAACGACTCGACAAGAAATCCCGAACTGCACGTGTACGAAGAACAACGGAATGACTTTATCGACGTTGCGACGGGCTTTGGCGTCTTCTTCGCCATCCTGCTCGTGGTCGGCATCATCGCGACAGCGGCTTCGCTTATGATGAAGTAATGATGGGCCTACCGTTGCGAAAAGCCTCTGCTTGATCTCCGTTTCCGGGGGTCGGCAGAGGCTTTTTTGTGCATTTTCCATGTTTGGCTGAAGGAACGCGGCCCTTCTGGATCAGGATCGCGCTCCCCGTTTGTTATACCCGTTTACCAGGACCACGTCGACGAACGGCCGAATCCGGTCCATGATGCGCCGTCCTTTGAACTCCTCGTCCCCGTCCTTGCTCGTGAAGCTGAAATGCTTCTCCAACGCGTCCAGATCGTGATTGGACGTGAAAAACGTCGGCTTGCGGTTCATCCGGTAATTCAGGATCGCTCCCATCACGTGGTCGCGAAGCCACGGATTCAAATTTTCCGCCCCGATATCGTCGAAGACGAGCAGGTCGGTCTCCTTCAGCACATCGATCGTTTCCTTGAGCTTAAGCGGATCTTGGAACATCGTTTTCAGATCCTCGGCAAAATCCGGCATGTACACGATCGCCCCGCTGTAGCCTTCTTTTGCCAGCTCATAAAGCAAATAGCACATCAAAAACGTCTTGCCCGTTCCGAAGTTACCGGCTAAGTAGAGGCCTGTTGGCTGAAGCCCCTGCTGACGAATGGTTACGATATATTGCATAATCCGGCCGACCGCTTCTTCCCTGTCCGGATCTTTATCGAAAATTTCGAGCGACGAGTACCCTTGGGACAGCGCCCGCTCGTCCACATAGAAGCTGCGAATGCGGCTGCGGACCGAATCCTGCGTCGCTTTGGCGATAAATTTCTTGCATGCGACCTTCTGGTCGTACACTCGGGTCCAATCTTCACCTGGCTCGACGTTGAGCAATGTGTAATGACCTTCCATATCGTTCGGGCATCGATCCAGCCCCGGGCAATTGTTGCAATTGTTATATTCCGTAATATATTGGTGCAGCTTGTTCAAATTCAGCTTGATCGTCTGGCTGTCGAGCTCCGGGTGTTTGGCTCTCAGCTTGACGATCAGCGGATCGGATGCGACTTCCCGCACCTTATTTTCCGCCTGCTGCAGCAATTGACGGCCCTGGCCGCCCCGCAAAAGTTCCCCAAGCGACTCCATCCGCTGCACCTCCCCATTGATTGCCAGCCGTGCATCGCTGACGCTGCTTCTCTAGTACGATCGCGTCCTCTACAGTCCTCTCACAGGACTTCTATAGCTTGCCGTCGAGCTGCTGCGCCATTTTACGGAGCGCTTCCCGCTCGGCCGAAGACAGCGTTTTGGCTGCCGGTGTATCCTTGACGATCGGAATGACCGGCTTCTGCCGCCCCCGGCCTCCCCGGGCCGGAGCGCTCGTACCGCTTGCGCCTCCGCTGCGGCGCGTCCGCTGCTGTTCCTGAAACTTCATTTGCTCACGAATGTACTGCACCGCTTCTTCGAACGTATTGACCTGCTTGGCCAGCATGTCCGTGACGCTGAACTCGATGGACGCTCTCGACCAGGAACGCTTATTAACATACATGTAATGAATCAGCACGTTCATGACTTCCTCGCGCAGGCCGTAGTTTAAATCGACCTTGGCCAGCGTATCGAGCAGCCCGTCCGGGATCGAGCCTTGGCTGAAAATCTTCTCCAGCAAAAACGTATACGGCTCATTGCGCAAAATGTAGTTGTATTGGTGCTGGTTGCACTCCCCTTGAAACAGGTCGGGCACTTCGAGGTAATATTCCATCTCGACGATTTTGTCTCCCGCCGGTGCCGGGCTCTCGCTTGCGCGTTCCGCCTCGCCGGTTTTGTCCGCAATCCTCGCCATATATCGCGTCCGCTCTTCGGTCCGCTTTTTGTCCTGCCGGAACACTTGGTTCGCCTTGTGCTGCAGCAGCTCGAGTACAATCCGTCCGTCTTCGTCGAACACGCCGTCTTCGTCCAAAAGCCGGCACACGTCGGTCAGGAACAGGTTGTACTTTTTTGCCACAAAATTGATCGTCGCCAACTGCTCCGGCTCGTATTTGAGCCGCTCCACGAAGTCCCGGTTTACCGACTCCCGCGGGAAGTGCATAATGATCTCCGCATATTGGTAGCCCTTGTACATGACCTCCGGCTTCGCTTCGGCAGGCTTGGCCGCCGCCGATTCGAAGAACGCCTTCTCCAGCTCGTGATCGATCACCTGCGTATTCAGACGGAACAGCTCATAGAACGGAACGGACAAATTTTCGGTGTTGGCGTCCGCCATTTCCTGCGCTTGCGGCAGCACCAGCTCGTCCCGCAGCGCAAACACCGCATATTTACCGACCTTATCCCGCAGCAGCAGCGTCAAATGCTGATTCCGGAAAAATTCCGTCGGTGGCAGCGGCGCAAACAGCGTGTACTCGTACACGTAATCGTCCGAAGCGGCCGCAAACCGACGCGACGTCTTGAGCAGTCCGACTGCTTCCAGCCTTGAAGTCTGCTCAATGAACAGCTTCCGCCCATTCTCGCTCGCTTCCAGCTCCAGCGCCAGAAACAGCTTGCGCTGCTGCTCCATCGCCGAATGCCCGACTTTGTCCGCAGGCAGCTGCTGGAACAACGTCATGTATACGCTGACGGCGTAAGCGCCGATCATCGGCTGATACACTGCGGCCATCATCTTATAATCCAAGCTGCTTAAAGCGAAATCCCGCACGACATAGAAACGGTGATATTCGGAAAAATGCAGCAAATTCGTTATCCGCATTCAGTCAAAACTCCATCCGTGATTCAAGTGTTTACCCTCCATTTTATCACACAAATCGACAAAGAGGATAGGAGGAAAAAGCAGGCTTTTTGGTTGGGTTGGCAGAGAGATGTTTTCGGGGTAGAGAGCATTGGGGGAGCTACGCTGCGAGTCGTGCTGACTGCCTCCGGCCGCTCTTAAAATCGGATTCTATTAAATTTACCTTGCGGTAAGAATCCGATTTTAAAGGCGGCACGTAAACTCTCCGGCAAGTCACACGACTCTCCGCTCCACACCCCGTTCCCCCATAAAAAAACATAGGCCCTGCCAAACGGCAGAGCCTGCTTTGAAAAGAGTAATAATAAGCAAAATCCAAAACAAAAAACCATAAAACCAAAAACCCGAAATACTAAAACATTTTAAAGCCTTTTTGACGCAAGGATTTGATCGTAGAGCCGCTGAGGATGGCGCCGATCAGGCCGCCGATGGCAGGGACGTAATCGGCGATGGAATATTCGGCCAGGTTCGAAGCGAGCGAGCCGGTGCCCCAGCCCCAATAAATGACCAAGCCGATCATGAGCGCTATATATCCGTAAATGGGGAACCAAGTCGTTTTCATAAGCATGTTTAAAATGAAACCGAGCCCGAAAAACAGCACGAACAGCAGCACGGTTACGATGATCAATTGCAGCAAAGCGGACAGCTCCTTTCCATATGCCTATATTGTATAAAAAAACAAAGGCGCGGTAAAGTGAGCCGTTGTGAACGATATATGAAAAAAATCACAGGCGCGAGCTACAAAAGAGAACAAACAAAACGGTACCAGCCGATCGCCGCGATCCAAAACGGGATGCTGATAAGCGTCCCCATCAAAATGCCTAGCGCTAACCGGTTTGTCATGACGGACGCCTCCTTTAACAGGTACATCGGCATACGGGCTTCGAATTATAATAGTATTTTTCCGGCAATCCGTTCACAAAAAGTTTGCCGTTTCGTCACGCAGCGGCATTTGCCCTTTGCGGCCGATTTCGCTACAATAAAACAAGCAGCTGGCAGCAGTGCCCATTTTGAAGGAATAAGGGAGTGTCCGTTAATGAGTGAAGTCGTACATCCATTGGATGGCTGGTATAGCTTGCATGATTTCCGTGCAATCGATTGGAACGCCTGGAAAAGCTTGACCACTCAAGAAAGAGCGCGCGCCGAGGACGAGCTGTACACCCTGCTCGGCAAATATCAGAGCACCGAGGACCAAAAACAAGGCAGCACCGCCTTTTATTCCATTGTCGGACAAAAAGCCGATTTCGTCTTCATGCATTTGCGTGAGACATTGGAAGAATTGAACGAGCTGGAAACCGAATTTAACAAAACCATGTTCGCGCAAGTGACGATTCCGACGTACTCTTACGTCTCCGTAGTCGAGCTCGGCGCTTATATGGCCAAGCCGGGAACCGATCCGATGCAGGACCCGGATGTCGTGGCGCGTCTGAAACCGATCCTGCCGAAAGCGGGACATATTTGCTTCTACCCGATGAACAAGAAGCGCGAGGGCAATGACAACTGGTATATGCTGCCTGCCGAAGAGCGCCGCAACTTTATGCGCGGACACGGTATGATCGGCCGCAATTACGCCGGCAAAGTGAAGCAAATCATCGGCGGCTCCATCGGTTTGGACGATTGGGAATGGGGCGTTACGCTGTTCGCGGACGATGCGCTGCAATTCAAGAGAATCGTCCATGAAATGCGCTTTGACGAAACGAGCGCCCGCTTCGGGGAGTTCGGCGATTTCTATGTCGGCAACTTGCTGAATCAAGAGAAAATGGCTTCGATGCTGAAGCTGTAACGGGCCAACCCGCCGAAAAAACCCTTGCTGGCATTCGCCGAAACGAAAGCTGCAAGGGTTTGCTCGTTTATTCGTCGTCTTCATCCAAGAGCCCCAGCTCTTTGCGCCGCAAGTACTCTTCCGTGTCCCGGTCGCGCTGCCGCGATTTTTCCTTCAGACGCTCGATGGCCGGAAGAATGAGAATGTCGATTTCTTTCTGCACGATATACGACAGGTCGTAACGGTTCTGCGATTCGAGATAATGACCTACATCGAGAAGAGCGTTGTACCGGTCAAGCTCCTCCCGAGTAAGCAACCCCCGAACCTGAATGCTGCAATTGCGCATCGGTCTAGAAGCGGCCTTTCTTCAACACGAGCGGAATACCGCCGATGATGTACAAGTAGCGGAGGTCGATGAGCTTTTTCATCACGGCCGCGGTACCGCCCTTGATCTTCTTGGAGCCGACGATCCCGATCGCTTCGCCGCGACCAAGAGAAGCTACGGTGCCTTTCGGCTTATACTCGAACTTCTTTAGTTCGGAGCCGCGGATTTGCGCTACGAGATTGTGCGCGCACACATCGGCTTGCTGCATCGAGATTTGCGCCGTTGGCGGATATGGACGTCCTTCCGGGCTCATCACGATCGAGCAGTCGCCGAGCACGTATACGTTGTCGTGCCCTGGAGCGTGCAGCGTATCGTCGACCTTAATGCGGCCGCGCATCGTCTCGAAGCCGGCTTCCTCCAGCATATGGTTGCCGCGAATGCCGCCTGTCCAGATGACGGTAGCGGATTTGATCTCTTCACCGGTCGCAAGCACGACGCCGTCCGGAGTGCACTCTTTGATCGCGGTCGCGATTTTGAACGTGACGCCTTTGTTTTTCAGTACGTTCATCGCGTACTCGACAAGCTCGGGGTCAAAGCCCGGAAGTGCCGTCGGAGCCGCTTCGATGTTATATATTTTTACGAGGGATGGGTCCACGTCGAATTCTTTGCACAGTTCCGGAATCCGGTCGGCCAGTTCACCGACAAACTCGATCCCGGTGAACCCGGCGCCGCCGACAACGAAGGTCAGATAGTCCGTACGGGAAGGCTCGCGCTTGAACTTCGCGAATTGGTACTCCACGTGCTCACGAATGAAGCGGACGCTATTGATGGAGCGAATATTCATCGCATATTCTTTCAGCCCCGGAATGCCGAACGTTTCCGGTTCGCCGCCCAGGCCGATGACCAAGTAATCGTAAGAGAGCGTGCCCTCTTCCAGAATGACTTTTTTCTCTTGCGGCCGAATTTGAACGACGGTCGATTTCACGAAATCGATCTTGAACTCGTCGATCAGCTTCAGAATGTTCACGCGTGCATTTTCGGGATTATCCGTCCCTGCAGCAGGCATATGCAGATGGGTCGTAATGTAATGATAGTCGTGTTTGTTTACAAGCGTGACGTCAGCTTCATTATAATTCAGCTCTTTTTGCAACCGAATAGCCGTTACGATCCCGCCGTAGCCTGCGCCTAAAATGACTATTCTTGGAATTCGACTCATGGTTCTATCCCTTCCATCACATATTTTTCTATATAGTATATGAGTTTGAAAACTGTTTGTGAAAAATTACACAAGCGACGCCGAAAAATGGTTTTTCTTCCTACATGGTTCCCTTCGGCGTTTGAAAATATAAGCAAATGATGTGTATTTATACCAACAGTTTTAACCAATTCAAATGCAATAATATAATGATACGAGGCAAATAGCAAGTTTTATTTTGGTTAAAAACCTAGGAAAATCGCCAGACTAACGATGGGTTTCTCGATTCCTTCGGCTGCTGCCTTTTGCCATATAAAAACTTTATCAGGCTAATTAATTATATTACTCATTGAAAAGTCTAATTTATATTTTCAATGCCGTAGCCGTACGATTATAATTAGAATGGACCTTACTATGTTTCGGAGGTGTTTGACCCACCATGAGCAGCGAAATCGTCGACATTATTATCGTGGGCGGCGGCCCAGCAGGGATGTTTGCGGCGTTTTACGGAGGAATGCGCCAAGCTTCCGTTAAATTGATTGAAAGCATGCCACAACTGGGCGGTCAGCTCGCAGCGCTTTATCCGGAGAAATACATCTATGACGTAGCCGGCTTTCCGAAGGTAACAGCGCAAGAGCTTGTTAATAATTTGGAAGCACAAATGAAGCATTTCCCGCTTTCCATCTGCCTGGAAGAAAAGGTATTGAAAGTGGAGAAAAAAGACGAGCGCCTGTTCGAAGTTACGACGGACAAAGGCGTGCATCAATCTAAAGCGGTCATCATTACCGGCGGCGTCGGTGCGTTCGAACCGAGAAAGCTCGAACTTCCGGAAGCCGCGCAATTTGAGAAGAAAAACCTGCACTACTTCGTCAGCGACCTTCACCGCTTCGCTGGCCAAAAGGTACTGATCAGCGGCGGAGGCGATTCTGCGGTAGACTGGGCTCTGATGCTGGAACCGATCGCGGAGAAAGTAACGCTGATTCACCGCCGTGACAAATTCCGCGCGCATGAGCACAGCGTCGAGAATTTGATGAAGTCCAAGGTGGAAGTTATCACTCCGACGGAAATCAAGAAGCTCGAAGGCCGCGACCAAATCGAGCAAGTCGTACTGGCCGACTGCAAGTCGGGCGAAGAGCGCGTCATCGATGTCGATGCCGTGATCGTCAACTTCGGCTTCGTCTCCTCCCTCGGCCCGATTGCCGAATGGGGACTCAACATCGACAACGGCTCCATCATCGTCGACTCGCGGATGGAAACCAGCATCCCAGGCATTTTCGCTGCCGGCGACATTACGACGTACCCCGGTAAGCTGAAGCTCATTGCCGTCGGTTTCGGCGAAGCGCCAACCGCCATCAACAACGCGAAGGTGTACATCGATCCGACAGCCAAGCTGTCCCCGGGCCACAGCAGCAATATGAAATTGTAAAAATCTTTTCATCTATATAACCTTTAACCGAAAAGATCGCTCCGTTCCCAACGAGAGCGATCTTTTTATTATTAAACAGCACATGTCCTATTGAATCAGCTACCCCTTAATTCCGGAAAACGTAATTCCTTGAATGAATTTTTTCTGGGTGAAGAAGAACAAAATCACGACGGGAATCGTCATCATCGTAGCTACCGCCATCATGAGCCCCCACTCCGAGCCCTTCTGATTCTGAAACTGCTGCAGCCCGAGCGACATCGTATACGAAGCTTCGTTCGTTAAGTAAAGCAACGGACCGATAAAATCCGTCCAGCTGTTCATAAATTGAAACAGCGCAACCGATAAAATGGCGGGCTTGGCTAACGGAAGAATCACTTTCCAATAAATCGTGAATTCGTGCGCCCCGTCGATCCGGGCTGCGTCCAGCAATTCATCCGGAAGCCCCAGGAAAAACTGTCTGAGCAAAAAAATAAAAAACGGAGCGCCGAAAAACAGTGGTACGATTAAAGGAAGCGGCGTACCGACCCAGCCCAGCTTGTTGAACAAGACGAATAGCGGAATCATCGTCACCTGGCCGGGAATCATCATCACCGCTACCGTCAGGGCGAATAGCCCTTTTTTGCCGTTCCATCTCAGTTTGGCGAAGCTGTAGGCAATGAGCGGACACGACAGAACGGCGCCGGCTGTGCTAAGAACGGTAATCAGGATCGTGTTCTTGAGATAGGTGAAGAACGGAATGTACTCTATGGCGGCCGAGTAATTTTTCCAAGTAAACGGCTTCGGAATCCATTCCGGGGGCCAGGTGAAAATTTGCGTAGACGGCTTGAGCGAGGTGGAGACAAGCCATATAAACGGCGTAATAAAAAAGACGGAAGCCAGAAGCAAAACGATATGGGCCGACACGTTTGCCAGCTTGTTCTTCGATTTTCGGTTCACCGTGGATTCGCCCCCCTCATTTCCCCTGATAATGAACCCATCGCTTGGAGGTCGCAAACAAGATTCCGGTCAGCAGCATGATCGCCAAGAACAGGAGCCAGGCCATTGCCGAAGCATAGCCCATTTTGAAATATTTGAATCCGTTATCATATAAATGCATCACGTAAAACATGAGTGAATGGGCCGGCGTTCCTTGCCCTTTGGTGAGCGCATACGGCAAAGTAAATTGTTGAAACGCCCCGATGACGCCCATGACCAGATTAAAAAAAATAACCGGCGTCAGCAGCGGCAGCGTTACGTTTCGAACTTTCTGCAGCCAACTGGCCCCGTCCACTTCCGCCGCGTCGTAATAGTCCTGCGAAATATCCTGCAAGCCGGCTAAATAGATGACTACGGCCTGACCGATTCCCCACAAAGACATCAGGATGAGGGACGGCTTGGACCAAAATTCGCTTCCCAGCCAAGCGGGCCCGGCAATTCCCAGCTTATCCAGCATACCGTTGACTAGGCCGAAATGGGGATTCAGCAGCCACATCCATAAGACGGCCAGAGCGACCTGGGGAACGAGCGTCGGCAAAAAATAAAGCGTCCGGTAAATGGCCATCCCTTTCACTTTCATGTTCAAAAATAAGGCGAGCACCACGCCGAAGACGATGCTGAGCGGAACAAAGAACACGGCGAAATATACGGTATTAAAGACTGCCGCCCAAAACACTTTATCTTGCATAAGCTCGCGGTAATTGCGAAGACCGATGAACTCCCCCGGCTCCAAAATGCTGTAAGTAGTAAAGCTGAAGTAGATGGAAGCAGCCAGCGGGAGAAGGAAAAAGATCAGCAGGCCGATCAGCCAGGGCGAAGCAAACAACCAGCCATACAACCTTTCGCCCGCTTCCACACTTTGTCTTTTCATCGCCGAACCTCCTGTGGCGACAACGATAGAGGAGCCGGAAGACGGCTCCCTACCGTGTCCTCTCCAATACTATTTATGTAATTCGGAGTTCACTTTTTGGGAAACTTCCTGCAAAATGTCTTTCGGCGTCCCTTTATCATGAATCGCGCTGTCCCTGGCTCTAGATAACTCGTTCCACAACAAGGAGCCTGCTGAAATGACTGGCCGGTTATGGGATTGCGGAAGGATCTCTGCGAATTTTTTCGTAGCCGGATCTTTAATTCCTTCGTTGACCGACTGGATCGTGGCCAAATTTCCGGTCGTCTCGCTGAATATTTTTTGCCCGTCCTTCCCTGCTGCGAATTTAATGAATTTCCAGGCGGCGTCCGCATTTTTCGCGCCTTTGGGGATGATGTAGCTGAATCCGCCGGACCAGCTCGTAAACTTGTCGCCTGTTGGCGTAGGAATCGGGGTGACGCCGTAATTTAAATCCGGCTTGTATTTTTTGATTCCGGCGATGCGCCACGGCCCGCTGACAGTCATGCTAAGCTGCCCCGTGAGGAAGGGATTATCCGCTCCCGAACCTGCCGAATCGGTAAAGGCGGCGACATCCTCAATGTTGTATTTCTTGGCGTAGTCGCGCATCCATTCGAGCGCTTTGACCACATTTGGATGATCCGCCGTTACTTTGTCGGCCGATTTGTCATAGAAATCGCCACCGAAGACCCAGCCCCACGTGTATATCCAGCCCTGATCGTACCAGGGGATAAATCCGATCCGCTCGAACCGCTTCCCTGTCTTTTTGGTCAGCTTCTCTGCCGCGGCTTCAAGCTCGGCAATCGTCTTCGGAGGGTGCTCCGGGTCCAGCCCGACCTCCTTGAATTGATCTTTGTTATAATATA
The DNA here is from genome assembly GCF_027925525.1 of Paenibacillus tyrphae. Taxonomy (GTDB): domain Bacteria; phylum Bacillota; class Bacilli; order Paenibacillales; family NBRC-103111; genus Paenibacillus_G; species Paenibacillus_G tyrfis_B. Next base: position 122,949 of record NZ_BSDJ01000006.1, on the reverse strand, counting down.
AAAGCCGGGAGTCCGTGTCGTTCGGAAGCCCGTACAGCTTTCCTTTGTACGTCGCTTCGGCCATTGCAAATTCATAGTAGTCGGAGGCGTTGATCTGGTCGGCCTTCGCTTTATCGGTCAGATCGGTCAATGATCCGCGTGCCGCCCAGGAACCGATTTCGAACCGGTCGAAATAAGCCGCATCGGGAGGATTTCCGCCCGCGATGGCGGCAAGAAGCTTCTCGTTCTGGCCTTCGCCCTGCTGAGCGATATAAGTCATATCAACCTGAATATCGGGATTTTGCTCGTGGAACGCTTTGACGATTCTCTCAAGCGCCTCTTTCTCCGTATCCGTGTTGCCGTGCCAAAAGGTCACCTTTGTTTTTTTGGCGCCGGTTCCGTTTGCGGAATCCCCGTTGCCCGACGAACATCCGATTAAAACAGTCGAAAGCGCTATCAACGATGCGAACGATACTATTAAGCATTTGTTCATAGGTTTCACCGGACTGCCTCCCCATTTTGTTAATCGGCTGCACAACCTGTAAAGGCTTTCATAATGAACGATGCCTTCTTTCTGTTTCGAGTTCCCCCTTTGCTAAAAAATAAAATCACATTGATATATCAACTTGGACATATCAACATACTAATTATATTAACATCATCTTTTATTTGTGTCAATTCATTGATTTCCATGAAAAAACAATAAAAATTAGCATATTTTGCCGACTCTCGTTATTAAAGAAACGATCTTTCCCGATATTTTTTCACAAAAAATATGGTATGCCAACATACCATATCATAGAATCAATATTCATTTTCATATCGGATCTCGTGTGATTTGACCTTCAGCTTAAAGCCGACCGGATTCAGCAGCGGGACTTCCCGGCGTTCCAATTGCGCCAACAGAAGCTCTGCGGCCTTTTGTCCGATTTCCCGTTCATCTTGAAGAATGTGGGTTAAAGGAAAGTAACCATGGCGGGAATAGATCATATCGAAGCATACGACTTCGCAGTCGCGATGTCTGCCGAGCTGGCGAAGCACATGGGAAAGGAGAATCGCGTTGTCGTATTCGCAAGCGAATATGGCCGTAATCGAAGGATTCTCGTCCAAGAAAGCTTTCAGCGGTCCGCTATCCCACTCCATAGGATCGGCCGCGTCGTACGCCATTGTATTCAGGGCGGGCATGTCCGTGAAGATAGAGTTTACCCCGATCGCCATCCCCCGCTTCAAAAAGGCGTTGGTGAAGCCTTGAATCCGCTCCTCAATCGACGACGTGTTTTCGGCCGGAGCCGAAACGAAAACAATCTGCTCATGCCCCTGGTCGAGCAAGTAGTCCGTCAGCACGCCAGCCGCCTGCTTATGATCGGTATATACGGAGCAAGCCGGAATCCCGGGGAGATATTTATCGATTAGCACGAGGGGAAACTTTCGATAAACCAGCTTTAACAGTTCCTCGTTGTAATGCTCTCCGTTGACAGGAGATATGATCAGACCGTCTACGCCGTAGTCGAGCAGCGAACGGATGAATTGCTCCTCCAGCTCCTTCTTGCCGTACGTGCATTTGACGATCAAATGATAATTCCGCGCGGAAAGCGTCTTTTCCACTGTCCGAAGAATGTTGAGGCCGAAGGAAGCGGAAAAGTACGAAGCAATAATGCCGATTGTTACTTGCTCCTTGGCACCGCCGGAAGGGCCGCTCTGATGGAAGGACTCTTCCTTGTCCGTAGACTGACCAAATTCAGGGATGCGCGCGCTGTCGAAATGCTCCGAAACATAGGACCCCTTGCCGCGAATTCTTGTGACGACGCCGTACTGTGCGAGTTTCTCCAGCGCTTTTTTGGAAGTGATCCGGCTGACTCCGAATTGATCCGCCAGTTCTTTCTCCGACGGGACCCTTTCTTTCGGTTGAAGCTGTCCGAGTTCAATTTTTTTTAACAAATGCTGGATTATTTTCTCGTAGATCGGAGTCCCCATCATTTCATCCCTCTTGCTTGTTATGTTAACATACCAATTAAAGTGTAACATAGCGCATTCTTACAGGCAAATAGGAAATTGCATACGCGGAAAATTGGCAGCGTTCTATTTTCTGGACATAACGTATTTTTTCATCAGACTTTAAGAAAAATAGAGTATAGTATGCCTATCCTATCAGAGGGGGAAATAGAATTGTACTCGCAGGAAGCCAACGGTATAAAGCAACCATGGATCCCCCGTAGAGATAGATTGTGGGTAGCAGCTGCAATTGCCGTATCCGTGCTGCTTGTGCTATGGGAACTCCGGAGTATGCTGCATCTTCCGTCGTCAACCCTGCATAGCCGGAGTTTCCAGCATACGTTTAAGAACTATGGCTCGATGGCGAGAATAGCTTTGTTCTTCGTTTTGGCGAATTACGTGCTTGCCTTTATAATCAAACAGCGCATATGGGATCGATTGGGCAACCCGAAAAAGTGGATAGCTACCCTGCTTCGCTTCGCGAGAAAGTGGCATACTCCTATCGCGATTGTGGCCATTGCTCTTATTTTACTTCATGCGGTTGCCGTCTTTATGTATGGCTTTAAATTGGATTTCCATAATATAAGCGGGCTGCTTGCGCTGTTCGTCTTGCTGCCGGTACCGGTTTCCGGCTTGTTGAGATATAGGCGAATAGACCGAAAGTGGCATTTGCGGTCTGGACTGGCATTCGCCATTTTGTTCTTGATTCACGCATTCGTATAGCAAAAAGCCAGGTCAACGGACCTGACTAGAGCGAAACCCGGCCAAATCGCCGGGTTTTGTTTTTTGTTCTGAGGCAGCTCATCGGCTGCCCTGCACTTCCTTTACCCACCGTTCGATCAGTCGGCTCCGGTTGGCTCCCGCCCAAGTCTGATCGTACGGCACGACGCGCAGCGCGTCCAAAGAGACCGCATCCTCGGGAGATACCGCCTCCCGGTTCGTCAGCCACTGGTAATTGCCGACCTGCTTGCCGAGCTCCTGCGCCTGCTTCGTCAGCGCCCAGTCGATAAAGGTCTGCGCTTCCTTCTCATTCGGACCGCCCCGGATCATGCCCATCGCGCCGATTTCGTATCCGGTGCCTTCGCCCGGGTAATGGATCAGCAGATCGCGAAAGCCTTCCTTGTAAAACTTGACGGCATCGTGCGCGAACATGATGGCCGTTCCCGCCTCGCCCATCCCGACGCTGCGCCCGGGCGTGCTCCCGCTCGTCGTATAGCTGCGGACCTGTCCTTGCAGCTTCTTCAAGTAGTCGAACGCTTTCTCTTCGCCCCACAGCTGCACAAGCGTGGCCAATATCGTATAAGCCGTACCCGAGGATCTCGGATCGGCCATGACGATCATCCCTTTGTACTTCGGATTGAGCAAGTCTTCCCAGGTTTGCGGCACCGACAACCCGACGTCCTGCAGCCATTTGCGGTTGGAGACCAAGGCTAGAGCGCCAACGTAAACGCCGATCCAATAGTTGTCCGGGTCTTTGTATTTTTCGTCGATCCACTTGGCATTCGGCGACAAGTAGGGAGCCAGCAGCCCCTCCGCTTTGGCCTGAACGAACGTATCCGCGGGACCGCCGTACCAGACGCTCGCTTTCGGGGCGCCTCGCTCCGCGCGTATGCGCGCCAGAATCTCCCCGCCCGACATGCGAACGTAGGAGGTTTTGATTCCTGTTTCCTTCTGGAACGCTTCCACAACTTTAATCGCGTGGTCTTCGTACAATCCTGCATAAATGGTTAACGTTCCTTTGCGCTCGGAAGCGCAGGAGGTCAGCACGGCCGCGCAAAGGATAAGGCTTAACGCTCCCCGCCATCTCTTGTTCATGCCTGCTGCCCCCTCGCTGTCTGTAGATTAGGCCGGAACGACTTGAATCGAATGCTCGGGAAATTCGAGTGTCACGTGCTCTCCGGTCGGGAAAACTGAGCCTGCGACCGGATTATGCTGGGTGACCTGAAATGTTTTACCACCGAAATCAATCTCGTATTCCTGCGTTTGTCCCATGAAGACGCTTTTCGTAATGACCGCGTTGTTATTTGCCGTCTTCAAGACGACGGCCGATTCCGGCCGGATGACCAGCGCTACCTGCTGTCCAGCCGTCACTTCCGCATGGTTCGCTGCTACCATTATACCCATTGGCGTATCGATCTCCAAGCGATCCTCGACGACCCGCACCACCTTGCCTTCAACGAAGTTGGCCGAGCCGATAAAGTCGGCGACGAATTTCGTCTTCGGTCTTTGGTAAATTTCCTGCGGCGTGCCGATCTGCTCGATCCGCCCTTTATTCATAACGATGACGACGTCGCTCATGTACATCGCTTCGCTCTGATCGTGCGTGACATAGACCGCGGTGATGCCGAGCGTCCGCTGAATGCGGCGGATTTCATCGCGCATGACGATGCGCAGCTTGGCGTCAAGATTGGACAGCGGCTCATCGAACAGCAGCACGCTCGGCTCCATCACGAGCGCCCGGGCCAGCGCGACGCGCTGCTGCTGGCCGCCGGACATTTGGGAAGGCATGCGCTCCTTATACTCATTCAGGTTCATGATTTCGAGCACGCGCGACACTTTTTCCCGAATGGCGGCTTGATCGAATTTTTTGATTTTAAGCCCGTAGGCGACATTGTCCCAAACGTTCAAATGCGGGAACAAAGCGTACGACTGAAACACCATCGTGCAATCCCGTTTATTCGGCGGAATCTCGTTTACCGGCTGGTTCCCGAACAAAATTTCACCGGAGGTAATCTCTTCGAAGCCCGCAATCATGCGCAGCGTCGTCGTTTTGCCGCAGCCGGACGGACCGAGCAGCGTGGCGAATTGCCCCTCTTCGATAACCAGATTGACATCGGATACCGCATTCGACGACTGCTTGGTGCCCAAGCCCGCATAAGCTTTCGTAACCTGTTTGAGCGTGACCGATTTGGCTGCCAAGTCTTTCTCCCCCTACATTAACGTTTTTTCTTTGCTGCCGCCGACGAAGCGAAGCAGCAGATTAAGCAGCAGCAAGGCTGCGATCATGATCGCGATCAGAATCGTGCAGTACGCGCTGGCGACGCCGATCCGTCCGGATTCCACCTGCGTGAGGATGGAAGCCGTGATCAGGTTGTATTTGGCCGAGATGAGGAAAATGACGGCGCTCATCGCGGTCATGCTTTTGACGAATCCATACACAAGTCCGCTGTAAAAAGCTGGCTTAATGAGCGGCAGGACGACGGTGAAAAAGTTGCGCGCCTGCCCGGCCCCCAAATTGGTCGCCGCCTCTTCGATCGACGGATCGATCTGCTGCAAAGACGCGATCCCGGACCGGATGCCGACCGGAATGGCCCGCACGACGAACGCGACGATAATGATCAGCGCCGTACCCGTGAGCGCAAGCGGAGCTTGGTTAAACGCCAAAATGTACGAAATCCCGATGACCGTTCCCGGAATAGCGATGGACAGCATGCTGACGGATTCGAGCGCTTTTTTCCCGATGAACTGCTTGCGGACGACCAGGAAGGCGATGATCATGCCGAGCAGGCCGGCAATCGGCGTCGCGATGATCGACAGCAGCAGCGTGTCCTTCATCGATTTTTGGCCGAGCGAGAATACGTACTTGTAATGATCCCAGGTGAAGCTGTTGTTAATGCCCCACAGCTTGATGAACGAGCCGATCGGCACGAGCAAATAGAACGCGATGACGATAACCGACAGCAGCATGCACAGTACGAACAGCGCCTGCCGGGTTGCCCCCTTCTCGATCAGACGGCGGCCGTGGGCAGGTTTGCCGGTCACGGTGACGTAGCTTTTTTTGCCAATCCAAAATTTTTGCAGCGCGTAGATAAGGAACGTGATGCTCATCAGCACCATCGCCAGCGCCGCGCCGGCTTGAATGTCGTAGCTGCCGACCGCCTGCAGATAAATTTCGCGGGCGACGGTCGTGTAGTTGCCACCGAGCGTCATCGGATTGCCGAAATCGGCCAGCGACTGCACGAACACGAGCAAAAACGCATTCGCAATCCCCGGCATCGTCAGCGGCAGCGTCACGTTCAGGAACGTGCGCAGGCGACCCGCGCCCATGTTCATGCTCGCTTCTTCCAGCGACGGGCTGATCGAGCGCAGCAAGCCGGCCAGCACGAGGAAAGCGACCGGGAAGTACGTCAGCGTTTGGACGAGCACCAGGCCTTTGAAGCCGTAAATGTTGGCGTTTTCCAAACCGAGCAGATGCTTGGAAACGAAGCCTTGCTTGCCGAACAACAAAATCGCGGAAAGCGAGATGACGAACGGCGGGGAAATGACCGGCAAAATCGCGACGGCGTTAAACAGTTTTTTGAACGGAACCTTCACGTACGCAAACGTATAAGCGAACATGTAGGCGATGGCCGTCGACAGAACGGATACGATGACAGCCAAGAGCAAGGAGTTTCTCAATGCTTCGAACAGTTGTCCGCCCGACAAAACGCCCACATACGCGCTGAGCGAAACCGATCCGTCCGGGTTGATAAAGCTGCTTTTTAAGATTTGATACAGCGGATAAACGATAAATACCGCCAGACACGCCATGACGAGCAGGATGCAGAGCAGAAGCAGCGGTTCCCGCGTCAGTCTGCGGAGCTCGCTTGCGGTACGGTTCCATGACATGGGCCACAGGCTCCTTTCTTGGGTGGGGCCGGGACGGTCTTTGGGTTTGGGGCGAGGAGATGTAGGATTCTCTTCGGCTATGCCGTGGAGTATATCCCTCCGGCCGCTCTTGAAACCCGTGAAAGTCTGATTAGATTTTCTATAGTATTTTCACGGATTTCAAAGGCGGACGTAAACTCCTCCGGGATATACTCCACTTTTTCGCAGAGAAAATCTAAACATATCTTCCCGTGCCCGAGAAAATCCAAAGACCGTCCCGGAGTATTATTTCTTCACTTCACTATTCCATTTGTCGAGCAGGCGTTTGCGCTCTTTGCCCGCTTCCGTAGGATCGTATTGGATCGGGTTGATGTCGGACAGCTTGATTGCCTTCTTCGGCTCTTTCGCATCCGGGTTCGTCAAGTTCTGGTAGCTGCCTGTGCGCTGCCCGACTTCTTGCGCGCTTGCGCCGAGCGACCAGTCGACGAATTTTTGCGCCAGCTCTTGGTTTTTCGTATTTTTGATGACCGCGACAGCGCCGGTTTCATAGCCTGTCCCATCTTTAGGGATCGTCAGCTCCATCGTGTCGAAGCCTTCCTCTTGGTACTTGATGACGTCGTGCGCGAACAGCACGCCTACGGCCGCTTCGCCCATCCCGACCATACGCCCCGGAGCGGAGCCGCTGGTCGTGTACTGCTGAACCTGCGGGTGCAGCTTTTTCAAGTAATCGAATCCTTTGTCTTCCGATCCTTTTACTTTCAGTACCGTATAAAGAGCGGTGTAGGCCGTGCCGGACGAAGCCGGGTTCGCCATGACGATTTGTCCCTTATACGCGGGATTGAGCAGATCCTCCCACGTTTGCGGCGCCTGCAGGTTATGATCCTTCAGAAACTTCTTGTTCGACGCAAAGCCGAGGAAACCGACATAAATGCCGGTCCAGTGACCGTTCGGGTCTTTATACTTGGCATCCACCTTCTCGGCGGCCGGCGATTTATAAGGCGCGAGCAGTCCTTCGTTCATTGCGGCGACGAACGTATCCGCCGGGCCGCCGTACCAGATATCCGCCTGCGGGTTGTCTTTCTCCGCGCGGATTTTGGCGAGAATCTCGCCCCCGGACATGCGGACCATGTCGGCTTGAATCCCGGTGTCCTTCGTGAACTGCTTCATCGCCTCGACGGCATGGTCTTCTTGGAATCCGACGTATACGGTCAGCTTGCCTTTCGACTTGTCCGTTTTAGCTGCATCTCCAGCTGCCGGAGCAGGTGCGGCTCCGCCGGAGGCAGGCTTGTCAGCGCTGCCGCAGCCGGCAGCTACGGATGCGGTCAAGATTACGGCGAGCGTAGCGGATAGTGCTTTTTTCATCTTTTGTAACGACTCCCTTCGGTTGTTTGGATAGCTTTATCATAAGTGAAGCGTTTCCACCCCGGAAGTTTAAGTCTTTGCCACATGAAACGGCAAAAAATAAAACCTCCGGCCCATGACCACAAGATCATGAACCGGAGGCTCAAGCGGACAACAACTGTATTAACCGGCCTCTAAGCCAAACAAGCGAAGCAGACCGTTCAAAATCAGCCCGACGACGGCAAAATCCGTATCCGCGAACGTCGCCCGAACGAAGCCGAGGCTGGAGAGCAGCGGCAGCAAAAAGACCGGCAGCAGCGTAATGACGAAGCCGTGGCACAACGTGGCGACGATCAGCCCTCTTCGGCCGCCGACATGATACGCGATGACGCCGGAAGCGCCTCCCGAGAAAAAGTGCGGGATGACGCCGGGGATGATGACCGTATACTGGAATGCCATGAGCATGCCCATCGCGGCAAGCCCGCCGATAAAGCTGAGCAGGAAGCCGAGCGCCGCCGCAATGGGTGCGTACGTGAACAAAACCGGGCAATCCAGCGCCGGAATCGCTCCCGGCACGATTTTTTCGGCAATCCCGTTAAAGGCAGGAATGATCTCAGCCAGCATCATTCGCACGCCAGACAATATAACGAACACACCAGCCGTGAACCAAATCGCCTGAATGGCCGAGACGACGACGGGATGACGCCCGGAAAACATCTCGGACAGCGCTTCGGCCGGAACGAACAAGCTGGACAAGCTGAACAGCAGCAGCGTGAAAACGGCGATGACGACCATATGATCCTGGAAAAACGGATAAATCCGTTTCAACCCTTCCGGCATCGGCTTCTTTTCCTTCGTCCCGACCACCTGCGCAATCAAGCCCGACAGCGCATAGCCTACGCTGTTGAAATGCCCGATGGCGAACTCGCTGCCGCCGGTCGCTTGCCGGACGTACCGCTGGCTCACCGCCGGTCCGAACGACATGGCCAGCGCCAAGAACAGCCCGCCCCATCCGTACAGCTGCCACGCCGGAAGATGGGCCGAATCGAGCAAAGCCGCCAGCATCGAAGCCATGAAAAGCATATGATGACCGGTAAGGAATACGTACTTAAACGGCGTCCAACGGGCGATAGCCAGATGAAGCGCCATACCGATCAGCATGATGACCGCGATCTCTCGGCCGTAGTTGATCTGCGCGAGCCCCGCAATCGTCTCGTTGTGCGGCATAATGCCGATCATTTGCAGTCCGCGCTGCACGATGATCGACAGATTGGATAAGGACGAACCGGCGGCCGAAGCTCCGATCTGCAGCAAAATATACCCGAGCATCGTTTTGATCGTGCCGCTGAGCAGCTTTTGCGGAGAAGCCTTCTGCAACAGCAGCCCGATCAAGGCTATAACCCCGAGCAAAAAGGCCGGTTCGCCGAGCAGCCCTTTATTAATAATTTGCGACCAGTTCATTCCCGTAATCCCTTCTCCCGTTCCCGCCAGGCCAGAAAACGCGGGCTTTCCATCAGCTTGGTCCGCAAATAATTCCGGTCCGTCATATTTTCCAGCGGTATCCATTCGGCTTGCTCCAGCAGCCGGGGAGGTAAAGAATCGGCGATATGGTGAGCGCCGACGATCAAGTCCGCGGCCGAACTCAAGCCGAGCGAGGCGACATCCATATGCTCGATGTCGGCGCGAAGCCCCTGCTCCCGAAGCAGCGCTTCAAGATGGATGCGGATCATCAGACTGGTGCCGAGGCCGCTTGTGCAAACCACATTAATTTTCAGCGTCAAGCGTCTCGCCCTCCTTTGCCTTCAAACGATCCCATACGGCAGCCGCATCGTCGGCCCGTCTCAGAAATTCCATGAACGCCGCATCGCCAAACACGTCGAGCAGTGTGGATAACGCGGTCAAATGCGACGTTTTGTCCGCAGCGGCCAGCGTGACGAGCAGCCATACCGGCTGCCCCGACGGTCCGAGCGGTACAGGCTCCGCCAGTGTGACCAAGCTGAAGCCGGTGCCCCATACACCATCCTGCGGCGATGCGTGCGGAAAGGCAATGCCTTCCCCGATGACAAAATGATGCTTCTGCTCGCCAATCATTTGGAACAGTTTTTCTTCGTACTGAAGCCCGATGATTCCCCGCTCGCGCAGCAGCCTGCTGCCGAGCCGCACCGCCTCTTCCCAGCCTTCGGCTGTTTGCCCGGTCAGGATGGAGCCGGCGGGCAGCAATTCGGTGAGCCGCTGCAGCCCTTTGTGCCCAGACACGCCCCCACCCTGCAGCAGATGGATAAGGTCCTCCAGCAGCCGGTTCCGGTTACGTACGTCGGCATGCCGCTCGACGATACGAACGATCTCGCCCACCCGCTGCAGCGTATCGGCTTCCATCGGCCGCCCCAGCGGCGACACGCCGAGCAGACGCCCGATGCTGCTCTCGTCCTCAGGGCTCAGCAGCGGCGATACTTTGATCACCTGCACCGGAAGCGGCAGTTGAATCTCGATCGTCGATAAGATCGCGTCGATCTGCTCAAACGGCAGCTGCTTGAGCTCCTTGTAAGCGAATCTTCCGGCAATCTCCAGCACGGGGAACATCGACTCCAGCCTCCGCTGAAGAATCGCCGACGAGCCGAGGCCGGAGCTGCATACGATCGCGACCCGTTTCCGGATCGCGCTTACGGCATGCGATAGCCCGCTGCTTAAATGCAAAGAGATGTAACCGATTTCATCGCGGTCGAAGCAAACTCCCTGCTCCTGCAGCACCCGGTTGACTACCTCTTGCGTTACGTCGAGCAGCGAAGCATATTCCTGCTCCAGCTGCGGCAGCAGCGGATTCGCGCTCTGCAGCCCGAATTTGGCGCGGTACATCGCAGGCTTCAAATGGACGGACAGCCCGTGTACCACCTGTTCGGTACGCTGAAGCGGCCGATGCAGCTCCTGCTCCACCTCCATGACGATCCGCTTGGCCAGTTGGACGTAAACGGACTGCTCCGCCTTGGCATCCTGCGCTTTTTGTGCGCCCAGAATGTGCTGGGTAATATAGCCCGCTTCCTCCAAGGGCACCTCAAGCTGAAAATAACGCTCCATTTCCGGCAGCGCAAGCTGTCGGACGACCCGGAACTCCTCCGCTCCGCTCACCTCGCCGAACAGCTCCGGGTCCATTTGAATGCGGTGGTTGTTTCTCAGCCGCTCGACGGCCATCAATAGGTGAAGCACAAGCGCCGAATACCCCGCGTCTGTAAATTCGACGTTCAGCTTGCGCTCCAGCATCCGCACGATATCGAATAAAAACTGCGCATCCTTGGGCGAGAACCACGGGTTCCATAGGTTCGTTCCCCCCATCCGGTCTTCACGGTCTCCAAGAACGACCCGAAGAACATTCTCATCCGTAATTTCCAGCCGCAGCAGTTCGAGATAAGCCGATCTCTTTTTCCGTTCGTCCCCCAGCACCCGAATCCATCCGCCTTCTCTGGCGAGCTTCAGGTCTTTGCCGCCCAGCAGCCTGGTGACTTCCGTCAAATCGCTCAGCAGCGTGCTTTTGCTGATTTTCAGCTCTTCCTGCACCTCGTCCGCCCGCAGCTTGGACGATTCGAGCAGCCGCTTGGCCAGCCAGCGCGACCGCCGCTCCGCATCGAGATGATCCGGCCGTTCTCTAAGCAGACGCTCAAGCTTCTCCCGCCCGTCCTCGTCTACGATAAGCGCAATGCCGTGCTTGCGGTTGCGCTCGATCCCGATGTCGTACCCGGCCAGCCAGTCTTCGATCTGCAGCAGATCGTGGCGAACGGTCCGCGCCGAAAGGCCATACTCCGACTGGAACCGGTCCACAGGCACAAATCCGCGTTGTTCCAATAGTTCCGTCAATATGCTCTGCTGTCTTGCGGATAACATATGTTTGCCTCCGTAGCCGTAAACTTAAGCGGAAAACGATCGCGAGGCCAAGCCCGCAAGAGCGGCAAGCGCCTCTTGCTCGTCCGGTCCGCTTGCGCACACCTCAAGCTCTGCACCGCCCGGAACGGCGAGCGCCATGAGCCCGAGCGCGCTTTTGCCGTCGACCGTTTTGTCCCGGAACGTCACGGTAATGTGACTTTGAAAGGTCTGCGCGAGGCTGACCCACCGCGAAACCGGTCTGGCGTGAAAGCCAAGCGGCACATTGACAGCAATCGTTAATCGCTCCATCGTTACTCTCCCACACCCGTCATAGTCGGAACTATTATATCATAGATTGTTCCCGATAAAAGAAAAAAGCCCGGTCAGCTGACCTGGGCTTTACCTTCTCTGTAAAATTCTAAGTTGATTTGTCTCCTCTTGATCTCGTCTAACAACAATTCGACAAAATCTTCTTCGAGTTTCAAATCGACGGCTTTGAAATAGGAGTCCACTAAAATCTCATTACTGATCAGTTTCATGGAACAACTCACCTTATTCTGTAATGTAAAATTATATTAACATGCGCCCAAAATTAGAACAAGCGTTCCTTTATCCACATGAAATTGTGTATATCTTGTGAGTATTCTGTTAATAAGTGTCGAATACATGTCATTGGCGGGGTGTATAGTGTGGACAAAGTTATACACAAGCAGCGTACCGTTTTCGTGATAAAAAAATATGATCGCATTTTGACCATTTACAACCAATTAAACTAATATAGGGTAATTATGGATTGCGAATGTTATTTATTGTTTAAACGCCCCCCACTCGGTTGAAACTATGCAGCGTGGCGATGCGAGCCTGAAACCGGCTGCCATTTCCGGCGTAAGTAGTCATAACTTCGATGGATTTTGATATTGAAGAAGGGAGTACCCCTCATGGATGCGCGCAAACTGATCGCTTCGCTTTGTTATTTCAGCATCTTTTTCGCCGGATTTCTTGTCCCGGTTATCGTGTATTTCGTCACCAACGACGGCCGGGTCCGCGAACACGCCAAAAAAGCGCTTCTCTCTCACCTCTTGCCGTTCCTCTCGCTGATCTTCTTCCTGATCATCTGGATGGCGACGATCTCGGTCACCTCCACGATTTTTCTGGGCGTCATCAGTCTGATTCTGTATTTCGTCGTTATGATCTGGAACGTGATCAAGGGCATTCAAGTTCTGCTGGAACGATAACAGTCACGCTGCCTGCGGACGCCACTTCGACCAAGAAGCGGCGTTTTTGGCGTTCGCCGGATAAACGGCGCGCCGTGTTGCGCCGCAGTCCAAGCAATCGGGTCGTGCGCTGCGTATGCTGGAAGTCAAAGAGAGGCGATAGCATATGATGAACGTGTACTTGGACGACCTCCGTCCTTGTCCGAAAGGATTTACGCTGGCGAGGTCGGTCGAGCAATGCATCGATTTGATGAAGACCAGACCGGTTAACATTTTGTCACTCGATCACGATCTGGGTCTCGGTAAAGCCAGCGGCTATGATCTGGTCAAATATATGGTCAAGAAAGGTCTGTATGCAAAAAAAGAAATTATTATTCACAGCGCCAACCCGATCGGACGGTATCTCATGTGGACCCTGCTGCACAAGCATAAGCCAAGCAACGTCAAGCTGTCGGTTCGACCGGAGCCGTTGGCGTTCAAGATTTAACCGGCGACTGCGGATATGATACAATGAAGTATCCGTTCGCGCGTTCGCTGCCAACTACGGCAGGAACCCTCGGAATAAACCCACGGCTTAGATAGGAGCAGTCACGTGAATGCCAATGTGCTGAATTTTGAAGGAAACTCGCCGAAAGAGGAGGCCAAAGCCAAGCTCGCCGCTAACCCGGATATCGTCTTCGAAGAGCTTCAAACGATTACGATCCGACGCGAGGACGCCGACTTTTGGCTGAAATTTGCTTCCGAATGGGGCGGGGCTTTGTATTTGCTGGACGAAAAAAACTTCAAGCAGTTCGAGCGCGAAGAGATCGACCCGCAGGCGTTTGAATTTGCGCGAAGAACGTATCGGCTCGGCCTGATTACGCTCAGCGCCTTATATGATAAGCTGAAGGCTTGGTCCGATTCGAATCCGCAAGAGGACTACCGGCTGGCAATGAATGTATTGGAATGTTACTTTTTGCCGAGCTATCTGGACGACTACGGCCGCGCGTACGCGCCGGGCAAGAAACAGGGCCAGGCCTACATCGAAGCGATTCGGCAAGGCTTCGGCGAAGACGGCGCCCTTGAGCAAAAGGCGGAAGCCCTGCAAGCGCTGGTGCATGAATATATCGAGCGCCTGCATGTTTACGCCAAACAGTGAGCCGACTTGCGGCACGCTCCATCATCAACGGCGAAAAAAAGCGGACTCCTTGTACAGGAATGTCCGCTTTTTTTGCATGGGGCCGGCATTCATCCGGCTTGCTTCTCTGCAAGCTCTTTAATGTAGAGATTTCGTTTCAGCAAAAAATTTTTCATGTACGATTCCAGAAACATCCGGTCCGCCAGCTTGCCAACAGGCCCTAACGGCGACGTGTAATCAAATTCGTCAATCATCAACGTTCCTGAATCGACGGCGCAAAACTCATGCGTATGCCGAAACCGTTTGAACGCGCCCCGGACCATCTCGTCCACAAAATAAAAAGGCGACTCAAATTCCGTTATTTTTGCGGTCAGCCGCTGCTTGATACCGAAATGGACGGCCTCCCACGTCACCGTCTGCCCCAGCTCGATCAACCCGCTCATGACTCCGCCGACCGCTCTTTCCTTCGTTTGCGAAGTCGATTGGGCATGAACGTCGATGCTTCGCGCCAGATCGAAGCAGGTTTCAATCGGCGCTTCTATATACAATTCGGATCTGATTACCGGCATATTCGTCCTCCTCTCCAAATCGAACGAAGCGCTGCGTCTTCCACGCCCCCCGGTAACAAACATCTGTTCTGATATTACTACAAAATGGTTATTTCAGCAACGAAGCCGTAGTTTACTGGTAACCAAGAGCCTGCTGTGCTGTAATCGCATTCAAGCCTTCCGTGAAAGCCAAAAAGCGCCCGAAACTCACGAAACCCGCGAGTTCTGGCGCTTCATATGGCAGAGCAAAAGAGCAGACCTCTAGGGGTATCCCGCTCCTGCTCGCCCTTCTCATACAGCGAACGGATAGCCAGCCGAAGTGTCTGCACGGCCCCCTCGTACAGTCTCATGTTTGCCGGGAACTTGCTTTTTCTTTCAATACGTTCTCCAGCAGTTCGTTCAGCTTCGTCAGACCGTGCACAATATCTTTCAAGTCGTCTTCCGACGCGTTCTTCACGAACAGCTCCTGGAAGTCTTTCACGTTCCCGAGAATTTCCTGCATCTTATCCCGGGCCGTGTCGGTCAATTGAATCTTGACCACCCGCTGGTCTTCCTTCGTCCTTACGCGCTCGATCATATCCATCGTCTCAAGCCGCGAGCACACCGCCGATACGTTGCTGTCCACCATATTGAGCCGCGCCCCGATATCGCCCACCCGGGTCGGACCTTCATGATGCAGCAGCAGCAAAATGTTGATCGACGGGCCAGTCAAATTGTGCGAAGAGTAATGCTGGTTCACAACCTTCGAATGCTTGGTGTCAATGACCCGCAGCAGCTCCCCAATCATAATACAGTAGTCGATTAAACTCATTGCGTACCCCTCACTGAACAATTTATTTGTCGCAATAAATATTATTAAAATAAATATTATAACGATAAGGACGAGCCGTCAATCTTTTTCCTGTTTTACATGTCCATCTTCAACGAATAAGGCTCAGTTTATCTGCATCATGTAGCACGTGGAAATTCAGAAGTTCGTAAAACTGGCCAGCTTTCAATATCCAATTAGGTTGTAAGGAAGCGATGATTAAATGACAAAAAAGGTTCTATGTGAACGGTACACTGCGCGGCGGCCGTGAGCGGATATCCGCGATCATCCCGGCGGCTCGTACCGTTGGATGAGGCCCGGTCCGCGGAGGGCCATCGTCAGGCAGATGAATTCCATTAAATTACTAATAAAACTATTTTATATATGAAAATATTGTATTTTTTGTTTATATATGATATTTTTAAACATAGCGATTCACTAATCGCAAAATAAGTACTTAAAGGAGTTGTGGGTATGGCGAAAGTAAGAAAATTTTTGTGTTTGACTGTTTTGACTCTCTTGTTTTCTGCTCTGGTAACTTCCCCTACCTTTGCCGCAAGTTCGGTTTCAAATTGGCATGTAGACTTAACTTCTACTGAACCTGTGGACGTTGGCCAAAGCTTTAGTGTAGAGGCTGGCTCTACGGTTACCCTAAGAGTGGACCAATACGTGAAAGATTCCAATGGTACGGAAGATAAAACTAAAGCTGCCAATGTTACATATTATTTATATAATGTTGTAACTGGTGATGATTCGTTTAGTTTTCCAGTTTGGAAGAGTGCAGGTGGAGCACACGGGGATCCCGCTGAATGTCATTTTTTAGGTGTCAAAAAGGGTACCTATGTATTCAAAGCCAAAAATAACATTTCTTCAACGGTTGCTACTGGGGGAAATGTTTATGTCGGTAAATAATTTGGATTAAATGAGCGTGATGAGCGTTTTTCCCAGATAGACTACCGGGATTTATTATGTAGTAAGACGAAGGACGCCGTAATATGGCGTCCTTTCTTCGTCCTAACACATAAACGTTCGAATTCCGCAGTTCAATGCTCGTTAGGTTTCGGCCCATTGCGGCGGGTCCAAGGCGCATAGGCGCTGGTCGGGCGGTCTCTTTGCTTAGCAATGGTTTAAATCTGAAGCATTCTTTTCGATACACCTTCCGCAATCTTAGCGCTAAAGAACATCCCAAAAAGCTCGTCAAATGACGCGTGTTTCGATCGAACATTTGATCGTTTTTATAGCGCCTGCCTATCCGCTGATTCAAAGGGACCATTCATGGAGCCCTTCTGACCTTTTTGCGCTAATGACAAAGTCCAGCGCCTGTTCAAACGTTAGCTGCGGGGACTCCCGATAGTTAATTTTGCGCCCCATTCGGAACGCGTCGTTCCTTCTTTTTAAACCTCAAAACAAAAACCTCCCAACGTTTATTCCGAAGAATAACGTCAGGAGGTACGTAATCCACAACCCATAAACGAAAAAATTCGGGTTGTTATCGTTCATTTTGAACGGTTGATATATTACGCTACTTTATCGATACAATCCGCAACCCGCCGCTTCGGCTACCGCCTAAAGCAGACGTTCAGGTCATCGTGAAGTTCTACGTACTCACAACGCCTAGATACGCATTACCCCGCCTCAATCCTCGCAAGGCTGAGCCAGCGCTTCTTCCTCCGGCTTCGTACGGAAGCTGGAGCCACAGCCGCAGGTGGCTACCGCGTTCGGGTTATGGATGCTGAACCCGCCGCCGATGCCGGTGTCTTGGAAATCGATCTCCACGCCGTACAAATATTTGGCGCTCTCTTCGTCCACGACGACCTTTAACCCGTGGATGTCCATGACTTTGTCGCCTTCCTGCTCGTTGTCGTCAAAGCCCATCCCATAGGAAAAGCCGCTGCAGCCGCCTTCCTTGACGCCCACGCGCAGGAACAGGTTCGGAGCTTCCTCCGCCGCGAGCATTTCTTTAATTTTATCGCAAGCCGTTTCGCTGATTTTAATCATATCGTCATGCCTCCCTTACCTGCTCGAAAATGTACTTCTATATAGAAGTATACTCCTTCCGGCCTCGGTCCTCAAGGGCTGCCTCATTTGCGGTTATCCGTTTTATCGGCTTCATAATAACGAAGCAGCAATTGGTCCAATTGTCTGCTGCAGTGCTGCACTTCCGGATGCATGAACCCGAGCTGATTGCCCAAACTTACCATCTGCTCGCGCATGTCTTCGATTTCTTCGGAAATGGTCGCCTGCTCATCGAGAGCTGGAGTAAGCAACTTGGCACCGTCCTACCCAATGTTATTTCAATCTAATAGTATACTAAACTCCCCTGCCCATGAAAATAGGAATTAAACCCTATCTTGTCCCTTTTTACAACAGGAATATAGTTTTAACGATTCATGTATTGCCCCTCTCCGGCAGTAGGTTTATAATAAGGAGTATTGTTTATCACACGTGTCATCGGGAGAAACACATTGCCGGTCTGTCCAAGCACCAAGCGAAGCTTCGTATTTCATGGAATACGTCCAAGCTTCGCCTACCTGTGTGTCCTTGGCCGGCTGACCATGTGCAAGCTTTCACAGCTTCCGCCGGTTCATCCGCGGCAGACTGTGAAAAGCTCGATTCCCTGTATCGTTGTACAACTTCATCGACAGAGCGTCCCGTCAGCGGAAACCAGGGGCGCCTGACCCATTTACGGAGGTGGCTAAACCATGAGTATGATTGTCAACAGCCAAGAAAGGCGCATGGCCGAAATCGCCGAAAAAGTGGAGCACGGAGAGCGTTTGACCCTGGAAGACGGCGTTTTTCTGTACGAAACGGACGATTTATTAACCATCGGACAATTAGCAAACCAAGTGAACCTGAAGAAGAACGGCAAAAAAGTGTATTTCGTCGACAACATGAGCCTATACTTCACCAATGTGTGCGAAGAGCACTGTGCGTTCTGCCATTTCCGCCGCGACGAGGGCGAGGACGGCGCGTACACACTCACGGCCGAGCAAATGTTCGATTACATCGACAAGCACTACCACCCGAACATGCGAGAGTTCCACATTACGGGCGGCCACAATCCGAACGTGCCGTTCCAATATTATGTCGACTGTATCAAGGGGCTGAAGCAGCGTTATCCGAATGTGACCATCAAGGCTCACACGGCGGCGGAAATTGAGTTTTTTTCCCGGCTCAGCGGGTTAAGCTATAAAGAAGTGCTGCAAACGCTGATGGATGCCGGACTCGGCACGATGCCGGGCGGGGGCGCGGAGATTTTGTCCGAGCGTTACCGCAAAAAAATGCACTTGGTCGACAAAGCCTCCACCGAAGCTTGGCTTGAAGTGCATCGCACCGCGCATCAGCTCGGCATGAAAACGCACGCCACCATGCTGTTCGGCTCCATCGAGACGTTCGAAGAACGGATTCGTCACATGATGTACCTGCGCGAGCTGCAGGACGAAACCGGCGGCTTCATGGTCTTTATACCGAACTCGGTTCAGCCGGCCAGCGTCAATGCCAGCATCAAACGCCGGGTATCGGCGTTCGACAATCTGAAGACGATCGCGATCAGCCGTCTGATGCTGGACAACATTCAGCATGTCAAAGCTTATTTCATCAATCTCGGTACGCAGCTTACGCAAATTGCCCTGACGTTCGGCGCTTCGGACGCCCACGGCACGATTATCCAGGAACGCATCAGCCATGCCGCTGGAGCGACCTCGCCGGAAGGCATGACACGGGACGAACTGGTTTGGCTCATTCAAGGAGCCGGCCGCATTGCCGTCGAGCGCGATACTTTCTATAACGAGATCAAGGTCTACTAATTAAGTCATAAGAGAAAGGGTTAACCGTTGTATGAAAAAACTTGTCATTTTGGGCGGAGGCTACGGCGGACTGACGGTAGCGAAAGAATTGCTGGAAGGAGACATCCCGGCCGATACGGTGATGATTATGATCGACCGGATGCCTTATCAGGGACTGAAGACGGAATATTACGCGCTTGCTGCCGGAACGGTGTCTGAACAAGACATCCGGGTGCATTTTCCGGTAGATCCGAGATTGATTCTGAAATATGGCGAAGTCACGGCTGTCGATCCCGAGCAGAAGATAATCCGTTTCGCGAACGACGAACCGTTGTCTTACGACTGGCTGGTCATCGCACTCGGCTGCGTGGACAAATACCACAACATTCCCGGAGCGGAGGAATTCTCCAACAGCATCCAGTCGTTGTCGGCCACCCGCAAAACGTATCAGGCTTCGAACGATGCGGCTCCTTACGGTCAGATCACCATTGTCGGAGGCGGTCTCAGCGGCGTAGAAATGGCGGCGGAGCTGCGCGAGAGTCGGCCGGACCTGAACATCCGCATCCTGGACCGCGGCGCCAGCGTCCTGTCTCCGTTCCCGGAAAGGCTGCAGCGCTATGTGCGCGAGTGGATGCTGGAGCACGACATCGAGCTGCGTTCGCACGTATCGTTGAACCGCTTGGAAAGCGGTCTGCTGTACAACCAGCAGGAAATCATTCAGACCGACATTACGATCTGGACCGCCGGCATTCAGCCCAGCCCGATCGTGCAAAACTTGAATCTGCCCAAGGACAATCAAGGACGGTTAACGATTAACGAATACCACCAGTTGCCCGATTACAATGAAATTTACGTCGTCGGCGACTGTGCGGCCCTGCCCTTCTCCCCGAGCGGACAAGCGGCAGAAGCGCAAGGCAAGCAGGTGGCGGAAGTACTGCAAGCCGTATGGAAAAACGAAACTCCCCGGCTCGGAAAAATCAAGCTCAAGGGAGTTCTCGGGTCGCTCGGCAAAAAAGCAGGCTTCGGCCTGATGGGCAAGCGGACGGTCATGCTCGGCATGGTGCCCCGCGCCTTGAAGAGCGGCGTGCTTTGGATGTCGAAGCGCCATCTGGGATAAACTTTATTCGTCTTTGAAGAGATCGAGCATATCCTCGATCTCTTTTATTTTAAGCTGAATAGCCGCCTCCAGTTCCTCTGCGGTGGCTGCCGCTACGATCTCGCCGTTCACCAGCGCGAACGGGGCCAAATAGCATTCGCCGCAGTTGCCGAGACATCCGTACTCAATCACGTCGTATTCCGGATTTTGCTCCAACTGCTGCATCAGCTTGGCTGTCCCGTGGTGCATATTATTCGTACAAAATTCAATGATCGGTCTCATCGCACTTTCGCCTGCCTTACAGCCATTTTAATTTTCGATCGATTGTACTATAATAAAATAAGAAGGGAGATGATGCAAATGAGCGAGAACACTCAGCAAAGCACCATGTACGACGAGGTTCTTGAAGTTCTAGATAAGCTGCGCCCGTTCCTGCAACGCGACGGCGGCGACGTAGAGCTGGTCGACGTTGAAGACGGTATCGTTAAACTGCGTTTGATGGGCGCTTGCGGCAGTTGCCCGAGCTCGACCATCACGTTGAAAGCCGGTATCGAGCGCGCGCTGCTTGAAGAAGTGGAAGGCGTTCAAGAGGTAATGCAAGTATTCTAATGCATTAACCGCCGGAACACAGTCCTACGAAGAACAGCCCCGAGCCCGCATGCTCCATGCGCCGCTCAGGGCTGTTTTTTTGTGCCGCTTGCGGCCGTGTGCGCGGACCCGCTGCCGATCATGGCGCGGATCGGGTCCAGCCCTCCGGATACGTCCATAATGTTGCCGGTAATGAAATCCGAGCGTTCTTCGCATAGGAAGGCGATGACCCGAGCGATATCCTCTCCCGTTCCGGGGCGTCCGCGCGGAGATTCGTCGTCCTGCAGATGCTCCACCTCGCCGATCGTCCGCTCTTTATTCGCGCCGCGAATGTCTCCCGGACAAATCATGTTGACCGTAATTCCTTCCGACGCTTCTTCCACGGCCAGCGTTTTCGTGAAGGAGACGAGACCGACTTTGGCCGCCGCATAGGCTGCCCGGTGCGGCCAACCCCGCGCCTCCGCCGCGTGGCCGAAGCCGAAGTGAATAATCCGGCCCCACTGCTTCCGCCGCATCAGCGGAATAACCAGATGGTCCAAATGCATTACGCCTAGCAGATTGCCCTGCATCAGCTCGTTGATTTCCTCAAGCTCATACTCCATAAACAGCCGACGCTCACGGATGAACGGACCGGCGTTGTTGATCAGAATATCGATTGAACCGAAATGGCGGATCGCTTCCCGTACGAGCCTTTCCCTGTCCTCGGGAACGGCCACGCTTCCCTGAACCGCCTCGCAGCGCACGCCCTTGCCGCGGATCGCCTCGCGCAGCTCGAACGCTTCCTTCTCGCTGTGCACGTAATTCAGCACGATATCAGTTCCCCGTTCGGCAAGCAGGAGCGCGGTCATTTTACCAAGACCTTTGGCGCTTCCCGTAATGAGGGCGGTTTTCCGCTGCCCCTCCATGCTCCCACCTCCCGCTTCTCATTCGTTCCCGTTCTATCCAAAGTATAGTGCAAGCCGGAGAGCGATTCAACTTAAAGCCGCCCCGAATCACCGGACCAGATAACGAAATACGGTCGTCACCGAACGGAATGCCATGTCGCAGCCTTGCCCAAGGTCAGCCAGATTTCCGCGGACATCCTCTGTCTCGGGACGCGGCCGCTCCCCGTATTTCGCTTCCTCCGCTTTCATCAAATCGTCCAGCAGATCGGCGTTAATCGTATGGATCTCCATGTTGCGCTGATTGCGCAGGTGCGTGAGCGGCTCCTTGTAGCTCGTTTTAAGCTCGTAGAGCTTCGCCTCCAAATCGATAAACAGTTTGTGCTGATGCATATTGCGAAGAACGGTAAAATATGAGAACCGCGATTTGATCTTTTCCGTCTTCAAAGCAAAACGTTCGTTCATAAAATGCCCGAGCTTATCCAGAACGGCAAACAGACGAATCAGTGCGTTGTTGTAATAATATAAATGGCGGTGGTAATCGTCCAGTTCCTCGCGCTCCATCCGGTCGATGAAGGACGTCTTCACCCGCTCCCCGTAGCGGGCAGCCGCGTACTGGCTTTGCTCCATTTCGTCCAATGCCCGCAGAAAGCTTTGGCACCAGATCGCATAACGGCGCTCCTCCGGTGTTGGAGCAGCTCCCTTCTTCGTCCGGGTGACGGTTCGCAAATATCCGCGGATCGCCTCATTGGCCTCAAGTAGCAGCCCGCTATCCTGCCTGGGCGGCTCGTCAAAAATCGCTCTTAGCATAGGTGTCCCCATCCCATCCTGTTGTCCCATTCAGTATACCCGATCCCGTTTTGCAAAAACAATCGCATCTGCAAAAAAACGACAGCGGCGCATAATGGCCCTGGGTAAAGGACACGCCGCTATCGTCGATTGCGTTCATGATATTAAGCAAAATATTCGCTCCACCGGGAATCAACCAGCTTCACGATATCTTCCCGCGGGAAAAGCTCGTCCGGGTACCCCGGCTTCATCCGGGCATCGATCACGAGCGGTAGCTCGTAGCCGATATGATGGCGCTTGACTTGCGTACGCGCGTAAATATCGGCCGCCGGGTTGAAGCGGGTGAACACCGTCCACAGAAACGCCGTCTGGTCGCCGGCAATGGACGTCTCGTCTGCCACGATGACAAGCGGCCACTGAGCCAGACGATCACCCGCCGCCTCCGCCAAACGGCTAGCCAATCCGGGATCGTCCGTATAGGAGGCGCCAGAGACCACGAGACAGCCGCGGCAGTAGACGGCAGCAGCCGAAATGCCCGGCAGCTCCCCGCCCATATAGACGGCCGGAAGCTCCCGCTTCGGCTCGCCGACGCCAACCAGCACCGCCTTGCTCCCATGGTTAAGCCGGTCGCCGGTATAATCGAGTGTATCGTGCGACGTATTGCCGAATACGTACAAGTCCTGCAGCGGATCGAATCGCTCCAACACCGTTTCGAGCAGCGTCGGGAAACGTTCCAGATCTAACTGCCGATCCGTCACCATCAAAAACTTCGTCAGTGATAACTGGCCCTCGCCAAGAATACGGAACGCCGAGACGATCGCTTCGCGGCTGTAGCTCTCACGTACAATCGCCGCAGCAAGCGCATGAAAGCCGGTTTCGGCGTACGTCCATAGATCTTTGACGCCCGGCATCGCCATCGGGAAGGCAGGCGACAGCAGCTTCTGCAGAAACTCCCCGAGATAGTAATCCTCTTGTCTCGGTTTGCCGACAATCGTAGCCGGATAAATCGCATCCTTGCGGTGCCACATATGGCTCACGTTGAACACCGGAAAATCGTGAGTCAGCGAATAATAGCCGTAATGATCGCCGAACGGACCTTCGGGACGACGCACATGCGGCGCTACCGAGCCGCGAATCGCAAATTCCGCCTCGGCGACGAGACGATGTCCGCCTTTCGGATCAGCCACGAGCGGAAGCTTCTGCCCCATAATGAGCGAGGTCAGCAGCAGCTCCGGCAGATGCTCGGGCACCGGCGCGATGGCCGATGCGATCAAGGCCGGCGGCCCGCCGAGAAAAACTGTCACCGGCAGCGCTTGTCCGCGCTTCTCCGCTTCGTGGTAATGGAAGCCGCCGCCTTTATGAATTTGCCAGTGCATGCCCGTTGTCCGATCGTCATATACCTGCATCCGATACATGCCCAGGTTATGATGGCCGTTTTCCGGATGCTCCGTATACACAAGTGGAAGCGTGACGAACGGCCCTCCGTCTTCCTGCCAGCTCGTCAATACAGGCAGCCCGGCAAGCGGCGCATCGGTCTTGCACTGCTGCAGTACCGGAGCGGCGTCGGAGGACACGTTTTTCGTCCCGACTTTGAGCAGGTCCAGAAGAAGCTGCCGCTGGTCCCAGACCGCCTTCGGCGTCGGTGGAAGCAGCGTATCCTTCGCCGCGATAATATCCTTCATCAGCTGCTCGGGACGCGGCCCGAACGCGAGGTCTACCCTCCGGCTTGTGCCGAACAGATTCGTTACGACCGGAAAGGAAGCACCTTTTACATTGGTAAACAGCAGCGCAGGCCCTTGCTCGTCGATGACCCTGCGGTGAATTTCGGCAAGCTCCAGATTCGGATCGACCGGCGCGGAGATTACTTTTAATTGATTTTCCTTACGAAGCGCTTCCAGAAAGCTGCGTAAATTCTCGAATCTCATTTGCCGAGCGTCTCCCTTCTTTCATCCCACGAAGTGAAATAGATCATTGCTAGATGTCCCCGGATAGGGCGTATAGTAATAAGAGAGGCTTACGGCAGCCGAGGAGCCGCGTAAGCCTGTACCTTCCCCTCTGCCGCGTGCAGAGACGTTATCCCCAAGTAACACAGGATGCCGAATAAGCAGGAGATCAGCAGCGCATGCAGCATGCTGGCGAGCAGGTAAATGTCGTATCCCATGGCCAGCGTAACAAAGCCGCCGCTTAAGATTTGCAAGATAATAAGCACCAACGATAAGTGGGTCGCCCGGTAGATCGCGCTGTTCGTATGCGCCTGCATCCGAACGACGAGGAACAGAACCAGAATAGCGATCCCCAATACCGCAGCCGCCACGCGGTGCATGAAGACAATGCCGGTCGCCCCGCTCAGCTCCGGAATGACTTGTCCGTTGCACAGCGGCCAGCCGATACAGCCGCCGGTCGCTTCGCTATGCCGGACATAGGCTCCCAAATAAACGACGACATAAGAGTAGATCAAAATGCCCCAGATGGCGATGCGCACGCCTTTGGTCAACCTCGTTCCGTCGCCGCGGTGCATCGCATCTCCGAATTTCGTGTACACCAAGTACAGCAGCAGCGTAAAGGCAAACGACAGCAGCGAGAAGCCGAAGTGCAGCGCAAGCACCGGGCCGGATTGCGGCCATACGACGGCCATGGCGCCAAGGATCGCTTGCAGCACCGTGAACAACATCGCTCCACCTACGTACCATTTGGCATCCTTGCGATGGCTGTACAGCAGCACCAGAATCGTCGTAGCGAGCAATATCATCCCTACAATGCCGACAACAAAACGGTGGCTGTACTCAATCAACGATTCAATGGTATAAGCCGGAACGAACTTTCCGTTGCACAGCGGCCAATCGTCGCCGCAGCCCCGGCCCGATTCCGTTTTCGTCACCAACGCGCCCATCAGCAAGATCAAAAACATGCCGGCCATGCTCGCAAAAGATAAGCGTCTAAGCCAACGTTGTATGTTCATGCGTAACATTCACCCGCTTCTTCTATAAAATACGTCTATGATCATTTGTCGACAACATTAGACAAAAGCGAACGTCCAACCCTTATTATAGCGATAAAAAGTACCTAAATCCATGCGGAAATGTTACAAAGCCTTGAAACCGGGCGAAACCTCTGCACCACCCTCTTCAACAAACAAAAGCCCGGCCGGAACGGTTTCCGGCGGGCTTTTGAGCTTGGGCCCTCTATGGGTGCTACTTTTGCAAAGCGTTCGATACTTCCAGCGCGCGGTCCAGGAATTGCTCGATCTCGTCGCGGGTTTTGCGCAGCTTGCTGACGAAGCGGACAAGCTCTTGCCCGTCGCGGAACGCGATAAAGCTCGGGATACCCAAAATGTTCAATTCCGAGCAAAGGTCCGGCAAATCGTCGCGGTCAATATGAATGAAGTTCAGGCGATCTTGGTACGCTTCCTCCACTTGAGGCATGAACGGATCGATGAAATGGCAGTCCTTGCACCAAGTCGCTTTGAAAACGGCAACGGTCGGCTTGGAGCCGCCGATTACTTCTCTAAATCGTTGTTCGGTTGTCACTTGTTCCACGGAAAGCACCGCCTTCGGTCATCGTTTTGCGCTATTTCTTTCGCTTACCCCACTTATAGCACTCGGAGCGGCTTCTGTCAATCTTGCGCAGAGGGGCCCAACTTCATTTGCTCAATTGAAATTTCCACTTTATCCTACTTTACAATTATTACTAAAAGTGATATCATAAAAATATCAAAACAATATGATTCCCTTTAAAACAAAGGAGTGTTTGCGATGAAAGAAAGAAAAGCATGGGTGATGAACGGATTTGTCGGGCTGCTGCTGGTGCTTGCGCTGGTCGGAGGAGGACTTTCCCTTCTGATTACAGAAACTTCGCCCGTTCTGGGCATCGTTTTAATCATTCTTTCGGTGCTCCCCTTGTCTTCATTAACGGTTATTCAACCGAATCAGGCGATGGTCGTGACGTTCTTCGGCAGCTACGCCGGAACAATGCGCGAGAGCGGCATGTGGGTAACGGTTCCGTTCTCCGGACGCAAAAAGGTATCGCTGCGCGTCCGCAACTTCAACAGCGCCAAGTTAAAGGTGAACGACATCGATGGCAACCCGATTGAAATCGCCGCCGTCGTCGTCTTCCGCGTCGTCGATTCGGCCAGAGCGAGCTTCGATGTCGACAACTACGAGCAATTCGTTGAAATCCAAAGCGAAACCGCGCTGCGGCACGTCGCCAACAAATATCCGTACGATTCTTACGAGAACGGTTACTCCTTGCGCGGCAACTCCGAAGAGGTTGCCAAAGAGCTGAGCCGCGAGCTGCAGGACCGGCTGTCGGTAGCCGGCGTCGAAGTCATTGAAGCGCGTCTGACGCATCTGGCTTATTCCACGGAAATCGCGAGCGCCATGCTGCAGCGTCAGCAGGCAACGGCGATCATCGCCGCGCGTGCCAAAATTGTGGAAGGCGCCGTCGGCATGGTGCAGTTGGCAATCGCCCAATTGCAGCAAGAAGGCGTCATCGAGCTTGACGAAGAACGCAAAGCCGCCATGATCAACAATCTGCTCGTCGCCATCGTGTCGGACCGTTCCGCCAATCCGGTCATCAATACGGGAAGCTTGTACTGACGGTCCGCTATGGCCGGCAAAAAAAATTTCCCGCTGCGGCTTGATCCGAAGCTGTACGAAGTGCTGGAAAAATGGGCGGCCGACGAATTCCGCAGCGTCAACAGCCATATCGAATACCTGCTGCGCGAGACGGCTGCCCGAGCCGGTCGGCTGCCTTCCCCCCGGTCGCTCGGACCGGGAGCGGAGACGAAGGCCCCGCCTTCCGATTCAACAACACAGGATTAAGCCTGAACCTCGTATACGAAAAAAGAAACAGCCCCCATCTTTCCGAGGCGGAGTCGGATGGGAGGCTGTTTTCTGCTTCCAAGGCCGGAATAGTCCGGCCGTTCAAGCACATATTAAGGATAAAGCCAAATTAATCTCGGGTAATTTTAACGGTTTGCGTTTCTTGCTCCCAGCCTACTTTTGCTCCGAGGCCTTCGGAAACGACGCGAACAGGAACATAAGTAACGCCATCCACGAGTACGGCCGGCTTCTCCAGCTTCACGGTTTTGCCGTTCACGGTAGCTTCGTCGCTGCCGATCGTTAATACGAGCACGGCGCCGCTGAGCGGGTCGGTCACTTTGACTTGCTTGGTGGCCTCATCCCACTTCACATCGGCATCCAGTTCCTCGACGACGAAACGCGCCGGAACCATGATCGTTCCGTTGTCGTTATACGGGAGCGAACCGAAAGAAAGCTCTTTGTCTTCGCCGACGAACATGCTGATATTTTTCTTCGTTACGCCAAGATCGTCTTTAAGCAGCTTATACAGCTGGGAGTTCGGATCAAGCGATGCGACGAATTTGCTTGCCGTCATGCGGCCGTCCGCACCGTTCATTTCGATAACGCCGCCGGCGGTGTCAATCGTAGCCGCCTGTACCGGCTTATTCACGTTCCACACTTCATAGACCGATGTGATTTTGACGCTTTTCAAGCCGTCTCCCTTGCCTTGAGGAAGGGTGAAGCCAATTTCCGTGTTCGATTTACGAGTTACGTAATCTTTGTCTACATACAGGTCCATCTTAAGCGATTGATTGTCGCTCAACCAAGCTTTGGCTTCCGGACCCATCGCGTCGACCGACGCGTCGAAATCCTTGAGCATTTGCTCCAAATGGGTTTTAACGAACGTATGAATGAATTCTACAGCCAGCGCTTTATTGTTCAAATAAGGCGTAAGCGGGTCGTTCATCGAATTGACATCACTCTTGCCGGCTTCCTTGGTCACTTCCTTCAGGATCGGCACATACAGATCATACAGCACGCCGATAAAATCCTTCAGGCCTTGATCGTCGGCTAGTACGTTTGTCAAGAAGCCTTTCACCAAGCCAAGCAGCTCGTTGCCGTAGACTTCGGCATGCACCTTTTGCAGGGTCAGCGATTCGCCGTTTACGGTTTCGTTCACTTCCGCAGCCGTAATTTTGCTAGGGTTCGGGAAGTTGCGGGTGAAGAACGACGTGAGCGAAGGCATTGCCTCAACCGCTTTCTTGCTAAGCTGTTGGAGCTGCTCCTGCACTTCCTTCGAAAGCTCGGCGGTGCCGCTCATCGCCGTCGCGCTGTTGCGGATGACGATCGGCTTTTTCGCGCCTTCGATTTTGAGCGTGTAATTCATGTCGGACATGACCAGCTCGAACGGCACGCGGCCCTTCTGATACTCGAATGCGCCTTTCAAAGACGTATGCAGTTGATCTTGCATTTTCATCTCGGTAATGTCGATCTTCACCTTGCTGAACAGATCGAAAGCCCGTTTGCCCTCCGGCGACATCGTGACCCCCGGGTCCGGCGTCAGCTCCAGCGTTACCGTTTGCTTGCCTTCCGAAGATTTGACGGCCAAGCTTCCGGCCATCGCTTTGCCTACGTCGACATTGCCGACCGGCTGGCAGCCGGCCAGCAGGATCAGGATGCCGACCAGCACGAGGCTGAGCATGACGTTCCAACGTTTTGTTCTCATCGGGAACCTCCTAAAAATATGTACTATAATGCATGCAACCTACCGTCTTATACGAAAAAATTGGCAGAACGTTGCGCACTTGCATATGGAATTATACGACAGCAGTTTGGAAAATCCTTTTTTTAAGGCGGGAGGTCTCGGAACATGAGCCGGGGAAAATACCGTTGGAACGGCATCGATCTGCTCCATAAGCTGGCGGATTTGCCACAGGAAGCGGCAGAGTGGGTCAAAGGAAAGGCACAGACATTAGCGCATGAAAAAAAGCTGTTGGCTGCGGCGCACCGCATTCCGATCGATCCGCTGTCAGTCGAAGCGCTGCGCAAGCGCCTGCAATGGAAGCTTGCGCTGCAGGAAGGGAACGCGGAGCCGGCAAAGGAAACCCCGGAGACCGGGCCTGAGGCCAAGGAAGAGGAGCAGGAGCTGCTGGAGCGCATCCTGCGCGAGCGGGACGTGCATATCCGCAACAATGTGACGCGTACCGCGGCTTATTTGCATATGTACCGGGAGCATCCGGAGCTGCATTGGGCGTTTCTCGCTCATATGGTGTCGCGCAACGGGGGCTGGAGCATGACGGATCTGCGGGGTGATCTGCTGCCGTTTCTGCTGAACGAAGAGCAGTGCGAGAACGTTTTCGCTTTTTTGGAAAGGGCCAACGCGCTCATCTTCCGGGATGCTTACCCGCAGCTTCTGCTGTACCGGGCGAGCCTGCAGCTGAAACGCCCGCTGTTTCATCTGCTCCCCCGGCTCGGCGTTTCGCGCTTTATGCGCCCGGTCTGGGACCGCTTCTGGGTCGAGCGGGAATCCGGGCTGCTCACCGTCGCGTTAATCGTGAACGAGCAGCATTACATTGAGGAGCGCGTCGTCCGTCATCCTTCGTTTCAAAGCACCGTGCTCGACACGTTGTTTTTTCAGACGCAGACGCTGCTTCAGCTGAACCAGGTCGTGTTTCCATATGTTCAAGGAGAACGTATACGGCTCGCAGGTCTGATTCTGGAAAACTTCAGCAGCGTGCGGGAGCGCATCGAGGTCGGCAAAAAGCTGTACGCCATTTTATTCGGGATACGTGCGGTAGCCGAGGGCGCCCAAGCGTTCGCCTGCGGACGCCGTCACAGCGGCTCCCGCGCGGATTACTGGCCGCACCTGTTCGCACCCGTGCGCAAGGAGCCGCCCCGGCCCCGCGGCCAGCTGCTGGAACGGCTCGACGGCTGCAAGCTGCGGCCCGGCGCAGCCCCGCTGTACAGTCCGGCGCTGACGGATGCATGGAAGGACAGGGACGTCGAACCGCCCGTACCCGGGGATTGGTTCCGCGACCTGTCCGTCCTCGACTATTTTACGGAAATCAGTGCGCCGTTCTCCTTCGAAATGACGCAAGACTGCGGCATCGGACTGAAAAAAATCGAGCTGGCCGTGCTTGCCAGCGATCTGATCGTTTAATGGGCCGCCTCCGCCGGGCGCGCTTACTGCTCCCGGAAGCCGTACCGCTGCGCCGCGCTCTCGTAGAGCCAGCCCCTGGCAACCTGCAGCGCCGTCTCGCGGTCGATCCAGCCCCGCTCCGTCTGCTCGAAGAGAAACTCGGCCATCAGCCGTTTGACGAGCGCGATTTTGCCGTAGCTCCATTCGATGCAGCGCGCGTCGGAGACGATCAGCGAGCTTTTGAGCGCAGGCAGCGCCTCCAGCCGGTACTGCATCGCATCGCGGTACGTGCTGGCGCGGAAATTGAACCACCACTGCCCTCCCGTGTGCACATTGGGGAAATTCCACGCCGCCTGGACGATATCCAGGTTGTTCAGCTCCGAGGCTGCCACCAGCTCGAACGGAACGGCATACCGCTCGAACAAGCCGGACAGCTTGACGATCTTGAGCGGATCGTTTACTGGGGTCGCCATACCACACCAGGACCGTTCCACGCCCACGAAGATTTGCAACATCTGCCCGTGACGCTCGGCCGCTTCGCACACCGCATGCAGAAGCATCATCAGGATCTGGTCCTCCGTCGCGCCGGCTTTCAACGCATACGAGCGGTTGGCGCTGGCCTCGAAAGCGGGCAGCGTTGTCATGACGCCCGGGCACCCCTGCACCCGGTACGACGCAAACAGCTTATCTATGCTTTGCTGCGCCTCTTCGTACGCTTCCTCCGGCTGCGCCGACGCCGCGATGGCCCGGGTCCACTGCGGCAGCTTGCCGTCGATCCGCGGAAGCAAAATCGCGTCGCGCTTCATGCCGACAAACTTCGCATGGTCCGGATGATTGACCACGAAGGCGCGGACGTTCAGCTTGTCCGCCACCTGCTGCGCCCAGCCCGCCTGTTGAGCCGATGCCCGGACCGCCTCATCGGCCTCGTAGACAGAGCGCTCGTCGCGGAGCTCAATTCCGTACAGCTGCTTGAAGATGTGTGTGACGGTCCAATTCATCAGCGTATTCCGCGTGGCGCGGTACGCCTTCATAAACGCTTCGATGCGCTCCTTCTCCGGCAGCTCCGCCGCGTCGGCGGGATATCCGCCCGCCTGCATTTCCCGGTTCAACCAGAAATAATGGGCGATATCCCAGAAGCTCTGCGCACACAGCTTGTCCCCGACTAAATGGGTATGCGTATCCAGCGTCTCAATGCCTTCGACTTCCGCAATCCACGTTTCCCGTGCGGTCATGACGGATCTCCCCTTTCCCTTGATCTCTTCATCATACTACATGTTCGGATAAGGGAGGATGGATTCGTTTTTTAAGAGACTGTATTTTTTTAGGCTTGCCGGCCCGGACAATCGGCTATAACCCTTCACTTGCCGTTCTCTCCCCGCCTCGCGCCCTTTTATCCCAAGGCTTGACGGACAGCAAGACGGACGAAGCGACGATGAACAGACCGCCCATGATTTGAAAGAACTTCAACGGCTCCGCAAGCCACAGCATCGAAACGACGATCGTCACGAGCGGCTCCATGACGGACAGCGTGTTCGTTTCGGCGGGCTCCAGGTAATGAAGGCTTTCCAAATAAAACAAAAAGGCCAGGCACGTACCGAACAAGACGATAAACAGCACGAGAATCCAGGAGATGGCATCCATGCCCTGCACAGCCGAGTAAAAGCCTCCAGAAACAGGCAGCGCGTTGAACACGATCCCGCCGATCAGCATCCCCCAGCCCAACACGAGCATGCCGCCCCAGCGGCGGATGAGCGGAACCGGAAACAACGTATAGAAGGCGAACGCAGCGGCAGTGGCAAGCCCCCAGCCGACGGCTTTGGGCGACAAGGAAATTCCTTCCAAAGACCCGTTCGTCACCATGAAAAACAACCCGAGGATACAGAGTGAAACCAGCACCGTCTCGATCCAGGTCGGCAGCTTCCGCTTCTTGAACGCCAGCACGATCATGACGACCGCCGGACTCAAAAATTGAAACAAGGTAGCCGTCACAGCATTGCCCGTTTCGACGGTGCTGATGAACGCATACTGCAGCACCATGATCCCGCAGACCGAAAAGATGATTAAAGACAGGACCATGCGAAGATCGGTCCAAACCTTCCATATATTTTGCTTTCTGCCCATGGCGATCAATAGCAGGATCACGCCCGATAGCATGAACCGGAATTGCAGAAGCGCCGTGGACGACATTTTCTGATGGGAGAACAGCCATTCCATCATGGGGGACGACAATCCCCAGCAGCC
Organism: Paenibacillus tyrphae; assembly: GCF_027925525.1. Taxonomy (GTDB): domain Bacteria; phylum Bacillota; class Bacilli; order Paenibacillales; family NBRC-103111; genus Paenibacillus_G; species Paenibacillus_G tyrfis_B. Next base: position 90,193 of record NZ_BSDJ01000006.1, on the reverse strand, counting down.
GGCACCGATAATGATGAGCGCCAGCCCAAGATTTCTTCCTCGATACGACTTTTTCAACATGCTGCTTATGTCCTTTCCTGTCTATGTTTTTTCGATTATAATCATTATTTGAACGGATCATAAGCTTCAGTTTTGTACAAAATGATGAGGTCAGTTTTGGGAAGGGGCATCGTTCATGGACATGTTCACGGTTCATTTGGACCCGGGACGCAAGCAGCCTTTATACGATCAGCTATACATGCACATCAAGCGGGAAATTGAGTCGGGGCACCTCTCCTACGGGACAAGGCTGCCGTCCAAGCGGAAGCTGGCCGGGTATTTGCGCATCAGCCAAAATACGCTGGAAACCGCATATCAGCAGTTGGTGGCGGAAGGCTACGTCGAAGCGGTGCCGAAGCGCGGATTTTTCGTCAGCAAAACGGACGAGGTGCTGCGGATCGGTACGGAACCGCCGGTACCTGCCATGCGAAAGCCGACGACGGACTCGGACGCCTTCATTCCCCGGTACGATTTTTCGCCGACAAGTATCGATCTGGACGTGTTCCCTTTTGCCATATGGAAGAAGCTGGCTAAAGAAACGATTCAGTCCGAGCACAAGTCGCTGCTGCAGCTCGGGCATCCGCAAGGAGACGAAAGGCTTCGCAGTACGATTTCCCAGTACCTGTACTACTCCCGCGGAGTGTCCTGCACCCCGGAACAAATTATCGTCGGCGCCGGGACGGAGAGCCTGTTTCAGCTGCTGCTGCAAATTTTGGGCCGGGACAATTCATTCGCCGTCGAGAATCCGGGGTATTACCGGATGTACCGCATTCTCCGAAGCTACGGCATCGACGTTCAGCTGCTGCCGCTGGATGAAGAGGGTGTCGACGTTGCGCAGCTTGCGGACGGACGCTCGAACATCGTGTATACGACGCCCTCCCATCAGTTCCCGATGGGCATGGTCATGCCGGTCAACCGCCGGATGCGGCTGCTCCAGTGGGTCAACGAACAGGATGGCCGGTACATCATCGAGGACGATTACGACAGTGAATTCCGCTACAGCGGCAAGCCGATCCCTTCGCTGCATGGGATGGATTCGAGCGGCAAAGTGATCTATATCGGCACGCTGTCGAAGCCGTTATCTCCTTCGCTGCGCATCAGCTATATGGTGCTGCCCGGACGGCTACTGGAGGTGTACCGCACGCATTACATTTCTTATGCCTCGACCGTTTCGCGCATCGATCAGCACGTGCTGTACCGGTTTATCAAGGAAGGGCATTTCGAGAAGCACTTGAACAAAATGCGCCGCATTTACAAAAGAAAACGAGACCGGCTTGTGGCGGCGGTGTGCAAGTTCCCTCAGCCGGTCGACATTATCGGGGAAAACGCCGGCCTGCACCTGCTCCTGAAGGTGCGCAACGGCTTGAGCGAGGAAGAGCTGGTATCCCGCGCGAAGGAAGCGGGCGTCAAGGTATACGGCATCTCGGGCTATTGCTTCGAGTCCGTCCCCGAAGGGCCGGACCCGGTCATTCTGCTCGGCTTCGCCGGGCTATCCGAGGAGGACATCGACGCTGCGGCGCGGATCTTGGAGCAAGCCTGGTTCTCCGCGTAACTTCCCTACGAATAAAGCATAAAAGATTCCATGTCTTTCTTAAATTGTTCAATACCCGTCGGAGCCCAAATCGGATATGATCATTACGGAATCGGAATTACCCCTTTTTCCAAAAAACGGAGGGATCACCGCGAATGAAAAAATACCGTTTGAGCGAGCTGCAGGACGCCCGCGAAGGGCATATTTTGAAACAAGTGCTCCCTGGCGCCTATGTGTCCTCGGGCGGCCTGGCGTTCAGCAAGCCGGGCGAGCGAAGCCATACGAACGACGGGCCGGACGGCCGGGACTATCACGTGCATACGGACTGCGAAGCGTTCTTGATCGTGCAAGGCTGCGGGACGATGGAGATCGACAAGACGTTCCACCCGGTAACCGTAGGCGATATTATCGTCGTAGAGCCGGGAGAAGACCACCACCTGCACTCCAGCATCGAAGACCCGATCGTGACCCTCTGGTGTCACGCCGGTCCGGTACGGCACAAAAATCAGCAGCCATAAGCGGCGAACGTTCAGTCCGTAACAGGCGGTGCACGCGCCAATGATGGCGCTCTCAACAGCCGCCGTCGGACGACAAACAGCCCCGAACCTTCGCAGCAGCATCATCTGCTTGAAGGTTCGGGGCTGTTTTCACAATCGTCTGTCAGCGCTAACGCTTCGCTTAGCGCTTTTCTTGCTGCGTCGTACGGCCCAAACGGGCGAGCAGCGGCTTCGCCAGCTTCCGGAGCGGTCCGGGCAGATGCTGCAAATCCTGCAGCGTCATGACCCGCGTCAGGAAGAGCAGGACGGGGTAAGCCACGCCGGCGATCGCACAGATGATCAAAGCTTGCACCATATCGTCCCAGCGTTCGATGCCGAACGGGTGGACGTAGGCAACACAAAGCTGCTCCAGTCCATAGCTGAGCAGGCAGATCAACGCCGTCGTTATCGCCAGCGACAACCAGCGGCGCAGGCCGAACACCCGGAACGGCACGGCGGACCGCAGCACCGCGAGGTTGAGCCAAGTCATCACGACGAAGCACAGAGCGGTGGCGGCAATGATGCCGTAGATGCCCCAGTACGGAGCCAGCGCATAGCTGCCCGCCAGCTTGACCGCGATGCCAAGGATCACGCTCAGCACAAGCGGCCTCATGCGGCCCATCCCCATCAGTACCGCTCCCGAGGTCTGCATGACGATCTGGAACATCGCGCTGACGGTGAGCAGAGCGATGATTGGAGGGGCGTACGTATCGACAATCGGTGAACCGGTCAGGTTCGCAAAAATAAACCCGTTGATCGGGCGCGCCCCCAGACTGATCAGCAGCACCATCGGCAGGCCGGTAAGAATCGATAATTGCAGCACCTTGGCCGTCTGATCGGACACCTGCTTCATGTCTCTTTGCGAATAGGCGGACGAAATAATCGGTACGACCGATTGGCTGAGCGCTACGGCGAGAATAATCGGAATGCCTGCCAGCGATTGCGCCCGGCCGGTTAAAATTCCGAGCATTTCACGAGCCGCATGCTCTCCAAACTGATCCTTAAGCAGCAGAGTGACGATCGACGAATCGATCGTATAAATCAGCGTGACGGTCATCGAGAAAATGACGATCGGCACGGACAGCTTGAACAGCTGCGCATAGATCTCTTTGAATGTCAGCGGTTGGCTGGATGCCACAGCGCCCGCGCTCGCTGCCGCTGCGTCGGTGTCCTCCGCGGACCGTTCGCGGCGGTCGCTTTGCTTCAGCCGCATCGCATAGTACAGCATCACGGCCGCCGCCGCAATGCTGCCTACCACGCCGCCGAACGAAGCGCCAGCGACGGCATAGTCCAAGCTGTGGCTGAGCAGCAAATAAGCAAGCGCCACCGAAGTGACGACCCGGAACACCTGTTCGATTATTTGCGATATGCCGTTCGGCATCATCATCCGGCGTCCCTGGAAGTATCCTCGCATGATGGCGATCAGCGGAAACAGCAGCAGCGCCGGTGCGATGGCTTGGATCGGCAGCGCCGCCTGCGGGTTGAGAATGCTGTCGGCAAAATACGGCGCTGCGGCGTACAGCAGCACGGTCATCAGTACACCCGCGCAGACGGCGAACCACAGCGCCGCCTTGTAGATCCGGTCCGCCTCCGCATGCCGGCCGAGCGCGGTCTTCTCGGAGATCATTTTGCTGAGCGCGCTCGGAATCCCTGCGGTGGCGACGACGAGCAGCACGGAGTACAGGTTGAAGGCGATGCCATAGGCCGCCATGCCGATATCGCCGAGCAAATAAACGAGGGGGATGCGCTGCACCACGCCGAGCGCCCGGGCGACCAATGCCGCCAAGGTTAGAATCAGCGTTCCTTTGACTAATGAATCTTTGGACAAAACGTTCCCTTCTTCCCTTAATGCCTTACACGACCCAGATGATAAACAGCACGATCATCAGAAGCTGCAGCACAAGTTTAACGACGAGCCCCGAGAAAAAGCCGACCAATGCTCCGATTCCCGCCCGTACCGCCTGGCGGAATTCCGTTCCGACGATCAGCTCGCCCACGACGGCGCCGAGAAACGGCCCGATCAGCAGCCCTGCAACCGGGATAACAAATGGTCCGATCAATAGCCCGATCGTGCTGCCGATGACGGATGCCCGCGTGCCGCCGAACTTTTTGACGCCAACCGCACTGACGGCATAATCGGCCACCATCAGAACGGCCACAATCGTCGTTTGAACGAGCCAGAACCAGACGCCGAACGGTTCGAAGCCGACCATAAAGCCATAGACAAAAAACGCCGCATAAATCGCGAGCGCCCCCGGCAGCACCGGGTATACCGCCCCGGCCATGCCGACAAGAAACAGAACAACGACGATGATCCATGCGGCGATAAGCATAGATAGATGCCTCCCTTCTCAGCTGTCATGCCTGCCTTGCCGGATAGCACGATCCGCTATTTCAGCGCATATTCCCTTATAATCTGAGCGACCCCGTGTTCTTCGTTCGTCCCGGTTACCGCATCGGCCAGCCGCTTGACCTCTTCCTGCGCGTTCCCCATCGCCACGCCGAGCCCCGCTTCGCGGATCATGGCGACATCGTTCAAGCTGTCACCCATGGCGATCACCTGCGACATCTCGATTCCGAGCATGGCGCATACTTGTCTCAGTCCACTGGCCTTGCTGATTCCTTTCGGATTCACCTCGATATTGAACGGATGGGAATTTGTAATTTCCAGTCTATCCCACGATTCCAGCTCCCGGCGAATAGCGGTAAGGCTTTCTTCGTTCTCGATATAGTAGCCGAACTTCAGCCACTGCTGCCCATCGATCTCTGTTTCCGGCAGCCAGTGCTCTTTGTTGTAAATTTCCTTGACGCAATAAGCCCAGAACCAAGTATCGTAATGAACCGCGAGCGCATGCATGCGGCGGATCAGCTCCGTGTCCAGCGTATGGCGCTCAAGCAGCTCGCCCGGCGCTTTCCATACTTCGCTGCCGTTCACGGTGACGAGCGGCGACTTCAGACCGAGCTCCTCCGCATAAGCCTGACAGTTCTGAATCCCCCGTCCGGTCGAAAACATGACCGTTACTCCGGCATCGTGCGCCGCCAGAATAGCCGCGCGGTTTTCCTCCGAGATTGTCTTTTCTTCCGTCAGCAAAGTGCCGTCCAGATCCAACGCTACCATTTTGAATCGACTCATGTTCGCTTCTCTCCCTTTTCGTCCGTTCCTTGGGGCTCGTACCTGCCGCGGGCTGCGGCCGAAATCGTTCCCGTGCGGACTTTAGCTTATTGAGCGTGCGCGAGCGTTCGGGCCGGCAGCTCCTCCATGTAGGCCGCATGCCAAAGCGCGAACATATAAATCGTCCAAATGCGCCGGGCATAATCGCCCTTGCCGCTCTGATGATTTCCGAGCATCGCCCTTACCGTGTCCATCCGGATGTAATTGTCGATGCCGCTTGCCGCGATCTGCTCCATCACGACATTTCCTTGCGGGCCCTTCAGCCAATCGCGCATCGGCACCGGGAATCCGAGCTTCGGCCGGTTCAAGATAAAATCCGGAATGATGCCTTCCATCGCTTTGCGGAATACGTATTTTGTCGTACCTTCCGCAATCCGGTATTTGGCCGGAATCCGGCGCGCTACCTCGTACACCTCCACATCGAGGAACGGCACGCGCAGTTCGATGGAATGCGCCATCGTCATTTTGTCCGCCTTCATCAGAATGTCGCCGGGCATCCACAAGTTCATGTCGATATACTGCATCCGGGACACCGGGTCCAGATGCTTGCTTTTATCGTAAAACGTTTTGGCGATGTCGAACGGATTGCGGTACCGGCTCAGCAGCTCGCGGTCGGCCCGCACAATCTCGGCCTTCATGTCTTCGGTGAAAATTTTGGCGTTGCCGAGGAACCGCTGCTCCAGCGGCGTCGTGCCGCGCAGCACGTAATTGCGGCCGTAGACGCCGTCCGGCAGCAGCCGGGCCAGCGCGTGCAGCAGCCGCTTCACGCCGTGCGGCAGCCGCTCGATGGGCGCGAGCGATTGCGGCTCGCAGTAGATGCGGTACCCGCCGAACAGCTCGTCCGCTCCTTCGCCGGACAGCACGACCGTCACGTGCTCGCGTGCTAGCTGCGCCACATGGTAAAGCGCAATCGCCGAAGGGTCGGCCACCGGCTCGTCCTGATGCCAAACGGCTTTGGCCAAGGTGCCGAAGTAATCTTCCTTCGTGATGATTTTGTCGTAATGCTCGGTCCCTAGCGCCTCTGCAGTCTGACGCGCGATGACCGTCTCGTTGTTGGCCCCCTCGAAGCCGACGGAGAACGTGCGGATCGATTCGACCTGACGCATATGCGCCGCAATCGCCGTCGAGTCGATGCCGCTGGATAGGAAGCAGCCCCGCTCCACGTCGCTCTGCATATGGTGAACGACCGAATCTTTGAGCGCTTCGCGGATCCGCTCGACGCATTCGTCAAACGGCCGCTCCTCCGGCTGCAGCATCGGGTCCCAATACCGCTTGACCGACAGCCCGCCGTCATACGATACGGTAACGGTATGTCCCGGCGGCAGCTTATGTATGCCTTGAAACATCGTCGTCGGCTCCGGCACGTATTGGAACGTCAAGTAGTTCAGCAGACTTTCCGTATGGATCGTCCGGGCGACTCCGGCGGCCAGAATGCTTTTGATTTCCGAGCCGAACAGGAATTGGCCGTTGTCGTGGTAGTAATAGAACGGCTTGATGCCGAAATGGTCCCGCGCGCCGAACAGTTGCCTTTTCCGGCGGTCCCAGATGACGAATCCGAACATCCCGCGAAGCTGCTTCACACATTCCTCTCCGTACTCCTCGTACAGGTGGACGATGACTTCGGTGTCCGAATGGGTTTTGAATTGGTGTCCTTTCGCCTGAAGCGTATTGCGCAAATATTTATAGTTATAAATCTCGCCGTTGAACGCAATCCATACCGTTTCGTCTTCGTTGGCGAGCGGCTGATGGCCTTCCTGCAAATCGATGATGGACAAGCGGCGGAAGCCGAGTCCGATGCGGTTCTCACTCCAAAATCCAAAATCGTCCGGTCCCCGATGCACGATACAGTCGGTCATGCTTTTCAGTATGGACGGGGAAGGCTCGCGGTCTTCAAAATACATGACGCCGGTGATCCCGCACATTGTTTTTCCTCCTCAAGCGCTAAAAAATAGTCCGATACAACAGTATACCATATTCGTACGGGTTTCAGGAAATGGTAGGTTTCCGGCAAAAATCATGTCACTTTTTCCGAGTAGACAGCTTGCGGAGCGGCGGTTTATGATGTGGGCGGGTATACCTTGTCGAAGGAGTGACGAACGGATGATCAAAGGATTGACTAGAGCAGGCATCGGCGAAGCAGGGCCGATCAACAACTTTGTAGAGCTGGCTTCCCGCTTCGGGTTCGGCGCGGTTGACGCGCACGGCCAGGAGCTGGAGGAATGGATCGCAGCGGCAGGCTTGGATCAAGTAAGAGGCTTTTTGCAGGAGAAACAGGTGCGCATCGGCGCGATCGGACTCGCCGCAGAGTGGCGGCAAACCGAGGATGCGTTCCGGGAAGGCTTGCCCCGGCTTGCTGCGGAGGCGGCTGCGGCCAGCAAGCTCGGCGTAACCGCCAGCTGCACGTACGTGCTGCCGTCGACAGACGAGAACGCCGCGCGTTTTATGGCCGCCGCAACTCGGCGCCTGCGCCTGTGCGCGGACATTTTGGAGGCGTACGGCATCCGGCTCGGACTGGAATTCGTCGGTCCGCACCATCTGCGAACGCGTTGGAAGCATCCATTTCTACAGGATGCGGAGAGTATGCTGGAGTGGATCGATACGATCGGCAAAAGCAATGTCGGCTTGCTGTTCGACGCCTATCACTGGTATACGACGGGAGGCACAGCGGCCGACATCGCCAAGCTGCGCGCCGACCAGATCGTCCATGTCCATATCAACGACGCGAAGGACGTTCCGGTCGCCGAAGTGCTGGACAACGACCGGCTGTATCCGGGCGAGGGCGTCATCGATTTGACGACGTTCCTGCAAGGGCTGCACCGCATCGGCTATACCGGCGTCGTGGCACAGGAGATTTTGACACCACATCCGCCGGCAGACACCGCCGAAGCGTTGGTTGCACGATCACAGCAAGCGTTCAAGCGCGTATACGAAAAAGCCGGGCTCGCGTAAGCCCGGTTTTTCCCTTTTACACAACAGCGGCCTGCTTCCGTCTGAATTTGCGCCAGACGACGCCGTGCGTCGGCGAGAAGAGCAGCGCCAGGATGAACAGCACGCCTGCGGCGACGATCATGCAGCCGGCGATCGAAGCGTCCAGCAGCACGGCGGCGAGGTAGCCGAGCACGGCGCTCAGCACGCCGACTCCCATGCTGTAAAGGATCATGCGGCTGAGCTTCTCCGTAAGCAAATACGCCGTGGCGGCCGGCACGACCAGCATACCGACGACCAGAATGGCGCCTACGCTTTCGAACGAGGCTACCGTCGTCATGGAGACCAGTCCCATCAGCAGGTAATGGAACAGCGCGACCGGAATGCCTACCGCAGCAGCCATGGCCGGGTCGAACGCGCATATTTTGAACTGCTTGTAGAACAGCCCGATGATCAAAGCGCTGAGCGTCAGCACGATGCCGAGTCCCCAGACCGCCTTCGGGCCGATATCGATCCCGTTCCACTCCACCGTTTCCCACGGCACATGAATAATTTCCCCGTATAGCACGCAATCCAGATCGAGATCCACCTGCCGCGTATACAGACTTACCAAGACGACACCTGCGGCGAACAAGGCAGTAAACACGACGCCGATGGAAGCATCGGATTGAACGCCGTTCTGATGAAACCATTGGATCAGAAACACCGTCACGAGGCCGATGACCGACGCCCCCAGCATCATCCACAGCGAATCCCGCGAGCCGCTGAGCAGAAACGCCAGCACAATTCCCGGCAATACCGAGTGGCTGATCGCATCCCCGATCATCGCCATTTTCCGCAGAACGAGGAAGCAGCCGAGCAGGCTGCAGGAGCAGGCTACGAGCGCAGCCGTCAGCAGTATCCAGAAGTCGTTCATGCCTGCCCCTCCTTCCGAAGCGGTTCGCCTGCCGCACCGATGCCGTGCAGCTGCGGCCGAAGCTCCCGCTCGCTTAGCACGCTCCGTTTGACAGCCAATCGCTCAAGCAATTTGGCCAACAGCCCCCGGCGCGGCGCGAACAGCACCGACACGACGAAGAAAAAGGTCGCGGCCAGCACCGTAAGCGGTCCGGTCGGCATATTGTTCGCCATGCCGCTAAGCAGGGTGCCGAAGAAGCCGCTGAGCGCTCCGAAAACGCCCGAGAGAGCTACCATGACGCCCAGCTTCTCGGTCCAATACCGGGCCGAGACGGCCGGTGTAATGAGCAGCGCCGACATCAGCACGACGCCTACGGCCTGAATGCCGACGACCACGGCCACCACGATCAGAAACATCATGAACTGGTCGAGAAAAGCAACCGGCAGCCCGATCCCCTTGGCAAAACCCGGGTCGAAGCTGAGCAGCTTGAATTCCTTGAACAGCAAGGCGCAAATCATCGTCAGCAGCAGCGCCACAACCGCCATCGTGATGACGTCCGACAGTACCATGGAAGCGGCCTGCCCAAACAAAAACTTGTCGAGACCGCTCTGGTTGCCGCTGCCGCCGTGCTGAATTTTGGTCAGCAGTACGATGCCGAGTCCGAAAAATACCGACAATACGATACCAAGCGCCGTATCCTGCTTGATCCGGGAGTTGCGTGTTACATAGCCGATCCCGAAGGTGGCCGCCAGACCGGCGACAATCGCGCCGAGCAGGAAGAAAAAGATCGATTTCGAGCCGGTAAGCATAAAAGCGATGCACACGCCCGGCAGCGCCGCATGCGCAAGCGCGTCGCCCATCAGACTCTGCTTGCGCAAATAAGCGAAGCTGCCAAGCACGCCGCTGCTCAGGCCGAGCAGCATGCTCCCCATCAATATCCATTGCGCATTCGGATCGCGGAACATTTCCAGCCATGCCATGCCGCTCACCTCGCGTTCACAACGAGCGCGCCTTCACGCTGGTCCAAAAAGGCCAGCCGCCCGCCATACGTTTGTTGAAGATTGTCCCGCGTAAATACTTCTTCCGCAGGCCCGATGCCCTGAAGCTCCACATTCAGCAGGATGACCCAGTCGAAATATTGCTTCACGGTCGCGAGGTCATGGTGCACGACCAGAACGGTCTTGCCCTGCTCCCGGAGCTCGCCGAGCAGCGTAACGATCGCTTTCTCCGTGGCCGCATCGACGCCAACGAACGGTTCGTCCATAAAATACAGCTTCGCATCCTGCGCCAGCGCCCGGGCCAAAAACACGCGCTGCTGCTGTCCGCCGGACAGCTGGCTGATCTGCCTGTCGGCAAAGCTGGCCATGCCTACCTTGGACAAGCAGTCCATGGCAATCTCCCGCTCTTTGGCACCCGGCCGCTTGAGCCAGCCTAAATGACCGTATCGGCCCATCATCACCACATCGAGCGCGCTTGTCGGAAAATCCCAATCGACGGACTCCCGCTGCGGCACGTAGCCGATGAGTTTCCGCTGCTCGGCGTAAGGCTTGCCGTAAATCGACACTTCCCCGGTTACGCTTGGAATGAGCCCGAGAGCCGCTTTGATCAGCGTCGATTTGCCGGCGCCGTTCGGTCCAACTATGCCGATCAATTTTCCTTCCGGTACCTGCAGCGATATATCGCGGAGAACCGGCTTTTTCTGGTAAGCTACTGTCATGCCTAGTATAGATAACGGTATGCGCTGTTCTTTCATTGGTTCCACTCCCCTTTTCGTTGTCCGCTTCTCGCCCTCTCTCCCGGACTCTTACTTCAACGCTTGAACGATCGTATTAATGTTGTGCTTTACCATGCCGATATAGTTGCCTTCCGGCGTGCCTTCTTCCCCCATCGCGTCGGAGAACAGCTCGCCGCCGATTTGGATCTCGTGTCCTTGCTTCTTGGCTCCTTCGATAACGGCCTCGATCGATTTTTTCGGTACGCTCGACTCTACGAAAACCGCCTTAATCTTGTTCGCGACGAGGAAGTCGCGCAGGTCGCTGACGTCCTTGGAGCCGTATTCCGACGCGGTGCTGATGCCCTGAAGCCCCATCACTTTGATGCCGTACGCATCCCCGAAGTAACCGAACGCGTCATGCGCCGTAACGAGTACCCGCTGCTTTTCCGGAATCGAGGCAATCTGCTCCTTTGCGAACTGATGCAGCTCCTCCAATTGCTTGATGTATGCCTCCGCGTTTTTCTTGTAATCCGCCGCGTTCGCCGCATCGTGCTTGCTGAGCTCGTCGCGCACCGTCTCGGTCGCGCTGATCCAGTGCTTGACGTCGAACCATACGTGAGGGTCGTGCGCTCCGGTTCCGTCCTCCATGCCGCGAAGCTTCGACTCCGGAATGTTTTTCGTCACGGCCACCGTCGGTTTCGTTTTCTCCATTTTCTCGAAGACGTCGGTCATTTTGCCTTCCAGATGAAGCCCGTTATAGAAAATGATGTCTGCCTGATCCAGCTTTTTCAGATCGCCTTGCGATGCTTTGTATAAGTGCGGGTCGACGCCCGCCTTCATCAATCCGGTCACCTCGACGTGCTCTCCCCCAACCTGCTTGACGATGTCGGCGATCATTCCGATTGTGGTCGTTATTTTCAATTTGCTGGGAGCGGCGTTCTCCTTCTCCTTAGGCGCTCCGCACGCAGCGAGCGATACGGCAAGCGCGAGGAACATGATCGTCATAATAAACCGCTTGAACGAAGACGATAGCCTCGGTTTTGTTTTTGCGTTTTTCAAAGTACCCCTCTCCCATCTCTCCAAATAAGTTGTATTAGCCCATTTTTATTTCCCTGAAGACTATATGTTTATAATATACAAATATGTTTACCTAGTGCAACACTTTTTTTTATAAAAAAAGAAATCCCCTCTTCGCGAGGAGATTTCCGGTGCTTTGCTATGGCGTTTTGCTTTCTTTTGGAGGCCCTTTCGGTTTTCCGTCCAATCCGTAATATTGATCGTAAGCGTCGAAGATTTTACGCGCAATCGGCGCCGCTCCGTAGGAGCCGAATCCGCCCTCCGGGACGACGACGGCGACGGCAAGCTTCGGATTTTCCGCAGGCGCGAAGGCGATGAACACGGCGTTGTCAATTTCTTTGCCGCCGGCTACCCTTTGCGTCGAGGTTCCTGTTTTTCTGGCGACCGTATATGGAAAATCGTCAAAGCCTTGAATGCCGACCTGCAGCATGCCTTTGATCACGGCGTCCCAATAAGCTTTCGGGAAATCGGTCTGATCCAGTACGACAGGGTCAAATTTCTTGACAATTTGGCCTTTGTCGTACGTCTCGATATGGTCGACAAGCAGCGGTTGAAGCCGTTTGCCCCGGGTGGCCAGCGTTGTCGCGTACTGCGCCAATTGGAGCGTCGTATACTTCTCGTTCTGCCCCCAGGAGGCGAATACCATCCGGGATTGGGCCGTCTCCTTCGTATTTGTCTTGTACTCGCTGATTCCCGCGCTTTCCCGCGGCAGGCCACTGCCGGTAAGCACGCCCAAGCCGAATTTGGCCAAGTACTGGTCCCAAATTTCTACCGCTTTGTTAGGGCTGCGAGTGTACAGCGCGTTGCCAATCAAAGCGGACATGAACGTGTTCGACGAGTGCTGGATCGCCCCTGTTGCATTGATCGATCCAAAGGCGGCTCTGCCGGAATTCGTCAGTTTGGAATTATTGTCTTTTCCGTACGTAAATACGCCGGTATCGTTATAATACGTATTGGTCGTGAACAGCCCTTCGTTGAGCCCGATCAGCACCGAGAGCGGTTTAACGACGGAGCCCATATACACGATGGATGTCGGATGATATTTTTGTTCATCTTCCGGATAATCTGGATACGCGGTCGTAATCGTGCCGTTGTTGATTTTCGTCTGAACCTGCTTGTAATCGGCATCCGAAAACGGATTGCTCCAGAAGGTCGGATCGTAATCCGGCATACTGGCCATCGCCACGACCTTGCCCGTCTCGACCTCCATCGCCACGGCATAGCCCGCGACGGCATTGACTCCTTTGTTCGAGTACGGATTAGAGCGGTACGCCGGGCTTTTCAGCGTTACCAGATGGTCCGTGATTGCCTTCTCGGTAGCAAGCTGGACATTCTTGTCGATAGTCAGGAACAGGTTGTTCCCCTTCTCCGGCGGGATGACCGGGGGCGCTTCCGCGCTGCCGATAATTTTCTGCAAGGCGTTGACCGGATACGACTTCACGCCGTTTTTGCCGCGGAGCTCTTCCTGGTACATCAATTCGATGCCGTCGTAGCCGACGTATTCCCGGTCCAGATAGCCTTCCGTCTTCGTTTTGTCCTTATAAAATTCAAGCCCGTTCTTCGCTTCCCTCGCCGTCGAAAACGGCCGCATGTACCCGACAAGCTGCACCGCAATCGTGTTCTCGCGATCGTATGTGCGAAGGCTTTCCTCCATGATCTCGATCCACTTCAGCTCATCGCGATGCTCCAGAATAAACGCCATTTCCGCTTGGGTCAAGTCGGTCTTGATCCGTCTCGGGACCGAGTAATAGCTCGGTTTTTTAGCTGTTTCCTGCTGGTTCAAATCGAAGCCGACATCCATTTCCTTAATGATTTCCTCCGCGGTCGGCTGCTTCACGTCCTTATTGCCGTACTGCGCAAAAATGTCCGCCAAGCGCTTGGCCAGAGTAACCACCTGATCCTTGGGCTGGTCCTGCTCGATGCGGAAGTAGAGCGACTGTGCCGATGTCGTATAGGCGATCGGAGCGTTTTGGCGGTCGAAAATATTGCCGCGAATCGGCGGGATCGGCGTATCGGCGTTGTTGATTTTGTCCTTTTCGGCCGACAGCTCTTTGCCTTCGACAAACTGCAGCATCGCCAGCCGCACGATAAGTACCGAAAACAGGAAAAACGTAAAGAAAAAAAACAGGTTGATCCGGGTCGTAAAATGACGGCGCTGGCTTCCGTCCTGCTTGCTTGAGTCGTCCATGCCGATAGGTTTCTTCATCTTGCTTGCGGCTCCTTCCTTCTAAAAATCGTTCCCCTATGCTACTTTACGTCCTGCAGCAGCTCGCGCAGGGAAAGAATGCCGTCTCCGGAATGATAATCGTATCGCTTGATCTTCACCGCATCGATGCCGACTTGAGCAGGAGCCCAAATATCGTTGCGATCATGGTCCCCGATGTACAGCACATCTTCCGATGCCAGCCCCGCGCGCTCCAGCGCCAGACGGAAAATCGCCGGGTCCGGCTTCTCCAGACCGACCTCCGTCGAGACGATGACCGGATCGAAGTGATGCAGAATGCCCTTGTATTCCAGAATCGAGCGCAAGGTCGGCGCAAAGTTGGAGATGATGCCAAGCTGCAGCCCTTTCCCTTTAAAGGCGAGGAGGCTTTCCTCCACATCCTCGAACAGCGCATACTGCTGCGGAGCCGTGAATAAGTCGTAGAGCTCGTGGCAGCAGACGTGAATCTGCTCTTCCGTCCACTTTTCCTCTTCGACGCCCAGTTTTTTAAGGATATAATCGTACAGCTTCATCCAGAAAGCTCGGTCCGATTCCGGCGTGCAAGCTTCGAACGGGTCAAGCTGCTTCCCATAATAAAATAAACGAAAAGCTTCGGTAAAAAGTTCCCCGATTTGCTCCTGTCCCCGATGAAAAGACCGGCTCGCCAAAAACTGCTGCATGATGACCCGGGCCGCCGGAATCGTCATCAGCGTATCGCCGACATCGAAAAATATCGTTTTATATTGCGTTAACGGTTTGCGCAGCAACGATAAACCCACCTTTTTCAAACTTATATCTTCACAAGTGTATCATATTCGGGGAATTTATAGAAACGTACGGAAAAGGAAAAAACCGGTTCGTCGCTTGCAGCGGCCGTCCGGCTTTCGTTATTACGTATCTTTGATATGCGTATCCTGAAAGCGGGGCGGGTTAAACCAGTTGCCTCCGCTGGCTACCCAAGTGGAATCGAGCGGCACCCACTCCCTTTTCTCTCCCAGATACACTTCATTCCAAGCGTGAGGACCGTAACCGCCCCGCCCGTCGTAACCGAGCCCGGTCACAACCTTGACGTCCAGCCCCACCGACCTCGCCATGACCGCGTACAATCTGGAAAAGTCGATACAGACGCCCTTCTTCGTGTTAAACGTATCCTCCGGCGTCTGCTCTCTCCAAATGCGCTGCTCCTCGTACGCCTTCACTTTGTCCCAGTCGTACTTGATACGCGTGCCGACCCAGCGGTACAGCAACTTCGCTTTCTCTTCGTCGGTCTGGCCTTTGGCCGTCACCTGCTTGGCCGCTTCCGCGACATCTTGGGGAATGCGGGCATCCACGACCTCGTATTTCCGCTGTAAAATGTTGCCGAACTCCTGTTCCACGGCCCGTGTGAAAACAGGGAGCTGGTTAGCGAAAAAGTCGCCCGTCATCGGCCGGATCACTTCCGTCGCCCCTTTTTGAAAAAGGGACGAATCCTGAATATAAGCGGCTACCGGCGTCTGCGGGAACAGCGTCGTGACGATAAACAGCACGGCAATCATAATCATCCCCCGGCCAAACCCGGTCACCGAGCCGATGATGCCGCCGATGAGACTGCTGAGCAAGGAGGGAGAGGCGACTCGCCCCCCGCCGGCGGTGTCCGCATTCGTCCGTTCCGCCAGCCAATCGTCCACCAGCGGGTCGATAATGCGGTAAACCAGCTGCTTAATCAAGCCATATCCCAAAACAAACAGGACGCTGAACCGCAGCAGGGAAAAATCGCGCAGCGCCGTTGCGGCGGTGTAATATAGCTGCTTCCAAAAGCCGAGTTCCTCGGACGGTATCGTCAGCCCGAGCCCTTCAAGCCACACCTGCAGCTTGGGTGACAGCCATGAAGTCAGCTCCCAAGCGAGAAACAGGCTGAGCAACGTAACTGCCCCCTCCGTCACCATGAGCGCGAGATGCTTCGCGGAGGAGGACGCCCCGCGAAGCAAGCCTTGTACAATCGATACTACAAACAATACGGCGATGAGCACGGTAATCAAATTGATTTGCGCCAGCTTTGGCAGTTCGTTCACCGGCGTCCCCCTCCTTTCCTATCGAGATGCGTTCCGATGGCTTATTGGCCCGCGTTTTTCTTCGCCTGCTCAATGAATCCTTTCAGGACATCGTCCAGCTTCATCGTGAACGTTTGATTCATAAAAGTAACCTGCACATCGCTCGAACCGGGTTTGCCTTCCAGCTTCGCGCTTTTGGTGCTTACGGTAAACGAACCGTCGGCGTTCTGGCTGTATTTCGCTTCTTTCACTTCGTCGGTAATCGCTTTGACCGCTTGATTCTTGACTTCGGCGGCGACTTTCGCTCCCACTGTCGTACCCAGCTCCAGGAGCTGATCCTTGTAGCTTGCGCCATACCAGAAGAGCCCCGCCAGTATCGCGAGCACAAGAACCCACTTGATGACGGTTTTCACCACTTTGATGACGAGAAACAGCACAATCAGCGCTCCGACGAGCACATACCATCGTTCGGATAAAAAAGCCGTTACGAAATCCACTTCCATCGCTCCCCTAAAAGTCCGTCTTCCATCGCTTATGTAAATCCCTTACAGCGGTTCTCCGCCCTTATCATACACCAGTTCCGCGTCACTCTTCATCTCTTTTTTTGCGGAGCTCGGCGAGCTTACGCTGGATTTCCGCCCCTTTGTCCTCTCTTCGCTTTGTTCGGCGCAATGATCCGAACAACCTCCACAGCGCCAGCACCAGAACGGCCACCAGCACGATTCGGATAAACATGTCCATCCGGCATCCCTCCTTTTGTCCGTCGGAACCCACGTTTCTTATACGCTAAACGATCCGGCACGTTGCAAAAACATGTACTATCCCTTTGCCGGCAGACGTAAACGTATAGAGTAGCGGTAGACGGACGAACTCCATTTATGAAAGAGGTGATTTCATGAAAACCGCCATATGGCTCTATCTGTTCATGTTCGTCGCCATTTTCGACCTGCATGCCCAGTACCCGATTCTTACTCCGTTTGCCGTTTCGCTAGGTGCGACGCCTTCGTTCATTGGGCTTATTCTTGGGGTCTACTCGATCACGCACTTGCCCGGAAACCTGATCGCAGGCTACGGCGTCGACCGCTACGGAAGCAAGGGCTTCATTGTGTTCAGCCTGATTGTAGCAGGAATCGTGCTCTTAATTCAATCCCGCGTCAGCGATCCGTGGGGGCTCCTCGTCATCCGTTCGATCAGCGGCTTCGTCCTGGCATTTCTGTCGCCGGCCTGCTTGTCCCTGCTCGCCAAAATCGCCAAAAACCAGATTCAACAAAGCAAGCTGATGGCCGGCAACGGCATGGTGCATACCATCGCTTCCGTGCTCAGTCCGGCGGCCGGCGCCTATCTGGTCTCGCAGCTTGGCTTTGCCAAGTCGTTTACGTTTCTAGGATGGGGCCTCATCCTTACCGGATTACTTGCTTGGATCGGGGTAAAGGAACAGCGCAGCGAACGCCTAACCAATGCAGCGATTACCGGGGAGCACGCCCTTCCTTCTGCCTCCAAGGATAATTTACCGGTCTCCGGCCAGGAAAACGTTCCGTGGCTTTTCTTTGTTATTCCTCTTGCGCTGTCTTGCTCCCAAGGCATTTTGTTTTTCGAGCTTCCGTTAATGAAGGAGGCGAGCAGTTCGATCATGACCTCCGGCGTGTTCTTTTCCGTTATTTCCATGGGGTCGCTGGTGACGCTTAGTTTACTGTTTTTGAACCGGATTTTCCCTTTTTACCGGATGATGTTCGGCTGTCTTGCGCTGGCGTTCATTTTTTTCGGGATGTCCGTTCATTGGCCGCTGCCGCTCTACGCTTCTCTGTTTCTGATCGGGATGACCAAAGGCGTCATTTTTCCGGCCATCGCATCGCTGCTTGCAGCCCTTACTCCCGCGGACCGTTACGGACGCGTCTTCTCAATTCTGTCGGTTTCGTACTCGATCGGCGCCTTTATCGGCCCGATTGTGGCAGGGCATACACGGACACAAGTATCGCCGTATTTCCTCGCTTTTCTCTGCCTTATGCTCGCACTCTCTTTGCTGCCGTCCCGTTCGTTCGCCGCTCCCGCGCGAGTTTGACTCGAACTTGGGGATATGAAGAGATTCGAGGCGCGTTTTTTTGCTTTTCCAGATGGAATGAAAATCGTCTCGATATTCCCAATTCGGTATTTTATAGGAATTTAGTCATAAATTAATAGTCCAAAAGTAGTGATAAGCGATTCGGAACGCAACTTTACTTCACTCTCCGCCGTTTAAGATGCCGAGATGTTTCACTGCGGGCAGATTTGGGTAATGTTCAAAGTGCTGCCGTAATGGATCATTCTGCCATTCGCGCGACGGACATAAATAGCTCTGTCCGATTCGAAAACATCTAAATGATATTCAATAGACTGGCTGAAGGAGGTGAAAATGCATTTGTCCAGGAAACCTGTTCAACGCAATAGTAATAATTCATTATTCGTCAAGGAAGATAGGAGTGAACTCTGCATGAAACCTGCTGTGCTTAAAAAAACAGCACAAGTGACCGTACTGATGCTTATCATCTCTGTTTTGGTTCCTGTGTTGGCGTTTGCCGCTTCGGGATTCAAAAACTTGAATTTTGATAGCAACGGCACGGTAACCGGTACGGTGTATTCCGATGTGTACAGCGTGAATGCTACCGTATACGCGTTTGATCCGAACGGAAATCGCATTGCCGTTTCCGACGCCACTTATGTTGACTACGATGTTACAAACAATGTGTATAACTACAAATTTACGGTAGCGGGCAGCACTTATGATTATGTCCGTCTGCAAGGTCCTTTCGGTACGTCGGTTGACGGAAAAACGATTACCGGAGCTGTGTACGAGTCCGTATACCGTAACAACGGCACTACCACCGGCGGCGGTAGCACTTGCTGCGGCGGAGGCGGCGGTGGAATCTGGGGTTCGGAAACGATCAACGTGAACTCTGATGGTTCCGTCGATGCCGACCAACTGAAAAATTCGTTCAAGAACCACGACAAAGTGACGCTGAAGCTGAGCGGCGACATCGCCCTGATCCCGGCTAAAGCACTTGTCGATTATGTAACGGATTCCAAGAAGGTACTGGTCATCGTTAACGACAAAGGTGCTTACATCATTCCGCTCAACGCGCTGAAGCTGCAAGACTTGGCTAGCAAGCTGTCGGTAACGACGGATGAGCTGAAGCTGAAAGTAACGATCGCCAAAGCAAGCGATACAACGAAGGACAGCGTAGACAAGGCTGCTAAAGCGCTTGGCGGTACGGTAGCCAGCAATGCTGTTGACTTCGATATCGTCGGCCTTGGCAAAGATCAAAAAACTGCAGCTCTGGACCTCGGCAACAACTACATCAGCCGGGTTCTTCCGCTGAGCAAAGCTGTCGATTCGTCCAAAGCGACGGGTGTTCTTTACAACCCGACAACGGGCAAACTGAGCTTTGTACCTGCTGTCTTCTCTTCGACAGACGGTAAAAACGAAGCGACGTTGAAACGAAACGGCAGCAGCATCTATGCCGTAATCGAGTTGAATAAAACCTTCTCCGACATCAGCGGCCACTGGGCTGAGAGCTACATCAAGCTGCTGGCTAACAAACTTGTCGTTGACGGGGTAACCGACACAACATTCCAGCCGGAGCGCAATATCACCCGTGCGGAATTCGCAGCACTGGTTGTTCGCGCACTGGGTCTGGATACGAACAACGGCAGCAGCACGTTTAAAGACGTTGCAGCTAGCGACTGGTACGCAAGCGTTGTAGCAGCAGCAGCCAATGCGAAGCTGGTTGACGGCTACGAAGACGGAACGTTCCGTCCGAACGCTACAATCAATCGCGAAGAACTGGCGGCTATGGTCGTACGCGCTCTGAACTATGCCGGTGCGAAACCGGACGTCTCGGCTGATAAACAAACTCAGCTGTTGGCGAAGTTCAAAGACGCAAGCAAAATCGTATGGGCGAAGAACGAAATCGCCGCTGCGATTGACGCCGGCATCATCGACGGCATGACGGACGACACGTTGGGCGCCCGCGATACGGCGACTCGCGCACAATCCGCAACCATGCTGAAACGCCTGCTCTCTAAAGCAAGCTTTATCAACAACTAATTGTATAACGCATCATGAACCACTCTCCATGAAAAAGGGCCGTTTCTTTTGTCTCTCGCAGACAAGGGCAACGGCCCTTTGTTAATGCATGTATCTTCCTCAGCAAAGGGGACAATATGGATTTTAATGAATATATAGCGTTTGTCAGAAAATACAGTCAAGAGCCCCTCCAAGAACTTACTGAATTAGACTTTTATGAATTAGAGAAAACTTTAGATACAAAATTGCCAGTGGAATTTAAGTCCTATTATTTGGAGCATAATGGTAATCACTCTGTTCCGGATGAATGTTATTTGTTTTTTCCGATAAAATACGTATTTTCTATCGAACGGCGATTAGAAGTTTATGCAAAACAAGGGATTCACTTTGGAAAAAAGATACCGTTTGCCGGGGATGGATACGGACATACTTATGTTTTGTCATTAGAAGATCACTGCTTTGGAAAAGTACTATTTTTGCAGCATGAAAACGAAGATCATCAGGAATATGAGGTCGTTGCAAATAGCTTTTCAGAATTTTTGATTTATTTTGTATCCAAAGGAAAGACATTTGTGAGGTAAACTGATTGGCCTTCGTTCCCTAAGATTGCCCCGTCGTCCATTACAGACGGTGGGTTTTTCTGTATCTGTCTTACACCTCGTCCTCAAGCTCATCAGCCTGCTTTTCCTCTACTATTCTGAACGACGCTCCTGTCGATTCTTCTGCCGTATCTCCGGCCAGTTTCCGACATTTCCTGGGAAATACGTTCACGGAGGGATTGGATCGGACAGCAAAAGCGGATATACTACAAGAAAGAAAATTCACTGCAGGAACGGAGGCCGTCAATGTCGATCGCGATTATTGTGGAAGGAAAAAATGACAAAAGCAGGCTTCGCCGCCTGCTGACAGAGGACATTATCATCGTTTGTACCTTCGGATCGCTGAATACGGATCGTTTGGAAGAGTTGAAGAAGAAGATCGGAACGTGCGATGTGTACCTGTTTACGGATAATGACCCTTCGGGCAAAAAAATACGCGCCATTCTTCGGGATACGTTTCCGGATGCCGAACAAATTTATACGCGGCGTGGCTATGCCGGCGTCGAAGGCACGCCGGACGAGTATCTCATTCAACAATTGGAAAAGGCCGGGCTGGAGGAGTTTATTATCTATCCCCCAATAATCCCGACCTTTGAGAAGTTCTAGCCCATAAATTTTATCAAATAAATAACCAGTGTCACCGTAAAAATGCTAAATATCGTCGAGGAAAACACAGCTTGTGACGAAAATTCCGGCTCATTGTCGTACTCGACGGCAATGAGTACGCTGCTCAGCGATGTCGGCACTGCGCAGGATAGCACAAGCGCCTGCGCCATGACCCCTTCGATCCCCATTAGCATGACGATCAAAAACCCGACAGCCGGGCCCACACAGAGCCTTAGCACGTTTGACAGCATGACATCCGCCAGGTTGAACGTCCATTTCATGCTCCCCAATTGTACCCCAAGCGTCAAAAGAGCGGTTGCAATAAACGCATCCGATACATAATTGATCGGAGCATATACCGGACCAGGGATCGGAATGTGCAGCCCTTTCATCAAAAAGGCGATCGGAATGATATAGATAACTGGCAGCGTCAGGATCGTACGGAGCGTCTGCTTCATATCATTGCGCTTAGAAGCATTAACGGCATAGATGCCGTATGTATTCGGCAGCAGACTCTGCATCATCATAATGATGATCTGAATCGATAAGGTGAACGCGTCCCCGACAAACACAAGCTGATTGAGCGGAATCGCATAGTTCGCGCTGTTGTAAAAAATAACGCTATTGCGCATCGCCGGGATCATGCCACCCTTATATCCCCGCAGACGGATGACGACTTCCATCAAAAGAAACATCGCGGCAAAAAACAGGACGAAAAACAGCAGCGTTTGGCCAAGAACAGCCAGAGACAGCGACGATTCGTAAAGCATTTTGAATACCAGCGCCGGGGAGAATAAGTAAAAATTCAATTTGGAAAGCGTCTTGATATCCAGCTTGAATGCCCGGTACAAAATGACGCCTATCGCAATCATGATGGTTAGCGGAATGACATTATTGAGCAAAATGTGCGTAAAATAAGCCATGTCAAATCGATGCCCTCGTCATTAGCCTAGGATTCCTTGCTAACCTGAATCAAATCGTTGGCGATTCCTTCAATATCGATATTCTCGTCGTTGCCCGAATAGTAGGTGCGCACGTCGCCTTTGCCGTCGACCAGTAGAAACAAGTTCGTATGCGTAAAATTACCGGTTTTTGGGTCTTTGGCTACGAGGACGTCAAATTTTTTGGCAAGGTCCGCCGTATAGGCCTCGTCGCCGCGCAGGAAATACCAGCCCTTATAATCCGGATGAAAGCGGCTGGAAAATTCCTTGAGCCGTTCAGGCGTATCTCTCGTCGGATCAAAGGTAATGGAAAGAAGCGCCGTCTTCGTGCCGAACACGCCTTTTTTCACCAGTGCGTCCTGAATTTTAGACAGGTTGTAGGTTGTCGGTGGGCAAACGTCAGGACAATATGAAAAATAAAAATAGACCAGCTTCGCTTTTCCTGCCGTATCGGCTAACGTTACCGTCTTGCCATCCAAGTTTTCCAGTTTGAAGTCCGGCGCCTTTTTGAGCACCCCGATTTTTTTCTCCGGACCTTTGACCAGCATATAAGCCAATGTTGCGATCAAACCAACCAGCAGTACCATGACGACGATTTTAAAACCGGTTTTCTGCATATCATCGCTCACCTTCCCATTATTCAAAAAATAAATCCCAAGGCCGGGGCCAAGGGATTGTCATCCACCGTTTTGCACCGTTCGCGAATACCCTACGGTAATGGAGTGGTGCTGATGACCATGATGATATACAGCAAGGTCAAATAGTTAATGGAGTAAATAAACATTTTTTTGGCCCATTGTACTTCATCCTTCGCTTTGAACCCTTTAAGGCTCAAAAACGCCCAGTACAAGCCCATAAGCGTTGCCGCGAAGAAGTAAAGCGGTCCTACGAAACCGAGCCAGTACAGCAGAAGCGAAACGGGCACGAGCAGCACGATATAACGGATCATCGCCATCTTGGTAATGTACGTTCCTTTAACTACCGGCAGGAGCGGGAAGCCGGCTGCGCGGTATTCTTCCATCCGGCGAATGCCAAGTGCCCAGAAGTGCGGCGGCTGCCACAGGAACATAATGCCGTACAGAATAAGTCCCGCGGCATCGATCTGTCCCTGAACGGCACAGTAGCCGAGCAGCGTAGGCATTGCGCCGGAAAAGCTGCCGACGAACGTGCTCCATACGGATGACCGCTTAAACCATGCGGTATAAATCCATACGTAAATAAACAAACCGAGTAAACCGAGCAGAGCGGTAAGTGGATTCGTCAAGAACCATAGCACCGATAGGCCGAGAACGCCGAGCACGATGCCATACCATAATACGGTCTGCGGAGCAATGGTGCCTACTGCGGTAGCACGCTTTTGCGTCCGGGTCATCTTCTTGTCCATGTCCCGGTCCAAATAGTTATTCAGCACGCAGCCGGACGCCATCACCAACACGGTGCCGAGCAGCATATATATCAATTTATCCCACTGGATATGCCAACCGGAAGCGACCCAAAAGCCGCCAAATGCCGTAATCGCGTTAGAAAATAAAATGCCGGGTTTGGCAAGATTCACAAAATCTCTCCACGTAGCCGGCGAGTTGACAGCGGTATCCGCCTCAACATCTGTCGTCTCTACGCCCATCCCCAAACTTGCCTGTTTTTCCACCTTTATGCAACCCCCTTGTGTGAGGAATTCGACAACGATTGTGATATCCTTCACTCTTAAAAAGATCCTCTTTATCATAACAACCTGCGGACCGTTTGACAACAACGGATGGCGTTGTTCAAAATATTGTCGAATCCCCCATCAAGAGACAAGAGTGGCTGCGCGCTTGGAGACGTCGGACATTGCGTATATTTTTTTGCATATCATCGGAAAATACAAGTAGCGGCAAGCATAAAGATAAGCGGACAATAGAAAAAAAATGCCTCCGATTAAAACCGGAGACATCAACCGGAATTGCTTGGGAACCCTCAATACTTTCTTGCCTAGCGCTTCCAAACGGATATAACGTCAAGCTTACGCTATAGTAACGCTCCGAATCGGCCGCAGAAGTGGAAAAATCGTTCAGCCGCTTGCGCAGCCCTTCCATAAGCGGCAAACGCGTGCGCGCTACCGCTCGATCCGGACGGGAAACTTGGCAAAAAATCCCCTCTCTCCGAGGTTTTCGCTCAAGCTCCAATCTTCAGGCAGAGTCAGCCGGGAATAGCGCTTCATGAATTCGGTCAGGCCGATGCTCGCTTCCATCCTCGCCAGCGGCGCGCCCAGACAGAAATGCGTCCCTTTCCCAAACGACAGGTGCTGCTGATTATTCGGCCGGTTCAGATCGAACTGCTCCGCTTGAACAAAATGTTCCTCGTCGCGGTTGGCCGAGCCGATCCAGGCGATGACCGATTCCCCTTCCTTCATTTCCACGCCGAACACATTCGTATCCTGCGCAACTCTGCGCATCAGGAACTGGGCAGGCGAGCGGAAACGCAGCACTTCTTCCACCGCGTTCGGAATGAGTGATGGCTCCTTCCTGAGCAGCGGGTAAGCGGCGGGCTGGTCGACCAGAAAGCAATAGAACGCATTGGAGATCAGCCTCGTTGTCGTCTCGTTCCCTGCAAAAAGCAACCCGATACCAAAATGAATAATTTCTTCGTCGCTCAAACGCTCCCCTTCGAGCTCGGCGATCGTCAAATCCGAGATGATGTCATCTGTCGGACGGCTTCTTTTTTCCCGGATTATAGGCCGTAAATAGTCCGCCATTTCCTTCAGTGCCTGCGTCCTTTCTTTCACGCTTTCGGCATAGGTGTCGCGGCTGCCCGGTGTGACAATCGCATCCGACCACAGCTTGAATTGCTTCCAATCGCTCGCCGGAACGCCCAGCAGCTCCGCAATGACGGTCACCGGCAGAGGAATCGCCAGATCGTAGACAAGATCGATCGTATCCTGCTCCCGGATTTGATCCAGCCAATATTGCGCGACGGCAGCAATTCGCGGTTCCCATGTCTTAAGCGACTTGGGGGTGAACGCTTTCGCAACCAATCCCCGCCTTTTGGAATGCAACGGGGGATCCATAGAGGTCAAGCTTTTCTCTTCCTCTCCTATAACCGGGAACGGCGACAGCCTCCGGTCGTTTTTACTGGAGAACAGATGATAATCGGACAATACCCGCTCCACGTCCCGGTATAAAAAAACATTCCAGACCTTCTGCTTCGGATCGAAATAGACCGGATGGCTCCTTCTCATCTCCCGGTACCACGAATAAGACTCGAACCGCTGCTCCTCCCTGCTGAACCCGGTGATCTCATCGGGGTAAACGATCTTTTCCACGACCTCCACACTTACCGCTCCCTTCGTTTTTTTCAAACAAATACAACGACGGACGATTGACGGATCTGCCATGATGGAAAATAGTTTAGAACAAAAGTATTAAGAAATAAAAGTTTATGCAAGGATAATTATATTAAATTAGGTTATATTTGTAAATCACTTGTTGTTAGCCCCCTTTTCTCAATAAAATGTGGTTTATTGTTTAGAGCGAATCTAAGGAATCGGCACATTTCGACACTTTTCAAACAAGAAAATGCGGAATTTCAACCAGATATTCCAAAATGAGAACAATTTTGTATGTGTATGAAATAATGAAATCACTTCACACAAACGACGTCGTAACCAGTGAAGTACAACATTTTATTCGTGGAGGGATTCAAAATGAAAGGCAAAGTAGCGATCGTAGCAAGCGCACTGTTGGTTGCCGTGACAGGCTCGGCTTTGGCAGGAAGTGATAGTACGGGAGTTTTCCGGGTAGGCGGAGTTGATATTGAAGGAACTCTTGGTACCTCGGGCGATTATGCGTATGCTAATACGTATGTAGTGGGATCAGGCGTCGTTGATTATTTGAGCGTCGACGTATCGTGGAAGGATCGAGACAAGCGCTCCCTCGGCAATGCCCCAAAATCGGCCAAACGATCCGGCAGTGTGTCCAGCGACTTATATGCTAGCAACGGCTATTACGCAACCGGGTACCATCAAGCGACGCATAAAGGGGAAACGAAACATAGTTCTACTAAAGTATACCGGTAATCATTTCATGAATGTCTGTTCACTCGGACAGACATTCATCCCCTTTTATAAAAATTTGGCTGATCGCTAGGAGGTGAACTGGAATGCGAAAGGCTGCTAAGCTAATTCTCTGTATCATACTCGGATCGGTTATCGGACTTGCCTTCAACTTGGCGGTCAATTCCTTCTCGCCACCAAAGCAAAAGGTCATCACGGAAAGCTTTGGTCTTAAAATGAAAGATTCGCGAGGAGAAGAGGTTACCAGTTTTTTTCTGGACCTTAAAGATAGGGACGAATTTAATTACACCGTTGTTTTTACTAACGAATCCAGACAAAATGAGAACTTCTCTCTTTATCTTCTACTAGACTATGTCAAAATTCCTTTTCATGCCGGAACCGCCCTTTCCATGCCCGTTAACGAATATAAATTCAACGTGGCGAAAGGCGCGTCTGCCGAGATTCCCGTCCGCTTCCCGATCACATCGCTGCCGCCCAATCTGCACGCGTTAGCTATAAACATTGTTGCCAATAAAGAGAACCCTTCGGAAAAAGAAGAAGAAATCAAAGATTACTTCGGTATTGTGGCCAGATATGCATTAAAAAAGACAGGCAATTCCGTCTTTGCGCTTTCAACCGTCTCTGATCAGCATTCGTATGAAATCGCTAATATGCCCGTTCGCGGGATCATGTTGAATCAGCAGTTTGAAAATGAAGATAATTTCGGCACGCTCCCCACAATCATTCGGGCGAAGCCGAATGAAAGCATAAAGCTGGCTGTCCGGGCCGGCGGATTTGCAGGAGCCGATGATTATTTGGTATGGCTGATGATGGATGACCGCCAGCTTCCTTTCCCTGACGGCAAACCGTACTGGTGGTTCGAAGCTCCCCCCGAGAAAGCGGCTTTGCGGCAAATTGAAATAAACGCCCCGGAAAAACCGGGACGCTACGAGGTGTACGGCTATGTAATGAACAGCCCATGGGATACGATGACCGAGCTTGCAGGCAAAGAAATTGGCAATCGGTCCTCCCATAAAATCACGCTTCTTGTAGAATAAGTTGATTCTCATGCGGACGCGGTAAACGGAAACAACTTCCTACTGCCTTAACACCGCGTCCTGTACGCCTTTTTCTTCCGCCATCAGCTTGCGTGCCCGCTCAAAATGGGCAAAACAGCTGCGGCTTAGCGTCAAAGATTCGGGTACGCCATAAAGCAGGATTTCGTAATTGCCCGGCGTAATCAGATCGGCGCAAATTTTTTGAATATATCTCACGTTGACCAACTGGCTCTTGTTACACTGGAAGAGAAGCGGCGAAGTCGCCGCATTCAGCTCTTTCAGGGTGGAGGAGGTATGAATCGTCTGGACCGAATGCGAATCCGTCCATTTGATCAAAATCTGCTTGCTGTCCTTGGAGATGTAAACAATTTTCTCCTCCTTGACATAAAGCTCCCGTTGGATGGTTCGCCCGTCCAAATCGCAGATTTTTTGCTTGAAGCGGATCAAGCGTTCGTCGTTGGATCCGGCTGCGGGCGACTGCTTTCTTTTCTGCGTCAAATGCTTCTTCGCCTTCTCCAAGCTTTTCTTGAACCGTTCGGAGGTGACGGGCTTCAGCATCAGGGAAAGCGAATCGATCTCAAAGCTTTCCTCCGCATATTTCATGTCCGTGAGCGCCGTGACTACAATAATGCAAGGATCGTACCCCTTCGCCTTAATCAGTCGGCAAGCCTCCAGACCGGAAATATCGTCCAGGTTAATATCCGTAAGGATGAGGTCCGGCTGCAGCTCGATATACTTGTCCACCAGCTTATTCCCCGACGACACCGTATCGACGACGATGAGTTGATGTTCTTCGGCAAATCGAATTAAAAGCTGCTTCTGTGCAAAATCGTCTTCCGCAATTAAAGCGGTCAGTTGTTCCCTTTGATTCAACGTCCGGTTCACCACCTTATGATCGTTCATTGGATTGTCTAAATGTGGATTTTGAACATAAACGTAGCGCCTGCGCTTTCAAAATCTTCTACCCACAGCTGCCCTTTATATTTTTGCACCAGCTCTTTGACCACTTGCAAGCCCAAGCCTTCGTGCTTGAATTTTGTGGAATAGCCCGCGCTTAGAAGCTGGGGCAGCTCCTCATCGCCAATCTGTCTCCCGCGATTGGATACTTTGAAGTACAGCAAGCGGCCCGTGTTCCAAGCGGCTACTTGAACCAGTCGTTCCTCCACCGGCAGCTTCACGGTCTCATCAAACGCATTGGATATTAAATTGGTTGCGATGCGAATCAAATCGAGCGACTTCTCCCCGTTCAGCTTCAGATCGCCCGTGACAGTGATGTCGTGCTCCAGCTTCACCTTCTGCTTGATCGCGCTGCTGGCCGCGAACTGCACAATGGCCGATAGCGTCGGATGCCGGATCGCAACGACATCTTGAACTTCAACGACTTCCTTCACCCACGCTTGCGTTACTTTTTCCAGCTCGTCGTATTCTTTCTTTTGCACATGAGCGTGAATGGCATTGACAATATTGCCGACATCGTGATTTAGCCCGCGGATGGCCGTAAACAAGCTGTTCATATTTTCAAGATAAATTTTCTCGGCGGAAATGACAGCCGCTGCAAGCTTGCTTCTCCGGATTAAAACAAGCACGAAAGCACCGAGCATCAGGAAAGACACGACGCTGATCGTCAGAAGCCGCTCCGACTGGCGTTTCAGTTCGTTCTGAATATAGCTGTAATCCGAGACAAGGCCGACCACCAGCGGCAGCTGGGTTTCGATGGGCACAAAGCTTTTAATCACGTCACTTCCTTGAACGCTTGTCTGATAGCTGATCGTCTTTTTGTCCCGATTTGCCTGTCTGACCATCTCCACATCATCGTCCGACTGCATGGCATACTGCCCAAAATAGATCGGGCGCGTCGGATGAGGAAAAACCAACCGATTATTTTGCTTGACTTCATAAATTTCTTCTCCGAAACGCTCGGCATTGAAGCCTGTGATTTCGATCAGGAACGGTTTTTCTTTCTGCAGACGTTCGATGATGTGCATGTAAGAAGCCAAGGTCACATATTCCTCCATATCCTCCTGCCTGAAGTATGGATCGATAATATAGTCGGTCTGGCCGTCATGGTAGTATCCGAATTTATGGAGCGCATTCGGGTCCGAGGATGAAACGTCCACAGGTCCTGACCAATAATGGGGAAGCGTATAGCCTTCGGAAATCGATACGTTCTTACCGTCCAGCAGTTGCTTGAGAGCGAGAAACCAAAAATCGGTAAACTCTTTGGCAGATATGTTCCGTTGAGTAGGATTGGAGGAACGCATGGCTACGATATCGTCTCCCTCGCGCTGAAATAGCGTAATATCCGACACGCGCAGCTCTTTGCTTAGTTCTGTCAACTCCTTATTGCTCACCTGTTCCAAACGCGGAGGCAGCTTGCTTTGCGCGAGCATGGCCGCCAGCCGCAAATTTTGCGCTAGCAGCTTTTCGGCATAGTCGGCAGACCGTTGGGAATGCTCGAAATACACTTTGATATTGCTCGAGAAACTTTCCACTTCATTATAGTGATTGTTCATCAGCATCTGTTTCGTCGTATAATAGTAAATGACGTTGCTCAAAGCGAGCAGGCACGTCACAGGCACGACAAACCACACGATAAAGGACGTCCGAAGCTTCATGCTTATTCCTTTCCCAGCCGATGCAGTGCGGCTAACATTCTGACAGAAACAAGAAGACAACACAAAGGATTACCGTTTGGTTCTATTTTTTCCTTAACTTACATAATAAACTCTTTTATACCGACGTTCAATAACGAAGTTTCCTACGAACGGAATGCCCGTGCGAATTTTCCGTTCATACCTGATTGTGTTATCCTAAAATAGATTGAAAGTTGTCCAAGGAGGGAATTTGAACATGACCGCGATTCAGCGAAACGACACTACGGTGTTAAACAACGGCGTCCGCATGCCATGGCTCGGACTGGGCGTCTGGAAAACCAAGGAAGGCGAAGAGGTCGTCCAAGCCGTGCAGCATGCGCTGGAAGCCGGTTACCGCTCCATCGATACGGCTGCCGTCTACGGCAACGAAGCAGGGGTTGGCCAAGCGATTCAAGCCAGCAGTATTCCGCGCGACCAGTTGTTCATCACCACGAAAGTATGGAACGCGGACCAAGGCTATGACAGCACGCTTCGGGCTTTCGAGGAGAGCCGGCGCAAGCTGCAGCTCGAGGTCATCGACCTGTACCTCATTCACTGGCCAGGGAAGGACAAATATAAGGAAACTTGGAAGGCGCTCGAAAAGCTGTATAAGGACGGACTCGTCCGGGCGATCGGCGTCAGCAATTTTAAAGTGCACCATCTGGAGGAACTGCTGCAGGATAGCGAAATCGTTCCTGCGGTAAACCAAGTCGAGTTCCATCCGCTTCTGATTCAGCAGGAGCTGCGGACGTTCTGCAAGGAACACAAGATTCAGCTCGAAGCTTGGAGTCCGCTGATGCAGGGCAATCTCGATCTGCCGCTGCTAAGCGAGCTTGCGGGCAAATACGGCAAAACGCCAGCGCAGATTATTCTCCGTTGGGATTTGCAGCACGGGGTCGTTACCATTCCGAAGTCCATTCGCGAAAGCCGCATCCGCGAGAACATCGACGTCTTCGACTTCACCTTGTCCGACGAGGATATGGCGCGTCTGGACGGCCTGAACCAGGACCGTCGCTTCGGTCCGGACCCGGATACTATTGAGTTTTAGTTCGGGAAGAGCCCTTGTGAATCGAGGGCTCTTTTTGCATCCACATACGAAAGGACGATGGTTGGCATGATGTCGCTTTCGCCGGCACGGGACATACACAAGCTATCCGAAACGGATATTTCCGGTCTTATTGCGCTATCCGAATCGGTCGGGTGGGATTATACCGAGCCCGAGCTGCGAACGGTGCTGTCTTCGGGCACTATCTACGGGATCAAAAATAATCGCCGGCAGATCGTCGCGAGTACGGCCATTATCCCTTACGGACGGCAATTGGCTTCCATCGGCTTAGTTATCGTACACCCGGAATATCGAAGGCTCGGCTTGGGGCAAACGTTGATCCAAACGTGCATAAATACCGTAGGTTCGGATACGACGATCCAACTGATCGCCACAAAAGAGGGCGAGCCTCTGTATGAAAAGCTCGGCTTTCGAAAAGCAGGCCGCGTCTGCAAGCTATTATGCGACCGGTATCATCCGCTTTCTTGGAGCCCGGCGCGTGAGCCTATCCGCGTGATCCCCATGACAAATGAACATATTCCGGAGGTTATCAAGCTGGACCGCCGGTCCTTCGGGGCGGACCGCTCTCGATTCTTGCAAACCCGGATGAAGCAGGCAAAGCGTTCATTCATCGCCCAAGCCCCGAACGGCACGGTTGCAGGATTCGGTTTAAGCATCCAAGGGCCTGTCCAGCTAACGTTAGGCCCGATAACGGCTCCAAACGACGTTACTGCTCTTGCTCTCGTCGATTACCTGGCAAACGGACATCCGGGTAAATTAAGGATCGATGTCGCTTCGGAACATTCTACGTTTACTCCGTTATTGGAAGCTTGCGGCTTCACCAAGGTTGGCGAACCGCCTGTCATGCTCCTGCACTCGCCGTGTTTTCCGCCCCGGAACGGAAACCTTTACAGCATTGCGGCACAGATTTTCGGTTAGCCCGCTTCCTCTCGGGCTACGCAGCATCGCTCCCCAATTTCAATAAAAAATCCGTCACCAAACATTCGCCCACACCATAGTATGAATGGTGTGCTCCAGCCCAGTCGAAACCCAAATCAAGCGAAGTTTGAAGGAGGATTATGAGCGATGTATAACAATCCGAACAAAGCAGTACCGACTCCTTACGGCGCCGGTTACCCCGGACCCGCCTACGGCCAGCCTACTGCGCAATCGGTGCCGCCGATGATTCCGGCAGGCTCTTCGATTACCGCTGCAGGACAGCCGATCCCGACGGCGGCCGCGCCGACCACCCCGGGGCAACTGCCAATGGAGCAGTCCTTCATCGAAAATATTTTGCGCCTCAATCTGGGCAAAATCGCTACGCTGTATATGACGTACGAGAACAACACCCAGTGGAACGCCAAAATTTTCAAAGGACGCCTGGAAGCCGCCGGCCGTGACCACATTATCATCAGCGACCCTAAAACCGGCATGCGCTTTTTGCTGCTGATGGTCAACCTCGATTACATCACGTTCGACGAACCGCTTCAGTATACTTACCCGTACGGTTCAGCCCCGCTGCCGGGACGCTGAGCGCAAGAAAGACCGGATCCTGCCAGGCGGCAGGGTCCGGTCTTTGCTTTTAAGCACGAACGGTCATACGCGGGAACCGGCAACATCGGCGCTTCTCCGTTTCAGCATCACCGCCTGGAACACGAGGTACAGCACGAACAACGCCAGCACCAGCCCGACGCCGTAGATCGACGTCTCCACGCTTGTTCCTGCGGCAGTTGCCTGCGTATACGCCCGCACGCCCGCGAACATCAGGACGTTCTCGAACAAGTTTTGCACGGCAATCGTTTTGCCTGCTCCGATCTTCGGGTTACCCACCTTCTGCAGCACCGAGTTCAGCGGTACGACATAGACGCCGCCGGCGAAACCGACCGCCAGCAAGATGAACACCGTCACGTACAAATTGCTCAGCATCGGGAAAACGAGAATGAGCACCACCATCACGACACCGTACAGATAAGAGTTCAAGTACTTGTGCGCCGGGATCAGCTTGGGAGCGGTCAAGGCTCCGGCCATAATGCCGATCGCCGTAACCGCAATCAGCATCGAAATCTGATCGACGCCGTGAATGCCGAGGTGCAGCGGAATCCAGGAGATGACCGCCACGCGAATGACCGACGACGTCAACCAGAACGAGCTGGTGCCAATCAGGCAATAGCGGGCCGTCCGGTCCCGGAACAGCCGGGCGATATCTTTAAAGAATAAGATCGAATCTTTGACGTAATGGATGTTCGGGTTCCCCGCCACCCGCGGAATCGATAGCGACAAAAGCAGCGCAGTCACGTACAGCAGCAGGCAGGCGACGATGCACACCGTCAGCGACTGCTTCGCCAGAATGCCTCCGCCCACCGTACCGGCCAGAATGGCGATGATCGTGTAGCCTTCGATCTTGGCATTCGCCTGGAGCAGCTCGGAATCGAGCTGCTTCGCGTCTGTGGCAGAGCGGCTCAAAATTTCGCTGAGGATGCCGTACTTCGCCGGACTGTACACGGCTGCGCCGATTCCGATTACGGCGTAGCTTAAGG
The DNA here is from genome assembly GCF_027925525.1 of Paenibacillus tyrphae. Lineage (GTDB taxonomy): Bacteria > Bacillota > Bacilli > Paenibacillales > NBRC-103111 > Paenibacillus_G > Paenibacillus_G tyrfis_B. Next base: position 56,562 of record NZ_BSDJ01000006.1, on the reverse strand, counting down.
CAGGCTCGAGACCGAGCAGCAGCCCGACGATCCCGAGCGCTTTCAGCGCATTGCCGATCAGCAGTACGACTGACTTCGGATGCTTATCCGCGAAGCTGCCGACGAACGGCGCCAGAACGACGTAAGCGAACAAAAAGGCTTGCTGCACGTTGCCGATATACGATTCGGGATACGCCTTGGCCCGCAGCATTTCAATGATTGCGAACAAAATGGCGTTATCGGCGAACGCGCTCCAGAACTGCGAGACGAGCAGCGCATTGATCGGCTTGAGTCTGAGTTTGTTCCATAGGTTCATACGGCGTTCGCTCCTTCGTCTGCCGCCGGCTCTTCGGCCAGCTTTTTGAGTGCCACATAATCCGGTTTACCGCTGCCCAAAATCGGTAGCTTCTCAACCTGTACCAGCTTGGACGGAGTCATGAGTTGAGAATGTCCATGATCTTTCACGAATTGCTTGATCGTCTGAATCTGATGCTCTTTCTGCGTCACGAACAGAATGATTCGTTCGCCTTTGCGGCTGTCCGACACGCTGACTGCGGCTACGTTCGCGTCCCGGTAGCAGCTTGCCGCAATTTCCTCCACTTGGTTCAAGGACACCATCTCCCCGCCGATCTTCGCGAACCGCTTCACCCGGCTCACGATCGTCACAAAGCCGTCTTCGTCGATCTTCACTACGTCTCCGGTATCGTACCATTCGGGGCACGGCTTGAAGCCCTCTTCGTGGAGCAGGTAGCCCTTCATTAAGTTCGGGCCCTGAATCAGCAGTTTGCCGCCTTCCAGCCCCGGCACCGGCTCCAGCTTATATGCGATGCCCGGGAGCAGTTGGCCGACCGTGCCTTTGCGGTGCCACATCCGGGTGTTCATCGCCACGACCGGCGAAGCTTCCGTCGTGCCATAGCCTTCCACCGGGCACACATGGAACTTGTCGACCCACAGCTGCCGGACCTCGTCCTTCAGCTTCTCGGCTCCGGCGATCACGCAGCGAAGCGATTGAAAATCGTACGGATGCGCCGCTTTGCCGTACGCCGCCAGAAACGTCGAGGTGCCGAACAGAAACGTCGCATTACGATCGTAAGCTAGTTCCGGAATGACTTTGTAGTGGAGCGGGCTCGGATACAGGAACACCTTCACGCCGTTTAGCACCGGAAGCACCGTCACCAGCAGCCCGAGGCTGTGGAACATCGGCATTGCGTTGAAAAAGACGTCATGGGCGTTAATGTCCATCACCGTGCGCGTCTGCTGCATATTCGCATACAGGTTCGCATGGTCCAGCACGACCCCTTTCGGGACGCTTTCGCTGCCGGACGTGAAGAGCACGATCTCGGTATTGTTCGCCGCCGCCTTCCGCTTGAGCAGGAAATCCGCGAAGCCGGACAGCTTATCGCTCATACGGAGCGTATCCTTCATGTCTTCCAAATACAGCACACGGTACCTTTGACCAAGACTTTCGATCACCGGCGTCAGCTTTCCTTTGTCGACAAACTGTCTGGAGGTCAGAATCGTCCGGACGGAAGCGGTTTCGCAGGCGATGCGCATGTTCTTTTCCCCGGCTGAAAAGTTGAGGATCGCCGGCCGTTTGTCAAGCTTGAACAGCGCGAACAAAACAAGCAGATGGGCGGCGGAATTCGGCAGCAGGACGGCGACGCCCGGCTCGTCTTTCAGTTCGGCCGCAAGCTTTCTGGCAAAGACGTAGGAAGCGGTCAGCAGCTTTTTATACGTAAACGTCTGGCTTATATCCTCGCACACCGGAAACTTGTACCCGTGATGCTTGGCGGCGGTCAGCAGTTCGTTGAACAGGTTGATCCCGGTCTTCACCCGGCTGCTCACCAGCTCGGCCTCCAGCTTCTTCTGGATTTGCGCCGCAGCGCGTTCTTTTTGCGATTTCATCGATTGGGCGCGATCGTAATCCAAGGTAAACGGATCACCGATCTGCACGGTAACCTCGGGGAACCATACCTGCCGGATTTTATGCTTCAGGTAAGAAAATTTGGACCGTTCCGGTCCGTTCAAGGCAATCGGGTACAGCGTCGCGCCCGTGCGGAGCGCAATGTAGCCGACGCCGCTGTATATTTTCATCAGCGAGCCGCCGCTCGCGGTATTGACGCGCCCTTCCGGGAATACGAGAAGCGGGGCCCCTTTTTGCACCGTCTTGACCATCTGCTTCACGGAGTACGGATTCATCGGATCGACGGCGATATGCTTGCGCAGCCGGATCAACGGGGCGAACCGTTTCGCAATGCGCGTGTTCACGACGAACGTCACTTCCTCCGGCAGCCGCGTAGCAAGCAGCGCCGCATCGATCAGCGACAGATGGTTCGGAATCAGAATGGTCGGTTTGCGGAAGTCAAGCTTTTCCAAACCGCTGAATCTCGCTTGAAATAACAGGTTGAGTACGATTCGGGCCAACCATTTTACCAATACCATAGCCATTCCCTCCGTCGGTGCGTTCTGTTTTTTTTGCGATTAGTTCCTAGCACCTGGTCTTAAATCTTATTGTACGCGAATTCGACAAAGCGGGTAGTACTAACTTTGCGTAGTACCTGAAGCGTACTGCATCCTATTCCGGACGAATGAAAAAAGAAGCGCCTCTAACCGCTTTCGCCGCAAGAGGTGCTTCCTCTGTACAATGGACGGATCAATTATGCATTCAACGGACTACGCTCCTCCAGCGAGGCCAGCTCGATCACGGTCAACGCCTTAGCAACCTCGGCCCGCGCGTCTCCCGGATTCGACCATTCCCGGGTATAGCCGAGACAGCTGCATACGTACAGCGTGCTGCCGAAGGTTTGGCTTTTCCGGTAATGCACATGGCCGCAGACGGCCAGCTTCACGGAGGAAGCGTACGATTCGATCAGCTTCCCGTACTGCTCGCTTCCGAGAAAGGCGTTAAAGTAACCCCATACCTCGGGTGCGTACGGAACGGTAAAATAACGGTGCGGCAGCACGTGGGTCATCACGATGACCTTCTTGTCCCGAAGCTCGCGCAATTGCTTGTCCAGCTTCTGCACGAAATAATCGCAGACTTCCGTCGTCGGCCGGTCCCACAGGGCGAACAGACTATCCTGCCACGTCCGCTCGCCGAGCGACATCCGGTCAAACTCCTCCTTCGTATAGCGATCTGCGCCGAACGAATAATCGTACCAGCCGATATCCCCGACGACGGCCCATTCTTCATTGATCATGTAAGCGCCATTCGCGAGGTTCCCTTCGAACGCTTGCAGTTCGCGGTACGAATCCCAAGCCGTACGTTCCGGGTCGTGGATGTTCCACAGATCGTGATTGCCCGGTACGAACAAGCAAGGAATGGACAGCCGCTCCCGGATGTACCTGAGCGTCTTCAGCGTCGTGGCGCTGTTGTTGGAGATGTCTCCGCCGATCAGCAGCAGATCCACCTTCTGCGCAAGCGCCGCCTCGCAGAGCGCCTCCTCGACCGGGACGGAGCAGCCGGGGTTATTGGTATCAATATGCAAATCCGACAAAATGCCGATGTTCAAAATGGTTCCCTCCTCGTTCTCCTGTAGACTTGAGCGGATCGAATGGCCATGGCGGCTTCTGCAGACTGCGCCCTGCCGCTCCGATGCGAATGCTGCTTAAGTCAGCAGGCAGCGCGCGTAATGGTCCGGGCCGACGTGCTTCCAGTCCGGCAGCATGGAAGCGCATTCCGCCACCGCCTGCGGGCAGCGCGTGTGAAACAGACAGCCCGCGGGCGGATGAAGCGGGCTCGGTACCTCGCCGCGGAGCACGATGCGTTCGCGCCGCTCTCCGGCACCGACGGACGGAATCGCCGAGAGCAGCGCCCGCGTGTACGGATGTACCGCACCGCGAAACAAGGTTTCGACCGGCGCGAGCTCGACAATCGCTCCCAGATACATGACGGCGACCCGGTCGCTCATATACTGCACGACATTGAGATCGTGCGAGACGAACAGCGTGGTCAGCGCGAAGCGCCGCTGTAGCTCCTTGAGCAGATTCAAAATTTGCGACTGCACCGACACGTCAAGCGCGGACACAGGCTCATCCGCCACGACGAAGGACGGGCCAGCATGAGCGCCCGCGCGATGCCGATGCGCTGCCGCTGGCCGCCGCTCAGTTCGTGGGGATACCGGGCGGCGTAGCTGCGGTCCAGCCCCACCGTCTCCAGCATGTCGCGGGCCTGCTGCCTGCGTTCGGCGCGCGATCCGATCCGGTGGACGCGAAGCGGCTCCTCCAGAATCGAGCCGATCGTATGCCGCGGATTGAGCGACGCGTACGGGTCTTGAAAGATCAGCTGAATGTGCTTGCGCAATTCCCGTACCTCGCGGGCCCGCAGCGTTGTCAGTTCCCGTCCGCGAAAGCGGATGGACCCGGAGGTCGGCTCCAACAACCGCGCGAGCAACTGTCCGGTCGTCGACTTGCCGCAGCCGCTTTCGCCGACGAGGCCAAGCGTCTCGCCGCTGCGAATCTCGAAGGAGACGCCGTTCACGGCGTTCACCCAGGCTTTGGGCTTGCCGAAGCCGGTGGCGGCGGCCGGGTAGCGCTTCGTCAGCCGGTCGATCGCCACCAGCGGTTCACGTTCAAGCGAGCTGATACTCACGGACGGACGGCCTCCCTTCCTCGGCAAGCAAGCAGCGGACCTCGTGCCGGTCCGCGATCAAGCGGCTCGCTGGCTTTACGCCGGAGCAGGCCGCCACGGCGCGATCGCACCGGGCCGCGAACGGGCAGCCTCCGGCGCGCTCCTCCGGCGGCGGTACACACCCGGGTATCGCATACAGCGCTTCGCCCCGCTTATCCGGCGAAGGGATCGACCGCAGCAGACCGGCCGTGTACGGATGGGCGGGCGAGCGGAACAGCTCCGCTGCCGGGGCCGTCTCCGCCACCTGCCCAGCGTACATGACGGACACGCGGCTGCACATTTCCGAGATGACGCCGAGATCGTGCGAGATCAGCAGCACCGACGTGCCCTCCGTCCGGTTCAAGTCCCGCAGCAGCTCCAAAATTTGTGCCTGCACCGTCACGTCGAGCGCCGTCGTCGGCTCGTCGGCAATCAGCAGCTTCGGCCGGCAGGCCAGCGCCATCGCAATCATGACCCGCTGCCGCATCCCGCCGGACAACCGGTGGGGATATTCGCGCATCAGTTGCTCCGCACGGGCCAGCCCAACTTTTTCCAGCATCCCTACGCTATGATTATACGCGTCTTTGCGCGACATCGCCAAGTGCAATCGCGGCCCTTCCATCAGCTGTTCTCCGACCGTAAATACCGGATTGAGCGAGGTCATCGGGTCTTGGAACACCATGGCGATCTCCCCGCCCCGCAGTCTGCGCATCGCCTCCGGCGACAGCTGTGTCAGCTCGGCACCGTCGTAGTTGATCACCCCGCCCGCGATGCGGGCGCCGGCGGGCAGCAGTCCCATCACGGCCTGGGCCGTCATGCTTTTGCCACAGCCCGATTCCCCCACGATGCCGACGATTTCGCCACGCCCGACCGACAGCGATACCCCTTCGAGCACGGTACGCATGCCCTGACGGGTCGGAAGCTCGATATGCAGCTCGTCCAGCCTCAAGAGAGGCGTTTCTTTTCCTCTGGCCATGGTTCGTTCCCCCTTATCGTTTCGGGTCGTTCCAATCGCGCAGCCCGTCACCGAGCAGATTGAAGCCGAGCACGGTCATCGTGATCATGACGCCCGGCGCCAGCGTGTACCATGGCGCTTTCGCAATATAGCTCTGGGCCTCGTTCAGCATGCGTCCCCAGCTCGGATCGGGAGGCTGAATGCCGAGCCCGAGATAGCTCAGCCCGGCTTCCGCAAGAATCGCTCCCGAGAAGCTCATCGTCGCCGCCACAATGAACGGCGACAGAATGTTCGGGAAAATGTGGCGGAATACGATGGCGAGCGGTCCCGCCCCGATGCCGCGCGCCGCCTTCACAAAATCCATCTCCTTGTACTGCACGAACCCGCTGCGGACGATGCGGGCGAACCCGGGTACGGCCATCAGGCCGATCGCCAGAATGGTATTGGTCAGGTTCGGCTGAAATACCGCGACCAGCATCAGCGCCATCAGCAGCCCGGGAAAAGCCATCATCGCGTCCATCAGCCGCATCAGCACTTCGTCCAGCCAGCCGCCGACATAGCCTGTGGCGGCTCCGACGAGCAGCCCCCCGGCCGCACCGATCAGAACGGTCAGAAACCCGACCTGAAAGGCCGTCCGGGAAGCCGTCATCACCCGGCTTAAAATATCCCGTCCGAAATTGTCCGTCCCGAGCAGGTGCTTCGCCCCGGGAGCGAGAAACCGTTCGGCCGGATTCATGCTATTGACGTCGTAAGGAACATACAGCCAGCTAATCAGCATGAGCGCCAGCATCGTGCCGACCAACACTCCGCCCACGATCAAATGAACGTTCCGATTTCGTATCATGCCGCTCTTCTCCTACTTCAACCGAATTCTCGGGTCCAGCACCCGGTACAGCATATCGACGGCAAAATTGATCGCAATGACCGTTACGGCCGTGAATAAAATCATCCCCTGCACAAGCGGAAAATCGCGGGCGCCGATCGAGGAAACGAGCAGCCTCCCAAGCCCCGGCAGCGCAAACACCTGCTCGACCACCAGACTGCCGCCCAGCACGTCGGCAAAAATCATCCCCATCACCGTAACGACGGGGATGAGCGCGTTTTTCAGCACGTGCTTGTACAGCACCGCCCGTTCTCTCAGCCCCTTGCTGTAGCCGGTCCGGACGTAGTCCTGCTTGAGCTGCTCCAGCATCGTCGTCCGCAGGTAGCGCACCACGACGGCGACCTGCGGAATCGCGACGGCCAGCGCAGGCAGGAACAAGGAGCGCAGCGCTTCGACCGGTGATTCCGACCAACGGACGTAGCCTCCGGCCGGAAACCAGCGGAAGGTCAAGGCGAACAGCAGCACGAGCAAAATGCCCAGCCAAAACGACGGAACGGCCAGTCCGAGCTGACTGAGCAGCGAAATCCACCAGCCGGACGCCCGGCGCTGGGATTTGGCCGCCGCGATGCCGAGCGGCACGGCGATGACGACCGTCATCGCCATGGACAGCACCGCGAGTGACGCCGTCACCGGCAGCCGGTCCAGAATCAGCTCCCCGACCGGCCTGGAAAACTTGAGCGATTCGCCGAGATCGCCCGAGACGACGCCTCCGAGCCAGCTCGCAAACTGCTCTCCGAGCGGGCGGTCGATGCCCAGCTTCGCTTCAAGCGCGGCCACCTGAGCCTCGTCCGCCTCCATCCCGAGAATGGTCAAAGCCGGGTTCCCCGGAATGATCCGAAAGACGGCAAAGGTCATCATCAGGACCAGCAGCACCGTTAGCACGAATGTAAAGGCTCTCCGCCATGCGTACGTCACGTCGCTGTCTCCCCTTTCCTAAAAAATTGCGCGACTCATGAGACCGCTGCGCGAGCGGACCGTTTTTTCCGTGTGATCCGCCCGTTTAACTCGATATTTTGCGCAGATTGTTACTTCACGCGGTAAATCGTGGACATATCCTGCACGTAAATCGGGTACAGCTTGTAGCCGTCCAGCTCTTTTTTCATCGCTACGGTGAAGTTCGGGTCCATGATATAGACGGCGACGGCGTCTTTGGTCAATAGTTTTTGCGCGTCTTTATAAAGCTGCGCCCGTTTGGCGTCGTCCAGCTCGACCTGGGCCGCCTTGATCAGTTTGTCGTATTCCGGGTTGTTGTAGTTGTAGAAGTTCGACTTGTAGTCGGACGCGTAGCGTACCAGCACCTCGTGCGGATCGAGCTTACCGGTCAGCCCGATGATCGTCATATCGTAGTCGCGGCCCTTGTAGATCCGGTCCAGCCAGACGGCCCATTCGACCATTTCGATTTTGGCGGTGATGCCGACCTTCGCGAGCTGCTGTGCAATGACCTGCGCGGTATCGACATGGAACTTGTAGTTGGACGGCACCGAAATCGTCGTGCTGAAACCGTCCTTCAGCCCCGCTTCTGCCAGCAAGCTTTTCGCTTTGTCCACGTTCACGTTGTAGGTCGATTCCAAGCCTTCCTGAAAATATTTCTGCATGACCGGGCTCATGTTGGAGCCGAGCTTCGTTCCTTTGCCGTCAGCTACGACTTTAATGATTTCATCCGTGTCCACGGCGTAATTGATCGCCTGACGCACGCGCGGGTCGTCGAACGGCTTGCGGGCGATATTCATCGTCATGAGCTGGACCATGTTTTGCATGCCTTCCACGTAGCGGAACTGATCTCCCAGCTCGGCGATGCGCTCGTTTCCGATTCGCGGATACATGTCGATGTCGCCGGATTTCAAAGCGAGCAGCGAAGCCTCGGCGTCCGGCATGATGCGGAACTCGACCTTGTCGAGGTAAGGCACGCCTTTGACGTAATAATCTTTGTTCTTCTCGATAACGAGCTTCTGGTTCGGCTGGAACTCGACGAACTTGAACGGCCCGGTGCCGATCGGCGCTTTATTCTGGTTGTCGTATCCCTTCGGCAAAATAGCGGCCGTGAAGTTGCTCATGAACGAGACGTCGTTCTTTTTCAGCTTGACGGTAACCGTCTTGGCGTCCGGCGTATCGACGGCTTCGACGTTCGCAAAGGCGCTGGAGAGCGGCTTGCCCGTATCCTTGCCCATCAGCCGCTCGTACGAAAACTTCACGTCCTCCGCCGCCACCGTCTTGCCGTTGTGGAATTTGACGCCGTCGCGCAGCGTGAACGCATACGTCAGCCCGTCGGGAGAAACCTTGTATTCCTGTGCAACCGCGGGCTGCAGCTCCCCTTTTTCGTTGGGCTTCAGCAGGCCTTCGAACACGTTGAACATCATCTCCTGCGTCCCCGAGGCGACGGCTAGGTGCGGGTCGAGATAGTCCGGGTCCTGCGGAACGGCGACGACGACGCTGCCGCCCTGCACGGGCTCTTTGGCGGCTTCGGCCCCGGTGGCCGGCGTTTTGGCCGGGTCGCCCGAGCCGCAGGCGGACAGGACGGTGACGGACAGCAGTAGAGCGGCAAGCAGCAGGGGGGTCCTTCGCAATCTTTCGGTTAGCATGGTTTCTCCTCTTTTCTATTTTTATTTCTTCCGGCTGCAGTACAGCCCGGACAGTGTTGAGAAAGTGGTTAATTACGGTAATAGAGGTGTACGAGGGGGTGGGGTATCTACTTCCGGTCGCTCTTGTCTGCAGGAAATTTTTATTTGAAGCCGCTTAGCAGCGGATATTTCCCGCAGACAAAGGCGAGCGCTATCGCTCCTCCAGTAGATACCCCACCTCCGTATGTATCTCTATTTCTGTCAATAACCTCTTTCTCAACACTCGCTCCGGCCGTATTACAGCCGGTATTGATCGCCCGTGCGGGCGAGATCAATCGGTCCTTGATACGTCTCCTGCGCTTCCCGGACAAGCTGGGCGAGATCGCCGTACTGGGGAAGGTGCGTGAGCACGAGCCGCTTCGCTCCGCACTGCGAGGCGAGTCTTCCCGCTTCGCCGGCGGTCAGATGTCCGCCGATTTTGCCGAAGTATTCGTTGTACAGGTTGCTTTCGCAGAGCAGCAGATCCGCGTTCCGGCCGATTCGCATCAAATCGTCGTTCCAAGCGGTATCCGCCGTAAAAACAAGCGCCTGCTCCCCGTGCTCGATGCGCATGGACAGGCACGGGACGGGATGCGTCGTATGCCCGAAGGTCCACGTCAGATCGCCTAGCGCAAGCGTATCTCCTACCGCAATAACATGCGAGTGCATGTACTCTCCGTAAGCGAGCGTTGCGAAGGCGGCAGGGTCCGTGTCGTGGGCGTAGATCTCGATCGGCTTCGTTCTGCGGCCGAGCTGCATCAGAATCATCGCCGCATGCTGAAGGCAGTACACGTCGGCGATATGGTCGGTATGGTAGTGCGTGAGCACGACCGCATCCAGCTCTTCGAGCGGCAGATGCCGCTGGAGCTGGGCGAGCGCACCGGAGCCGCAATCCAGCAGCACGTTGACCGACTCCGTCTGAATCAAATACGACGCCGACGCGGAATCCGCAGCCGGATAAGCGCCCCACGGGCCCAAAATCGTCAATTTCATTTCGTTGTCCCCTTTCCGTTCGGTCCGGTCCACCCGGACGATTCCGTCTCGAACATGCGGAACTTCCGTTCCATCTCCACCATATTGCGCTTGACCCGCTCCAAGTCGAGCTGGGCCATCTTCTTGATCAAAGCGTTCGCCAACGCGAGCGGTGCCACGTACGAATCGAGAAAGCCCCGCGAACGGGTCGCGGCGAGCAAGTACACATCGGCCAGCTTGGCAAAAGGCGATACCGGCGAGTCCGTCAAGGCGACGATGCGCGCGCCCTTCTCTTTTGCCGCTTCCGTCAAGTGCATCGTCGTCTGGCAGTAGCGGGGAAACCCGGAGACAAGCAGCACGTCTCCCGGCCGGAAATGCGCCGCATATTCTGCCGCCTCGCCTTGCGGCACCAGCCGGGCCTGGCCGAGCATGTAATGCATGATGTAAGCGAGCGGCGCCGTCACCGCAAGGCCGGCGCGCCAGCCTGCCGTATACGTGCGCTCCGCATCCAGCAGCAACCGGACCGCCTCCTCCACCTTCGCCTCCTGCTTGAGCGCGGCGGTCTCGCGGAGGTTGTCGATATCCTGCGCGAACAGCTCGTCAAGCCACGTCGCCTGCTCCTCCTGCGCCGTTTCCAGCAGTCGCTGCACGGGACGCGCCTGCAGAAACTGCGATTGCAGCTCGCTCTGCAGCGCGGCGTAGCCTTCAAAGCCGAGCGTCTGCGCGAGCCGGTGCACCGTGGCCTCGCTGACGCCGGCAAGCTCGCCCATCTTTTTGGCCGGCAGCACGGCCGCTTGGCGGATGTCTTTGGTCAGAAAGTAGGCGGCTTTCTTTTGACTCGGGCTCAGCAAATCGAATAGCTGCTCGATCTTGCTTTCTACGCTCATACGCTGCGCTTCCATTCCTTTCTGTGCAAATATGCGGGCAGCTCCTGCACCGACGCAAGGACGGGCTCATGCTGCACCTCTTCGATGCCATCCCGGCCGAACCGATTGATCAGGCAGCAGTCCATCCCCACCTCGCGGCAGCCGACGACATCGTCGTAATAATTGTCTCCGACGTAGCAGCATTCCTCCGCACGTACGCCCGCCTGCCGCAGCGCCAGCTCGAAGATGGCCCGGTCCGGCTTCTCGACGCCGACTTCCGAGGAGACGATCACGTGGTCGAAATACGGCAGCAGCCCGGTATCCGCCAGCACCTGTCTGGCGCTGGAATCCCAGTTGGAGATTAAACCGATACCGTAGGACGCCTGCTTCAGCTCCTCCAGCATCTGGGCCGCGTAAGGATAAGCCACCCAAGGCGAACGGCGTTCCGTCCGCAGCTCGTTCAGCCGCCGCCACTGCTCCTGCAGATCGAGGCACAGCCCTAGCCGGTAATTCAGCACGCCGAGGTACCACGGGAAGAACGTCGCCGCTTCCCTTCCGAGAACGCCGGGGTATTCGCGCATGAACAGCTTGTCCGCATGATGGTAAGCCAGCTCGATCTCCCGCAGCTTCCTGGCGATCCCCTGCTCAGCCAAATAGGCCGCAAACCATTGTTCCCTTTCCAAATAAACTAACGTATATCCCAAATCGAACCACACAAACGTCGTTTTCATGCCTTTCCTCCGCTCCGTCAACCCGTCAAGAAGGAAATCCTTCATCTTCCTTCACTTTGTTGTATTCTCTACATCTTCACTTTATCCTCCGATTGTTTGCGCTATGTTAAATGAATCCAAAGATGGTGTGAAGAAGGCGCCCCGCCCAATCCTGCTCTTGACGTTCGCCCCATGCGGAAGGTACTTTAAATCTAGGAGAACCTCCCTGAACTTGGAAAAGAGGTCTAGGCACAAAGTACGATCCTTTAGAGAGAGGTTGTGAAACGATCGACGTGAGGCATTGGGACGAACTCCGCTGGGCGGCGCGGTTACATCCGTATTTGCGGCTCTCCAAAATCAAGAACCGGCTTATTCTGTCATTTCTTTTTCTCTCCATCCTCCCCCTATGCATCGCCACCCTGCTGACGTATCACAAGTCGGGCGAAGCGATCAGCTCGAAGATCAGCGCCTACTCGCTGCAAATTTTGGACCAGCTGCGCAACGAAATCAAGCGGGAAAACGAGCTTCTGCTGTATTTAACGGACCAAATCATGATGCATAACCTCGTGCAAACGAGCCTTCTGCAGGCGAACACCGCCCCGGACACGCAGTCCGTTATGGACAGCTACTACGAGCTGAATAGCGCCTTCAGCGGACGCAAGCTGTTCAGCCAAATCAAATCCCTCCAAATCACCAATTCTTCCGGCAAATTGATGTACGATCTCGGCTATGACAAGCTCCGGGATGAAGACATCGCCATGTTGACCGATATGATCGAGGCCGGCGCCGGCAAAGACGTCTGGACCCATATCGTGACGAAGAACGGCGTCGACTGCATCGTGCTCGCGAGGCCGATTCATTCGCAGTTCAACTGGATGAACACCATCGGCTACGTATTCATCGCCGTCAAGGAAAGCTATTACTCCCGCATCATCCATGAGGATGCCGATGTCGGCGAAGGCTCGGACCTGTTCATTGCCGATACGCGGGGCGTCGTTTTGTCGGCGGGAAACCGCAGTCTTCAAGTAGGCGCCAACTATCCGAACGGCGAGCTGCTGAAGGAAATTTCGGAGCATGAGCTGCTCGGGACGCGGGCGTTCTCCGCCGTATTCAACAAGCAGAAATACCTTTTGGTCTATTCCTACGATGCCGTCTCGCGCTGGTATTTGGTCGGAACGATCCCTTACGAACTGCTCAATAAAGAAACGAAGCAAATTTTGCCTTATATCGTGCTGGTCGTCGGGCTGTGCCTCCTGTGCTCCCTCCTGCTCGCGTTCCTGATCTCCACCAGCATCTCCACCCCCTTGCAGCGGCTGACCGAATCGATGAAACAGGTCTCCACCGGCAATTTCCAGGTCAGAATCCAGGACCCGAGCAACGATGAGATCGGCTTCCTGACGGGCAAGTTCAACCTCATGATCGAGCAGCTTCGCGATCTGATCGACCATACGAAACAGGAGCAGATCAAGAAGCGGGAAATCGAGCTCCAGATGCTGCAGGCGCAGATCAATCCGCATTTTTTGTTCAATACGTTAAACTGCCTGAAATGGACCGCCGCGATCAATCACGTGCCGGTCGTCAGCGACGGGTTGACCGCCCTCGCCGAGCTGCTCCGCCATACGATGGTCGACAAGAAGGAATTTATCCCGCTCCGCTCGGAGCTCGCCAATGTGGACAATTACCTCATCATTCAGCGCCTCCGCTTCGGAAGCTCGTTTACCGTCGAGTACGACATCGACGACGGCCTGTCCGAGGCCGCCATCATGAAGTTCATTCTCCAGCCGATCGTAGAAAACTCCTTGATCCACGGACTCGACGGCGCGGAGCGCGAGGATAAGAAGCTCGTCATCACCGCCACAAGCGCAGACGGACAATTGCAGATCGCTGTTCAGGACAACGGCAAAGGGATGAACGAAGAGCAGCTTCGCCGCCTGCTCGATTCGAATTATCGCGGGAAGCATCGTTTGTCCAATATCGGAATACGCAACGTCCAGGAACGAATCCAGCTTAATTTCGGGACGAAATACGGGCTGACGGTAGAAAGCCGGGAGGGCGAAGGCACCCGGGTCCTGCTGACGATGCCGATGATCGGGGGAAATCAGAGATGAAGGTCATGATCGTAGACGATGAAAAAATGCTCCGCATCGGGCTCAACATGATGATTCCGTGGGAGGAGCACGGCTACGAGCTGTGCGGCGGGGCGGAGGACGGGCTGGCGGCGCTCGGCATGATCGACCGGTTGGACCCGGATATCGTCATCACCGACCTGCGGATGCCGCGGATGGACGGGCTTGAGCTGATTCAGGAGCTGCAAGGCCGCCCCGGGTTTCGCGGCAAAATCATCGCTCTGAGCAACTACGACGAATACGCGCTGGTACGCGAGGCGCTGAAGCTCGGCGCGCTTGACTACTTGCTGAAGGTGACCCTGAAAGCGGAGGAGCTGCTCGCCGTGCTCGGCAAAACCCGCGAGCTCATCCTCACCGAGCGCCAGGAACAAGAAGCGGACCGGATCCGGACGGAAGCGGTGCTGGAAGGCTACCGGCTATCGAAAAACCGCTTTTTCCAGGAGCTGATCCATGGCGAACCGCTATCCGATAGCGAGCTGGCACGGCAGTCGAGCCGTCTCAAGATCGAGCCCGGCGAGCGGCCGCTGTTCCTGCTGTACCTGCACGTCGACCGGTATGACCGGAACAAATGGAGTCAAAAGCAGCTGATGTCGTTCTCCATCCGCAACATCGTATCCGAGCTGATGACCGGCCTGCCCATGGGCGAGTTTGCAGAAATCGCCGGCCGCGAGTATATGGTGCTGCTCTCCGGACAAGGGCGATATGCCTCCGCCAGCGGCAAAATGCAGCTCGCCAAGCAGATCGCGGACATGCTGCGGATGTACTTGAATTTGGAGGTTAACGTCGTCGTCAGCGAACCGTTCACCAGGCTGCGTCACGCAAGCGGAGCTTACCGCGCCTGCAAGCGGGCGGCGGGCATCCGCTTCTACCTTCCGACCCCGGTCGTTATGCATGCCGGGGAGACCGGCTGCCACGATGGTTCACTTCCTCCGCCTATCGTACGGCTGCAGGACGACATGATCGCGCGGATTCGTTCCGGCGAAACCGATGGCCTGCCCGCCGCCATGGAAGCCTTGCTGGAAACGGCCGGAGAGGCGCGGCTTCACCCTTCCCTGCTGGCGCGAAGCGCCTTGACGGTGATCGACTGCTGGGAGGCGGCCAGCGCGGGGGCCGACGGGAGCGGCGCTCTGCCGGGGACGTACCGCGATTCGCTCATGCAAGCGGGAACCGCCGGGGAGTTCCGGGCCGCGTTCGCAGAAGCGCTGCGCTACCTTGAGCGCCACGCCCCTCCTCCCGCCGCGCGGAAATACCGCAAGGAAGTTCGCGAAATCATCGAATATTTGCTCCGGCATATCGACCGGAAAATTACGCTGGAGGCGGTCGCCCGGTACGTCAATTTGAATGAAAGCCACATGTCGCGCCTGTTCAAGAATGAGACCGGTCAAACGATCGTCGGCTATTTGAACGCGCTGCGCATGGAGCGGGCCAGAGAGCTGCTGAAAAATCCCGACCTGAGCGTCAAAGCGGTCGCCGAAGAGGTCGGCATTCCGGACCCGTTTTATTTCAACCGCCTGTTCCGCAAGCTGTACGGCCTAAGCCCGACCGATTACAAGAAGCAGGCGTTAAAAAATCAGAATTGTCCATAATCGCGCAAGGATCGTTCATTTCCATCCACCCTTGCTTGCTTTACCATAAAATCATTATCCGTCAAGGGGGAAGCCGCCTATGAAAAAAAAGCTTGCGGCCGTACTGATCGTCTGCGCGGCAGCCGGTCTGCTCGCCGGCTGTGCCGCATCAACAACGCCCGCCGCAACTGCGCCGGAGAAGAAAGAAGATAGCCAGAAAAAAGAAAGCGTTTCCCTAAACGCCATCTTTATGAAGCAGGCGGGCTACAGCGAGGAAGCGATCAAGGAAGCGGTCGACGCATTCATCAAAGCCAATCCCAACATTAAGGTCGAAGCCACTTTTGTGCCATACGAGGCGCTGGAGCAAAAAATTCTCGTCGGCGGAGGAAGCTACGACGTCATGCTGATCGATGCGCCGTGGACCGCCAAATTCGTCAAAGCGAATCTGCTGCTCGATGTGACGGGCAAAGTATCGGACGCCGAGCGCGGCGACATCTTCGAAGGTGCGCTAAGCGCGATGCGCGCCGACGGCAAGCTGTACGGCATGCCGTGGCTTAACGACGTCAAGTATTTGTTCTACAACAAGGAAATGCTGGAGAAAGCGGGAATTGCCGAGGTGCCCAAGACGTGGGACGAACTGATCGCCGCGTCCAAAGCGCTGAAGGAGAAAAAAATCGTCGAGCATCCGATCGTCTGGTCGTGGAAGCAAGCGGAAGCCTTATCCGTAGACTTCACGATGATCGCCGGCTCCTTCGGCGGCGAGTTTGTGAAGGACGGCAAGCCGACGATCCAGACGCCCGAGAACGTCGAAGCGCTCGCGTTTATGCAAAAGTCGATCAAGGACGGCCTGACGAATCCCAGCTCCGTGGAATATTTGGAAGAGGACGTGCGAGGCGTATTTTCCAGCGGCAAAGCCGCCTTCGCCTTGAACTGGACTTACATGTACGACATGGCGAACGACCCGAAGGAGTCGAAGGTCGTAGGCAAGATCGGCATTGCCGCCGTGCCCGGAACGGCCAAAAAGCCGAGCGCCACGACGAACGGAGGCATGGGACTGGCGATCTCCAAGAAAAGCAAGCATCCCGACGAGGCCTGGAAATTCATCCAGTTCCTGTCTTCAAAGGAGTTCCAGAAGAAGCATGCCCAAAGCGCGCTGCCGATCTGGAAATCGCTGTTCAACGACAGCGCCGTCACCGGGACGAATCCGCAGCTGATCGAAGTGTCCAAGAAGCAGTACGAGCATATCGTCAACCGTGCGCAAGTGCCTTGGTACGGCCAATTTTCCACCGAGCTGCAAGTTTCCGTCCACCAGGCGCTGCTCGACAAAGCGACGCCGCAGAAGGCGCTCGACGACCTGCAGGCCAAAGTAATCAAGGATATCGCGAAATAATCCGTAACGGGGCGCTTCGCCGCCCCCTGCCTTGCCAAGGAGAGATGCTTTATGAAAAAAAGAACCGGCGACCAAGCGTTCGGCCTATTCAGCGTCGCTCCTGCCATCGTGCTGGTGTTCGGTATTGTCCTGCTTCCGCTCATCCAAACGCTGCTGTACAGCGTGCAGGACCGGAACCTGACCTCGTCCGGGTCGGGCGAGTTCGTCGGGCTGAGCAATTACGCCTCCGTCCTCGGCAATCCCGACGTCTGGTCGGCCTTCGGACGAACCGCTTATTTCGCCGCCGTCTCCATCGTGGCGGAGCTGCTGCTCGGCACGATGATCGCGCTGCTGCTCAACGAGAAATTCGCCGGCGTCCGCTTTTTGCGCTCCGTCATCATCCTGCCCTGGGCCGTGCCGACCATCGTCAACGGCGCGATGTGGAAATGGATCTACCACCCGGAGTACGGGGCGCTGAACGCTCTGCTGACCCAGTTTCATCTCATCGATGCGTATCGGCCATGGCTCAGCAGCCCTTGGACGGCCATGAACATGGTGATCCTCGCCGACGTGTGGAAAATGACGCCGTTCGTCGCCATCTTCATCCTCGCCTCCCTGCAGCTTACGAACAAAAGCGTCTACGAGGCGGCGAATATCGACGGCGCCGGCCTGCTGCGCAGATTCGCCGTCCTTACGCTGCCGTATCTGAAATCGACGTTCCTGTTCCTGATCGTCATGCGGACGATGGAAACGTTCAAGGTGTTCGACCTGATCTTCGTGCTGACCCAAGGCGGACCCGCTAACGGAACGATGGTCGTCAACTATATGACCTACATCAAAGCGTTCACCAGCCTTCAGTTTTCCGAAGGGGCGACGCTGTCTTACCTGATCGCCGCTTTCATCGCTCTGCTGACGTTCGCTTACGTGAAAGGGTTCGGTACCGGGGAGGCGAAGACATGAAATCGCGCACGCTGACTTTCGTCCAGTATGCGTTCGGACTGGCCGTCGCCTTCTGTACGCTGGCTCCCTTCGCATGGCTGGTGCTGTCCAGCATTTCGTATCAGGTCGATCTGCAGAGCGTCCCACTGCGCTGGATTCCGGAGCGGGTGACGCTTGCGCGGTATAGCGATATTTTCACAAATCCGGACAATGATATGGCTTACGCCTTCCGCATTTCGATGAGGAATAGCTTGATCGTAGCCGCCTTTGTTACCTTGATCGCACTGATCGTGGGAGGCTTGGCCGCTCACGCTTTCGCGAAGTACCGCTTTACCTTCCGACAGCCGCTTATTTACTTATTTTTGTTCACGTACATGATTCCGTCCATCGTAATCGTCATCCCCTTATATATGACGGTGGACCAACTGGGCTTGCTCGATTCCAAAGCGACGCTCGTACTGTTGAATTTGTCGTTCGCGATCCCGTTCGTCATCTGGATTATGCAGAGCTACTTCAAGCAATTGTCCCACGAGTTCTACGAAGCTGCCGCGCTGGACGGGTGTAGCCGGCTGCAAACGCTCCGGCTGGTCGTCGTTCCGATGGTCAGACCCGGCATCGTCGCCACCCTGATCTTCGTGTTCCTGCTGTCCTGGGACGATTTCTTCTTCGGCCTGCTGTTCACCTCCACGCTCGACTCCAAGACGATCTCCGTCGCCATCTCGGAGTTCAGCGGCAAGCATGCGGTCGATTTCGGCATGGTGGCCACCGGCGGCGTCGCCGCTTCCATCCCTCCGCTGCTCATTGCTATCTTCCTGCAGCGCTTTCTCGTTCACGGCATGACGGCCGGAGGGGTCAAGGAGTAACGACCTGCCGTTGTTTACACAACTACAATCAAAGGAGGCTGTTTCATGAGAAAGCGAATCATGATGCTGGTCCTGTGCTGTCTGATGATGCTGTCGGCATTCGCTGCGTCCCCCGCCCCGTCGCACGCCGCGGCCAATGCGATCCGCGTCAATCAGGTTGGCTACGAGAAAACGTATCCGAAAACCGCCGTCGTCGATTGGTCGTCCTCAGGAGCCAAGCCGACATCGTTTGAGCTTATCGATGCGTCCACTTCGCAGTCCGTCTTTCAAGGCGCCATCGCTGCCGCGGATTGGAAAAGCATGACTTCGTGGTACAGCGACCGGGTATTCGCCAAGCTCGATTTCACCGCGTTCCGGACGCCGGGCACATACAAAATCAGGATCGTTCAGGGCAGTACGGTTACGTCTCCGGCCTTCGACATCGACGATGCCCTTCTGTTCAAAAAGACGTTCGGCCCGGCGCTCGATTATTTCTTCAAAAGCCGCAACGCGGGCGCCGTATGGAACGCCGACGCCAAAGCGAAGCTGTTTGGCAGCAATCCCGCCCAAACCCGCGACGTGCGCGGCGGCTGGTATGACGCTTCGGGCGATATCTCCAAATATTTGAGCCATCTCCAGTACACCAACTTTATGACCCCGCAGCAAACGCCGCTGGTCGTTTGGGTAATGACCTACATTCGCGACCGTTACCCGGCGCAGCTCGATGCGATCGGCAAGAAGGCCGCTCTGGAGCAGGAAGCCGCCTTCGGCGCCGATTTTCTCGTCCGCATGAAGGCGAACAATCCGTACTTCTACGTTACCGTGTTCGACAACTGGACGGGCGATTTGTCCAAGCGGTATGTAGCCGCCTACTCCAACAGCACGGGCGACAAGTCGGCCAATTACCAAGCCGCCTTCCGCGAAGGCGGCGGCATGGCGATCGCAGCGCTGGCGGCCAGCTCCAGACTCGGCTTGTCGGGGGAGTTTACCAGCGCCGACTATTTGAACGCAGCCGTCAGCGCCTACGCGCATCTGAAGACGAACAACTCCAGCTATACCGATAACGGGGTCGAGAATATTATCGACGACTACTGCGCCCTGATTGCGGCTACCGAACTGTACAAAGCGACGAACAACCAGACTTACCTGACCGACGCCCGCGCCCGGGCCGCGAGCATTGTGAGCCGACAGCAGACGGAAGGCTGGTATTACGCGGACGGCGGCTCGCGCCCGTACTACCATGCGGCGGAGGCGGGAATGCCCGCGATGGCGCTGGCTCTCTATGCACAGACGGATACAGCGGCTTCGCAGACGGTCAATATCGACTCGATCAAAAATTACATCAACCATCTGATCGCCATTACCGGCGAAGTTCCGAACGGCTTCGGCCTGTCCAGACAAGTAACCAAGCACAACGGCAAGATACGCAAAGATTTCTTCATCCCGCGGCAGAACGAATCGAATTATTGGTGGCAGGGGGAAAATGCGCGGCTGTCGTCCTTGTCGGCCATGTCGCTGATCGGCGGGAAATACGCCTTCGCAGGCAGCGCGAATTTACCGGGCACGTACCGGACCTATTACGCCGATCAATTGGATTGGATTCTCGGGAAAAACCCGTATGGCATCTCGATGCTGCGAGGCTTCGGGACGAATCCCCCGGATTACGGCAGCACGAAATACGGCCATACGGACCTCGACGGCGGAATCAGCAACGGCATCCATTCCAAAAACAACGACGGCTCCGGCATCGACTTCATCCAATCCGGCGGCGAGAGATGGCGCAGCCTGGAACAGTGGATTCCCCACGCCGCCTGGTATATGCTGGCCATTACGTCCATCCTCGACGAGGTGCCTGTCACGCCTCCGCCAACAGGTGGCAATCTGGCGCTCGGCAAACCGGCTGTCGCCAGCTCCGTCGAAGGCCCCGGCTTCGACGCGTCCAAAGCGGTGGACGGCAACAGCAGCACGCGGTGGGCCAGCGTGGAAGGAAAGGATCCGCAATGGATCTACGTCGATCTCGGCTCGTCCCGAGCCGTCAGCAAAGTCAAGCTGAAATGGGAAGGCGCCTACGCATCGGCGTACAAAATTCAAGTGTCGGATAACGCAACCGGTTGGACGGACGTCTATACGACGACAAGCGGCAACGGCGGAACGGACGAAGTCACGTTCGCCTCGCAGAATGCAAGGTATGTCCGGGTACTCGGCACCGCGCGCGGCACGGCCTACGGATATTCGCTGTTCGAATTCGAGGTATATTCATGAAATAACAGACAAACTTTATCTCCCTTGGGCTGCCGGTCCGGCTGCCCGGGGGCGCCTCTCTTCCTCGCAGAGAGCCGCATGAATCACTTGGTTACCCCACCGCTCTTGAGCGTGAGCTTGACCTTAACGTTCACGTCCGCCTTCGCGAACACGTCCGGCCATTGCTGTTGCACTTGTTTATAGTCCTTGTATTGATACGCCCGCGCATAGATGCCGAAGCCGACCGGATCGACCTTCAGGCTCTGGAATTTTTTCACCAGCTCCGAGAATTGCTTGTCCAGTTGCTTTTCAATCGCGGCTTCCATCTCTCTTCCTTTTTTTTCAAAATCGAAAGGAAACAGTCTCTGCGTCACAGCTCCCGACAAATGGATGCCGACATCAAAACGAAACTTCCCTTGATTGTAAGCCGTTTTGATTTTAATCTTCTCGGTACCGGCGTTGAAGCTGACAATATCCGAAGCGAAGACACCGCTCTTCCGCTCGTGCGGGACATGGATATTGAACGGAATTTCATCTACCGTTTGCCGCTGCAGAATGAGCAGCAAGGCGCTTTCCTGCTGATTCAGCGAGCCCTTGTATTTGCCCTTGTTATCCAGCAGCGCCGTGCCCGTTACCTCGAGTTCCTTGCTCAATTTAAGCTCGGAAATGGAAATGGTCATGCCCTTCTCATACTTCTGATCGATCAGCTTTTGAATCGTCGTCCGGACGGTAAAATTTCGCTTGTTATTTTTATCGAGCAGCCTGGTCAGATGAAAAGAAAGACGCGGCTTATCCTTAGGAAAAGTGTGTATCACATCGGATACCGGGCCGTCCACAAGCACAACCTTCGCATTGACGGTCTGCTTCCCGTCCCGGAAAAAGACATCCGTCAAAGGAAACCAATCCGCCTGCTCTGCCAAACGCTTGCCGAGAAGCAGCACTTGCGACTTCCCTCCGACGGTAAGAGCGGTGACAACGGCATCGAATTGGTTTCTGGATACGCGGAGCGTCTTGGACCGGAATTCGTAGGCTTCATTTTTTTTCTTCGCTTCTTTACTGAACACGGGAGCGGCCATATGAACTGTCAAGTGATCTTTCTCGTCCAAGTCGAGGCCTAGCGTTAGACCGAGCGTCAAATCCTCGATATTCGTCTGATCCCAACATCCGGGCAATATCGCTACGCAGACGGCCAATGCTGCTATCCGTACCCATCGCTTCATGTTCCCCTTCGCCTCCGCTGCAGACGATCGTGAAGCCATACGTACACCCACAAAACATAAGGAAACAAATAACCAAAGCATATCCCCATCAAGTTGACAACTTCAATCCACTTATCGGTCTTGTTGAACGACGGCTTAACAAAGAACATGCTGGCGACAAAAAGCAGCATTAACCATTGAAGCAGCTTGCGGTGATCTTCTCTGCCGAACATCCAATTGATCGAGAAAACGGAAAAGTACATTCCCGGCAGCCATGTCGTTGAAATCATAAAGATAAAGAAAGCGAGAAAAAAGATTTCCAGCCGTTCGATAAACCGGAACTCCAACGTTTTGAGCACATTGACCGACGGTTCGTTAAAGTGAGTAATGGTATCCGGACTAAAAAAGACAGTGCAGGTCACGGTAACATGCAAGTAAACGAGCATTGTCAGCGTATTGGCGACAATAATCCCTGTGGAGGCGTATTTTTTCGATTTTAGAAACGGATACAGGAGAAATGCCACTTCAAATCCTAAAAAAGCGAACAGCGTCGGCTTTACCGCCAGCAGGATCGGCTGCAGGCCCTCTTTAAACAAAGGAAGTATGTACAGCAAATTGCCTTCTCTCAAGGAGAGGAGGTAGAAAAAGGGCATCCATAAGGTGATATAAAAAATAAGCTCCGAATAGCGGCCTAACACGCGAACGCCTCCCCGGGCAATCAAATACGACGGGACGACGAAAAGAATCAACATGACGAAATCAGGCGTTTTCGGTAAAATCCACGACCTGACGAACAACGCTCCCCTCACCATAATGGTATAGGAAAAGAAAGCGAAATACAGCGCGGTAAAGACCGCTGCCGATTGTCCCGCCCACTTCCCCACGTAGCGCTTCAGCAGATCAAAAAGCGTTCCGTCCGGGTGCCGCTTCATCACTTCGACAATCATTAGACTGGAGCATGTGGCGATGACAAAACCGATAACGATGGCGATCCACCCGTCGGTTCCCGCACGTTCAGCCAATTCACGGGGGAGTTGAAGCAGACCGATACCCAATTGAATACCGGCGATCAGAAAAATATATTGCATCAATGTGATATCATTAAACGCATACTTTTTCATTCGTCACCACTCGCTTTACGGATTGAACATGCTCCGGGTATAGTTCATTTGACCGGCCCCATATCGGTAATTTCCGTTTTCACGGAAAGCTTCACGTCGGCCTTGGCGAATGCTTCGCCCCAATGCTCCTGCACTTTCTTGTACGCTTGGTATTCATAAGCGCGGGCGTGTAGCCCGAGACCGATCGGATCGATCTGATGCTTTTGAAAACTGCTGATTATATGTTCGATTTGCCGCTTCAACTGCTCCTCAATAGCCTTCTGCAGCTTCTCTCCCCCTTTTCTGACGTCAAACGGGAATAACTTCTCCGACAAAGCAATAGACATTTTGACATCGATATCGAATTGAAACCTGTCTTGGACGTACTTGGTTTTAATTTTCGTCTTGGCGCTTTTGACCCGAAAGGTGATCGTGCTTCGGCGGACCGGTCCCCGTTCGTCCTCTCCCGGAATTTGAACGGAAAGGTTCATTTCCTTCCCGCGCTCCTGCAAAATAAGCAGCAACGTGCTCTCCTGCAAGTTGAGCAGTTCCGCATACTTCCCACGCTCATTCAGCACGGCCGTTCCTTTCACCTCAACAGCCTTGCCCATCTTAACTTCACTGATCGAAGGCGTCACCCCTTTCTCATACATTTGCCGGTGCAGCTCCTGCAGTGTCGTTTTCACGGTGATGCCCCTCCGGCTGGCCGTATCGATCAATCTGGTCATATGCAGGGGCAGCCGCGGCTTGTCAATCGGGTAAAAGTTAATGACTTCCGCAACCGGGCCGTCCACAGCGACAACTCTGGCGTTCACGGAATACTTGGCGTCCCGGTATACGACATCGAACAGCCGAAACCAATCGGGATGCTGCAAGATGCGTTTGCCTACCAGCATAACCTGCACCTTTCCCCGAATGGTCAGCCCGGTCGTCATCGCATCGAACCCCGTCATCGATTGGCGGAGCGTTTCCGTCTTGCGGCCGAACTCTTCATTTTTCTTCTTCGCTTCCTTGTTAAACACAGGGCTGGACAAGTAATACACCATATGGTTATCTTGGTCCAGATCCATGCCGAGCATTAAGCCAAGCGTCAACTCCTCGACATTAATCTTATCGCTGCTACAGCCGGTCACAAGCAGAATAACCAGCAGTCCGAGCGAAAGCCATCGTTTCATGCCAGTTTCCTCCGAGCAGAACGAGTTTTCATCCAAAGCAGAAACCATAAGACGAAAGGCAGGACAAAGCAAAGATAGAGCGCAATGTTGCCGAAAATCTTCTGAGACTTATCGCTCTGGGGAAATGTCGGAACAAAGAAAACGACATAAGCGACAACAACTGCCGCCAAGACCAGAAAGTGTGCGCGGTAAGCCTTCGTGCCGAACAACCAGTTCGAGCAAAAAATGGTAAAGTACATCATCGGCATCAATGTGGTCGACAGAATAAACAGGTAATATGCAAGGAAAACAATTTCCATCCGCTCGACAAACCGGAGCTCCGTTACCTTCAGCACGCTAAGTGTCGGTTCGTTGTACCGCGTAATTTCGTCCGGACTGAAGAAAACAAAGCAGATGAGAGTAACCCCCAGATAAACGATCATAGTGAGGATATTAGCGACAATCATTCCTTTGGAAGCATACTGTTTCTTTTGCAAGAAGGGATAGAGGAAAAACGCCGTTTCAAATCCAAGGAAAGACACGATCGTCGTCAGGGATGTCTCCAAGATGTTTTTCCAGCTTTCCTTCAGTACGGGAAGGAGATGAAGCCAATGGTGGCTGACCGACAAAGGAAACAGGTAAAAGAACGGAAGCCACAACGACATATAAAATGCCAGTTCCGCATACCTGCCCAAAATGCGCACGCCTCCCAGAACAATGAGGTAGCTCGGAATCAGAATCAACACCATGATCGTCGCATCCGGGGTCTGCGGTAAAATCCACAGCTTCAAAAACAGTACGGCCCGGACAACGACAATAAAGAAAAAGAAAAAGAAGTATGCGCAAAAAACGAGCGCCCCAAGCTTCCCTGCCCAGCGGCCGAAATGATGGGACAGGAGCTCCAATAGCGTTCCTTCCGGATAATATCTCATGACCCGGATGATCACCAGACTGACAGTAAGGGCAACCAGCCAGCCGATGACCAAGGATATCCATCCGTCGGTTCCGGCCTTCTCCGCCAGCAGACGGGGGAGCTGGAGCACGCCGATCCCGATCTGCATCCCGTGAATCGCCAAAATATATTGCATCAGCGTGATCTCGTTAAACGCATACTTCTTCATTCAGCCGTCACCTTTCGGATGGTTGTCGCCCATTCTTTGCGAATTAACGGCCCGCGAGCTCTTGGGACGCGTCTTCATGCGCCATAAGGGCAACCGAACGAACGTATCTTTCATATCCGCGAACCGCATCGGAGCGATCGGATTGCCGTAAGGCGTGCCCAGCGATTCCAGTGAAATCAAGTGTCCGATCAAGGTCATCATGCCGATTACCATGCCCACAATCCCAAACATCGCGGCAATGATCATCATCGGGAACCGAATCAGCCGGACGCCGGAAGCCATATCGTAATTCGGGATAATAAACGAAGCGATCGCCGTGGAAGCGACCACGATAACCATAATGTTGCTGACGATTCCCGCGGATACGGCCGCTTGCCCGATCACGATACCCCCGACGATTCCGACCGTTTGTCCGACCGGTGCCGGAAGCCGTACCCCCGCTTCGCGCATCATTTCCAACGTAATTTCCATAAGCAGTGCTTCGACAAGCGGAGGAAACGGAACGCGCGCCCGGGATTCTCCGATCGACAACAACAACTGCAGCGGAATGACCTCGTAATTAAAGGAAATGACGGCGATATAGAGCGCCGGCAAAAAGACGGCTACGGTAAAGCCCATAAATCTCAGCAAACGTGTAAAGGATGCGACCATCCAGCGCGTACTGTAATCGTCCACACTTTGAAAAAACGATGTAAACGTCGCAGGGCCGATCAGTACGCTGGGCGAACGATCGACGATGACGACAAATCTCCCTTGCAGCAATTGGGCGGCAGCCGAATCCGGGCGTTCGGTGGCGATAAACTGCGGGAAAGGCGAGTACGGGTTGTCTTCGATCAATTCCGCCAATTCCCCCGTGTTAATAATGGCATCAATGTCCGACTGTTGAATGCGGTCTTCGATTTCCTTCAACACTTCGGGATGAACGATATCAGCCATATATAAGATGGATACGAGGGTGTTCCCTCGGCGGCCAATCGTCAGCTCCTTAATTTTCAGTTCGCGGTTCGGGATGTAACGGCGGATCAACGCGATGTTCTGGCTGCTGGTTTCGACAAAGCCTTGATGCGCACCCTTAAGCGATGCCTCGAGCTGCGGGTCTTCGATCGACCGCTGCGGCCACCCCTGCGTATTGAAAACAACCGCATCGTTGCGGCCATCCTCGAATAAAATGCTGACGCCCTGCAGCATGGCCATTTCGAGATCGGACCACAGACTTATGGTCCGGACATTCCCGACGTTCACCCGGGGTAAATTGCCCGGGGCATCCGAATCCGCTTCGAATTGAAGCGGGCGCAGCACATCTTTGTTAAGGGCGTTTTTGTCCGTGAGCCCGTCCAAATAAGCAATGGCCGCCTGATTGCCCGTCTGTTTGATCACGAAATGACGTACGACCAAATCGGGCGTCTGACTGAACAGCTCATGCAAATCGGCTATATTTTGCGCTAATACGGAGCTGATCGGGGTATTCAGCTTATGGTTCGCCTGCGCTTGCGCCGCAAAGCTCTTCTTTCCTCGAATCCAATTATGCAAAAAAGCCATGGCGATCATCCTGTGTGTTAGAGAGAATAAGTTACACGTTAGGATGCGGTTTCCATGGCAAAGTTATACGTGTGCTGCGGTGTAGTAAAATGAAAAAAGTCCCTAACCAGTTCGCTTACTGGCCGGGACTCATTTTTTCTGGTGTTTAGCCCCCGACTCCATGATCGTCCAGGGCAGACATTTGCGGTACAGGTGGATTTTGAGACGTTACGGGTGGTTGTGGTACTAAATTAATTCCGCTCAAAAAAACAAGACCCATCACCAATGAAAAAATTACTTTCTTCATAAATCAACCGCTCCTTCAAAAATGTTATGAAAATCCATTCTTTGAGTTGAGGAAGCATGGTCAATAAACTTCCAGAACAATGAGACGCTTTTTTCAAAGCCAGAATAATACTGGATTTTCCGAGCAAATTGCAGAGCATGTAAAAGTTCATCAATTCCAGCTTGCCTACGATTTTTCTTGAAACTAATTTTTGCTTTCATGTACCAAAAATGAAATAATTGGGTTCCGTGAATATGCGTGATACTAGAATTGATATCAGGGAGTTTCACAGACAATTTTTCCAGAATTTCATCGACAGAAAAATTAAATTTGCATGCTGCTTTAGCAACATGCATGGCCCCAGAAACATATTCATTTGGATGCTCTTCGATATAGGTCAGATACTCCGGGATGACAGTTTCATTTCCCGTACTCACCTCAAGAGCATACATGTTCCCTTTACCCCAAACCCTGAACTTCTCAACCTCCTTTTGACCAGTCTCGTCAAGGAATTGAAACCCTCCAAGATCGGAATACCCTAAAACATACTCTTTCGCTTCCCCGTACTGATCCTGTTTCGCCAAGGCAACACCCTTCAAAAGGTAGCCTTGACCATAATATACCACTAAATGCCGTTGTGTTCTAAGGAAATTGTAAGGTTTACCATTTTTTAATTGTTCCTCGTATATTTTGGTTGCCAGTTCCCTAAGCTCGTCAGCATATCGCTCGACTTTTTTCCAATCCTCGAAGGTGTAGTAAACATTCGCCATTTGCAAAAGTGCATCGAGCCGGACATCCTCCGGCAGATACTTGTAATGACCCTCGAAGCGAAAAACAGCCTCCCTGTTCTCTTCTACACCAGTCCCAATGAGCGATTGAAACAATCGGAACTGACTCATGATATACTGCGGTTCGTAACCGTTACCATTTTCGACAACATGACGATAAAGCGGTACGGCTTCATATTTCTTTCCTTGTTCAAATAGGCTTTCTGCCAGTGCAAATTGTTCCGAAATGCTGAGATTATCGCTTGTAAAGCATTCCTTTAGATACATCTCATAAAGCCAACCGGGTGGGCGCCCGAAAAGGGATGCTATCTTTTCGAGTTGGTCTATGGTGACAGACCGGGGGTAATCCAGTTGATCAATACGGATTCCTGCAAGCTCGCTAAATTGTAAAGGAGTATAACCATGGTGTTGTATTTCAATTTCTACAACAGTTCTTAGACTTTGAACGGTCGATACCATTACCAATCTCCTCCACTTCAATATACCCATAATATTACATCGGCCAAATAAAAATGTAAATAAAATACTATAATTAGGAATTACATGTAATTTTTCAGGACTTTTAAATAGGCAGATTGGCACAAAAATAGGTCTTAACATATAATGGGTTTTTATGGTACTTTGTGGTTGGACAACCTAACCGGCCGATGAGATGTCCAAATTATCCCAAAGGGGGGGGGGGCAGATAGGTTTTAGTAACAATTGTTTCGTTTCTTGTTTGCAAAAAAATCAATAGAGGAGTGACATTTCCAATGGGTATTAAGAAAATTGGGAAATACTTATTACCTGCTATCCTGAGCTTGTCTTTCGTTCTCTCAAGTGTGCTTCCTGCCGCTGCGGCTGATTCAACATCAGCTAAAAACAATGCTGTTCTGCTGGATAACACTGAGAAAAAGGAAATTCGAATTTCTCACAAATTTTCGGTTGTCTATGACAAAGATAAGGCAGTTAAGGTAATCGAAGGTGATAACGTCGGCAAAAGTCATGCTTCGAATAAGAATGCGGACCAATTAGCCAACGAATTAAGCGCATCCTTCTTGAAGCCCAACGATGTCATCACCTACTCTGAATCCGGAAAAGAGCACAGCGTATACAATCTGAAAAATGTTGGACAATCAAACACAGAATTTTCAACTATTGATCCTTCTGCGGGAGTCAGTGGAGGCAGACTCGGTAGTGGCGTCTCAGTGGCGTACTATTCAGCGGATTTTGTTATCACAGGAAATACAAGCCCGTATTTGGAGATTGCACTAACTGCCGTGGAAGGTAGTCTGCCTGCTACTGTTGGGGGCAGCTTTCATTATCAAGAGGGCCGAATAAATACGGGAGCTATACGGTAACAGATGTATTAAACTATAATTGGCTATATCCATTTGTAGGAAAATCGGAAAGGAAATATGTTAGCGCGAATAATACAAGCTTTTACTGGTATCAGTCGTCTAATTTTGCAATTTGGAGAAATCCTGACGGAAGCACGGCTGGCTATGCCACAGATGGAAATCAGACGACCGAAATACTGCTCAATAAAATCGGGGTACTGTATCCTTTTTGGTACGGTATAGATGTAAACGGGTATTTAAACGCTTTTCCTCCCGATACTACAACTTACTCCAGAGTATCGTCTGATGTTGTTGAAGCTTTGAGAAAAACATTTAATAATACGGTGAAGGGACAGTATAAAGATTATTATGACAAACGATACGGATACGTAAATTGGCAGGCGGGTATTGAGATACATCATATCAGACCTTTGAATTTTGGAGGCGATAACTCTTTTGATAATTTAATTCCTTTGTACGCAGATAAACATTATCAATTCTCAAATTGGTGGGCTTATTATCAATGAACAAAATTGTATATCTGACCTTGAAAAGCTTAAAGGCTCGTTTGGCGAAACAACCGATCCTTTGGATTCAAAGAGAATCGGGTTATGTTATTCCTTGCACATGCTCTTTGTATAAAGGCGCTACGCCAGATCAAATCTACGGCTTTGTAAAAGAGACAGACTTTTTCTTGCCAACGAGTTACATCGATTTCTTGAAAATGCACGATGGCGCTATATTGTTTCAAGATCAGTCCGAGTATGTTGATACTCCATGGTATATTTTTGGCTTGGAGGAAATTATGGAATACTCGGAACAAAACGAACTCCCTCCTAACCTGTATGCCATTGCGAAGTATGACCAAACCATTATTTTTATTGATTCGTTGCGGGTCAAAGAAGGAAGGGAAGACTACTTATTCGAAGGCTCAATTCTAAACCTTGCGGATGAATTTAAAGCAATTGATCTTAATTTCGAATTATGGTTTGAAAGACTTATTGTTTCCCAGGGTGCTTTTTTCTGGTATTGGAACAACTATTCACTAAAAAACTATCAGCCAGAAGAGATTTCACTAGATGAACTTAATGAAATGGAAGAATAGTACCGTCTGAAAGAGTTGTGAAGTAGAAGGCACACCGGAAGGGTTTCCTTCCGGTGTGTTATTTATGTTATAATTTACATATAAATACAAACGCAGGCAAATTTATGAAAGAGGGAAATGGACTAATTTATGATTAAGAGGTCATTTTATCTTTTATGGGGAAGTCAAACAATTTCAAACGTTGCAGACATCATTTACTTAATGACAGTAATTTCTTTTGTCTTTGGAAACACACATTCATTGTTGTCCACCGTAATTGTACCTTTGATGCGATATCTTTCACAGATCGTAAGCGGTTTAGTTTTTCCGTTAGTGGTTTCCAGGTTCAGATTGGTAAAGATACTGGTATTCGCTCAATTAGCGCAATTCTCAATCTTCTCATGCTTAATGATTTATTATTTTTTAACGGAATCAATCCCCTTGGCCCTCCTGTTTTTGCTGATTTTTTGTATTTCATTTTTCGATGGCTGGGTTAAGCCTTGCAGAAATTCCATAATTCCTCGACTAGCCACCAAAGAGGCATTGATAAAAGTAAATGGGTTGGTATCCACAACCGATCAGATCATTAAATGTTCTAGTTGGGCTTTCAGCGGTGTTTTGGTGATTATGCTTGGAACATTTAATTCCATGATTATCGTTTTAGCATCATTGTTTATCGCTACAATACTTGCTTCTCTGGTCAAGGACAATAGCGATCAAGAAAAAAAATCATATAATAAAGAGTCAAAATGGGAGCAAGCTGCGGAAGGATGGAAGACATCTTTTCGTAACAAGCGAATAAGAACTATCTTTATAGTTGATGCAATAGATACAATTGGCGGAACAGCTTGGCTTGGTGCCTTTGTGCTTGCGTTTTGCGTTCAGGTTCTTAACAAAGATGAGAGTTGGTGGGGATTGGCAAATGGATCTTTCTTTGCGGGATCTATTATAGGTGGGTTGCTTGTGGTTTCAGTTTCGAATTACTTTAATAATAAAAAATTCCCCTTAATGTTATGGGGTCTGGCGATTTATGCGGCCATAGCAGGAGCATTCGCATTTAATGGAAACCCTTTTGTAGCAATAGCTCTGATGTTTATAATGGGTCCACCCCTACAAGTAACGGCAGTAATTAGGAGAACTTTGTTACAAGAAAACGCTGAAAAAGATAAGCTGCCGAAGGTCATGGCTTGTCTTGAGGTAACGAACAATGTGTTTTTCAGTGTTTCATTGCTTTCTCTTGGATGGGTGGCCGATACTTTCGGCATTCAGACTATATATGTCATTGCTTCTCTGGTAACTTTAGGGTCAGTGGCGATCGGGATATTCGCCAGATCCAACTTCGCAGAACAAATAACTAAAATTCTTCAAAGCGAAGCTGTCCGGCACTAGCAAACAAAATACATAATACATATGGAATGCATTATTTTGTCTGAAAAAGTTGAAAAGCACCCCCGCCAGCCTAGCTGATGGGGGTTTGATTATTGTGCCAGCCGCCCGGATGCTTTCCTCAGCTCATTCGCTAGCCGAAGCTGCAGAGCTGTCCCCAGCCTGCTCCGCCCCCTGCCGCTTTGCCTCCGATTCCTTCCATGCCGGGGCTTTTGCGAAATAAACTTTACATCAATTCGCCTTCTTTGTTCCCCTCTTCTTCATATACTTGCTGTGTAAAATGCTCTAGTGAAGCTGCGCACTCATCCAATTTATTTTGACTTTCTGTCGTGTAATTCGTTTGGAAAAAATCGCGGTTCAATATTTTTCGATGCCATCTTTTGAGTCGAACCAGTTCTGCCTCATTTTCTTCCACTTCATGATAGGAGAAGTTCCCCAAGCTTGTTTCCTTTTTAATTTCTTCAAGAAAGACATTACAACTCTCGATAAATTCCTTATACTCGACTTCACGCTGTTGATTAAACGAAGCGACCATCTGCTCTTCTGTAATGCCTGAAAACTGCTCAACCTCCAACAATATCACCTCGCCATGATTGTCGGAAATGAGGTTTTGAAGTTGAGTGGCTTTCCCTTGAATATCTGACGTAAGAGGGAGCACGCATACGGATTGCTGCAAATAAAAGGCCCCAATGGATTTGAGCGTCCGCCAAACCCGGACACGCAATGTAGATGGCTCTGCGGGTACACGGTACGATAATATAAGCCACTTCCGCTTTTCGCTCACAATGATTGCCCTCCCAAGCAGTGATTTGACTTTGAAATGAAACAGTTGTTTCATTTCTATGATTATTATACTATATAATTAAATGTAACACCTGTTTCATTATTTCACAACGTTGGAGGGAATCGTGTTGGTTGCTTTGAAGATGATCGCTTTGATTTTAACACTTGGAATGGATACGCTTATGATTTCGATATCTCTAGGGTTTGTAAAAACA
Source organism: Paenibacillus tyrphae (assembly GCF_027925525.1). Classification (GTDB taxonomy): domain Bacteria; phylum Bacillota; class Bacilli; order Paenibacillales; family NBRC-103111; genus Paenibacillus_G; species Paenibacillus_G tyrfis_B. Next base: position 23,956 of record NZ_BSDJ01000006.1, on the reverse strand, counting down.
AAAGGAAAAATGAAAATTGCCCTTGCATTTGCGTGTGCGGAAGCATTAATGTCTTTAATTGGGCTATTTATCGGACAAGGCGTGGGTCAGCTCATTGGCAATTGGGCTTCGTTAATTGGCGGAATTGCTCTGTTAGCGGTAGCCGTCTGGCTAATCTTTTTGGAAGACGAGGATGAAGCGGAAGAGAAGCTGGAACGGAATTTGGTTGGATGGACATTGATTGTAACAGCGCTCAGCATCAGTTTGGATGAATTGGCAGTTGGCTTTTCCATCGGTCTTGTCGGAGTGCCTATTGCGTTAACCATTAGTTTAGTTGCACTTCAAGCATTCGTTTTTACATTTTTAGGACTTACGTTTAGTTCAAAGTTGAAACGATACCTCGGCGAATGGTCGGAGAAATTTGCCGGAGTTATTCTAGGATTGCTTGGATTATGGTTATTTATTGATGCCATTATACGTTTATTACATGACTAGACTTCTTCAAGGAATGAACGGAGCTTTCGTAGCAAGCGGACGAGCCGTTGCTCTTCAGCCGATGGGTATGTATAACTGCATGTCAATTGCCGCGAGCGGCTTTTTTTCTACAATGGAATACCTTTACAACGAAAAGAACCCTTGTTCGTCGAAGTAATGAAGTACGATTACTTTGATGAACAGGGGTCTCCTTAGTATCCGTTCTCATTTCGCGGCTGTTTCCCCATTCAAATCTTCATCCGTTATCGAATATCTAATCAGAAATTCATACCAGTATTGATCAAAAGAAATTTTGTTCCTGTCCTGTAAGGTTAAATACCGATCCCACAATCTCATCCGGAGTTTTTCCAAGTCGGTCGTTGGCTCCATGTTGCCTTCTCCTCCCAGGGCGCATGATCAACTTTATGTGATCAGTCTATGGGGATATATCCAGAAGAAGCACGGTGTTTACCTAACAAGAAGAAATAATGATTAGCGTTCCGGGTGCTTCGGCTTAAGCTCTGGCATCTCCAAAACGGCCGAAATGTTGCACAGCATGCCGTTCGCCATGAACATGCTGACCGCTACCTCCGGCTGTGCGATGCCCGCTTCGCGAAAGCGCGCCTCCACGGAAGCCGTCACCTGATGCATGCCTTCCCGCATCACTTGGCGGATCGGCTCTTCCTTGATGACCATCGCTTGCATTTGCAAAACGATTTCATGATGATGCGTGCGCATCAGCTCTTCGTAAGCTTGAATCATCGCCTGCTCCAGCCGGTCCGAAGAGGCATCCACCCTAGAGAACGCACGGACGATGCGCTCAATGGCCAGCTTCAGCGCAGCGGCGAACAGCTCCGCTTTGCTTTTGAAAAATTTGAACACGTAAGGCTGCGAAATGCCCACCCGCTCCGCAACTTGCGCCGTAGTGGCGCTGTAGTAGCCATGCTCCGCGAACACTGCTACGGCGGCTTCCAATATTTCTTCCCTGCGGTTCGCTGCGGCAGGCTCGCCGGTCTTCGACTTCATCTTGCCCATCGTTCCTCCTGCGAAACCGGAGTGCTCCGGCCGATCTCTTCGATCAGTTAGTTATTAATTACTAACTGTACTATACGCGGACCGGCCGGAAATTTCAAGAATCGATTTCCGCCGGAAACAGCCAAGCCATCGCTTCCGGAAAACGTTTGATAAAATACTTCGCTTCGTGACCCGCACCGTCTTCGATTTCGAGCCGCAACCGATCCCTGTCGAACCCGCGCTCCGTCAATATCGCATGCACTTCGCGGGTGTACGGTACCATCATTTTCTGGGCGCTCGGTTTATGGATGCCTTCGATGCTTCCCACATACATGTAGATTTTGCGTCCTGCTGCCTCTATCGGCTTCGTTCTCACATACTCCATGAAGTCCGGGTACCAGAAGGAAGCGGACAGCAGCCCGAACCGGCCGAACACGTCGGGATGCAAATAAGCGGCGTAAAGCGAGACCAAGCCCCCGAACGACCCGCCGGCGATGCCCGTCTCCTCCGGCAGGCGGGATGTCCGGTACTTCTCATCGATCCAGGGCTTCAACCGGCCGGTAACGAAGGCGAGATAGTCGGCGCTCTGTCCGCCGAAATTCCGGGACGAGTCTGCCAGCGAGGGGGCAGCCCACGGTGTGTACTCGTCATTTCGCTCGAACGGCGTAATGCCGACGAAGATAAGCTCGCGCAGCTCTCGGCTCTCAAACCTTCGTTCCAGCTCCTCCATGGAGGAATCGAACAAATAGCTTCCATCCTGTACATAAACGACCGGGTATGCTGCCCCGCTTGTAAAATACGAAGGCGGGAGATAGACGGCTATCTCCCTGTCATCGAACGTTTCGACTATGATTTTTCCCTGCATGACGCCCTCCCGGGTTGGGGCCAGTCCCTGATCAGGCTCTGGCCTTAAATAACAAATATACAAAATACGGCACTCCGATAATTGAAATCACAATGCCGACAGGCAGCTCGGCGGGTGAAAATACCGTCTTCGCTATAAAATCCGATACGACGACCAGCGCCATGCCGATCAGGCCGCAGACGGGAACCATGCGGACGTGCCGGATGCCGACAAGACGCCTGGCGATATGAGGCGCCATCAGGCCGACGAAGCCGATCCCACCCGACACGCTGACGCAGGCGCTCACCAGTCCGATGCTGCCGAGCAGCAGGATCATCCGCTCTTTTTCCACAGCGACGCCCAAGCTTCTGACGCTGTTCTCCTCCAACTGGAGCAAGTCCAGAATGTACGATCTGCGCACGATGACGGGAATAAGAACGACCAGCCACGGGAGCATGGAGACAATAAACTTCCAGTTGGCGTTGTAGATGCTGCCGGTCATCCAGACCGTGGCCATCTCGAAGTCGGAAGGATTCATTTTCAGGCTGATGTACATCGCAACCGCGCCGAGTCCGGAAGCGGTCGCGATACCCACCAGAAGGACGCGCTGCGGGTCCAGCTTGCCATCCTTCCAGGCAAACAGGTACAGAAACGCGGCCGTGGTTAGACCGCCCGCCCAACCGAACAACGGCATCGCCATCGTAGAGAACCAGCCCGCTCCCTTGATTTGCCCGCTGAAAAAAAACATAAAGATGACGACTGCCGCGCCTGCTCCGGCGTTGATGCCCAAAATTCCCGGATCGGCCAGCCCGTTCCGCGTGACGCCTTGAATCGCCGCGCCGGCCACGCCCAGCCCCAAGCCGACCAAGGCGGCAATAACGATCCGGGGCAGCCGGAAGTCGAAGATCACCAATTTGTGCTCGGGCTGCGGGTCGATCCCAAGCAGCGTTCGAACGATGTCGCCCACCGTCATGTCGAAGGCCCCGTTCGTGAGAGACAGGTATGCGGCGGTGACGATCAGCGCGACCGCTCCAAGCAGTACCGCCATGTACTTGCCGGTTGATTGATTATGCACGCTGTTCCCCTCCCTTCTTCCGAATCAGATACAGAAAGAAAGGAACTCCGATCAAGGACGTCACGACGCCGATCGGCATCTCGAACGGGTAGTTCATGAAGCGGCTTGCGACATCGCACAAGGCAAGAAATACCCCGCCCAGCACACCGGCGCACGGCACGATCCAGCGATAATCGAGGCCGACGAGAAAACGGGTAATATGCGGGACGATCAAGCCGACGAAGGCGACCTTGCCGGCAAGCGCCACGGAAACGCCCGTAAGAAGAATGACGGCAAGCATCGCGACCACTTTAACGAGCAGCGTCCGCTGTCCGAGGCTGACCGCCACTTCTTCGCCCAAGGAAAGAATCGACACGGATTTCGAGATGAGCAGTGCAAGCGCGACCCCGACCACGGCAAAAGGAATCGCCAGCTTGATCAGATTCGGGTCCATCTGATGCAGGCGGGCGTTATACCAAAAGCCGATTTTTTGCGAAACCTGAAAATACGTCGAGAACGCGGTCGCCATGCTGCCGAGAAACGTGCCGATCACGGTGCCTGTCACCGCCAGCCGGACTGGAGACATCCCGCCCGGCAGAAGCGACGCCAGTCCGAAGACAAGCCCTACGCCGAACGCCGAACCGATGAACGAATACACGATCATTTCGATCGAAGAAGAGCCGGGCAGCGCGATCATGCAGACCGTAATGGCGAATACCGAGCCGTCGGTCACCCCCATGATCGAAGGGGATGCAAGGTAGTTCCTTGTCATCCCCTGCATAAGCGCTCCCGACATCGCCAGGAACGCGCCGATGAGCAGCGCTCCGATCGCGCGCGGGACGCGGGAGTGCATCACGATTTGATGATTGACGTTGCCTGAATCGAAATTGGCGAACGCCTCCCAGAGCGTGCCTGCATCGATCGTTTTGGAGCCGAAACGGACGGATAAAATGATCGAGAGGACGATCGCAACCGGCGAAAGCCATAAGATCCACGCCGGGTGAAGCTTGTATGCTTGTTTCATGGTTTGTCGGCTCGCCTGCCCGGAATCAGGAGGCCAGCTTTTCCACAGCTGCTTTCAGGAATTGAATTTTGCTCCACGAGGTGCCGCCTTGCCCTAACGGATCGACGACGTTGACGAATACTTTGCCGTTTTTCACCGCATTGATGCTCTGCCAGATCGGATTTTTTTGCAGATCCTCCAGCGCCTTCGGCGTGTCTTTGTTTTCGTCCTCGGAGAACTGCAGGAAAATGTAATCCGGGTTCATTTCGCTGAATTTCTCGATCGAGATGAGCTCCTGCGCCTTAGCGGCCTTCACTTCCGGAGGAGCCGTAAAGCCGAGGTCGGCATACAGCGACGCGTTGAAGAATACGCCTTCGGGATAAATGTACAGGTTGCCGGTCCGGACTCTCAGGGAAACGACCTTCTTGTCTTTCAAGCGATCGCCGAGCTTCGCTTTGGCTGCTGTCACATCTTCCTTATACTTTTGCAGCACCTGCTTGGCCTGCTCCTGCTTGCCGGTCAGCTCGCCCAGCAGCAGCAGATTGGCTTCCCAGTTTGTCGAAATATGCGACACTGGGAACGTCGGCGCGACTTTGGCCAGCTTCTCCGCCATTTCCGGCGGGAACTTCGAAGAGCCCAGAATGACGTCCGGCTTCATCTTCAAAATGCCTTCGATATTCGGCTGCATTTTTTCGCCGGTGCTTTCCACGCCTTGCGTGATACTTTCGAACATCTTCGGAAATTTGCCGCCTACGGTAATCGCACCGACCGGCTTCACGCCCAGCACCAGCGCATCCTCCATCGCTTCCATCGCGCCCGCGATGACGATTCGGTCCGTTTTACCGGGCACCGTGTAATCCTTACCGAGATATTTGATCGTTTTGGTCGCCGGAGCCGCGGCGTCTTTGGCCGCTGCCGCCGGTTTCTCCGTTCCTGTCGAAGCGGCCGGCTGCTCTTTCCCCTGACCTGCCGTGCCGCAAGCGGACAAGGCAAGCGCCAGCAGCGCCGCAGCTCCTATTCCTGACCAACTACGTTTCATCATCTTGCTAATCCCCTCTCATTGATAACGATTCTCATTTGCGATTATAAACTACCCTCCCCCCTTAAACCATGGACGATTTCCGGAGTCACTTTGGACAATTGTCGGAAAACAGATGCAGTGCCGCATCGACGATCCGATTGTGGGCAGTGGCGGAATATTCGTGCCACGGGTCGGAAGGAATGCGGTGCACCCGTTGCTTCCGGACCGCTTTCAAATCCTGCCATGCGGAAGCGCCGCTTAACCGCTTGGCGTGAGCCAGCGATTCCGGCTCCTGGCGAACGAGCAGCAGCAGGCGGTCCGCGTCGATCTCCGCCAATCGTTCCAGCGTAATCGGCTCATTGAGCACGGTGCGGCCGATCGGGCAAGCCGGCTTCACTTGCAGGTCGCCATACAGCACTTCCCGCATACTCCGGTTGCTGAACACATGGCATTCGTCCTTATAAATGCGCAGGATCAGAACCGTATCGTCCCCCGCCTCGCGGGCAAGCTGTTCCCGAACGGACTCCACCTTGCGGTCGTACTCTCTCAGCCACAGCTCCGCCTCCTTCGACGCCCCGAGAAACTCTGCCGTAAACTGCAGCTGCTCCCGCCAGTTCTTCTCGGCCCACGGCACCTGCAGGAGCGGAGCGATCTGCTTCAGCTTATCCTGTTCTTCCTCATCCAGCCCGGTGCGGCACAGAATAACGTCCGGCCGGGCTTTGCGCAGCGTGTCGATATTCGTTTCCCAATCCAAATTGTTGCGGTAAGCGCTGAGATGAACGGGAATATCGTTGCGGTACGTTTCGTAGTAGTAGGCCGTCCACTTCGGATGAAGCGGGGCGGCATAAGGCAGCATCCGCAGCGCTACAAGCTGGCCGGTGATGGCCGAGCTGTAGGCGGCTATCTTGCGGTTGCGGTTCTTCATATACACCGTCGGCGATACGCCGACTTCCTGTTTGAACTTTCGGCTTAAATAAAACTCGTCGCTGTAACCGACCTGCTGGGCGATGTCCCGCAGCCTGACGTTCGAACCGGCCATCAGTTGCTTGGCCCGCGTCATGCGGAGCTCCGTCAAGTAATCGATGGCGCTGCTGCCGTACGTTTTTTTGAACAGCTCCACGTAGTATTTGGGACTGACCCCGGCCATCCGGGCGAGCTGCTCGATCGACAAGCTTTCGTTGAAATGGCGCTCCATATAGTCTTTCGTCCGCCGGATGGCGGCTTCCGAATCTTTTCTCGCGGAGAGCCCGACATTCTTCATAACGCCATAGATCAGTTCGCGGAAGGCCAGGCGGGCGCGCGGGCGTCCGGTATCCTCGCCGCTCTGCCAATGGCGGCTCACGGCATCGCATAGCGTAATCATCTGCGCGGCGGGGACCATCGGAATTTCGTCCTGCACCCAGAATAAGCCTTGTTCCTTGTTGAACCGGAGCTGCCCCTCGTCCTCTTCCGTCTCTCGGTACAAGTCAAACCGGAACAAAAACAGGCTCAACCCTTCCGCCGTATCCGAAGCGGCACCGAACGTCTGGCCCGGAGAGCACACATAAGCGGTATCCTGGCGGAGCCGGCCTTCCTTCCGGTCTACGATCAACCGCCCGTGTCCCTTCGTCACCGCGAGCAGAACGTACGAATCCGCGAGCTGCTGCTCCATGCGCCATTCGCCGTCTCCTTTGAACGCTTCTACGTCCCGAAGCTTCCAATGCGTACCGTCCAGCCAAGTGACCACCTTATCCCCCGGTTCCGTGATGCCTGGATTCATAAGCTTGTGCACCGTCCTATATGATAATGATTCTCAATACGTTTTTTGAAGTATATCAAAAAAAATACCCCTTTGTCGATGAGATCGGTGGCCGGCAAAAGAAAAACAGACCTCCGAGCCACCGTAAAAGTGGAATTCGAAGGTCTGTTTTTCAATTCGATCATCCCATCGTCCAATCGCAAGCGGGCTTTACGGCCTGACCCATTTCGCGCCCTGCCAAGTGTGGATGTAATACCAGGACTCTCCGTTTGGAGAGTTCCAGACCCGAGATGCCGTAACGGTTTGCGGGGTAAACGTGAGCCATTTTTCCGCAGGCTGATTTTCTACATAAGGGATGTCGAACCCGATCGAGGACCCCGTAAGTTCAAGCCGCTCGCTGCTTAACTGCACCCCGAGCTTGACATCCTGCTCGAAATCACCGGTTAATCGCGAGGCAATTTCCATGGACGGATTGATCCATTTCCCGACGCCCTCGCTTACCGTAAAGTACCAGCTTCCTTTTTTCCCGATGACCTGAACGGTTTGGGCCGGTTGTTCTGCCCCTATTTTCTCGGTATAGGTGGAGTAGATCGCAGGAGTTTTAAAGTAATGGAACGGAACGGGAATGTCCAGCTTCAGGTCGACCTGCTCTACCCCTTCAAAACCAAGCCCATAGTCGTCGCTGCAGCGAATCCATCGCAGTCCGTTCGGCGTCTCGATCTGGTACCAGACGCTCGGAGGAGCCATGCCGGCTAACCGGGTATACTTCGCCACAGGCTTCAATACTTGAGGGGGCAGCTTCGGCTCGCCGGTCAACGGCTTTTCAAAGGGCTGGCTGTACACTTCGCTCTCCCGCGCAACGGGAATCATTCCTTCAACCGGTTGGCCCGCGTAATTCTCCGCATAATGCTCCGAACGAATCCATTGCTCCCCCAGCCAGGAGGTCCGGATCAAATACCATTTCGCCGATGTGCGACAGGGCGTGTACGGATCGCATGCGTCGATGGAAGCAACCGCCTGAACCTGCTGCGGCGAAAGACTGTACCCGGTTAATTTCATCCGGGAGTCATAGAGCGAGGTCTGGGGGTCCAGCAGAGTCAAGGTCTGTTCCTGCTTCTGCAGTTGGCCGTACTTGTACGCCCCTTCCTTCAAGTTAATCCACGCTTTGCCAAGCCACGTCTCGACCGGTACTTTATCCATCCTCGTAATAGAGAGCAGTTTGTCGCTTTCAATCGGGGCGAGCTTCACAGACTGATAAGCGCTGATGGAGCCGAGGACTTCATTCGGTTTCGTTTTATCACTGGCGTACAGTTTAAAATCGTCAAACAAAGTAATATAAGGCATCGCGCTCGGTTCGGCAAGCTTCTGATCCGCAGGCTTCTGGTCGGCACGGGCGGTCTGCGATCCCGACGGCAAGGTTACCGCTGCGGCCAGCAGCAAAATGAGCCATTTGCTTATGTCGTCCATCTCCTTTTCAAAAAAACCAAAAGTTTTCCATTTTTGATCTTACCATAAAAATGGAATAATTTCCATGCGCTCCTCCGGACCGCTCCCCTCAACCGGCAGGCGGCTTTTGCCAAAAAGTTCATTTTATCTTCACAGGAAACCGCCTCCGATAGCCCGACCGGGCTATGGGCAACCCGCTTTCCGTTCTATACAATGAGGGTGCTTGCCTGTTTTGTAAGGAGTGATGAGATGAATCGTAAACGAATGCTGACGGTCCTGCTTGGCCTGCTGCTGGTGACCGTGATGACCGCCTGCTCCACCTCCGAGCGTCCGGTCGACCCGTCGGAGGTGGAGGTCACGCTGACGACCGAGCCTTCGCCGCCCAAGGTGAACGCCGTCACCAAGTTCACCGCCACGTTAGGTGGTGTGCCGGAATCGACCAAAGCCACCCTGGCCTTCGACATTCGCAAGTCCGAAAACGATACGCTGTCGTATTTGAATGCGAAGCCGGAAGGAAACGCGTACTCCGCGGAAAAAGAATTGAAGGAGCCGGGAACGTACACCGTCTACGTGCATCTGTACATCGGCGACCTGCACATCATCAAGAAAAAGAAGATTGAGGTCGCTTCATGAGCCGCAACCGCATCCGCAGCCTGATGCCGCACGGGTCCGCCCTGCGCGTCGCGCTGCTGGCGTTCGCACTTGCGGTGCTGCCGTCCACGGCGGTCTGCGCCGAAAGCAGCAGCAACAGTGGAAGCAGCGGGAAGGAAATCCCGCTCCAGCAGCTCATTGACGAAACGCCGCCCGGCGGCACGCTGAAGCTGGCGGCCGGGACCTACCGGGGGCCAGCCGTCGTCGCGAAGCCGCTGCGGATCGAAGGCGCGGACGGAGCGCAGATCGTCAACGAGTCGGATCAGCCGGCGGTTGAGCTCCGTGCCGACCGCTCCGCGTTAGCGGGTCTGGCGATCCGGGACACGGGAGTCAAGACTACGGCGGCCGTGCTGCTTTCCGGCGCCGACAGCACGCTGGAGAATCTGCGGATCGAGACGGTGTCCTCCGGCATTCATCTGCGAGACGCGAGCCGCAACAAGATCAGCCGTACAACGGTGGGTTGGGCGGGGCCGGACGTCAAGATGACGGAGAAGGGCAACGGCATCGACCTGTACGCCTCCCATGACAACGTGATCGCAGGCAACACCGTCACCGGTATGCACGATGCCATCTACATCGAGAACAGCAACGGCATCCGGGTAGAACAGAACGAGGTGAACGAGTCCCGGTACGGCGTGCATTTCATGTACGTCAATGACTCGTCGATCCGGGGCAACACCGGGGCGCGCAACATCACGGGAGCGATGGTGATGGCCGTCAAAAGCGTAGAGGTCACGGGCAACACGTTCGTTAAACAAAGCGAGAACGTCAACTCCCAAGGCCTGCTGCTGTTCGACGCGAGCGATTCCGTCTTCGCGGACAATCGTCTGGAGGGTAACCGCGTCGGCATCTACATCGAGCAAGCGCAGAAAAACGTGCTGGAGCGCAATCGGGTGACCGTAAACTACGTGGGCCTGCAGCTCAAAGAATCCGAGAACAACCGGTTTCAGGGCAACGATTTTCAGGGCAACGTGATCCCGGCCGAAGCGACGGACAGCCAGAATAACGACGTGAAAGGCAACTATTGGGACAGCTTCCAAGGCGTCGATCTGGACGGAGACGGGTTCAGCGATATGCCGTATGCGATCAATCCTTTTTTTCAGAAGATGACCAAAACGACTCCGCCGTTCCAGCTGTTCTTCCAGTCGCCGGGCATGACGTTTCTGGAGGGCATGCTGACCTCGTCCAAGAAGGCTTGGACGACCGACCGGGCGCCGGCGATGAAGCCTTACACACCGGACGCCTACCGTCTGCCGGCCGGATCTGAAACGGCGGGAACGCTAATCGTCAGCCTCCTCCTGCTGGGGAGCGCAGTAACAACCATATTCGTAACGGGGGTTCGAAGAAAATGAAAAAATTTACTTTAAGTCTGGCCATCGTCATGATCATTCTGGTGCTGTCCGCATGCGGAGCCAAAAAATACGAGCCGCAGGCCATCAACGAAGCGACGGACAAATGCGCCGTGTGCAACATGCAGGTGAAAGACGACCAGTTCGCAACGCAAGCGGTTCTGAAGGATGGCAAATCGCTGAAATTCGACGATATCGGCTGCTACAACGAATGGAAGAGCAAAAATGGCACCGAGCAGGTCGGAGCGACATTCGTTCGGGACTACCATTCCAAGGAATGGATCGAGCTGGAGAAGGCTTACTACGTGTACGACAAATCGTTCAAATCGCCGATGGCTTACGGCATCTATTCGTTCAAGGATAAAGCGACGGCGGAAAAATTCATCGCGGAGAATGGAAAAGGCAAGCTGATGACGGGCTCCGAGCTGGGCTCCCATACGTGGGAACGCAATTCGGACAAGATGAAGCATATGAAAGACAGCCACAAGCCCGGCGATGAAGGCAAGCAAGACATGAAAGACATGAAGGACGGCCATGGCGGCAGCGAAGCGAAGAAAGAAGAGCCGAAGGTCGCACACTAATGAAACCGATGCTGACTGTGGCGATTCGCGAGATGCGAATCGGCTTCCGCAACCCGTGGGCATATTCGTTCCTTGCGCTCTTTTCCTTGTTCAGCCTGGCCCTGCTGCTGATTCACTCCAGCCGGGTCGTCGAAGGGTATTCGAGCGTCACGGGCACGATGCTGAACCTGATCCTGTACCTGCTGCCGCTCATGACGCTGCTGCTCGGTTCCTTCTCGCTGACCGCGGAAAAGGAAGAAGGCGGCTGGCAGCTGCTCTCCGCTTATCCGCTTGGCACGCCCGCGTTCGTGCTGGGCAAATATGCGGGCATCGCCGCCGTGCTGCTCGTCATCGTCGCCTTCGGCTACGGCTTGACCGGCGTCGTCGGACAGCTTACCGGAAAGCCGTTCGATGTGAAAACCTTCACGTTGTTCCTGGCTTTCTCAGCTGGCATCGTGCTGCTGTTTCTGGCTGTGGCTGCCATCGTCGGCACGCTCGCCAAAAACCGCTGGCAGGCGCTGACGTACGGCGTGGCGATCTGGTTCTTCACCGTCATCGGCTGGCCGACGCTGCTTGTCGCCGTGCTCGGCTTGCTGCCGTACCTGTGGATCAAACCGGCGCTGGCCGTGCTCACCCTGTTCAATCCGGCGGAGCTGGTCCGGCTGTTCATCGTCGTCAAGCTGAGCGGAGGGTCCGTGCTCGGGCCCGAATACTACGAATGGATCGGGTGGATTCGCGGGACGGGCGGCACTCTTCTGTTCCTGCTCGTCTCGACCGTCTGGATCGCCGGTTGTCTGGGCGCCGCCGTCGTGCTCTGGGAAAGGGGGCGGTCGCGTGGCTGAACCGGTGCTGAAGCTGACGAATGTCCGCAAAACAATCAACAAGCAGCCGATCGTCAAGGGAGTCGATCTGGAGCTGTATCCGGGGCAGGTGATGGCGCTGTGCGGCGGCAACGGAGCGGGCAAAAGCACGCTGCTGCGCATGATCGTCGGCAGCTCGCAGCCGACCGAAGGCTCCATCGAGGCGTGCGGCCTCCAGTGGCGCGCCGACCGGATGCGCTACGCCGCTTCTGTCGGCTACATGCCCGACGACTACGTGTTCGGGCAGGCGCTATCCGCGCGGGAGACGCTCACGTTCTGGGCGAAGCTCCGCAGCGTGCCGCCGTCCCGCGTCCAGGAGCTGCTGCACAAGGTCGGTTTGGCCGAGGTGCAGCAGAAGCCCGTCACCTCCTTCTCCAAAGGGATGCGGCAGCGGCTGCTGTTTGCGCAGGCGCTGCTCGGCGACCCGCCTCTGCTCGTGCTGGACGAGCCGACAAACGGCCTCGATCCGTACTGGCTGCAATCGTTCGTGCATCTCATTGAAGAAGTGAAACGCGAAGGCCGCGCCGTCATTTTCTCGACGCACCACCTGCAGGTGGCCGAATCCGTCGCCGACCGGGCCATGTTCCTGCGGAACGGGGAATTGGTGCGGCAGGGCTCCATCGACGAGTTCCGGGAGCACTACGGGCCGAAGGGACTCGACGGAGCGTTTGCGGAATTTATGGCTTAAGCGCATTTCCTCTAGAATCAACAGAAAAGCCTTGTCCTCTTTCCAAGGGAAGAGAACAAGGCTTTTTCACTATCCGCGAACAAGTCCCGCCTGCTGGCACGCCGCCTCCAGCTCCACCAGCAAATCGGCCAGCTCCGGGGAGCGCTTCAAATTCGCCAGCATGCCGAGCACGATGACCTTGCGCGAGCGGATCTCCACCAGCTCCTGCTCCAGCACCGCCAAAGACTCGAGCGCTTCATTGCGCGCTTCCCCTTCGGGGAGCCGCTCCGACCGTTCCCGGCACCGCTTCACAAGCAGGAGCGGATGAGCCGACTTCGCATTTCTCGCGTATACCTCTTTCAGCCTCGGCCAATTGCTTTCGTTCAAAAGAGGGCGCGGCTTCTCCTGCAGCACGCGCTCCGCTACCGCATCGACGATATGCAGAATATGGCGGCATACTTCGTCCGGTCCCAACTTGATCTTCTCGACCAACTGCAAGCCCATGTAGGTCGACAGCAAGCTGCTTAACAGCAATACGCCTTCCGGCGCATAGGGCGCGTAGCCGTCCCCGTAGATGCCAACAAGGCTGTCGATAAAGAACATACTGATCTCGGTATCCATTTGCTTCAAGTAATCCCGAATTTCCTGATTTACGAAGCCTCCGTTTTCCCGCATCTGCATGGTGAAAAATTCGGGATATTCGATCCACAGGCCAAGGCAGACGAGTATTTTCCGCTCCAGTCGCTCCCTTGACCCCAGTTGCCGTTCGCGTTCCACGAGCTGCATCCCGTCGTTCAAACGCTTAAAAAAGAATTTAAAAATATCCAGCAGCAGCGCTTCCTTGGAGGAAAACTGCTGATATACGCTGCCTTTGGACATTTTGCAAGCTTCGGCGATTTCCTGCATCGTCGTCTGCACATACCCGTTCGCAGCGAATAGCTTCATCGCGGCAAGCAGGATGTGCCGCTTCTTCTCGTTCCACTTCTCTTCCACCGTTACACCGCCCCGAAACTTGTATGGTCTGCTTCGTTTACGTCTTAGCGAATATAGCGGATACGCAAGTAACTTGCAAGCTCCACCCTAGTCCTGAACGGCTGCGGCGCCTTCTTGTAACGGTGCCGAGCTTCCTGCACGATTGCGTTCCTTCCAGCGGATCAGCATAGCCGTGCTTGCCACCATGAAGGCCGCTCCGAGCACATAAGGGTAATTGACGTTAACGTCGAACAGCACGCCGGCAATGGACGGTCCCGCGATCGTACCCAAGCTCATATAGGCGTTGTTCATCCCCGCTACGAACCCCTGCTCGTTTCCGGCCATTTTGGACAACAGCGTATTGACGGCCGGCCGGATAATCGTCGTGGCAACGAAAAACAGAATGGTCACGGCAAAAACGGAAACGTACGTCTTCGTCACGAGGACCGCCAGCATCATAACGGCGGAAAGCAAAAACATAGCAATAAGAATTTGACGCTCGCTAAACCTCCGCAGCAACCTTTCGAACAAAACAGCCTGGGTGAAAACCCCTGCCAGCGCGCCGAGCGTGATCATCAGCGAGATGTCCTTCGGCGTAAATCCGTGCTTCACATCCACATATAAACTAATCACGGCTTCAAAATTCATTAACCCGAACGTCAGCATGAACACAAGCAGAAGCAGCACGAAGTACGGCGCGCGAAACGAGCTAAGCAGTTGCTTGAACAGATTTTCCCGCTTCCTCTCCGCCGTCCGGGCCAATTGCCTCGCTTCCCGGCTCTGTGTCTCCGGCAGGAACAGCAGGGACAGCAGTACCGACACGCCGGCGATCGCCGTCGCCACATAGAACGGAACCCGCAGCCCGTAGTCGGCCAGAAATCCGCCGATGCCGGGCCCGATCACGACGCCCAGCGACATGGAGGCGCTGAACAGGCCCAATCCTTTTCCGCGATCCTTCTCCTGCGTAATATCGGCCACATAGGCCATCATCGCGGGTGTCAGGAGCGCAGCCCCGATTCCGCTGAGCAGCCTGGATACGTAAAGCAGCCACATCTGATCGGCCAGCCCGAACAGCAGCTGGGACAACGCAAATACCCCGATCCCCCCGACAATCATAATTTTACGTCCGTATTTATCGGACATCTCGCCGGCAATAGGCGAAAATAGGAGCTGCGTCACCCCCATAGCCGCGACAAGATATCCCATGTCCTGACCGCTTGCCCCGAATTCCGTAATGAATTTAGGCAAAATGGGGATGATCAGTCCCATTCCCACCATCGTAATGAACATGTTCACCATCAAAATGACGAGCGGTCCCCAATTCGAACCGGTTTTGGTCATAACGTTCACCTCTCTTGCAGATTTCAATTTCAGTCCGCTTGACCAATTGGTTCTATAAATGACTAAGTGGTCATTTGGAATTATATCCTCCCCCTTCCATGAAGTCAAATAGTTGAAATTAACAAATAGCTATGGTAAGATGGCTCTAAATTAATGACAGGAGCTGAAAAGATATAATGTAAAATAACTTTCTTGCTAAGAAATATAAAATAGTAAAACAAAAAAGCGACACGAGCGCATGTTTTATTATTTATATGCAAGAAAGTTACGATATCTTTTCACTCAAACAATATATCCTTATCTAACTCTATATTTGAGTTGGATTTGCTGTATTTATTTGAGCTGTAGGAAAGGTAACTTTCTTGCAGCTTTTATATTTTTGTACAGGAGGATCTATATCTATGTCATTAATCAATGTAACAAATCTGACGTTCGCCTATGACGGCAGTTACGATAACTTATTCGAGGACGTAAGCTTTCAGATCGATACCGATTGGAAACTCGGATTTACGGGAAGAAACGGCAGAGGCAAAACCACCTTCCTCAACCTATTGCTTGGGAAGTATGAATACAGCGGAACGATTTCCGCCAAAGTCAGCTTTGAATATTTTCCATTCCATGTGGAGAACAAGGAGCATAACACAATCGATATCATCGGCGACATCTACCCGGATTACCTTCACTGGGAATTGATGCGCGAGCTTTCGCTGCTCAAGGTGTCGGAGGACGTTCTATACCGTCCCTTTGCTTCGTTGTCCAATGGCGAGCAAACCAAAGTATTGCTGGCCGCCTTATTTCTGAAGGAAAACAGCTTTCTGTTGATTGACGAGCCGACCAATCACCTGGACATGAACGCCCGAAAACTGGTCAGTCAATATCTCAATACGAAAAGCGGCTTTATCCTCGTCTCTCACGACAGGTCGTTCCTGGATCGCTGCGTAGACCATATTCTGTCCATCAATAAAACCGACATCGAAATTCAAAAAGGCAATTTTTCCGATTGGTGGGAAAATAAGCAGAGACAAGACCAATTTGAGCTTGGCGAGAACGAAAAGCTGAAAAAAGACATTAAACGTTTGTCGGAAGCGTCCAAACGAACGAGCAATTGGTCACATGAAGTGGAAAAAACGAAGAACGGCACAAGAAATTCCGGCTCCAAGGTGGACAAAGGGTACATCGGGCACAAGGCTGCCAAAATGATGAAACGCTCCAAATCCATGGAGCACCGGCAGCAAAACGCGATCGAGGAAAAGTCGCAGCTCTTGAAAAATATCGAAAGCTCCGAGAGCTTAAAGATTACCCAGCTGGCTTTTCATAAAAATCAGCTCGCCGAACTGGACCATGTTTCCATTTATTATGGGGAGAAGACGGTTTGCACCGATATCAGCTTTACGATTGAGCAAGGGGAACGAATTGCGCTCTCGGGTGCGAACGGCTCCGGAAAATCAAGCATTATTAAGCTGATTTGCGACGAGGATATCGCGTATACCGGCACGTTCCGAAAGGGAAGCCAGCTGAAAATATCGTATGTTTCGCAGGATACTTCGCATTTACATGGAAATTTATCGGACTACGCTAGAAGCACCGGAATTGACGAAAGCCTGTTTAAATCGATCCTAAGAAAGCTCGATTTCTCCAGAGCTCAGTTTGAAAAGGATATTTCAGATTATAGCGGCGGCCAAAAGAAGAAGGTGCTGCTGGCGAAAAGTCTTTGCGAGAAGGTTCATTTGCATATTTGGGACGAGCCGCTGAATTTTATCGATGTGATCTCCCGTATGCAGATCGAGGAACTGCTGCTTGAGCACTCGCCGACCATTCTTTTTGTGGAGCATGACAGCGAATTTTGCAAAAATATCGCTACCAAGATCGTAAAACTTTAAATGGGCGCAAGCTGAACAGAGGCAGCGGCCGTTCGGAACGTGATTTTCGCGTCCGAAGGTGCCGCTGCCTTTTATGCATCCGCACGCGGCAAGCTGATCCGAAACATCGTGGAATACCGACGGTCCGCTTCCAGTTCAATCGTGCCTTGGTGCAGCGTAACGATTTTTTGGCAGATGGCGAGGCCCAAACCGGTACTGTCTTTCACCGCCCCGGCTCCGCGTGTAAATTCCTCGAAGATGTGCTCCCTGATCGGCTCCTGTACGCCAATTCCGTCATCTCCAAGCCGCAGCACAGCCCGGCCGTCCTTGCTTTCGCAAGACGCGTACAGCACCGTTCCCGCTGCATTGAACTTGAGCGCATTTCCGATCAGATTCATGATAACGCGTTTCATATGCACATGGTCCAGCATCACCGGCAGCGGCTCTTCCGGAATCTGCACATCCAGTCCGAACCCTTTGTCCTCGATTTCGGAATAACATTCCGCCACAATCTGCTGAAACCATTTGGTGACGTTTACTTTTTCTCTTTTCAGCATTTGATTGGAATCTTCCAATTTTGCCAATTCGAACAAGTCCTTAATCAAATTGGACGTATAGGAAGATTTGTCGTGAATGTATTGGATATATTTGCGCCTCCTGCTTTCCTCCAGCGACGGATCGTCCAGCAGCAACTGGGAATAGCCGTAAATCGAAGTCATAGGCGTCTTCAAATCATGCGATAAATGCAAGAGCATGTTTTTGCGGCTGGTCTCGGCCGCTTCCTTCTCGGCAGAGGTCCGCTGCAGCCGCTCGGCCAACCCGTTGAAAGCCTCGCGGATTTCGTCGAACTCCTGCTCGGCCGTAAACGTCAGCCGCTTCGTATAATTCAGCCGCTCCATTTCTTTGATGCCTTCTACAATTTGCCGGATCGGCTTCTCTACTTGCTTAACCGAGTATTTAGCGTACAAATACACGACGATAAGCAAGCCAAGCGCAAAACATGCCGCAAAAATGGCTATGGCCGCAGAGACTTTATCCAGCCGCATAGGTATTTTCCAAAGCAGGATATACGGCTCTTGATTCGGCCCCTTTACCGAATAAGCGTGATAATAGATCGAATCATCGTTCCGCTGCATATCCATTTTGACATAGAGCAGTCCATCCCGGTAACGGACGATATCGTCTTCCTTATTTCCCCGGACATAGATCACCTCTCCCGCCTCGTCGATCACCTCAAACCAGCCGCCGTACCGATCCAGCAGCTTCCCGTCGATATTTTCGAAGGGATACCGATAAATATCTTCCCCCGCAATCCGAGGCAAATCGCCCGTCCTGTCTACTACCCGGTTCATCAGAATATCGGTGCTCACAAGCGCTACGGCAATCGCGCCCAACAAAAGGCCGCTAATGACGATATAGTTGCGGACAAACAACTTCTTCAGCGGTCTTGGGCCGCGAATGCTATTATTTCTTCTCAAAACGGTAGCCTAACCCCCTAATCGTAACCAGGTAGTCAGACTTTCTTGGGTTATGCTCGATCTTCTCGCGGAGCTTGCTGATATAGACCATAATCAAATTTTCGTCCCCCATATACTCTTCGCCCCAGACCTGCTCGTAAATCTGCGCTTTCGTGAATACCCTGCCGGCTTGGCTCATCAACAAAGCGATAATTTTGAACTCGTAGGATGTGACTTCCTTGTTTATACCGGTTTTATAGAGCTTGCAGCTCTCCAAATCCAGTTTGACGTCACCGATTTCGATGATGGCAGGAGCGGGCTTGTCCGGCTTGGTAAAGGCATCCAGGCGTCTGAACAGCGCCTGCACCCGGCTTACGACTTCAAGCGGGTTAAAGGGCTTGCCCACGTAATCGTCCGCCCCTAGCTGCAATCCGAATATTTTGTCCATATCGTCCGACTTGGCCGAGAGAAAAAGAAATGGAATCGGGGAGCTTTGCCGCACTTTCTTAAGCAGCTCCCATCCATCCATCCGTGGCATCATAATATCTGCGATGATCAAGTCAATCTGCTCGCGCTGCAGGATCGTCAGCGCTTCATCGCCGTTGCCCGCCGTCATTGTGCCGTAACCGGCATGGTTTAAATAAACGGCGAGCAATTCGACAATTTCCGCTTCATCGTCGATGATCAATATCGTTTTGATTGGCTCTTCACCTCTATTGTCTTATACCCGTATCCTTATCCATCAGCTATCCGCTGATGAGGGAAAAGAGCTATCGCTGGCTAGAATAAATGATCGGCGAACCGGGACAATAGCACTGCGGCTTCTTGTCTCAGCATCGGCTGTGTCGATCTGTAGTCGACCGCTCCGTTTTGGTCCTCGCTAACTTCGGGTCCATATAATACTTTCGCCACAGCGAAGCGGACACCTTCCACCGCCCATGAATCCGTATGGCCTGCAATCTTGGCTTCTTTAGGGGTAGCACGCAGATGATTGAAGGCCATGCGCCATACAATGGTCGCCGCTTCCTGTCGTGTCAATGGCTGCTGCGGGAAGAACCGGTCACCGACTGATCCCTGGATCAAGCCAAGCTCTTGCGCGGCCTGGATATGCTGGGCATACGGACTGTCCGCGACATCGGCGAACACCGGCTTTTGCTTCGACGGGGCGAGACCCGACCACCGGATGATCCAGCCGATAAACTGTTCCCGCGTAATGGGCTGCTCAGGCCGGAAAAGGTTGTCGCCGCTTGCCTCCCCGATGACATCAAGCTGGCGCATATGGCCGATGTAGGCTGCATACGGATGCTGGGGAGCAACATCGTCATAGGGGCGCGGCTGCGGCAATTTTTCGGACCAGCTGTCGAGCTTCAGATCGTAATAAAACGCCTGTACCTCGCCTTTTTCATTCCGTTTGAACGCCGCTTTGACACCCTGATCGTCCTGAAACAGAAGCGGCTCGATTTCATGCAGCACATGCTCGCCAAGCGGGTCTTGCACGATAAGCTTGCCGTCTTCCGCGCGAATGCGCGATGTCCACATCCGGTTTCGCAAATCGCTGTATGTGCCTGCAAACTCAGTTAGCGACGAGGAGAGCGGCCCATGAGCATCGGCTTGCTTGCCCGCAGCCGGGTAATAATGATTCATGAAGGCTTTGAAAAAAGGCTTCCGGAGCTCAAAATCCTTATTGACGGTAATGAAAACGCCGACCTTCTGATCGGGAATCAACCACATCCCCGTATGGTATCCGTCTACATCTCCGGACTTCTCAACCACATACTGCCCGTTGGCATCTTGCCGATTGGAATATTCGAAGCCGTAGGCCATATTCGGCAGCTTCGGATGGATGGCAAGCTGAGGCTTGTGCATGTCGCGAGTCGTTGCTTCACTCAGAATCGCCGTGCTCCCGATCTTCCCCCCGTTCAAATGTGCCATCATAAACCGAGCCATGTCCGAGCCGGTTGAGAGCATTCCGCCTCCCGGAAACTCTGTCGGGACCGTCGCAAGTGTAGGGATGTTATCACCGAGCTGGTTATAGGGTACGGCGAGCCGCTTTAAATTTTCCGAATTTAGCCGAAAATCGCTGTTTGTCATGCCCAGCGGCTGAAAAATATGTTTCTGAACGTAATCGCCGAACGGCTGGCCCGCAACCTGTTCGATCACATACCCTTGAATCGTAAATCCCAGGTTGTCATAGCGATAAAATTGTCCTGGCTGGCGTATAATCGTGGGCGAATTGTTGAGAAGATATTGTTTTAAGGAAACTTCCTTGGACAAGTCGGTCGTTGTAGAATCGGACAAATCCCCATACTCAAATCCGGTCGCATTCATCAATAAATGCCGCATGGTCAACGGTACATCCGTCCGATTCCCGATGCGAACCTCCCCCAAATATTTCGACACATCGGCGTTCAAATCGAGCTTCCCTTGCTCGGCCAATTGCATGACGCCTGTAGCTGTAATCACCTTGGAAACCGAGGCGACGCGAAATAGGGTTCGGTCCGGGTCGACCGGCAGTTTCTGCTCCACATTGGCGTAGCCGTAGCCTTTGTTTAACAGTACCCGGTCGTCCTTCACCACGGCCACCGCGGCACCGGCCATCTGTTTCTGAATATCCGGCTGGTTAAAAAACGCATCGACAAATCGCTCGACTTCCTCCGGTGCCTGAGGTCCTGCCGGACCGGATTCCGCCGATACGCCTGGCACCGGGCCGCTCCCGGCCAATACTGCAACGGCCAGGGCAGCGACAGCCAGTTTGCTTCCATATTTACCCATTCGATTCATAAGAATCACTTCCTTTTTGTTGTCTTTTCCCTACAACAACAATATAAACGGGTAAACTTAACCTGAATCCTATACAATCTTAATGTAAAGTGAAATTTGCCGCAGCACTCCCGTAATGCCCCTCGCTATTCAAACAATTTGAATAAGCGCCCCCAAGCCAATACTTCATTAGCTTAGGAGCGCCGTTTATCATCGTTCTTAAGGTTCAATCCAAGGAGCCCTCCGGGCCGTACGCCTCCAGATTTTCCTTGACCCGCTGCAAAAAGCGCCCGCAAATCACCCCGTCCAAGATGCGATGGTCCAATGCCAGGCACAAACGAACCATCGAACGCACGGCGATTCGGTCGTCCACGACAACCGGCTTTTTGACGATCGATTCGAACGTTAAAATCGCGGCCTGCGGGTAGTTGACGGTCGGGTAAGACGAGATCGAGCCGAACGCCCCCGTATTATTGACTGTGAATGTGCCTCCCTGCATGTCGCTTGGCGTTAGCTTGCCCGTACGCGTCAATTGAGCCAGCCTGTCGATTTCCAGCGCCAGTCCGGCGATATTTCGGAGATCGGCACTCCGGATGACCGGGGCCAGCACCGAGTCTTCCGTCCCGACCAGAAGCGAGAGATGGATGTCCCGCTTCACGATAATTTTGTCGTCCGCCCATATCGAATTCATGATCGGATAGTCCTTGATCGCCCGGACGACCGCTTGGATAAAAAAGGCGAAGTACGTCAAGTTGACGCCCTCCTGCCGCAAAAAGTCGTCTTTGAGCTTGCTGCGCAGCAGGACCAGATTCGTTACGTCCGCTTCCACAACCGTCAGGGCATGTGGAATCTCCGTCACGCTCCGCAGCGTGCGTTCGGCAATCGTCCTTCGGACAGGCGTCACGTCGATGGCACAATCAGTATCGGCAAGCTCCTCCTGCCGCTGAGGCACGGTCATTTCCATAACATTGGACTGGCTCACGATGATGTTTCCTCCAATCTTTTTTTAATCTCACCCTCTCCTAACGCAGTTGCCACGAAAAGTTAGTATGTAATCATAGGATCAGGTACTAATTCTATTCCAATCGTACCCCTAAGATAGACGGGTGTCAACTCCGGTATCCCGCCGGCAGATCCATCGGTTAAATCTGCCGGCGCCCAGGCTGCACCGTCTGAAACTACACGTCCTACGGCCAAATCACCGCTTCTTCCGGACTCAACGGCCTGTCGTATAAATTATTGCTCATCGGGCCCGAGTAGACGATATGCCGGACCACTTTGCCTTCGTTGCAAAAAACGATGATTGTGTTGGCATCGTCATTGGACAAATATTGATCGGTCCAATGATAGCCCACAGCGGCATTGATGGTTTGCGGAGCGGTGTAAGGCCCAAAGACGTACGCCTTGTCCCAAGCGAAGTCGGTGTGTTCCTTCAAATAAACGGCCTTGCCCGCTTCCCGGGCTTTGGACGCTTCTTTCTCAATGGCGCGGGCGAGCTGCTGCTCCGGGCCCCCGATTTCGAGCCGGATTACGCCGTAAATGACGGCTGCGGCAAGCAACATGACTGCGGCGATTGCTATTGTTTTCTTCATGCTACAGCTCTTTTCGGAACACTTGCTGCGTCTTCGTATTTTCGAATCCTGCGTGCTTGTAGAATTGGTGGGCTTCCACTCGGGTGACGTTGACCCGGACGCGAAGCTCGTGATAGCCCTTCGTTCTTGCCCATTCCTCGCAATGCCGTACCAACTGCTTGCCGATTCGCTTGCCTCTGAACTCCTGATCCACGACCAGCCCTCCGATTTCAGCGTAGGGCGGAGATTCGACCAGCAATCTCCCATGCGCATGAATCCAGCCGACGAGCTTGCTCTGCGTTTTTGCCACGATCACGACATGATCGTCCGCACTCAAAATCGGAGCCAACCTTGCTTCGATTTGCTCCGCGTTAGCGGGATAGCCCAATTGACCGGATAACCGGGCAATCTCCAGGCTATCCTGCGGCACGGCTCTGCGGTAAAGCAAGTCCATTTCACTCATCCCCTGTCTCTGTTCTCTTCCTGCCTGCTTAATCGGGTCCGTATCCATTCGAATACAACTTCGCCTCCCTTGTGGGTGCATAACCCGTTGACCACCATATCCGCATGCCATTTTGTCGGTTCGACATACTGCGCATGGCGGTAGGCAACAAAGCTGGCGTACGCCGAAACATCTTCTTCCGCAATGCCCCATTTCGCAAACGAGGGGATTCTTCTCAGCATCCGCTCTTCCGGCGGGCAATCGACATAGATTTTGAGGTCTGCCATGTCCAACATCTCCGTGAAGTGAAACAACAAGAACCCTTCAATGATCAGAAGCTGTGCTTGTCCGCCGGCGATTTCGTTTCGTACGTCCTCCATGATCCGATCCATATCGAGGGCGTCAGGCTGGTTGAAATCCTCAAACGGCTTCCCATGAAAAGGCGCCACCGCTTGTGGCCGTTCCTTCTTGTAATAGCGGTCCATCGCTATGACCCGGACATGGAAGGGCTGCGCCCGCTCCTCCAAGTAACGACTGAGCGTCGTTTTGCCGCTCCCTGCGCCGCCTGCGATCCCTATGATAAGCGGTTGCTTCATTCGATTCCCTCATTTGTATTGTATAGATGTAGTGCCGTCAGCAACTAGTTTATCACATCCTCCTCCCTAAAAATAACGATTGCGGAGGCTATCCGGAAACGGGAAAAAGGACCGGGCCTAAGCCAGGTCCCTAGAGTTTTGAGAAGCCCTAGGATTAGAAAATCATTGACAAATAGAGGTGGGGTGTATCCCGTAAGAGTTTACGTCCGCCTCCCTCAGTATGATGCTGTTTTCTCGTTCTATCTCGCTCATTCGCAGGATCTTATTCATGCTGAAACTTTTGAATAAAGTAACGAAG
>NZ_BSDJ01000005.1 GCF_027925525.1 Paenibacillus tyrphae | reverse complement strand
AGCCATGATGGCGACCGGCTGATCCGGCCGCACTCCTTCGGTACGCAGCGTCCGCGCAAGCCGGTTCGCCTTCTCGTTCAGCTCGCGATAAGTCAACTTCTCGTCCTCGAACACAACCGCCACCTGCTCCGGCGCACGCTCCGCCTGCTCTTCGAACAACCCGTGGATCGTCTTCTCCCGCGGATAGGCCGCCCAAGTGTCGTTGAATGCGGTCAATATCGTATTTTTTTCTTCCTCGCTAATTAGAGATACTTCGGCTATTTTTTCAAACGGACAACGAATCATATGCTCCGCGATCGTCAGCAATTGCTCCAACATTCGCTGCACTTCATGTTCTTCAAAAAGATGCGTGCGATAATGCACATCGAGCACGATATGCTGCTCATTCAACATTTCTTTGATATGGAGTACGAAGTCATTGCCTTCATGTCCGGAAAACTCAATTTTGCTTTGCGCGCTTATCTGATCGTATTCGAGAAAACGCATGGGCTGGTACTCCACTGCAATACCGAACAAACGCTGAATGTCTTTGTTGTTATGCTTCCCCCGCAGATCCTGAATCAATTGGTTGTACGGATACTTTTGATGGCGCAGGATGGCGCTCTGTTCCTTGGCTACCCTTTGTAGAAATGAAAGCAGGTCCTGCTCGGGGTCCACAAAAATTTTCGTCGCTACGGTGCTCGCAAACATCCCGATCGTATCTTTTTCTTTCTTCGTTGTTCGGTTTGCATAGATGGTTCCAATCGCGATGTCGTTCCGGTTCGTTACTTTATGCATGTAAATGTAGACAGCTGACATAAAGAAAGTGAGTACACTTATTTTGTTTTGTTGAGAAAATGCGGTTAGCCTACGATAAAGATCATCGTTAATGATCAAGCTCTTTCTTTCGGCAGCTGTGCTTGTCACTAAGGGGTTGTAGGACTTAAGACTCACAACCTCGGATAGCGATTGGAACTTGTCCATCCAATACGCTTTATCTTTTTGGAAGCGCTCGGATTCCTCATATTGCCGTTCCGCGTTTATGTAATCGATGTAAGAGTTTTTTTCCTCCCCTGCAGATAAAGCTCCTTTTTTCAAGGCTACATAATTTTCCGCAATTTGGTTGGCGAGGAGATTCATAGATATGCCGTCGGATACAATATGATGCATTTTTAAATTGTACCAATATTGCTCATCGTTCAATTTGAAAATAACAAAATGATATAAATCCGAATGAAGCAGCTCCATTGGCGTTCGATTATGACGGTCCAGCCATTCCTCTGCACGCGATGCATGATTGTCTTCGGAGAAATCCAAAAACTCGATTTCCTTATACGCATAGGGCTCGATATATTGCATCGGTTCGCCATTTTCCTGCGTTAATTTGATTCGAAAAGCTTCGTTCTGCTGAATAACCGAATCGATGGACTGCCGTAAAACATTAAGATCTAGCTTCCCTCGGATGACAACCGTTCCGGAAAGAACGCATGTCGTCGTGTTCGGATACAGCAATTCCGTATACCATATTCTTTGCTGCGCATGAGTTAAATGAAAGAGTTTAATCGCATTCGTACTCAAGTTCCGTCGCTCCTTTGAATGTATTGGTTTACCGGTTCCATATTCAACCTTTTGTCAATTAGAACATCCCCGAAAGAATAGCCTCCTTTCCGATTTAAGCTCTGACAGATCAAGTGAATCAACAAAGTCTGGTCTTACTTATAATTTTTTCCTTTATACCATATAATAATTTACTTTTTATATTTTAGTATATAAGTCTTTATATGTAAATTTTTGTTCGTTAAACAAAATTCTAGGCCCTAACCAGCCCTCCGGACACGAGCCGCTCATCCGTATCACCTTTTCTCTTGTCAAAAGAAAAAGCATCCCCAACCGCGATCGTGGTTAGAAATGCTCCTCAACTTACCCCCTCCCCTAGCGCGGACGGAGGACAAGCGTCGCTTTCGTATGGGCCGCCACATCCGCTTCATCGAAATACATCGTTTTGTAGCGCCCGGTGAGCCACATGGAGGTTTGATCCGAATAATGCGAGCTGCCGAGCTGACCGGAGGCCCCCATGATCATGATCTCCTCCGACGCTTTTAAATTGGAGAGGTCGGCCGTAAAGCGCCATGGGGCCCCGACAACCACCTCGTAGGGCCACTCTTTGCGTGAGTAGGAGGCATCGCCGACGGTAACGTTGCTCCCGCCGTACGGATGCGGTCCGTCATTAAACATCAGATTGAGCGGTTTCATCGCACCAAGCGGATGCTCGAACGTCAGCGTATGAATTGCTCCCCACACCCACTTTTCCTGCTTGCCGCCAAGCTGTTGCTCCAAGAGGCGCAGTGCCTCCTTGAAGCCGTCAAGCAGCGCCTGCTCGATCGTGCCGTCTGTACCTGCCAGCCATTTGTTGTTTTTGCCCGCGAACAGCTCGGTTATCGCTTTGCCGCTCAATCCGGTAGACAGAAAATCGTCATAAAGATCGGGGCCAAGTTGAGGCTCTAGCAGCTTCAGCATCGTCTTATTCAGCGTGATGTGGAATATGGACGGCCCGACCAGATCGGGGGCGTCAACCGGGTCCCGCATCCATTGCTCCAGCGTACGGAGCGCCTGCTGCTGGGATGCGTTCCAGGAGCCCCGCTTCAAAATGGGCAGCCAGATATCGCGATACTGGGCCGCCTGCAGGTTTTGCCAGTCCCCCTGGATACGCTGCATGTCTTGCAGCGTCAATCGCGCTTTCTCCCGCAGCATCTGATGAATCCGGTCAGCGCGGTACGATTCCGACCAGTTGTTTGTAATAAAGTACGGGTACTTGTCATCGACGATACGGTTGTTGGCGGTGGCAATATAGCCTTCGGAAGGGTTCCAGGCGTGCGGCAGCTCCTCCCATGGTATATACGACTTCCACTCGTACTCATCGGTCCAGCCTGGCACCGGCTGCATGCCGTCCCCCTTCGCACGGATCGGAATCCGACCGTTCGCCCGCCAGCCAATGTTCCCCTGATCGTCCGCATACACAATGTTCTGGGCAGGCGCAGCAAAAAGACGCATCGCTTGTTCAAACTCGTCGTGGTTCTTGGCTCTGTTCATCGTCAGCCAAGCGGTGATCTCGTTGCCGGGTCCGCTATCATAGGCGGTCCATCGGAGAGCCAGAGGCTGGCTTAACTGTTCCGACAAACCGATTTCCTTGACGATGTCCGTAATGATGGGCCCGTGCCGGGTGATGACCGTTTCTCCCCGAACGGGTTCTGCCCTTCCCTTCACGCGGAACGTTTCTTCAATCACGATGGCGTCTTCGTATTGGCCCTCATACTCGAACTGGTGCGGATTATTGGGATTCGGCTTCTCCATATACAGGTCCTGCACGTCGGGGTTCAAGTTGGTAAAGCCCCAGGCGATATGTTCGTTATGCCCGGCTACGACACCCGGCAGCCCCGGGAAAACTACACCGGTTACGCTATACTGCCCGGAGACGGTCAGGTGATTTTGGTAAAAAATCGAGGGCGCACCCAGCTGCAGATGCATATCGTTCGCAAGCAGCGGCTTGCCGGTTACGCTCTTGCTTCCAGCGACTACCCAGTTGTTGCTGCCGAGCCCTTCGCCGGGAATGCCGTATCGGCGCGATGCATCAATCAGGCCGACAAGCTTCCGCGCGTCCCCGTCTTTGAGGGAAACGGCCCCCCCTTCAACCGGTCTGATCTCCGGGATGAGCGATTGCGTCTTGTCGAAACCGAGCTTCTTCAAGGACAAGCTTACGAACAGCTCCGTGACGGCGTTATCGCCCAGATACCATGCCATGTTCTTGCCGATGGCGATCGAATCGCCGATCTGCCATGGCTCGAAAGCAGCGCCGGTCAGCGTATACTCGATCGGCAGCGAGCCCGTTTCCTTAAAGGCGTTGACGCCGTCTGCATAGGCCTGCAGCGCTTCCTTGGTCCGTTCGTCCAGCCTGGGAAGCAGTTCGTCTGCCATTCGCCTGAACCCGATCGTACGGTTAAACCGGTCCTGCGGCAGCACGGCTTCGCCGATCACTTCGGCCAGCCTTCCGCTGACGGAACGACGCGCCAGCTCCATCTGCCAAAGGCGGTCCTGAGCATGGACATACCCTTGCGCAAACATTAAATCACGCTCGTTCGAAGCGTAAATGTGCGGAATCCCATAATCGTCCCGCATGACGGATACCGGCTTGGATACGCCCAGAATCAGTTCGCCGTCGGTCTTCGCCAGCGCATTGCGGACAAACCAATAGCTGCCTCCGCTTGCGGCGACCCCTAACGCCAAAACACCGGATAAAGAGAACAGCAGTATTTTTTTGGCTTTGGACAAGGTAACCTCCCCCTTTAATGAATGAATGATCAGTCCTCCAAATCGTCGATACATTTCTATATATTCCCATATGAATTTTATTTTTCCTGTCCTTTGCATTTTTTTTGTTTTTCCTTGCTTGTCCAACGGCGGGCGCCTTCGTATCGAGCGAAGCACGCACGGCACAACGCAAAGACCCGGAACCTTCCGCACTGGCGGGAAAGGCCCGGGTCTTTTTGCCGTGATATCGAGGATGGCTGAAATCTATTGTTTCTTCGCTAGTCGAAAGAGCGCCGCGCAGGCCATGAGCCCTGCAGCTTGCGGATCTGCACGATCTGCCCAATATGATACGCGTCGTGTACGACCAGGCTCGTAACGGAAAGCGTTACCGTAGTTTTCGGAAGCGGCCGTTCCAAGTCGTCTTCACTTAACTCCGCAAGCGCAGCCCGAACGGCCTTATGTACATGCTCCAAACGGGCGGCCTCTTCTTCCCAGGTCGCTTCCCTTTCCCCGTACGCGGCAAACGTATCGTCGTTGGTCAGCCCGTCGGGATAGTGCGGATCTTCGCCCGACAGCCGTTTTAGCATACGCTCCTTATAGAACGTCAAATGCCGGACGGTTTCGCGGATCGTGTTGGCTGCGGCTCCTTCCGGCCGCCAGTCGGCTTCGGCCGCCGTTAGACCCTTCAACGCCTCGCGCAGCGGCGGAAACCAGTCTTCCTTATCGTAACAAATATCCCATTCGTGCAGGAGCAGCTCCTTCTTGTTCATACCGTCTTCTCCTCCCGTTTCACCATATTTGTAACCACTTATTTCAATTTTAATGGTTACATCCATAATATACCACAAGCAAAGCCGATTGTATAGAAGCTGGCGCAAGCCAATATTTCCTGCTACAATAAGGGACAAAAAAGCTGGGATCGCAATGATATGGGATGATTTTCTCAATAGCATGTGGCGGGATTGGCGCGGCAGCGGCAGAAACGAGGATCGGCTGGAGAGCCCTGAATGGATCGGGCAATGGCTGTCCGAGCACCGGCTTACCGTCCCTCACCTGCCTTCGCCTCAAGAGATGATTGAATTGAAAAGGCTCCGGGACCTGCTGCTTCGCATCGTTCAAGCCTTCACCGCAGGCTCGCGGCCCGATCCGGAAGATCTCGGGGAATTAAACCGGGTCATGGCCGACGGGCCGGTCGTTCGTCAGCTCGTCCAGACAGACGAGCGCTATCGGCTGGACTACGTGCCGACGTTGCTTAGCTGGACGCAGATTAGAGCCGAAATCGCCGCCTCGTTCGCACAGACTTTGGCCGACAAAGATCCTGCCCGGATGCGCATTTGCAGCAACCCCGATTGCTTGTGGGTATATTACGACGACACCCGCAACCGGTCCAAGCGGTACTGCGACGACAAACTATGCGGCAATCTTATGAAGGTGCGCCGTTTTCGCGCACGCAAAAAAGCCGGGGATTAAATGTCCGTTACGGACGCTTAATTCCCGGCTCCTTTTTATCTCTTTCCAATCCGTACTCATCGTATCACGCTTATCTTCTTACCTCGTCCACGTCGGCTTTCGCCGCTGCGGTCCGAGCTGCTCGAACGCATAGGCAAGCCGGATCAGCACGGGCTCGCTGTACGCCTGCCCCGTAAATGTAACTGCGTACGGCCGGCCGGCCGCGGTATAGCCGCCGGGAACGGCAATCGAGGGATAGCCTGCCATGGCGGCAATCCCGGCCCCGGATACCCCGGGGAACAGCAAAGCATCCAACCTGTGCCGGGCCATCGTCGCATCGATGCCTTCGGTGCGGGACAGCCGCATGTCCTTCAGCCTGTCCTCCACATATTCCGCTTCGGTGAGCGTTCCCGACGTCTCTTCGGCGCTCATCAGGGTGGTTTGGCCGTATTTTAGCGTCCTCTCAAAATGCTTCGCATTAAAGGTGATAACATCGCGCAGCGAATGGACCGGCAGATGCGGCGCAAGCTTGCTTAAGTAGGCGTTCACGTCAGCCTTGAATTCATATCGGAACACGCTGGAGTGGAATGAAGCGAGCTCCTGCGCCGAAGGAATATCCGCCGGATCGACAACCTCCGCTCCGGCAAGCCGCAGAGCGGCGACATGAGCGTCGAACGCCCGGCGTTCCTCCTCGCCCAGCTTGTCATGGTAAACCGCCCTTGGAATGCCGATCCGTGCCCCTTGTAATCCGTCCTTGTCCAGGAACTCTCTGTAATCGGCAGGCACCCGGCCCAGCGACGCGCCCGTGATCGGATCGGCGGAGTCCTTCCCGGCCATCGCCCCGAGAAGCAGCGCTGCATCAGCCACCGTTCGGGCGAGCGGTCCCGCCGTATCTTGACTGTGGGCCAGCGGAATAATTCCGCTGCGGCTGATTAACCCGACCGTCGGCTTGATGCCGACGACCGAGCTGCTCGCCGCCGGACTCAGAATCGAGCCGGACGTTTCCGTCCCTACGGCCAGCGTACACAAGTTTGCCGCCACAGCCACGCCAGACCCGGTGCTGGAACCGCCTGCCGCAAGCTTGGAACCGTACGCGTTCAACACTTGGCCGCCGCGGGAGCTGTAGCCTCCCGGCATCCCTTGTGTCATGAAGTTCGCCCATTCCGTCATATTGGCTTTTCCCAGAATGACGGCACCGGCCTCCCGCAGCCGCTTGACCAGGAAAGCGTCGCTTGACGCGTAATGTCCCTCCAGCGCAAGGGAGCCTGCGCTCGTATGCATTTTATCGGCCGTATCGATATTGTCCTTCAACAGCACCGGGATACCGTGCAAGGGTCCTCTCGGGCCTTGCGCCCGCCGTTCGGCATCCAGCGCTTCGGCGATCGCAAGCGCATCCGGATTAAGCTCCAGCACCGCATTCAGCGCCGGGCCCTGCTTGTCGTATGCCGCAATCCGCGCCATATAGGCCCGGACCAGCTCCGCCGCGGTTCGCTCCCCGGATTCCATCGCCTGCTGCAAATCGCCGACCGTCGCTTCCTCGATCCATTCCTCGACAAGATAAACTTGCTTTGCCATCGCACATGCCCCCTCTTCAGCCTCTTCATGGTAAAGGTATCCTTTCCAAGTTCGAGAGAGCCGTGCCGAATTCCTTTTTTAACTTGTTTTTCCACCCTTCATCCGAACGTCAAGAAACCTTACTCCATCAAGGAATAAGGCTCATGGTTACTGCGGCCGGTACGCCGTCCCAGGCCCAGACGCGTCCCTCGGTCTTACCATCGGGGGAGCGCATACTTGGGGGGCGCCGCTTCTTCGACGCATTCTTCCGACTCGACAAAAGGGTCCGCTACCCGCTGGGAGACCGGGTACGCATACATGCGCTCGGGCGCGTAAGGCCGGAGCAGCGATTGCAGCCTGTCCGGTTCACCATTCATAGTGGGATCGAGCCACGTCTCGACGTCCCGTTCGTCCAAAATAACCGGCATCCGCTCGTCGTAATCGAACACCAGCCGGTTCGACCTCGTCGTCATGACCGTGCAGGTGCGGGTTTCGCCTCCCCGCGAATCTTTCCACACTTCATACAGCCCGGCCATGGCGAAGACGCCCCGGTCCTTCATGACGATGCGAATCGGCCGTCTTGTTTTGCCCTCCGTTTTCCAGACATAAAAGCCGTTGCTCGGGATGATGCAGCGCTGCTTGCCGAACAGCTTGCGATACGCCGGTTTTTCGTGTACGACTGCGCTGTCGGCGTTCACGGCATCCTTCCCCCAGAACGGAACAAGCCCCCACCGGTGCTCCTCCAGCATCCGGCTTT
Source organism: Paenibacillus tyrphae (assembly GCF_027925525.1). Lineage (GTDB taxonomy): Bacteria > Bacillota > Bacilli > Paenibacillales > NBRC-103111 > Paenibacillus_G > Paenibacillus_G tyrfis_B. Next base: position 316,072 of record NZ_BSDJ01000005.1, on the reverse strand, counting down.
CCGACCCACGGACAATTACGGCAACCTGCTGTGTCGGCGCAATGTTATATCGGGGCTTGTATGCGTAGGTCACCTGACCGATCCGATAACGCTCCGATATCTCCGGCAGCTCGGCCGTCAACGAAAAACGTTCGCACATGAAGACCACCTCTTGTTTTTAGTTCCAGTATCTTCATGTGCAGAAATATTATGCATACCCGGAATGGCGCTTGCCGGTTATTCGGATTTTCGTCATGGATGAAAAGCGTCCTCGTAGAACAAACGTGAAACGTTATGGTAAAATATAGCGGAGACGAGAAAGGAGACGGACCATGAAACCATACGAAATCCGGACTTACCAAGATTCCTACGAGATTTACGAGTTGATCGAGCACAGTACCCGTTCGTGGTTCAAAATCGCCCCAGAGCGCGGCGGAATCGTCATCAGCTTCGGGGCGAACGGTCAGGAGCTGCTTTATTTGGACAAAGCGACGTTCGACGATCCTAACGCCAATATCCGCGGCGGCATTCCGGTTTTGTTCCCGATCTCCGGACAGCTCGCGGAAGGCGCCTACGAATGGAACGGACAGCGCTATAGCATGAAAAATCACGGTGTCGCCCGCGTGCGCCCTTGGCGTGTCGAATCGACGGATACCCATGACGGTGCCGCCATTACGTTGACGCTCGCCAGCGACGCGGAAACGCGGGAATCGTACCCGTTCGATTTTGAGCTTCGCTTTACCTACCGGTTGCAGAACGGTCAATTGACTATCGAGCAGGAATACCGGAACGGCTCGGCGGAGCCGATGCCGATGTATCCGGGATTCCACCCGTATTTCGTCGCTGACCGCAAAGCGCTCGCCTACGAAACCGACGCGTCGAAATACTTCGACTACAACGACGGCACGGAAAAAAGCTACGACGGCCGGATCATCGATCTCGATAAGCTGCCGGAATCGGTTGTTTTCCTCAACGCGCAGCGGAGGGACATTACCTTCAGCCCGGCGGAGCACTTGGTCGTGCGGATGACGTACGGTGAGCCGTTCAAATATGTCGTGCTGTGGTCCGTAAGCGGCAAAAGCTTCGTCTGCGTCGAGCCGTGGATGGCCAAAACCGACGAGCTCAACCGGAAGCAAGAGCTGGTGGAAGTGCCGGCGGGCGGCGTGCATAAGACGTTCTTAACCATCAGCCGCGTGTCCGTATAATGAAAAAAAGAGCGGGTATCCCCATCCATTCGACCTTTCTTAAAGGAATGTCGATGATAACGGAGCACCCGCTTATTTCTTGAAATTCTTTATATGAATGGCAAGTATCCCATTATATAGGATAAACCCGACATCTCCATTGTCGAAAAAGTCTGAAAAATCGAGTAACGAATCGAGTTGTGCGCTTACCCGGGAAATACGCCGTTCATTTCCCAGCTTTGCTTCATTTCCCAATTCTCTGTTATTGCCTCGCCTCTCCATTTCCCCGCTCTTGGCAAACCCGGATGCGGCTCAGCGCCCCACGTCAAAGCGCGGATTTTCCTATCCGGTCTATCGCCTTCAGCACCAGCTCATAATAAGCCCCCGGATGCGGAACGAAATCCGCCGGTCCGACCGTACGCTCAACCGGAACAAGTACACCGTTCTCATCCGGCGCTACGCCACCGATCCGGATCGGCTCCGATAATGTTCCTTGAGCCAGCTTCCGTACTTGCTCAAGCGGAACCTGGTATAAGCCCGTGACCTCCTCCGGTTGTAAACGGTATTGGGTCAGCGGCTGCCTGTTTACACGAAGATACACATGGCAGAACTCGCGGTCGATGCACGCTTCGGAGATAATGTCCTCCTCGGCAAACATTCCGCAGGGAACCAACGCTTCGAACGGAACGCTCAGTCCAAGCTCTTCTTCCAGCTCGCGGACACCGTCTTCGACTGCTTCGCCTGCCAGCAGATGACCGGCGCAGGACGTATCGAGCAATGACGGAAACGTATCTTTGCCCGGATGCCGCTCTTGAAACAGCAGCACCGCATCCGTATCCCCATCCGCAGGGTCCACAATCCAGCAATGAAACGTTTGGTGCCACAGCCCCCGTGCATGAACCTCGGAGCGGGAAGCCTGTCCCGCTGGATTCATCCGTTCGTCAAAAATATCAAAGATTTCATCGCTTGGCCTCATGATGTTGTTCCTCCTAAGCTAGCTAAAACTCGTTGCATGGTTATGCAGCCCGGAAACCGTTTAGTACCCGCGTACCGGGTCCACCCGATTTTCAAGCTCTCGCTCCCCCGCTTCCAGCTTGCGCAGCGTCTCCAGGAAACCGCTCAGCGCCTCTTCCACGGAAGTAACGGCGGCCACGTGAGGCGTCACCCGGACATCCTTGCGCTTCCATAACGGAGAAGCATCGGGGAGCGGCTCCTCCTCGAACACGTCGAGTACCGCCAGACGAATATGGCCTTGATCAAGCGCCTCCAGCAGCGCAGCATGATCGACCGACGGGCCACGGCCGACGTTAATAAAGCCGGCCCTGTTCATCCGCGCAAAAAGCGCAGGCCCGAACAGCTTATCCGTTTGCTCGGTCAGCGGCAAAGTATTGATTATCCAGTCGGCGGCGGAAACGGCATCCCCGATGTTCGACAACGGATAAACACGATCCAAATGCGGCTTCCTTTCCCCACGCATGGAAACGCCCGATACTTGAACTCCCAACGCCTGCAGCATCCGGGCAAGCTCTTGCCCGACGGAGCCGGTACCCATCACCGTCACCCGGCTTCCGGACAGCGGCAGCGGCGGAACCGGGTTCCAGCTCCGGTCCGACTGGCTGCGCGCAAACGCTTCGTGATGCTGGAGATCGGCAAGCATATGACCGAGGCAATATTCGCTGATTTTCTGTCCGAACGAGCCGGTCGTACGGGTGAGCAGCACGTCCGGTTTCCATGGCTTGCGGTACACGAATGCATCGACGCCCGCTCCGAGCGCGTGGACCCAGCGGACCGATTCCAGATGAAACGCCGGAACAGGCTTGAAGCCGACAAACGCATCGGCCCATGCCATATCGGCTTCGCTCACCTCGGATTCGGCGAGAAACCAGACTTGCTTGCCCGCGCCCCCCGGCCATGCGGCTTCCAGCTCCCGGTACATCCGGCCCGTAAAGATAATATTATGAATCTGCATGCAATCCGTCACTCCGTCCGCTCTTATTTGCAAATAACGTTTCTATCATAACCGCTCGGCAAACGTGCTGCAAACCGCCGCGCGCAGGTCCAACGCTTCGACCCGACAGCGCTTGCCGCCACAGCTCCCCTCCCGCCTTAACCATAGATAAGATAGCGAAAGTTTTCGACGGATGTTTCCTTGTCCCGGGGTGACCGATTCAAATGGTTATAAAAACTGAAAGCGAATTTAAACGAATGGCCGAAATCCCAATCATGCATGCCGAGAGCTGCCGTCCAATAAGCCGGCTCTGTAGGCAATGCCGCTGCCCGCTCAGCTTTCTGAAGCGGCAGACGGTCGACCGGCGAGACTAACCGGATCGGGTCCCCCGGCCGGAGGTCATGACTTCGCCGAAGCACCTTGACCAAAGTAAAGAGCGGAAACAACCCTCGGCGGAATAACGAATCATGACCCAGATCCGACAAAATGTTCAAGGCATGCGAAAACGTAAGCATGTGCCCGATCAGGTCATGGTGCGCCTCCGCTCGGTAGATCGTCTTAAACTGCGCTGTTTCGTTTAAAATAAACTCCGAGAGCTGCCGGGCGTCCTCCACCTTCGGAAAACGATCCTCTTCGGCCAGACCGAGCCGCCTTACCTCCGAAGCGGTATAGCCAAGCCATGACCGCCCGGGGACGGTTTTATCAAAAGAACGAAGAAGTTCGCATATGCCGCCTATACTCTTCTCACTGCCCCAGCCTCCGAGCTCATGGATGGCAAGCAAGCTGACCGCAGCGTAAATGACGTTGTGCCCGACCCAATGGAGCCGATCGATCGTAGGCTCGAGAGCTTCCAAAATGGCCGATTCGGCCTGCCGAACCGCACACCCGTTCGCCTTTCTAATTGCCGGCGTCCGCAAATGCTTCTTGATCATCGCTTCGCACTGATCGGTCAGGCTGCGCATCGTCAGGTCGGACAACCGATTTTCTTTCGCAAAAAAATAACCGGCAATCGCGGCGGCGCCGAAATGAGCGTGCCATATATCCCCTGTTTCCTGCTTGCACATTGCAATCATCGTCAATCCGCTCTCTAACACTCCTTGATCCGGCAGCATTCGTTCCCCTCCTTTTTCATACAACCTATATGCCATGGCGGAAGTTCTTTCGTCAAGCGGATTTTGCCGCTTTTTGATGAAGCTCTCTCCCTCCTTTTTAAAAATTAACATGGTTAACTAAAATTTAATTTAATGTAGTTAATCTTTTTACTTAATGTAATTAAATAATTGTAATCTGTTTGTCGGATCCGCAGGAAACGCCGTCCGTTTGATTTTGCGGCATTGTCACGCCAAGCCCCTTATAGTATCATAAATTTTATCGAAATTCCGGTCTGCTAAAAGGAGCTGCTAATCTTGATGAATGTCCATGAAGCCATCACAAATCATACCCGTAAACAAAACGCGCACCTGGAACGTTTTCTTGAACTGGAAAACGAACGGGAAGCTGCGATTGAAGAAGCGATCGCCTTATGCATCGCCGGAGAACCGTTTAACGTTGATGCCATTAACGCGGCGACAGACCGCATCAACCGGCACGCCCGGAACGGCATTTCCCCTACCCGGGTCCATGTCACCCCCGACATGGTGCGCGAAGCCGCCCGTATAAAGATGAAATAAAAATAGCAAATCGTCTGCAAAGCCCGGATCCTTTCGATGAGTCGATAGGTATTCGGGCTTTTTATAACCAGTTTTTTCTGCACCTTGACACGAAACCTTTTGGTTTCATATAATACGGGTGATCGCTTCAAGGACATGCTATACAAGGAAAGGGATGAGCTCGTGGAAGCGTTGTTGAAAAAACTGCGGTACAAAGAAGGAGCGGCATTAGTCATAAATGCTCCCGAAGGGTACCGGCTCGGCATCGAAAGCGAGACAGAGCCGGACAAGACCTATGATTTTATTCAGCTGTTCGTTCATAACGCGCAAGAAACGGACGACTGGGTACCGAAAGTCATCCCGCTCTTGAAGGAAGATGCGGTATTCTGGATCACCTACCCGAAGCAAAGCTCGAAAGTGAAAACAGATATTAACCGCGACAGCTTGGCCGCGATGTTGCAGGCAAAAACAGCCTACCGCCCGGTCAGCAACGTAGCCGTCGACGACAAATGGTCCGCCTTGCGTTTTCGCCATCAAGATAAAGTAAAGTCCTCGAAGTAACCTAACCCATTCAATCGGAGGAATGAAATCATATGGAAAACAATTCGCAAAATACGCTGCCGGAAATTCGCAGAACCGCCCTGCTCAAAGCGCCGATTCAAAAAGTATGGGACGCCGTTGCCACGTCAGAAGGCATCGCCACGTGGTTTATGCCCAACGATTTTCAGCCTGTTCTCGGTTATGAATTCCAATTAAACGCTGGTCCGTTCGGCATGTCCCCTTGCAAAGTAACGGAGCTTGACCCTCCGAACCGCCTTTCGTTCCGTTGGGGCAAAGATTGGACAATTGTGTTCCAGCTGACGGAGAAGGACGGACAGACGGAATTTACGCTCATTCACTCCGGCTGGGACGCCGACAAGGTTACCGAATTCGGGCAGCCGCATCAAGTCGTTCGCGAAACAATGGACAAAGGCTGGGCCGGCATTGTGCAAAAGCTCGTTACCTTCGTCGAGGGCTGATATGGCCGCCCCTTCACGCAAGACTGACGTCTTTCAAGCAATTGCCGATCCAACGCGCCGCCAGTTGTTAAGCATGCTGGGCGAGCGGGAAATGCCCGTTAGCGTGATCAGCGGCCACTTTCCGATGAGCCGGACGGCTGTTTCCAAGCATTTGCGCATTTTGGCCGATGCCGGACTGGTCAAAGAACGAAAAATCGGCCGCGAAACGCGATACCGGCTGGAGCCCGAGCCACTGCTCGAATTGAAGCGGTGGCTGGCGTACTACGAGAGATATTGGGATAACAAGCTGCTGGCGCTGCAGCGTTTTGTCGAAGGCGACGAAACGGACGGTACGATAGCCCTTGTTGCTCCGGAAGAAGACGGTACACGCACGATAGATTAAGGTTTACATGAGAAAGAGAGGCGTTTTTGCAGCCTCTCTTTCCTTTTGCGCTATAATTTTACCATTAGTAGGGATGGTACCAGTAGCTAGGTGTTACATAGGTATATGCCAAAGGTATTCTAGGTGTATATGCCATAGGTGCTGTACACGCTAGATACCAAGGCTTTTTTTTATACTGCCTGCATGGTACCCTGCACTCATAAGGATACCCTCCATCAGGTCCGGCTGTGCAGTCCGCCATACATTGTTCATAGGTGTATGGGACACGGATACAATTTTGTCGATGCAACAAAACTCACCCCTTATTTGAATCTTAATTTTCCCGATATTATATTTGGTTCTATACTTTTTAGGTGATTGTCTATGCAGAATTGGGTGAATGTGTATATCCTAGTATGCCAAACATCCCGGAAAATTTGGATTTACCGAAAGCATGCCATGGAATCGCTCAAGACGTGTGCTAAAATGTGGGAGTGCTTTTACCCATTTCGAATCCATGGAGGCGTGCCATGACGAACCATTCCATTACCGTAAACATAGACGGCGTATCATTTCAATTAAAAGAACCTCATCCCTTCGAGTGGCTGCGGGATCTAGGCCAGGTATTTTGCGTCTTTGACCAGCAGGACTCAGGAAACCTGTCCTTCGGCATCGAACGGGACGGCCGCAAGAAGTTCGTGAAGTACGCAGGAGCACCAACCGTGGCCTACACCGGAACCCCTCAAGAGACTATCACCCGATTAAAGCAGGCTCTCCCGCTTTATGAAGCCTTGAATCATCCCCATCTCATCACGTTGGAGGAACATTTTGAAATGCAGAACGGGTATGCGGCCATATTCGACTGGTTTGACGGCGAATGTCTGCATTCGCATTGGTCCTTTCCCCCGCCGCAAAAATACACGCATCCGGATTCTCCATTTTTCCGTTTCCGGCAGCTGCCTGTTCAAGAACGGCTCCGTTCGTTGGATTGTATCTTTTCGTTCCACGTACATGTCGAAGCTAGCGGTTATGTCGCTGTCGATTTTTACGACGGCAGCATTTTGTACGATTTTAAGAAGGGCCTGACGAAAATTTGCGATATCGACCTTTATCAGAAAAAGCCTTTTATCAATACGATGGGCCGAATATGGGGCTCCTCCCGCTTTATGTCGCCCGAAGAATTCGAGCTCGGCGCAAACATTGACGCACGAACCAATGTTTTTAATATGGGGGCGCTCGCTTTCGGCCTGCTGGGCGGAGAACGCGATCGCTCCTACTCGAAGTGGGAAGCGGGCGAGAAACTGTACGAAACGGCTCTGCGCGCGGTTCGGCCTAACCGGAACGAACGCTACGATTCGGTTGCCGAGTTCTATGCCGCTTGGAATGCTGCCCGGGTATAGGCGGAAACTGTTAAGGAAACCCTATCCGTGTTCAAGCAACCGGAGGTGATTCCCAATGACCCCATTGACACTGGCTCCACATGAAATGATGGAGATTCATGAAATGCTTAATTTTAAAACGATCTGTCTGGCCAAATCGAAAATGATGCAGGGGCTTGTTTTTGACCAAGAGCTGAAAGCCTTGATGCAAAAGGATGTCGAACAATCTATCAAAGCACTGCAGGATTTGCAGAGCCTTTATCCGGCAACCCCAATTCAATAAACGGCGGTGAACGATACGATGAATAAAGACTACTTGGACCCGATCAATGCCGAAGGCATGCCGAATTTGGCCGACTCGGCGTTTGCGCTCGATTTCTTGATGTCCGCGAAGACCGGCGCTCGCAACTGCGCGATCGCCTTGTCGGAGACAGCAACAGCCGAGGTAAGAACACTGCTGCGCCGTCTCATGTTCGAAGCTTTGGATTTGCATGAAGAAATTTCGCAGCTGATGATCCGCAAAAAATGGCTGCACCCCAATCGGTTGAACGAACAATTCAAGCTGGATCTGACATCGGCGAAGACGACGATGCAAATCGCGGAAATGCAGCTCTTCCCGAAGGATACTTCCCGCTTAGGTTTGTTTGCGACCCCCGAAAAATAATCCTTAAAGGAGCTACACCATGAGAGCCGTTACGTATCAAGGTATCAAGAACGTGCAGGTCAAGCAGGTGGAAGACCCCAAGCTCCAAAAAGCGGACGACATCATCGTCAAGCTGACCACCACGGCCATCTGCGGATCTGACCTACATCTCATCCACGGCATGATTCCAAATTTCCCCACAGATTATATCATCGGTCACGAACCGATGGGCATTGTGGAAGAGGTCGGTCCCGAAGTAACCAAAGTAAAAAAAGGCGACCGGGTCGTCATCCCGTTTAATGTAAGCTGCGGCGAATGCTACTACTGCAAAAATCAATTGGAAAGCCAATGCGACAATTCGAATCCGAACGGGGACATGGGCGGTTTTTTCGGCTACTCCGAAACGACCGGCGGCTATCCCGGAGGGCAAGCCGAATATATGCGGGTCCCTTACGCCAACTTCGTCCCCTTCCGTCTTCCGGAAAACTGCGAGGTCGAAGACGAGAAGCTGTGTCTGATCGCCGATGCCATGCCGACGGCCTTTTGGAGCGTAGACAACGCTGGAGTAAAGAACGGCGATACGGTTATCGTACTCGGGTGCGGCCCGGTCGGGCTGCTTGCGCAAAAGTTTGCCTGGCTCAAAGGGGCGAAGCGCGTCATCGCCGTCGATTACGTGGATTACCGGCTGGAGCATGCGAAGCGGCACAATCAGGTGGAAACCGTCAATTTCGAGCAGGAACAAAATATCGGCAGCCATTTGAAAGAAATCACTCACGGCGGAGCCGACGTCGTCATCGACTGCGTAGGGATGGATGGAAAAATGACCCCGCTGGAGTTTCTAGCATCGGGCCTCAAGCTCCAGGGCGGTTCGCTGGGTGCCGTCGTCATCGCCTCCCAAGCCGTTCGCAAGGGCGGAACAATTCAAATTACCGGCGTTTACGGAGCCCGTTATAATGCTTTCCCGTTAGGAGATATTTTCCAGCGGAACGTAAACATCCGTACGGGACAAGCACCGGTGATCCATTACATGCCGCATATGTACAATTTAATTGCAGAGGGCAAGGTCGATCCCGGGGATATTATCACACACGTGCTGCCGCTGGATCAGGCGAAGCACGGCTACGAGGTATTCGATACCAAAACGGACGGCTGCATCAAAGTCGTCCTGAAGCCCTGAACAATACCGAGCTGGAACGTGGAGGGTAACCCATCATGAAAAAAACATACGGCCTGCATGAAACATTGGATCTGCACGAAATCGCGGCCTTCAAAACGATTTGCATGACCAAATCGGCAACGATGCGTGGCCTTGTATCGGATGAAGACCTGAGGCAGCTTTTGGAGCAGGACGTTCAGCTGTCGACCCGGCAGCTGCAAGAGCTGGATGCTTTGCTGGCCAATGTTAACGCGTAGAAAAGGAGCGACGCATGAACACGCTAATCAAAAATTTAACCGGTATGGGCACGATGACCGATCAAGTGATTGCTATGGATTTCCTAATCGCCGCCAAAACGGGCATTCAAAACTATGCCGTCGCGCTTACGGAAACCGCCAGTCCCGATATCAAAACCGTCCTGCGCAAGCAGCTGGACGAAGCGATCTCCACCCACGAGGAGATCACGAATTACATGATGCGCAGAGGGTATTACCGCCCGTATCATATTCCCGAACAAATCGAGCTGGATCGGACAAATATTCAAACGGCGTTAAACTTGCCGACCTGATCCCCTTGCCTCTAATAAAAAGAGGATTCCCATAGAATATCTCGGGAATCCTGAACTTATGGAGGAAAGTGGTCATTATAAATGAATAGAGATACATACGCAGGTGGGGTATCCACTGTAGAAGCGATAGCGGCCACCTTTGTCTTCGGGAAATGTCCGCTAACAAGCGGCTTCTAATCAAATTTCCCGAGGACAACAGTGGTCGGAAGTGGATACCCCACCCTCTCGTAACCTCTATCACTTCAATTGACCATTTTCTCAACAAGCCAAAGAGAATTCCCGTAAAATTCCACGGAATCCTCTTTCACCTCTCTATGAATCGTAGCGAATCAGCACGCCAAGCGCCGAGGACGCTTCACGCTTCAGCACCTCATACGCCTCGACGGCATCAGCCAGCGCGAATTCGTGCGTGATCATCGGCCGGATCGCCAGACGCCCGCTTTCCACGTTGCGGACGAATTCTTGCATATTGCGCCCTTCCGTCCAACGGACGTACGATTTCGGATAATCCAGCCCCTCTTCCTCGTATTGGCGATCATATCGCCCCGGACCGCCTCCCCGGGCAATGACGAAATCCGCTTCCTTCGCGAAAAACAGATCGCGTGAGAACTGAATCGGCACGTTGCCGATCAAAGCAAAATTGCCGCGAAACGCCAGATGCTGCATGCACGACTCGATGAGCTGCGAGGACGTGGCGTGCGCACACAAGGCGATGCTGTCGAAGCCGTGACCTTCCGTATAAGCGGCAATCCGCTCGGCAAGCAGCGGATCGTCGGCACGGTGAACGTCGCCAATGCCGCACGCGGTCGCAAGCTGCAGCCGTTCGTCCTTCATATCCGTGGCGAAAACCCGGTAGTTTGCTCGGTCACCAAGCTGCGCGATCAGCAGACCGAGCACGCCGAGTCCGGCGACCCAGACGGTCTCGCCGAACTGGCGGGCCAGCCTGCGCGTGCTGTGCACGGCGACGGAGCCGAGCCCGGCGAACGAAGCCGTCGGCAGCGATTCGGGACCGCTCAGCTTCGCGCACAGCATCTCCGGCACGGACAACAGCTCCGCATGATAAACGTAAGGTCCGCCGTAGCAGGCGACGAAATCGCCCGGCTTCAGCCCCTCCACGGCGCTGCCGACCTCCAGCACGGTACCGGCGGCGCTGTAGCCGAGCGCGAAGCCGTCCGGGATGGCCGGATTCGCCAGCAGGCCGAGCTCCGTTCCCGGACTGATCGAAGAGTAATTCACCTTCACCAGGACGCGCTTGGGATGCTCCTTTACAGATGGCTCAGGCCGGTTTTCGAGGCGCACCTCGCCTTGGCAAGTGACGATCGTCTTCATGCTTCATTCCCCTTTTTCTTCGATTTCGTTACTCCGCGTCCTGCTCTTCCTGCTCTAACGCTTGAAGTTCTTGCGGATTCGTTACTTTATACTTGCCTTTAATATACCGATACGTGCGGTCGTACACTTCGCGCTCAATTGGCGTCTTGGATTGTGCAGCCTTCCAGAGCGTTTTCACCTGCTGATAGAACACGTTGTACGATTTGTTCATAAACTTGTGTTCTTTTCCTGCGTCCAAGTATGCGTAGTAGCGGTTACGCAGCTTCTCGTCCGTCAGCGCCGCGTCGCTCAGCTCGATCTCGACGCCCATGCCGTTATCATAAGCGGCTTGAGCGATCGTGCTCATCCGGTCGACGTTGGCATCAGAATGGAAATAATAGTTCGGCTGCATGGCTGCCGCATCGAATCCGTTTTCTTTCCAATCGTTCCAGCCCCGGGCGAAATAATACGGAATCCATTGGAACGTCGCGCCTTTGGAGCGGACATAATCGCCGGTCTGCTTCACCACCTCATGCTCCATCGCGCTTAACTGATGCCCAATGTATTCATTGTACCAATAGAACGAGACAAGCTTCAGGTCGGAGTAATTTTTCGCGTTCCAGCGCTTGTATACCTCGTCGACGTACCACTTGGTCACCTTAAGCCGGTTCTTCGTAGCTTCCGCTTCCCCGACCTCCTTGACGTTCAAGTTCTCGCTGATGCCGTCGCCGTCTACATCGCCGAAATCGCTCTGATCCGTACGCGGATACGGGATTGCGATAACGACCTTCGCCTCGTATTTCCTTCTCGGCATATCCGCCTTCGCTTCCTTCACCGCTTCGTTCAGCGCCCCCAGCTCGTAATCGTCGCGGAACACGCGGTCAAGAAACTTTTCAAAGTGACCTTTGTTCGTCGGCTTCCCCGCCGAACCGTAATTGGTGCCGTCTAACAAAGCAGGGAGCGGCAAAAATAAGAAGCCGTCGAACATAAAGTCCTTGCGCTTCATGTCTTGATCCACATAAGAAACGTACGGCTTGAAGTCCTCTTTCTTGAACGAAACCCAGTCGCTCGGCTGGTACTGCCATTCCCCGGTATAAATGAGCACTTCATCGCGAATGCCTCCCGTCTGCTTTGAGCCCGGACGAGGATACCCTTGATCCGGCTTCGGCGCTTTGTTCGGCTTCAGCTTGCTGCCCGACTTGTCGCGCGTGCCCATGACCTCGATCTCATCGACGAACAGCCAGGATTCCGCCGGAATGTCGATATAGACGTAGCGGGCGACCGTATTGACGCCGGTTTTGGCGATCGTTTGCTTCACGGGGCCTTTTTCCGTCGTCGGCAGCGCGCTTTTTACTTTCCCGAGATGCTGCCACGTGCTGCCGTTCTCCGAGATCGAGTACGAGATTTCGTCCGGGAAAAAGATCCCGCTCGGCAAATCCTGCAGCGTACTGACCTTAATGTCCTGGATCGTTACCGGCTCGCCCAGATCAAGCTTAAAGGTGCGGTAGCCCTGCCACAGCTTGCCGACATACGCTTTCTCGGAAAAGGATAGCCCGCCGAAAACGCCGTCCGTCAGCTGCTTGCCCGTATCGTCCGGATAAGCGTCTTCCTTCGGTCCGAAATGCGAATCCCGTGGATACGGGGGTTCGAACGTATACGGCTTGTTCAAAGCCAAATTTTCCACAGGTGCGGTAGCCTGTGCTGTTTGTTCTGCGGATGCGCCCGCAGCGGGGATGACCATCCCCCCGGCCAATGCCAAAGACAGAATGGCTGCCGTAACGTTGGATCGTTTTTTCATTTGCTTTCCTCCAGATGGGTGAATTGGAATCGAATCATTTATGTTCATTTCCCGGATGCTCTGTCTCACTTAAAGCCTGTCAGCGTAATGCCTTGAATGAACTGCTTCTGCACGAAGAAATACAGTGCGATAATCGGGACCGTGAAGAGCGTTGAAGCGGCCATCAGAAGGCCCCATGAAACTTTGTATTCTCCGATAAACGACCGGAGGCCGACGGACAGCGTCCATTTCTCCGGGTCGTTCAAGTAAATGAGCGGTCCCAGGAAATCGCCCCAAGCGTGCAGGAACGTAAGCAGCGCTACGGTGTACAGCGCCGGCCGGGACAAAGGCAGAATCACCTGCCAATAAATGCGGAACTCGGACGCTCCGTCGATTTTGGCCGATTCCGTGAGCTCGTATGGAATGTTCATAAAAAACTGGCGAAGCAGGAAAATATAATAGGCGGCGCCGAAAAAGTTCGGCAAAATAAGCGGCCAATACGAATCGAGCATGTTCATCTGGTTAAACATGACGTAGATCGGCACCATCGTCACCTGAAACGGCAAAATCATCGTCCCCATCATGACGAAAAACAAGAAGTCGCGCCCGCGGAACGCGATCCGCGAGAAGCCGTACGCCACCAAAGGCGAAGCGAACAGCTGCCCGACCGCAGACAGCACGCAGACAAACACGGTGTTGAGCGTATACTGAATGAAGGGAATCGTCTGAACCGCCTGCACGTAATTCAGCCATTGGATTTTGTCGGGCCACCAGACCGTCGGGATCGCGAAAATCTCCTGTTCCGACTTGATGGAAGTAATGAACAGCCATGCGAACGGGGCCAAAAACAGCAGGCCAGCGAGCGCCAAGCCGATATGCGGCAGCACGGTTTTGCGAACGTAGCGCATTCCCGGCTTTCTCCGGACCCCTGTCCCCGAGCCGGAGCGGCCGATCATCGTTTGCGCCATTATTTCTCACCTCCATAATACACCCAACGGGCGGACGAGCGGAAAATAAGCAGCGTCAAACCGAGCACGATCGCGCACAAAATCCACGCCATGCTGGAGGCGTACCCCATGTTCAGGAACGAAAAAGCGGTTTGGTACAAATAAATCGCGTAGAATAGCATAGAGTTTTCCGGCCCACCCACCGATTGGGACGCTTCCGCAAAAATGAGCCCCTGCGTGAAAAACTGAAACGAGTTAATAAGACCGTTGATCAGCAAAAACAGCGTCATCGGAGAAATAGCCGGCAGCGTGATGTGGCGGAAGCGGCTCCACCGGCCGGCGCCGTCGATTTCGGCGGCTTCATAGAATACCTTGGGCACGTCCTGCAGCGCCGCCAAGTACATCACCGTCTGCGTGCCGGTGCCCCAGAAGCCCATCAGCACCAAAGCGGGCTTCGTCCACATCGGGTCGACGAGCCAGTTCGGCTCGACCAGGCCGAGGGCGGCCAGCAGCTTGTTCACGAGCCCGTACTGCGCGTTGAGCAGCCACATCCACAGCAAGGAGCTGGCTACGGCAGGCACCAGCGTCGGCAGGAAGTAGATCGTGCGGTACAGCGACTGTCCGCGCACGCTCATGTTCAGGAGCATCGCCATGCCGAGCGCGAACGCCAGATGCGGCAGCAGGCCGAACACGGTGATGTAAACCGTATTGTACATGGACAAATAAAACTTGCTGTCCGCGAACAAATTCTTGTAATTTTGCAGACCTACCCATTCGGGCTTGGAAAACAAGTTATATTCTGACAAGCTATAATAAAACGACATCGCAATTGGGTAGAGTTGAAACAAAAGAAATCCGGCAATCCACGGGCTGATAAATAGTAATCCCGTCCATAACGCTTTATTCCTCCGGTGACGGAATCCGGCCGTTGCGGCAGCGGCGCGAGCCATTGCGGCCTCACTCCCTTCGTGTCAGGTTTTTCGAAAGAGGGAAGGCTCCTCCTCCGGCGCCCTGTTATTTGCTCTTCGCCTTGTCCGCAAGCGGCTGGATTTTCGTCACGACACGGTCCATCGCTTCCTGCGGCGTCGCCTGCCCTTTCAGCGCTTTTTCCGTCTCTTCGGTCAGCGCCTGCAAATATTCGTTAATGTAGACGCTGTTCGGGAACCCTTGCAGCGTTTTGCTTTTCGCCCTGTCATAGAAATCAAGCATCATGGCCAGCTTCTCGTTCTTGCGCAGCTTCGGATCGTCGAGCGCCGGGAGCCAGCTCGGAATCGTCTTCGATTCGATGGAGAATTCCACTTGCGATTCCTGACCGATCAAATACTGCATGAACTCCCACGCTTCTTCCGGATGCTTCGCCTTCTTCGGAATGAACACCGCGCGAGGTCCGACCATCCCGGAGCCTTTCAAATCGGGCCGGTCCGATGGATACGGGAACGGAGCGATGCCGATCGGGCCATCCGGCTTCCGTTCGTCGGGGAAGTTGTACTCCCAGCCGATCATCATCGCCAGCTTGCCGGTGAGCAGCGGATCGTTCGGCGTCCCCCGCTGTCCCATACCGGAGCGGAATTTGCCGATCTGGTCCATTCCGAACTCCTCGTAAAATTTGCGCTGGTAGGCGATCGCCTTGACATTCGCTTCCTGGTTGGCAGTTATTTTCCCGTTCGCATCCACCCAGCCGCCGCCGAAAATAATCGGCCAGAACACGTTATCGATCCACGGATAATCCGGAATGAAGCCGATTTGCGAGATCGCGCCGTTTTCGCGCTTGGTCAGCTTTTTGGCGGTATCGAACAGCTCTTCGAGCGTTTCCGGCGGCTTCGCGATGCCCGCATCCTGGAACGCTTTCTTGTTGTACATCAGCGTGCTGGCCATACTGACCGTGAACGGCAGTGCGTAATATTGATCGTTCACCTTCATCCGTTCCAAAGCCGCCGGAATAAAGTTCGCAGTATCGAGCTTGCTCTTCTTGAGGTGATCGGCAAGCGGCAGCACCGCGCCGGCATGCGCCCACGGGCCGATATTGTTCCAGTACGTCAGCGCGACGTCGGGCGGATTGCCGCCGGAAATCGCCGTGAGCTGCTTCGTCGCATCCTGGTTGCCCAGCACCTTGACCGTAATGCGGTCCTGGCTCTTGTTGAACGCATCGACCCGCGCGGTAATCGGACCGGCGTCTTTATCGGTCCACACGTGCCAGAAGGTGATCTCCACCTTATCCTTCGGCTTGCCGCCTGCGGCATCGGTCTTGCCCGCGCCATCGCCTTGCGGCTTCGCCATTCCCCCGGAGCATCCGGCCAGCCCGGCTATCGAGGCCAAGATAAGGGAAAATGCTGCGACACCCGTTTTGTGAAACGCTTTCATTTTGTGCCACCTCCATCGTGTCTCAGGTGGCTCTCTCTACTCCGATGTTTGTTTATTTTTTTCTATGGTTAAGACCGGATAGCCGAAAAAAAAGAAAATCCCCCCTTCATGCTGTCCTCTAACTAGACTATACAACATTCGGGTGGAGACTTCCTCCTTTTTTATTTATTTTTACGAATTTATTTTCTAATACAGCTTGTCGACGACGGATTTGGCGGTTTTCTCGATCGCTTGGAATGCTTCCGCTTTGCGCCGCAGTGCCACAATGGTCGATAAAATATCAAGTACATGAATCTGTGCAAGCTTGGAAGCAAAAGCCCCTCCTTGCAGCGGCGTTTCCTTCGACGAAGCAAGGAGCACGGCGTCGGCGTATTGAGTAATCGGCGAGCGGGCGTGGTTCGTCAAGCAGACGATCGTGGCGCCATTTTCGTTCGCGATCCGAACGGCATCGACCAGATCCTTCGTGCTTCCCGACGTCGAAATTCCGACCACCACGTCGTCCGGCCCCGTCAAAGCGCAGTTCATCGTGATGATATGGGCATCGTTCGCGCAGAAGGCTTGAAAGCCCAGCCGCATGAAGCGGTGCTGCGCGTCCATGGCCGTCACGCCGGACGACCCGACGCCGAAAAAGAAAATCCGTTTTTTCGATAGCAGCGCATCGACCGTTTTTTGCAGTTCTTTTTCCTGCAGCAGGCTCATCGTATCTTTCAACGCCTGGCTGTTGCTGGATGTAATCTTCTGAGCGATTTCGCCGATCTTGTCGTTCTCGTCAATGGCGCCGTGCACGTTCTCGCTCGGACTGACAAGGTCTTGGGCAACTGCCAGCTTAAACTCCTGGTAGCCGCGAAAGCCAAGCTTCCGGCAAAACCGCAGCACAGTCGTCTCCCCCGTCGCGGCCATCTCGGCCAAGTCGGTCACGGAGCTGTACACGACTTTTTCTTTATCCTGCAGGACGACGTCGGCGACCTTCTTCTCGGCCTTCGTCAGCGAGTTGTAGTTGCTTTCGATCCATAGCAGCGCTTTCGCGCCGATTGACTGTTTGTTCATAACTAACCACCTTTTTTATCGTATTCGTTTCATCGTTCAGAAGGCTGCTGCCAGCAGTCCGGTTATATGGTCTGATCTGTAAACGGCAGTCAGCCCGTCCGTCCTTTCGGCTGTTATTCCGTCATATCTGCGCGCATCGGCTTGCTCGGTATGAAGAAAACGAATCGTCAGCTCGTACGGCCCGTCAAGGCGGAGCGGCTTCGGATAGTTAACGTTCTCTATGGCGCTGCGCACTGCTGCCTGCAGCTCGCTGCGTACCCGCTGCGGCGCTTTCATTAAGGCGGCATGCCGGCCGAGCGCCGTCTTCGTCTCGTACGCGACGACGCCGGGAAGCTCGTTTGCGGCTTCCGCACACGTTTTGTCGTCGCCGGAGACGAACAGCACCGGGACACCCTGCAAGCCGAACAACAGCCCATCCAGTCCGATCTCGCCGATCGGCCGGCCGTTCAGCCGGAGCGACTGCCAGCCTTGCGAGGTCATCGTATGGTCCCTCACAGCCAGAGGGGTCCCTCCCATCGCATGGTACCCGATCAGCAGCGCGCCGTCAAACGTTTTGTCGAGACCGGGAAAACGGTTCTCGACCCGGGTCGCGCCCATCACGTAGTCCGCCCCTGGATGTAACAGCTCGGGAATGAAATTAAAGCCGCTTCCGTGGGCGTCCTTCACGATAATCCGGGTTGCTCCCGCATCCAGCAGCGCATCCGTCACGGCATTCGTCTCCAGTGTGAGTAGCCGCCGAGCCTCTTCGTACAGCGGCTCCACTCTTACCAGTTGTTCCCTCAGCGTCACACCGGCAATCCCTTCCATATCGCAGCTGACATAAAATTTCATGCGTTGCTCCCCTTTGCAGGTCGTGATAACGGCTGGTTACGTTTCAATATGCGATCCCCGTACTCTTTGCGGCACTGTACGACGGGCGGCCAGACGGAGTTTGCCCGGCTTACGTAGCGTCGGCTGCGTAGTCCTGCAGCTTGCTTTCCGAGATGCAGCAGCCGATCCCTGGTCCTTCCGGCAGGACGACTTCGCCGCTGCGAATCGGCCAATCTCCTTCGACGGCGTCGTCCTTCAGGAACATCGGCCCGTTCAGGTCGACCGGGTCTGTCAGCTCCAAATAACGGAACAGGTGCGCCGAGGCGACAAGCCCCAGCTTCGACTCCGTCAGCCCGCCACCGAGCAAGCCGAGCCCGCTCTCCCGGGCGATCTCTCCGCACAGCTTGGCGCCGCGGAAGCCGCCCATTTTCGTCAGCTTGATAACGATGATATCGCAAGCTTCGCTCCGCAGAGCTTCCAGGACGCCGCTTGGCGACCAGACGCTCTCGTCCAGCGCAATCGGGATGGACACTTTGCGGCGCAGCTCGGCATGAGCATGAAGCTGGTTGGCCGGCAGCGGCTGCTCAAGCACGTCGACGCCGATACGTTCGAGGCCTTTGGCCAGTTGAACCGCCTGAGTCAGGCAATATGCCTGATTCGCATCCACGCGGAAAAATAACTTCGGCGCTTCCTGCTTCACCGCCGCGACGATATCCAGATCATTCGCCGGATTCAGCCCGATTTTGACATCGACGCCGGTGTAGCCTTCGGCCACGGCCTCCCGCGCTTTGCGAGAAGCTTCCTCCGGACTGTCGGTGCTGATCAGATAAGACAAGCGGACCGGGTGCGAAGAACCCGACTGCCATAGTGCCGCTACCGGCAGACCGTAGCTGCGGGCGATCAGATCGTGAAGCGCGGTATCCACAGCCGCCTTGGCGATCGGCTGGCCCGGGTGAAGGCTTCCTGCGAGCTCGCGGTTCATCATCCGATGAACGGCCGGCAAGTCGTCAGCGCGCTGACCGAGCAGCACCGGCCTCAGGTAATCGGAAACCGCGCTGCATACGGATTCGGGCGTTTCGTAGCTCCAACGGGGACTCGGGCGAGCTTCCCCCCATCCTTCGACGCCATTGTCTCCCGTGATGCGGACATAGACATGCGGCGCTCCGGCGGATACGGCGCCGACCGTTCCTTGGGAGATCCGAAACGATTGCTTCATTGGGAGGCGGAGCGGGAATACGTCAATGGCGGAAATGCAGATCATGACAGGAACCTCCTATGTTCGCGAGTACTAGTTCCATTATACTATACGAGATAGAGATTATCTTCATTTTTTTGAAAAGATGAGGAATTTTCCTCCGAAAAAAGGTTTACGGAAAGCATTTTCTCCTTATATAATGGAATTGATCTCCATACTGAAGTTCATTTAAGGAGCTTTTTTTCAAATCGAACCCGATGGCAGGTGACCTATGAACGCGCACGAGACGGACCGGCTCGAAACCGAAACCCGGGACCCGCAAGCTCCCGAGCTGGATTTAATGACAACGGCGGACTTGGTCCGCTATATGAATGAAGCCGACCGGTCAGTGCCCGGTCATGTCGGAGAAAGTCTGGCCGACATCGCCGCTGCGGTGGACGTTATTGTGGAAGCGATCCGCGATGGCGGCAGGCTGTTCTATGTCGGGGCAGGAACGAGCGGCAGGCTTGGGCTCCTTGATGCCTACGAATGTCCGCCGACCTTCGGCACCCCGCCCGACCTCGTGCAGGCTGTCATGGCCGGAGGAAGCGGCATGCTGCAGGCCGACGAAGCTGCCGAGGACCGCGCCGAAGGCGGCGCGGCGGATCTTGAAGCCCGCGGGCTCTCGCCGCGGGACGTCGTCGTCGGCATCGCCGCCAGCGGCCGGACGCCGTATGTCGCCGGCGCATTGCGCTACGCGCGCGAGGTCGGCGCCGCCACCGTTGCCGTGAGCTGCGTTCGCGGCTCGCTAATCGGCGCGCTGGCCGACACCGCTATCGAAGTGCCCGTCGGACCGGAGGTCGTCACCGGCTCCACCCGCTTGAAGGCGGGTACGGCGCAGAAGCTGGTGCTGAACATGCTCAGCACCGTAACGATGATTCGCCTCGGCAAGGTTTACGGCAACCTGATGGTTGATATGCAGCCGACGAACGGCAAGCTGCTGCGCCGGGCGGAGCGAATCGTCGAGATGGCGACCGGCGTCAAGCCGGAGATGGCGGCGCACACGCTGCGGCAGACGGGAGGCGATGTGAAGACCGCCATCGTTATGCTGCTCGGTCCGGCTACGGATGCCGGACGGGCAAGCCGCCTGCTGCGGCAGGCGGGCGGCAGCGTGCGGGAGGCGCTCCGGCTTGCGCGGGAGGAAGCGTGATTCGTGCGCGGAGCGGCGAGCGTTTTTACGAGGCTATAAAGTCTACCCCCTATCTCAAGCAAAGCGAGGAACCGCCGATGAAACCGATCACGGGCACGTGGTTCGATTTTTACCATTGCAATCCGTATGAAGGCGACACCTGGAATGCGGCGACCCAGCAGTTCACAGCTCACGACTGGGAACTGAAAATGACGGAAATGGCAGAAGCCGGCATGGATACCTTCGTCCTGCTCAGCGTAGCGCTGTACGGCAAAGCGTTCTATCCGTCGGAAGTGATGCCTTGGCGCTGGGATACCGTCTGCCAAGATCCGCTCGAAGCGGTGCTGGCTGCAGGAGATAAGCTGAACGTCTCGCTGTACCTCGGGCTCGGCTTCTTCACGACGCCGATTATGGGTCGGTTGTCGCTCGATGGCGATTATTCCCGCCTGCGCATCGATGTCGCGAAGGAGCTGGCGGAGAAATACGGCCACCATCCTTCCTTTGCCGGATGGTACTTCCCGGTGGAAGCGGCCATCCGCGAATATTTTCCGGACAACTATATCGCGTATGCGAACGATCTGGCCAATCGGTGCCGCAAGCACGGCCCGAGCAAGGTGCTGATCGCGCCATACGGCACCCGCACGGTAAAAGCCGACGAACGCTTCGTCGCGCAGCTTCGTTCGCTGGAGGTCGATTATATCGCCTATCAGGACGAGCTCGGCGTCAACCGGACCACCCATGAGGAAGCGAAGCGAACGTTCGCCTCCTTGCGGGAAGCGCATGACCGGGCGGGCAAGCCGCTTTGGGCGGACGTGGAGTTATTTCGTTTTCAAGGGAAGGTGCTCTACCCTCCCACCTTCGAACGGATTGAGCGTCAGCTGCGAACCGTATCGCCTTGGGTAGACAAAGTGCTCGGCTATCAATATCTGGGTATGATGAACAAGCCCGGCAGTCCGGTTCACGCGGGGCATGAATCGTCCGTCAAGCTGTACGAAGATTATATGGCGTTTCTGGACCGGAATGGTCTGCGTACGCCTGGTAAGGAGCGTTCGTCTCATGCGTAAGGTTGTTTTGGGTATTGATTTGGGCGGTACGAACATCAAAGCGGGAATTGTAGACGATAGCGGCGAGGTGCTGAAGCATACAGTTACCCCGACTCAAGCAGAGCAAGGACGCGATGCGCTGCTGGGCAGGCTGCACGCCATCATCGAAGATTTCCGGGCGCACGCCGCATCGGCCGGTCTGATGCCTGCGGGCATCGGCGTCGGCACAGCCGGCTACGTCGAGCCGCTGAGCGGCCGGGTTGCCTATGCGACGCCGAACCTGCCGGGCTGGACCGGCCTGCAGCTGCGCGAAGCCTTGGAGCAGGCTTCCTCTCTACCGGTCGCCGTCGCGAACGACGCGCACGCGATGGCCGTCGGCGAAGCCTGGCTCGGGGCCGGACGGCCGTACCGCGACTTCATCTGCGTCACGCTGGGTACCGGTGTCGGCGGATCGCGCATTATCGATGGACGGCCGGACTACGGCGGCAGCGGCTTTGCCGGGGGCTTCGGCCATATGGTTATCGCTTGGGGAGGCCAGCCCTGCAACTGCGGCTTGTCCGGCTGCTACGAGCAGTACGCTTCGGTAACGGCGCTGCTTCGGCTCGCAGCCGAAGCGGGACTTCGCAGCGAAGAGCTGCCGGACGGCGCCAAATCGATTTTTGACCTGGCGGCGGCAGGACATCTTGCCGCGCCGGCTGTCATCGAGCGATACGCCGAATATACGGCGGCCGGACTTATCAGCCTCGCGCATGTGCTGAATCCGCAGGCGATCGTGCTCGGCGGAGCCGTCACCGCCCAAGGCGACGCGCTGCTGGGACGGATCCGCCGGATCGTCCGTGAATGCGCCATGCCGGTATACCATGAAACGCCTATCGTTGCGGCCGAGCTCGGGAACGCCGCGGGCGTCGCCGGGGCCGCCAAGCTTGCATGGGACCGGCTGAGCGGCAGCGCCGGACCGGACGCGGACGTCTAAGGATGCTTGAACGAAGAAGACTGGGCCGGAGCCGTTGCACCGCTGCTTACGCTTGGATGGAGAACGGCAGCACTTTTGGCCCTACTCCGCCTCGTTGAAGAAGGGCCGCACGATTGACCTACTCCGCTTGGATGAATAAGGGAGCATTCCCTTCTCATCCTTTGGAGAAGCCGGAACCTCAGCTGTAGTTGACATGAGATGGCTCGACTGGTTGATGCGGTGCTTGCAGAAGCTGCATTTCTCAACCTTTCTAACCCCTCTGAATATTTAGAGGAACTGGCATGCGTTATTCCACCTAAATTGGCTTGTCTAATCGTAGTAGGGCACCTGTGATCACTTATTGCCGCCATCCTGAAGGAGTATAACTTTTTTCGACATGCTTAAAGCACCTGCGTTCCTCTATGCTCTCACAATCGTTCTAACGCTCCCAATAACGCACCGCTGTTCCTTTATTTTCGGCCTTTGACGGACCAACTTTTTGTTGGTCCGTTTCGTGTTGGTTTAGACGTGACGATGTCCAAGAAAATAGAAAAAGCGAGCCTCTCCAACTTGCACAGCGGTAGAGGCTCGCTCACTTTCGGATGGGAAACCGTGAGATTTTTGGCATAGTTTAACTTTTTCGCGTTAATTTTGACCGGTAACGTCTTCATGCCGTTTCAGCTCACAAGCTTCCGCCTCGTCCCTTCCTCAGAACTACATATCGCCGATCAAACGGATGATAATCTTCCTCGTTTTTTAGAAGCTTCTCAATCACCGAATAGGTCAAATTATCGATTTTTATAATTAATATCATTAATAATTCGCCTCATTAATCATGAGAAAGCGACCATGATCTTTCAAAATCGGGCACTATTGCTCGTTCTCTTGGCAAACAAAAGCTAAGAGGCCCGCAAGCCTTCATGCCAACTATGCTGCAGACCGATCTCCGTCAAAAGATCGAACCGCCGGATTCATCGCGGGCTGGAAATTATCAATCGCTCGTTAGATCGTCCCGCTCCAAACCTGATGGCCCCTATCGCTGCACCCGGTCGATAACCGGCTTGCAGCACAAGAGCCCGCTCCCCCACAAACGTACCTCGTCCCTCCTAACAAGCTTCCGCCCTATGCCCTTCCTTTACACCGGCCCCATAACAGGCCACGCCAGCTCCACGCCGCGCTGAACCAGCGCACTTTGAAAATCGGCGAGCCGGGCCGGATCGCGGCGCACTTGACGTGGGGAAACTCCCCGCAGCAAGCAGTATGCGGCCAGCGCGCCTGCGGCTTCGCCGATATTCCACTCCACCGGGTGCAGACGGTAGCAGCCGTTCGTCAAATGCGTGACGCCGATGTTTTTGCAGGCGGGCAGCAGATTATCCATCCGCACCGGAATCAGGCTGCCGAGCGGAATTTGAAACGGCAGGCTCGGGATATAGAAGCCTTCGCGGCCGCCTGTCGTCGGGTGCAGATCGATCCGGTAGCTGCCGATGCCGACGCTGTCGACAAACGGCTCCGCACCGTTCGCACCGCGCACCTTGGGGCTGATATGCTGCTCCTTGACCGTAAACTCCGCCCGGATGCGACGGGATTCGCGGATGTACGGCGCCTTAGCCAGTCCGTCCGCCGTCCCCGTCACATCGCCGCGAAGCCGCAGGCCCGGATACCCGTTCCCGCCGTCGGGCCGGGGCGCTTCGGTTTGCAGCCAGTACAGCAGGCTGAGACTCAACTGCTTAGCACCCTCCAAATGACGCTGCCGCACTTCCTCCGGCACCTCATAAACATTGCCGAGCCAGTAGTCGTTCTGCGGCCAATTGACGAGGGTCAAGTCGCTGTCGAACGTCCCCAAAGCAAACTGCGAGCGGTCGGCTATCCGCCGGTAATCCCATAACGAAAAAGCTTCGGCTTCGGGAAACAGCGAAAAGCGCTTCACCGCCTCGTTCGTTTTCAGCGGCGTCCAGCTAAACATCCGGTCTCGCTGAAACGGAGCCTGATAGCTGCGCCAGAACTCGTACGCCTTCGGCTTCTCGATCGTATGGACCTCCCCCTCGCGGTAATCGAGAGCGAAGCACCACGTCACCGATTGGATGTCGAGCGGCTCCGGCTTGCCTTCGAGCGCATGCGGCTCCCCGGTGTCCCTGCGGGATTCGGCCCCCGTCACATATTCCGTGCCGGTTAGCGGCAGCAGGTCGCCGCATTCCGTCGCATCGAGCACATAGCGCGCTTCGACGACAATGCGCTCGCCGGACAGTGTATGCTCCAGCGTGACGGAGCGGACCGTATCGCCGTCCGTATCCGCCGCTGTCGGACGAACGTTGAGCAGCAGCGTGATTCGTCCCGCATGGATATGCGGGGCGAGCATATCCTGCAGCACGGACAAGGCGACGCGCGGGTCGCAGGACAGGCGGCTGACGCTGGCCGTGCCCGGGTTGAACCGGTCGCTGCGCATCGCTTCCGCAGTCAGCGGATAGTTCGCTTTGTAATATCCGCGAACGCGGTTGCGGAACTCCCGGTACTTGCGGGTGCTGCCGAACTGTTCGATCCAGCGGTGCTCGTCCGCCGGAACGGCCTGACTCGTGAATTGTCCGCCGATCCAATCCGTCTCCTCCGTCAGCACGATCCGCATCCCGGCTTCGGCCGCGGCAAGCGCTGCGGCACAGCCTCCGATGCCGCCGCCGATCACGGCAATGTCACATCCGTACTGCCGGTTCATAGCCCAGACCTCCTCTGCGCTTCCCCACTTCCGGCCACGGCAGGCTTCGCATCCAAACGGCTGTTCACAGCCCCGGCGAAGTGCTGCGTGATGAGCTGCGGGCGGGTAATGGCCCCGCCGACGACCACGAACGTCGCCCCCGCTTCAATCGCCGCTTCCGCTTCTTCCGCGCTGAAGATACGCCCTTCCGCGGCAAGCGGAACGGTCAGCCGGGCGGACAACCGCCGGACCAGCTCCAGGTCCGGCTCCTTCGTCTGCGGGCTGTACGGCGTATAGCCGGACAATGTCGTGGACACGATGTCGAAGCCAAGCCGCTCGGCGGCGAGCCCTTCCTCTTCCGTGGATACGTCAGCCATCGCAAGCGCCCCCGCTTCGCAAATCCGCTCCAGCAGCGGAACGACCCGCTCCAGCCGGCTTTCCCGGTTCGTCACATCGAGTGCAACGATATCGGCTCCGGCTGCAAGCACTGCCTCCACGTCTTCCAGCTCGGGGGTAATATAAATCTCCGAGCCCGGAATATCCCGCTTAAGCAGCCCGATCACGGGCAATTGTACCGCGGCCTTAATGCTGCGGATATCGTCTACGCCATTCGTGCGGATCGCCACCGCTCCTCCGATAACCGCCGCCTTCGCCATGCGGGCCATAATCCCTTCGCCGTACAGCGGCTCCCCCGGAAGCGCCTGGCACGATACGATCAACCCGGGCGGCATAGGCAGCCGCTTTGGTCTGATAGATGTCATTGGTTTTCCCTCCCGATGCCCCAAGAATCGTCCAGCTTCATGGAGGCCAAAATACCGGCGAACGTCGCCGCTTTCCGGAATGTCGTGCTGACCGGAGCCCGCTCCGGATCGCGCTGCAAGCCTTTCGGCGCGAACACCGACCAGCCCTCTCGCGTTAGCCGGTCGTCCAGCTCCTTCAAACGGCCTTCGGCATAATCGCGGGCTTCGGGGAGATGAGCGTAACGGGTGAACGCCAAATCGATCTCCCACACATTGCTCCAATCCCTACACCACCACGGCGCTTCGTTGCCGTCGTTCGGCCCTTCCTTCATAGCAGCCAGCATCCGGCACACCGCCGCTTCCGCCGTCTCCTGCCACTGCCGCTGCAGTTCCTGCGGGAGTAGAGGCAGCGCTGTAGTCGCAAAGGCGACGATAATCCCCTGATAGCTGACGCTGTTGCCCATTGCCACGCTTCCGTCCCAGTGCTCGATGTAAGGCCACCAATCGGGCTCGTGCTTGCCGAACCGTTCGATCAAGTGGCGGAATACGCGGACGGTCTGCTCCAGCAGGCGGGCGTCCCCGTTCAGCTCGTACGCCCGGGCGAACGTATGCGCCGCGTACATATCCCCGTTCAGCACGTCATGATGCCGTGCATTCGGATTTTTATAGACAGCCCCGGGCTTCTCCTCCGCGACTTCCGTAAGCAAATAATGGGCCGAGCGGATCAGGCTTTCCTTCGCTTCCGCCGAACCGGCATGACGGTGCAGCAGATACAGGCTGTTCGCCACCGCACCGATCTCCGCAATGTCGACCGTTTCCGGGTCGCCGTGCTTGACGTAATAGGGCTGGCCGAACGCTCCGTCCGGCCGCTGCCGCAAGAGCACGTTCGCCGCCAAGCCCGAGGCGATGGCAAGCCCCTCTCCTCCATGCAAACGATAATCCAGGACGAAGAAGGCCGCGGCCTGGCCCGTCGTGCAGCAGCTCGCCAAAGCGCCAAGCTCGTCATCCCGGATGCCGAGGCTGCCGTCCGCTTGTTGTTCCAACAAATCCGTAAAATAGGTCGTTAAAGTTCGAACCAAGGATGAAACGATGGAATCCATGACTCACTCTCCCCTGACAGCATTCTCCATTACTATATCATAAATTGGAGGATTTCTCCTCTATTATTTTTGTTTTCTGGAGAAATTTCCCACGCCTTCCTTGACAGTCCGCATCCGGACAGACTACTCTTAATGTAACAATAGAGACAAAGTGAGAACAACTTTAGGCCAGTCGGGGGTGCAAGTCCATGTGGAGACCGTTCCCATGGTTTCGCAACACGTCTTTTAAAAGGAAACTGTTCGTTTACTCCCTCGTCATCAGCCTGCTGCCCGTCATATTGACCGGAACCGTCCTTGCGCGCATGTCCGCCGCAGCCATTCAAGACGAGGTCAACCAAAACCATCAGCTCGTTTTACAAGAAATGCAGCGCCAGGTCGATTCGTTCTGGGCCGGGCTTGATAAAGCTTCCATTCAGCTCACCAATCACCGGGCTTTGGAGCAAGCGGTGCAGCTCGGGCCTTCTGGCAAATATTTGGACGAAATGCAGGAGCTGGCCGATACGATTCAAAAGCAGCGGAGCATCTCCGAGTTTCAATATGACGTTTCCGTCATCTTTTTGAAATTCGGCAAAGTGTATTCCAGCAAGCATGGCTTCATCGAGCTTAATGAATTCGCTTACCGCAATATTATTGACCGGATTCCGCCTCATTTTCGCTCCGAGATCGTACCGCCCGACACCTATCCTGGACAGGACGAACTGCTCTATTTAAGGCCGGTACCGATTTTCTCCGACACACAGGGAAGCGGGATCCTGGTGCTTCACATCCAGAAGGACAAGCTGGCCGACTTTGCCGTGCATGTTCCCTTAGGAGGGAACCGCAAGCTGTACGTCTTTGACGAGAAGGGCGTCGTCCTGATCAGCAAGACGCCAGGGGAAATCGGCACCCGGCCTGCCCTGTTCGCCAGCGGGTTGACCCGGTACTACTCCGGCGA
Source organism: Paenibacillus tyrphae (assembly GCF_027925525.1). GTDB lineage: Bacteria > Bacillota > Bacilli > Paenibacillales > NBRC-103111 > Paenibacillus_G > Paenibacillus_G tyrfis_B. Next base: position 288,118 of record NZ_BSDJ01000005.1, on the reverse strand, counting down.
GCCGGGAGAGACGGACATCGGCGGAGAAACGTACCAGCTTGCCGTCCGACAGTCGGATTATACGCGGTGGACGCACGTGGCCATGACGCCTAAGAAGGAGCTGACTCGTCAAGCAGACCGGATTCAAGTGACGACCTTTGGGATTGTGCTGCTGCTCGCCGCTTTTTGGGTGTTGATTGCCCGCTTCGGCTCCACCCGGATGTATGGTCCCGTACAGCATCTGCTGCAGCGGCTTCTGCCCCCGTCTCGCGAGAATTCCCCTGCCGGGACCGGCAACGAGTGGCATGTGCTCGATGCCTACGTAACCGGGATGCTCCAAACGAACGAGCAGTTGCGCCGGCAGTTGAACGAGCAATCGCCATATCTAAAAGAAACGATCGTGCATCAGTTGCTGCGCGGTGAAATGAACAACAGCGAGGCGGAACGGGTCCGACAGACGTTCGGATTCCAGCTCCGGGGCAGCCGGTATGCGGTGTGCTTGATCGATATTGACGACTACGCCCGCTTTCAGCAGCAGTACCAAGACAAAGACCGGTCCCTCATGATGTTCGCCCTGCGCAAAATGATGGAGGAAGTGTTCGAGGAGTCGTTTTCCTGCGCATCCGGCATTACCATGCCAGGCCAAATGGCCCTGATCGTCGGACTCGAAAAAGGTGACACCGCATTGGAAACCCTGCTGCTTGCCGTACAGAAGCTCCTCGATACTTCCGCCAAATATTTTCAATTCACTGTCACGATCGCCTGCTCTCATCCCGTCCTGACGTATCGCGATATCAACGACGCCTACCGGGAGGCGCGGGATCTGCTCGGTTATAGGCTGCTGTACGGTCCTGGCAAGCTGCTGACGCCGCAGCAGGTCGTTCCGGCCGAAAACCAGCTTGCAAGTGATATAATCAAACGGGAGAAGCGGATCATTACCGCCGTTATGCAGGGAAAAGCGGACGAAGGCGCAGAGCTGCTGCAAGAATGGGTTCGGGACATGCCACAATTCGTCCGGCATTTCCATGCGGCGCTCGGCTTGTTCGCCCACTTGATCGGCGAGTTGGTTCTCTACATGCAGGAACTGGAGCTGGCCCCGCACGAGGTGTTCGGGGAAGATCCTTACAAGCGGCTGTACGAAATGACGACAATGAACGAAGTGGCGGAATGGCTGGCGGGCACGGTATTCCCCTCCATCGCCGAACGGCTGGAGCTGGCGCATACAGGCAAACAACAGCGCATGACCACCGAGGTCATCCGGTTTATTCATAACCACTTCGATACGGATTTGTCGCTTCAGCAATTGGCCGACGGGCTTCGCGTATCTCCTTCCCAGCTCAGCCGCATGTTCAAGGAAGAGACGGGAATGAACTTTATCGATTATCTCATCCGGTTCCGAATGGACAAGGCCAAAGAATGGCTGGCGCACACGGAAATGCCGATCAAAGATATTGCAGAGAGACTCAGCTACACCTCTGTTCAAAATTTTACCCGCGTGTTCAAGCAGCACGAACAGCTTCCGCCGGGCGAATACCGCAAGCGGTTTCGGGGCGATTGAAGCTCTTCCGTTTCCGCTGTTTTCCTTCAAACGCCGATGCTTCGGGCCCTTCCGAACCGGCGTTTTTTCATTATCCTCACCGTTACCCCATAGCGATAAACCCCGTCATGACGCGCTTCCGCGGCTTTTTCCTTTTTTGCGGATCTTTATCCTTTTTTGTCATACCCAGGAAAAATGGAACATTGCCGTGACTTGTCCCTTCCCGGATAATCGGGTCAACAACAACGATTCGCAACCGTCGGAATGTAAACGCCTCCGGTTCGTTGCGGCCCCAAGGAGGAATGTGCTTGAGCACCTTGTCCCCCCACCCCCACTCCTCACCCGCTATTCGTAAGACCGCTTCCACGAGCCGTCTCGGACGTTTGCGGGCCCGGCTATGGAAGGACCGGTACTTGCTGCTGCTCGGCTTGCCCGGCATCGCCTATTTCCTGATTTACCGCTATGTCCCCATGGCGGGGCTGTACATGGCCTTTATCGATTACAGCCCGTTTCAAGGGATTGCGGGCAGCGAGTGGGCGGGCTCGAAGCATTTTGCCCGGATCTTCGAAGATCCGGAAATTGTGCAGGTGTTGTGGAACACCTTGTCGATCTCGTTTCTGCAAATCGTATTCGCCTTCCCGGTTCCGATCGTACTGGCCCTGATGCTGAACGAGCTGCGCAACCAAACTTATAAGCGCATCGTCCAGTCAGTGATTTATCTCCCCCACTTCCTGTCATGGGTCGTCGTCATCGGAATCTGTACGATCTTTTTGAAAGGAAACGGCGTCGTCAACGATCTTCTCAAGCAAGGGTTCGGCCTTGCGCAGCCGGTTCCGTTCTTGACCGATCCGAGCTACTTTAAGCCGATCGTCATCCTTCAGGTGATCTGGAAAGAAGCAGGCTGGGGAACGATTCTGTTCCTTGCGGCGCTCGCCGGCGTCAGCCCGCAGCTCTACGAAGCGGCTACCATGGACGGCGCGGGACGGTTTCGCCAAATGTGGCATATCACGCTCCCGGCCATTCGCAATACGATCGTCATCCTGCTCATCCTGCGGCTTGGACATGTCATGGATGCCGGATACGAACAAATCTTCCTTCTGCTGAATCCGTTCAATATGGAAATCGGCAACATCCTTGATACATACGTGTTCTTCAAGGGAATCGGACAGTCGGACTACAGCTTCGCGACAGCGGTCGGGTTGTTCAAAGGAGCTGTTGGGCTCGTGCTCGTCCTGTCGGCCAACTATATAGCCAAAAAACTCGGCGACGACGGCGTATTCTAGACTGCGTCCGCTTCGGAAGGAGGATCCGTATGCATCATCGAACCCTGGGAGACCGGTTCATCGATATCGTCAACGTCCTGCTGCTCGGCCTCATCGCCTTGATGATGCTGACGCCGTTCTGGTACGTGCTGGCCGTCTCTTTCGCCTCGTACAAAGAGTTTTTGCAGCGTGACATCATCTGGTTTCCGAAGGAATGGGTGCTCAGCGCCTATGAATATATTTTCGCTTCGGAATCGTTCGTCCGTTCGGTCGGCGTGACCGTGCTTGTGACTATGATCGGTACGGCGGTTAACCTGGCGTTTACGTCCACCTTCGCTTATACGCTGGCCCGCCCGGTCATTGGCCAACGGATCATGCTGGTGCTTGTCCTCTTCACGCTGCTGTTCAGCGCAGGCATGATTCCGACATACCTGATCGTGAAGGAAACGCACCTTTTGAACTCGATCTGGGCGCTCATCCTGCCGATCGCCATCAATCCGTTCAACCTGATCGTCATGCGGCAGTTTTTCGTCGGCATCCCGAACGAGCTGCACGAAGCGGCGGTCATCGACGGCGCCAACGACCTGAAGGTGTTCCGGAACATCATACTGCCTTTATCCAAGCCCTCGCTGGCCGCCTTCGCCCTGTTCTATGCGGTGATGCACTGGAACAATTATTTCACAGGCATCCTGTACTTGAACGAACCGGAAAAATGGCCGATTCAAGTCATTTTGCGGCAAATGGTCGTCGTCGGAGAAGCGCAGGCGGCGCTTGGCAGCGGTCAGATTTTGCTCGAACACGCTCCGCCGGCGGATACGATCCAAATGGCAGCGATCATCGTCGCGACCGTTCCGATTCTCGTGGTGTATCCGTTCCTGCAAAAGCATTTTGCCAAGGGGGTGATGCTAGGGTCCGTTAAAGGCTGACTTGGGGCATCCCGTCAGACATACGAACTTGTATAAACAAAAATTTCAGAGTATGATCCAAACATGGGGAGGGGCTTGTAAATGATTTACAGAGGAAAAACATGGACGGCCGCCGCGCTCGTCGGAGCCATAACCTTAACGTCCGCCTGCAGCGGCAGCGACACAAAGACCGATCTACCAAACGCCGGAGGCGCCGGAGCCGCAACGGATAGCCAGAAAAAACAGACGATCACGATGATCGACTACCGTTACGGGGCGTTTCCTCCAACCGGAGGCAAGGGCCTGGAAATGATCAACGAGAAATTCAACGTCGATTTCAAGCCGCAATACGTGGTCCGCTCCGATTACGACCAGAAGCTGAGCGCCATCGTCGCTTCGGGCGAAATTCCCGACATCATCGTCATGGAAGGAGCGGATTCGAATTTCTATAAATGGGCAAAACAGGGAGCCTTTTTGCCGCTCGACGATCTGCTTGACAAGTATCCGACGATGAAGCAGATTCCTGATAAAGTCCGAAAAGCGGTAACGGTGAACGGCAAAATATACGCGGTCCAAAAATACTTAACCGAGAACTACCAGCTAACCCCGATCATCCGCAAAGATTGGCTGGACAAGCTGGGGCTGGAGGTTCCGAAAAACTACGACGAGCTGAAAAAAGTGGCGATCGCCTTCACCAAAAACGACCCTGACGGTAACGGCAAGAACGATACGTACGGACTGGCCATGTCCGCGAACATTAACCCGAGCTTCGGGATGAGCGCTTATTGGGATCTCGATGCCTGGTACCATAAAAACGCCGATGGACAAGTCATCCCGGGCATTATCTCCGAAGCGCGAAAAGAGCACATCGGCTGGCTGGCCGACCTGTACAAGGAAGGCGCGATTACAAAAGACTTTGCCCTGCTCAACTGGACGCAGACGAACAAGGAGTTCTATTCCGGCAAAGCGGGCATCTTCATCGGCACACCGCGCGGCATGAGCTCGACCTCTATGCAAGGCCTGGTTGACGTAAGCCCGAACGCCAAAATCGTGCCGGTCCCCCCGTTCCAAGCGCCGGACGGTTCGCAAGGGTTCACCTCCTCCCCCGGCTACTACGGCATCGTGATGCTGAATGCGAAGCTGGCGAAGGAGCCGGACAAAGTGAACAAAATTTTGGAGATGCTCGACTACGGCCGGAAATTTGTGCCGCTGGAGCAGCGCAACGCGGGCAATATCGACTTTGACTGGCTGAACGGCAAAGAAGGCCAAGGCTACAATATCGAGAATGGCAGCGTGCGCCGCGAGGCCGAGGAAAAAGGTCTCGCACCGATCAACTATTTGCCGGACAAAACGATGTGGGCCCCTAATGACACGTCCAACGGTTATTCGACGGAATATACCGTCCCGCTATTGCGCGAACTGGCGGCCAGCCTGGAGAAAATGCATGGCGAGACGAAACATCTCGTCAATCCGGTTAACTCGGTGGTCTCCGAGACGAAGGCCTCAAAGGATACTGAGCTGTCCAAGTTCCTGTACACGGAACAAACGAAAATGATTTTCGGCGAAAAGCCGCTGTCCGATTGGGATAAAATGGTCAAGGAATGGTCCGACAAAGGCGGCGCCCAGATCATCAAGGAAGTGAACGAGGGCCTCAAGGCGAATGGCTACTCCGGCCCGCAGTGGAAGTAATGCAAGTTTAGACACAAAGAGTCCCAGATCGTTGTCCGGGACTCTTTTTCCAATTTTCACTTTTCCATGGATGGAGAAGTCCTTGGCTCCTTGAAAAACCATTTCATCATCGGCGGCGTCACGAGGGTCGTCACCAAGACGACGACAATGAGGACGGCGAACATCTCTTTGCTCAGCAAACCGGCGTCCAGCCCCATGGCGGCGATGATCAGCGCGACTTCGCCCCGCGATACCATGGCTGCCCCGATCCCCAAGGAAGGTCTCCAGGCAAAGCCGGCGAATTTCGCTCCCAGCGCCGAGCCGACCAGTTTGGTGAGAATCGCCAGAACGCTTAGTACGACGATTAAGCCAAGATTGCCGGCAATTCCCGTGAACTCCGCCGTCACGCCGATGGAAGTAAAGAACACCGGAACGAAGATCGAATAGCCGATCGTTTCGACCTTTTCGAACACCTCATGCTTGTATTTCGTTACGCTGATCGCGACACCGGCGATATAAGCTCCGATGATCGCGGCAACCCCCGCATATTCGGCCAAATAGGCGTAAGCAAAGCAGATGATAAGAGCGGCGGATATGACCGCTTCGGTCACACGGAGAGGCGCGAACTTTTTCAATACCCATGGAACGACCTTCCATGCAACGAGAATCGCTCCAGCGAAAAAGACTACTTTTTTCAGGACAACGACTCCTAGATTCACGTCTCCCCCTGCAAAGCTCATCACAAACGCCAGTGCGATGATGACCAATACGTCATCGATGACCGCGGCCCCCAGAATCGTAGCCCCAGCCCGAGACTTTAGCTTTCCCATTTCCTTCAGCGCCTGCACCGAAATACTGACGCTGGTGGCCGACAGCAGCAATCCGAGGAACACGGCCTGGATCGCCGGCAGCCCCATCACTTGCCCAGCCAAAAAGCCTGCGGTCAGCGGCACGATAATTCCCGCAACCCCTACAAAAGCGGAAGGCTTCCCTGTATGCTTGAATTCCTCGACATCGGTTTCCAGTCCGGCAATGAACATCAGCAGAATGACGCCGATTTGGCTGATTTCCGTTAAAATATCGGTATTCGTGACGAGTCCGAGCACCGTCGGTCCCAAGACGATCCCGATCAGCAGCTTCCCGAGCACGGAAGGCTGTCCTAATTTAACGCTGAGGTCCCCCGCAATTTTGGAAGCAAGCAAAATGATAGCCAGTTGAAAAATAAGCATAATGACCGACCGCCCCTCTGTTGTTATCGTGCTTATCCTGTGGATATTCAGGCAAAAACATACAAAAAGAAGCCCATCGACCATAGCTGCTAAAATAAACATAGCAATGCTAAGGTGACAGGCTCCTCCGGGTATTTCCTATTTGATTTTCCAAGGATAGCTAACGTTACGATACTTATACGCAAGGATGCGATTTCGGTTTCAACAATGCCGCAAGAAATATGGCTTGGGGCGATAATACGGCCTCCCGCCGGTTACAGCTTAACCTGCTGTCCTGTCGCCCGGCTTTCGTTGGCCGCTTCGAGGAAACGGATGATCTCCAGCGTCTCCGTCAGCGGAATGCCCGGCTCTCTATTCCTGAACATCTTCATGACCTCGACCAGCAAGCTGGCATAAAACGGTCTGCCGTCCTTGGACACGTCGACCAGGCGCGGTCCTCCGCCAGTGTGCAGCGTGGCGCCGAAGCCTTGACCGGGTCGCCGGCTCCCCCGTACCGATCCGCCCGTCCTGCCAGATACCGGTAATGACGTCGAAATCGTCGTTTGCCGTCACGGTCACTTCCCTGCATCCTGTGCCCATGGCGCGATACAGCAGCTCGGCCGTATGAATTCCGTACCAGTAGTATCCCGGCTGCGTAGGTTCGAAATGCATCGGTCCGAAGGCATCGGCTCCCGTAATGGCTCCGTCAGCTTCCGCCAGAGCGTGGACAAGACCTTCGGAATACCGCAGCGCGGAAGTGCTCATGACCGGAATGTCGTATTGCTGCGCAAGCTCGGCGATTTCATGCGCCTCCCGCGAGCTCAACGCGAGCGGCTTGTCGATAAATACCGGCTTGCCGTATGGTGCGATGGCGCGAAACTGCTCCAAATGTACCCTTCCGTCGGCCGATTCGAGGAGCAGCGCATCGACCGATTCCGCTACGGCTGCCGGCGTTTCCATGATGGACACGCCATATTGCTCCCGCAGCTCTTGCGTAAAGTCGCCTACCCGGCCAATGCTGAGCGGGAAGTCTGCGGAACCGCCCGGATAAGCCGCGATCACCCGTCCTCCCGGCACATGGTTGGCATCCGACGGATCGTTCAGCAGCTTCGTAAACGCTGTTACATGCGACGTATCGAGCCCGATGATGCCTATGCGCAGCGCCGCATCCATACCTTAGCCCCGCTTCCGGTACGCTTCGATAAACTGAATCGCTTTGCGGATATCCTCCTCGGGTTGATCGCCGACCTCGCGCTCGATCGTCAAATAGCCTGTATACCCGATGTCTTGCAGCGCTTGGAAATACGCGTCGAAATCGACGGCGCCCTCGCCGGGAGGCAGTTCCCGGAAAAACTCGCCTGCGCTCACCATCCGCGCGATCTCCTCGTGATCCATCGGCTTGTACCCGAGGGAGCCGTAGATGGCGCGAGGGTCCGCTTCACGCAGCCGCAGTCCGTCCTTCACGTGCGTATGGACGATATAGTCCTTCAGCGTATGAACGCCTTTGGCCGGGTCGTCGCCCGTCACCATGACCATATTGGCCGGATCGAAGTTGACCGCCATCCCTTTGGAGCCGAGGCTGTCCAGGAAGCTTTTCAGATGTACGGCGGTCTCGGGACCGGTCTCGATGGCAAAATAACCGCCGACAGACGAGGCATAACGGGCCAGTTGGCCGCAAGCGTCCTGCATCTCGGCATAGATCGGATCGGCCGGGTCCTCCGGCACCAGACCGATATGCGTCGTCACGATATTCGTACCCAAGTCAAGCGCCAGATCGAGAATTCGCTTCGATGTTTCGATTTTGGCCGGGTTCGCCTCCTTGTCTTGGAAGCCGTGTCCGCCCAAATCGCCGCACAAAGCGGAAATTTCCAGCCCGATCGAATTGAGATAAGCCTTGAGGTCTTTCCGAGCGTCAACGTTTAGATTCGCGGGGTCCATTTCCCCTTTGGTCGCCCAAATCTGCACGCCGTCGGCGCCGAGCTCCTTGGACTTCAGCAGACTCTCGCGCAGCGGCAGCTTGAAGCTGTCCGAAATAACTCCGATCTTGTTCGTCAATGCCATAACCTCCGCTCCTCCTTAGAGCTCGATTTCGCGACCTTGGGCGGCCGATTCGTAAATGGCGCACAGCATTTTCATCACTTCGACGCCGTCTTCCACCGGGCTCCGGGTTTCCGTTCGTCCGAGCGAGCTGTCGATAAAATAGTTGATCTCCTGTTGGAATGCAGCAATAAAATCAAACGAAGGATGGTCTACCTGCGGCGCGACGTTCAGAATCGTATCGTACTTCTCTGCGATAATCGCAAGCTCCGGCTCCAGTTCCGCGCCGCCCTTGTCTCCATACAGCTTGATGGATATCTCATCCTTCTTCGCATGCAGCGTGAAGCTGACATCGACCATGAGGCTTGCCCCGTTCTGGAAGCGGATGAGCGCATTAGCAACGTCCTCGACCGTATTGAATGCCGCATTGTAATCGGCTGCTTTGTAAAAAGACAGGTGTTCCACGTTCGAGCGGTTGCCGAGGCGATTGTACGTATTGGCCGAAACCGACTTGACCTTCGGCTTGCCCATCAGGTACCAGCAAATGTCGATAATATGCACGCCCAGATCGATCACCGGCCCACCGCCGGAGCGCTTGATATCCGAGAACCAGCCGCCCGGGTTGCCGAGACGACGGAGACAAGAGGCCTTCGCGTAATAAATCTCGCCCAGATCGCCCGCATCGATAAATTTTTTCAAAATTTCCGTATTGCTGCCGTACCGGCGTACAAAGCCGACCTGCAGCAGTTTGCCCGTCCGCCGCACCGTTTCTTCCACCTTCAAGGCTTCGGCCACCGTCTGGCATAGCGGTTTCTCCACGAGCACGTGCTTGCCCGCTTCGAGCGCCGCGATGCTGATCTCGGCATGGGTGTTGTTCCAAGTGCAGATGCTGACGCCGTGAATGTCCGGCAGCGCCAGCAGGTCACGGTAATTGGTGAATACTTTGGATGCGCCGTACGCTTCGGCCTTCGCTTTTGCCCGTTCCTCGTTCAAATCGCAAACGGCATAAATTTCCACTTCAGGATGATGGCTGTAGGCTCTGAAATGCTGCTCCGAAATGGAGCCCGCTCCGATTATTCCGATTTTGATTTTGCTCATCGTTCCCCTGTTCCTCCTGCTTCTCCTGTTGTTTTTCGGATTACACTACGGCTTCCTGCCACAACCGACGTACGTTGTCCATAGCGATTCTCGAACCGGTCCTCGGGTCTTCCATGCCTTCGAATTCAACGGACAAGTACTCGTCATACCCCGAAGCCTTCAGCACCCGGACAACCTCTGGCATATCGATGTCGCCTTGTCCGACAATGGCGCCCCGCAGGAAATTGCCGTGGGTCGACTTAAACCAGCCTTCGCCCGGATTGCGGTACGACGGACGGCGGTAAAAGTCTTTTAAATGCACCATGGACGCAAACGGAATGTTATTCGAAACGGCGCTGACCGGGTCCTCATCCACGCACAGAAAATTGCCGATATCCAGCGTCGTCTTGAAGTTGGCGCGATCTACCTCGTGCACGAGCCGGAGCACCCGGTCGCTCGCTTGTAAGTAGAAGCCGTGGTTTTCCACGCTTGTGACGATATCGAACTGCGCTGCGTAGTCAGCGATACGGCGGCACGCCTCGACGAGCTTGGGCAAATCTGCTTCGAACTGGCGGATCGACGTTTCGGGGATCGGGCGTGACGCGACGTCGTGACGCATCCGCTTTACTCCTAGGTCGCGGGCGATATCAACCTGGCGCATCGTCTTCTCAATCTCCTGCTCGTATGCTTCCGGAGTGGCCTGCACGAAATTTGCGCCGACCGCGTAGCCGGAAATATCAAGTCCCGCTTGGTCAGCAGTCTTGCGGATATCTTCAATCAGCCCTGGATTGTCCGTCAAGTCGTACCCGATCGGCACAATCTCCACATGCTCGCCTCCATTGTCGGCAATCCAGCGGATGGCTTCCGTTACGGTTAATTCCTTCTTATCGATAGCCCGGTATAAACTATAGGTGCTCAATCCCAATTTCATGCGTACATCCTCCTCAGCGAAGTCCGATATAAACGACAAGCATGCTTTTTAACGGCGCAGCAGGTCGTCCAGGAAGGAAAAGCGGTAAATCTGCTTCGGCCTGCCCTTCGCTCTGCCCCGTTCCTCTCCGGCCACCTTGACCAGTCCTGCGTCCATCCACTGCGTCAGCAGCCGGTGGGTGCTGCGGACGGTCACGCCGAGAACCGACGCCAGCTCGTGGACGTTGTAGTCCGTCTTGCCCGTACGGGTGAGCTGGGCGACTACCCGGCTCATATACGTTTGGGTCAAGCCGGCCTCCTCCGCTTTCCGTATCAAGGCAGCGTCCAGCAGCGACAGGCCGGCGCTGAGCGGCTCGGCCATTTCCAGCGGACCGATGACGCTCTCGTCCTCGCGGACGATGAAGCTGATGCTGCCGCCCGCGTCTTTGGCCCGCCGCAGCGCCATCCGGGCATGCGAGCCCGCCTCATGGGCGGACCGGCCGAAGCCGATGCCGATGCTCAGCGAAAGGGTGAAGGTGTCCTGCGCCATTTTGGCCAGCGGGATATATTTGTACCCCCCCGTATGGCGCTCGAACGTTCCCCGCGTCGTGACGAACAAAAATTCGTCGCCGCCGAGCGGGGTCAAGTGGCCTTCGAGCGTTTCGGCATACTCGAGCATCATCCGGTGAATGTCCAGCTTCAGCCGCTGCACGTCATGCTCCGACTTCCGGAGATCGGCCGCTTTGCGGAACCCGTCCACGTCGATCAAGCCCACCACAATTTGCGATTCCTTGCTGCGGCGGGATTCGGTCGACAACAGCGCCCGTTCAAGCGCGACGATGATATCCTGCTCGGTCGGCAGCACCCATTCGTTCGGCACGCCGAGCTCGCTTAGCTTCAACGACACGGAACGGAGCGCGGTTAAGGCAATCGCCGTGTTTCCCTGAGCATATTGCTCGGCATGAAAACGGACCATCGCTTCCGCATCCACAGGGTCTCGGCCTGCATAGAACGCCAGTTCAGGCAGCGATTGGCCCAGCTCGCGGAACGTCTTCACGAACGGCTGACGGGTCAGCGTATCGACGGACATGGCACCGAGCCGCCCCATCCGCTCCGCCCGAAACAACGACCGGTACAGTCCCGAGCCGTTCAACGGAACAAAATGAGCGGGTACGCGCAGTTGGAGACGGTCGTGGCATACCTGATATGGAAGCGGTCCCGAATATAAGATCACTTCGACGCGGTCCATCAGGTCCCGGGTCCGTTGGACCGCTTCCTCCAGATTCGCGTACGCCCCGGTGACAGGGACGAAAGACGGAAACGATTTCATCGCTTGCAGCATGACGGGAATCATCGGCTCCGGTCCGATCAGCGCTATCGGAATTCCTTTTTCTTCAGTGGACGGACGATAAGTCCCGAACATGACAACACCGCCTTACCCATGCTTGTGTTCAATCTATCTCCATTATACCTGACAGGAGGAATCTGCCAATTGCAAAAAGGTGACGTTTTCAAAGAAGAGCTTCATTTATGCCTGCCCCGCCGCCAGACGCTCCAAAGCAATGGCGGCGAGCGCCGACGCCCCGACCGGGAGGCACGCTTCGTTAAGCGTAAACCGGGGATGATGCAGCCCGAAAGCCTGCTCCGCTCCTGTCTCGGGACCTGAGCCAAGCCAAAAAAAGCATCCCGGCACCCGCTGCAAATAGACGGAAAAGTCCTCGCCCGCCATCGTCGGCTCCGCCTGTACGCGCCGTTCGCGCCCCAGACGCCTGTCCATGGCGCTCTCTGCGAGGGCCAGGCAGTCGTCGTGATTGACCAGCACCGGGGTCTGCGGAATGTACCGCAGCTCGGCTCGGCAGCGATAGCCTTCGGCGATCCGCGTCACGAGCCGTTCCAGCCGCTCCGGCATGCCGCTTTGCACCTCCGGCGCAAACGTCCGCACCGTCCCGGTCAGACGAGCCCGGTGCGGGATGACGTTGTTCGCTTCCCCGGCCTGCAGGCTGCCGACGGTCACGACGGCGGGCGCGAACGGCGAAAGCTCGCGGCTTACGGCGGTTTGCAGCGATAGAACGACGGCCGAAGCCGCCACGATCGGATCGATGCATTGATCGGGGATGGCCCCGTGCCCTCCTTTCCCCTCGATGTCGATCTCGATGCGGTCGACGGAGCCCATGAGCGTCCCGGCGCGAGTCGCTATTTTGCCTGCCGGAAGTGTCGGCAAATTGTGCAGCCCGTAAATTTCCGAGACGCCGTCCAGCGCGCCGTCCGCGATCATCGCTTTGGCCCCTGCGTTGATCTCCTCCGCCGCTTGGAACAGGAACCGTACGCTGCCGTTCAACCGCTCCCTCCGCTCCGTAAGCAGCCGCGCCGCGCCGAGCAAAATCGCCGTATGCCCGTCATGGCCGCAGGCGTGCATGACGCCCGGACGGCGCGAGGCGAACGGCAGGCCGGTCTCTTCCGTCACCGGCAGCGCATCCATGTCAGCGCGCAGCGCAATGACGGGCCCGGGTCCGCTGCCGCGAAGCTCGGCCGTCACGCCGTAGCCGCCGACGCCGGTCCGCACCTCAAGCCCGAGTCCGGTCAACTGCTCCGCCACCTTGCGGGACGTTTCCCGCTCGTCCAAGCTCAACTCGGGCTCGGCGTGCAGGTCACGGCGAAACGCCACCAGCGAGTCCGCAAGCCGTTCCGCCGACGCCAGCAGCCCTTGATTTTCCTCATGGTTCAGATTCATTGGTTAACCCCTTTCCCCGGGAACTCAAGCCATCCAGGATGCCAAATGCTCGCGGATGAACTCATCATCGTTCAATTCCGGGTAATCCCTGTACACCCGGTCGATCTCGTCCGCCTGTCCCGGGGACAGCGTTTCGTGAGGATTCAGGCACCAAACGCCTTTCATCAATCCTTGACGGCGGAGTACCTCATGGATGCCCGGAATGCAGCCGGCAAACCCGTGCGCCGGATCGAAAAACGCCGCGTTCGCATCCGTCACCGCTACGTTGCGGGTCAGCCACACGCTGCCGATTGTCTCCGATTGCCGCACTTGCTTGATTTCCTCCAGCAGTTCGACCGCTTTGCGCGTCCACACCGCCCAATGCCCGAGCAGCCCGCCGACGACCCGTTTTTCTACGGGCTTGCCGTCCACCATAAAGCGGTATACGGTCAGCAGATCGCTCACGATGTTATCATCGTTGCCGGTGTACAGCGCAATCTCGTCGCGCCGCGGCGAATAGCAGACGGCCCGCGCCACGTCGATCGTTTGGTACCGGTTAAACGGCGCCATTTTGATCGCCACAATGCCGGGAATCGTGGCGAACTCCTTCCAAAAGTCGAAGCTGAATACTTTCCCGCCTACTGATGGTTGCAAATAAAAGCCGACAATCGGTATCTTTTCGGCGACCCGCGCCGTACGTTCGAGGATTTGTGCCTCGCTCAAGCTTTGCAGCCCGCCCATGCTCAGCAGTCCAGCGTCATATCCGAGTCCGACCGCCGTATCCGCTTCGCTTAGCGCCTGCTCGGTCGGGCCACAAATTCCGGCGATTTTCAGGAACGGACGCGCGATGTTTGCCCGGTCGACCTCCTCAGACGCCATCCGCAGCACTTTTTCGAATAGATTGAACTGCGGCTCGCGGATTTCAAACTGCGTCGAATGTACGCCCACCGCGACGCCTCCGGCGCCGGATGCGATATAATAGCGGGTTAAAGCGCGCTGGCTGCGCTCGTCGAGCCGCCGATGTTCGTCCAGTGCCAGCGGGTGAGCGGGAATGACCAGCCCTTCGTGTAGCGCCCGGGATTGTTCCGGTGACAACGGTTTTCTGCCGCCCATACGTTAAAATTTCCCCTCTCTTTCCTGAAAGTGCGTCGGCTTATTGATCGTCTTGCCTTCGTGCAGCACCCATTCGGCCACCCAATCGATCATTTGCAAAAGCGATACCCGCGGATACCCGAACAACTGCATGCATTTCGACGCGTTACTGAGCAGCGCCGTGTCTGCCTCCTGTCCGGTGAACCTCGCTTCCGTACCAAGCCGCTTGGCGAGCTCCGCGGCCGCATACCGGATCGAAGCCGTCTCCGGGCCGGTCACGTTCAGCACTTCCGCCCCTTGCTTGCAGCGCAGCAGCGAACGAAGCGCAATCTCGTTGGCATCGCCCTGCCAGATACAGTTAAAATGCCCCATGGACACGTTGATCGGGTGGCCTTCCTTCAACGATTTTGCAATTTCGAGCAGCACCCCGTACCGCAGATCGATCGCATAATTGAGACGGTAGATCAACACCGGCGTTCCGTATTGATGGGAAAAATGCTCAAACACCCTCTCCCGCCCGAGACACGACTGCCCATACTCGCCGACCGGCGACGGAGCTGTCGATTCGCTCGCTCCGCCCTGGAGGACAGGAGTCAACGGATAGACGTTGCCGGTAGAGAATACCACGATCCGAGAATTGCGGAATTTCTCCGCCACGCGTCCAGGCAAATAAGCGTTCATCGCCCATGTAAAATACTCTCTGCCCGTGGTGCCGAATTTCGTCCCGGCCATATAAACGACGTTTTTCACGTCGGGCAGCTTTTGAAGCTGCTCATCGTTCAGCAGATCGCACGCGATCGTTTCGACGCCAAAGCTCTCCAACTCTTCCTTCAGCCCTTGTTCGGAAAATCTCGACACTCCGTATACTTTGCGGCTGACCCCCGATTCCCGGATCGCGTTGATCGCCAGCTTGGCGAGACTCGGCCCCATTTTGCCGCCGACGCCGAGCAGCATGATGTCCCCATCCAGCGACTTCATCTCCTGCACCAAAGCAAGCGATGGCTCGGCAAGCTTATGCTCCAGTTCCTCCACGGTTTTCATCGATCGAAACAGCTCCCTTCGTCACGTTGATAGCGATTTCAATATCATCATAGCGCCAGCGGGTATTTAGAGACAAATCTTTAATTTGTCTTTAAATTAAGTTGGCAAAGCCCAAACGTTTGCGCGCAGGATGGGCGACTACGGAGTCCCAATTGGCACAAAAATCCAATATATGGTATGTTAATGCTGAAACGTTCCGTTGCACGAATACGTTTGGAGGTCTTATCAGATGAAACTAAAAGTTTTTCTCGCCTGTTTGTTCGCGCTTGCCTTCGCGGCCGGGATCTGGAATGACGCACCGAAGAAGCACCTTGCGAAGCCGGTCAATTCAAACGCGAGCTCAAGCGCATCTCCGGATGAAAAAGCAAATGCGATAATCTATGTTCCGATAACGGATGACGAATACGCCTCCATCCGAAGCGCCTCAGGCGCGGACAGTTTATTCATCTATAAGTTTCAAACAGATGATGAGAATATCGCCTGGATCGATTGCTGGATGGAGCATTACGTGAACGGATCGTATAGGGAGACTCTGGCATCGATGGGGACGAGTATGAGGTCCAAGCGGGAAAATAAGCTGTATTGGAGCCTGACCAGCGTAAACGATAAGGAGCAAATGTGGATTGTTTCGGTGCGGAACGGAGGCAGCTTCTCTTCCAGCAAGGGAACCATAGCTAAAGAAGCTTTTGCTTCCTCTCAAGCGGGTCCGATTATTAACAGCCAAAAGATCGTACCAGAGGAGCCCATTACTTTAGGTGCGATCGTACGCAAAAAGGAGCAGGGTCCGACGAGTTTCAGACCGGATCCTGACGAATTAATCAAATCGTACGATGAAGTTTATCTGCTGAAATGCCGTTTTAAATCCTAATTCAGTTGCGTATCCCGAGCCCGAGCCTGAGCCGTACCCTTTCAGTTGCAGGAATTGCGCCTCGCCCCGGGCAAGCTCTACGGCAAAATATCATTGCCGGACATCAACGGGTTACCCTTCCTCTACAAGTTTCGGCTCCCGGAATGCGCCGTAGCTTTCCAAGTATTCGAAAAAGGCCTCGTCCCCGTTGCCTTCCAACAAATTCAGGAACGCATACGAAATCATGTCGATCCACCCCTCCAAGCGGTGAACGTCCTCTTCCGCGATCAACCGGTTAGAACGGAGCATGCCGTCCGGATGAACGCCCCACGCCCGGCTTAAGTGGCACATCCCCCATACGGCGGTGACAATATCCCGGTCCAGATGCGGAACGTCCGGCCCAAGCCTCTTTTGCAGGATATACAGAGCGTATATGACCTCGTGCAAGTTTTCTTCGATCAAGCCGCGATACGGACGAAGCGACATCAGAAATCCGGTTTGACCCTTCGGATGATCGATCGCCTCGTCACTTGAGAAACTGTGCAGCATCAGCAGCCGCTTTGCCTCTTCTTCCGTCATGGTCTCCCTCCCACTTTCCTTTCTGTCAGTGAACCGCTTATTTAACTTCTTCGTGGAGAGAAAGAATTCCTTTCCAGAACCCCCTCATCTGTCCGGCTCCCGATGATAACATTGGCGTCATGTTCTTCGGAACGAACCCAATTTGGAATCAATCCATATTGGGCAAAAAGTTCGGCCGTCAACGGCGCTTGCTTCTCGCTCGTTTCGACTAGTAGATAGCCTCCCTTTGCAAGCCAGAGATGAGCTTCGGCTACTATTCTTCGTTGGACGTCAAGTCCATCGGCTCCTCCATCAAGCGCAATGCGTGCCTCGTGGACGCGGGCTTCCGTCGGCATGAATTTTATTGCCTCGGTAGGTACGTATGGGGCATTAGCTATAATAACATTGACGCGGTTATAAAGTTGAACAGGGATCGGATCGTAGAGATCCCCTTCATACACAAAGCCTTTGTCCAAATGAATATTACGACGGGCACACCGTACTGCAGCAGGGTCGATATCAATCGCATGCAATTCAATACGTTCCGTTAAAGCGACTAATGCCGCGCCCAAAGCTCCGGAACCGCAGCACATGTCTACTACTACATCTCCTGGTCTAGTGAGGGCCGCAGCCTGTCGGACTAAAAACTCGGTCCGTTGCCGGGGCACGAAGACGCCGGGCTCCAACTTCATCCGCAAACCACAGAAATCCGTCCACCCGATAATGTGTTCAAGAGGAAAACCAGCAATTCTGCGATCCACCAGTTTGGCGAGCTCACTAAAATTCTTCGAAGAAGACATAAGCAACCGGGCCTCCTCCTCTGCAAAAATACAACCGGCATCGCGAAGCTTCCTAACGATCGTTTGCCAAATGGTACTTCCATCTTCACGATAATCCACGTATCATCCTACTTTGACATGAATTTTGTATCAACACCAGTCTACATGCTATCGCTGTTTCTCAAAATGTAGAATACTCTTATATTTAAACTATCCCGCTCCTAGTTCAACAAACCTTTACTATTCGCTAGATTGTCTGTTTCATGAATCAGATCGCGTAACAAGCCTTGAGCCTTCTCCAAACCGGCCTGATCTTCTGTGACCAAGGTCCAGATGTTATTAATTCTATTGGAGTATTGGCTTGGCACCATGCTGAATGAATCGGCGATGGCAGCAGCTCCTTTTTCGTTCATCCAATAAGTTTCGTTAAGCGCAAACAAAACCTGATTCAAGCATGAGACTGACCTAAACCAACATCCGGCAATGTAAGATAAATCTTTTTTATAGAAACCTTTTGTCCCAATCTCAAGGGAGAAATTCGCTTCCCATAGAAATTTTCGAATGATCGATTTTTGTAAATCGTGCGGGTACGGATTTGTTCTGAACTTCATTTCCCCCACAACACCTGATGGGTCCCATAACACCTTACACAACGCGATTTCAGCGAAATAGATCGAATTAATAAATCCGTGAGGATGCCCCGGTTGATAGTCGATTGTGATATCTCCCACGCCGCATTGGTCCATTACTTTTGACACTTGATTAAGATCACGATATAAAAAATCGACCGGTATTTGATTCACTCTCAGCCAGCCGCCACCATTAATCCATGGTCCCCAGCCGCCGATTTCTGTTGTTAAGTTGTCCCTATTATCATCATCCAAGATGGAGGCTACCCGACGCAGTTGGGCAATGTCTAACCCGCTCTTGCCGTTATAATAAATGCCAATATCAATATCGGAGTCGGGATTTTCAGTCCCTCTGGCTCTAGAACCGCCTAGAACCAGAGCTTGCACACCGTTAATTTGCTTAAGACGATCAATAATGTTGGAAATAATATATTGCACATCCACCCCGCTCACTCCTTTCCGTATATAGCTTATTTAAATAATAATCAAATTCAATGCTTACCGAGTATGGAAAAAATTCGTTTTAACCAATCTGCCCGCCAGCTTAAAGATGTATCAGCCCAATGATGAAAAGTAAAATAAACCCATCGCCATAAGGGGATGGGCTCTCTTTGATCCGTCTGCAGCCACAACGATACATTCAATGTATCCGGTCAACATAGCGTCCGTAATCCGGAACAGCCACACGATCAAATTGCCCGGACAGCCTCGCGAGCCCTCTGGCAAGCTCGTCGCCGAATACCGGCACTCCGTGTCCCGTCACAGCGGCAGCGGGCTTCAACGCTTCCAGTCTCTGCACGGATTCCTTGGCCGCCTTCCAATCCGTCGTAAAATAACGGGGCGGGCCGCAAATCTCTTCAAATTGCAAAATAACCTTAAACAGGGAATCCTGCCGTACCGTGACGAAGGCGTCACCAGCGATCAGCGTGCGGTCAGCTTCCCGGAACAGCGATACATGGCCCGGCGAATGACCGGGCGTCGGTATCCAGCACCACTCCGGTAGTCCAGGAATGGTACCGTCGGAGGGAAGCGCCCGGACATGCTTGCCCAAGTTGACCGGCTCATTCGGAAACAAGGGTGATAGCTTCGCGAGCAGTCCGCCTTCGACGGACGCGTCGGGGTCCGGGTAGCTTTGCCGCCCGGTTACATACAGCAGCTCCAGCTCGTGGGCGTATACCGGAACCTGCCAAGCCTCCGCCAGCTCGACAACGGCGCCCACATGGTCAAAATGACCATGGGTCAGCACGATCGCCTTCGGTTTGCTGTGTTCTCCGAACTGCTCCCGAACCACGTGTTGGATCGTATCGGCGGAATGCGGCATTCCGGCGTCTACGAGCACCCATCCGTCGGCCGGTTCGCGATTGCCGATAAAGCATACGTTAACCACCTGGACGGTCAGGCAGCATACCCGCTCCGCCACCGTCTGCAACGCTCCGCTTTTGACGGAAGTGATCGGGATGTACCGGTCGTCCGCTGTATTTTCAATGTCTCGATCCGTATTCGGTTCCTTCATAGGTTCTCCTTTTGCTTTATGAGCCTTTTTTATACAGTTAGTATGCGGAGGCTTTCAACCAATTATGAGCAAAAAGAAGGAACTGGACCGAGGCTTACCGAATGTTATGTAAAGAAACTTCTATTTTTTAACTTTCAAGGAGTGATCGTATGGAAATTACAAAATTAACATCCCATGAACAGCCTCCAATGGACTTGCTGTTATTAGCAGACCCTTCCCCGAGTCTGGTTGAAGAATATATTCAAAGAGGCCAGTGCTATGTCGCCAAAGCGGAAGAGCTTATTCTCGGTGTGTACGTTCTTCTGCCCACCCGACCCGAAACCGTCGAAATCGTCAATGTCGCCGTTGATGAGCGCCATCAAGGCCAAGGCATTGGCAAAAAGCTGGTCAACCACGCGATCGAAACCGCGAGGCAGCTTGGGTATAAAACGATTGAAATCGGCACCGGCAATTCAAGTATCGGTCAGCTCGCTCTGTATCAGAAATGCGGCTTCCGCATGGCCTGGATCGACAGAGACTTTTTCATCCGGCATTACGAGGAGCCGATTTACGAGAACGGGCTGCAGGTGATCGATATGGTGCGTCTCTCGCAAGATTTATAAGAAAAGCCTCTTAACAATTATTAACAAAAAAGCCTGATAACTCAGGCCAGTCTGTTGAGAAAGTGGCTTTGACTGAAATAGAGAAACATACGGAGGTGGGGTATCCACTGGAGAAGCGATAGCGGCCGCCTTTGTCTTCGGGAAATGTCCGCTACTAAGCGGCTTCCAATCAAATTTCCCGAGGACAACAGCGGTCGGAAGTGGATACCCCACCCCATCGTAACCTCTATTACCTCAATTCACCACTTTCTCAACAAGCTCGCCTGATCACTCAGGCTTTTACACTTACTTTCGCACGATCCAGATAAGCGGAATATAAATAAGTGCAAAGCGGCAGGCTCCACAAAAAAATCGCAAAGGGCAAATACTGCTCCACCGGCACGCCGACAAACGTGCTGCACAGCACGGCCAGCAAATTCCACGGTACGGCCGCGGCCAGAACTGCGCTTGTATCGGCGATGACGCGCGAGAGGTGCGCGGAGCTGAACCGGCGGTTCCATAGCGGCAAAATGTTACGGCCGGACATGATGATCGGCAGCGTCTGTGTGCAGGAGATCAGACAAAGGACCAAGCCAAACGCCCCCGTACGCCATGTGGCGGAAGCGAGCGAAGGCATCTCCCCCATCATCCGCTCGATGTAAGCGCCGATCAGGTTCGACCGTTCCAGAATGCCGTTGAACGCCCCCGCCAGCATAATAAGCGAGACGAGGCTTACCATGCTCAGCAATCCCTTGCCTTCGACAATCGAATGCTCCGCCCCGCTCCACATCGCTTTCAGCCAAGCGGCCGGCCCTACCCCTTTTTGCAGGCTTCCTACAATAATAGCGGCGGCAATCGATAACAGACATCCGTATTTTGTCTTCAACCGCAGTACGATCGAGCCGAGAAGAACGAAGATGGGTATCAGCAGCACGAGCGATTCACCGAGATCGGAAGGAATGAGGCTGGCCGATTGCTCCACCGGACCCTTTGCCGTCCGCAGATCGAGCCATCCGTAGAAGGCCAGCGAAGCAAGCACGGCAAGCGCCGAGGTCGGAGCCATCGCCCGCCACTGCCGCGGGATGGACGTTTCCGTCGAAGCCGCGATCAACTGGTGCGCACTGGAAAAAGGCGACGTACGGTCGCCGACAAAGATGCCGGAGACGACGGCCCCAGCCACGTACGGCAGCGGAACGCCCACATGGATTGCCATCCCGATGAGCGGAACGCCGACCGCACTGAGCGTCCCAGTCGAAGTCCCGAGAATCATCGACACGGACGCGCAGATCAGAAACGAAAAGGTCAGCGCATACTGCGGCTGCACGACGGCAAGCGCCCATCGAACCAGCTCGTCCACCGTCCCGCTGACCGCCCAGCAAGGAAGAATCATGCCGACGAGCAGCAGAAGCCAGACGACTTCCTTGGTGCGGCGAACGCCTTCCCATATTCCCGCGCCAAGCTCTTTTCCTCGGATTCCGCTGCGGAACGAAATTAGAATAAGGGCCAGCAGCCCTGCCGAAAAGCCGAAGACGACCGGAATTTGGGCCATATAGGCGGTAGCGATGCCAAGCACGGTAATTCCTACAATGGTTACAAGCTGACGAAACGACATGGAAAATCCCTTTCTATTTCTATGAGAATGTGTGTTCGTCCATTATATCACGATACAGTCAAATTTTGATCCCACTTGGGGGATTCCCATGACAAAAAAATTTGTTTATAGTTAAAATGGCACCGCTGCCACCCGAAACTTTAAAAAGGAGAAATGAAGCATGACCGCCGAAAAAGGGCCCTTCGATCAGCATTTCGACAGTCTGGAAACGTTAGCCGAAACCATTAGCGAGGTGCTTCGCTGTCCGGTTACGATTGAAGACGCCAATCATCGGCTTGTCGCTTACAGTGCGCACGACCGCCAGACGGACGAAGCCCGCATCGCGACCATCATTGGCCGACGGGTGCCCGAGAAGGTCGTGCAAAGCTTGTGGAGACAAGGGGTTATTCCGCAGCTCATGAAGACCGACGAGCCGGTCCGGATCGCGTCCATTACGGATATCGGTCTCGGAGACCGCGTCGCCGTCGCCATTCGCAAAGACGAGGAAGTTCTTGGATATATTTGGGCGCTTGAAGTGGAGAAGCCCATCGACGATAACGGCATACAGCAATTAAAAAAGGCCGCGCAAACGGCCAAACAAAAGCTCCTGCAGATTCAAACGCGCAAACGCAAGCAGGAGGAAGGCTATCAGGAGTTTTTCTGGCAGCTGCTTACGGGGCATCTGACCACCGAAGCGGCGGTCCGAGACAAAGCGGCTCAAATCCATTTGACGCTGCCCCCCGCTTTTTACGTCATGGTGTTCGAATTTCCCGAATCGATCGATGATCATCGGCTCCAGCAAATCCGCTATCTGATGTCGGTGACGCAGCGCATCTCCGTCGTATGCCATGCAGCGGATCACCATCACTTCATTCTGCTCGCTTCCCCTTCCGAATCAACGTCTTGGAAAGAGCATGCCGGCAGCTTTATTAATCATTTTGGCAAGCAAATGCAGGACCGGTATCGCGTGTCTGCCATGGCCTCCGCCTGCGGCTCTCTGTACGAGGATTACGGCAAGGTCGAGACGAGCTACCGCGAAGCGCTCACGCTGCTGCGCCTGAAGAAGCTGTTCCCGAATCAAACGAAAATTCACCACTACGAAGACTTGGGCTTTTACCGGTTCCTGCCCCCCATTTTCGAATACAAGCAGTCCCACCGGATGGTGAACCGCCATTTGCAGCGGCTTAAAGAATACGATCGGGACCATCATACGAATCTGCTGGACACGCTGGAGACGTTTCTGATGCACGACAGCAATGCCAAGGAGGCAGCTGCCGCGCTCCATATCCACACGAATACGATGAACTATCGTCTGTCCCGGATTGCCGAAATCGGCGAGATCGATTTAAAAAGCATGGACCAGAAGGTAGCGCTTTACATCGATCTGAAGACCAATAAGCTCATGTCCTCCTGATCCATTCCGTTCGATTAGACTATACCTGCGTCGCGCCGTCATCTACGCGTCCTTCCATGCCGTTCGTTCCGGCCGGGGAGGCGCTTTTTTTCTTTTTCACGTAATAAACCACGAGCAGAATCGCATACCATATCGGACCGACTACCAGTGCAATCCGGGTATCCGGGGAGTAAGCCATAATCCCGACCACGAATACAAGGAATGCAAGCACGAGGTAAGAGCTGTACGGCGCAAACGGCATTTTGTAAATCAGCTTGGCGGCTTGATCGGCCGAAAGCTTCTTGCGGAAGCGGATTTGCGAAATCAGAATGACCCCCCATACCCAAATGACCGCAAATGTAGCGATACTGGTAACCATGGTAAACGCTTTTTCCGGAACGATGTAATTGAGCACGACGCCGATCAACAGGAAGAATGCGGATACAACAATCGCACGAGCCGGAACGCCGGAACGGGATACCTTCTCAAAGCTTGCAGGCGCCTCTCCCTGCTGCGCCAAATTGTACAGCATGCGGCCGTTGCTGAAAATGCCGCTGTTGCAGGACGAAAGCGCGGCAGTCAGCACGACGAAGTTGATGATGCCTGCGGCGTATGGAATGCCCAGCTTCTCGAAGGTCATGACGAACGGGCTGCCCTTGAGACCGATTTCCGTCCACGGATAAATCGACATGATGACGAACAGCGCGCCGACGTAGAAGATGAGAATGCGCCAGAACACGTTATCAATCGCTCTTGTGAGCGCTTTCGCAGGGTCCTTGACTTCACCGGCCGTCACCCCGATCATTTCGATTCCCAGATAAGCGAACATGATCATCTGCATAGCCAGCAGTACACCCGACCAGCCATTCGCAAAAAAGCCTCCGTGACTCCACAAGTTGCTGATTCCGACAGCGTTGCCGCCATTCCCCAGGCCGAATACGATCATGCCCACGCCGACGACGATCATGAAGATAATGGTGATGATTTTGATCAAAGCGAACCAAAACTCCAGCTCGCCGTAGACTTTAACGGCAATCAGGTTGACCAGGCTCATGATGATCAGCGCCGCCAGCGCCCAAATCCATCTGGGCACTCCCGGGAACCAATACTCCATATAGATCCCGACGGCGGTAATTTCGGCCATACACGTCACGACCCAAATAAACCAATAGTTCCATCCCGTCAAAAAGCCAAATACAGGACTCATATATTCCCGGGCATAACGGCTGAACGAACCGGCCACCGGCTTCTGAACGGCCATCTCCCCCAGCGCCCGCATAATGAAGAACATCGCCAGTCCGCCGATCATGTAGCCGATCAGTATCGCAGGCCCGGCTACCTTGATTGCCGATGCGGACCCCAGAAACAAGCCGACGCCGATTGCCGCGCCAAGCGACATTAGAGTAATGTGCTTTTGCTCCAGTCCCCTTTTCAATTCATTGTTGTTTTTCACAAAAAATCTCCTCCAATAGTTAATTTCCAGGCTTGTACTTGCATTATTCGTGCCTCAAAGGATAGAGACTTGCTTCTGTTCTGGTTGGTTCCCTCCTTATGAATCTGCCGCGAGCCTATACGCCCGGGGAAAAGACTATGCTTATTATTTTACCAAAAACTTACGCTGGAACAACAGTATGCGCTTACATTCGTTTTTGTGACGAATTGATGTCTAAATCGTAGCACACTCGTTCCCGTCTGCATTTGTCTTGTTACTCAAAAATAATCGGACCAATTTGTGATATTACACAAAATGGCCCGTCCCATCTGCGAAAACGCTTTCGTTTTGTGAAAAAACACAAAAGCATCCAATTCTTTTCAGCTCGTTTCACGAAGAAAACCGCCGGATTTGTTCGATATACTCAGCTTACCAAACGATCCAACCACATTATCGAGGGAGATGGCAATAATGATTATCGGCGTGCCGAAAGAAATTAAAAACAATGAAAACCGCGTGGCCATTACGCCTGCCGGCGTATCCACGGTTGTACAGTCGGGACATAGCGTGTATATTGAAAAAGGAGCAGGTCTCGGCAGCGGATTTACGGACGAGCAATATGCGGCGGCCGGAGCCTTGATGGCCGATGCCGCGCAAGAGGTTTGGGAAAAATCCCAAATGATTATGAAGGTCAAAGAACCGCTTCCTTCCGAATACGGATATTTCCGGGAAGGCTTGATCTTGTTCACCTATCTGCACTTGGCAGCCGATGCGGAATTGGCCGCGGCCTTGACGAAATCGGGTGTCGTTTCCATTGCATACGAAACGGTTGAAGTCAACCGTACGCTCCCGCTTTTGACCCCGATGAGCGAGGTTGCCGGACGGATGGCGACGCAAATCGGAGCGCAGTTTCTGGAGAAGCCGTATGGCGGCAAAGGCGTGCTGCTCGCTGGCGTGCCCGGAGTACAGCGGGCGAAAGTCACGGTCATCGGCGGCGGCGTAGTCGGCACGAATGCGGCGAAAATCGCAGTCGGCTTAGGCGCGGATGTAACGGTCATCGATTTGAGCGCAGACCGCCTTCGTCAGCTTGACGATCAGTTCGGTCCGCAAATTCAGACGCTCATGTCCAATCCTTATAACATCGCCCAAGCGGTCCGTCAATCCGATCTCGTCATCGGAGCGGTGCTCATTCCGGGAGCCAAAGCGCCTAAGCTGGTTAGCGAAGATATGGTGAGTAGCATGTCGCCAGGCTCCGTTGTTGTCGACGTTGCCATCGATCAGGGCGGAATTTTCGCTACAGTTGACCGGATCACGACCCACGATGCGCCTACGTATGTCAAGCACGGCGTAGTCCACTATGCGGTAGCCAATATGCCGGGTGCGGTTCCGAATACCTCCACCATCGCCCTGACGAACGTGACGATTCCATACGCGCTGCAAATCGCGAACAAAGGCGTGAAGCAAGCGATCGCCGACAGCCCGGCTTTGGCCAAAGGTCTTACAACGGCAGGCGGCGCCATCACGTACGAAGCGGTAGCAAAAGATCTGAATTACGACTATGTGCCTGCACAGAAGGCGCTGGAAACCGTATCCAGCCGATAAAAAAGCAAAACTCCCCCGCCCTCGGGGGAGATTATTATTTATTCAGTAAATCATAAGAAAAGCTTCTTATCGAAGCCTTTTCGAGGAAGAAACATTCGTGTTTTAGTGGAAACTTTACTTGCGATATAGAATTCATCAACTCCGCTGATAACTTATAAATTCTATATCTACCACGAAGGAGCAGCACACCATGCACACAAGGAACGATAGGATTGTGAAACCGCACGAAGAGCTCCCCCGTTCGATTATGCCCGAGCCGGACTACGCCGATTGGGACGGCAGTTTTAGCCACCGTCCGACGCTGGCGGAAATCTCGCTTGATGCCATCGCCACGAACGCGGCGTACTTCAAGTCGCTTCTCCAGCCCGGCTGCCAGTGGATGGCGGTGGTCAAGGCGAACGGGTACGGCCACGGCGCGGTGGAAACCGCCAGGACGGCACTGAGCGCAGGTGCGGACCGCCTCGGAGTCGCTTTTCTGGATGAGGCGCTCCGCCTGCGGTCGGCCGGCATTGCCGCCCCGATCCTTGTGCTCGGTCACACGCCTCCGGAAGCGATCCGGGAGGCCGTGGCGGCCGATGTGACGCTGACGGTGTTTAGCGGCGAGGCGCTCGAAACGGTGATGCGCGAAGCGGAAAGCTTGAGCCGGGCAGCCCGGATTCACCTCAAGATCGAGACCGGGATGAACCGGCTCGGGATTACGGCACCAGATGCTGCACTGCAGCTCGCCCGGCGTGTGAACGAGAGCCCTTATGTGACGCTGGAGGGTATATTTACGCATTTTGCCAATGCGGACCATCCGAGTCCGGCATACACGGAGCTGCAATTTGCGAGGTTTCGCGAATTTCGCGGCGCTTTTGAGGAAGCCGGTATCTCCGTTCCTCTCTGGCACTGCTGCAACACCGCCGCAACCATTGCTTATCTGCATATGCACTTGGACATGGTGCGTGTCGGAATCGGCTTATACGGCTTGAAGCCGTCGGTAAGAGGCGTTATCGCAGGCGCTCCACTCAAACCGGCCATGCGGCTCCTATCGCGAATCGTATCGCTCAAGGACGTTCCGGCGTTGGAGCCGGTCAGCTACGGGTGCACGTTTGCCTCCGATCAAGATACCAGAATCGCCACGGTGCCCATCGGATACGCGGACGGTATGCCGCGGGCGCTCTCCAACAAGGGAACCGCGACGGTACGCGGGCAGTCTGCGCCGATCGCTGGAACGATCTGCATGGATCAGTTGATGCTTGACGTTACCGCGATTCCGGACGCGAAGCCCGGCGACGAAGTTTTGCTTTTCGGCGCGCCGGAAGACAAAGTGACCGCCGCCGATGTCGCAAGCCATGCGCATACGATCCATTATGAGATCGTATGCGGCATTGGCGCCCGGGTTCCCCGGGTTTATGTGAAGGAAGGCCGGACAATATCCACGCGTTTTATATGACAAGACGGCACGACAAACGGGCAGGGTCTCCCCTGCCCGTTTCGTTGTATTCTCAAGCTCGTTCTAAGTCAGGCAAAAACCGTCGACCCGTTGTCCGTTAATGACCCGGAGCTTTCTGGTTTGCGAGCAAGATGACACGACTTTGAACACGCATTTCCGTTCGGACAACGGTTTGATGCAGCGGTTCTGAACTTTGGCCGCCAGCACGAAGTCGGCCAGAGAGGTTGCATCTACGGTAACCAACTCTTGAATAACCTTAACGATACGCGCTTTGCCGCGGAACACCTTGGGAATCGAGAACGTAATAAGGGGGCTGCTCGTACATGGAGTGCATTTGGAGTTGAAGATGACTTCAAACGTAAGCAGATTTCCTTTTTTGCTCCGGAATCTGAGCCCCGCATTATGGACTTTACAAGGACAAGAACTCGATTGAGTGGTTGCCCGCTTCGCCGCCTTCGCTTTCCCTTTTCGTACTGAACGAGTACAAGCACAAGCCATAGAATCACCTCTTCTGGAAGTTTCGCATTATTAGTAGATGCGCAGCTTGCATAAGAAGTGTGGTTACTCGTCCAGATGCGATAGCATATTTATAAAAGACGCTTGGAACTCTTTTTCATTAAAAAAATGACTGTCGAAAATTTCTCGACAGTCTGGTTTGTATACGCGCTATCTGCTAAGCGACGGCTGCGAGGCGTCCGAACGCTGACGGCGGGGCCTGAACCAGAACAAGGTCAAGCCCACGGCGCTCATCCCGAGCACCCCGGCCAAATAAAAGCCGCTCTTGAGTCCCGCCCACTCGTTTAAGCCGCCGGCCAAAAACGGCCCCGCAAACATGCCGATTGCGTACACCGCTTGGTACAGTCCCATCGCCGTAGCCCGCTTTTGTTCCGGAATGTGCTGTATCGAGAGCCCCAGGAGCAGCGGGAAATGCAGCCCTTGGAAAAATCCGTTTATCGCCTGCGTCAGCAGCAGCAGCCCGAAGCCGGGCACCAGCGACGTTGCCGCTGAGCACACGGCACTGACCGCAAAGCCGAGCAGCACGACGTTCCACGCTCCGAAGCGAGGTGCAAATACTTTGCCGGTCATAAACGAGCTAACCGCGTGCGGAATCATGAATGCAAATACAAGCAGCGTCAGCCCGGCCTCGTCCGCCCCCAGCGATAAGGCGTACGAAGGCGTAAAACCGAACATCGTAATAAACAAGACGCTGTGCGCCAAAATGGACAACGAAGAAACCTTGAGCAGCAGTCTATCCTTCATGACCGGCGCGAGGTCGGCGAAACGCATGGACGAACGATCGCCGCTTTCCTTCGGTTCCTTCAGCAGAAAGGCCAGCGCCAGTCCGGCCAGTCCGATGACCGCCCCGGTCCAGAATGCGGCGTTCCACCCGCCGAATTTGACCAAGTAGCCGCTCATGCTCATGCCGAAAAGCTGCCCGGCGACGGTGAGCAGGCTGATCGTGCCCATCGCCCGGGTCGCTTGTTCGCCGCGGTATAATCCGGCATACATGACGGTAAAAGCAACCCAGGTCGAGGCACCTACTCCCGACAGCACACGGCCAGCGAACGCCCAGCCAAGCTGCTCGCCCAAGGCGAAGCATAGGCAACTGGCCGCGGTGCACAGCATGCCGAGCAAGATGAACGGCTTCCGGCTCTTGAAACGGTCGGACGTGATCCCGAGCGGCAGACGCAGCACGATCTGCGTCAAACCGTAGCTGCCGAGCACGATCCCGGCCATCGTGTAGGAGGCGCCCAGATGATCGAGGTATGGCGACAGAATCGGCACGTAAACATAGAGCGAGCACCAATATAGCAAAGTGACCAGCACAAAGATAGTATGGTTCATTCGCTCTGCGGTTGTCGAATTCATGATGAGTTTTCTTCCCTCTTATAAGCTTAGCTGCAGAATGGCCTTCACATCGTCCTCATGCAGCACTTTGAACGATCCGATCGGGCCGAACTTAACGGCTTCCTTCGCCATTCGACCGATTTCGCTGTCCCCGATACCGAGATCGGCCAGACGGGCATGCGCGCCGATGCGCGTAAAATAATCTCTTGTGGCCTGAATGCCGGCCAACGCGATTTCTTCTTCACTTTTGCCTGCGGGATCGATGTTCCACACCCTGACGGCAAACTGCACGAACCGGTCCGGACGGCTGCGGTATACATACTTCATCCAGTTCGGGAATAAAACGGAAAGTCCCGCCGCATGCGCAATATCATAGATCGCGCTCACCTCGTGCTCGATAGCATGCGTCGCCCAGTCGGTCTGCACGCCGACGCTGATCATGCCGCCGTTCAGCGCATAGGTGCCGCACAGCATCAGGTTCGCGCGAGCCTCGTAATGCTGCGGCTCCGCGAGAGCCCGTTCGCCGTTCTCGATGATCGTTTGCAGGATCGATTCGCAAAGCCGCTCTTGCAGAGGCGTATCCGGCGTGAGGCTAAAATATTGCTCGAAGACGTGCGACATCATGTCCACGATCCCGTTCACCGTTTGATCCGCGGGCACCGAGTACGTCAGCGTCGGGTCCAGAATGGAAAATTTGGGATAAGCGTAAATGCTGGCGAACGATTTCTTCAGCTTTTCTTCCCAGTTGGTGATGACGGCGTTGCCGTTCATTTCGGAGCCCGTTGCCGATAAGGTCAACACCGTGCCAAGCGGCAGCGCCGCCGTAATTTTCGCTTTCCGCATCAGAAAATCCCAGACGTCTCCCTCATACGGAACGCCGACGGCCACGGCTTTAGCTGCATCGATCACGCTGCCCCCGCCTACGGCCAGAATCAAATCGACGCCTTCCGCGCGGCACAGCTCGATTCCCTTGCGCACCGTCGTGACCCGGGGATTCGGCTCGACGCCGGGCAGTTCGACGGTTCGAACACCCGCATTGGTAAGCTGAGAGAGCACGCGATCGTACAGCCCGGTCTTTTTGATGCTTCCGCCGCCATAAACGAGCAGCACCGTTTTGCTGCCGCAGGCCGCAACTTGCTCGCCGAGCCGCTCCAGCTTGCCCTCACCGAACAAGATTTTGGTAGGATTATGAAAATCAAACGAATTCATCGTCATTTCCTCCTTCGTTATTCATGCATTCTATATATTATACTAGGTACCGAACTGCAGTACTAGCATACGAAATTCGACATTCTTTTCACAAGACATGCCCGCAACCGTTTCGCAATTTTCGCCGCAAAAAAAGCCCTACGGCCAGCATCGCGCTGCACAGGGCTAGATATGGAAAAGCTGTCAAGTGATGCTTTTGAGGCCGCCGTACTGAGAAATCGCGAGCAGCAAATCGCGCAATATCGGCAATACGAACTGCGCACCGTCAAGGCGAAATATGCCGCTGCGGTTATGCACCGTCGCTTCTTTCACGTACAGACGGTAATGCGGCATTCCGGATTGCATGCTGACGGTCTCGCTTCCGGAGGAGCCATTTTTTCGGAACGTAATCGGACGGGCGCCGGACGGCGGTTCGTAAGGCAAGATGCTGATAATATCTTCAAGCTTGATATGATAATTGGTATGCGGCTTTTGGAAAACGAGCTCTTTGGTCGAGACCGTTAGTCCGAAATCCCTCTTTTTATGAGAAATTTTCAGTTCTCCCTCCAGCCCCTTGATCTTGATAAATTCGTTCATGCTCTCTCCCCCTCCCAGAGCCGTAGGCAGCTGTTCGGCGGATTGCCTCGAACGTTCCGATCCGAACGGAGCTTAGACCTTGAAGCGAGCATACCATAAAAGGCTTCCCCGCGCTACACGTCCCGTTCGGTTAGATCAACGACTCCGCCCCGTCGATGAAGATTTCCGTTCCGGTAATGTGGCTCGAAGCGTCGGACGCGAGAAAAGCGACCAGATCGGCCACCTGCCCCGGCTGTCCGGGACCGTGCTCCAGAGGCTGATTGCCCTCCGGATATTCCACCTTGATCTTGACTTTCTCCAGCTCCGGCGACGGATGCGTGCTTTGATTGATGTGGGTTTTGATCGAACCCGGGCAGACGGCGTTCACCCGAATTTTATAACGGGCAAGCTCAAGCGCCGCCATCTTCGCAAAAGCGATCTGACCCGCCTTGGACGTGCTGTACGCCGACATTCCGAAGTTCGAGAAGACGCGGCTGCCGTTGATCGAGCTGGTAACGATGATGCTCCCGCCCTTTTGCTTCATATGAGGAATCGCATATTTCACGCACAGAAACGTCCCTTTCAGATTGACGAACAGCGTATGGTCCCAATCTTCCGGCTTCATATCCTCGATCGGCGCCAGCACGCCGTTGATCCCCGCATTGGCAAAGACGACGTCAAGCCGTCCCCACGTTCCCGCTGCCGTATCGATCGCCTGCTTCACCCGCAGCGGGTCGGACACGTCCACGTCCACCGTGATCGTCTGGGCCTGCATGGCCGTCAGCTCCTGCTTGACCTGCTCGGTGCGATCGTTCAGCAGGTCGAGCAGACATACCTTCGCTCCCTGCTTCGCCAAGGCCATGGCGGCGGCGCGGCCGATCCCCGAACCGGCGCCGGTGACGACCGCGACTTTGTCTTTCAGCCCCGGAAGCGTCATGTTAGGTTGTTGCAGCGTCTGTACGCTCATCCGTTCTCGCCCCTTTGTCTTATAATGTTCGGCAATAGCGTTATTTTGCCAAAAGCTCCGAAGAATATGTGACAAGGTCCGACCGGACTCGTGTTCCGGGGGCATTTGTGCTACAATACTAAAATTGAAGTTTGATCTTACGCGGCAGGAGGCATTTTCCCCTTTATGTTAATCATCGGTATCGCAGGAGGCACAGGTTCGGGCAAAACGACGGTCGCACGCTCCGTTATCGACCGGCTCGGATCCGACAAAGTGACGTTTATTTCGCAGGACAACTACTACAAGGATCACTCGCATATATCCCTAACGGAACGGGAATCGATCAATTACGATCATCCGTTCGCCTTCGATAACGAATTGCTGCTGGTGCATTTGAAGCAGCTCAAGAACCACGAGGTCGTGACCGCACCCGTCTACGATTTTTCCAAGCATGCGCGCTCAACCACCCATACCGTCGAACTGAAGCCGAACAAAATCGTCATGATCGAGGGGCTCCACGTGTTGTCGGACGAGCAGCTTCGCGGCATTTTGGATATCAAGGTGTTCGTTGACACCGACCCGGACGTACGGATTCTCCGCAGAGTGCTGCGCGATATCGAGGAACGCGGCCGGTCGATCCAATCCGTGTACGACCAATATTTGACGACGGTCAAGCCGATGCACGAAGCCTTCATCGAGCCGTCCAAAAAATATGCCGACCTCATCATTCCCGAGGGCGGGCACAATGAAGTCGGCATCCAGTTGCTGTCGATTTTGACGGAAAAATATTTAACGGAATAAACAATTTACCTCATTTATTTTTTCGAAAGTACACCCGCTCCGGGCGGCCGACGTCCCCGTAAGACAAATCGGCGCGAAGCTTGCCGTCTTCCGCCAAATGCTCCAAGTAGCGCCTTGCCGTAGAGCGGCTGACGCCGACTCGCTTCGCCGTTTCTTCCGCGGTGAGCGGCGCGTTCGCCTCGGAGATCGCCTGGACGATTTTATCCAGCGTCAGCTTGTCGATGCCTTTGGGCAGGGAAGCTCCCGGACCGGGGGCTTCTTTTTTTGCGCTGCCCTGTAGCAGTCGGTCGATCTCGTCCTGGCCGATCGAGGCGTTCTCCTGACGCAGCTGCTTGATCGTCCGATGAAACGATTCGTACCGCTGCAGCGTCTCCTGCATTCTGTTGAAGAGCACCGGCTTAATAATATAATCGAAGACGCCGCCGCGGATCGCTTCGCGGACGGCTTCGACCTCCTTGGCCGCGGTAATCATGATGACATCCGCCTGCCGGTGCTGCTGGCCGATGGTACGAAGCAGCTCAAGCCCGCTGGTTTCCGGAAAATAAATGTCGAGCAGCACCAGATCCGGCTCCAGCACGCTCAGCAGCTCAAGCGCCTGCGGCTCGTCGGTCGCTATGCCGACGACGCCGAACCCTGGCACTTTCTCGACGAAGCGCCGGTTAATCTCCGCGATGCGCTCATCGTCTTCGACGATCAGTACGCGGATCGGCGGGGTCGCATTCGCAGCGTCAGCCTTCAAGTTCCTTCCCCTTTCTTCGGTTCGACCCGTTTCGGAATGACAACCGAGAACACGGTGCCGCCCTCCCCTGACGGTTCGTGCAAGATCCGGCCGCCGAGCTTATCCACGGCATGCTTGACGAGCGCAAGGCCGATGCCCCGATGCTCGCCCTCTTTGCTCGATACGCCTTTCTGGAAAATATTCTCCGCCCATTCGCCCGGAATGCCCGGACCGTTGTCCTCGCATTCGATCATCAGGTCTTCGCCGTAATCGCTCAGAAACAAGGTCACCTTCTTCTCTTCGGCGGCATAATAATCGAGCAGCGCTTCCATGGCGTTGTCCGTTAAATTACCGATGATCGTCACGAGCAGATCCCGGTCGACCCGGGCGGGCACATCCTTGAACGAGGTTTCGGGATCGATCTCAAACTTGATTTTCAGCTCGTGGGCGCGGTTGTATTTGCCGATTAACAATCCTCCGATTACCGGGTCGGGAATTTCCCGCATAATAAACTGAATGAAATTTTGGTGCACATCCGTTTCCTTGGAAATCATCTCAACGGCCTCTTGATACGATTCGAGCTGGATGAGACCGGAGATGACGTACAGCTTATTGGAATATTCGTGGGTTTGCGCCCGCAGCCCCTCGGCGAACCTCTTGACCTGGGACAGCTCCTCCGCGAGCCGATACACCTCCGACTTGCTGCGGAAGCTGACTACGGCGCCGATAACTTCGTTTTGCCTATTGAACACCGGCACCCGGTTCGCAACGACCTCTTGACCGTGCATAATCATCTCGACGTCGAATTCGGACTGGCCGGTGCGAGCCACCGTGAGCAGCCGGGATTTCGGAACGATTTCCCGGATCGGCTTGCCGATCAGCTTGGTATCGTCGGGAAGCCCCAGGATGCGCAGCGTCTGCTGATTCGCCAAGGTGATCAAGCCGTTGCGGTCCACCGCGAGTATCGCTTCGCGGATCGATTCGAGAATCGCTTTCTTCTCCATATAAAGCGTTCCGATTTCTTCTGGTTCCAGACCGTGAATCGAACGCCGGACGCCTTTCGCAATCACGACGGCTCCGGCCATCGCTACGGCTAAAGCGGCAAGGGAAATAAGCAAAATCCGCCGCTGATACACATCATCCCATCGGTTAATATCGTCCAGGAGGAAGCCCACTGATACGATGCCGATCACGTCCCCGTCCTCGCCCCGGATCGGCACTTTCCCGCGCAGCGAAGGCCCCATAGAGCCTTCCGCCTTGGAGATGATCGATTTGCCTTCGAGCACCGGACCGTTGTCGCCGCCGACCATTTCTTTGCCGATCCGCTCAGGCACCGGATGGGAGTACCGTATGCCTTCGCGGTTGCCGATGACCAAGTACAAGGCCCCCGTCTTTTCGCGAATTTGCTCGGCAAGCGGCTGAATGACGGACGACGGCTCCGCAAGCTTGAACGCTTGGCGAATTTCGGGAATTTCCGCCACCGTCTCCGCCACCTTGAGCGCCCGGGTTCCGATCTGGTCTTCCATCATGGAAGTCACCATATATTCGACAACCCCCGCCGCTACCGTAAGCACGGAGAAAAGGAGTGTGCATATGAGCAAAATCAGCTTCGTTTGTAAGCGCATAAACTCCCCCTTCTTCCTATGATACCACATCCGGCCTCAACCGACACAAAGCCCCGGGAGCCCAATAAGCTGGACCTGCCCGGGGATGGTTTCGGAACGGGATTCGTCCCGCTTTACACTTCTTCGTTGACGATCACTTTTTTGCCGCGCAGCTTCATCACAAACGGAATGGCGAGCCACAGCACGGCGATGATCAGGAAGATCAGGGACACCGGCTTCATGACGAAGATGGAAAAGTCGCCACTGGATATGGTCAGCGCCCGCCGCATGTTGTTTTCGATCATTGGTCCGAGGACCAACCCGAGAACGAGGGGCGCGATCGGGTAGTCGTTCTTCGAAAGAAAATAGCCGGCAACCCCGCACGCTAGCAGCAGCAATAAATGAAAGACGGACATCTGCACGGCGTATACGCCGAAGATGGAGATCGTCACGATAATCGGAATCAAGTATTTCGCCGGCGTTTCGATAATTTTGGCAAACACCTTCACCAATGGCATGTTGAGCAGCAGCAGCATGACATTTCCGATAAACATACTGGCGATAAGACCCCAAGCGATGCTAGGGTGCTCCTCGAACAGCAGCGGACCCGGCTGCACGTTGTACATGATAAGCGCCCCCATGAGCACGGCAGTCGTGCCCGTCCCGGGAATGCCAAGCATCAGCAGCGGAATCATCGCGCCGCCCGATGCGGCGTTGTTGGCCGATTCCGGACCGGCGACGCCTTCGATGGCGCCTTTGCCGAATTTCTCCGGATGCTTGCTGATTTTTTTCTCGAGCAGGTACGAGAGGAACGAGGCCAAGGTCGCCCCGGATCCGGGGACGATGCCTTTGAAGAAGCCGACGAGCGAGCCGCGCACAATCGGCATCGCACTGTCCTTCAAATCCTGCTTCGTCGGCAGGATGCGGTTGATTTTCGCAATTTCGCCGGTGTCCGCATCCTTCTCGAGGATGGTTTTGAACACTTCCCCAAGGGCGAACATCCCGACGGCGACGGTCAAGAACTCGATGCCCTGATACAGCTCGGGAATGTCAAACGTAAAGCGCGCCACGCCCGACACCGCGTCAATTCCGATCGTCGCCAGCGCCAAGCCGAATGCCGTCATCAGCAGCGCTTTCGTGATCGATTTCCCGGCCAGTCCGCTTAACGCGCACAGTCCAAGCACCATGAGCGAAAATTCTTCGGCGGGACCCATTTTGAGCGCCACGTTCGACAACGGCTCGGCCAGAAGCACCAGCCCGATCAAGGAAATTAAGCCTGCGACGAAAGAACCAATGGCCGCAATCGAGAGCGCCGCCCCTGCCCGGCCCTGCTTCGCCATCGGGTAACCGTCCAGGGCGGTAACGACGGAGGACGATTCCCCCGGCGTATTGAGCAGGATCGAGGTGGTCGAGCCGCCGTACATCGCTCCGTAATAAACGCCGGCCAGCAGGATGATCGAGCTGGTCGCGGCAGCTTCCGGCGGCAGTCCGCTTGTAAGCGAGGTAGTGACCGGGATCAGCAGAGCGACCCCGCTGATAGGCCCGATCCCCGGAAGAACACCGACCATCGTCCCGATCAATACGCCGGCAAAGGCAAACAGCAAGTTGTACCAGATCAGCGCCGTAGCAAACCCGCTGAGCAAATATTGTAACGTATCCATGAAGCCCTTCCCTCCCTAGCAATCCGAACGATTGCCGTCTCGCAAGCATTCGCTCAGAGGCCCAGCCAAGAAGGCAAGCCCGGCAAAGTGCCCTTCAGCAATTCGACATAGACGTAATAGACGCCGATGGAAAAGCCTGCGGAAATCATGGCCGAGTACAGCCATTTTCCCCGTTCCATCGTTTGAAAGCCGATCATCAGAAAAATAAACGTACTGATCACATAGCCGATTTCTTCAAGCAGCATAATATAGCCGATCGCGGAAGACAAAATGACGAGAAACCGCTTATAGTCCAGCCTCGCTACGCGGCCTTCCCCTTTAGGAGCGGCCGGGTATTTCAATGTTTCGTAGAACAGCCTCAAGCTGATCAGCATCAGCAGAATGCCAAGGCCGAGCGGAAAGATGTTCGGCCCCACATGGCTTCCGTAGGCGCTGCTGGAAATCGATAAACTGCCGTAAGCGAATGCCGTTCCGACCGCGAGAAAAACGATCGACATCGTGCGGTCAAATGCTTTGCTCATCGGACCAACCTCCTTGTCCTTACTTCGCCATGCCGAGCGCCGTCAGCATGTCCTTCACCTGCGATTCCTGTTGGGCGAGGAACGTTTTGAAGTCGGCCGCGTTCTTGTAATCTTTCTCCCATACGTTCGCCTGAAGCTCTTTTTTCCAGCCTTCGGAATCGGACATTTCTTTCAGCTTGGCATCCCAGAAGGCAAGCTCGTCCTTGCCCATTTCCTTCGGACCGAAGATGCCGCGCCAAATGTTAAATTCGGCGTCGATGCCCTGCTCCTTAAGCGTCGGGACGTCTTTCAACTCGCCGGAGAGCCGGTTCGGTGCCGTCACGGCCAGCACGCGCACCTTGCCCGCTTTGACATATTCGCCTACGCTGGAAGCGTCGGTCGCAATCACATCCGCGTTGCCGCCAAGCAGTGAGGTCATCGCTTCGCCGCCGCCATCGTACGAAACGTACTTTACTTTCTTCGGATCGATCCCCGACTTGTAGGCCGGAAGCACGGCAATCAGATGATCCATCGAGCCCGGCGCCGAGCCTCCCGCAACCGTTACCTTCGTCGGATCGGTCTTCAGCGCTTCGATCACCGATTTCATATCTTTAAACTTCGAGTTCGCGCTAACGACAAGCGCGCCGTAGTCCTTCGTAAGCTGCGCCAGCGGCGTCGTATCCTTGTGCCCGTACGGGCTGTTGCCTTCCTTCTTCAAGTTGTTGATCAGAATTGGCGGCGAGCTGACGAACAGCTTGTAATTGTCTTTCTTGTCCTTCGTCGCATATTCGGCCATGAAGACCGCTCCGCCGCCGCCCGGCTTATTTTCCACAGTGATGGGCTGACCGACCGCCTTGCTCTCGCCAAGCGTCTTGGCGACGGACCGCGCCGTCTTGTCCCAGCCGCCGCCTGCGCCAGACGGAGCGACGATGACGATAGGCTTCTCGGGGTACGAGGACGATTTGCCGGAGGCGGCCGGCTTGGCTCCGTCATTTGATTGTGGAGCGCCCCCGCCCGCACCGCATGCCGTTAAACTGAGCGCCAGCGCGCCGGTGAGCGCGATTTTCCAAGATTTGTTGGATAGCGTTTTCAATATCATAAGTGAGGACCTCCATTTTTGGTTTTGTCTTTACTTGATAGCGCTTTCTTTTTGATTGCTTCGTCATTGTAGCATTAAGCGCTTTCATGAGCCTAGCTTCTGATCATAAGTTGAATAATTCGCATTGTGCGCATTTTGCTCATTCTGTTCACGAAATGTTCAAAGATGTTTTTGCGTTCGAGCGACTTGCAATTTCGCTCCGCTTCCTTTATTCTAACAATTAGACCGGACGGTCAGATTAATAGTTGAGGTGCACGATGGCACGCAAACGTCCCGAAGAAGCGGAACAGACCCGCAAACACATACTCGCCACCGCCAAGGAGCTGTTTGTCCAAAAAGGATACAGTGCCACGTCGATTGACGATATTCGCGTGAACTCCGGCATGAGCAAAGGCAGCATCTACTATCACTTCAAAAGCAAAGAAGCTCTGTTCCTGAAATTGCTGGACGAGAACATGCAGGAATGGATTGAGCAATGGACGAAGCTGTCGTCTTCCTTGACGAGCGAAACCGAACGGCTATACGCGCTGGCCGATCATTTTGCGCTCGATCTTCAAAATCCTCTCATGAAAGCGGCAGAGGAATTTTCCGGCAGTCAAACCGCCGATCCCGACATCCTGAACTATTTGCTGACGCTTGCCAAGACGCCCCACCAGCATGTAAAGAACGTGCTGCAGGCCGGCATGGATAAGGGAGAATTCAAAAAAGACGACCCCGAGCAATTAACTTTCATTGTCATGGGAACGCTTGGCGGCTTGGGCGCCACTTATTATGAAAATTATTCGATGGACCAATTGATTGCCATTCATCGCAAGGCGATCGACACGATTCTGAACGGAATTCGGCCTGACTGAGCGGTTTTCCGTCTTTTTTCGAGCCTTATTAAACCGGACGGTCAGTTTATTATGAAGGAGGATTTATTTATGAGTCATTCGCCTATCCCCAACATTCATCCACCCTTATGGCGAAACCGCGTATTCCAAATCGTAGCTTTCGCCGACCTGCTGCAGCAGCTTGCGATATGGACGCGCAATATCGCCCTGCTCTTTTATGTCATGGAGATGACCAATAACGATCCGGTTGCCGTCTCTCTGCTCACGATGTTCGAATATTTGCCGATCTTTATTTTCTCGTTCATCGGCGGCACCTTCGCGGATCGTTGGAACCCGAAGAAAACGGTTATCGCTGGAGATACCTTGAGCGCGATCTCGATCGGAATCATTGCGCTGTGTATGATGTCCGGCCTGTGGCAGGCCGTCTTCGTAGCGACGATCGTATCCGCGGTAGTCAGCCAATTCTCGCAGCCGTCCTCCTCCATCCTGTTCAAAAAGCACGTTCCCGAGGAACAGGTCGGCTTGGCCGTCAGCATTACTCAAGGCTTGATGTCGATCTTCGTTATTGTCGGACCGATGATCGGCACGGCGATTTACACGACGCTGGGCATCCAGTATTCGTTGTTCGTGCTGATCGGATTATTTTTGCTTGCGGCGATCATTCAAATCGGGCTCCCATCATCGGAGCGTTCTACGGAATCGGCTCACAGCACGATCATGCAGGACATGGCCGAGGGCTTTCGCTACGTCAAGCAGAACCGGAACTTGGTCGTTATCGCCGCTATCTTCACTTTGATCGGTCTCGCTGTCGGGATCATTCAACCGCTCGACGTCTATATTCTGATCGAACGGCTCGGCCTCCACAAAGAAAATTTACAGTGGTTCTATGCCGTTTCCGGGATCGGGATGCTTCTTGGAGGGCTGCTTGCCGCAGCGCTTTCCTCCCGCGTTCAACGGTTCGCCAAGACGGTCATGTTTCTCGGCCTGCTGATCTTGGCTGCTTCGATCGCTTGCGAAGTGCTGTCCCGGTGGGTCCTCGTAACGGCCTCCATGCGCTTTTTCGTCGGGATTACGGAAGCTTTCCTGCAAATCGTGCTCAGCACGTTCATGATTAAACTGGTGCATGCCGACTACATCGGACGAACGAACGGTATTCTGGCTCCGCTCATGACCGGAGGCGTCTTGATCGGCTCGGGAGCTGCCGGGCTGTTGATGAGCTCGACCTCGTTGATGACAACGTTCTTCATCTCTGCAGCGCTTGTCGCTGCCGCCGCCTGCATCAGCCTGCAATTGTCGTTCCCTTCCGGCCAGATGACGAACGAGCCAGAGACGAAGGCGGGCATGGCCAAGAAAGAGTCGCTGCCAACTTTATAGTTTCAAGTGATCCGTCAGCTGTAATGAAAGATGCCTTTCAGGAAGGGTTTATTCCGTCCCGAAAGGCATCTGCTTTTTGTCGTGCTTACGATTGCTTCAAGCTTATAAGCAGCGCGCTCAGCCTCTTAATGTCGGCCATCAACCGCTGCCGGTCCGCATCAAGCTCCGGCTCCGGCTCTGCCATCAACTGGGTCAGCCTAAGCTCCAACCGGCCGATTTCGTTCTCCTGCCGCTGGTTTTCCGCCGAGGTATCGGCATCTCTTCGCTTGGTCGTATATTCGTCATACGTTCCCGGGAAAGCCGCTGCCCCCGTACCGTTCAAGATTAGCAGCCGGTTGGCGATGTTTCGCAGCAGATACCGGTCATGCGAAACAAGGACAAGCGCCCCTTGGTATTCGAGCAGCGCCTCCTCGACTTTCTCCCGCGTGTGGATGTCCAAATAATTCGTCGGCTCATCCAGTACAAGCAG
Organism: Paenibacillus tyrphae; assembly: GCF_027925525.1. Classification (GTDB taxonomy): domain Bacteria; phylum Bacillota; class Bacilli; order Paenibacillales; family NBRC-103111; genus Paenibacillus_G; species Paenibacillus_G tyrfis_B. The sequence goes on along the minus strand of NZ_BSDJ01000005.1, from coordinate 246,716 downwards.
ATTGAACCCGCCAAAATACAGATGGAGAAACGCGACCCGGCATTTCTCGCCCATACTCAAGTCGCCGATCCGTTTAAACGCCTCGTCCCCGCTGAACAGGAAGCAGCCCAGAATGGTCCGTGCGTGGGACTGGGTCATATCCGGCAGCCGCAGCAGGCTATCCAGAATCGTCTCGTCCAGGTCCAACTGGTCGAGTTCCTGCGCGAAGTAACCGATTTTCGTCTGCGGATGAAGCTTGACTTTGCCCGAGGCCGGGGTTAAGCTCCCGGTCATGAGCCGCAGCAGCGTCGTTTTGCCTGCTCCGTTCGGTCCGATGACTGCGACCCGGTCCCCCCGATTAACGCTCGCGCTCAGCGCCTGAAAGATTTGTCTGCCGTCATCGTAGGCAAAGCGAACATTCTCGATCCGCAGCAGTGTCCCGGCCGCAAACGGCCGGTCCTGAAGCTGCATATGCAGGCTTCCTTCCTCACGGGGCTTCCGCACCCGGTCCCGGTCAAGCCGTTCGAGCGCCGCTTCCTTCGCCTTGAGCCGGGAAACGTTCTTTTTCGCCTTCGAGCGCAAAAAATCGTTTTGCCCCGCAGCTTGGTGCGCTTGGTTAAACCACTGCTGGTATCGCCGGATGCTCTCCAGAAGCTTCTCGCGGGCCTGCTCCTGCTTTTTATACAACGCTTCTTGCGACTTCAATTCAATATCCTTCTGCTTGCGGTAATCCGAATAACCTCCTGGGTACATCCGGCCGCCCTGTCCGGTCAGCTCGTAAATCGCCGACGCCGTTCGGTCCAGAAAATACCGGTCGTGCGAAACAAACAGCACAGTGCCTGCGTACTGCCGCAGCCACTGCTCCAGCCAGCTTAACGTTTCTTCGTCGAGATGGTTGGTCGGTTCGTCGAGCACAATGAATTTCGGCTCCCGAACCATCAGCCTCGCAAGCTGCGCCCTCGTTTTCTGTCCCCCGCTCAAACAGTGAAAAGGCTGCTGCCATAAGCTTGGATCAAGCTTCACCCGGTGCAAGCATTTGTCCGCTTGAAGCTCCCAACCATAGCCGCCCTGCTGCATATAGCGTTCGTGCAGCTCTCCGTACCGATCCAGCAGCTCCGCCGTTTCCTCCTGACTCATCCGCCGCTGCAAATCCTCCAGCCGAAGCCTCAGCGCATAGCGGCTCTCCGAGCCGGACAGCACGAAGTCCAGCACCGTCTTCTCCCGGACTCCGGCAGGATGCTGCTCCAGCCACCCCCACTCCTCCAAAGGCAAATGCCGATGCACGCTTCCGTGATCGAACGCCGTTTGACCCAGCAGTCCTTTTAGAAGCGTCGTTTTGCCCGTACCGTTCCGTCCGAAGATCGCGATCCGCTGCCCTTCGGCAATCTCTAGGGACACGTTCTCGAACAAGACCGTGCCGTCCCATTCCTTGCGTAAATCCGTTGCTTTTACGATTAGCATTGTGACATTCCTCCATTTCATGACAACAAAAAAACCGCAGCCCGGGGCTTACGGTCATATGCATGCATAAGAGAGGACAAGCAGCGCAGGCGCATACGGAAAAAACCGTCCGGCCCGGCAGCTTGCTAACCGTTCGTCGTTCGATCGAATGGACTCTCGTGGGCACACGTATCCCGTACGCTTTTCCCCGGGGAAAAACGTTTGCATTCCTGCAATTTGTTCCTAGGATAACGTGTTATCATATCATCGCCGCACAAGTCCTCCGGTTTCACAAGGATAAGTTGAATTCACTTTACCATAACGTTCCTTCGTAATCCAAGGGAGGAATTCGTTATACGAAAACTTTCATCACCGCTACCCCGCCTGACCCGGCTCCGGAGTCAGCATCTTGGCGCTGCGCCAATTCCCCCACACGTAATAAGCAACGGATATCACAATGCTGATGCAAAAGCCGATGGGAAAGCTCCACCAGAGCGCTTCGAGCCCGAACGTATTACCCAGGTAGTAGGCCAGCGGTACACGGATGCACCAGAGCGCCAGGAAGGCGGTAAGCAGCGGCACCATGACCGCGCCGGTCGAACGAACGACGCCAGAGACGACGAACGTAATCCCGAAGAGTACGAACGCCCACAGCGTAATATGATTGATGTTCATTCCGATGGCGATGGCCGCCTCGTCCTGCAGAAACAATTGCAGCGCTTGCTGGTTGAACACATAGATCAATCCGACGACTGCGCCCGTCATCACGAAGTTGAATGCAATCCCAAGCAGCGTCGTCTTATGCACCCGGTCCCATTTGCCCGCTCCGACGTTCTGCGCAGCCAGCGTCGACACGGCGCCGCCGATCGCCATCGCCGGCATTTGGACATAGCTCGAAAGCTGCATCGCTGCACCGAATGCTGCGGTTGCCATCGAGCCGAAGCTGTTCACCAGACTGACGATGGCAATGACGCTGGTCGAGACGACCATCATTTGCAAGCCCATCGGCAGCCCTTTTTTGACAAGCGAGACGATAATTTGCCGGTCCAGCCGAATATATCTCCGATCCGCACGGGTCAGGCGCAAAAAATAGCGCGTCCGGTACAAATAGACGATCAGGCCGACCAGACTTACCAGCTGTGCGATGACCGTGGCTACGGCCGCGCCGGCCGTTTCGAGCCGGGGAATCGGCCCCCACCCGAAGATAAATACGGGATTCAGCACGATATCGATCACGGTTGACAGCAGCAAAAAGTAGAACGGCGTCTTGGAATCCCCCGCGCCCCGCATGATCATCATCACGAAATTGTAAAAGAACATGAACGGCACGCCGACAAAAATAATGCGCAAATACGCGATGGCATAAGGCATTGCATCTTTGGGCGTCTGCATCCATTCCAGAATCGTTGACGAGAAAATAAAACCGATCACGGTGATGATCACCGCCAGGGTAATAAAAAACAGCGCGCTCGTACCGACCACGCGCTTGGCTTGCTCCTCATTTTGAGCGCCAATGCTTTGTCCGATCAAAATTGTGGAAGCCATCCCGATGCCGAATACAAGGCTAAGCAGGAAAAACATAATATTGTTTGCGTTGGAAGTGGCGGCGAAAGCGCTCTCACCAAGATAATTGCCAACCCAGATCGAGTTGATCGTTCCATTCAACGATTGGAGCACGTTGCCCATCAGCACCGGCAGAGCGAACAGCAGCAGCTTCTTGGCGATAGGACCTTCCGTCAAATTGACGCTTGCAGCGTTTGTTTTAGGCATTGTAATCCCTCCGGAGAAAAGAAAAGCGGCCCGGGAGGCCGCCCTTGATGCGCACACGCGGTAACGTGCCGCTTTCTCCATTATAATCCAGAACAGTCCGCGCGTAAATCGACCGCCTGCCTAACCCCGCTTACGCTTCCGGCTTTGCAGCCGAATCGGCGGCGGGAGCCGGGACGAGAGCCGGTTGATTCGCCACGGAATTCTGCTGACTCGTGCGATTCGTCAAGCTTTTGACCAGCTTCTCCACGTCCAGTCCGCTGACGCTCTTCAGCATTTCCGGGGCCGTCGCCATCAACTGCGTCACATAGTTGCTGACCCGCGCCGCGCCTTCGCCATGACCGGTATCGACGACCGTAAGCTTGTCGATCGATTTGATCGGCTCGGCCACCTTGCCCGCCAGCTCCGGCAGCATCTTGACGATGATGTCGAGAACGGCCGCCTCGCCGAACTTCTCGAACGCCTCCGCGAGCTTCTGCTTCGCTTCCGCTTCGGCCAAGCCGCGCAGCCGAATCACCTCCGCCTCCGCCGTCCCTTTGGCCCGCTCGGCATCCGCGATCGCCAGACCTTCAAGCCGCTTCTGCTCCGCCTGCGCTTTCGCTTCCGCTTCGATGCGGTACTGCATGGCGTCCGCTTGCGTGATCTGCTTCGCCTTCTCCGCTTCCGCCGCCTGAACGACCGCATACCGGTCGGCGTCCGCCTTCTTCTTCACCTCGGCGTCATACTGCTTCTCGCGGCGAAGAATCTCCTTCGCTTCGAGGTCGATTTCGCGTTCCTTCCGCACGAGCTCGACGCGCATTTGCTCCTCGACCACGCTTTGCTTCGAACGCGCCTCCTGGATGTGGTACGCCTGATCCGCTTCCGCGCGGGCCATATCCTGATCCTTCTTGAAGGCGGCTACCTTCAGCTCCTTCTCCTTCGAAGCCTCGGCGATGTTCGTGTCCCGCAGCAGCTCGGCCTTCTGCCCTTCCTCCTCGGCGCGCGCCTTCTGAATCCGCGAATCGCGGAGCGCTTCCGCTTCGGCGATTTCCGCATCCCGCTTCACGGCGGCAATTCTCGGCTTCCCGAGCGCCTCCAGATAACCCTGCTTGTCGCGGACGTCCTTAATCGTAAAGGAAACGATTTGCAGCCCCATTTTCTTCAAATCCTTGGCTGCGACGCCCTGCACCTCCTGCGCGAAGCGGTCCCGGTTCCGGTACACCTCCTCCACCGTCATCGAGCCGAGAATGGCCCGCAGGTGGCCTTCCAGCACTTCCTGCGCCTCTCCTTTAAGCGCTTCCGTCGGCTTGCCCATAAACTGCTCCGCCGCGGTAGCAACATCCTCGACGGACCCGCCGATCTTGATGATCGCCACGCCGTCGGCAAGCACCGGCACCCCTTGCTCCGTATATACTTCGGGAGTCGAGACATCGAGCTTGTGCGACAAGAGCGACAAAAACTCGGCCCGCTGGAACACGGGAAGAATGAACGAACCGCCGCCGCGTACGATTTTGATTTTGCGTCCGCTGTCGTCCGTCAAGACATTTTTGCTGCCCAGAAACGAACCGGTCACGATCATCGCTTCGTCCGGGCTGACCGTTTTGTACCGCGCCCAGAACGCCAGGCCTAACACGACGATGACGGCAACGACAATTATGGGTACCAACAAGGCATCGCTTATTCCATCCATCTGCATCGCTCCTTCGATAAGTAATTAATGATTGGAGTCCAGACAAGACACAAGCAGTGCGCCGTCCTTCACTTCCACCGTCACAACCTTGAGACCTGCCGCAATCTCCGTCCCGTCGAAGCTTTCCGCAATTTGATTCGTCACGCCGCCGCCGATCCGCATCACGACCTCGCCGCTGCCCCGCGCGGGGATGGGCACGGTCACCTCGCCGATGCGGCCGACCAAGTCCTGCATCGAGAAGGCGACCGAATTTTCGGTTCTCTCCATCGGCTTCACGTAGACAAAATAAATCAGCACGGCAGATGCAGCAGCGGCCAGCAGGGATAGGACAAAGACCGCCCCAGCCACCAAAGACGTATAGCCCGTCAGCAGCACCCCGGCCCCGCCGAGCACTGTAATTGCGCTGAAGAGCACCATCGGCTGCAGCCAGTGAAGCACGTCGCCGGACATGAAATCGAACATCCCGTCCAGTGCGTTGCTGAGCAAGTCGCCGAGCAGCACCGTCACCAAGGCGAATAGGACGCCGGTAATCAGCAGCCCCCAATACACTCCAAGCATGTCCTTCCCTCCCGACCGTCTAGGGTTATGTACTCCATTCGTAATACGCATCATACGCGTAAAAGTTTCGTTTTTTTTACCTCTATTTTCCTTATATATTTAAAATCAGGAAGTGACGCGGCACGCATTGATCACTTAACATTTCGTTTCGTTTACAATCCGTAGGCTATACGTATATAAAGCCGACTCCTTTATGTTAAGGGTCGGCTTTTATCGCGTATTATTTCGGAAGTCATTCCCACGGTCGCGTTTACTTCGACTTAAGCGCTAACATCTGATAAACCTCCCGGGAGTCTCCCTTAAGACGGACTTGTCCGTTCTGCATCTGCGAGGAGCCGTCGCCGTCCAGAAAAATGCCGTCGACCAGCCGTCCCGGCGAAATCGTCTCAAGCACCGCCCGGCGAAATTGTTCGACGGTGCACGGCTTGTCCGATACGAGCAGCCACAGGTTCTGCTGCCGGTCGAACACGGCTCCCGAGCGCAGCCTCGGATCGTCAAATGCCGGCATGTCCTCCTTTTTCGCCTGCTCGATCCAGCGCTCCTCCGCCCCAAGCGACATGCTGACCCCGCCTTGCGCCCAGTAGCGGTTCGGATCGGTCATTTTCAGCTCGCCGGCCTCGATCGCCACCTGCACGGAGAACGACCGCGTCACTTCGTCCCAGACGAGCGTCCCTTTCGGATAATCGATGTTGTACCATCCGGAACCGTAATCGTGGGGTTCGTCCTTCAGCGGCTTGCCGTTGACAACCGCTATACTGAGCAGGTCGCCGTTCCAGAAAAAGCCTCCGTTAATCCCGTAATCGGCCGTCGCAGTCACGTTGGTCACGATATGCTTCAGCTCGATATTGTCGGGAGCCGTCCGCATCGCATGCAGCTTCACTCCGTTCGCCGCCGCATACGTGGCGTATGTATAATGAACGGGAACCGGCTTTTCCCGAGGGGTTGTCCAATAGGCGGACAAAATGACGGCAATTAAATTGCCCAGCAAAAATCCCGCAAGCAAAAGCTGGAGCTGACGTTCGTTTCCGCGGGCCAGACGGTTTCTCAGAACAGCTATCATCGGCGCATCCCCATTTCATCGGAAATCATAGTCATAGATTCGTAGTCTTAATCTATGAGATTCAGGGACGGATTATGATCGGCGTTATGGCTTGACAACGCCTTTTTTGAGCACGATGTTCGCATACAACGCCCCCTCGCCCGTCGCAACGACGGCATACGCTTGCTTGGCTCGCTCATAGAACGCAAACCGCTCCACAAATGCCGGCTCTGCGGCTTCCGGCGCGTGCTTCTTGACAATCGTACGGTATTCGTCCCAGATGACCGGCTTCACCGGATCGCCGGGAACGACGCCCATTAAGGCGACCGAATGCTCCGCATACGAATCCAATGGAAAAAAGGTCAATATCGCATCGAGCAGCTCGGGTACCCCATGTCCGTCACAGCGGACCAGACGCTGCGCATGGCTTGCCGCCGGAAAATTGGCGTCGGCCAGTACCAATTCGTCGCCGTGCCCCATTTCCATCATAATTTTGAACAATTCGGGGGAAAGAATCGAAGGAATGCCTTTTAACATGTCCATACCTCCAAAGGGCTAGTCTCGTTCCGCCGTATCGCGGCGTTCAAGCTAATCCTAGGGCAGCAGACCAGTTTTTGTCAACGTCTTCGCTGGCGGGGTGGTCGATTAAAAAATAGCACCGTTTCCCATACTAATTTCATTCGATCCGCTTAAGACGAAGGAGCCATCCCTATGAATCTGACAACAGGCAAGCTGCTGTGGCCGGATACCCTGCCGGATTCGCCCGCCTATCCGAGGCTGGAAGATGATATCGAATGCGACTGTATCGTCATCGGCGGAGGCGAAGCTGGCGCAATTATTTCGTATACACTGCATAACCGGGGCGTAGATACGGTTGTCGTCGACAAACGGAGACTCGCTTCGGGCACCGTATCGGCCAGTACCGGTCTCCTGCAGTGGATGAACGATACGCCGCTGCTTTCCATGATTCATTCGTTCGGCGAAGAGAAGGCCGTTCGCTTCTATAAGCTGTGCGAGCAGGCCGTGCAGCAGATCGGGCTTGTCACGCGGCGGCTTGATTTCTCCCCGGATTTTATCCGCCGCGACAGCTTATGTTACGCTTCAAGCGCAGACGATGTGCCGAAGCTTAAGCAGGAATACGAAGTGCTGACAAAGCACGGATTTCCAGTACAGTATCTGGAAGCCGCATCGATCGCAGCACGGTACTCCTTTCGCAAGCCGGGCGCCATCCTGTCTCAGGCCGATGCCGAGCTGAACCCCTATAAATACGCAAACGCTTTAATCCGCACCGCCCATCGGCAAGGAATGCGCGTATTTCAAGAGACGGAAGTGCTTCGGCATCAGACCGGGAAGAACCACATCGTATTCTATACGAACGATAACCGTAGAATTAAAGCACGCACAGCCGTCTTTGCTACCGGCTTCGAAACCATGGAAATCATCCGGCATCCCAACACCGTATTCACCAGTTCGTATGTCATCGCCACCCAGCCGCTAGACGTCTTCCCCGGATGGCCGAACCGCTGTCTCATCTGGGAAACCGCCCGCCCTTACGTCTACATCCGTACGACCGCGGACAACCGGATCGTTGTCGGCGGCAAAGATGAGAACACGAGCGTCCCGGAGGAACGGAAGAGGCATTTGAGCTCGAAGAGCGATCAACTGCTTCAGGCCGTGCAGCAGCTGTTTCCGGAAGCCGGCAGCTTGCGGGCGGAATACGCCTGGTCCGCCGCCTATGGGCGAACCCGCGACGGATTGCCGATGATCGGCGCCATGGAACAATTCCCCCATTGCTACTTCGCGATGGTATACGGAGGGAACGGTACCGTCTACAGTATGATTGCAGCGCAAATTATAGCCGGCCTGCTTACCGAAGGCCGCCACCCTGACGCCGATCTTGTCCGCATAGACCGTCCGACGCACAGCCTATGGACTCCCGTGTAAACAAAGCGTTGGCATCCGCCGTCCCGATAAGGTACTATGGGTAGAGGATCAACAGGATCCTCTCTCTATTTTATATCTTCGAAAAAGCGGGTGAAGTATTCCAATGGAAGAAGTCGTCATTATCGGGGCCGGCCCTTGCGGCTTATCCGCGGCCCTGGAGCTGCAGAAGATCGGCATCGATCCTCTCATTATCGAAAAAGAGTGCGTTGTGCATTCGATATACTTATATCCGACGTACATGCAGTTTTTCAGCACGCCGGAGCTGCTTGAGATCGGCGGTTACCCGTTCTCGACGCCTAACGATAAGCCTTATCGGCTGGAGGCTTTGAATTATTACCGGAATGTGGCGGCCCGCAGCGGCGTGCGCATTCGTCCTTACCATACGGCAACCCAGTTGGCGGTACAGCCGGGCGGAACCTTCGAGCTGACGGTGCAGAATCGTTTCGGCGCAATTACAACGATAGCTGCGCGTCATGTCATTGTCGCCACCGGCTATTTCTCACAGCCGAATATGCTCGGCATTCCGGGAGAGGAATTAAGTAAGGTGACGCACTACTTCCGCGAAGCTCATCCGTATACCGGCACGAAGGTCGCGATCATCGGCGGAAGCAACTCCGCGATCGATGCCGCGATGGAGCTGCTGCGGGCGGGCGCCGAGGTGACCGTCGTTTACCGGGGCGAAACCTACTCGCCGGTCATTAAGCCGTGGGTTAAGCCGATCTTCGAAAGCATGGTCAATAAAGGCCGCATTCGGATGCTGTTTCAATCCCGGGTCGTCCGCATCACGGAAACGTCCGTCACCGTATCTCGCGAAGGACACGAAGAGGAATTTGATAACAACTTCGTTCTGGCGCTGACCGGCTTCCGTCCGGACCGCGGTCTGTTGGCGGGAGCCGGGGCCGTTGTATCAGAGCCGGAAGGGATTCCCCAATACGACCCGGCCACGATGGAAACGACCGTTCCCGGGCTGTTCGTCGCCGGAGTCATCGCTTCGGGCGCGAACGCCAACGAGGTATTTATCGAGACCGGCCGTTTGCACGGCGGATTGATTGCAAAACGGATCGCCACTTGCGATCCTGCAATTAACTAAAGAAAGGTCGACCTGGACATCAATGTCCGGGCCGACCTTTTTATTACGCGTATGTAATACTCCAATTAAAAAATAAGTTCCTTCTCCCGCTGCGTCAACCGCCGGCCCGCAATATCGACCACGAGCTTCCCGTCCGACAGTCCCCAGATGCGCGAGCCGAATTTTTCCGCGAGCTCCACCTGATGCAGACTGCAAAACACAAGAAGCTTATGCTTCTGGCAGATGGACTTAAAATCCTGCATGACGAGGCTCGCCGCCTCCGGGTCCAAGCCGGACACCGGTTCGTCCGCAAATATTACCTTGGCTCCCTTGATTAGCGCCTTGCAGATCGCTACGCGCTGCTTCTCCCCGCCGCTCAGCTTCTCCACCGGCTCGTGCGCTTTGTCGAGCAGTCCCACTTTATCGAGGTAATCCATCGCTTCCATATGGTCGTCTTCGGAAACGGTATTCGTCAGAAAGCGCCACCACGATTTCTTGAACAGCAGTGCGCCGAGCACATTTTTCAAAGCCGTCTTTTTCAAATTGAGGCTCGGCTTTTCCTCCAGGTAGGCCCACTGCTTGTTCAGTCGGAACTTCTCCCAGATGCTGGAACCCGAAATATCCTTTCCGTCGTAAATATACTGGCCCTCGTTCCATTTTTCCTTGAGCATCAAGCACCGGAAAAAGGTCGTTTTGCCGCTCCCGCTTGCGCCGAGCAGCGCCACCAGTTCCCCCTCGTCCGCTTGAAAGCTGATGCGGTCCAGAACGCGCTGCCCGGATGGGAACGATTTGGTTAGATTGCGTACGATGATCATCCGTCCGATGTCTCCTTTGTTCGAGCCAAGGCAATTGCAGGCTTGTTGTGTCTTGGTATAAATATAACATGTTCTGCCACATAAAAACCATAAAGGAGCACATCCTATTAGATGCTTATCCCGTATATCCCGAAGAGGAGGAACAACGCGTGAAGCACCAATTGGTCAAGCTCGTCTCCGAGCAAGCGGGCATTACCGAAGGGCAGGCGGACGCAGCAGTCGAAGCGGTCATCGGCTATTTCAAAACCCGTCTCCCGGACGAAATGAACGATGAAATCGCCAATCTGGCCATCGGGCACAATAACGACGCCGAAGCTTAGCAGATGCGGAAAAACGGTAAAACTGCCCGTTCCCGGGGTTTTACCGTTTTCGTTTTCACTTCTCTTGCACATCCCCGTCAGTGCCATTCTTCCGCTACTGAGGATTCGTCTCCTTCGGAATTTCATTCAAATTCGGAGGGCGGTCCGCCGCCTTCCCGGCATGCATCGCCGCTTCTTCTTCCGTAAATTTGTTCTCCTTGAAATTCGGATTGGTTCTCGTATTCGCCTTGACGCTATCCATGTTCGGCTCACCTCCAATCGACCGTAATATGCCGCTTCCGGGACAGAATTATACGGACCGCCGATTTTCCTTAAAGAAAACTTAATAATGGACTCGACAATCATTTACATATTTTACAACCCGGTTGAATTATAATAGACTGATCATAGACTTACTATTTTTACAGCGTTAGGATGGGGTCTGAAACCGATGGAAGAAGCGGAAATGACACGGCATTTGGAGCGAATGCAGATGCAGCTTTACTCACTCGTGGAAGAAAAAGGTAGCTTCGTCGATCCGCGGGTAGTAGAGCTCAGCCAAAAAATAGATCGTCTGATCTTGTCCATCCAACGTCTTCGGATGCAGGAACGGATAAAATAACCGGGGCTGGACGGGCCTCTTTTTTGTGCCCTGTACTTGCAATATGTTACATGGTATGTTATATTGAAACCAAGGAAAATCAAGGATTTTTCCGACAACTGCACTTAAGTCCCCTGCCAAATACAGCTTATTGATGCACTCTCAAACCCTAATGAGAAGGAGCGATGCACCATGAGTTACGAAGTACGCGAGCCGCAGGAGAAAAAAATTTCCGTCGAGCTGACCTTGAACGAAGCTTTGGCATTGACCGGCGTTCGATTCCGGCAAAACCACAAACTGGAAGTCGATGCGATGCAAAAAATTAAAAAGCAGCTCGAAGAGCAAATCATCGACAAGCGCCGCAACCTGCAATAACCAAACAGATTGTGAAACGACACCCGGACCCCGTTTCTGCAAGCCCTTGCAGCGGGGTCTTTATTTGTTTGCTCCGCTTTTTTCGTTATAATAAGGTCATGCTACAGAGAAGTAAAGGAGAACTGAAAATGAAACAAGAAATTGCCTCCACCATCGATCTGCACGCCCCGTCGTTCACGGAGATTTCCCGGTTTATCGGCGAGAACCCCGAGCTGGGCCACGAGGAATGGAAGGCGTCGGCACGCCTGATCGAAGCGTTGAAGGAGCACGGCTTCACCGTACAAGCCCCTTACGCCGGACTGCCGACGGCATTTCTCGGGACGTACGCCGCAAGCAAGCCGGGACCGACCATCGCCTTCTTGTGCGAGTACGATGCGCTGCCGGAGCTGGGACATGCTTGCGGACATCATCTGATCTGCGTCATGGGCCTTGCGGCGGCCGTCGGGCTGAAAGCGGTCATTGACCAGCTCGGCGGCACGATTCGGGTATACGGCACCCCGGCGGAGGAAACGAAAGGCGGGAAGGTCGATATGGCGGCCGCCGGCCTGTTCGACGACGTCGACGTCGCCTTGATGGCTCACCCGTACTATGCGTACGAGAAATCGGGAAGCTCGCTCGCCATGGATGCGCTGGAATTCGAGTTTTTCGGCAAGGCGGCTCATGCCGCGGCAAGCCCGTATGAAGGCGTCAACGCGCTGGACGCGGTGCTGCTTCTGTTCCAATCGATCGGCGCACTGAGGCAGCAGCTTCGCAGCCATGCGCGGATTCACGGCATTATCACCGAGGGCGGCAAAGCCCCGAACATTATTCCGGATTACGCAGCTGCGCAGTTTTATGTCCGATCCGCAAACCGTCCATATACGGACGAAACCGTGCAAAAGGTGATCCGCTGCGCAGAAGGCGCCGCGCTGCAAACCGGTTGTACGATGAAATGGTCTAATTACGAGTACTCTTATGACGAACTGATTACCAATGATCATTTGTCGGACACGTTTACCCGCAATCTCACCGGTCTGGGCATCCGGGAAGACGAGATCGAATACGGCAAGGACCACGGCTCGCTGGATCTTGGGAACGTATCGCGGCATTGCCCGTCGATCCACCCGTACGTCAAGGTCGTCGACGAAAAGCATTTGCTGCATACAAAGGAATTCCGCGATCTGGCCATGCTGCCCCGGGCCTTCGAAGGCATGCTGCTAGGCGCCAAAGCGCTGGCATTTACCGCCTACGATGTACTGGCCGACCCTGCCCTGCTGCAGTCGATCCGCGCCGAATTCGAACGCAGCGTGAACGCTGCCGAATAAACGAAACGCCAAAAAGCCGCGACCCGGTTTCGAACCGGATGTTCGCGGCTTTATTTTTTTATAAGAATACGGTTGCTTAGAGCACCTTGGCCAAAAACTCTTTCGTCCGCGGATGCTGAGGATTCGAGAAAATATCGGACGGATTGCCCTGCTCTACGATCTTTCCCCCGTCCATGAAGATGAGGCGCTTGCCCACTTCTCGGGCAAAGCCCATCTCGTGTGTGACGACGACCATCGTCATGCCTTCGGCAGCCAGCTCCTTCATGACATCGAGCACCTCGCCGACCATCTCCGGATCCAGCGCAGAGGTCGGCTCGTCGAACAGCATGACGGCCGGCGACATCGCGAGCGCCCTAGCGATCGCGATCCGCTGCTTCTGTCCGCCGGACAGCTGCGACGGGTAGCTGGACGCCTTGTCCGCCAACCCGATGCGCCGCAGAAGCTGCTGCGCAATCTTATCGGCCTCCGGCTTGCTGGCGTTTTTCAGCTTCTGGGGAGCCAGCGTAATGTTCTCTTGCACGGTCATATGCGGGAACAGGTTGAACTGCTGGAACACCATCCCCATCCGTTGCCGCAGCTGATTGATATCGTGCTTGCCGCGCAGCAGCGACACCCCGTCGAATTCGATGTCTCCCCCCGTCGGCTCTTCGAGGAGGTTCAGACAGCGCAGAAATGTGCTTTTGCCCGATCCGCTCGGTCCGATGACGACGACGACCTCGCCTTTCGCGATCTCGATATCGATTCCGGTCAATACATGGTTAGATCCGAACGACTTTTGTAAACCGGTTACTTTAATCAGAGGACTTCATCCTCCTTTCCGCGACGCCGAGCAGCTTGGTCAGCGTAAACGTCATGATGAAGTAAATGATCGCCGCCAGGATGAGCGGCTCAAACGGCTGGAACGTATTGCCCCGCACCGTGTCGGCTTTGTACATCAGCTCGCCGATCCCGATGACGGAGACGATGGATGTTTCCTTGATCACCACGATAAATTCGTTGCCGAGCGCCGGGAGAATGTTGCGCAGCGCCTGCGGCAAAATGATAAAGCGCATCGCCATCGCGTGCGGCATTCCGAGGGAACGAGCCGCTTCCATTTGTCCCTTGTCGATCGACTGGATGCCCGCGCGGAACGTCTCCGCCACGTATGCGGCGCTGTTGATGGACAACGCGATAATCGCCGCCATCATATCGGGAAACGATGAACCGATTCCCGGCACCTCGGGAAATTGAATGCCCAGTTTCGGCAGCCCGTAATAAAAAATATACAGCTGCACAAGCATCGGCGTCCCGCGGATGAACTCGATATAGGAAACCGCGAACGCTTTAAGCGGCCAAAAGCGGGACATGCGCATCAAGGCAATGACCATGCCGAGCAGCACCCCGAAAATGACGGTGAAGATGGACAAAATGAGCGTCATCTTCGCTCCGTCGATAAAAAACATGTAGTATTTGGATAAAAATGAAAAATCCATGCGTCCCCCCCCCTTTCTATCAAATAAGCGTTATAACCGAACAAAAACCCGCCGGAGAATTCCGCTCAGGTTTTTGTCGGAGTGCTGCAAGGAACGGACGGTCCCGCCCTCTTGCTTATTGCGTATCGACTTGCTCGTTCGCTTCAGCTACCATTTTATCGATGGACTTGGCGCCCATCAGGCGGTCCAACGTTTTGTTCATCGCTTCCACGAGATCAGAGCTACCTTTCTTCACAGCAATGGCCGATCCGCTGTCTTCCGTACTCAGCTTAATGTCCGCAAGCACCAAATCTTTGTTTTTGCTGAGGTAAGCTTCGGCTACCGGCTGCTCGACGACGAGAGCTTCGACTTTTTTGTTTTTCAGCTCCAGCATCAAGTCAGAAATTTTGCCGAGCGCCTTCAGCTCGGAACCTGGCATTTGCTCTTTAATGATTTTTTCTTGGGTCGCACCTTTTTGACCGGCGACTTTCTTGCCTTTCAGGTCATCGATGGACTTGTATTTATCTTTGTCCTCCGCGCGGACAGCCACGCGTTGGATAGCCGTGTAGTAGATTTTGGAGAAATCCACGTTCTTCTTGCGTTCTTCCGTCGGCGTCATACCGGCGAGAATGAAGTCGATGTTGCCGGAATCCAGAGCGGCAAGCAGACCTTCGTATTTCATATCTTTGATTTCGAGCGTAACACCGAGGTCTTTGGCAATCTCTTTGGCGATCTCGATATCAAAGCCGATGATTTCATCCTTTTTGTTGATTTCCTTGTGGAACTCGTACGGTGGATAGTCGGCGCTCGTGCCTAATACGATTTTGCCCGCTTTTTTAATTTGTTCAAGCTTGGAGTCCTTGGACGCCGGTGTCGTTGCGGCCGCATCTCCCCCGGTTGCCGGCTTGTCGGCGGTCGTTGCTGCAGGCTTCGTGCCGCATGCGGATACGATCAGCGTAAAGCAGAGGAGCATGAAGATGATGGCTTTGTTTTTAGTCACTGGTCAAATCTCCTTTCTCTTTAACTTGTACATTATATAATAGACGTTCGCCATTTACAATCCGTTTATGCATGTTCATGAATAAAGCATGGAATAGAACTAGGAAATATGGAACAAAATAACATTCGATATGTCGACCGGACCGCCGGAGGCTTACTCATTCATCCCAAAGACCTAACCCTCCCTCCTCGAAAGGTGGTTCGACAGGCTTGGAAGCGAAAAAAACTTGGGACCTGGAAGCCGTTTCCTCTATTCCGCTGATCATGACTTTGGGCAATTCCATGCTAATTCCCGTCTTACCCGCTTTAGAACGAACGCTGCATGTGACCTCTCTGCAAATCAGCCTGCTGATCACGGTATATTCCGTCGTCGCGATCGTACTGATTCCGATTGCGGGCTATTTATCGGACCGCTTCGGTCGTAAAAAAATCATTATTCCAAGCCTCCTGATCGCCGGAGCCGGCGGATTGCTCTGTGCCCTGGCGCCTTGGCTCAATCAAAATGCGGCCTACGCCCTCATTCTGGCAGGCCGGTTCATCCAAGGAATCGGCGCTGCGGGAGCCGCTCCGATCGTCATGCCGCTGGTGGGCGACATGTTCCAAAAAGAAAGCGACGTCAGCAGCGGGCTCGGCATGATCGAGACGTCGAATACGTTCGGCAAAGTGCTCAGTCCGATTTTAGGCTCGCTGCTTGCGTTGTGGACGTGGACCGCGGTTTTTTATGCAATTCCGGCGCTGTGTCTCGTCTCTGTTCTGTTGGTCGCCTTCCTGGTCCAGACCCCTAAGTCCGAGCTCAAACAAGATATGAGCTTCGGCAGCTTTGCCGCGATGCTGAGGACGATCGCCCGCAACGAAGGACGGTGGCTGACGGCCACCTTCGTCATCGGGGTCATTGCGATGTTCGTCTTATTCGGCATCCTGTTCTACTTGTCCGAAACGTTGGAGGAGCGCTTTGGGATTCGAGGGCTGGTCAAAGGCTGCTTGATCGCCGTGCCTTTATCCGCTTTATGTCTGGCGTCCTATCTGGCCGGCAAAGCGATCGGGGAAAACAAACCGCGGATGAAATGGCTGACCGTCGCCGGGCTCGTCTTGCTTGGAGGCTCGCTCGTCGGTATGGCGTGGCCCGGAGTCACCCGGCTGTGGCTGCTGTTCGTCTGGGTCGCGCTCGGGGGCGTAGGAATCGGGACCGCCCTCCCGTGCCTGGACGCTTTGATTACCGAAGGAATCAAGAAGGAGCAGCGGGGGACGGTAAGTGCGGTGTACAGCAGCATGCGCTTTATCGGGGTAGCCGCCGGGCCGCCGTTCATCTCCGTTGGAATCAAATGGCCGTCGGCCGCGCTGTTCGGGCTGCTCGCGGGCATCGTACTGGCAGGAGTCCTCGTCGCGCTGTTCGCCATGAAGCCCGAACAGGAGGCGGCTGTCACGGCAAAAAGCCGTTGAGTCTTTGCTCAACGGCCGGGGTAAGCCAAGGGATGACGGTTATCCGACGAGCTTGGGCTTCGTCATAAAATCGAACAGTTGCTTGGTCAAGCCGCCCTTGCCGAATTTCAAATACGTCCCTTTCGTCCGATCCTGCGGCTGCAGCGAGGCCAGAAAGGCCAGGACGGCCTGACGGCGCTGGACAATATCCTGCACGCCGAACCGGTACAGCCACTCGTCAATCGTATTATAAATGCCCCGATTGAGGCCATAGCGTTCAAAGCAGTGCGTTACGAACCGGTGATCGGGAAGCTGAAGCACGTCAGCCTCATCGAATTGCCCGGAAAGGAAGGTATGGGTAAGCACTCACAATCACTCCTTGTTTTTTCCTTAAATGGTAAACGAATAATCGTGCCTCAGCGCCGGAACGCCGGACGGGGCCTTCTCCGGTTCCGATCCCATCACGCGATCCAGAATCATCTTTTCGTAGTAGGCAAAGCCGCTGTCTCGTTCCCGCGGCCGGGCCAGAGAAATCGGGATATTCAGGGCAATCGCGCCGTCCTCGATGAGCACGACCCGGTCGGCCAGCGCGACGGCTTCGCTGACATCGTGCGTAACGAGAACGGCGGAGAACCCCTGTTCCAGCCACAGTCGTTCGATCAACCGCTGCATCTCGATGCGGGTGAGCGCGTCAAGCGCGCCGAGTGGCTCATCAAGCAGCAGCAGGCGCGGAGCGCCGGCCAGCGCCCGGGCGAGCGCGATTCGCTGCTTCTGTCCGCCGGACAATATCCCGGGCCATTCGTCGTCCCGCTCCTCCAAGCCGACCAAGCGAAGCGCTTCACGCGCCTTCGCCCGATCCCCCGTCTTCACGCCGATCTGCACGTTCGCCAGTACTTTTTTCCACGGAAGCAGCCGGGCTTCCTGGAACAGCAGCCTCGTGTCGGGGTCGATTCCTTCAAGCTCCCTCCCATCCAACAGCATGGTGCCTTCGTCGGCCTTCTCCAACCCGCCCACGAGCCGGAGCAGCGTGCTTTTCCCACAGCCGCTTCGGCCGACGACGGCCACAAACTCGCCCGCATTCAAATCGAGCGTAATCTCTTTCAGCACGGCACGATCTCCGAACCGCTTGGTCACACGACGGATATTCAGTTGGATACCGCCTTGTCTTGCTTTCATACGGAACCCTCCTTCGGTTCAAGGTCAGGCTTTCTTAAAGTTCGGGTGCCACTGCAGCCAGCGCCGCTCAAGCCCTTTGGCCAGCGCATCTGACAGCTTCCCAAGCAACGCGTAGATGATGATGCTGAGCACCACGACGTCCATCTGCATGAATTCCCGCGCATGCATCGCCATATAGCCGATGCCCGAATCGGCGGAGATCGTCTCGGCAACGATCAACGTGATCCACATGATCCCAAGCGCATAACGCACCCCGACCAAAATGCTGGGAAGCGCGCCGGGAAGGATGACCTGCCAGAACAGCGGGAGGCCCTGCAAGCCGTATACTTTGCCCATTTCAATCAATCCCGGATCGACAGTGCGGATACCGTGAAACGTATTCAGGTAAACCGGAAAGGCGCAGCCCAGCGCAACCAGAAACAACTTCGCCTCCTCCCCGATGCCGAACCATAGAATGACGAGCGGAATGAGGGCCAGATGCGGGATCGTGCGGATCATCTGCATGGACGAGTCGGTCAGCTTCTCCAGCAGCGGCGACACTCCGTTCGCGAGTCCGAGCGCCAGACCGATCCCCCCGCCGACGGCAAAGCCGAGCAATGCCCGCTTCGTGCTGATCCCGATATGTTGGAGCAGCGTGCCTTTCTCGGCAAGCGGAATAAATGCCTGAATGACCTGCAAAGGCGTCGGCAGAATGCGGGTCGAGATGAGCCCGATCTGTCCTAGCGCCTGCCATATCAGCACAATAGCGACCGGGACGAGCCAGGGCAGCCAGCCTTTAGCGCGCGAGTCGCGGAATGCGGCCTTCATCGGCTTGCACCTCGTTTTCTTTGATGAATAAGGGGTCTTGCTTCGTCGGCAGGTCGTTGTTGGCGATAATTTCACCGAACGGACTTGCCGAGGAAACGCCGGCGGCTGCAGCTTCCGATTGGCCGAAGCTCCCCGTCGGATTGCGCTTCAACGGCAGGAGCGGGAACACCAGTTCCGCCATCCGGTAAGCCTCTTCCAGATGCGGGTAACCGGATAAAATAAACGTGTCGATGCCCAGCTCCGCATATTGTTTCATCCGGGCCGCCACCGTCTCGGGATCTCCGACGAGCGCCGTTCCCGCGCCGCCGCGCACCAGGCCGATACCGGCCCACAGGTTCGGGCTGATCTCCAACCCTTCTCGTTTCCCACTGTGCAGCTCCGCCATCCGACGCTGCCCGACGGAGTCGAAACGGGCGAACACCTGCTGCGCTTGCGCGATCGTCTCGTCATCCACATAGCGGATCAGCTCGTCGGCAGCGCTCCAAGCCTCCTGCTCCGTCTCCCGGACGATCACGTGGAGCCGGATGCCGAACCTCACCTGCCGCCCCTTCGCTTCCGCCAGCTTGCGCACGCGCTTGATTTTGTCTTCGACCTGAGCTGGCGGCTCGCCCCAAGTCAAGTACACGTCGATATGTTCCGCTGCGATCGACTGGGCGATGTCGGAGGAGCCGCCGAAATAAAGCGGAGGATGCGGCTTTTGCAGCGAAGGATACAGCAGCGTACCGCCTTTGACAGTCAAATAGTCGCCCTCGAAGGTGACTTCCCCGTCCTCGAGCCCCTTCCGCCATATGTGCAAAAATTCGTCCGTCAGCTCATAGCGCGACGCATGATCGAGGAACAAGCCGTCGCCGGCGTTTTCCACCGGATCCCCACCGGTGACCACATTGATCAGCAGCCGCCCGCCGGACAAACGATCCAGCGTGCCAGCCATGCGGGCCGACAGCATCGGCGACATCAGTCCCGGGCGGATAGCAACCAGAAACTTGAGACGCTTGGTCTGCGGAACGAGCGCCGAGGCGACGATCCATGCGTCTTCGCACGATTTCCCCGTCGGCAGCAGCACGCCTCCGTATCCGAGCCGGTCGGCCGCCTGGGCGATTTGACTCATATACGAAAAATCAACGGAGCGGGCTCCCTTCAGCGTGCCCAAGTAGCGTCCGTCTCCGTGTGTCGGGATAAACCAGAACACTTCCATCGTCCGTCATCCTTTCCGGGTTGTTGTTACGAGTCTAACAACGCTTCGCTCACCTTGATCGCTTTGGGGATGAGACCGATTTGCAGAAACGTATCCGCCACGCGCTGCTGCTCGGCGATCACTTGCCCGCTGATCGGCAGCAAGCCGTATTCGCGCCTTCCCATGGCGAGCTCCAGCGACGGAATATCGATGCCAAGCTGCGGCGACAAGACCTGCGCCACCTCCTGCGGATTCGCCTTCGCCCAAGCGCCGGCCTTGTTCAATTCCTCCAACAGGATGGCGGTGATCTCTTTGTTCCGCTCGGCAAACGGGCGGGACGCCAAATAAAACTCATAGTTGGACACCACGTCTTTCCCGTCCGCCAATACTCTGGCATTCGCGGACGTCTGCACGGCGGCGAAATACGGGTCCCAGATGACCCAAGCGTCCACGCTCCCCCGCTCGAAAGCGACTCTGGCGTCGGCTGGAGGCAGAAACACCGTTCGTACGTCGGAATAGCTCAAACCGGCTTGCTCCAACAGCTTTACGAGTAAATAATGAACGTTGGACCCTTTGTTTAAGGCGACCTTTTTGTCCTTCAAATCCTTGACGCTTCGAATCGGCGATGTCTCAGGTACGACAATCGCTTCGCTGGCCGGCCTTGCCTGCTCATACGCCAAATAAACCAAGGGTGCTCCGGCCGCCTGCGCGAAAATCGGGGGCGCTTCGCCCGTATGCCCGAAATCGATGCTGCCTACATTGAGTGCCTCAAGCAACTGCGGACCGCCGGGAAACTCCGTCCACGTCACCGTGTAACCCGCCTCTTGCAGCTTCCGATCAAGCTTTCCTTGCGCCTTGAGAAAGTTTACGGTGCCGTATTTCTGGTACCCGATCCGCACCTGCTTCACTTTTTCATCCTTCCCGTCAGCAGCTCCCGCGGTTCCGCCCAATCCGGACTTGGCCGCTGTCGCGCAGCCGGCTGCAACGGCCACCAGCAAAACCGCCAGCAAAGCCAACGCAAATGGCCTCGTTCCCAGCTTCCGTCTCATACGACGGCTCCCTGGCTCCGGACTGTCCGTTCCGCATACAACCGCGCTTCGCGTGCAAAATCCAGCGCGGACTGGCGAAGCCGTGCCTCCAGCTCCTCGGCCACCTCGAACCCGCCTTCCTCCTTGCGCTTTACCTGCGTATCCAACGCGTACACGCCTTGCAGCTGATTGCGCGCCCCGAGCGCCGACAACACCGGCTTCAACGCATAATCGATCGCCAACAGGTGCGCGGCCGAGCCGCCGATGGCGACCGGCAGAATCACTTTGCCTTCGAGTCCCCGCTGCGGAATCAGATCCAGAAAAGATTTCAATACACCGGTATAGGCTGCTTTGTAGATCGGAGTGGCTACGACGAGGCCGTCTGCCTGCTCGATGAGCCGGTTGGCCGCACTAATGGCGGGGCTGTCGAACCTGGTGTACACCAAATCCTCGGGCGGCAGCTCGTGGACGCGAATCCACTCCGAACCCAGCCCTTCCTGCTGCAGCACCGATTCAATCGATTGCAGCACGCCGTTCAGCCGGGAAGCCGGGGACGGACTGCCGGAAATAATAACAAGTTTAGCCATGGTCATACACTCCTTTTGCTTGTTTTAAAGCGAAAAAAGAAAAGAAAGAGACCTCCGGCGAACCGCATGGCAATGAGCCAAAGCAGTTCGGGAGGTCTCCAACGGTTCGGTGGACCCGCTCGCATCAAAGGGTGCGCTTATGTTGTTTTTGTTCGGGAAGATGGCGCTGGGATGCCGAATCCGATTCAAAACGTTTGCGTTCCGTACGTTCGATTTGCACGATTCGTCCGTCATGCACGACGATCTGTACCGTTCCGTATTCGAGTCCGTTGACACTTTGAAGGATGCGTTTCGTCCAAAGTTCATCCACATCGAGCGGTTTAGCCATCCTAATCCCTCCAGATTTAATGTTTTTTATTCCTATGTGTTAAGTTGGTATTGTATGTTAAAAAAAATGCGCATACCCGTCAAATCGTCCAATCGTTCCACTCGTTTTTGCGTTTGTCGATGTACAGCAGCCAATCCCTTGTTTTGGTCAACAGCTGCTCTTTGGCCAGACTGCCCGTAAACGTATGATCGGCCTGGAAAATAACTTCTTTCTCGCACTGTCCCTGGCTGCGCAGCCAGAACAGCTTCTGGTACAAAAAGCAGTAATCGACGGGAATCACGTCATCTGCCGTACCGTGAACGAGCAGGACGTCGCCATTAAATTTGCGAAGCTGTTCGAACGGCTGGTGCTGCGACAATGATTCGAAGAAGACCGGCTGCAGCGCATAGCCCAGATGATCCGCCGAGCCGCATTGAACGGCGGTCTCGTACGTTTTCTTTCCGGTGATGTTCACGATATCGTTAAACGGATACGCGACAGCCGACCAGAGCACGAGCGATTTCACCCGTTTGTCCCGGGCGGCGGTCAGGATGGCGACGGCTCCGCCGAGGCTGTGTCCTAGCAGCACGACACGCTGCGGGTCAACGCAGTCGATATCGAGCGCGTAATCGAGGACGGTGCGCGTCTGGTCAATCAACGCGTTCAGCCCTCCGGCTCCGTAGTCGCCCGTGCTTTCGCCGCAGCCGCCGTAGTCGAAACGGAGCACCATGTAGCCATGGCGTGCAAACTCCCGCGCCGCCAGGACGAACAAGCGGTCGACGCCGATTCGCGTGCCGACGAACCCGTGGCATATGACGATGATCGGATAACGGCCCGACCCGCACCCTTTTCCGCCCTCCTCTTCCGCCGGCGGATAATGGAGGGTGGCCGCCAGTTCGTATTGTTCGCTTCGTATCGTAATGTGGTGTTCCATCATCGACTACCCCTTTCTGCGGACCTCTTCGGTGTCCGTCGCTTGTGAGACGCTCCGCTGTGCGAACCGATCCCCTCGGCACATAGATTTTTAAATGTGCACCGGCATCGGGTCGGTTTTTAAAGTGTTTTCCAATGTCAGATGTTCGTCTTCGTTGAACAGGTACAAGCGGTGAATCAACACGCCCACCCGGTCTCCCGCATGAAGCTGCGGCAGCTCCAGCGAGCGGTAAGCGAACAGCTTCTCGCTGCCGAGCGCCACTTCGATCTGCCAATTCGTTCCGCGGAAGTAGACGTTCTTGACGACGCCCTGCTCGGCTGCGGACGGGAAAGGCAGCTCGCCGGGCAAGCCGACCTCGATAAACTCGGGACGGATAATCGCTTTCGCGCCCTCGATCGCCCCGGCAGCCGGAAAGCCTTTGAGCGCCGTAGCGTCTCCGAGCTGATTCGATTCGCCGATGAAATTCGCTACAAACGGCGTTTCCGGCTGCTTGTAAATTTCAATCGGCGTGCCCTGCTGCTCCAGCCGGCCTTGGTTGATGATCATGATCTGATCGGCCACCTCGACGGCTTCCTCTTGGTCGTGCGTGACAAAGATGGTCGTAATGCCGACGCGGTCGATCATCTCTTTCAACCAGGTACGCAGTTCTTTGCGTACCTTGGCGTCGATGGCGGCAAACGGCTCATCCAGCAGCAGCAGCTGCGGTTCGGGCGCGATGGCGCGGGCAAAGGCGACACGCTGCCGCTGTCCGCCGGAAAGCTGGTGCGGCAGCCGCTTCTCAAGCCCTCCCAAGCCGGTCAGCTCGATCAGTTCCTGCACGCGCTGCTTGATCTGAGCCTTGCTGCGCTTCTGAACCGTCAGCCCGAAGGCGATGTTGTCGAACACGCTCATGTGGCGGAACAGCGCGTAGCTCTGGAACACGAAGCCGATGCCGCGCGCTTGTGGCGGAAGCGAATTGACCTTCTGCCCGTGAAAGAGGATGTCCCCCGAATCCGGCTCCTCCAGTCCGGCGAGCATGCGAAGGATCGTCGTTTTCCCGCCCCCGCTCGGTCCGAGCAGACCGATCAGCTTCCCTTTTTCAATCTCAAAGCTGACATCTTTGGTCGCCTGAAAGCTGCCGAAGCTTTTCGTCAAATGTTTGGCCACAATATGCATGATCAGGTCTCCCCTTCCCGGCTGAGCTGCTGCTGATGGTGCTTCCACTCGATGACGCTTTTGACGACTAGAGTGACCACCGCAAGCAGGACGAGCAAAGACGCCATGGCGAACGCGCCGGCAAAATTATATTCGTTGTACAAAATCTGGATGTGCAGCGGCATGGTATTCGTCGAGCCGCGAATATGACCAGAGACAACCGACACAGCGCCGAATTCGCCCATGGCGCGGGCGTTGCACAGGATAACCCCATACAGCAGCCCCCACTTGATGTTGGGGAGCGTGATCTTCCAGAAGATGCGCCACCCTTTGGCGCCGAGCGTCACGGCCGCCTCTTCCTCCAGCGTTCCTTGAGCCTGCATCAGCGGCAGCAGCTCCCGGGCGACGAACGGGAAGGTGACGAATACCGTGGCGAGCACGATGCCCGGCAGCGCGAAAATGATCTTGAGATCGTTCTCCTGCAGCCACGGGCCGAACCAGCCTTTCGCGCCGAACAGCAGGACGAAGATCAGACCCGAGATCACCGGGGACACCGCAAACGGCAGGTCGATGAGCGTGATCAGCAGATTTTTTCCTTTGAATTGGAACTTCGTGATTGCCCATGCCGCCGCCAGCCCGAACAGCAGGTTAAGCGGCACTGCGATGACGGCGACGAGCAGCGTCAGGCGAATGGCGGCGGCCGCATCGGACTCGATCAGCGAAGCCGCATACACCTCCCAGCCTTTGTGGAACGCTTCAACGAAGACGCTGACCAAAGGCAGAATGAGCAGAAATCCCAAAAACAACAAAGCGACGGTAATGAGCGCCCATTTCACGATCCGGGGCTCGGTAATGTGACGCGGACGTTCGGCGGCGGCCGAACCCGATTTCACTGCGGTGGCTACGTAACCGGCCATAGTCTTCCTCTCCTCCCCGGCTTATGCCGATGTGACATGGCGGTTCGCCCGCCATTGCAGCAGATTGATGACAAGCAGCGTCACGAAGGAAATGACCAGCATGACCAAGGCGATAGCCGTCGCGCCGGCGTAATCGTACTGCTCCAGCTTCGTCATGATCAGGAGCGGCGCGATCTCGGTCTTCATCGGCATATTGCCGGAGATGAACACGACCGAACCGTACTCTCCCACCGCCCGGGCGAACGCCAGCGTAAAGCCGGTTAGCAGCGCAGGCAGCAGCTCGGGGAACAGGATGCGGACGAACGTCTTCCAGCGGCTCGCGCCGAGGCTCACCGCCGCCTCCTCGACCTCCTTCTCCAGCTCTTCCATTACCGGCTGAAGCGTCCGGACGACGAATGGAATGCCGATGAACGTCAGCGCAAGCATGATGCCGAGCGGCGTAAAGGCGATTTTGATCCCCAGCGGCTCCAGCAGCTTGCCGACCCAGCCGTTCTGCGAATAGATCGTCGTGAGGGCAATCCCGGCGACGGCCGTCGGCAGCGCAAAGGGCAAATCGACAAGCGCGTCGACGATTTTTTTGCCCGGAAACGAGTACCGGACAAGCACCCAAGCGACGATGAAGCCGAAGACCGAATTCATAAGTGCGGCGCCGAACGCCGTGCCGAAGCTGATCTTATAGGAAGCGATGACCCGAGGGTCGGTAATCGTATGCCAGAACGCTTCCCAGCCCATCCCGGAGCTTTTAATGAAAATAGCTGACAAAGGGAACAGAACGATTAAACTCAAGTACAAAACAGTAAAACCCATCGATAAACCGAATCCGGGTAAAATACTGCGCTTTTTCCAAGCTTTGGCCATCGTCTATTCTCTCCCTGTCTGTTACGGTTTGTAGATTTGGTCGAATACGCCGCCGTCGCTAAAATGCGTCTTTTGCGTTTTCGCCCAGCCACCGAACGGCTCGTCATCGATGGTAAACAGGTTTACTTTGGAGAACTGGTTCTCGTACTTCTTCGCAACCGACTCCAGACGCGGACGGTAATAGTTTTTGGCCGCAATCTCTTGCCCTTCCTCCGAGTACAAATAGTCCAGATACGCCTGTGCTACTTCACGGCTGCCTTTCTTGTCGACCACTTTGTCGACGACGGCGACCGGAGGCTCGGCAAGCACGCTGATCGAAGGCGTAACGATCTCGAATTTATCTTTACCGAACTCGTTGATGGACAGATACGCTTCGTTCTCCCAGGCGATCAGAACGTCGCCGATACCGCGTTGCACGAAGGTCGTGGTCGCATCGCGCGCGCCGGAATCGAGCACCGGCACGTTTTTGAACAGCTGCTGCACGAATTCTTTCGCCTTGGCTTCGTCCTTATTGTTCTTCTGGTAGGCGTAGCCCCAAGCGGCCACATAGTTCCAACGGGCGCCGCCGGACGTTTTCGGATTCGGCGTAATGACTTGCACGCCCGGCTTGATCAGATCGTCCCAATCCTTAATGCCCTTCGGGTTGCCTTTCTTCACGAGGAAGACGATGGTCGAAGTGTACGGGGAGCTGTTGTTTTTCAGCTTCTTCTGCCAATCCGCTTGCAGGAGCCCCGCTTGCTGAATGGCGTCGATATCGTAGGCCAGTGCGAGTGTCACCACATCCGCTTCCAGCCCGTCGATGACTGAACGGCCCTGTTTGCCGGAGCCGCCATGCGATTGCTTGAAGGTGACGTCCTGCCCCTTTGTCTTTTTCCAATAGGCGGTAAACGCTTTATTGTAGCTTTGATACAGTTCGCGCGTCGGGTCGTACGAGACGTTAAGAAGCTCGATCGGCTTTGCTGCCGATGCCGCAGGCTTCGTGCCGTCACCAGAAACGGGGGCAGCCCCGCCCGAATCCGGTTTGGCACCGCCGCAAGCCGTTAGCCCGACGAGCGATATCGTAAGTACGCTGAATATTGACCATTTACCGAACAACCGTAGCACGTGATTTGTGTGTGCGCGCATAACCTTTTCTCTCCCCATTTATCAATTCTGCTTATAATTTCCGTTTATCGGATCGGAGGGGCGGGTCAATCGCCCACAGCACATTATATGGCGTTCCGGTTGTCCGGTGACTAACTAATAATTCCGATAAACTTACTTAGTTATGTCAGTATATTAGCATCGCACCTGTGTCCTGTCAATCGCTTTTTTTGGGATTTTTTCACTGTTTAGGCATAAAAAAAGAGGAGCCGATCGCTCCCCGTTCTCCCTAGAATTTTCACATGGTAGATTCGTCCTTTTCCCTCGGCTCTTCCCAGGCTAGTGCCAATAATATTGCTCCACAACGACAGCCCCTATCAAGATCGCACGGCCTGTATCGACCCGGCTTTGATTTATCTTATCAAATATCGCTTTGCAATAGTTTTTCGCCTCGGCAGCTGCCGCCGGGCCTGAAAAGGAAGCCTTGTGGAGATGGTATTCTTGTGTTTCCGGCTTCCAATATTCCTTCGGTACTTCGTTCCGAAGAACATACAATTCTCCCATATGGTTCACGGACCAATCGTGGCACCCGATGGAATCCATTAAAAATGCCCGTTTCAAGATCGTCAGCCCGGTGTACCCCATAGGCATCGCTTTGGACAATTCCCGGTTATGGTAGTCAAAGTCGCTTAGATCGTCTGAAAGATAGGACAGGCATTTTGCCCGATTGGATAAATAAGCAAAATAGGTCCCCGCCGCATTCCGCGAAAATACGTTTTGTCGCGAATGCTTCGGATAATCGCAATAAAATGACAAGTCCGCTTCCCCTTCCGATGGATTTTACGGCCGCAATTCCTTGACAAACAACACGCGGTCATGCCCTTTTCCGTCATAATTGGCCGTCACCTGCACCCCGTCTACTTCGCCGGTTCCCTGATCAATTCGGAAGCCCATGCGGGTATGAAAGGCAATGGACGTTTTATTGACCGGCGAGGTGATGCAGCGCACGAGCTCGCACCCCTTCTCACGAGCCTTGTCGAAGAACATCCCGTACAGCCGCTTAGCGACGCCGTCTTTCCGATGCTTCGGATGCACGCCGATAAAGTGAATATAGGCCTGCTCCGGGTACGTCTGGGAGACAAAGCCGATTAAAAAACCGACGATTTGACCGTCTTGTTCTGCTACAAAGCTCGTATCTTGAAAATGCTGGAAAAACAGCTTTGGCAGCATGTCGGCCATCGGCCGGCCGCCCCACCAATCGTCGATCACGGAGATCACAGGTATGTAATCGGATTCGAGCACATGCCGGAAATGCATAGACAACTCACTCTCCATTTCTTTACTCTTCAAACAAAAGACAGCGCCCCTTCGCGGGTACACTGTCTTCCATGTTGGCAGCCTGGCTGTATTAATGCTTTTCCGTTCCTGTCTCGCGGGATTCCACGGGCGCACAGTCTCCGCAGTAGCCCAAAATTTCAAACCGGTGATTGACGATTTGAAAATCGGACGGCAGATTGTCGATCTGCTTCATCGGGCAAAATTCGAAAGGCACCGTTTTCTCGCAGTTCAAGCAAATAAGATGATGATGATGATGCGACTGGCAGCGGGCGCGGAACTTCAGTCCGTCGTTTAAGTAAATTTGTTCCAGAACACCCATCTCGCTCAGCAGGCGCAGGTTGCGGTACACCGTATCGAAGCTGACACCGGGATAAGGCTGCTTCATATAATCATAAACGTCCTTCGGGGACAAATAGCCGGTCGATTCGGCGAACAAGGCGGCAAGGCTCTTCCGTTGGTCGGTGATGCGCCAGCCTTTGGCCGACATGGCCTTCAAAATATCTTGAACGGTCGACTGAACCTCATGCTCGTGATTTCCCATACCTACCTCTTCCCTATGAATACGCTATCGGATACTACTAATAATGCCTGAATCCGTAGCGGGAGTCAAGGTTACCGGCCTTCCAGAGCCGCCAGCTCGGCCTTCAGAAAGGACCGGTCAAAGTGCTCGCCGATAAACACCGCTACGTTGGGCAGCTCTTCCTTCGGCGCTATTTTCACGAAATCCATCTCGCGGTACGCGTATTGGAACAAAAACGGACTGACCGTATCGGTGAACCGCAAAATGCCTTTAGCCCGGTAAATTTCCTGCGGGAGCCGTCCGATCAGCGCTTCAAACTGCTCGCTGTCCACCGGCCGTGCAAAATAATGCGTGTAGACCATCACATGCTCGTGGCTGTGATGATGCGCATCGCTTCCATGCTCGTGGTCATGATCATGACCTCCGGTTGCGCAGGCTCCGCCCTCCGCATGCTCATGTCCGCAGCCGCAAGCGGAAGCCGCTTGGTGCCGCTCCGCTACGCCGCCTTCGAGGCGTTCGAACAAGGACAGCTCGATCTCGCAGCGCACGGTCGGCAGGATCGGGGCTGCGGGATTCAGCTCCCGGATCAGCGTATCCAGACGAACGAGCTCCGCCGGGGGCACGAGATCCGTCTTGTTGAGCAAAATGCGCGTCGCGCAGCGGATTTGATCCTGCATGAGCCGGTACGTCTTGCCCTTCGGACTGTGCGAACGCTCGCTGAGCTGCGCCGCATCGACGACCGTAATGACCGACTTCAGCTCCACCTTCGTCAGGAGGGAAGCATCCGTTACGCCGTCCAGCATCTCGATCGGGTTGGCCGCTCCCGTGCATTCCACGAACACGACGTCCGGCCGGTGCTCCTCGATCAGCTGCTTCAGCTCCATCCCCAGATCGCCGCGAATCGTACAGCAGATGCAGCCGCCGAGCATTTCGGTCATCGGCACGTCCTCGTCCACAAGCATCCCGTCCAGATTCACGTCGCCCAGCTCGTTCATCAGAACGGCGGGCTTTCTGCCGCTCAGTTTATAATAATCCAGCGCCCGGGTCAGCAGCGTCGTCTTGCCGCTGCCCAAAAATCCGGTCAAAATATGAACCGGAACCGATCGTTCTTCCTTCAAGTCGCTACACCGCTTTCCGTTTATGTTCGCAAGTCAGGCTGTTGCCCTACTTTTTTTCAAATTTTACTCCGTCCGCTCGGCCCTGTCAATTAATCGTAATTTTTATCATTAAAATTTTGACAGGCAAAGTTACTTCAGCAATTCGAGGATCGTCGCGATAAAATGGTCCGCAACCGAACGTTCGGGGCGGGATTTCATCAGCACGGTAAGTCCGACGACCGACACGAGCATGGTGTGGGCCAACGCCTTGGCGCTGCCGACTTGCTTAAGCTCTCCCGACCGTATTCCGCGCTCGATCGTTTCTTGAAACAGGGCAGCCAGATACATCTGATGCTCTCTGGTGAGAACCTCGAACTTGGCGTCATGCGGCGCAAGCTCCACCATGACGTTGATGCAGAAGCATCCCTTGTTGGGCCCTTCCTCGTCCGCTTCTGCCGCAATCCCTTCGAAATAGGACCGGAACGCTTCCTTGACGGAAGAAGCGTTTTGCAGCTTGGACCGGACGTAGGAGGAGTGAGCGCGCGTATATTTGCGCAGCGCAGCTTCGAACAGCTCCTTCTT
This sequence comes from Paenibacillus tyrphae, assembly GCF_027925525.1. Taxonomy (GTDB): domain Bacteria; phylum Bacillota; class Bacilli; order Paenibacillales; family NBRC-103111; genus Paenibacillus_G; species Paenibacillus_G tyrfis_B. Next base: position 216,446 of record NZ_BSDJ01000005.1, on the reverse strand, counting down.
GTCTCCGAAGGCCGCATAAAGGCTTGGGCGCTGTATACCCATTCCGGACGTGAGATCGCTTAAAGAAGTCGCTTCGAACCCCTTTTCCCAAAATAGCCGCATGGCGGCATCCAAAGCCTTGTCTTCATCGAACGCCCTTGGCCGTACCATAGAATAGCCTCTTTTCATATCGATTAGTATACTAAGATTTTAGGCCTTGAAGCCGCCGCTGTCAAATTCCAGCGACGTTCCTCAGACGCGCCATTATGGAATTTTCGCTCGCTTCCCGGTCAATCGGCCTCTTGACAGCAGCCCTGCATGAGAGTTATATTTACGAAGCACGTTATATACCAATCGGTACATTATACTTTTTGGTACAAAATATTTATACTGCTCAGGAGGATAGAACGATGGATAGGCTTGAACCAAAGACTGGGCTTCTTGCCGGAGACCGCAGCGAGGCAAAACCGGAGGTGCCGCGAGGCCCTTTAGCCGCAGAGGAACCGGCTTCCGCGCCGGCGATGTCTCGCTCCGTCGCGCTGTTGTTTGCTGTCGCCTGCGGGCTTGCTGTCGCCAACATCTACTATGCGCAGCCGCTGCTCGACGCGATGGCAAGCGAGTTTGGCATTGACCGCGCCACCGTAGGCATTGTCATCACGGCTACTCAGATCTTCTATGCGCTAGGACTGCTTATGCTTGTCCCGCTCGGCGATCTGGTGAACCGCCGGAAACTGATCGTAGGCCAAATGCTGTTGTGCGTATTAGCGCTTATCGCGGTCGGCACCGCCTCTACCGCCGCCGTGCTGCTTGCAGGCATGGGTGCGGTCGGCCTGCTTGCCGTCGTGACGCAGGCGCTCGTGGCCTACGCTTCGACGTTGGCTGCGCCCGCCGAGCGAGGTCGGGTCGTCGGCCTGGTAACGAGCGGTGTGGTCATCGGCATTCTGCTTGCCCGAACCGTCGCCGGGACGCTGACCGATCTCGCGGGCTGGCGTTCGGTATATTTCGTCTCAGCCGGATTGATGGTGCTCATGGCCGGGCTTCTGTTCCGGGTGCTGCCGCGTGAAGATCACGGGAAGGAGCCGATGACGTATCCGCAGCTGCTGCGCTCCGTATTCGCTTTATTTGTGCAGGAGCCGGCGCTGCGGATACGAGGTATCATCGCGATGCTTATTTTTGCCTCGTTCAGTGTGCTGTGGACCTCGTTAGTGCTGCCGCTCAGCTCGCCGCCGCTGTCGCTTTCCCATACCGCGATCGGGTCGTTCGGGCTCGTGGGCGTAGCGGGAGCGTTGGCGGCGGCGCGTGCAGGACGGCTCGCAGACCGCGGCTTGGGACAGCGGACCACCGGTATTGGGCTGACGCTGCTGCTGGTTTCGTGGCTGCCGATCAGTCTGACCGAACGCTCCCTTTGGGCCCTGATCGCCGGGGTGGTTCTCCTCGATCTCGCAGTGCAAGCCGTGCACGTCACCAATCAGAGCATGATTTACAACGTGCGCCCGGAGGCCCGCAGCCGTCTCGCCGGCGCGTACATGATCTTCTACTCGATCGGCAGCGCCGTCGGCTCGATTTCCTCGACGCTCATGTACGCGCGGGCCGGTTGGACCGGCGTCTGTCTACTGGGCGCGGCCATAAGCGGTCTTGCTCTACTGTTCTGGGGATTGACCCGGCGCTTGACGTCCGCATGAACTTGGACAATACCCTTTTTCTTCGGTAGTCCACTCCTTTTTTTTGAAGACTCATATGAATATATGGAGTCCATCGAAAAGGAGGTTGGGCCTATGCGTGATAAATGGAAAAAGCCAGCGTTCATTCTAGGAATTCTTGGTGGCGCGAAGCTTGCCTTGGGCAGCTTCGGATACGACATCCCCGATAATCTCATTAACGATATCGCGAATGGAGTCGGCGCCGTTCTCGTTCTCGTCGGCATTATTGTTGACCATGGCAAGCCGAAAGATGGTGCCGTATAACCATCCGATCTCTGCGGACTTAACGCCTCTCGCATGCGAGGGGCGTTTCTTTTTTTGGGTTACACGATGGAACACTTGCATGGCAGCAATAAATAAACCTTTTAGCAAATTTTTCTGCGAACCGGCTCATATAAATAACTCTGAAGGCTTTGAAAACACGTTCCGTAAGCACCTGCGGACTTCAAGTTTGAATCCGCGGAGCATGGAGCGTACTATGGAAGGAAACCTTTCTATAAGAAGAAATCGATTGAGCGATTACCGCTTGCATGAAGGAAAGCGAGGGATACGCATGTCTGTCCGAACCCCGAGTCGGCCTACGATTCAAATCGATCCGACCTTTGCTTATTATCTCGACCGTTCCCCCGAAAGCGTCGCCTCCGAGCTGGAATTGGCCGGATTCCGTACCGTGCGCTATTTTGTAACGGATGAAACCCGGGTGAATGGCAGGCTTGTAGCGGCTCTTCGCGAGCGCGGCATGGACGTCTGGGCGATGGTGATCGGCAACGGGACGTACACGACCGAAAATTTGCCTCCGGATTGGCCGGAGTGGCAAATGACGCTGCTGAAGCCGGTCAACGACGGGTTTACCCGGCTATCTCCTTTCAGCCACCGCTATGTGGCCTGGAAAAAAGCGGCGGCCGCCCATCTCGTCCGCACGCACCCGTTTACGGGCTTTGAGGTCGCCGAGCCGTATTTCCCCGAATGGAACGGACTGGCAAGCGGCGTGTACGGTGATGTCGGCCCGTATGCCAGGGCGGCGTTCAAGCAGTTCAGCGGCAGCGACATGCCGGAATTTCGCTACTCCTCCTCGCCCCTGTATTACAAAAAGGACCGCGGCCGTTACTTGCTGTGGATCGAGTTTCGGGTACAGGCGGTGAACGGGTTTCTGAGCGAGCTGATCAACGGAGCCGGCGGGGTCCGCGAAGCGAGACCCGATATCAAAATCGCGACGTGGTCCCTCGCGGTGGACGCCGGCCAAGATCCTGTCGGAGCGCTTCGCGAGTATCAAGGCGTGGATGCCGTTGAAATGATCCGGACGGTCCGCCCGGACGCCCACATCCTCCAGACCCATTGGCCGGACTGGATGCGCGTACATCTGCCGCCTGACTACATAAGACATTACCGGCCTTTTGCGGAGAGCATCCGTGCCGTTCATCCGGGCATTCCGCTGGGCATCCAGGCGGATATCGGCTCGCAGGCCCGGATGCGGCGCAGCCGAACTTGGATTCGGGAGTTCGCCAAATCGGCGGGCGAGCTCGGCTACCGGTTCTGGACGGCCTACGAGTATTCCATCGGCCTGCCGATGTACCGGGAACCGCCCCGGGTGCTGCGGGTCTACCGTCCGGACCGCCAGCTCATCGTGCTGGAATTCTGCAAGCGTATCGATGCCGAATCCGCCGCAGAGCCATCGCATTACCGCTGTTTCGCCGGCGGACATCCGCTGGAGCTTGCGATCCGCGTCATTCAAGCAGACGGCAACGTCGTTGTCTTGCAAGCGGATTTTCCCCGCGTGTCGTTCGAGCTGTTCGCGGAAGGAATCCGCGATACTCCCGGGCTGCTGCTTATTCCCAACGAGCGGGAGAACGAATCGCCCAGCGGCTTTCCGGTACGGGTTACGGGCTGGTACTAAGAGTTGGTCATTTCTCCGGTCGCGGGTTATAATGGAAGAAATCCACCAATCGACGGGAGATGAATGCAAGTTGACTTTATCGTCTTGGAAAGAAGAGCGGGCCAACGCCATCAGCCACGGCATCGGCGCCGCGCTCAGCGTCGCGGCTCTCGTTCTGCTGCTTCTTCATTCGCTGCAGAACGGCACGGTCTGGCATATCGTCAGCTTCACCGTATTCGGCGTCTCGCTCATTCTGCTGTACGTCTGCTCCACCTTGCTGCACAGCGCCCGCAAGGCGCGCTGGATCGATCTGTTCGAAATTATGGACCACTCGGCCATCTACGTGCTCATCGCAGGCACCTATACCCCGTTCTTGCTCGTGACGATTCGCGGCCCTTTGGGATGGAGCTTATTCGGCGTCGTATGGGGACTTGCGCTGCTGGGCATTGTGTTCAAGCTGTTTTTCGTCAAGCGGTTTAATGTCCTCTCGACGCTGTTCTATATCGCGATGGGCTGGATGGTCATGTTCGCGTTCCGTCCGCTTCAGGAGCAGCTTCCCGCAGCCGGAATCGGCTGGCTGGTCGCCGGAGGCCTGCTGTATACGGTCGGCACGATCTTTTATTTATGGCGCAAGCTCCCCTATGCCCACACCGTATGGCACGTGTTCGTGCTGGGAGGAAGCATCTGCCACTTTTGCTCCGTCTACTTCTATGTGCTGCCCTGGTAGGGTATAAACGAAACGGCAAAAAAGCTTTCACGCAGACACTGCGGTGAAAGCTTTTTGTATGTCTGTAACCTCGACGTTATTTGCGGAGACGCTTGAACCGGTAATACAGGAAACAGCCGAAACAAAAACCGCCTAGAGCGGCGAGCGCGGCAAGCGCAACGATACCGGCAAGGACGTATCCGAGCCAGCCGCCCGGATTCACCCAGAACGCCAGCAGCGACAAGCTCAGCAGCAGAACGGTTACGGCGCTGTTGAACCGCAGCAGCTCCCGCGATTCGGTGCGGGCTCCTGTTACACGGCTGCGAAGCAGCGGGGCGGCCAGCTGTACGATTAGATTGGCGCGAATGCCCTGCCATAAGCCGAGCACTTGAACCGCCCACAAGGCGGCGATCAGCGCCGGCTGGCGCAGCGCTACCGCAAGCGCAACCAGCAGGACAATACCAGCCTGGTTCGCGCGGACGTACGGAATAGGAATTTCTTTCATAGGCGCTCGAATTCACCCCACGATAAAAATAGCTTTACTCGGTCTTGAGCCTACCCGATCGACGAATGCTTGCCGCCAGCAACACTTCTAAGAGGATACTGCCTCCAGCCTAAGCTGTCCCGTATTCGGGTCCTGCAGCACGAGCCGTCCTTCGACCGGCCGTCCCTGCTCGTCGACCAGCCTCATCAGCGCCGTGCGCCCGTGTTTCAATAAATACGTGATGGCAGCGTCCGTCAACGAGGCTCCGAAGCTGTCCTTCCAGATCACGAAGGTGCAGCCCGTTTTGTACGCGCTGCAGCCGTAGCCGCGCTTGCCGCGGATGATGCTGCCGCGGCAGCCCGCGCGCGGGCACGCGCCCAGCGCCGCCACCGGCGCAGCGGCGGCCGGCTGCGGGGCCGGCGCTGCGGCGCCTTCGCCGCCCGGGGCGGACCGTGCGCGCCGCGTGCTCGCGGGGCGCACGGCTTCCGCCGCAGGCGGCTCGTCCGCGGCCGCGGCTGCGCGCGCGCTGCGCTTGCCCCGCGCGGAGCTGGACGCGCGGGCGGGGCCCTCCGGCGCGGCCTTGGCCGCCGCGCCGCTTTTGCGCCGCTGGCGCGGGGCGTTCGAAGGCGTATCGCCTTCGAACGCCTGCTTCGCCGCGGGCTTCTGCCCCCGCACCTTCTCGACGATCAGGGCGGCAAAACGCTCGACGTTCTTCATGAACGTCTCGTCCGACGCCGCGCCGCGCGCGATCTCATTCAGCCGCCTCTCCCACTGCCCGGTCATCTCCGGTGACGTCAACAGCTCGACGCCCGCGCCGCGGATCAGCTCAACCGCCGTGCGGCCCTTCGGCGTGATCGCGATGCGCTTGCCCTGCATGACCACGTAGCCGACCTGCTTCAGCCGCTCGATGACGGACGCGCGTGTCGCCGGCGTTCCGAGCCCGGAATCTTTCATCGCGTCACGCAGTTCCTCGTCCTCGATCTGCTTGCCCGCGCTTTCCATCGCCTTCAGCAGCGTGCCTTCGGTGTACGCCTTCGGCGGCTGGGTCTCCTTCTCCTTCGCCGCACTGTCCTTGCACAGCACCGCCTGTGCCGCATCCAGTGTGAACGGAGCGTCGGTCTCCTCCTCGGCGACGGCATCCTCTTCCTGCTCCCGGTCGGCTTTCCCCTTGCCCCGGGACGGCTTTTCTTTTTCCTTTTTCTGGTCGGCATAGATGACCTTCCAGCCCAGGGACAGCAGCTGCTTCACCGTGCTCTTGAACCGTTCGCCTTCGGATACCGTCACGATGGTGTGGAGCTTGTACATCGCCGCGGGATAAAAATGCGACAAAAACCGCCGTACGATCAAGTCGTACAGCTTTTGTTCGTCGGGCGCGAGCCCGCTTGGCATTTTATGCGTCGGCAAAATCGCATGGTGATCTTCCACCCTGGCCGGATTGCAGACCGCCTTATTGTTTTTGTGCACCAGCTTTTTGTCCGCCTGCTGAACAAGCGGCGCATAGCCGGTCTTGCCGAGCTGGTCGAGCGCCCGGTGCATCTCGGGAATGTTCTGCTCAGTCACATAGTTGGAGTTCGTCCGCGGGTAGCTGATCGCTTTATGCTTCTCATAGAGCGCTTGGGCGAGATCGAGCGTCTTTTTGGCGGAAAACCCGAACTTCGCATTCGCTTCGCGCTGCAGCAAGGTCAGATCGTAGAGCTTGAACGGGTATTCCTTCGTATCCTTTACGTCGTAGCTCTCGACCCGACCGGTCTTCCCTTTGACCTTGGCCGCGAGCGCCGCCGCTTTCTCGCCGTCGGTCAGCTTGTCCCCCTGCCACAGTCCGCGGTACTTCGTATCCCCTTGCGTGAACCATGCTTCGACTTCGTAGTACTTGCTCGATGTAAACGCCTCGATCTCTTTCTGCCGGTCGTACAGTAGCGCCAGCACAGGCGTTTGCACCCGCCCGACGGACAGCAGCTCGCGGTGCTTCGTCGTAAACGCGCGCGAGCCGTTCATCCCGATCAGCCAATCCGCCTCGCTCCGCGCCCGGGCTGCCCTCGTCAGCGGCTCAAATTCCACGCCCTCGCGCAGCTCGGCGAAGCCTTTGCGGATCGTCTCCGGCGTCAGGTCGGAAATCCACAGCCGCTTGACCGGATGAGACAGCTTCAGGTGCCGCTGGATGAGGGAAAAAATATGCTGCCCCTCCCGCCCGGCATCGCAAGCGTTAATAAGCTGGCCGCTCCGTTTGGCCAGCTCGGCGATAACCTTGAGCTGGTCCTTCGTCTTCGGATTGGGTACGAGCTTGAACCGCTCCGGGATGATCGGCAAATCGTTAAAATTCCATTTTTTGTATTTATCATCGTACGCATCCGGTTCGGCAAGGCCGATCAAATGCCCGATGGCCCAGGTGATAATATACTGCTCGCCTTCAATATGCGTGCGTTGATTTTTCGCCTTCGGCTCGATGGCGGCCGCAATATTGCGCCCCATGTCCGGCTTCTCGGCGATAACAAGCGTCTTCATCCGTCAACTTTCCTCTCCTATGCCGATGAAAATTGCAGCGTATGGCACCGGCTTCTGCAAGCCGTATTTCGAAAACGTGCTTCATCATATTATACCATAACCCCTTTCCCGTCGACCCGTTCCTTGGAAAAACGAGCAAAAAAACAGCAGGCCGGTTGACTGACCGACCTGCTGTTGCGTTTAGCCTCGTACTCATTCATGCCGCCCTAAACGGTGAGCAGCAGTTCTTTGATCCCATACGCGAACGTGCTTTCAAGCGGCTTTAAAGTGAAGCTCGCGCTTAACTTGAAGTCGGGATACCGCCGGATCCATTCTCTTAAAGCGATTTCCGCTTCCATGCGGGCCAGCGGCGCCCCGAGACAAAAATGGATGCCCCGACCAAAGGCCATGTGCGGATTCGGCTTGCGCGGCACCACGAACTGCTCCGCATCCTGAAACTGCTTTTCGTCGCGATTGGCCGCCCCCATCCAGGCGATGACGTATTCCCCTGCGCGCAGCTTTTTCCCTCCCAATTCGACGTCTTCGTGCACAATACGGAATGAAGCCTGTACGGGCGAACGGAAACGCAGTACCTCTTCAATCGCGGCAGGCAGCAATTCGTCCGGCTCATTTTTGATTTGCCGGTACACCTCCGGGTACTCCAAGAACGTGTAGATCGCATTCGTAATCAAATTGGTCGTCGTTTCGTTCCCGGCAACGAGCAGCAAGATGCAAAAACCGACGATTTCCTCTTCCGTCAGGCTCTGTCCATCCACGCTGGCCTGAAGCAGCACGGAAATGATGTCGTCCGCAGGCTAAACCGTCTTCACTTCCTCGTAACCGAAAACATCCCACGTACGGCGCTCCTCATCCGGGGTCTCCTCTCTCATTTTGCGATACCATTTGAACGGATTGAAACGCTCTTCCGGAGTGCTAAGCTCGCGAACTTGACCAAAATCGGTAATAGCGGACTTTTCCATAACTAGGCCTCCTTATTTACATTATTGTAAGCAATAAAAAAGCCTATCGAAGATTTTGATAAAAGGAAGTAAACTTGCAGTTACATCCTTTTATCTATTTCCTTCGATAGGCTTTAGGCCTATGCTTTATTGTTAATTTCACCGTTAGTTCATTGTTTTTATATACTCAAAATATCATATTTCAACTTTTTTTACAATAAGCTAAGTTACTATTACACATTAATCTCTGTTAATGTTCTTTTTTTTTGATAAATATACTTATAATCAAATATTAACATTATATCCATGTTAGGCAATTTTTCATTGATTGTTTTAAGCATTTCTTTACGTAAATTGGAGTAATGTACACCCTCCACTTTTTCAAATTTAATAATTATTCTACATGAATTGCTTTTATTTTCAAGAATAATAGAAATGTCTTTGCTTGATATTAGAATATTTTTTTTTTTAAATTGTTCTATAATGTATATCAAAATACTTGAGTGAATTTTTTTAATCATTTTTCTTTTAGATTGTAAATGTAATTTGTAACTCAGTACTCTAAAGCATATAGTTAAAATACAAACAATAACCACTAATAACGGTAAAATTTTGTAAGTACTTTGAATGAAATAAAGAATTATATTTGAAATAATTAGTGAAAAAGGAGTTATCAGATTTTTTAGTCCATACAAAACAGTTGGATCAGCTAGTAAACTTTTACTCATTTGATCTCTTGTATAATAATATGTAAAAATCAAGGAGAGAAGTATGATAACATTCGTAACAAAAAATATTATCATATCTACCCCTCCTAATAATTTAGCGAATTTTTATTGTCTTTGTTTCAATCATATTGCCCTTATCTTGATCAGTAACAATAATGTCAAGATTATGCATATCTTTTTCCCAGAACTCATCCAAAAACTTTTTTAATTCCTCCAAATCGAAATTACATACATACAATCCCTCATTTTCGTCAAATGTCAACTCCACATCTTCTGATCTATAGTGTTCTGTGTTTATTGACACTTTAAAAAATGCATTAAGTTTTTTTGTTGTAATTTCTTTTCTTGTTTTAATTTCAATTATTGACAATTTAACACAGTATTTATTCTCTTCGATAACATTAATATCTTCTTTAAGGAAAAACGACACATAGTACTGAGCGCCGTTGAAAAAATGCAACTCAAATCGTTCATTACTAATACATATATATCTTGCGTTTTGAATATGCTCTGTTTTTAATGACTTAGCTGTAAATCCATTTCGTTTTTTAATTGTTATATCCATTGGGTTCTCAAGCCCCACTTGTGTTAACAGCTCAAATATATTCTCCGGTGTAGCGATACCTTGAAATATATTCTGAATCAAGGTCTCATCAATATAAAATTCTCTTGTGTTTTTATTACCAAATATATCAATTTGTTCGACTTTAATTATTCTCTCTTTATTCCTATAAAGAATTACTTCGCCTGTAACACCCTCTTGATTAGGAATAATAACTTTTTGAGATGAAGGTTTTACTCCCTTTATTGCAAAAACTTTTTGAATTTCATCATATTTTTTCTCAACTTCATAATAATCCAAATAGAAGTTAATAACAATCTTTGGGAGTGCACCATCTGAAACAAACACTTTCTCAGTATGAACTTCTTCTGTATTTCCTAAAATATCCTTTGAAAAAATCTTCAATGTATTAAAATTATTTACTTTCCATTCTAATGGAATAATCCCGAAATTTTCAATTTGATCATATTTATTATTATTCAAACAAATATATGTGGAGTCATAATCATAGGTACCAGGAATTACTTCTTTAACATTCAATTGCACATCAATCGGAACAACCATTGAATCTTCTGAAATAATTTTTTCACTATTAGATTCAATGGTATAAATCGTTTTAGGTAAAATTATATTTTTGTCCTCTTCAGTCTTTACATTCTCAATAATTGAAGGTACCTCTACAATAAGATCTTTATCTTTATTAACCAATAACTTCATTTCCACAAGATCATCTGCGATATTCAGTTTTGCACTTTTACCCTTGTTAATATTGAAAGTACTAAATGCTTTGACTTTTTTTCTTTTGCCTTCCTCATATTCTTCAATGGAAACAGATGTGGGGCCTTGGTCGTAAGCTTCAATAAATATAGTATTAGCAGGGAGTTGATTTACGTCATTATGAGGTTGTTTGACATGTTCTTCTTTATTAATCCCCTGCATAATAATATATGTTGTACTACCTAATGAAGTGACATTGTACTTTTGCCTTTCATCAAGAAGCTCTTTTAAGAAATCTTCATCTAGAATACCAATATTACCGAATAAAACATTTCCTTCTTCATCTGTCAGCGAAACAATTACTGGACAAGCTACCTTAATTATCTTACCTGAAAAACCTAATCCTGCAATCTGATTATATTGCCTATATACACCATCAATTTCCTCATCAGGTACCCCATCAAGAATGTTTCCAATAATTTTGAGAGCAAGTTCTTCACGTACTATTTTTTGATGAGATGACTTTATAAAGTATTTATTTTGGGATGCTGACATGGCACTAATTATCGGTACAGTACCGTCACCTTCACCAAAAATACCTTCAGGTTCATTTAAATTATTTTCTTCAATACTACATAAAGTTTCAGTTCCATATGCGAGAATCTCGTAATGTTCAACTTCCACTTCGTTTTCTGCAGGAGAACTTAGCTTTTCATAAAATTCATCTAAAACATTAGTAAAATCATGATCCCTCGAATTTAACAGTGGATAGTATTTTTCTCGTAATAGGGACCAGTCATATACCTTTTCATTCTTATCTTTTAGGCAAGAAAAACCATGCTTACTCATATATAAGTGATTATAATTAGAACTTGGGAGAAGTTGGTATATACTCGGGAAATAAGGAGCAATTTTTTTACTTGTCTCCACCGTAAGGACTAGTTGATTACTATCAGAAGGAACACCATTACCATATTTAAGAGTTTTATATGCAGTTGGTGAGCCATTCCATGGTGTCGCAAGTGTGATCAATTTGGTTACTTTTGATTTGGCGTCTTTAAATTCTGGATCATCTGAATTTATGAAAAGCCTTGCAACTATTCCACCCATACTATGCGCAACGATTATTACCTCTCCTGCCTTTTCAAGGATCGAACCGGCTAATAAAGAGATATGTTCTAAATTATTTAATCGCCAATCATAAGGAACCGGGGTTACTTTTCCATAGTTAGATAAATTCTTTAAAATCTTTGTATAAACAAGTGGCTCAATAAAACTAGCCTTAATTTCTGAATCATCAATATTAGTTAACTGTTGATAAACACTATCTAGCATTTTGTTACTGTATGGGATATATGACGGCCAAATAGGGAACAAATCTTTTTTTAGTCCACTTCCCATAATTCCAGGCAAAAATATTATTTGTCTCAAGATAATTCAGCTCCAGATCTGTAGTCTCAAGACATAATTCTACATATTATTCCAAAATCCTCCTCTACAATCATGAAGTTAGGAAAAAGTATTATTTGTTATTCCCCTATAGTTTTTAGTACTTACTTTTCTCCTATATTATCCAAAACTTTTCATTCCTTTTCCTCGACTTGTCCTCCCGGTGGGCTACATTCTCTTCCTTGGTGTTGGGAGTATATCTCACGTAAATCATTATGTATATTTATTTAATTCTTTGTATTATTATCGACTTTTATCTGGTTATCATTATTACATAAAACATTTATTATCTAATGTAATAATAATTCCCTAAAGTCAGTTACTGTAAAGGAATGAAGATACAATCATTACCTACATACCATTTGCTGCCCCTCCCGCCCGGCGTCGCAAGCGTTAATAAGCTGGCCGCTCCGTTTGGCCAGCTCGGCGATGACCTTGAGCTGGTCCTTCGTCTTCGGATTGGGCACGAGCTTGAACCGCTCCGGGATGATCGGCAAATCGTTAAAATTCCATTTTTTGTATTTATCATCGTACGCATCCGGTTCGGCAAGGCCGATCAAATGCCCGATGGCCCAGGTGATAATATACTGCTCGCCTTCAATATGCGTGCGTTGATTTTTCGCCTTCGGCTCGATGGCGGCCGCAATATTGCGCCCCATGTCCGGCTTCTCGGCGATAACAAGCGTCTTCATCCGTCAACTTTCCTCTCCTATGCCGATGAAAATTGCAGCGTATGGCACCGGCTTCTGCAAGCCGTATTTCGAAAACGTGCTTCATCATATTATACCATAACCCCTTTCCCGTCGACCCGTTCCTTGGAAAAACGAGCAAAAAAACAGCAGGCCGGTTGACTGACCGACCTGCTGTTGCGTTTAGCCTCGTACTCATTCATGCCGCCCTAAACGGTGAGCAGCAGCTCTTTGATCCCATACGCGAACGTGCTTTCAAGCGGCTTTAAAGTAAAGCCCGCGCTTAACTTGAAGTCGGGATACCGCCGGATCCATTCTTTTAAGACGATCTCCGCTTCCATACGGGCCAGCGGCGCCCCGAGACAAAAATGGATGCCCCGGCCAAAGGCCATGTGCGGATTCGGCTTTCGCGGCACCACAAACTGCTCCGCATCCTGAAACTGCTTTTCGTCGCGATTGGCCGCGCCCATCCAGGCGATGACGTATTCCCCTGCGCGCAGCTTTTCCCCTCCCAATTCGACGTCTTCGTGCACAATACGGAATGAAGCCTGTACGGGCGAACGAAAGCGCAGCACTTCTTCAATTGCAGCAGGCAGCAATTCGTCCGGTTGACTCTTGATTTGACGATACACCTCCGGGTATTCCATGAACGTGTAGATCGCATTGGTAATTAAATTGGTCGTCGTTTCGTTCCCGGCGACGAGCAGCAAGATGCAAAAACCGACGATTTCCTCTTCCGTCAGGCTCTGTCCATCCACGCTGGCCTGAAGCAGCACGGAAATGATGTCGTCCGCAGGCTCCTGTTTTTTCAACTCGATGATTTCCTTGAAATAGGCATAAAGCTCTCCGACCACGTGCTGCTGCTTCTGGAGCTGCTCGTTTTTAGCTTCTTCGCTGTTGTTTGCCGGCCCCGCCACGGCCTGATCGGACCAATCTTTAAATTTGCGCTTGTCTTTCGCAGGAACTCCGAGCATTTCGGCGATCACCCGGACCGGAAGCGGATAAGACAACTGCTCGACGAGATCGATCTCCCGCTCTCCTTCGATGTCATCCAACAATTCGTTCGTAATCGCCTGAATCCGCGGCTCCCAATCCTTCATCGCTTTCGGAGTAAAAGCTTTATTGACAATGTCGCGCATCTGCGTATGCTTCGGCGGATCGAGATTGAGGAGGCCGTTCTCGAAAAGCGACTTCCCGTCGCGAAAAACACGGGACGAAAAAACCTCTTTCCGGTCCAAAACCGTCTTCACTTCCTCGTAACCGAAAACATCCCACGTGCGGCGCTCCTCATCCCAACGGACGGGGGCCTCCTCTCTCATTTTGCGATACCATCGGAACGGATTGAAACGCTCTTCCGGAGTGCTGAGCTCACGAACTTGACCAAAATCGGTAATAGCGGATTTTTCCATTATTACGCCTCCTAAAATAAACTTCGTGTTGATTAATGATCACACTGTCTATTATAGTGTTAACTGGAGACGATACCATGAACAGTCCGGCGGAAAGTGTCTACTAATAACCGAAAAACAACCTATATTTGACAAATTTCACACAATACATTTGGAGCGAAAGGACTGACGGAAGTGTCCGAAAATGCGAACGATCCCAGAATTGTCCGGACGATGCACATGCTGCGTGAGGCGCTGCTTGCGCTGATGGAGGAGCAAGGCTTCGAACGAATCACGGTGAAAGATATCACGTCAAAAGCGGGGTTGAACCGGGGCACCTTTTATTTGCATTATGCCGATAAATTCGATCTTCTGGAGCGAATCACCGAAGAGATGATGCAGGGGCTTCGACAGATCGCGCAAACGTTCGATCCGCTGGACTTGGTCATGCACGAGTCGCGGGACACCCCCTTTCCGTTCACGGTTCGGCTGTTTGAATATTTCGGCGAGCATGCCCGCTTTTTCAGCGTGATGCTGGGGCCGAAGGGGGACCCGGCCTTTTCCGTGAAGTTCAAGGAGTTCATGCAGGTACATTTAATGGACAAGTTCAACGAGTTCCACCACAGCGAAGACTACGTGCCGGTACCGTGGGATTATTTGATGGCCTATTTAATCTCCGCGCATCTGGGCATCGTTCAATATTGGCTTGAACAAGGCCGCGATTATACGCCGTGGGACATGGCCTTGATGTTCACGCGCATGACCCAACTGAGCCCCATTCAATCCGCAGGCTTGAAAAAGTAGTCCGGCGAGAGAGCACAACGAAAAAAGACAGCCCGCTAAGGCCGTCTGAGCTTGTTGAGAAAGCAGTCGATTGAGGCGATAGGTTACGAGGGGCGGGGTATCCACTTCCGGTCGCTCTTGTCTGCAGGAAATTTGATTGAAGCCGCTTAAACAGCGGATATTTCCCGCAGACAAAGGCGAACGCTGACGCTCCTCCAGTGGATACCCCGCCTCCGTATGTTTCTCTATTCTTGTCTAAACCACTTTCTCAACATCTGAGACAGCCCGCAGGCTGTCTCCCCACCGTCTATTCTTTCGGATGAATCATATCCTCCGGACGAACGATCGATACGAATTGCTCCTCCGTCAAATAGCCGCTCCGGATCGCCGCTTCCTTGAGTGTTAATCCTTCCTTGTGCGCCGCCTTGGCGATCGCCGCCGCTTTCTCGTAGCCGATATGCGGGTTCAGCGCCGTAACCAGCATCAGCGATTCGTCCAGGTACCGCTGAATGACCTCGCGGTTCGGCTCGATGCCGACGGCGCAATGCTCGTTAAACGAATCCATCGCGTCCGCGAGCAGACGAACGGACTGCAAATAGTTGTGAATAATGACCGGCTTGAACACGTTCAACTCAAAATTCCCCTGGCTGGCGGCGAACCCGATCACCGCATCGTTGCCCATCACCTGGCACGCGACCATCGTCATCGCTTCGCTCTGGGTCGGGTTCACCTTGCCCGGCATAATCGAGCTGCCCGGCTCGTTCTCCGGGATACGCAGCTCGCCGATGCCGCAGCGCGGGCCGCTTGCCAGCCACCGGACATCGTTGGCGATCTTCATCAGATCGGCGGCGAGCGCTTTGATCGCGCCGTGGCTGTATACGATTTGATCGTGGCTGGTCAGCCCGTGAAATTTGTTCTCGGCCGAGACGAACGTTTCTCCCGTATAGCGGGAAATTTCCTCGGCCACCGTCTCGCCGAATCTCGGATGGGCGTTCAAGCCCGTTCCGACGGCCGTGCCGCCGATCGCCAGCTCGCGCATCGGCTCCAAGCTTTCGCGGATCATCCGCTCCGTCTTCTCCAGCATCGCCCACCAGCCGCTGATTTCCTGCCCGAGCGTCAGCGGCGTCGCATCCTGCAGATGCGTACGCCCGATTTTGACGATATCCTCAAATTCCTTGGCCTTGTTTCCGAGCGTTTCCTTGAGCCGCTGCAGCGCGGGAAGCAATTGCTGCCGCACCGCCAGCACGCCGGCGATATGCATCGCGGTCGGGAACGTATCGTTCGAGCTTTGCGAGCGGTTCACGTCGTCGTTCGGGTGAATCCGCAGCTCGCTTCCTTTCGCTTCGAGCAACTGCGATGCCCTTCTGGCGATGACTTCGTTCGCGTTCATGTTGGACTGCGTACCGCTGCCGGTCTGCCATACGACAAGCGGAAAATGGTCGTCCCATTGTCCACTGCTGACTTCATCGGCCGCTTGTGCGATCGCTTCGGCCTTTTCCGGCTCCAGCTTGCCCAGCTTCAGGTTGGCCGCCGCAGCCCCTTTCTTCAGCAGTGCGAACGCCCGGACGATTTCCAGCGGCATCCGCTCCGTCCCGATCTTGAAGTTTTCCTTGCTCCGCTGGGTTTGAGCACCCCATAATTTGTCCGCAGGCACTTGAATTTCGCCCATCGTGTCTCTTTCGGTTCGGAATTCCATCGTTAGCATCCTCCTTGACATAAGTTCATCTTAGTTAAGATTACCCATCTTGGAAAATTTTAAAAAGCCATGGACGCCGCCGGATCGACCGGACGCTTCCGCCTCTTGACCGCAGGTCGTAGAATAAGGATTGATTTTTGTGCGGCCTTTTGATTAAATCAACTTAATATACATAATAGTATACTATATTTCCAAAGAAAGGTCGAATCGTCTTATGAATCCACTTTATACCCCTTTGTTCGAACCGCTCACCCTGCGGAGCGGCATCACGCTTGACAACCGGATCGTCGTCGCGCCGATGACCCACTATTCGTCCCGTTCGGACGGAACGTTGACCGACGAGGAGCTGCATTTTATAGCCCGGCGCTCCAAAGGCGCCGGCATGGTCATAACGGCCTGCGCCTACATTGCCCTGGGAGGACAAGACGCCGCCGGGGAGCCCGCAGCCGACCGCGACGAAATGATACCGGAGCTGAGCCGCTGGGCCCGGGTTATTCAAGCTCAAGGAACGATAGCTGTCCTCCAGCTTCATCATGGCGGGCGCAATGCAGACCCCGGACTCGTGCCGAACGGCGACGTCGTCGGCCCGAGTGCAATAAAGGATGAAGCCGGAGGATTCGTCCTCCCCAGAGAGCTGGCGCCGCATGAGATCGAGGAGCTGACCCGGCAATTCGGAGAAGCCGCGCGCCGCGCCATCATCGCCGGGTTCGACGGAGTCGAGATCCATGGTGCTTTTGCTTTGCTGCTCCAGCAGTTTTATTCTCCGAACGCCAACCGCCGCCGCGACCGTTGGGGCGGGAGCGTCGAGCGGCGACTGGCCTTTCCTCTTGCAGTTATCGACGAGATCAAGAAAGCCGTCGCCAGCCACGCCGACCGACCGTTTATCGTCGGATACCGCTTTACTCCTGAAGAGGCGACAACACCGGGGCTTACGATGGCTGACGCGCTACATTTGGCCGATGTGCTGGCGAAGCAAGAGCTTGATTACATTCACGTGCTGACGAACGATTACCGCTCCCGGCCGCGCCGTGAAGCCGACGCTACTCGCACCCGCCTTGAGCTGATCAAGGAGGCGGTCGGAAGCCGTACGCCGGTCATCGGCGGCGGTTCGATCTACACGGCCGACGAAGCGCTGGAAGCGTACGAGACAGGCATTGACCTCATTTCGCTCGCACGCGGGCTGGTGATCGATCCCGACTGGATCGAGAAGGTCAAGCAAGGACGCGAGGCAGACATCAAGACGACGCTCCGGGCCGACGCGCAGCAGCGTCTCGTGATCCCTGACCCGCTCTGGCGGATGATTTGGGGCGATCCGGGATGGTTCCCCGGGACATCTTAAACAATTCCTTATTTGGTATATTCCTCCTCTCCAATGCACAAACTAATCCCGCGTTTCTCTTTTAACGATTCGATTCGGGAGAGGTCTTCCTTATGTCAACGAAGTGGGCTTGGTTTATGTTCGGCTCGTTTGTCGGATCGCTGGCGGCCGTCGTGCTTACCGGCATGCTCGCCCTTTTGTGCTCAAGAGGCATCATCAAGTGGATTGTCGGACGCTTTACGAAACGGTTAATGTCCAATCCTTACGAGTCCAACATCTGGGAAATCGTAACGGCGATGACTCGAATTAGTCCCATAACCGTCGTGGAAAACAGCATTCGCGCCGCTTCCGGCGCCGTGATCGAACGTCCGTTCGGAAGCCCGCGCAAATTTCTTCATTTCGAGGGACTTGTGTTCTCCCCCGCGCAATTGTCTACACTTCCTACGGAACAGGATGTCGAGATCGACACGACAACCGTCATCGGCCCCAAAGCGCAAAAGCCGCTGGTGCTTCGCATTCCCATACTCGCTGCCGGGATGGGCTATGGCGTAGGCTTAAGCGAAAAGGTAAAAATCGCCATCGCGAAAGGTACGGCCAAAGCCGGGACAAGCACAAATACAGGCGAAGGAGGTTTTTTGCCGGAGGAACGGCAGAATGCCAAATACTTGATTATTCAATACAATTCGGGCCATTGGTCCAAATCGCCCGAAATTCTAAAGCAAGCCGATGCGATTGAAATCCGTCTCGGTCAAGGGGCGCTGGCGGGAACGGCAAGCGTCCTGCAAGCCGCCGATCTGGAAGGTAGAGCCAGCGAGATTATGCAGGTGCAGAACGAGGAAATCACCGTTATTCCGAGCCGCCATAAAGATATTTCAAGCCCGCAGGATCTCAAGCAAGTGGTTGAGCGGCTTCGTCAGCTGACCGGGGGTGTGCCGATTGGCGTAAAAATATGCGCCAGCGCCGTTCTGGAGCACGATCTGGAAATCTCCATTCAAGCCGGCGTCGACTTTATCAGCCTCGACGGGGGCCAAGCGGGGACGAAAGGCGGCGCGCCGATTTTGGAGGACGATTTCGGGCTGCCGACGATTTACGCCCTGTCGCGCGCAGTTCGCTATCTTCGCCAACGGGGCGTCAAGGACTCGATCAGCCTTCTGACCGGAGGCGCGTATTCGCAGCCTGGCGAATGCCTTAAAGCCATCGCTTTGGGAGCCGACGGAGTGTATATGGGCACGTCTTTGCTATGGGCCATGACGCACGATCAAGTCATGAAAACCATACCTTGGGAGCCTCCGACACAGCTGGCTTACTACACCGGAATCATGAAGGAAAAGTTTAATGAGGATGAGGCAGCTGTATTTTTGGAAAATTTTTTACACTCTTTCACGGATGAAATGAAGCTGGCGATCAGCGCGCTCGGCAAGCGCTCTTTGCGGGAAGTCAATGCCGACGATATGGTGGCACTCGACGCGTGGACCAGTCATGTGACCAAAGTCAAATTGGCCTACGAGCCGTGGGAGAAGCCGGAAACGAATCCGCATCAATGATGAGCTGCAGAAGGGGTGGTGCGAGTTGAATACGCCGATGTCCGCTTTCCGATGGATAATGAAGCAGACTTGGGAGCATTTCCTGTTCGCCCACTGGCCCGTTCCGGTCGAAGCGATCCGTTCCTTCGTGCCTGCGGCGCTGGGTATCGACACTTGGGATGGCCTGGCGTGGATCGGCCTCCTTCCCTTCCGCATCGGCGGAATACGGTTGAAATACATGCCTTCCCTGCCCTGGATGCGCTCGTTTCCCGAGATTAACGTCCGTACGTATATTCGTTCGGGAGGCGAATCCGCCATCTTTTTTTTGTCTATGGACGCTTCCCATCCCCTGCTCGTTCCTATCGCCAAGCAGTGGTACCGGCTTCCGTACCATCAAGCGAAGATGCGCTTCTGCGCAGACAGCCGTAGTATTGCGGTTCAAAGCCGCCGACGGTCCGCCTCCCTGCCGGAAGAAGCCTTTTGCGCCACGTACCGCCCTGTCTCCTCCCCGTTCGCCGCCCGGCGAGGAACGATCGAATATTGGCTTATGGAGCGTTATATTTACTATTGCCGATGCGGCCGCACTGGCGGACTGTACCGGGGAGTGGTGCATCACGCGCCATGGGAGCTGCAAACGGCCGAAGCGGATTTGAGTTGCCATGCATTGACGCGAGGATTCGGATTGGAGCTGGGAACTCCCGCCCTGCTCCACTACTCCCGGGGAACCCGCGCCCTTATCGGGCCACTCGGCAAAGCGTGGAACCAGCCGTAACTAAAGCTTACGGCTTTATTTTTTTGCGGAGCGCCCCGGCCGCAACAAGCAGCAAGGGAAAGAACAGGCCTACGGTTATGGAATAGATCGGCCATACTTTTTCATCCCATTGCATTTGATAAGCGGAGCTCGGATAAATAAACAAGGACAACGGCACCATGAGAAGGCCAAGGGGGATCACGATCACTCGTTCGTTGTCCAATTTCAATAGCTGAGCTAACCCCTTCACAGCTGCATAAACATAAATGACTGTTTTGAAATAGAGTGCGATAATCCAAAACGCAGCGACAATCACTTCGATGCGCGTTATAAAATTGGCGATATTGATACGTTTGGCAAGCGCATAGCTGGGGTAAAATTGACGTGCCGTCTGCTCCGCCCCAAGCACCCCGACGCAAGCGGCAGTCACAATAAGCAGGAACATCCCTCCGAGAAAGCTGCCGAGCAGAAAAGCCCCCGACGCTTTTGATCCCCCTCGAACCGCCGAAGGATAAATCATCAAAAAAAAGACGAGCGGAAATGAGGTGTAGCTCATATAGGCAAACACGGCTTTCACGATCGGTATGGTCCCCGCTTCAAAAACGGGCTGGAAATGCTCAAGCTCGATTTTGGGCGAAACGAACACGATCAGAGCGGCAAACAGAACGACAACGACCGGAAATAACACTTCAGCCGTCAGAGCCAGCGTTTTAAGGCCAAGAAGAAGCCCAATAACTACGATGAGAGTGAACATGATATGGATCATGTATTCGGGCGTCGTGCTCATTACTTGCGTGGTCATGAAATTGCCCATGTAATAGACCAGGGTTATAGCTCCTCCGACATAGCAAGCGCTAATCGAAATGACAGAGACGATTGTGCCTATCCATTTGCCAAGCAGCCGATGGCTGATTTCCACATAAGTCAAATCGGGAAAACGATGGGCTACCCTTATGAGCAATAAAACGATAAGCAACCCGCTCCCTATTCCAACCGCGATAGGAATCCATGCCCCTTGCTTCACATCCCCCGCGGCTGCCGACGGGATGAACAGAATGGAGCTGCCGATAGAAAACAAAATGACCAGAAGCAGGAATTGTCGGTGCGTTATTTTATCGCGGTGGCTCATCGTTTCTCCCCCTCACCTCACCGGTCCGACGGCTACGGAATCTTTTTCTTGCGTATGGCCCCGACGGCAAGCAGCAGCAGCGGAAAGAACAGACCAGACGTCATCACCCAGAACGGCCACGTCCGTTCATCCCACTCCTGCTGATAAGCGGAATTGTGATAAACAACCATTGACAACACCGCAGCCAGAACTCCAAGGGGAAGCGCAAGTGCACGTTCGTCGGACAGTTTCAACAGTTGGGCCAGTCCCTTCATCGAGGCGTAAAAGTAAACGATCGTTTCGAAAAAAAGCGTGATGATCCATATGGCGGCAACAATGACTTCGATGCGCGTAATAAATTCCGCGATGTTGATTCTTTTGGCGAGCGCATAGCTGGGATAAAACAACCTGGCTGTCGTTTCGGCCCCCAATACCCCGATACAGGCGGCAGTAACAAGAAGTAGCAGCATTCCTCCAATGAGGCTTCCCAGCACAAATGTCTTTGAGGCTTTGGTTCCCGTCCGAACGGAAGAGGGATAGATCGTCAAAAAAAAGACAAGCGGAAAGCCCGCGAAACTAGCATAGTCCAGCGCAGATTTCAGTATCGACCTAGCTCCCGCTTCCCAGACCGGTTGAAAATGTTCAAGTTGAATTTTGGGAGCCACAAAACCAATTAGAGCGGCAATCAGAACGGCAACGAGAGGAAACAATATTTCCGCTGCGCGGGCAATTGTCTGAAGGCCGAGAAGAAGACCCATGACCAGCAGGGCGGAAAACATGATATTGATGATGTAGTCGGGGGTCGTAGATATAATTTGCGTTGTAATGAAATGGCCCATGTAGTACACCAGCGTGCAGACGCCCCCAATAAAAGCGGTCAAGATCCACATCAAGGACACGAGCATACCGACCCATTTTCCGAGCAACAGGCTATTGAGTTCAACAAACGTCAGCTTAGGATAGCGATGAACGGTTTTCATGAGGATGAATAAGATAAGGCAACCGCATCCCATCCCGACCGGAATGGGAATCCACGCTCCTTGTTTCGCACTTGCTGCCGCGCTCGAAGGAATGGCCAAGAGCGAGCTCCCGATCGTAAAGAGGATCACCATAAGCAGAAATTGCCTGACCGTTATTTGTTTGTCGCCGTTCACCGCCTCATCCCCCCTCCTCCCCCAAACCGGCCGACGTCACGAATTGTTTTTTCTGCGCATCGTCCCTTTTTTCCGTATGATCCCAACGGCAAGCAGCAGCAAGGGAATAATTAAGCCCGAAGTTCCCACATACAGCGGCCATATTTTTTCATCCCACAATTGCCGGTAAGCGGCGCTGGGATAAAACATGCGCGCAAAGACGATGGACAGAAGTCCCATGGGCAGCAAAAGCGCACGTTTGTCCTGAAGCTTGAGCAATTGAGCCAAGCCCTTCATGCCCGCAAAAAAATAAATCATTAGCTTAAAGTAAAGAGAGAGGAACCAAAGCGTCGCCATAAGCACTTCGATGCGCGTAATAAAATTGGCGATATTGATTTTTTTTGCCAGCGTATAGCTGGGATAAGCCTGTCTGGAGGTGCCCTCCGCCCCAAGCACGGCAACGCATACCGTCGTAATCGTCAGCAAAAACAATCCGCCGACGATATTTCCAACCAACATGGCTTTGGAAGCCTGCTTAGGTTCTTTGATGCAGGACGGATAAATCATTAAGAAGAAAACCGCCGGAAACGTGGAGAAGCCCAAATACGAAATGCAGGACTTGATCAACGGCTTGACTCCGACGGTAAAAGCGGGCTGCAAATGCTCCAGCTTCATGTTGGGCGATACGGCCAAAATCATCACGATGAATAACGCGGTAATCAGCGGAAACAAAACCTCCGCCGCGCGAGCTACCGTTCCGAGCCCAAGATACTGGCCCCAAATGGCTACGACTACAAAAAGAATATTCGCTGCGATGACCGGTGTGGCGGGCATAATCTGCCGCGTCACGAAGGTTCCGGCGAAATCGATTAACGACACGCCTCCTACCGCAAACGTACTCACAATCAAAAAGAGCGAAACGATGGCGCCAAGCCATTTTCCTAGAAGCTTCTCGCTCATTTCCACCAGAGTCAGACCGGGATACAGGCCAGCCACACCATTGTACATGCAAATGAGCAGAAAGCTTAACCCTATTCCAGCAAGGATCGAAATCCAGGCATCCTGTTTGGCAGCCGCTGTGGCTCCTCCGGGCACGAACAGGACGGAGCTGCCGATCGTAAACAAAACGACGAGCAGCATTAACTGCCTGGAGGTGATCTGATTATCCACGTACCATCACCACGCTATTCCGACGGTTTTAATATTCCGAATACATAATCGCTCACTGGTTTGTACAGGTACGCAATCCAATCCAACGGGTTCGGGATATTCAACCGCAGGCTTTTGGCGATGCTTAAACCGAGACCGAGTGCCAGCAAGAGCGAAAAGACCCACAGTTCCTTCTTTCTTTTTGTACGCACAAGCCTCGGCACTTCCAGCCAAACAATCGCCGCGCCCATGGCAAGAATACCGGCAATGGCCACCATAACTTATTGCTCCTCTTTCTTTTTTATATCATTGATGAAGGAATTGGTCTGTGTGCCGGTCCGCCTGATTTTGACATCGATGGAAAGCTCCACAGGCAAATTCACGAACTCCTGCCGCCAGTTTTTCTTAAGCTGCTTCCAGGCTTGCGGATTCGAACGATGAATCGCGTTTCCAAAGCCGAAAATGTCCGATCCGAACGTTTTCTGAGCTTTGTTGATCACATGCCGCAATGAAGCCGTCAGCTTTTTTTTCAGCTCTTTTTCCAAACCGTACAACGTTTCCGGCTTAGTCAGATCGATAACGCACTTGACCTCCGTGACGTCCGCTTCCATAAAAAGCTTCACCTTCGCTTCCGGCTTTCCGTTTGTAACCGTACCCTTCATTTTGCTATTGACGCGGTTCACGACAAGATCCAAGGTGCCTTTTTTCGGACAGGCCAAGCTTTCCACCGTACTCTTTACTTTACCGATGATGTAGTTGTAATCCCGGCTCTCGGTGTCATTCAGCCAGCCCACGAGCTTGTCGTCTTTAAAAACCCCGGTAGACGAAAACTTGAAATGGGTATAATTGTTGCTCTTCAAAGCATTGCTCATTTTCTCTCCCGTTTGCTTGCTTCCGATCGTTTCCACCCCGGTCAGTACTGCCATTTTTCCCGTGCTGATCAAGTCGGACAACAAATCGTCCAAAAATACGTTAGCCGTTTCTCCAGTGACTCTCTTGTTCCAATCCATCGATTTAAAAATTTTGTTCGACTGCGATTTTTCTGTATGCGTGACGATGCTTAGGATTTTTTCGGCTCGCTCTCCCTTTGCGATCAAAATATAAAAATCGGCGCGAAGCTCATTGTCTCTTGAAAAAAAATCGAGGATGTCTCTAATGCCTTCCCTTGCCACTTGCTCGCTGATGACCAAAACCCGCAAATGGGACAAGTAAAAATATCTCGGAGACGACCGGACCATCTTGCGGATGGCCTCCACCATAGAAGGCGCCGTCGCACGAAATATGGCCGTAGGAGTGCCGGTGCTCCCGCCGCGCTTGGAAACCATGGCTTCGGGAACGACGACTTGTGCGGACAGCTTGTATTGGTCGCCGCTTTTATCGATCCCTATGCCGCCGACAATGGATAGGTCGTTCAGCTCTCTGCGACTCCAACAACCGGCAAGCAGTGCTCCTATCATCAGAAAGCATAGAGACAGTAGAACCATCCGCCGCACGGTCGTCCCCCCTTTACCCTTGATTTTGTTCTCCTCCGTCCTGTCGCGCCGGGTCGGATGCATTGCCTTTCGGGACGCGCCACAGGTTGCGGGGATGCAGTGCTTCAGGCCGAGTGTACATCTGCCACCAAGGGACCCGAACAACCGCGTCTTTTTGGTCGGCGAGCTTGAACGGCGCCATAGGCGACAGGTATGGAACCCCGAACGAGCTCAAATGGCACATATGCAGGACAAGGGCTATGAGCCCAACGATGATCCCGAATATCCCGAAAGACGCACCTAGCGCCATGTATACAAAACGAAGCATCCGAATCGAAATCCCCATATCAAAGCTTGGAAAGATGAACCCCGATATCGCCGTAATCGATACGATGATGACCATCGCAGGCGAGACCAATCCCGCATCTACCGCAGCCGATCCCAGTACAAGTGCGCCGACGATCGATATCGACGTTCCGACGGCTCGGGGCATCCGTATCCCTGCCTCCCGCAAAAGCTCAAACGTGACTTCCATCATGAGGGCCTCGATGAAGGCCGGGAACGGAATGCCCTCACGCTGAGCGGCAAGGCTGACCAGCAGAGAGGTCGGAATCATTTCCTGATGAAAGGTTGTAATCGCAATATAAAGCGAGGGAGCAAGCAGCGATATCATCAACGCGACGTACCTGAGCAGGCGAATAAGCCCATAGTCGGCCCGATGATAGTAATCCTCGGCAGATTGCATGAACTGCGCGAATACCGCCGGTACGATCAATACGTACGGCGTGCCGTCGATCAAGATGGCGACACGTCCCTCGAGCAGCGCAGCAGCCACCGAATCCGGACGCTCGGAATTCGTTACGGTCGGAAAAACGGAATATTTGCTGTCCTGAATAAACTCCTCAATATAATTGCTTTCCAATATACCGTCGATATTAATTTGTCCGAGTCGGTCGCGAACTTGACGAAGAATATCGGCGTCGGCGATGCCTTCGATGAACATAATGCTTACGTCTGTTTGCGTCACACGTCCGATTTGTCTCGTTTCCACCCTGATGTCCGGACTTTTGATTTTTCTGCGGATCATGGCGATATTGGTTAGAAGCGCTTCGGTAAAGCCCTCCTGCGGTCCGCGGACAACGGTCTGGGATGTCGGTTCCGTAACGCTCCGTCGCTGGCCTCCGCTTGTGTCGACCGATAGCGCTTGATTGCAGCCTTCGATCAAAAGTACGGTATGGCCTACAAGCAAGGCTGATTTGACGGCCTTGAAACGATTGGTCAGCTTGATATCACCGATGGCAAACGGAAAATGCCTTAAAATCCACTCCATATTCCCCGCGTTTTTACGGGGGTTCCCCCACTCGCTTTTCTCCGAATGCGTATAAAAGGATTCCATCAATCGGAAAACGGATTGTTCATCCGTAAGGCCTGCAATGAAGACGAAGGCGCACGGAATTTCGTTATCCGGTCCTATCATCATCTCCCTTACGATCAAATCGGAGCTGTTCCCGAGCTGCTGCCGCAGCTCTTGAAGATCGACCTGCAGGAGGCCGCTGAGCGGCGTGTTGTCGTTAGAAGCGGCTTTGCCGCCTTCCTGTTGTCCGGTTTGCTTCGAGGCCGGCAAACGATTCATGCCGCTTTTGTTTTTGCGAAAAAAAAATTGCACGGTTCCTCGACCTCAAATCTTAAGTGTTGCCACTATTATTCATCCCCGGCAGTTACTTTATTCCATAAGATGCATATGGTCGGCGAAACGAACAAAATATAGTAACGATTAGGGGGGACCGATCATGCATTTTTCTTCATTGACCGCTCGCCAGTTTATGCTTTTGACGGCGTTGTTCGTTATTGGCGACACGATTCTATACGTTCCCTCGAATGTCGCTTTTGTAGCCGGGAGGGATGCCTGGATTTCCGGCCTGATTGCTGCTTGTGCCGGTCTTTTGTTGGTTTCGCTGTACGGAATATTAGGTAAGCAGTACCCTCGTATGCTGCTGATCGATATTTGCGAAAGCGCGTTCGGACGCTTCCTCGGCAAGGCGGTCGGTCTGTGGGTGATTTTGTTTTTCTTTATCGATTCCGGGGTGCTTCTTTGGCAAATCGGTGATTTTATGTCCACTCACATCTTGATGGCAACACCGATTCAGGCTTGCCTTATCTTGTTTATTGCAATTATTGTTATGGGAGTCCGTTTGGGGGCGGAGGTTCTTGGACGGGCTTCCGAACTTATTTTCGGGTGGAGCGCTGCACTTTTTGTTCTGTTCGTGCTGATGCTGTCTCCAGATCTGGAAGGTCATCGCCTTGTGCCGTTAGCCGAACAAGGACTCCGTCCGATCGTTCGCGGCGCTCTTTTATTGATCGGCTACTATTTGGAGTGCTTCGTCCTTATTTCCCTTTTTCCCTATCTCAACAATACGGAAAACCTATCCGGTGCTTTCCGGAAGGGGATGCTGATCGGGTCGTCCGTGTTAGCCTTAACCATCCTGATATGTATTTTGGTGCTCGGAAAAGACCTCACCGTCATGAATATATTTCCCACCTACATCTTGGCGCAGAAAATCAGTATCGGCCGTATTCTGGAACGAATCGAAGTCATTATGGCTTCCATCTGGGTTTTTACCCTTTACTTCAAATTGTCCCTTTGTTTTCATGCCGCGATCCGGGAAACGGCACAGTTATTCCAAATGAAAGATTACAAAATATTATCGTTCCCCTCGGCCATTCTGGTCGTGACGGCTTCTCTGATCCTTGTACCCAATGTCTCTTATTTCAACTCGCTCATTATCCATACTTGGTGGCCCTATACGCTAACTCAAGGACTGCTCCTGCCGCTGCTGTTGCTCGGCGTCCCTAAAGTCAAGTCACTTATTTCCGCAAGACAGAGATAACCGACGCACGCGCTCATGCGCCTGCCGGAACATGAATATAATGGGGGAAAACGGAAAAAGCGGCAGAGGAGGTCATATAGATGACCACAACGCTTACGGGACACGTCGTCCGTCCGGGAGATCCTGGTTATGAGGAAGCACGGATGAATTTCAATGCCCGATTCTCGAAATATCCGGCGGCCATCGTCTTTTGCGAGCATGTCGAGGATGTCGCGAATGCGGTCCGCTGGGCGCGGGAGAACGGCTATCCGATCCGCGTACGGAGCGGACGGCATTGCTACGAGGATTTCACGCTCGCCGAAGGCGGGATCGTTATCGATGTCAGTCCGATGAACGGCGTGCGGCTCGATCCGGAGAAGCGGACCGCTGTGGTCCAAACCGGCATCCGTCAGCTCCTGCTTTATGAGACGCTGTGGCAAGACGGCGTCACCGTTCCGGGCGGTACATGCCCGACCGTCGGGATCGCCGGGCTGACGCTGGGCGGCGGATACGGGTTTCTCTCGCGGCTGCACGGACTTGCCTGCGATCAACTGCTGGAGGTCGAAACGGTGCTGGCGAGCGGCCAAGTGATCCGTGCAAACGACCGCGAGCATGCGGATTTGCTCTGGGCCTCCCGCGGCGGAGGCGGCGGGAATTTCGGCATCGCCACTTCGTTTACGTTCTGGGTCCACCCGGTATCGAACGTTGCCATCTACCGGATCGCCTGGCCTTGGCAGGATCTGCCGCTGCTGCTTAACACATGGCAGCACTGGGCGCCGTCGGTCGACGAGCGACTGACCCCTTCTCTTGTCCTGTCGGCCAGCTCGAATGACTATTGCTATTCCTCCGGTCAATATGTCGGACCGGAGCGGCGCCTCCGCGAGCTGCTCGCTCCGCTGCTTTCGGTTGGAACGCCCTTGGAAACGGAAATCATGACCGTCCCTTATCTTGAGGCGATGTACCGTTTCGGCGGCTTGAAAAAGGAGCATGAGCAATGGCAGATGACTCCCGAGCGCCGGCACCGGTTCAAAAACAGCGGCGCCTTCGTGTACCGTCCTCTGCCGCCTCGGGCGATATCGGCGATCGCCGCTTTCCTTCATGCGGCCCCGAGTCCGAGCTGCATGATCATCTTCGAGAGCCTGGGAGGCCGTCTGGGGCGGATTCCCCCTCATGCAACCGCATTCGTGCATCGCCGGGCAAGCTTTCATATGCAATATATCACCCAATGGGACGATCCGGCGGCGGACGAAGCCCATCTTCGCTGGGCCGAGAACATTCGGAAGACGTTGCTGCCTTATACGTTCGGCCAATACGTCAATTACTCGAACGTTTTCGACCCCAACTGGGCTCATGCGTATTATGGCTCCAATCTTAACGCGCTGCGCCGGATCAAGCGGAAATACGACCCAGATAACGTGTTCCGTTTCGCGCAAAGCATTCCGCCGTTATAAAACGCTTGCAACACCAAGCTCCGTTGTGCTATAGTATTACTCCTGTCCATTTTTGGGAATTCATAACACGAACGGAGGTACGGACCCATGGAATCCGGTCTGCAAAGCGCTTACTTGGAGGAAAAAGAACGACTGGAGCATACAATTCAAGAAATGGAAAGGCATCTGGAGGCACTTCAGGCTATACCGCCTTATACGGGACACGACATGACGGAGCAGGTGCTGGAGTCGATCCGCGAAAACAAGCGGCGCGGCTTGGCGCACGCGCTGCCCGAGCCTTACTTCGGCAGACTGGATTTTCACGAAACGGGAAAGCCCGGTCCGGCCCCGCTCTATATAGGCAAGTCCGGCGTGGAAAAAGCGGACTCTCCCGAGTTGATGGTGATCGATTGGCGCGCTCCGGTAGCGAGCCTTTTTTATTCATTTACAGGCAGCACCGAAGCGGCCAGCTACGATTCGCCGGACGGCGTCGTGCAAGGGCTCGTCTACTTGAAGCGCAACCTCGTGATCCGCAAGCAAATTTTACAGCGCGTCGTCGATACGTTCGACCGCGAATCGGACGCAATGGCGGTCACGGACGAGTTCCTGCTGTACCGGCTCGGCGAGAACAAGGACAACAAGCTGCGTGACATCGTATCGACAATCCAGGCGGAGCAGGATGCGATCATCCGGGCCGGCAAAAACCATGCGCTCGTCATTCAAGGCGTCGCCGGAAGCGGGAAAACGACCGTAGCCCTGCACCGGCTCGCTTACCTCCTCTATCAGTACCGGGATCAAGTGAAAGCGGAAAAAATGATTATTTTCGCCCCTTCCCGCATGTTTCTCGATTATATTTCGGGCGTTCTGCCGGAGCTCGGTGTCGGGCATATCCAGCAGACTACCTTCGCCGACTGGGCGCTGGAGTTGCTGGACCATGAGGTCAAGCTGGCCGATCCGGCCCATGCGCTGCGGCATTGGTTCGCTGTCGGAGCGGCGCGTCCGGTTATTGACGATGCGGCCCCCGGCCGGTTTAAGGGCTCGCTCCGCTTCATGCAGTGGTTAGACGGGCTCTTGAACGCATACGAGCTGCAGGCGGTGCCGCAGACGGATTTTGTGCCGTGGGACGGCGCCAAGCTCCCGTACCGTACCATCCGCGACTGGTACGCGGTGGAATACAAGCATGAGCCGCTCATGAAGCGCCGCGAGCGGGTGCTGGCCCGGATCAAGCGTTGGCTGGAGATGGAGCTGGATAAAGTATGGGAAGTCCACTTAAAGAAGGACTACAAGAAGCGCGGCTCTACCCGTCTTCGCGATTACGGCAAGCAGTGGACGGCCTATACGCCGTTCGGCTTCTATAAGGAGCTGTTCCGTTCCACGGCGGAGTCCGGCGCCCTGCCTTTCGTGTCAGAGGCGGATGCGCAGTTCATTCCCGAGGAGCTGCGGCAATCCACGCTTGCGGCAGCCAAGAAGAAGCTGGTGCAGCCGGAGGATCTCGCCCCCCTGCTCTATATTCGCCAGCGCTTCGAAGGCATTCACGGCGATCTGCGCTTCGACCATACGGTCATCGACGAAGCGCAGGACTTCTCGCCATTCCAGGTGGCGCTGCTGGCGCTGCACACGAAGAACGGCTCGTTCTCGATTCTCGGCGATTTGTCGCAAGGCATCCACGCCTACCAAGGCGTTAAAGATTGGCAGGAACTGCTGTCGCTGTTTCCAGAAGAGAACCGCGCCTACTATACGCTGAACCGCAGCTACCGGTCAACGATGGAAATCATCTACTTCGCGAACGAAGTGCTGAAGCGCGGGCTTGCCGAGCCGCCGGCGCTGGCCGTGCCGGTATTCCGCAGCGGCGAGCCGGTCGAGCTCGCGCAAGCGGACGGCTCGCCGCTGGCGAAGCGTCTCGCCGAAGCCGTGCAGGAACACCAGCAGCGCGAGGGCGCAGGCACGCTGGCCGTCCTCGCCCGCACGGAGGAGCGGTGCCGCGAGCTGCACGCGCAGCTGCTCGCCGCCGGATGCGACGGCGTGAACCTGATCGTCCCGGGCCAGCAGCAGTACGAGGGCGGCGTCTCCGTCGTTCCGGTGTACATGGCCAAAGGGCTCGAGTTCGATTCCGTCCTGCTCGTGGACGTCGATCCGGTCCATTACGCGCAGACACCGCAGGACGCGAAGCTGCTCTATGTCGGCTGCACCCGAGCTCTGCACGAGCTGAAGCTATTTTATTCGGGCGAGCCCTCCCCGCTCATCGCCGGCGTTCAAGGCGACTTTGTGAAGGCCGGGCTGTAATCGAGGAGCCGGCAATGAAGGCCAGGTGCTCTGCCTGGCCTTCATTGTGCCTTTTTTTGTCGGCGCACTTTCACTCTAGAAATCAATCCATTCGAAGTTCGTCACGAAGTCTGCCGTATCGTTTTGTTCCTTGCTCAATTGTTCATTGGCCAAATACATGGCATATTGAATCGGCCGCCTGATGGATTTTCGGTAAGTGGCAATTTCTTTCGACTTGATGAAGGCCGTGTGGCCCGGTTTAGGATTAGCCTCAATCAGCCATACGCGTCCGTTGACGTCAATTCCCACATCCAATCCAAACTCGACCATAGAACCAAACCGTTCTTCCACAACTTCCATCAACCGATGAGCAAGCTCCTCGCATTCCAGCTCAATTTCTTTTGCCTTATCCAATCCGAAACGGGATTTGATGAAAGTCTGAAATCCCAGCACTTTTCCATCCCCGTAGCTTAAATTCGTGGTAGGGCTATTCTTAGCGCCTACGCGCAAAACTTTGCCGGTCACTTCCCAGTTTCCAATTTCGTTCTTTTGAATTAACAATCGAACATCCGCCTGTCGGCCGGGGATAAGCTGCAAATCCAGCCCTTGCTGGACCATAAATGATCCGGATCGTATTTTTTCAGTTTGCACCCAACGGTTAACCCAACGAATGACCCTCTGTTTCGTCAAAACCGGCGTTACCACGATACGGCCTGACCTTTTTCGTCCTTGAAGCCGGTAGCCGCCGCCAGTTTTCTTGATTTTAAGAACGCTATGCCCGCCGGTCCCATTCCCCGGCTTCACATAGACCAAGTCATAATTCTCAACCATCTGCTCTAACGCTTGTGGCGAGTAAAGAAACGTCTTGGGAATCCAACGTTCTAACTTGTCGGATTCGGCAAACAGCTTCATCGCTTTCCATTTGTAAGTAAATTTATGATTGGCATAAACGAACAAATCTTTGCGACGTCGCATATCGCGAAACGGCTTGTATAGCTTTCGGCAGAAATCGATTACGACATCCGGCCATGGGCAAGTCGCTCCCGCCCATCTCGCTCCGGATGGGGTAAAACCGTGAATCGTCCTGCTTTCTTCGTTTATGTCCATATGGGAAAATACGTATACGTTTGCCCCCAGCTTCCTCCCTTCCGTTACAAGGTCGCTCAAAAACTTGGAGTTCTGAAATATATTGCCTTCTCGATGAGCAAGAATGCCTACAGTCAGCTTTTTCATACAGGCCTCCGTCTAGTTGTTATGCTGCAATATATACTCACACCCAGCATTGCGTAACGGTACGTGCCCATATGCTTTTACACCCAAAAACGGATGGCCTGCTCATTTTCCTCGCACAAGCCCGCCACTTTAAAGCTTAGAGGAACTGACGTTCGTTATCCGCTTCATATTGTCATTTTTTCGTACAATAGAGGAACTCAGGTAATCTATCCATCGTGTTTCTCAACAAAGAAACATGATTCGACACAAATAAAGCCTTTGATTTCCTCTACCGCATAGCCCTCGATTGTCCACATATCATTGCACGCAAAAAAGCCGCGTTCAGCGGCCGAGCTTGTTGAGAAAGTGGTCGATTGAGGCAATAGAGGCAATAGAGGTGCATGAGGGGGTGGGGTATCTACTTCCGGTCGCTCTTGTCTGCAGGAAATTTTTATTGGAAGCCGCTTAGCAGCTGATATTTCCCGCAGACAAAGGCGAACGCTATCGCTCCTCCAGTAGATACCCCACTCCGTATGTTTCTCTATTTCAGTCAAAACCACTTTCTCAACACTCTGAGCCGCATTCAGCGGCTTTTAAGCTTTGCAGCATCATACGAGAGCGTCTATTCGAGCAGCTCCCGAAGCTCCGGCACGACATTCGGCGGCTGCCCGCCGGTCAGTGCGGCGACGAGATTGCGCGCGGCGAGCATCGCCATATCGAGCCGCGTCTTCGCCGTGGCCGAGCCGATATGCGGCAGCGTGACCACGCTCGGCATATGCAGCAGCGGATTGTCCGGGCTCGGCGGCTCCGGATCGAATACGTCAAGTCCCGCTCCCCGGATGAGTCCGGTTTGCAGGGCTTGAATCAGTGCCGGCTCGTCCACCGTCTTCCCGCGGGAAGCGTTGATGAAGAACGCCGTCGGCTTCATCTTTTCGAAGTGTTCCAGGCGGATCATGCGCTCCGTCTCCGGTGTGAGCGGCGTCATCATCACGACGAAGTCCGACTCCCGCAGCAGCTCGTCCAAGCTGCAGTAGCGGGCGCCGAACCGTTCTTCCGTCTCCGGCTTCCGGCTGCGGTTATGATAAAGCAGGCTCATGCCGAAGCCGTCCACCGCGCGCTTGGCAATCGCTTCGCCAATCCGGCCCATCCCGATGATGCCGAGCGTCTGATGGTGCACGTCCATGCCGAAGAAATCTTCGTCGGTCAGCCCTTTGCCCCGCTGCCAACGGCCCTGCTTCACGAACGCATCCAGCTCGGGGATACGCCGTGCCGCGGACAGCATGAGCGACAGCACCAGGTCCGCGACCGTCTCGTCCAGCACGTGCGGCGTGTTCGTTCCGATGACCCGGCGGGCTTTCATCGCTTCCAGATCGAAGTGATTGTACCCGACCGAAATGCTGCTGACCGCCCGCAGCTTGGGGGCATGGTCCAACAGCTCCCGGTTGATCGGACCGCCGGTCGTCAGCAGCCCTTCCACATCGTGAAGCTGTGCGAGAAGCCCTTGTCTGGATGCTGCGCCTTGTCCGTCCCACATCCGGCACTCGCAGTGCTGCTCCAGATAAGCAAGCGCCTCCTCGGGAATCGCTTTGGAAATATAAATTTTCGGTTTGCTCATCGAATCGGCTCCTCTCCGAACTTATGCCTGTGCTGTCGCTTGAACCGACTGCTCCTGCGGCGAAAGCACTTCGTTCAAGCTGCCCGAACGGTACCCTTTCAAGTCCATCGTCACGTAGGCGTAGCCGATCTCCTTCAGCTTCGCGTGAACCGTCTCGGCGACGGCCAGCACGTCGGCCAGCTCCGATGCGGGCACCTCGATCCGCGCCAGCGTATCGTGCTGGCGCACGCGCACTTGGCGGAAACCGAGCTGAATCAGGAAGTCTTCCGCACGATCGATCATGGACAGCTTCTCCGCTGTGATCGCTTCCCCATACGGAATACGCGAAGACAGACAAGCGAACGACGGCTTATCCCATGTGGCGAGCCCGAATTTGCGGGACAGATGGCGAATTTCCGATTTCTTGATGCCCGCTTCCAGCAGCGGCGCGCGAACGCCCCGTTCGTGAGCGGCCTGCAGTCCGGGACGGTGCTCCCCGAGGTCGTCGGCGATGGCGCCGAACACGACATGCTCATAGCCGCGCGCATGGGCGATCGGAATCAAATGATCGAACAGCGAGTTTTTGCAAAAATAGCACCGATTCGTCGGATTTTCCGCATACCCGGGAATATTCAGCTCGCTTGTGTGAATAACCTCATGCGGCGCGCCCAAGCTCCCGGCAAGCGCGATCGCCTCCAGCTTCTCGCGTTCGGGATACGTCTCCGAATCGGCCGTAATGGCAAGCACCCGGTCCTTGCCCATAAATTCAAGCGCCGCCTTGAGCAGAAAAGCGCTGTCCACCCCGCCGGAGAATGCGACGACGACTTTGTCCATCGACTGCAAAATGTCCCCGAGCTTGGCGTATTTTTGATCTATAACTTGCTCTATGGTTGCCATAGGTCCAGCCTCCCTTTTGCGCAAGCCGCGGCGTCAGTCGATCTGGTTGCACACGTTTGCAATCTACGGTTATACCGCTTCATACCTGTTTATTATAGACCGTTTTTCCTTTCGGAAAAAGGTGTATTTTTTCGAAGGCACGACTTCTCCCCCGCCTGAACGGCAAAAACAGCCTGTCCCGGTACGGAACAGACTGCTCGCCTCGCCGCTTATTCGCTTAACAGCTTTTGAATATCTCCTTCAATGGCCGCCGGTTCCGTGCGCGCAGCGTACTGCTTGACGACCTCGCCTTGGCGGTTGACCAGAAACTTCACGAAGTTCCATTCGATGTCCCCGGTCCGGTAAGGCTCGGGCACGTGCGAGACCAAATATTGATACAGCGGATGCGCGTGCTCTCCCATGACATCGATTTTGGCGAAGAGCGGGAACGTCACGTTATAGCGCGTTTCGCAGAACTGTGCGATCTCAGCCTCCGTCCCGGGCTCCTGTCCGGCAAATTGGTTGCACGGGAAGCCGAGCACGACCAGACCTTGATCCTTATAAGTTTCGTACAGCTTCTGAAGTCCTTCGTAATGCGGCGTCAAGCCGCAGGCGCTCGCCGTGTTGACGATCAGCAGCACGCTGCCCCGGTAGTCCGACAGCGGCTTGTCCGCGCCTTGAATCGTTGTCGCCGAAAAATCGTAAACCGACATGTCCCATCGCTCCTTTTTTCCGTAAATGCCCTGAACTCTATTGTAGCATGAAGCGGTTTGGAATGAAAAATCCGCACGATTATTAGAGAAAAGAGCCGTCGTCTGCTACAATATGAAAATGGATGTCACAGGAAAACATAACGATCGAGGGAGGGAGCGTCTCCGTCCTATTCTCCTACCAGCCTGACGGCTGCAACGTTCGGACGGGGTGCGACGATGGATATGAACGAGCTGGAATCGATACGCCATAAACTGGAGCAAGCGATCGGGCATTTGGAAGCCCGCTTTCTCGAACGCGAAGAATTGATCCGGGTGCTGCTGCTCGGTCTGATGGCCGGCGAGA
The DNA here is from genome assembly GCF_027925525.1 of Paenibacillus tyrphae. Lineage (GTDB taxonomy): Bacteria > Bacillota > Bacilli > Paenibacillales > NBRC-103111 > Paenibacillus_G > Paenibacillus_G tyrfis_B. The sequence goes on along the minus strand of NZ_BSDJ01000005.1, from coordinate 180,501 downwards.
ACGCCCTGCTGATCGGCCCGCCCGGCACCGCCAAATCCCAGCTTGCCCGCGCCCTCTCCCAATTGTTCGGAAGCGGCCGCTGGTTCGACTATTTGCTGACGCGCTTCACGACGCCGGACGAGATGTTCGGGCCGGTATCGCTGCAGCGGCTCAAAGCCGATCAATACGTCCGGCAGACGGACGGCTACTTGCCTGCGGCGGACTTTGCTTTTCTTGACGAAATCTTCAAGGCGAACAGTGCCATCTTGAACGCGCTTCTGTCCATCCTGAACGAACGGGTGTTTTTTAACGGACAGGAGAAGCAAAGCGTGCCGCTGCTGTTTCTGATCGCCGCCTCCAACGAACTGCCGGAGGAAAACGAACAGCTCGCCGCGCTGTACGACCGCTTCCTGATCCGCTACGAGGTCGGGTACTTGAAGCAAATGTCGAGCTACGAGAAAATGTTCCAGCTTCCAGACGTGCCGCTCCCTGCCCTGCTCTCGCTGCGGGATATCGAGACCGTACGGCGGGCGAGCGCGGATGTCGTCATCCCCGAAACGATGATCTATATGCTGTACCAGCTCAAAACCGAGCTGGAAGCGAAGGAATTCGCCTTGTCCGACCGCCGCTGGCGCAAGATCGGACAGGTATGGAAAACGTCGGCCGCGCTGAACGGCCGCCGCGAGGTCACCGTGTGGGATACCGTCTATACCCCGCATATGCTGTGGGATTTGCCGGAGGATTACGGTGCGCTGAAGGAGATCTTTCAGAAGGTGTTTCAGGAGGGGCTCAAACAGGAGACGGAAAAGGAGCTGCCTCTCCGCCGTTATGACCGGATCGCCAAGCATTGGCTCGAAGAAGAAGACGCGCTTCATGCGTTTCAGTTCAAAAAAGAAGTCGGCGGCCGGCTGAGCAAGGAAGAACAGGACAAGGCGAGAGCCAACCTGGAGGAATGCCGGCTGGAGCTGGAGGACAAGGCGCGGGAGCTGCAAAGCAAGCTGGTCCAATGGCTGCAACGGGAAAAGGACTTGCCCGGATACATCCGCAACCGCAATTTTATGCTTCTGCAAACGGCGGAATACGCGGTGAAATATACGCACCTGCGGATTCAGGGCGAACGCATTTTGCAATCGATGCAAGGACTGTACCGGACGCTGTTCGACCGCGAAATTCCGGGCGTTCAATACGACTATACACTCTAGAAGCCCGATGAATGAACATGCCGCAGCGCAAGCGGAGCATTCACCGGACTTCCTCGGCAGCGAGGTGATTCGGCATGATCATCCGGTCGGCTAAAATCGACCGCTACGTATTTGACGGGTACGTCCATTCCTCCCGCGCCGCACAGGAGTGGATTCGCGAGGCCAAGGCGCAAACACCATGGTTTTCGGTGGAGCTGTTTGCCGATTTTTTCATGTGCTTCTATTTGGCCCGCCCCGAGCTTGACCGCAGTCAGGAAGCGGCGCCGTTCCATCGCTGGCTAGTGGCGGAGCTGCAGAAGCAGTTTTTTTACCGCGCGATCCATCCGCGGACGACAGGCGAGGTCAACGCCTCGTTCAAAACGGCGCTGAAGGCGCTCATGTGGCTGACGCAAACGTTCGAGGACGAAGTGAAGCGCCGCAAGCAGGAGGAGCAGCAGCTTCGGACGATCGGCCTCAGTGAGAGCCGTCAAGGGCAAGGCGATGACCAACCACAGGTGCAGGAGCGCTTGAACGAGAAGCAGATCGAGCAGCTGCGGCTCGTCGGCTACACGCTGCAGCGCGGCAAGCGCAACGTCGAGGAGAAGCAGGCGGCGCTGGACAGCCGGCCGCTCGTGGAAGCGGAGATCGGCGCGCTGAAGGAGCGCATCCGTTCGCTGCAGGAAGAGATGCGGACCGACTTCGTCCGGCGCGACAAGCTTCGGCAGAAGCTCCAGAAGGCCGAAGCCGAGCTCGGCGAGCGTGAGAAGCGGATCGAGCGGCTGGAGCGCCGCGACCGGGAGACGCTGCGGGAGCTGGAAGCCCAGCTCGGCGGCTGGCTCAACCGGGCGCTGCAGGAATCGCTCAGCCGTGAAGACAGCGAAAGCTTGAACCTGTTCGAGCTGCTGCAAGCGAGCCAGCGGATCGCCAACCGGCGCTGGGGCAGCGATCTCGGACGGCTGCACCGGCAGCAGTTCGCCAATTACCTGCAATGGGTCGAGAAGCTGAAGCGCCACCCCGAGCTCATCGCCTTCCTGCAGGAAATCGGGCGGAACGTGCAGCATTTGAAGGCGCAGCGCCGGAAGGTCCGGTCGCCGCGCATCCCGGAAAGCTACGACGACCTGCGTCAGTCCGGGGATATTACGCATATGCTGCCGAGCGAAGCGAGTCTGCTGGCCGACGAGGACTACGAAGCGTATTTTATGGTCAAGTGGCTGGAGCGCAAGCTGCTCACCTACAACGTCACGGGCTGGACACAAGAGCCCCTGAAAGGGCCGGTCGTCTGCATGCTCGATACGTCCCATTCGATGCGCGGCAGCAAGCTACGGCTCGCCCAGCTGTTCGTCGCCACGTTCGCCGCCTTCAGCCTGCTGGAGAAGCGCGACTTTCGGCTGCTGCTGTTCGGCGCCCGCGGAGAACTGGTCGAGCACCCGCTCTACTGGCGTAAGCCCAACTGGCCGGCGTTCTACGCCCTGTCGCAGCTCGCCTTCGGCGGCGGCACGCACTTCGACGCCCCGCTGCGGCGCGGCATCGAGCTCGTGTCCGCCGAGCCGCGCTACCATGACGCCGATTTCGTCATGGTGACCGACGGCGTCGGCGCGGTGTCCCCGCCCGTGCGCGATGCACTGGCCGAGCTCGGCCGCTCAAAACAGGTGCGCCTGCACTCGCTCATCGTCGGCACGGCGCGCCAGCATCTCGCCCAGCGCTACGAGATTTTGGGCGTGTCGCATCAAGTGCGCTTCGCCGCCACATGGGAAACGCAGCAAAGCGAAGAGCTGTTGCTGGACGTGCTTAGCACAAAGGGGTAGGAGGAAAATTCCCCCTACCCCTATTGCTTAACGAGCCGCTTCCGTGGCCTCCTTGTCCTTGGCCGCTTCGGTGGCCTGCTTGGCCTTGGCCGCTTCGGTAGCCTGCTTGGCCTTGCTTTGATCGATGGCGATATCCCCCTTCCAGCTCCCTTTGGTTTTGCCGATGCGGTCGATATCCACACTAAGCTTAATCGTTTGCGGTAATGAAGCGCCGCCCTTCATCACGAAGCCAATCGTCCCTTCCGGCTTATCCTTGTCCGCAACGCCCGTCTCGATTTCTTTGCCCGCCGCATCGGTCAGACGAAACGTAAGATAGTCTTTGTCTTTCAGTTCCCTACCGATAAAGTTGAGCCGGTTGAAACCTTCCACGCCCGGTTCCTGGTAAGTCGGATTGTCCACCTGTTTGCCGTCTTTTTTCCCGTCGGAGATGATCTGCAGCCCGGTCGTATCGAATTCCCAAGGAACGAGCGTGCCATCCTGCTTCTCGATCCGGTAATGAACCAGAACCTTGGTATCCTCGACATACATTTCTTTAAAATGTATCGTGATGCCTTGATCCGTGATTTTGTGGTCGATCGGCACCGACAGCCCTTCGGACACCGCGCGTTTTACCCCGCTGCTAACCAATCCGTTGATGTCCGCCTGATCCTGGGCAAAATAAGAGCTGCTGAGCGAATAAGCGCCTGTCGGAATCAGTACGGCTGCCGCAATGCTGAGAGTGATGATCGTTTTTTTCATTTTCTTGTTCTCCTTTTTCTCATGAAATTGTACGAAAGATTGCCTTACCCGCCGATCGACGTCTTCCGGAACTTGCGGCTTGTCGAATTGCTTCGTCAGCGATTGTTTAATTTCGTCCGAGATTGACATGTTCGGAACCAGCCTCCTCATTTGCTTGAGTGTCCAACCATTTGCGCAGCTGCTTCAAGGCCAGATGATTTCTGGATTTGACCGTGCCGAGCGGAATTTGCAGCAGCTCCGCCACCTGCTCGTGCGAAAAATCATAGTAAAACCGGTATATAATCACGATGCGCAGCTTGAACGGCAATTGATTGATCAGGCGCTGCATTTCCCTTTGCGATTCGTTCTCCAGCACCGGTTCTTCCGGCCGTTCCACATGCGGCTCCACGCTCAATCGGTTTTTTTTCTCAAGCAAACGAAATCTTCTCCAAAGCTGCCGCCGCCAGCTATGGATTTGCCGAATGACGATCCCGTTTAACCAGAACAGAAAAGGACGCGTACGGTCGTAGCCCGGCAAGGCCCGCCATAGCTGAAAATAAATCTCACTCACAATGTCGTTGACATCGGCGGGATGAGCCACCAATGCGGCCACGGTCGCATACACTTTGTTCTTGGTCATGCCGTAAATCACTTCAAAAGCGTCCGGATCGCCGTCGATCAGCCGGTCAAGCCAAACGTTCAGTTGTTCGTTATTCATTGGAGGCCCCCTGAAATTGTATACACGATGTATTGGCTCCGTTGCTTCATAAGGTTCACTGGAAATGAAAAAAAATATTTCGCGTTAAAAAGTTTATTATACCGCAATAGGCGGTATCGGATGTCGGTGGTTACGTTTGGAAAGGATGGGGTTGTCAGAAGGGCTTTTTCGTTTGAGTGGTTGAGAAGGTTCTTCCAAGAACGCACAATCGCCTGCAAATCCGCAACTTTAGGAGCTACGTACGGATCGCAGGCGAAGGGGTTCTGGTAATATTAGGTAAACCCACTAAATTAATAATCCAAATTGGCTAGCTCGAAAATCGCTCTGGCATAAATGGCGGTCGCTTTGAGCAGATCCTCGATCTCGATATATTCGTCCGTCTGATGGGCGACGTTTTCTTTTCCCGGAAACAACGCGCCGAACGCAACGCCGTTATCCAGGAAGCTGGCATACGTGCCTCCGCCCGTCGTCAGCAATTCGGGCTCCAGCAAAGTCTCTTCTTGGTAAATGGCCTGAAGCGCTGCGATCATCGGATGATCTTTTGCCACATGATGCGGCTTTTTCAGAATCGGCGGTTCCATGGCAAAACGGTACTTCCCGACCTTGTCGCGAATGGTCTCAGCGTGCCGCAGCTCATCCGCCACAAGCGGAAACCTTATGTTGAGGTAAGCAAACGAAGGTTCCGACGAAGCCGCATAGCGCATAATCCCCACATTCACCGTCAAAGGCCCCATAATCTCGTCTTCGCAATCGATCCCGATGCGCCGCCCCGCGGGATCGTCATAAAAATAGTCGTCCAGACAGGCGATAAAATGCTGCGCATCGGGCTGAAACTCGTAATCCCTTAGAAAATGAACGAGCTTGAGCCCGGCGTTTACGCCTAACTGCGGCTCCATGCCATGAGCTGCCTTCCCTTGCAAAGTCAAGACAAGCGTCCCATCTTGAACGGACGCCGTGCCTTTCAGGCGATTTCCACTGCAATAATCGCTAAATTGCCCGGCCAACGCCGCGAGGAGCGAAAGCTCTCCAGTCACCGCAGCTTCCGCCGATTCGGGAACCATATTCGCCGCACTCCCGGAATGAAAGGAAACTAATTCCACAATCCCTCGTCCCTTCCCCTCTTGTTGGCCGGCATCGCCGTTCTTCTGCAGGACGATTCTCGTATTGATTTGCCCCTTTTCCGCATGAATGATCGGAAAATCCGCATCCGGCGCAAACCCGGCCACCGGCATCTTCTCGACGCGGCGGTAATATTCCATGCAGCTCATCGTATGCTCCTCGTCCGTGCCGAAGATGATCCGTACCCGATGCTTCAGCGGAAGGCCCAGCTCCTTGACGATTTTCATCGCATAAAACGCCGCCATCGTCGGCCCTTTGTCGTCGATCGCTCCGCGCGCGTACAATCTTCCGTCGCGGACCTCCGGTTCAAAGGGCGGAGAAGTCCATCGTCCGGGCGCCGGGACCACATCCAAATGACACAGCACGCCGATATAATCGACGCTCTCGGCCGGTCCGTATTCCGCATAGCCTATATAGCCGTCCAAGCTGCACGTCCGCCACTGTTCCCGTTCGGCAAGCCCCAGCATCAACTCCAACGCCCGGGCGATCTCCCGCCCCATCGGCTTGCCTGCTTCGCTGGTGCTAACATCTTTGATGCTCGGGATTTTGAGCAGCTCTGCAAGGTCGCTCAGCAGCGCTTCTTTCCTTGCCCACACTTCCTCGGTCCAGTTGATGGATCTCATCTTACCTATTCCCCTTTCATAGTCTTGCGCCTTGCGGCGGCTGAATACGCGGGGCTCGCTCATCCAACAGCCAGCAAGCGGCCTGATGGGTCCCCGTGATGGCCGACGTTCTCGGCGGCAAAGCCCGGCACACTTCCATGACGTAAGGACATCTGGCGGCAAAAGCGCAGCCGGCCGGCATACGGATCAGATCGGGCGGCGTCCCGGGTATGCTCAGCAGCGCTTCGGTAGGCTCATGAATTTTCGGCATGGAGGAGAGCAGGCCCCAAGTATACGGATGCTTCGGTCCAACAAAGATTTCGTCCGCCGTTCCGGTCTCGACAATTTGTCCGGCATACATCACAGCCACCCGGTGAGCGATGTTGGCGACGACTCCCAAATCATGCGTAATGAGAATGATGGACGTCCCCTTTTCCCGCTGCAGCTCCTTCAATAAGTCCAGAATTTGCGCTTGAATCGTAACGTCCAGCGCTGTGGTAGGCTCATCCGCGATCAGCACCTTCGGGTTGCAGGCGAGCGCAATGGCAATCACCACACGCTGCCGCATGCCTCCGGAAAATTGATGCGGGTATTGCTTCATCCGCACTTGCGGGTTAGGGACGCCGACCTGCCTCAGCAGCTCCAGCGCGATCTCCGCCGCTTCCGATTTGCCGAGCTTCCGGTGCTGCATTAAGCCTTCCATGAGCTGGCTTCCTACTGTCATCGTCGGATTGAGAGATGTCATCGGGTCTTGGAAGATCATCGAAATTTCGGCTCCCCGAACGTCCCGCATTTGCCTATCCGTGCGCTGCATCAAGTCTTCGCCCACTAACAAAAGCTTCCCGTTCTTGATTCTCCCGATCGGATGCGGCAGCAAGCGCATGATGCCTTTGGACGTGACCGACTTCCCCGAGCCCGATTCTCCGACGATGGCCAGGGTCTCCCCTTTTGCCAGTTCGAAGCTGACCCCGCGGACGGCTTGAATTTCCCCCTTGTAGCTTTGGAACGAAATTTCCAGGTCCCTGACTTCCAAAATTTTCTCCATCCTCGTATCGCTCCTTGTTCTCTCGTTCACGGGTCCATGACATGATGCCCAGGCTATTTGCGCATTCGGGGGTCCAGCGCATCCCGCAATCCGTCGGCCAAAATATTGAAGCCTACCATAATCGCAATAATGATCAAAGTGGGAAACAACAGCAAATAGTAGTTCGTGTTCAGCGATTGATACCCCGTATTGATGAGCACGCCGAGCGAAGCCATAGGCTCCTGCAGCCCCAGACCGATAAAGCTGAGGAACGCCTCCGTAAAAATCGCTGAAGGAATCGTAAACATCGTATTGATGACAATGACTCCGACCGTGTTCGGAACGAGATGCGTCAAGATTAGACGCGAGTTGCTTGCCCCCAGCGTACGGGCAGCCAGCACGAATTCCTGCTCTTTCAGCTTCAAAATTTGCGCCCGCACCAATCGGGCCATGTTGACCCAGCCGGTAATGACCATCGCCACAATAATCGTGAAAATGCCCGGTTTCATCGCCATCATCAGCAGAATAACGACAATCAGGCTCGGCACGCTGACCAAAATCTCAATGATCCGCTGCATGATCGTATCCGTTCTGCCGCCAAGCAGCGCCGAGACGGCCCCGTACGCGACGCCGATGCACAGATCCAGCGCCGCCGCCAGCAGGGCGATCAGCAGCGAGATGCGCGTACCCTGCCAAATTCGGACCCACTGGTCGCGTCCGAATTTATCCGTGCCGAGCCAATGATCGGCATTCGGCCCCTGGTAAGCGGCGCTGTAGTTCGTATCGAAGTACGTATGATGGCTCATCCAAGGGCCAACCACGGCCATGAGACCGAGGAAAAGTAGAAGATACAGACTGACGAGCGCTCCGCGGTTTTGGCGCAGCCGACGCCAGCTTTCCTGAAATGCGTTCAAGGGAGGACCGGACACGCTCTCGCTTTCGTGAGGATCGACGGTGGTCGGAACGAACAAACGGTCCAGCTCCCGCGATTCGTAATTCAGCATAGTCACTTCTCCCCTCCCGCCAGACGGATTCTCGGGTCAATGACCCGGTACAGCAGATCGACGATCAGCACAATCAGCACAAAAAACGCGCTGTAAAAAATCGTTACGCCCATAATCGTGGTATAATCGTTCATTTTGATGGCATCGACAAACAAACTGCCGATCCCCGGCACGCTAAATATGCTTTCAATGACCAGCGAGCCGGTCAAAATGTTCACGGTGATGGGACCCAAAATCGTAATGACGGGAATCAGTGCATTGCGGATCGCATGCTTCCATACAATGGCAAACGGGCTGAGCCCTTTGGCTTTCGCCAGCACGATATAGTCCTGCTGCAATACTTCCAGCATTTCGTTGCGGACAAACCGGGCAATCAACGCGATAACGATCAACGATAGCGCGACGGAGGGCATGATGGAGCTGGAATAGCTTTTCCAAAAAGCGACCGGCAGCAGCCCCCATTTCATCCCGACATAATACTGCAGCAATGCGGCAAAGACGAAATTGGGAATCGATACGCCGATTACCGCAATGAACATCGCGACTGCATCCCACAATGTATTATGGCGGAGCGCTGCGACCACTCCAAGGATCAGACCGAGCACAACGCCGAGTACAATCGCCTGGATGCCGATAAGCGCGGATGGAACAAGGCGGTTCAACATAATGTCCAGCACAGGCCGGCCTTTATAGAAAAAGGAAGTGCCCAGGTCGGCTCGCGCCAAATTGCCCATATAATGCACATATTGCTTCCACACCGGCTGATCCAAGCTGTATTTGGCATAAATCTCCGCTTTCGCCGCAGCCGGCAGCAAAGCCAATTTTTCTTCGTCAAACGGCGATCCCGGCAGCTGCTTCATAAGAAAGAACGTCAGCGTCGCAATGATCCACAGCGTGATCAGGATGTAGACAGCCCGAATGGCGATATATTTTTTCATTTCAGCACCTCTTTGTACCGATCTTTACACCTTCGCGCCACGTCGATCTACAGGAAAGGAGAGAAAGAACCCGCTTCCTCTCCTGATTCATCGTTATTTTTTGGCCGCATATTTGAAATCCCACGACGCGCCATAGGGGTGATAAACAAGTCCCTCGATATTTTTTTTCTGGAGGAAGGCGTAGCCCTTATAAAATAACGGCGCAACGACGGCGTCCTCGCCAACTAATAGTTTCTCCGCCTGCAGCAGCATTTCCGCACGCTTTGTTTCGTCGGCTTCCTTCTTTGCTTCCGCAATCAGACGGTCGTACTGCGGATTGTTGTAGTTCCCGCGATAAGGCGTATGATTGATCCAGAGATCCAGATACGTCATGGCGTCGTCATAATCGGCTCCCCATGCGGTGACGGCCATCTGATAGCTGCTGTCGTCCATCAGCTTGTTGCGGGCCTTCTTCGGCATCGACTCGATCTCAATCTCCGCGCCGAGATTTTTCTTGAATTCGCTTTGCAGGAACGTGCCGACATCTTTATTCACCGTATCATCCAAAACCAGCAGCTTGATTTTCGGCGCGTGACCGAGCTCCTTTATCCCTTGAGCCCACAGCTCCTTGGCCTTGACGGCGTCCGGCGCAATTACCTTTCCCTGCATGTCGCGAAACGACTTGCCGCCCGCTCCGTTCATAAGATCGGGGATCAATCCTACGGCTCCCTTCGATCCGTTATTCAAAAGCTGCTCCAGAACCTTGCTGTCATAGGCCAATTGAAGCGCTTTCCGAATGTTTGGGTTGGATACGTCGCCGGCTTTCAAGTTGAATTGCAGGTAGGTCGTCGCAAATTCGATGTCGGAACCGAATTCGGGACTTGTTTTGTTAGCGCTCACATCGGCGGACGACAAATTCACCCGATCCAGTTCCCCGACCTTATACAAGTTCAAAGCGGTGTTCATTTCTTTCACCACTTTAATATTGACTTTATCCAGCTTCACGTAGCCATTGTCCCAGTAGTTCGGGTTTTTCTCCAATACCGCGCCACTGGCCGGATCGAATTGGGTGAGCACGAAAGGCCCGTTATACAGCATATTTTCCGCTTTCAATGCAAAGTCTTTTCCTTTTTCCTTCACGAACTTTTCGTTCAACGGGTAATACGGAATAAAGGAAACCAGGCGGAGGAAAAAAGGCGTCGGATTTTTCAGCTTGACTGCGAGCGTCTTGTCATCCTTCACCACAATGCCAGAAACATCGGCCGCTTTGCCTTCGGCGTACTCCGCCCCGCCTTCAATATAATCCGTTAAAATAAAGGCGTACCCGCTAAGCGACGTTTCCGGCTTCATCGAGCCGAGCCATGCAAATTTGAAATCCGCCGCCGTCACCGGGCTGCCGTTGCTCCATTTCACGCCATCGCGCAGCGTAAAGGTGTACGTTAATCCGTCTTTGGAAATATCGACTCCTTTGGCCATCGCCGGCTGCGGCACGTTTTTGGGGTCCAGACGGTACAGCCCTTCGTTGACGTTATTCAGGATGGCGAAGGCAACATTGTCGGATGCGGAAAACTGGTTCAAATCCGTAATCTCCGTTTCCACGGATAAGGTGATTGCTTTTCCCCCGGACGACTGCTCCCCATCCTTCGAGGTGGCTTGGCCGCTTGACGATTCCGCCCCTTGGGGAGCTTCGCCGGTAAAATTGCAGCCGGACAAAATTAAGCTGAACATTAACAATAAGCTAATGAAAAAAAATGCCGATTTTTTCATGCAAAACGCCTCCGGTTTGATCATTTGAACATTTTTCCTGATTGCACTTTCAATCTTATGTTGGCATTTGCCCACTCCTTTCTCTTTATTTTCTCCACTGTCGTTAATAAAAGAGAGAAATAAAGCCTTTTTTCATCAAGTAAACGATATTAAACATTAGGTAAGCGATTACAATTGGTTGTTTTATTACCACGCTGTTAATATCGAAGATATTACCATTGATTTAGGTTTGAAGTCAATTGTTTTTCTGTTGTTTTTTGGAATATGTGCGGTGGGAGGAAACATTTGTTTCGGACCATGTCGGCATGAGGGGAAACGGAATTGGGGGGTCTGTAAACAGGATGTACGAAACCAGTGCGGAACAGCTCCGTTTGAAGAAGAAGTCGGTGCCGCGACGCGCGCCGGGATTGCGCGCGTCGGCATATGAAACGGCGGTTCTCACCAAAGCTTTCTTCTGGCGGGGGTCAGCGAGCGGGCGCCCGTTTCGGTGATCAGGATCTGGTCCTCAATGACTCCGCATCCGAACCCGTGAATGACAATCATCGGCTCCAGAGCGAAGACATGTCCCGGCTGCAGGACAGTTTCGCTTTTCCAATGCAAATCGGGAAGCTCGGCAATATTCGTGCCGATGCCGTGACCGAAGCCGGTCGGCCAATAGTGCTCTCCGTAACCGTACTCTTCTGCAATGCTTTGGGCAATATGCTGCAGCTCGGTCACGCGCACGCCGGGCTTCGCGGCCTCCAGAGCGGCTTCAAACATATCCAAACCGCATTGCAGAACCTCGCGCTGTCTCTTGCCGATCGTGCCGGCGCAAAACGTGCGGGCGGTATCGGTATTATATCCTTGGTAGTGAGCGCCCAAGTCCAGGAAGACCATGTCTCCGTCTTCAAGCTTCCTCGGGGAGGGATAGAGATGCTTGAGCCCGGAACGCGGCCCGCTTGCGATCATGCAGTGCACGACCCAGTCGGCCATTCCTGCTACCGCCTGATGCGCGGCAGCCGATAGTTCAAGCTCGCTTACCCCTGGCTTGGCCAACTCCATCACCGCTTCGAGTCCGGCTGCCGTAGCCGTGCCCACTTGCTCCATGACCGCGATTTCACGGTGGCTCTTGATCTGTTTAGCGGCCATATAAGCGCGAGTGCCGGATACAATCTCCGCCTTCGGAAGCTTGGCGCGAAGTTCATCAAGGATCGGCGCCGCGAAGAACATCTCACCCACCAAGCCGATGCGCCCGTCTTCCAGCTTGCGCTCCTGGAGGAAACGGCACACATGCTTGCCGATACCTTCAGGGTTTTTGACCGTTCCCGGCAGGTGAGCTGGCCGGACATCCTCGATCCAAGTCTGATGGACGAAGGAGTGCATCGGGGCCGAATGCAGAATCGAATTGGTCGTCAGCATCGGAGCGCCTTCCCGGGGCAGCACAACGACCGTGTTGCCGATAGCGGTGAGAAAATTCGAAATCCAACGCACATCGCCATTGAGCAGCCCCGGCGCCCCATAGATAAGCAGCGCGTCAAGTCCTTCCCTGCTCATCTCCTGCCTGACCTTCGCCATGCGCATGTGATATTCTTCGAGCGGGAACGGCATCTGCAGCCATTCCTTCCGGCTTTCCCAATCGTAAGGAATGCGTTCGAAGGTCATGTCGAGCTCGGTGAACGGTTTCGTCCGGGTTTTGCTATCGATAGGAACATGCTTCATAAAATGAGGCCTCCCGCGGATTAAAATAACCGACTGACTATCACTCAATTTATGTTCTTCGTTTGACTGCTTTTCTAGCAAATGTTTAAATATTACGTGAGGTGATCTCCCCATGCCGAGAATAGCCAAAGACCCTCAGGAACGCCGGAAAGAAATTCTGGATGCCGCAGAGGAGTTATTCCGTCAAAAAGGCTACGAGCATACATCGACCATTGACATCGTGAAAAAAATGAAAGTAGCGCAAGGCACGCTCTATTATTATTTCGAATCCAAAGAAGCTCTTGCCGATGCCTTGGTGGACAGGCAGCTCCGCTACATTTACGGAATGTTTTCCCGGGTTGCATACGCCCCCGGCCTGTCCGCTTACCATAAAATCGCTTGGGTCATGGTGTTCGAACTGGACGATCCGTACGGCCATAACGAGATGTTCAGCTATCTGCATCACGCGAATAACGCCGTACTCCGCCGAAAAGCGGACATTCAAATGATTTGCAGATTCACGTCGCTCATTGCGGACATCATTACGCAGGGAAATGAAGAGCAGCTATTTTCCGTCTCAAATCCTGCGCTGATCGCGGAATTTTTCCTCACCTCTTTTCATCAATGGATCAATCCTTCCCTGTTCGATTGGACGAAAGAGGAAAGAATTGTACGAATTACGGCAATCCAACCGGTTTTGGAAGGGCTATTCGGCGTAGCGCCAGGCACCTTCGAGCTCGCATTGCTCAGAGAAAAAGCCGCAGCCGTTCGTCTGAGCTAACAATTTTAGGCGAGCCTTTAACCGGATGTTGCATTCATTATATTTTTTTGACTGACTATCTGTCAATTTATCCTTAGGCTGCGAAAAATAAAGCGGCCGCAGCTTGCGCCAAATGAGACGCACGCTGCGGCAGAACTTAGTGGCGCTATCGGCCATTTACGCATAAATCCCTTCGCGCTCTTCCTCCGCCGCTTTCCGCTTGAGCCGTTCCATCAGCGATTCCAGCGGCTCCGGAGCCAGCAGCTCCACCGGCGAAATTCCGCGGTCGAACTGCAAATCACCTTCCAACACGACGACGTACCGGTCGCCAAGCTTGGCGATATGCAGCCGGTCGCCGAAATCGGCCAGCAAGGCGCGGACGGACATGTGGCCTAGCTTGAGCTTCATTTCGAGGTCGGGCTTTTGCTCGACCATGACAGACGTCGCTTCCATGACCTGCACCTGATCCCATTTCTCCTGCAGCTCGCGTTGTTCGCTACACGCCCACAGCTCCATCGCCTCAAGTTCCCGCTCCTTGGCCTCCGGCTGGTCTTCGAATACCTCCTCGACATACTGCTGCACGAAGCCGAACACCTGCTCGTTCATCAGCTCGGGTACGGATTTTTCATATTCGACGTATTTCAAAAAATCCTCGAAGTACCGTGCATGCGACGACTGGTGAATTTTCAGCTCCCACAGCTCCGTCATTCCCGGCTCCGGCATATAAGGGTACATGATCGACTTCATATTTTTGGCGTTGATCGCCATCTCGACTTTATTAAGCAGGCTCCGCTCGTCCGTAATGCGCGCGATCTTTTGCTCGAAGTCGCATTTGAACACGAACAAGAACGGCTCGTCGGAATATTGGCTGAGCCTTGCGCGCACGATAAACATGGCCCCGCCGCGAATCGCGCTCGCATCCATGTAAGTTGTGACAAGCTCGTCCGCATGGCCTTTGAAATGCTCTAGCGTCTCGGCGGCACGCAATCTGGCGAACAAGTTGTAATTCGGGTTGCTGTCCAGGTCGTATCCGGGCTCGACCGCGAAACGGCCGATTTTGGTCGGCACCTGATCGGCCTTGGCATGATGCTCGGCCTTGCGCTTCGCCGTCTTGGCGAACTCGCCGTCCAGAAATCCGCTGAGCTCGCACGACGCGTAATCGTCGCCGTCCATGGTGACGTAGTGCTTGCTGCGCTTGCCTGGCGTTCCGTCCTCCCCGTCCACTTGAATGACAAAAAACGAAATATAGTCCACGTCAAATCTCATCTTGAGCGTCCCTTCTGTCGTATCTGAATCAAGCCGTAAAAAGGCCGAATTTTAGTATACTACAAGGCCGCCCCCCGTCATAGAGGCAAAAAGTTCGAATCCGCTCGCCCTAAGCTTAAGATAACCTTCAGATTTATTTAGGACTTCGTTCAGAAATCCTTCGGGTTTTATTTACTCGCAAGATCTACTATGATAAAAGGAATGGAGTGATGAGGAGAGGTAGAGATGAACCTGTTGCAAGTCGTCCAGCAGTTGTTTGAGCAGTACGGATATTTCGTATTATTGATCGGTCTGCCTTTGGATTTTATTGCGCTGCCGATTCCTCCGGGAAACAGCACCTTGGCCTATACCGGTTATTTGTCGTTTAAAGGCGTGCTCTCGTGGCTACCTGCCTTTGCTGCGGCGCTAACAGGGGCGTTCATCGGTGTGACAGTGACTTATTGGATAGGGCACAAGGTGGGCATGCCGCTGATCGAGCGGTATGGCAAATGGCTGTCCTTAAAGCCGTCCCATGTGGAGAAAACGCGCCGGTATTACGACAAGTACGGAGATAGGCTGCTGCTTATCGCCTTTTTCGTTCCCGGCGTCCGGCAGTTCATCGGGTATTTTATAGGGATTATTCGCGTCCCTTATCGCAAGGTTGTCATCTATGCATATGCCGGCACTACGCTGTGGGTCGCTTCGTTTTTTGCGGTAGGGTATGTCTTCGGAGAGCAGTGGGAGCAAATGTTTATGCTGATCGAACGAAATTTGAAGGTGTTCTTTATCGGCTTGGGCTGCATCGCGGTAGGCTTTCTCCTGTTTCGGTGGTTTAAGCGCGCCCGATAAACCAGGAATGAAAAAAACGAATCGACGGTACGATTTATAACCGCCGATTCGCCGCTTAGTTACCAGATCGCGCCGCAGGCGATGCGTCCGCCCGCATTGCCGGCGGGGTCCGTTCTAAAATCGTCCGCCTTCTCGTGAATGACGAACGCCGTGCCGCCGGACTTGCGCAGCGAGTTCGGCTTCCCTGCCTCCAGCGTCAGCTGCTTGGCCACAAAGTCCGCCTTAACCTTGCCTTGCTGATCCGCTTCGAGATTCGGAAGGTCGCCGGTATGAGGCCCTTCCGGATTGTTCAAGCCGTGCTTCCGGGCCTCGGGATTGAAGTGCGCCCCAGCCGAAGTAAATTCCGGCGCCTCGCATTTGCCGGTCTCATGCACGTGAAAGCCGTGTGGCCCCGGCGGCAACGAAGCCGCTTCCAGTTCGATCCGCACGCCGCCTCCAGGGCCGGCCGGTGTCAGCTTGGCCTTTCCAATCGCCGTTCCCTGCTTGCCCAGAATGTCCACATGAACGGCTTCCTTCGCTTCATTCGCCATCACGGCAGCGCTGTCTTCCGTCTGCTTAGGCTCATGCCGGTGCTGCGGTGGCTTCTCTGTTTGTCCGAACCAAGCCCGCAGGTCTTGCTGACAGCCGCTCAGCACAAGCAGCGATACAGCGGAAATTGCCGCAGTTTTCCATCGCGTTCCCAAAGATTGCTCCCTCCTTAACGTTCCGCAAGCTACATTAGACCATTGTTTACCAAAATCGGAGACCATAAACGTCCGGAACAAGGGCAGCTTTAGGAAGCGACTTGACTCCAAATCAATAGTACTGTATAGTTCTAATTATGAATAAGAACAAAACCACTTCCCCGCCGTTCAACCGCCAGCATGTGATTGAAACGGCCGCCGGTCTGTTTCTTATGCGCGGCTACTCGTATACGAGCATGGACGACGTTATGCGGGAGAGCCAAGTATCCAAGTCGAATATTTACTACCATTTTAAAAGCAAGGAGGAATTGCTTCTCGCCGTCGTCAATTATTGGGCCGAGTCCTACGAGCGTTCTTTATTCGCCCTGCTAAGCCGGAGCGAGCTGTCCGTGGAAGAACGGATCATGACGTTCTTGGACGGTTTAACCGAAGGAATTGCCCGGCGGAACGGTCATGGCGGCTGTCCGTTCGTGACGCTCTATCTGCAATGTCCGGAAAACGCGGTGCCGGTGAGAGAGCGGATCGCGCTGTTTTTTACCGAGCTGCGGCCCATGCTCGTCAAGCTGTTCCGTCAAGGCGCCGCCAAAGGGGAATTTCGTCAGCAGCTCGATCCCGAGCAGGCCGCCCTGCTGTTTATCGCTTGTTTGGAAGGCGCACTCGTACTGTCCGAGACGACAAAAGATTTGTCTGTCATGGAAACGACGGTACGCAGCTTTTGCCAAATGCTTCACTAGCCCGCTAGCGGAAGCATCTTTTTTTAACTTCAATTAGAACTAATCAGTACTAGTCATATGATCATAAGGAGGAGCAGCAATGTCGGAATTATTGATTACGGGCAGCACCGGATTTATTGGGAAACAAGTGTTGAAGCAGTTGGCTCAGGGTGAGGAGCGGCTGCTGCTATTGGTCCGTTCTCCGGAAAAAGCGGCGGCCGCTTTGAGCAAGCAAGGATTCGGCGGCGGCGATGCCGCGGAGCGGATTCAGTTCTTGAAAGGCGATTTATCCGAGCCGAACCTCGGGTTGAATCCCGCCGACTACAATCGGGCGATGCAAGCCGATGTCATCATTCATGCGGGAGGCCCGATGAGCATTACACTAGATAACGCCAAGGCACAGCGGACGTTTCTCGAAGGCTCACGGCATCTTGCGGAGCTGGCGGAGCGGGTTCATAAAGCGCGCGGGCTTCGCCATTTCATCCATGTCGTCGGCTACATGAGCCCGATTCACGACGGGAACGTCGACCCGGATGCAGACGTATTCCGCATGGATGATTTTATGAAAGGCGAAGGCCCTTACGAACGGATGAAGTTTTTGGCCGATTTGCTCATTCGACAGCAGGCGCTGCGGCACGGTTATCCGCTGTCGGTCGTCAATCCGAGCACCGTCGTCGGGGCGAGCCCTACAGGCGCAACGGAGCAAACCGGCGGACTCGGCATCCTCGTTCATGCGGTTAGAAAAGGGCTGATGCCGGTCGTACCGGGCGGCGCTTCCCATTGGGTCCCGCTCGTGGCCAACGACGCTCTGGCCGGCGTAATCGTCCACCTGGCCCGCGAAGCCAAGCCTGAGGGCGGCACCTACAACATGCTGGGGCGCAAGGAAGCCGGCCCGAATATGAAGGAGTTGCTCGATCTCATCGCCCGGGAGCTTGCCGTCCCCGCTCCCCGGGGAGCGCTGCCGGTTTCCCTGCTCCGCGGTGTCATGAAGACCGGACTCGGCCGTCTGACCGGCATTCCCGCCGAATCGCTTGCATTTATCACGGAGCGGTCGTTCGATACGAAAACGACGGAGAAGCTTATCGGACGGATGGGAGCGAAACCGCTGGAGGTTATGGAGCTGCTGCCGATGGTCGTGGCCGATCTGGATTACCGGCTTACACATCCAGGCGCGTCGGAGCCTGCGCATTGGTCCCGCGAACGCAAAGGAGACCTTGCCGCGCTTGTGCGGGAAGGTCTCGGTGAGCCTTGGGTTATCGTGCACGGGCTGCTGAGCGGCGCCGACGACTTCGTACCGCTCGCCGAGCATCTTCATGCCAGTACTGGAAACCCGGTGTGGCTGCTCGACTTGCCGGGCTTCGGCCGTTCGCCCTTGCTGCGGGAGGGCCGCCACAGTCTGGAAAGCTACGCGAAAGCGGTAAGCGAAGCGATTGCGGACTCTCCCGTTCCGGTCCGCTTGGTCGGGCACTCCTTCGGCGCGCGAATCGCCCTCGAAACGGCCAACGGGCCCGCGGGAGGGAAGCTCAGCACGCTAGCGCTGCTTCAGCCCGTTCTGCACCGCCCCGATGTTGGAGCATTGCGCCGCGCGCTCAGCGGCACCCGCCGCACGGCTTCCGCCGCCCTTCGCCTCATGTCGGTCCGGGCGATGCGAAACACGATGCTGCGGGAAGGCGTTTTTGCGGCGGAGGAGGAAATCCCGGACGGTTACGTCGAGACCGTCGTCCGCTGCTTGACTTCCCCGCGTATCGCCGCGGCGAACGCGGATATGCTGCATTCGCTTTACCGGAAGCTGCCTGCAAAGCCGACGATGCCTGTTCTTCCGACCTCGCTCCATACGACGGTCATCTGGGGCACGAAGGATCGCACCTATGCTTTACCCGAAGCGTACCCCAATCAAGCGGGGACTCGGTTCGTTTCGTACGGCCACCAGTTCCCGGTTTCGCATCCGGCCGTTACCGCGAAAATACTGGCAGAGCAGGTCTAAACGGAACAGACGGGCGTTTGCGAAGCACGTACCCCGTCCGTACGCCTATCCCCGCTTCGCGCTGAGAAACGGATTGCGCCATTCCATCAGCATCGCGTAATTCAAGGATTCTTCATCTTCCAAATAATTGGAAACCAATTTCACCGGCGTTCGGCCGCACCGCAGCAGAAACGTCATCACCGGATCTTTCCGTTCCCCTTCCAAAACGCTGCGCACGTAGTCTTCGGCAGTCATCTCGTCGGCTACCCGGTGATACCCGGGCAGCCGGCCGCCGCCGAGCAGCCGCTCCAGCTTCAGCTCGACGACCACCTCGTACATGGACAGCATCAGCCATTTGCCAAGGCCGAGCTTCCGGTAAGCCGGACGCGCGCATATGTCCACGATATACAGCGTGCTGCCGGACGGGTTATGGTTTCGGATATACCCTCCGTCGGTAATCTCCTCCCATGTGTGATCGGCATGCGCGGGATCGAAATCGACCCGCAGGCCTGTCACCGATGCGGCCAGTTCGCCGCCGATCTCCACACAGAGCGCGCCTTCGGGAAACCGTTCGACGTGATTCCTGAGCTGCTCCTCATTCCACCACAGCTCCGAAGGAAACGGCGGCGGAAAGCTTTCCTGCTGAATCCGAATCAAGCCGGCGAAGTCCCGTTCGGTGTAAGAGCGGATCGTCGCCTTAACGGGACGGTCTCCGTCGAATACGTACATATCTTTCCGGTACGAGCCCACAGCCGTTCCTCCCTTACTTCCAATCCGGATACAGATCGGTACGCCGGTCTCTCCAGGTCGTAACGGAGCCCTTTTCCCGCACCTCGTACAGCAGCGCAAGATCCAAATCCCCGGTAATGATCATATCGTCGTTGATCTCCCCAGCCGTCATCAAGCCGCCTGGCGGGAAAGGCACATCGTTCGGCGTAATGATCGCAGCCTGCCCGAAATTGCCCCGCATAAAATCGACCGTCGGCAGCGACCCGACCGTACCAGTCGCCACGACATAAATTTGGTTCTCGATCGTCCGGGCATGGCACGTATAGCGTACCCGGTGGAAGGCGTGCCGGTCATCCGTGCACGACGGGCAGAAAATAACGTCCGCCCCGCGCGCCCGGGCCATCCGGACGATCTCCGGAAACTCCATATCATAGCAAACGAGGATCGCGATCCGTCCTTTATCCGTATCGAACACCTGCAGCGAATCACCCGCCGCCATGTTCCATCCTTTGACTTCCCACGGGGTAATGTGCAGCTTGCGCTGTTCAGCGACCCGGCCGTCCGGATAGAACAAAAACGCCGTATTGTACAACTGGCCGTTTTCTTCAATAATATGCGTTCCTCCGATCAGGTGCATGCCCGTTTCGCGGGCCAGGCCCTGGAACAGCTCCTTGTACTGCCGCGTATATTGCGGCAGCTCCCCGATCTTGAGCGCTTCGCCGCTCCCGTCCCCCCGGCCTATGGACATGAGCTGGGTCGTGAACAGCTCCGGGAACAGCACGAAGTCCGATTCGAACTCCTTCGCCGTCCTGACGTAACTCGTCACCTGCGCAGCAAATTGTTCAAAGCTGCCAATCGTATGCAAATGGTATTGTACCGCCGAAACTCTCAGCTTCATCTAAATGTCATCCTCCCGTTTCTGTTTCGTCCGTTTCGCCGATCCCCTCCGGCAATCGTTCTTCCGACCGTTCTTCGATCGGATCGAAAAATAAAATATGCGGCTTTTTCAAGCACCAGGTCGTCATGCACCGCAGGTTCTCCACGTTCACCGTCTTCAGCGGCTCCACCTGCAAAGCATGATGCTTTTCCGCCGTTCGCTCCAGCAGCCCGGAGTCGGCCAGAAACCGCTCGCTGCCGTCCGGCAGCACATACCGGCCGCCGCCAAGCGGACGGATGCGGTTCTCCAGGCCTTCGCCCGAAGCGAGACGCGCGAACAACAGGCCCCCCGGCTTCAGCACCCGCCAAAGCTCCGATACCATCTGCTGAAAATGAGTTTCGCTTTCGGCAAAATGCAGCACCGCACAAGAAATGACGACGTCAAACGTATCGTTGGCGAAGCTCATTTTCTCCACCGGCTCCATACGGAAACGTTCCTCAGGAGGGATGCGCTCTCCGTGCGGCGCAAGCTCGTGAGCCAAAGCACGGACCGCTTCCACCGCTTCGGCCGACCGGTCCACGGCCCACAGGTCATAGCCTTCGCGCAGAAAATGGACCAGATTTCGCCCATTCCCGCAGCCTGCGTCGAGCAACCGCATCCCGGGAGCGATCCTCCCTTTCAGCAGTTGGTCAAACAAATAAATATCGATATTTCCGAACTGCTCCCGCACATTCATGCTTTGCGCTTCACTCACTTCCAAATGGTGGCGTTTGTCCGATCATTATATCACAATCTCACACCGGACGGCATCCGGTCATGAGTGCTGATGAATCTGTTGTGTTGTAGTCCGGTAAAAAAAGAAACCGGAACGTTACCGTTCCGGCGCAGGCGCGTTATAACCTCTCACTGCGGTGCTTCCCTCCGTGCCGAATTCCGGGTGCAGCGAAGCTTGCAGCAGCTTGAATTTGGTAGGATCGTATTGCATCTTTGCCAGAAAAGCGCACACGTCCGCCGCCCGATCCGTACGCACTTCCAAGTCCAGTGCCGGGCAGGGCCTGCAAGCGGACAGCCTCCGTCGTTCCTTGAGCCGCTTCCGTCTTCACCGTTGTCGCCGGATTATTTTGGCTGACGTTGCCTGCCGCGTCCACAGCTTCGACGGTAAACGTATATGTCGTGTCCGGCTGCAATCCCGCAACGTCATAGGAATAGACGCTGCCGTAAACCGAGCCTGCGACGCTGCCGTCTCGGTAAATCCGGTACCCGGTCGCCCCTTGTGGCGACGTCCAGTTCAAAGTCAGCGACGACGACGTCACGTTCGACGCGCTTAGCGTGCTGCCCTCGGGCCATACCGGCCCGCTCGGCGCAGGAGCTACGATAAAGCTAGTGATCGACTCCGCACTATTGTCCACTTTGTCATCAGCAACAATTCGCAATGTATGCCTACCGTTGCTTAACCCATGGACCGTTGCCGTCATGGTGCGGGTCTCCTCATTGTAGATTCTATCAAGCGGAGGAAACTTCCCGTCAACAATCACCGTGATTCTTGCCAGCCCTATCCCGCTGTCGGTAATGACGGCCGATATCACGGGATCAGGTGTATGCACCACCGCCTGATCGACTGGCCGGACATTGCTAATGATAGGAGGCTCCTGGTCGCCATTGCCCTTCGTCACTGTTAATTCGGGACCGCCACTCGTCCATGACCCAAGGTCTATAGACGCTTCCACTTTGAAGGTGTAGGTCGTACCGGGAATCAGATCCTTAACCTCTTTCTTTGTCTGGTTACTAAACATGGAACCAATCGATCTGCCGTTTTGATATAACTGGTATTGCTTTACATTTTTCGCCGGCGTCCAAGATAAGATAACACTGTCTTTTCCCCATTCCTGTGCTTCCACTCGGCTGTCTGGCGGCCAAAGCTCTATTGGAATTTCCGTCCGAACGTTTTTTTTCAGAATCTTCTGGCTAATTCGCCCCGCTCCATCCAAAGCTTCCACGGACAACGTATACCACGTTTGCGGCTGCAGTCCCGTTACGGTATAGGAATAAACTTCACCGTAAACCGATCCTACGACGCTTCCGTCTTGGTAAATCCGATATCCTGTCGCCCCTTGTGCGGGCGGCCAGCTCAAGGTCAGCGCCGAAGATGTCACCTTCGGCGCGCTCAGCGTGCTGCCCTCGGGCCATACCGGCCCGTCTGGCGTAAGGACTACGGTGAAGCTCGTGATCGACTCTGCTTTATTTCCCAAGAGGTCCTGGGCCATAATACGTAGCGTATGCCTGCCGCTGCTCAACCCAAAGACCAGTGTCGACACGGTCCCCGTCTCCGTATTCTGTTTTATATTTAAGAGTTGTTCCTCATCAAGAAACACCGCCGTTCCTGACCGTACTCCCACCCCTCTGTCGGTCACAATAGCAGAGATCACCGGATTAGCAGTATATATCACCGCGTTGTCGGCTGGCTGCACACCGCTGATGTTAGGCGGTTCTTGGTCGCCAATGTCCTTCGTTATGGTTAATTGGGGACCGCTGGTCGTCCATTTTCCGATTTCGTTGCCCGCTTCCACTTTAAAAGTATAGGTCGTACCGGGAGTAAGTTTACCGACATAACACGTATAGCGGTCGCCTAGTTCCGTGCCAAGCAAGTTACCGTCTTTGTATACCCGGTATTCCTTTGCATTTTCCGCTGGTGTCCAAGTTAGATAAACGCTATCTTCTCCCCAATCCTTCGCTTCCAATCGGCTGCCCGCCGGCCAAGCCGCAGCCGGAAATGTATTGTCGCTAAAAGTTGCTGTCAAAGCAGTCTCGCTCACATTACCGGAGCGGCTTACCGCAAATACCTTGTATTCATATTTCTGACCGAGGGATAGCATTGTATCGGTGAAACTCTCGGGATAATTGTAAATGGAATTGTTCGTCCTCACAGGGGTCAGCAATTCTCCATTTCGATACAGTAAATAATATTGGCCGGCCCGAGGCCATTTTAAAGTAATTTTCCTACTTATTCCCTCCCCTTCAAACTTCAGCTCGCTATTCGCAGGCCACACAGGAACATCTACCGGAGCCTCGAAGGGAACCGCCGCCAAAGGAACATAATTCACCCGGACATTGCTGCCCAGTTTAAGCTTCGAAGCGACCTCCTGCTCGTCGGTCGTTCCCCAATAATTGTTTTGAAGCGGTATCGCGTCCGAGCCGTGATAGGTGTTAATTTCGCCGTTCCACACGTTACGCGCAATAGTGCTTTCCGTCACGGGAATCGGTCCGTCAAAGCCGACGGCATTATCGGATAGTTCTCCGCGCTTGAAACGGACCGTATTTTCTAGACCTCCCGTCGTACTGAGCAAACCGATTTGATTGCCGCTGACTTTGGTATCATAAAGATAAATAGAAATCCTTCCGAACATGCCGTTGTAAACGCGGTCGACATAAGCGCCGTACGTACTCCCTGTAATCGTAGAATTGTATATGGCTCCTGCGCCTTTAAGTCCATACGACCGGTTTCCCTCGAGGCGGCTTTTGACGACTAAATTATCCATTTCCTTCCGCACCTCGGAGTCCCCGAGGTCCGTCACCCCTTCTCCGTTGTTGCGGATGAGGCTGTCATGGACAAATACCCGGCTGCCTCGAATCGCCGTCCCGTTATTTTCAAATACCGAAGAAGCTATGTTAAAGACCTTGATATCTCCGTTGAGTGCAGTCTGATTGTTCGCAAACCTGACATGATCGATAATTGCCGGGTTTCGGTTAACGTTAGGGTAGTCTCCGGCGTCAATACCCGAAGTGGCGCCGGTAATTTCGACATGCTTGATTCGGACGGTATTCGTATCGATATATTGAAAGTTCAGTCCTTTCCAGCTTGGAACGGACTGAGGGATTTCCGGGCCGAATAAGACCGGTTCACTTTGCGTACCGTTCACGAGCAAATTGCCACCTACCCGGAGTCCCGTTTCGTTACGGAACTTGACGACAACGCCCGGCTCGATCGATAATGTAGCTATTTCATAGATAAAAACAGTTGTCGTCACGATATAGGGGCTGCCGGCTTTAGTCCATACCGTATCTTGGCTGATATCGCCCGTTATTTGCGTGCCGGTTCCGGATGTAGCTTGAGGCGGCTGAAGTTCTTCTGCCAATCCGGGGGAAGTCCAAGCAATAAGTGCGAGAAGTAACAAGAACAACGCGCTGATCGATTGCTTTTTCACGAAGGTCCTCCTCTTGGTATTGGATTTTCCGCCTGAACCAAATTTCATCCCGCCACTTTGTCCGCAACATATTGCACATCTGTGCTGTCAATGACTCCGTCGTTGTTCAGATCGTACAAGCTGTCATATCCCGGCTGACCTACACGCGCTCCGCTGCGCTGAGAGATGAGTATAAGATCGCTCAGTCCGATTCGGCCGTCCTGATCGAAATCCGCCGATCCGGCGTTAACGGTCAAGGTAACGGGCCCGGGCAGCGTCCGAGTCGCCCCTTGGCTGCTTGCAAGCTGCGAGTCCGGTTGCAGTGTGAACTTACCGCTGCCCTGCTGGAGCACGGTGAACCGTAAGGCCGCCAGACCTACGTCTCCGCTCCGTCCAGGCGTTTGTCCAAGCAAAGAACCGCTCACGTGTACCCGGTCCGGCGCAGGCGCGTTATAACCTCTCACTGCAGTGGTTCCCTCTGTGCCGAATTCCGGGTGCAGCGAAGCCTGCAGCAGCTTGAATTTGGCAGGATCGTATTGCATCTTTGCTAAAAAAGCGTACACTTCCGCCGCCCGATCCGCACGCACTTGCAATTCCAGTGCGGAGCCGACGTTCAAAAAGCCGGGCCGGGCCTGCAAGCGGACAGCCTCCGTCGTTCCTTGCGCCGCTTCCATCTTCACCGTTGTCGCCGGATTATTTTGGCTGACGTTGCCTGCCGCATCCACGGCTTCGACGGAAAATGAATACGTCGTGTCCGGCTGCAATCCCGCAACGTCATAGGAATAGACACTGCCATAAACCGAGCCTGCGACGCTGCCGTCCCGGTAAATGCGATACCCCGTCACCCCTTGCGCCAGCGTCCAATTCAAGGTCAGCGAAGACGACGTCACGTTCGACGCGGTTAACGTGCTGCCCTCAGGCCACACCGGCCCGGTCGGCGCAGGAGCTACGACGAAGCTTGTGATCGATTTCGCCGTATTGTTCACTTCGTCCCATGAAACAATTTCCAATGTATGCCTGCCGATGCTTAACCCGCGGGCGGATGCCGTCATGGTACGAGTCTCGGTATTATAGCTTGTGTATGGCAACGATTGCCCGTCAATAGTAACTCTGGTTGCGTACAGCCCTACCCCGCTGTCGGTAATGACGGCCGTTATCACGGGATCAGGAGTATACACTACCGCTTGATCGGCTGGGCGGACATCGCTAATGACAGGAGGCTCCAAGTCGCCGTCGCCCTTCCTCATTGATAATTCGGGACCGCCGCTGGTCCATGTCCCAATGTCTATAGCCGCTTCCACTTTGAAGGTGTAGGCCGTGCCGGGAACAAGACCGTTAACCTCTTTCTTTGTCTGGTGACTAAACAAGGTGTCAATCGATCTTCCGTTTTGATACAACTGATAATATTTTACATTTTTCGCTGGCGTCCAAGATAAGATAACACTGTCTTTTCCCCATTCCTGCGCTTCCAATCGGCTGTCTGGCGGCCAAAGCTCTATTGGAATTTCCGTCCAAACGGTTTCCGTCAGAGTTTTCTGGCTAATTCGCCCCGCTCCATCGAAAGCTTCGACGGTGAACGTATACCGCGTTTGCGGCTGCAGTCCCGTCACAGTATAGGAATAAACTTCACCGTAAACCGAGCCTACGACGCTTCCGTCTTGGTAAATCCGATATCCTGTCGCTCCTTGTGCGGGCGGCCAGTTCAAGGTCAGCGCCGAAGATGTCACCTTCGACGCGCTCAGCGTGCTGCCCTCGGGCCATACCGGTCCGCCTGGCGTAAAGGCTACAGTGAAACTTGTGATCGACTCCGCTTTATTTCCCACCAGATCATCTGCTCTAATCCGCAATGTATGCTTGCCGATGCTCAACCCAGAAGTGTGTACCTTCACAGTCCCCTTCTCCACATCTTCTTTTATGCCATCGAGGCGTTTCTCATCAAGATACACCGCGATTCCTGACTGTGCTCCTACCCCTCTGTCGGACACAACAGCCGATATCACCGGATTAGGAGTATATACCACCGCATTGTCGGCTGGCTGCACACCGCTAATGTCAGGCGGTTCTTGGTCGCCATTATTCTTCGTTATGGTTAATTGGGGACCGCTGGTCGTCCATTTGCCGTTTTCATTTCCTGCTTCCACTTTAAAAGTATAGGTCGTACCTGGAGTAAGTTGATCAACAAAATACGTATTGCGGTTACCCAACTGCGTACCAAGCAAGTTGCCGTCCTGGTACACCCGATATTCCTTTGCATTTTCCGCTGGTGTCCAAGTTAGAGAAACACTATCTTTTTTCCACTCCTTCGCTTCCAATCGGCTGCCTGCTGGCCAAGCCGCAGGTGGAAATGTATTGTCACCATAAGTTGCTTTCAAAGCATTCGTACTCACGATACCGGAGCGGCTTACCGCGAATACCTCGTATTCATATGTCTGGCCGGGAGACAGCATCGTATCGGTAAAGGTCTCGGTGTAATCGTCCGTCAGCACAGGCGTTAGCAATTCTCCGTTTCGATACAGCAGGTAATAGAGTCCGGCCCGAGGCCAACTTAAAGTAATTTTGCCGACAGTCCCCTTCCCTTCAAGCTTCAGTTCGCTATTCGCAGGCCACACAGGAGCATCCGCCGGAGCCTCGAAGGGCGCCGTTGCCAAAGGAACATAATTCACCTGTATATCGCTGCCCAGTTTAAGCTTCGAAGCGACCTCCTGCTCGTCGGTCGTTCCCCAATAATTGTTTTGAAGCGGTACAGCGTCCGAACCGTTATAGGTGTTAATTACGCCGTTCCATTCGTTGCGAAGTATATTGCTTTCCGTCACATGAATCGGTCCGTCAAAGCCGACGGCGTTGTCGGATAGTTCTCCGCGCTTGAAACGGACCGTATTTTCCGGATCTCCCGTTGTACTGAGCAGACCGATTTGATTGCCACTGACCTTGGTATCATATAGATATATAGAAATCGTTCCGAACATGCCGTTGAAAACGCGGTCGACATAAGCGCCGTACGCATTCCCTGTAATAATGGAATCGTATATGGCGCCCGAGCCCTTGAGTCCATACGAACGGTTTCCTTCGATGCGGCTTTTGACGACGAAATTATCCTTATCCTTTCGTTCCTCGGAGTCCCCGAGGTCTGTCACCCCTTCTCCGTTGTTTCGGATGATGCTGTCATAGACAAATACCCGGCTGCCTCGAATCGCCGTCCCGTTATTTTCAAATACCGAAGAAGCTATGTTGAAGATCTTGATGTCTCCGTAGAGTGCAGTCTGGTTGTTTGCGAACTTGACATGATCGATAATCGCAGGATTCTTGTTCACGATTGGGTAGGTTCCGGCATCAATAGCCGAGGTGGCGCCGGTAAATTCGGCATGCTTGATTCGGACGGTATTCGTATCGATATATTCCAGATCCAGTCCTTTCCAGCTTGGAACGGACTGCGGGGCTTCCGGGCCGAATAAGACCGGTTCACTTTGCGTACCGTTCACGAGCAAGTTTCCACCCACCCGGAGTCCCGTTTCATTACGGAAGTTGACGACAACGCCCGGCTCGATGGATAGTGTAACGTTTTCGTATATTCGAACAGTTGTTGTCACGATGTAGGGGCTGCCGGCTTTAGTCCATACCGTATCTTGCGCAATATCGCCCGATATTTCCGTGCCGCTTCCGGATGAAGCTTGGGGAGGCTGAAGTTCTTCTGCCGATCCGGGGGAAGTCCAAGCAATAAGTGCGAGAAGTAACAAGAACAACGCGCTGATCGATTGCTTTTTCATGTAGATCCTCCTCTTGGTATTGGATGTTC
This sequence comes from Paenibacillus tyrphae, assembly GCF_027925525.1. Taxonomy (GTDB): domain Bacteria; phylum Bacillota; class Bacilli; order Paenibacillales; family NBRC-103111; genus Paenibacillus_G; species Paenibacillus_G tyrfis_B. The sequence goes on along the minus strand of NZ_BSDJ01000005.1, from coordinate 152,198 downwards.
CGCCTGAATCAAGTTTCATCCCGCGGCTTTGTCCGCAACATACTGCACATCTGCGCTGTCGATGACTCCGTCGTTGTTCAAATCGTACAAGCTGTCATATCCCGGCTGACCTACACGCGCTCCGCTGCGCTGCGAGATAAGCACGAGATCGCTGAGCCCGATCCGGCCGTCCTGATCGAAATCCGCCGAGCCGGCATTAACGGTCAAGCTAACGGGCCCGGGCAGCGTCCGAATCGCCCCTTGACTGCTTGCAAGCTGCGAGTCCGGCTGCAGCGTGAACGTACCGCTGCCCTGCTGAAGCACGGTGAACCGCAAAGCCGCAAGGCCCACGTCTCCGCTCCGCCCCGGCGTTTGTCCAAGCAGAGAACCGCTCACATGCACCTTATCCGGCGTCGGCGCGCTATAACCTCTCACTGCGGTAGTTCCCTCCGTGCCGAATTCCGGGTGCAGCGAAGCTTGCAGCAGCTTGAATCTGGCAGGATCGTACTGCATTTTTGCCAGAAAAGCGTACACGTCCTCCGCCCGATCCGCACGCACTTGCAATTCCAGCACAGAGCCGACGTTCAAGAAACCCGGCCGGGCTTGCAAGCGTACAGCCTCCGCCGGTCCCTGCGACGCTTTCGTTTTCACCGTTGTTGCCGGATTATTTTGGCTGACGTTGCCTGCCGCATCCACAGCTTCGACGGAAAACGTATACGTCGTATCAGGCTGCAATCCCGCTACGACATAGGAATAGACGCTGCCGTAAACCGAGCCCGCGACGCTGCCGTCCTGGTAAATGCGATACCCCGTCGCCCCTTGCGCCAGCGTCCAATTCAAGGTCAGCGACGATGACGTCACGTTGGACGCGGTTAGTGTGCTGCCCTCAGGCCACACCGGCCCGCTCGGAGCAGCCGCTACGTTGAAGCTAGTTTTCAAGTTGGTTTGATTTCCAATTTTATCCCAAGCCTGGATATCCAAATCATGATTTCCATTGGACAATCCGTGCGCCGGTGTCGTCACGGTCGTAACCTTCTCTCCTTCGTACGATTTGCTAAATAGTAATTCGCTGCTATCAAGCGTCACGGTGATTCGCTCAAGCCCTCTTCCTTTATCGGTAGCGACGAACGATATCACAGGATTCGGGGTATTTACCACTGCATTTTTTGCCGGTTGCAGGCTGCTAATCACCGGCCCTTCCTTATCTCTAAACTCGGTCCTGAAGGTAAGCTGCGGCCCGTTATCCGTCTCGGGCCCACCCTCGTTATATGCTTCCACTCTGTAGGTATAGAGAGTATTCTCATCAAGACGATCGGCAAAATATGGACGGGTGCTCGGCGACCGTCCCAAACTCCTCCCGTTCCGGTAAATGACATAATATTGGGCGTTTTCAGCCGGCGTCCAAGTCAATGTGTATGCGCCACCGAAGTTTTCCGTGAGCTCCAGCCGACTGCCGGTCGGCCAAACCGGAACAGGGACGGAAGCGTTGCCATCGGTCGCTTTCAATGAATTTGGCGATTCAAATTCTTCTGCCGATACGAGGGGAGCGAAGGCAATAAAAAACATTACTAACAAGAACAGTGCGCTGATCAACAGCCTTTTCATAAGATCCACCTCTCCAATATTGGATTTTCCGCCCGAACCAAGAAGTGCTTCATCCCGCCACTCTGTCCGCAACATACTGCACATCTATACTGTCGATAACTCCGTCATTGTTCAAATCGTACAAGCTGTCATATCCCGGCTGACCTATACGCGCTCCGCTCCGCTTCGAGATGAGCACGAGATCACTGAGCCCGATCCGGCCGTCCTGATCAAAATCTGCCGAACCGACCCGTACGGTCAAGGCGACGGGCCCGGGCAGCGTTCGAATCGCCCCTTGGCTGCTTGCAAGCTGCGAATCCGGCTGCAGCGTGAACGTACCGCTGCCCTGCTGGAGCACACTGAACCGCAAGGCCGCCAGACCTACGTCTCCGCTCCGTCCAGGCGTTTGTCCAAGCAAAGAACCGCTCACGTGTACCCGGTCCGGCGCAGGCGCGTTATAACCTCTCACTGCGGAGGTTCCCTCCGTGCCGAATTCCGGGTGCAGCGAAGCCTGCAGCAGCTTGAATTTGGCGGGATCGTATTGCAGCTTCGCCAGAAAAGCGTACACGTCCTCCGCCCGACCCGCACGCACTTGCAATTCCAGTACGGAGCCGACGTTCAAGAAGCCGGGCCGGGCTTGCAAGCGGACAGCCTCCGCCGGTCCTTGCGACGCTTTCGTTTTCACCGTTGTTGCCGGATTATTTTGGCTGACATGGCCTGCCGCATCCATAGCTTCGACGGTAAACGTATACGTCGTGTCCGGCTGCAACCCCGCTACATCATAGGAATACACATTGCCGTAAACCGAGCCCGCGACGCTGCCGTCCCGGTAAATGCGATACCCCGTCGCCCCTTGCGCCAGCGTCCAATTCAAGGTCAGCGACGACGACGTCACGTTCGACGCAGTTAGCGTGCTGCCCTCAGGCCACACCGGCCCGGTCGGTGCCAAGGCTACCGTAAACTTAGTGATGGATACCTCTCTGTTATCCGCGTCATCCTTCGCAACAATGATCAATTTGTACTTGCCCGGCGTCAACCCGTTTGCTGGCGCGGTCACCCTACCTGTCGCCTTGTCGTAGGTGTGGTTTAGCCAATCTTGAGCTAATTTTTCATTTTCTATAATAACCGTGATGTCCTTCACTTTGCCTTGACTGTCGGTAATCTTAGCTGAAATGACGGGATTAGAGGTGGTTATAACCTCGTTGTCAGCCGGATAATGTTCGCTTACAACCGGCGGAGTTCGATCTTCGATGGGAGTTCTTACGGTAAGCGTAGGACCGTTGTTCGTTTCTTTCATTTCCTTGTTGAGGGCCTCTACTTTAAAGGTATACTCCGTATCGTCCTCCAATTTGTAATGAAAAAACGAGAATGAAGTGTCACTCCCCCTATTTTGAGAGATCCTTTTGTTATTCACATATATCGCGTAATATTCCGCACCGACTGCCGGCGTCCAAGATAATTCGTACCTGTCCCGGTAGAGTCGTTCGAACTCCAGGCGACTGCCTTCGGGCCAATGGGCCAACGGAATTTCCGGAGCCGGACCTTCTTTTAACGAAGTCTCACTTATGATACCGGAGCCGTTTACCGCGAATACCTCATATTTATATTTCTGACCGGGAGACAGCAGCGTATCGGTGAAGCTTTCGGTGTAACTGTATGACCTCACAGGCGTCAGTAATTCTCCGTTACGATACAGCAGGTAATAAACTCCCGCCCGGGGCCACTCCAATTTAACTTTGCCTTCTCCGTCAGGGGTGACTTTCAGAACGCTGTAAGCAGGCCATACAGGTGCATCTGCCGGAGCCTCGAAGGGCGCCGCCGCCAAAGGGACATAATTCACCTGTACATCGCTGCCCAGTTTAAGCTTCGAAGCGACCTCCTGCTCGTCGGTCGTTCCCCAATAATTGTTTTGAAGGGGTAAAGCATCCGAGCCCTGATAGGTGTTAATTACGCCGTTCCATCCGTTGCGAAGTATATTGCTTTCCGTCACGGGAATCGGTCCGTCAAAGCCAACTTCGTTATCGGATAGTTCTCCGCGCTTGAAACGGATCGTATTTTCTGGATCCCCCGTCGTACTGAGCAGACCGATTTGATTGCCGCTGACCTTGGTATCATATAGATATATAGAAATCGTTCCGAACATGCCGTTGAAAACACGGTCGACATAAGCGCCGTACGTACTCCCTGTAATCGTAGAATCGTATATGGCTCCTGCGCCCTTAAGTCCATACGATCGGTTTCCCTCAAGGCGGCTTTTGGCGACTAAATTATCCATATCCTTCCGCGCCTCGGAGTCCCCGAGATCAGTCACCCCTCCTCCGTTATTGCGGATGAGGCTGTCATAGACAAATACCCGGCTGCCTCGAATCGCCGTCCCGTTATTTTCAAATACCGAAGAAGCTATGTTAAAAACCTTGATATCTCCGTAGAGTGCAGTCTGATTGTTTGCGAACTTGACATGATCGATAATGGCCGGGGTCTTGTTAATGATGGGGTAGGTTCCGGCATCAATAGCCGAGGTGGCGCCGGTAAATTCGGCGTGCTTGATTCGGACGGTATTCGTATCGATATATTCCAGATCCAGTCCTTTCCAGCTTGGAACGGACTGCGGGGTTTCCGGGCCGAATAAGACCGGTTCGCTTTGTGTGCCGCTCACGAGTAAGTTTCCACCTACCCGGAGTCCCGTTTCGTTACGGAACTTGACGACAACGCCCGGCCCGATGGATAGTGTAGCTTTTTCACGAATGAAAATGGTTGTCGTCACGATGTAGGGACTGCCGGCTTTGGTCCATACCGTATCTTGGCTGATATCGCCCGATATTTGCGTGCCGCTTCCGGATGAAGCTTGGGGTGGCTGAAGTTCTTCTGCCGATCCGGGGGAAGTCCAAGCAATAAGTGCGAGTAGTAACAAGAACAACGCGCTGATCGATTGCTTTTTCATGAAGATCCTCCTCTTGGTATTGGATGTTCCGCCTGAACCAAGATGTGCGAATCAAGCTAACTCTGCCCACCCCCTTTACTTCACTAACTATTTCCTCAAATAATATCATCCATTTCTTCCAAAAATAAATAGATTTTAGCTAAAGATTTCTAAATATTTCAACAAAAGCGGCCGCAAAAAAGAAGAGCACTCTCGCCCCTGCGAAAATGCTCTTCGTTATGCGATATCTATGTCGCACGCAGCGAGGCAGACCATCGACCTATCCGTGCTCCAGCCAGTCCAGCTCCTCCCGCGTTAAGCGGATGTCCGCTCCTTGCCGGCACGACTCCAGTTCCTCCGGCGTCTGCGCCCCAATCAAAGCGCAAGCGGGGAACGGCTGGTTCAGCACATAGGCAAGCGCGATCTGAATCGGGCTGGCGCCTTTTTGCTTGCCCAGCTCCTCGGCCCGGTGCAGCCGAGCCCAGTTGTCGTCGCTGTAGAACACCCGCACCAGGTCGGCGTTATCCGTCACCTCGGGCGTATAGCGTCCGGTGAAAAAGCCCCGGGCCTGCGACGACCAAGACAACAGCGGGAAGCGGTTCTGTTCGTGCCACGCGCAATCGTCGGCGTAAGCCGATACGCAGCCGGCCCAGAACGGCTCTTTCGCTTTGGCCAGGCTTAGATTCGGGCTGCTGAACGCGAACCCGGTTAAGCCGTGCACAGCCGCATAATCGTTCGCCTCCTGCAGCCGCTGCACGGTCCAGTTTGAGGCGCCGATCGCCCTGATGCGGCCTGCCGCGATATGCCCGTTAAGCGCTTCGATGATCTCGCCGACCGGTACGGACGGATCGTCGCGATGCAGCGCATACAAATCCACGTAATCGGTGCCGAGCCGCTCCAGGCTTTCGTTCAAATCACTGGCGATCGCTTCGGGCGTCACGCGCGGTCCGCTGCTGTCGTGATGAGCTCCTTTGGTCAAAAGTATCACATCGGCCCGGTTCCCCCTGTCCTTCATCCATTGGCCGATCGTGCGCTCGCTGTTCCCGCCGCCATAGACATGAGCCGTATCGATCGTATTGCCTCCGATCTTGAAGAACGCGTCGAGCACGCCGCAGACCTTGTCGTAGATGTCCATGCTGAAATAATCCGAACCTTGAATCAGGCATGATACCGGTTTTTCCAAGCCTTCAATGCGAATCGTTCTCACGTCTCGTTCCTCCCCTCGATTATAAGTTCAACTCCACGCGGCGGCGTTCCCGGGCCGACGTCAGGCAAGCGTCGACGGCGCGCATGTTGTTCACCGCGTCCGACGGTCCGAACGGCATCGGCTCGCCGTGCAGGACGTTCCGGCCGAACGCATCGGCTTGAAGCGTATATTGGTTCAAGTAAGGAACCTCCTCTTCCCGCTTTTCCCCTCCGGCATAGACATAAAAATGATCCTGCGCGTTTTCATGGACAACGTACGCGGACGGGACCTCGATCCGTCCTTCCGTTCCGACGATCTCCAGCGTATTGCGTCCGGCCGCCCACATCCCGCAATCGAAGGTAAGCGCAACGCCGCCGGCAAATTCGAGCAGTCCCGAGGCCATCATGTCGACGTGATCGTGCTCCGGCGAGAAGAAGGCATGCACCGCCGCCGCTTCCGGCTCCCGTTCCAGAATGAACCGCGCCGCGCTGATCGGATACACGCCGACATCGTAGATCGACCCGCCGCCCATCCATTGCTTGTAGCGCACGTTGTCCGCATCCTTCGCATTGTTGAAGGTGAAGGCGCCGTGGATGGCGCGGATCTCGCCGATTTCCCCGCTCCGGATGACAGCTTTTATGGCCGCATAGCGCGGATGATAGCGGTACATGAACGCTTCGGCGAATGTTACGCCCGCCCGGCGGCAAGCTTCCGCCATCGCCTCGGCTTCGGCCGCATCGATCGCGGCCGGCTTCTCGCACAGCACGTGCTTGCCCGCCTCTGCGGCGCGGATCGTCCATTCCTTGTGCAGATGGTTTGGCAGCGGAATGTAAACGGCATCAATCTCGGGATCGGCAAGCAGCTCCTCGTAGCTTCCATACGCTTTCGGGATATTCAGCCGCTCCGCCGTTTCCTTCGCTTTGTCCGGACCTCGGCTGGCAATGGCCGCCACAGTGCCGGTAGCCGATTGTTGAATCCCCGGAATGACCGAGCGTACGGCGATACCCGCGCAGCCGATAACTCCCCAACGAACTTTGTTTTCCCTCATTCCCTCATCGCTCCTTCAGCTTGGTTTGGATGAATATGCTAAGATATTGTCATTATATTGATCCTCGAATAAAATGAAAATAACATCTTTTTGCAGTCGAATAAAACAATATTGTCATTCAAAAGGAGAAGTAAAAATGCGGCGTCAAAGCTTTTTGCCGACGCTTAACGAGCACGAATATTTGCTGCTGCCCGAATCGGTCGGCTGGTACAAGGACCCCGAGCATGAAGTGCTGCGAAAAGCTGGAGCTCTCAACAATTTCAGCATCCATCTGATCGTGGACGGCAAAGGCTATCTGGAAACCGACGGAGAGCAGCATACGCTGCACCGGGGAGACGCCTTTCTCTACTTCCCTTTACAATCGCAAAGGTACTACAGCAGCAAGGAAGACCCCTGGGAAGTGCGGTGGGTGCATTTTTACGGGAAAACGCTGAAGGAGTTTTTGCTGGAACGGGGCATCGGGCCGAAGCCCTTGTGGAAAATACCGCAGTGGAAGCCGCTTGAGCAGGCTTTGGCGGATTTGCTGGAGGAGCTGGAGCAGAACGGGTTTTGGCAGTTGACCCGCATCTCGACGCTGACTTACGCGATCCTGGCGGAGTTCGTCACGCAAGCGGTTCCTTGGTCCGAAGCCAGAAGCCCTGAGGCCGACAACCGGATTTCGGAGCTCTTGCCCGAAATGCAGCGCGATGCTTGCCTGCCGTTCGATTTGCAGCTTTGGGCGGACCGGGCCGGCGTCAGCAGCTATTATTTTTGCCGCCTGTTCAAGAAAGCGACTCATCTGACGCCGATGACCTTTATTACGCTGTGCCGTCTGCAGAATAGCAAGCAATGGCTGCTGGAGCAGCCGCAGCTAACGGTCAAGGAAATTGCCGAACGAGCCGGCTATCCGAGCGTCAGCTACTACAACAAGCGTTTTCTCGAGCAGGAAGGCATGACGCCGACGGAATACCGGCAGCTCTATTTGCGCCGTTAGCCTCGGCGTCTCCCAGTTAACTTCCCGGCTGATAGCTTTCGCTCCGGTTGCGTCCTTCCTGCTTGGCCCGATACAGCGCCTTGTCCGCCATGCCGACCAATTCGAGCGGCGAGAGCCCCGCATATGGAATGGCCGAAGCGGCGCCGACGCTGACCGTGACGTACTCGGACACCGACGATCCGATATGCCGGATACGAAGCGTTTCCACTTCCCGGCGAATGCTCTCTGCCACGGCGGCTGCCTGTACCCTTCCACAGGCCGTCAGGATCACCGCAAACTCCTCGCCGCCATAGCGGGCAGCGAGACCGTCCATGCTGCCGACGACTCGCTGCAGAGCGTCTGCAACCTGTTTCAGACAAGCGTCTCCGCCTTGATGACCGTACGTATCGTTATACGTTTTGAAGCAATCGATGTCGAGCATAATGACGGATAGCGACTGCGAATACATCGCCGCTGTCGCCCAGGCCGCATCGAGAAATTCGTCGAATGCCCGGCGGTTGGCAGCTCCCGTCAGCCCGTCGCGGCGCGATAGCTGCTCCAGCATACGGTTGGCCTGCATCATCGTCTCTTCAGCCCGCTTCGACTCCGTCCTGTCGACGATAATCGCCAAATAGCCAAGCAAGCGGTCCCCACGTTCCCTTACTTCACTGAGCATCAAGTGTACGTGAAATCGCTCTCCACCGCGCCGCACAAAGGTCCATTCCTGCTCGTGGCCCTTCCCTTCGGACAAGCCTGCCACGAATACTTCCAAATCTTCTACCGGTCGTCCAAGCTGACGCCGAAGCTCCTGTTTTCTCAGCGCAAACTCCTCCGGGTCCACGATCGTGCCCGGAACCCGCCGTCCGATCGCTTCCTCGGCGGGAATTCCGAACATTCGTTCCGCCCCCGGATTGAACACCTTGGCGATACCTGCCGGGTCGATGAAAATAATCGCAACGCCCGTCGCCGAGCGGAAAATCGCCTCCTGCAGCGTATACGACCGCCGATATTTGGCTTCGCTTTCTTCCAGTTGATAGACGAGACGGTTGGCGTCGGTCAAATAGCGGATCAAGTATGCGACGAACAGACCGCCGGACAAAATAATGGCGATAAAGTAAAGGTTCACCTTCCAGCTCTGCCATCCGAGCAGGAAGAACAAGCTGGAGGTGATGACGCTAATGCTTGCCGCGATGGAAAGCAGCCATTTTTTCCAATAATCCGTAATGCGCATCGCAATGATGCCGCTGGTCAAGCCGAGAAGCACAGCTGTCGTAGCTGCCGTCAGAGAAGACGTATTCACCCCGAACATCGCAATCCGGCCGATCGCGATGATCAAGCCCGCCACCGCAGAAGCGTAGATCCCTCCGAAATGCGCTGCCGCGATAATGGCGATCTGCCGAAAATCCAGAATGGTCGACCCGTCGACCCTGACACTGAAGAATATCAGTAAAATGCCGAATAAGCCATGCGCCCCTCCAATAACGAGACGCAGTTTAACGGGCAGAGACGGCTTCCGTTCGTGGTTGCGCAGGATGCGGCTTGACAAAAACATAAATGCAGTTAATAATGCCAAATTAGCGATAAATAATTGAAACATAGACCGCACCCCCTCTATTTCTCTGTGCTGTCGATCATAGCAGACACGTATTAAAAAAGTGTTAGGACTATTGTACTATTGTGTTAAGAATAAACGAACCCCGTTGAAAGGAGCCTGTCATGAAATCACTCGTATTGGCGGAAAAACCTAGTGTCGCCAAAGAAATCGCGCGCGTCCTGGGCTGCCATCAAAAGCATAAGCATTATATGGAGGGCCCCGGGTACGTGGTGACTTGGGCATTGGGGCATCTGGTCACGCTGGCCGAGCCTGAGGAATACGATTCAAAGTACAAAAGCTGGAATTTAGACGATTTGCCGTTGCTGCCCTCGCGGATGAAGCTGAAAATCATTCGCGAAACCACGCCGCAATTTAAGGCGATTGCTCAGCTTGCTAAGCGCAGCGATCTGGAGCAGCTCATCATTGCAACCGACGCCGGACGCGAGGGCGAGCTGGTCGCCCGTTGGATTATGGAAATGGTTCACTGGAAAAAACCGTTCAAGCGGCTCTGGATTTCCTCGCAAACGGACAAGGCGATCCGCGACGGCTTCGCCTCGCTGAAACCCGGACAGTCCTACGACCCGCTCTACCGATCCGCCGTTTGCCGGGCGGAGGCGGACTGGCTGATCGGACTCAACATTACGCGCGCCTTGACCTGCAAGCATAACGCCCAGCTGGCGGCCGGACGCGTACAGACGCCGACGCTGGCGGCGATGATGGACCGCGAGCGCGAGATCAAATCGTTTCAGGCGAAAGACTACTGGGTGCTGCGGGCACAGTTCGGCTCGTTTCAGACCGTATGGCGGAGCCAGGCGCATCCGGACGGACGCCTGTTCGATAAAGCCGCGGCCGACGCGCTGCTCGAACGCTTGAATAAGGTGCGCTCGGCCAAAGTTGCGCAGCTTAAAGTCACGGAGAAGAGCGAGCCCCATCCGCTCGCCTATGACTTGACCGAGCTGCAGCGCGATGCCAACAAGCGGCACGGCTTCACCGCGAAGCAGACGTCGAACGTGCTTCAGCGGCTGTATGAGCAGCACAAGCTCGTCACGTATCCGCGTACCGATTCGCGGTACTTGTCTTCGGACATGGTCTCTACGCTTCCCGACCGGCTGAAGGCATTGAATGTCCAGCCTTATGCGGCTTGGATCAAGCCGCTGCTTGCGAAGCCGCTTCCGGTCTCCAAGCGCGTCGTCGACGACAGTAAAGTATCGGACCACCATGCGATCATTCCGACGGATGAACGCCCGCAGTTGCACAATCTGTCGGCCGAGGAGCGTAAGCTTTATGACCTGATCGTGCGCCGGTTCATCGCGTTGTTCACTCCAGCGTTCCGCTATGACGAAACGTCGGTGACGCTGGAGGTCGGTGGGGAGCATTTCCACGCCAAAGGGCGCATCGTCAAAGAAGCGGGCTGGAAGGCGCTGTATGAAGCATCGGCCGGCGCAGACGAGGACGACGATACAGCCGAGGACGAACCGGCCTCCCGGCAGACGCTTCCCCCGCTTCAGCCCGGGATGGAGCTGAAGGAGTTCCGGCTCAGCCAGCACAAGCAGACAACGAAGCCGCCGGGCCGCTATACCGAGGCGGCGCTGCTCGGGGTCATGGAAAAGCACAATCTTGGCACGCCGGCGACCCGCGCCGATATTATCGAGAAGCTGCTGCAGACCGATACGATCGAGCGCCGTATGAACACGCTCCAACCGACCGGCAAAGGCGCCCAGTTGATCGAGCTCGTCGTGCCCGAGCTTCGCACCCCAGAGCTGACGGCCGCTTGGGAGCAGGAACTGGAGCGGATCTCCAAAGGCAAAGGCGACGCCGGCAAGTTTATGGAGAGCATCCGCAAGCAAACCGAGGCCATTGTCCGGGAGGTTAAGGCAAGCGAAGCCGAATACAAGCCGCACAACCTGACCCATTCCCGCTGCCCCGAGTGCGGCAAGCCGCTGCAGGAGATCAAAAGCAAACGCGGCAAACTGCTTGTGTGCAGCGACCGGGAATGCGCGTATAAACGAGCTGCGGAGCCCGCACTTTCGAACAAGCGTTGCCCGCAGTGCCATAAGCGGATGGAGATCCATACGGGCAAGGCCGGTAAATACGCACAGTGCCGTCCGTGCAACGTAGTCGAGATGCTCGGCGAATCCGGAGGCGGCGGACGCGCGGCCAAGCGACAGCAAACCCAGCTCGCCAAACAGTACAGCGATAACGTTTCGCTCGGTTCCAGCCTAGAAGAAGCGCTGAAAGCCGCGATGGCGAAGCACAAAAAAGATTGAAGCCGCAACTGGCTTCAATCTTTTTTTAGCCCATGTTTTCCACCGTCGGCCGGACTTCCCGCTCGTAATAGGTCCGCAGCTGCGCTTTTTCCTGCTCCGTGAACTGGTACTCGCAGTCTCTTCCTTCGTCCTGCGGGACGATCTCGACGATATCGCCCCGGCGCGTACAGACGATGAGCGCCCCCAGTTCAACGATCCCTTCCGGCGCTTCACTGCCCTCTTCCAGCCCCAGACTTACTTCCACATCGATCCACTGCCCGCTGCGCACCTCTGCCCGGGAATGAAATCGCGCGAACCGCAGCTCCCGGATGTCCGGATTACCGTATTCGATCATTTCGCGTTCACCCTTTCTTGCCGGACCCCACCAGATTTTCCAGCGCATGATCGATAACCGAATATTTATAACGAAATCCGAGGTCGGTGACGACTTTCGGAAATACTTGTTGACCCTTCAACAAAAGCTCGGACATTTCGCCGAACAACGCTTTCAGCACGAATGCCGGAACCGGAAACCAGTACGGCCGGCGAAGCGCCTTGGCCAAGCTGCGCCCGAACTGGTCGTACGTCACCGGAATCGGCGCCGTCGCATTGACCGGCCCCTCGATCTCTTCATGCTCAATACAGAACTCAATCATCCGGCACAGGTCTTCGATATGAATCCACGACATGATTTGACGTCCGCTGCCGACCCGTCCGCCGATACCGAGCTTAAACGGCAAGCTCATCTTCGGGAAGGCGCCCCCGTCGTTGCCGAGCACAAGTCCGATCCGCAGCAGAACGACGCGCGTATCGGGGATATGCTCCGCTACCATCTCCCATTGGTCGACGACGCCGGACAAAAAATCCTCCACGCGCAGCTCGCTTTCCTCCGTGAACGACTCGGTCTCCGACGTGCCGTAGATCGACATGCCGGATGCATTGACCAACACAGGCTTTTTCTCCAGCTGTTCGATCAGGGCTTGGACGCGATTAACCGCATCCAGACGCGATTCCAGAATCCGCTTCTTGGCGTCCTCCGTCCAGCGCTGGTTGATTGTTTCCCCCGCCAGATTGACGATCGCGTCGACGCCCTCCAGTGGCTTGATGTTATTTTCCAGTTCATCCCAAGTCATATGGCGAATCAACGGATGATCCGAACGTCGCTTTTTCCGTGAAATGAGGATTACCGTATCTTTTTTTTGTAAAAACAACTGGGTCAAATGCTTGCCGACAAAGCCGGTCCCCCCTGCAATAGCGACCTTCATGAATGTTCCTCCGCTTACACTGATATCTTTTGACATTCATTATATCGGAAATCGCTTCGTGAAGCCATGCCGCGCCGAAAATCTTTACTTTCCATTCCGCCTCCGGTGCTGCAAACGCTGGTGCAGGCTTCTTCTAATGGCGGATAATGGGATTAATGGTTGCTTCCACTCCTGTGAAAAAGTACAATGAAATGAAACATAGCAGTTTATCGGAGGACATTCCATTGGCTTGGAACGTAAATGAAAAGTCGCTTGAGCCGATCGGCGAAAACGGCTTCACGATTCTTTATCGCGGCGAAGAGCTTCCTTCCGGCGAGACAAGGCTCGTAAAAGTATTAAAAGACGAATATTCCCAGCCTTCGCAACCCGACTGGCTGCATCAAGAATATAAAATCGGCAGGACCCTTCCACTAGACGACATCCTCGTTCCTCGCGGGATGATCTCGGTCGGCGGCGCTTCCGCGCTTGTCATGGAGCACACGGACGGGTACCCTCTTTCTTCCCTGTTAACTCCACAGCCTATGGAGCTTGGCCTTTTTTTGCAGTGGGCCATTGCGGCGTCGGAACTGATCCGAAAGCTGCATCAATTGAAATTCACCCATCTGGCTCTATCGGCATCTGCATTTTTTGTCGAATCTGATAGAAAAAAGATGAAACTTACCGATTTATATAGCGTAACGCCGACGACCGCAATACCGGACGCCGTCGAGGAACCGCCTCGTTACGAAGCGGAACGGCTGCTCTACGCAGCGCCGGAGCAGACCGGCCGTATGAACCGCCGAACGGATACCCGGACGGATGTGTATGCGCTGGGCGTTTTGTTCTACCGGATGCTTACTGGAGTGTATCCGTTCGACAGCGAGGATGCCTGTGAGCTGGTGCATCAGCATATGACGAAGCAGCCTGTCCCACCCGGCGAGCGATCGTATGAGGTGCCGCGGCCCGTTTCCGGTATTGTCATGAAGTGTCTGGCCAAGCATCCGGAAGACCGGTATCAGAGCGCATTTGCGCTGCGGCGGGATTTGGAAAGCTGCTTGAAGCAGCTTCAGACGGAAGGCTGCATCGACGAGTCCGCCATAGACGGCGCGGAAATGTCGGACCAATTCCGCATCTCCGATGCGATCTACGGTCGTGAAGCGGAGCTGCAGCAGCTTCAGGGCGCTTACCGGCGCGCACTGCTCGGCAACCTCGAAATCGTGCTTGTCTCCGGCTTGTCCGGGATCGGCAAGTCGTATTTGATCCATGAATTTCAACAATCGGTGCAGAGCGGCGGCGGCTTGTTTGTTACCGGCAAGTTCGACCAATTCAAGCGCGATACGCCGTACCATGCCGTTCAGCAAGCGGGACGGCAGCTGCTGCAGCATTTGCTCGCGCTTCCTGAGGAACGGTTCCAGGGACTGAAACAGCGGATTTTGGATGCCGTCGTACCTAACGGACAGATTCTGGTCGAGATGAATCCCGATGTTGAGCTAATTTTAGGCAAGCAGCCGCCGCTGTCCAAGCTTCCGCCTGTCGAAACGCATAACCGGTTTATTTTAACGTTGCAAAAATTTTTGTCCGCCTTTATGTCCAAAGAGCAGCCTATGGTTATTTTCTTGGACGATCTGCAATGGGCCGACCCGTCATCCGTCCAGATCATCGAAGACCTGGTGTTGGAATCGGGGCTGCAGTACGGACTGTTCGTGGGAGCCTGCCGGGACCGGGAATTTAGCGAGCCTCCCCCGCTGCAGGCGTTCTTGGACAAGATGGAGCGAAGTCAAATGCCGAACAGGACGCGAATCCGGCTCGAACCGCTCCAGAATGAGCATATCGAACGCATGCTGAACGACTCGCTTCGGCCGATCCGCCAGCCGGTGAATGAATTGGCAGGCCTGATCATGGATAAGACGAAAGGCAATCCGTTCTTTACCAAGCAGTTTTTCCGGACGCTGTACGATCATCAGCTGCTGCGCTTCAACTATGACGCCGACTGCTGGGAATGGGACCCCGACAAAATCGGCGAGCTGCATATTACCGATAACGTAGTGGATTTTATGATCAACAAAATCCGCCGTCTCTCCGGATCATTGCAGCAAGTATTGATGCATGCCGCTTGTGTCGGGCACCGTTTTGATACCGATACGCTGGCCCATGTGCTGGAGCGGCCTCCGGACACGATCGTCCCCCTGCTGCATGAAGCGGTTACCGATGGACTTCTGATGCAGGCCGGACTTGCGCGCCAAACTCCGCCGGATAAGCTCTTCTTCAAATTCATGCACGACCGGATATATCAAGCGGTCTACTCGCTTGTCCCGAAGGAGCGAAAAAAAGAGATTCATCTGCATATCGGAAGGCTGCTGCAAAATCAGTATCAAGGGGATGCGCAGGAAGAACGGCTGTTCGAAATGACGAATCAGCTCAATCTCGGCTCGGAGCTGATGACGCTCCCTGAGGAAAAGAATCAATTGGCCCGTTTGAATGCGGCGGCATGCCGGAAAGCGAAGACCAATTCCGCTTATGACATCGCGCTGTGCTATGCGGCCCAAGGAATCGCATTGCTGGAGGCAGATTCCTGGGTGCGCCAGTACGAACTGACCTTCTCCCTGCAACTGGATCAAGCCGAGCTGGAGTACTTGTGTGGTCAGTTTGAAGAAGCGAAGCGTTCGTTTCAGACGGTGCTGAAGCATGCGCGGACGAAGCTGGAAAAAGCGGAAGCCTACAACCTGATGATCGTGCTTTTCACCAATATGGGCGAGCATGAAGAAGCGTTACGGATCGGCTTGGAAGGATTGAAGCTGTTCGGTATTCCGATCCGGCCGAATCCCGGCAAGCTAAGCATTGGACGTGCGCTGGTGAAGGCACATCTGCTCGTAGGAACCCGGCATCCCCAAGAGCTGCTCGATCTGCCGGTCATGACGGACCCGAACCATAAAACGGTCATGCGGCTCATGGTGAATTTGACGCCTCCGGCCTATTTTTTAAATTCGGAATTATACGTTTATCTGATGCTGCAAATGTTTAACTACTCACTGGTTCACGGCCATTCGGAAGGATCGGCCCTCGCCTGCTCGACGTATGGCATCATTCTAAGCTCGCTGCTCGGACGACTTAAGGCCGGCATGGAATACGGTCGGCTTGGAGCGAAGCTCAGCGATACGTTTAACGATTTGTCCATGAAATGCAAAGTCTATTTTGCTTACGGTTCCTTTACGAGCAACGCAAAGGAGCATATCGAAGCCAGTGTCCGATATTTGCGCAAGGCTTATCAATACGGGATAGAATCGGGGGATTTCATATACGCAGGCTATTCGATCGCGTTCAGCTTTTTAATGCGGTTACTTAAAGGCGATCCGTTGGCGGAAGTACTGAAGGAAACGGACCAGTACCATACGTTCATACATAAATCAAAAGACCGGGATACGATTTGGATTTATACCGTGCTTCAGCGCTATATAATGTTTTTGAAGGAAGATGTCCTGCCTGCCCCGGCTGGCGCAAATGGCTGCGACCCCTTCATGAATGCGAACGAAGCGGAGCAAATGAAAGCTTTGACCAATCAAGCTATCGCCCACACGCATTACGCGCTTCAAGCACAGACGTATTTGCTGCTGGACCGCCCGAACGAAGCCAAGGCGATTTGCGAGACCGCGGAAGCCGGCATCAAGTCGGTTTTCGGCCTGCCGCACGTGCACCTGCATCACTTTCATTATGCTTTGGCGCTTGCCGGTTTGTACGCCAAGGCGTCGGCCAAGGAGCAGAAAGCTTACAAAATCCGTATCCGCAAAAGCATCCGGTTTCTGGAAAAATGGTCGACCTTCTCGCCGGATAATTTTCTCGCGATGAAGCTGCTTGTCGAAGCCGAATGGCATCGGATTTCCGGCAACCCGGTGCTGGCTGCGGAAAAATACGACCAGGCCATTCATCATGCCTCGAAAAATGGCTTCCTACCGCTCGAAGCGATGGTCGGGGAATATGCCGCAAAGTTCTATATGCAGGCCGGCAAGCTCAAGGTGGCCCGCTCTTATTTAATAGAAGCCCGAAGCTTATATGCGAAGTGGGGCGCCAACCGGAAGGTATCCGATCTCGATGACCGCTATCCGTCCTTGCTCGGCAGGGCGCAGGCCGGTGAATCGACGATCGACCTCTCCTGCATGATGAAGGCGTCTCAAGCCATCTCGAACGAAGCTGTATTCCAACACATGCTCGAAAGCATCATGTCGATCCTGCTGGAAAATGCGGGTGCGGACAAAGGGCTCCTCGTGCTCGAACGGAACGGCCGGCTGTTCGTCGAAGCGGAAAAGGCGCTCCGTGCCCCGTTCAAGTCGCTGCATTCGGCCCATTTGGACGATTGCCTCAGCACGGCCGTCACGGTGATACAGTTTGCCGCCCGGACCGGCGAAACGGTGCTTTTGCACGATGCGGCAGCCTCGGACATTTTCGCCCGGGACGCTTACATTTTGGCGCAGCGGCCCAAATCGATTCTTTGTGTGCCTATTCTTAAGCAGAGCAAGCTGATCGGCGCGCTTTACCTGGAGAACAGCCTCGCCAGCCATGTATTTCAAGAAGCGCGTCTCGACACGCTTAAGCTGTTGGCCGCTGAGGTCGCGATGCTGATCGAGAATTCCAAGCTGTACGACCATTTGGAATACAAAGACTGCAAGCTGCAGCTCATGGAGGAGCGGGAGAAAAACATCCGGCTGCAGCTGGACGAGAAGGAACGATGGGTGCAATCGGCGGAATCAACCATGCTGAATATACGCAAAGCGCAGCACGAGCTGATCAACAATGTGCAAACCATTCATGCTCTGCTGATGATGAACAAGTTCGATATGGCGAAGGAATATATCTCCGTCTGGTGCAAAGAAATCGTGCAGCATTCGGTCATCGGTTCGGTTGAATTTCCGGTGCTCGGTATCGTTCTGAGCAACCTGTCGCTTATCTGCATCGCCCAGAAAATCGATCTGCAGGTCGCCGGGAAGTTTGACTGCACGTTTGAAGAGCTGACGCTGCCGATCTGTTATTTCTCCAGCATTATGCACAATCTGCTAAAAAATGCCGTGGAGGCCATTCCGACCGACGATTTGCTCCGCACCGTCCGTCTGACGATCGAAGAATCCGAAGACCGGTACACGGTTTCCGTATTTAATACCGGCTCCTATGTCAAGGAAGAGGACCGGTTAAACCTATTCGAAAAAGGCTTCTCCACCAAGTCCGACGTTACGAATTCCGGTCTCGGTCTGCATATCGTGCAGAATTATCTTCAGCATTACGGTGGAGACGTGGAGTGCCATTCCGATCCGGGGGAGGGAACGACGTTTACCGTACATTTGTGTAAAAAAGGTGTCCGCTGAAAATAAAATATAAGACTGACCTGAGTATAAAACCAGCGGCAGCCTAGGACCGAAAAATAAGTCTTAGATTGTCCGCTGGTTTTTTTGAACTAACGTCCGGTTCGCCGTCAGCCAATACTTTTCGGTTAACCATACACATTCACTTTGGTAAGTTTACGTTCTTAAAGACGATTGAATCCATTGAACTGCCGGAGCATTTGGATGAAATCATGAAGCTCTGCGTCTTTCCAGTCCGAGAGACGTTCATAAAAAATGGACTCTTTCTCCTTAAGCGCATCGATTATTTTTTGTTGTCCATACTCGGTAAGAGACAACACGATTCCCCGTCCATCTTTAGGAGACGCTTCTCTGTTCACATATCCCAGAGACTGGAGCTGTTTCACAAGGCGACTAACCGAACTTCGATCCATCGCAGTTGAGTCCGCTAATGTTGCGGCATTAGTGGGGCCATAGGAATACAGCCAACGAACAATATGGAAAGCGGCCGGCTGTAAGGAGGAATCGAATTTCGCTGCGGCTCTGACATTCAAGGCATGTGAAGCGCTAATGAGGGCGTTAAGCTGCTCACCCAACTCAATCTCCAGTTTCTCCCTCGGTTCATTTTCCTTCATCCTCAATCACCTTTCTTCAGATCAAAAAGATAACTCGAATTTGATTGACATATATCAATCAAATTATTATAGTGGACATATGTCAACTATATACTGCCTATTGGTTCCAAAAAAATTATATCACATGAAGGAGAAATGACGATGCCTCATAAAGCAACTGTTGTCATTACTGGTGCCACCAGCGGTCTTGGACAGCTTGTCGCGCTTGAATTGGGAAAACGCGGTTTCGACCTTGTCTTGACTGCCAGAAGTAAAGAACGCGCTGATGCGACGAGAAAACGGATTGAAGAGAATGCACCATCGGCAAAAGTTGATTTTTTTTATGGAGATTTATCGCTCTTGAAGGATGTTCAACGGATGGGGGCTGAAATAGCCGCCGCTTATCCTAAAATTGATGTGTTGTTGAACAATGCGGGAATCCATGCCTTTGAGCCCCGCATCACGCCCGAGGGGTTTCCTGAAATGATTGCTGTCAATTATTTGGCACCGTGGCTATTGACACATATGCTAAAACCGTCCCTGCAGAACGCAAACAAGGCCAGAGTTGTCAATGTCGCCTCTGAAGCTTCACGTCGTCACGGCGTTTTGAAGCTCCCCGAGGATTTAACGGATACAACTCCCTTTACCGCTCGCGGCTCATCCCCCATTTATGGAAAAACCAAATTGTTAAATATTATGTTTACTGCTGAACTGGCACGTCGGTGGGCGGGTACAGGAATCAGCGTAAATGCGCTAAATCCAGGATTTAATGTTACCGGACTCGGACGGGAACTTTGGTTCGCACCCGTATTAGAACGATTGTTGAAGGCCCTTCGTCTTGGCGATCCGCGAAGAGGAGCCGATATAATCACCCGATTGATTGTGGAGCCGGAATATCAAAAAATGACAGGCGGATATTTTAACGTTGGAACCGGAAAATCAATTGAACCCATATCGCCCGGAGGAGACGCTGCAATGCAGCACAAGCTGTGGAAGGCCACAGAAGAATTGCTGGAGCAAAAAGGATTTCTTTCCTGGAACACGAATGAGGAGAGGATAAAACAAACGATGAATGGAGAATTAGCACCGCCCTATGGCTGACAACTGGCACGCGCCGGACACACAAAAGCCCGCCTGTCTCCAGCGATGAAATCATGCGTTTCATCCACTGAAGACGGCGGGCTTTTCGGCCGTGCCGGTTATCAAACTGCCGAGCTGTGCTTTGGCGCCGATCCGGCGAAAGATCGTTCGATAAACCGAAGCGCCTCAGGCAGATGCCCTCCGAAGTACTCCCAATTATGATCCCCTTCGAACTCCATATACTCATGCGGGTAGCCGATCTGCTCCAGCAGCGCCTGATAAGCGGAGCTGAGCGGGAATAACGAATCCGATGTACCGCAGTTGAAATGAAGCGCTGGCCGGACTTCCTCCTTCACCCTTCGTGCGGCCAGCATGTGCAAATCCAGCTCTTGCGCATAAGGCCCGTGTACGGGTCCGATCATCCGGCACACGTCTGTACGAAGGAACGCTTCGTTCATGAGGCCGACCGACATGAGCGCACCTGCGATACTGGCGGCCGCGCCGAAAAGATGCGGATTGCGCAGCGCCAGCACGAACGAGCCGTAGCCGCCCATGGACAGGCCGCAGAGAGCTCTATGGGAAGTATCTGCAATCGTGCGGAACTCGCGGTCGATCGCAGGAATGAGATCGTACAGGAAATAATCCTCGAAACGTCCCGAGCCGTCAAACCAGTTAACATAAAACGTGCCGTGTCCGTAGCCTCCGTCGCTGACCATGACTACGATGCTTTCGCGAAGGTCACCTGAAGCCATCAGCTTTTCGATCGTTTGCTCGGCGTTTCCTTTCACGCTCCAGCTCGTTTCGTTCCCGTATAGCCCGTGAAGCAAATAAATAACCGGGTAGCGGGTGTCCTCGGACTCGTTATAGCTCGGGGGAAGATAGACGTAGCATAGCTTGCGCGCAAACAACGCGCCGGAAAAAAACGCAAACGGCGTCACTCCCATAGCGGTCATTCCCCTTTCCTTAGCCTCGGCTTGCCGGCTTTAGTTCAATACGGCGGTCATATGCTCTTCGGTAATCGCCCAATGCGACGTATTCCAAATCGTTTCTTTGTTTTTGATATATAAAATTTGCGGCGAAGCGTGCTTTACGCCCGTATCCTCGGCAATTTGATTGGACACCGGACGGGATTCGATGACCTTGACCAAAACATACTCGACATCCGTATTCGGCGTTTTTCCGAGATAAGCCTCATATTCCTGCAGCGCATTGAAGCTGACCGGACATGCCGTGCTATGCTTGAGCACAACGATCGGTTGTTCCGTCGTCGCCGCTAAAAGCTGCTCCCATTCTTCATTCGTTGTAATTTCTTTCCACTGTGCCATGTCGCTTCCTCCGTCTCCTGATTCAATTGGT
The DNA here is from genome assembly GCF_027925525.1 of Paenibacillus tyrphae. Classification (GTDB taxonomy): domain Bacteria; phylum Bacillota; class Bacilli; order Paenibacillales; family NBRC-103111; genus Paenibacillus_G; species Paenibacillus_G tyrfis_B. The sequence continues at coordinate 131,068 of NZ_BSDJ01000005.1, read as the reverse complement.
TTTGTCAAAATAATAATGGTCGGCCTCCACTCGGCTTCCGAGCTGAAGGATACCGTAGGAATATCTGGGCTGCCGGCGCTTATCGGTCGGCGATCCGGGATTGAACAGCAGCATGCCTCCGCGTTCTTCCTTGTAAGGGATATGCGAGTGGCCAAACAGCACGATGTCCGCCGTCCCCTTCCCTTCCGCGTCGCGGAAGGATTCGTAAGCCGTATCAACCGTAGAACGGCCGCCGTGGCCGTGCACCATCCCGATGCGGTACCCGCCGAGCTCAAGAAGCTTGCGGCGGCCGAAGCGTCTAACGATGTCCATGCCGTCGTTATTGCCGGCAATCCCCTCAACCGGGGCCAGCGCCTCAAACAGATCGCACACGGCCTCGTCGACCCAATCTCCCGCGTGCAGGATCAGATCAACCCCCTGCAAGCCCTGAACGAGCGGCTCCGGCAGCGTTCTGGCCCGGCTGAACATATGAGTATCGGATACGACTCCGATGCGCATGGCAGCTCCCGCCTTCCAATTCCATTGATTTCTTCATTTTACCATACAACCAAGGGAAAAGAAAAAAGCACCGCGAGGGTGCATGCCCATATCGAACGCAAAAACCCGTGAACAAGAGGTCCACGGGTCGTTCGAACGGTCCGCCGGTTAAGCTTGCGGAGTACCCGCCAAGTCAAGCGCTTGAGACGAAATGTTTTCTTTGAACTTGGACATGCAGTTGCATAAAAAGTCTTTGCGGCAAATCGGGCAAGGCTCTTTCAGCAGCCGGTTAATATGGGTTGGCGTGACGTTGCCTGCCGTATCCTGTTCGTAAATAAGACGGCAAACCGTCCGATCCTTCAATTGTGCTACGATTTCGAACAATCCATTTTTTGGATTGTGACTGACGATTTTGGCATCGATGACTTGTGGTTGGTACGCCATCTACAGCACCTCTTTCAACGATATTGTGAGCGGCAAAAAATAATCGTACTATCAATCATATCGTTTTTTAACGGTCGCCGTCAAGCAGATTTCCGAGGCCGCCCAAAATGCTGCCTTCCTCCTTGCGTCCGCCCGTCCGTGCCGCGCTCATCACTCGATCCGCCAACCGGCTGAACGGCAGCGACTGAATCCATACCCGGCCCGGTCCCCGCAGCGTGGCGAAAAACAGCCCTTCGCCGCCAAAGATCGCCGTCTTGACGCCTTTGACGAACTCGATGTCGTAATCCACATCCTGCGTCATCGCGACCAGACATCCGGTATCCACACGGATCATTTCGCCCGGGCCCAACACTCGCTCATGAATCGCCCCGCCCGCGTGAACGAACGCCAGACCGTCTCCTTCGATCTTCTGCATGATAAAGCCTTCGCCGCCGAAAAATCCGGCGCCCAGCTTGCGCTGAAACTCGATGCCGACCGAAACGCCCTTCGCCGCGCACAGAAACGCATCCTTTTGGCAGATCAGCTTGCCGTTCAGCTCCACCAGATCCATCGGTAAAATGCGGCCTGGATACGGGGAAGCAAAGCTGACGCATTCCTTGCCCGAGCCCCGGTTCGTGAACGCGGTCATGAACAAGCTCTCGCCCGAAAGCAGCCGCTTGCCTGCGCCGAACAGCTTTCCGACGAAGCCTTTGTTCTGCTCGCTCCCGTCGCCGAAAATCGTTTCCATCTGTATGCTCTGGTCCATCATCATCATCGATCCGGCTTCGGCAAAAACGGTTTCTCCCGGGTCAAGCTCGACCTCGACAAACTGCATTTCCGAACCGATAATCCGGTAATCAACTTCATGCGCATTCATGGACACTCTCTCCTTTTAGGGGGGCTTGTACCCGTTGTTAAACTGATGGAAGGACTCTATGAACCGTATGGATGTTATACGCACATTCGGATGCCCCGGTTTCGCGACCTTAAGCCTTGTCCGTCCCGTACTCGATGCGCAGGTGCGAAGCGGCTTCCATGGCCTGCCGGCGGGCGGCTTCCACCGTCTCCGCTGAGCTCAAAGCGACAGCCATACGCCGGCCCGGCTTCGTCTCCGGCTTGCCGAACACGCGAACCTGGGAATTCGGGACCGCCAGCGCCTGTTCGAGACCGCCGATGCGAAAGTCCGACGTTTCCCGGTCCGCCTTCAGCGTGTAGGAAGCCGCCGGTGTCAGCAGCCGCACGTTGGGAATCGGGAACCCGAGGATCGCCCGTACGTGCAAGGCAAACTCGGACAAATCCTGCGAAGCCATCGTCACCATTCCCGTATCGTGCGGGCGGGGACTTACCTCGCTGAAGTACACCTTGTCCGGCGCGAGGAACAATTCCACCCCGTAAATGCCGGCGCCGCCAAGCGCCTCGGTGATCGCCCCCGCCACCCGCTGGGCCTCCGCGATTTGAGCGTCGCTCATCGCATGCGGCTGCCAGGATTCGATATAATCGCCATCCTTTTGAATATGGCCGATGGGCGCGCAATACGTCGTTCCGGAGATAGATCGGACGGTAAGCAGCGTAATTTCCGAATCGAAGGAGATGAATTCTTCCACGATGACGCGGGTCTTTTTGGCCCGGCCGCCTTCCATGGCATAGTTCCAGCTAGCTTCTACGTCTTCCGGTGTGCGGCAGACGCTCTGCCCTTTGCCCGAGGAACTCATAATTGGCTTGATGACGCACGGCGTTCCGATCGTCGCGACAGCCTCCTGCAGCTCCTCCAGGCTGTCGGCGAACGCATACTTTGCTGTAGGCAAGCCAAGCGTCTCCGCGGCCAGTCTCCGGATGCCTTCCCGGTCCATCGTCAGCCTTGCGGCGGTTGCCGTAGGCACGACGCGATAGCCTTCGCTTTCCAGCTCCACCAAGGTCGGCGTCGCAATCGCTTCAATCTCGGGCACGATAAGATCGGGGCGTTCTTTCTCAATGGTTCGGCGCAGCTCCTCGCCGTCCAGCATGTTGATGACATAGGATCGGTGCGCCACCTGCATAGCGGGCGCATTCGCGTAACGATCGACCGCGATCGTTTCCACGCCAAGACGCTGGGCTTCAAGAATGACCTCCTTGCCCAGCTCGCCTGCTCCCAGCAGCATCATTTTTTTCGCGTTCGTCGATAACGGTGCACCGTACATGGAAGGTTCCTCCTGAATGATGGTATGATTTTCATGAAAGTCCTATCGCTGTTATACTTTACTTTATTCGATTTTTCAACTCCAATCTGCGACTAAAAACGACAAATTTCGTTCAGAACCGGGAAAAGCCCCGCCACGCCTGGGGCGAACGGAGCTGCCGGGACTTCAGGATGGTGAACCCGGCAAAAACGAAACAAAAAACTTACTTTTGTCAAGTAACTTATGCTAAAATGAAGGGTAAGAAGAGGTGAAAACGATGGCAGATCATCCGCATCATTTATGTCCCAAATTTGAAGCCGCCTTTGAAATTTTAGGCAAGCGCTGGACCGGTCTGATTATCCGAGCATTATTGGGAGGTCCGTGCCGCTTTAAAGATATCTCCGAGATGATTCCCGGAATGAGCGACCGTATGCTTGCCGAACGCTTCAAAGAGCTGGAAGCCGCCGGATTAATCAGCCGGCATGTCTATCCCGAGACGCCGGTCCGGATCGAGTACGAATTGACAGATAAGGGAAAAGCACTGGAACCGGTCATGAATGCGGTTCAAAAGTGGGGAGAAACGTGGGTCAAATGACCCCGTTTCTTGACATGCCCTCCCATGCTACAATGGAAGAAGCGTTAATCGTGGTGGACAGGCTCGGCCATCCAGGTGACCGGGTAATAGAACATACGGTGCCCGCACTGCGGGCATTTGATTTTCATGTCCAGCTCGTTTAAGCCGTTCATAAATAACGCACGCGAAAAGGACGACTCATGGCTGACCGTCCGGATGATATCTCGTTGGGGGGCATAGTTACAGCTCGAAGCGCTGCAGGAAGCACAAACTTTGTAAGCGCTGCTCACCGGAGAGGCACATCCTTCCAAAAAAGCCGTATTCTTTTTTGGTATGTCCCCCTGTCGGCACTTTTATACGGCGGCTTGTCCGGCTGGCTGCAGCGGACGCATGGCGAGTAAAATGAGCTCGTCGAGCTCCTTGCTTTTATGTAGGACTTTCGGATCGGTCAGCAAACAGCCTTGGCCGGTTACCAAAGCGTTCAACTCGTCGATGCAGCTGCGAATTCGGTGTTCCAACTGTGCCTGAATCAGCATCGGTATACCTCCTTGGCTTTGTTCGCGCAAACGAACGGCTGGCCGCTTCCATGTCGGGTTATTCGCTCTTAAGGCTTTCTACGATTTCGATTATGAAGGACATTCTTTAAAAAAGTAGCAGCCGCATATTTGATTTTTATTAAGTTTCTTAACATTTATCTAATACTTCATTTCGTCGAGGTGGCACGTCATGTCTAAAGTATTGCTGGTTGAGGATGATCAAAGTATTTCGGATATGATATCCATTTACTTGAGCGAAGAAAATTATACCGTGTATTGTGCAGCCAACGGCAAACAGGGTAAAGAATTGTTCAGCCTGCATGAGCCGGATGTCGTCATTCTTGATTTGATGCTTCCGGATACGAACGGCATCGAGATGTGCAAGCACTTTCGCACCGTCTCCAACGTACCGATCATGATCGTTTCCGCCAAAAGCGAGGTATCCGAACGCGTCAACGCGCTGATGATCGGCGCCGACGATTATTTGTGCAAACCGTTCAGCATGCGGGAGCTGGCCGCGCGGACGAGCGCGCTTCTGCGCCGCTCCGCCTTAACCCAAACGGTCAGACCGGCAGCAGAGGACCTAGTGCCTACGGAAACGAAGGACATCGTCCTCGATTTGGAAAAGCGTGGCATCTATTTGCACGGTCAAGCGGTGGAAACGACCTATTCCGAATTTGAAATCATGAAAAATTTCTGGCTACATCCGGGCAAAGTATTCTCAAGAGAAGAGCTGCTGAACAAAATCCGCGGCATCGATTCCTTCGTAACCGAACGCTCGGTCGACGTACATATTACGAATCTCCGCAAAAAAATCGAGGCGGACCCTAAGGAGCCCAAATATATCAAAACCGTATGGGGCGTCGGCTATAAATTCGAAATGCCAATGAAGGCCAATTAACCGGGCTCACCAACTACGCACTTTTATCAACCATAAAAAATCCGGCCGGGTACGCAACCTTGTCAAGCGTTGCGACCGACCGGATTTTTTTTGCATACGGCGGCATCGTTATTTGCGTGTATTGGCATCGTCCGGAAATACATGCAGGATCAACGTATTGAACTCGTTCATATAATTGGTCATGGTGCCGCGCTCTTTCTCTTCCTTCGCATAAAAGCGGATGCGCTGCACGAAATTCGGGTTAGCCGATACGTATACTTGCTGAATGTTGGTAGGCGCCATCGACATGACCAGCTTGCGAATTTCATCGGCCTTTCCGGTCGACAAGCCCCCGTTTTCCGTCCACGAATACCGGTTCGGACCTTTATCGGTGCCTCCGAATATCCCGACTCCGCCTTTCGACGTTACCTGATACCCCAGCATGTCCGGCGACGCCTCGGCTTCCGGACTATGACCGTCCAGAACGACCGCCACATAGCCGTTCACTTCCGTCAGCAGCACCTGGGCCTCACGGACGCCGGAGATGCCCTTCACCCGCTCCGCGATCTGTGGCGAGAATGCCATCGTACTCGCCGAGTGCCGGTTCGTCATATCGAGTTGTTTTCGTCCGCTGTATTCTTTCCCTTGACGGGCCTGCTGCTCGTCTACCCATCGCTGCTTGACCCCAAGCGATCCGTCTTCGTTATTGCGGGAATCGCGGTCATACAAGGCTTGCTGCCGGTAATCCTCCAGCCCGCCGCCGGGCCGGCTGGCCTGCGGCCTATTCCCGCCGCACGCGCTTTGCAGCAGCAAACAGCCGGCTACTGCGAGAAGAAGCAGCCCCTTTCGGTGTATCGCGGTGTTCATCCTGTCGTGTCCCTCCTGTAGACGTGCCCTCGTAAGGCTCACGCTTAGGATGAATCACCCGCCGGAAAATATGCGCAGCGCTACTTCTTTTCGCTATCGTTGGGATTTAGCCGCTCCAGCAGCTCACGGACTTTTTGTTCCGATACGTCTCCCGCTTGCTTAAAGAGCGCAAGCTGCTCCGCAATGTCGCGGCCAATCGCTTCATGCTCGGCTTCTGCCGCCACATAGCCAGGATCGAACCACACATAATCGCCTTCGGGGCCGTTGCGCAGGAATGGCTTGCTCCAATGGGCCGGGTAATCGTAAGGCGCTTCCCCGAATAAAAAACCGAGCACCTCGTCGCTTTCCAGCGGCATCAAGTGATGAAACGATTCTTCCTGTACGGCCTCCGGTCCCGCCGGGATCGCGGCCAAATTCCGGTGCAAGTAGGCGTAATGCAGGTAATGTTCCCCTGTCGCCTTGTCTTTGGCGATTTCATACAGCTCAAGTGCATCTTCTTTCAACACGCGAACGGAGTCGAGCCGATCTCCGATTTCTTCGCCCGGGATACGTTTCCGGCTGCTCCAGGACGCGTTCGGTTCGTTTGTTTCCGACATCATGCTAAGCCCCCTTAGCTTGCTTTGATTCCTCATTAAGCCGCAGCGTGCGCCGCGGCAGCCGCCATTTGTACACCACCGACAGCATCCGCAAAATAACAATAAGCGCGAATAGTCCCAGCAGCGGCCACGATCCTTGGAACCAGCCGATTCCGATCAGAAATCCTGCCAGCATGCCCCAAACCGCATAGATCTCGTCATGCAGTACTAGCGGCTTCCGTCCGGCCAACACGTCGCGAATAATCCCGCCGCCGATCCCGGTCATCATCGCCGCTACGATGACGGCGCTTAGCGGAGCATTCATCTGAACCGCATACAGTGCCCCTTGAATGGAGAAAGCCGCCAAGCCGATAGCGTCGAACAAGGATTCCCACGTTTTCCAGCGGCGAATCCAGCTGACGGGAACGATAAAAACAAGAAACGCCGCGATGAGCGCCGTTTTCAAGTAAAGTCCCTGCGTCCAAAGCGTGTTGACAGGTATGCCGATCAGCAAGTTCCGGACGACCCCGCCGCCGAACGCCGTCACAAAGGCAAGTACGAAAACGCCGAGAATATCATATTCTTCTTCCATGGCAACGACCGCGCCGGAAATAGCAAACGCGATCGTGCCGATAATGCTGAATAATTGCAAATTTACTTGAAGCAATTCATCCATAAGGGTTAATCCAAGCTCCAATCCAGCGTAACGAGTTGACCTGTACGGGACGACTCATAGATCGCTTCCAGCACTAAACTGTTCGTCAGACCTGACATCGCGGATGTGAGCGGCTCGCGGTGCTCCCGGATGCAATCGAGGAAATGGCGGCTCATGCGCTGACGAGGCCCTTCATCGTTCGAATCCACCGTCAACTCTACGTCGGCGGTCCGCTCGAACAGCTCGGTATGCAGCGTCCCTCTTCCTGCACGTAGAGAAGCGCCTCCCTCGGAGCCCATCAGGTAAATATAAGGTCCGTTATCGATAAAATCGGTATTGGCCGCCCAGCTTACATCCAGCGACAGCGTGCTGCCGTTATCCAGCTTGATAAGAGCGGTTGCCAGATCCTCAACGTCATAAAAGCCGTTCCAGTCCGGCTTGCCCCAAGTGCCGATACCGCGTTTCTTCGGTCCGAACTCGGCATACGTCGTCCCGAAGACGGAGACCGGCTTCGGACTGCCCATCAAGTGCAGCGACAAATCCAGCATATGCACGCCGATATCGATCAACGGCCCGCCGCCGGATTTATGCATTTGCGTAAACCAAGTGCCCCAGCCCGGAATCCCTTTGCGGCGGAGCCAGCCGGTTTTTACATTATAGATGCTGCCGAGCGCGCCTTTGTCGATTTGTTCCTTCACCTGCATATTAAGCGATTCCCAACGCATCTGATGCGACATCATCAGCACTTTACCCGACTTCAGGTGTGCCTTGACAATTTCTTTGGCGGAAGCCGCGTTGACGGCCATCGGTTTTTCAAGCAGAACGTGCTTGCCGGCTTGAAGCGCTTCAATGGCAATGGGTGCATGAGCATCGTTCGGGACGGCTACGATTACCGCATCCAAGCTCGGATCCTGCAGCAACTCCTGGTAGGTTGCGTAAACGTTCGGAATATTATATTCCTTCGCCCGTGCGATAGCCATAGGCTGATAGACGTCCGTCACGGCCGTTACGGCGACGTCCGGGATTTGCATAAATTCCTGAATGTGTACATTGCCGATGTTGCCGGCGCCGATGACGCCGATTTGTATTTTGTCGTTTGCGCTCATGCGTTAGGCTCCTTCGCTGACGGTTTTCTATGTTCTCAAACAGTTTCACTATACCATAAACTTCGGGCAAGTGTAACGGAAAAAAGCGGCGTCCTTCCGGCTTTTACGCCTGTGGCAGTCGCTTTTCTGGCAGCTTACAAAATGCCCATATCTTTTGCTTTTTGGGCCGCTTCCTTGCTGCTTTTTCCGCCCAGTTTCTTCAAAATATTCCCAACGTGCACTTTGATCGTCCGTATGGAAACGACGAATTTGTCGGCGATTTGCGTTTGAGTGTGCCCTTTTTCGATCAGATCGAGCACTTGAATTTCGGTTGGCGTCAACAAATTTTTGAGTTCTCTCACCCGCACCTCATGTTCAAGCTGCTTCAGGCGACGGAATTCTTCCCGCATCTGCGCAGCGACGCTCGGATGGATGGAGCTCCGGTTGGCGTATGCACTGCGGATCGTCTGCGGAATTTCCGTGAAGTTGGACTTCACCATATAATCGACGGCGCCGGCCTTGAACGCTTCGAAAATGATTTCCTTCTCCTCCATCGAAGAAAGCATGACGACACGGGCCCCGCTGCACTTGACGATTTCCGCTGCCGCCCACAGTCCCTCCGGGCTGTCGGACATCATGACGTCCATCAGAACGACATCCGCTTCCGTCTTCTCCAACAGCTCGACAGCCGCTTCACCGGACGAAGCCTGACCCACCACTTCGATATCCGGCTCCTTCTGCAAGTAGCTGTGCAGGCCGCGCAGCCAGTCCGGATCGTCCTCGACAATGACGACGCGAATCGCAGGATGCTCCATTTAAATTAACTCCCTTCCCGCCGGAAGACGCTTTTGCTTCGGAAACTGCATGAAGACGCTTGTTCCTTGGCCCGGCTTGCTGTGAATGTTCATGGTGCCTTTGTGCTTCTGAACTATAGTATAACAATAAGAAAGTCCCAAGCCGAAGTTCATTTTTTTACCGCTCTTGGTCGTGTAGAACGGATCGAAGACGCGCTTGAGCTGCGAATTGTCCATTCCGGGGCCCGTGTCCTTCATTTCCACAACGACTTTGCGCTTCGTTTCCGTCAAGCGGACGGTCAGGACGCCTCCGTCCGGCATCGCTTCAATAGCATTCGTCAGCACGTTGGTCCATACCTCGGTCAGTTGCGCCCGGTCGGCGGCGATCCGCTCCTCCGTTAAATACTGCTCGCGAACCTCGACCTTATGCAGCTCCGGAGACAGCGTGCGGATACAGTCCCTCATCAGCTCACGCGGGTCCAACTCCTCGAGTTGAAGCTTGATCTCCTGCGTTTGTCCTTGAATCCGGTAGATCATATCGTAAATATGCTGCGATGCGGACAAAATGACTTCCATATCCTGCACCACTTGAGCGGGGTCCGTTCGTCCGGCTGCCACCTCGGATTTGATTTTGTCGCCGAACAGCCGGATTTTGCCGACATCGTTCTTGATCGCGTGATTCAAAATCGAGGTCCCGGACGTAATCGCGCGCAGCGTATAATCAAGCTTCTGATTACGTATCGAGATTTGCAGACCCATGAATCCGTAGCGGAAGCTCGATCCGACAATGATGGCCAGGGTGAGCGCAATCACCCATATGTTATAGCGCCACCATTCGTACAAACCGAAGAAGGTGGGTAGCAAATAAAGCGTAAACAAAGCGAACACCAGCGTCGGCGCAGCCGCAAGCGTCGTCAGCATCCGGCTGCGGCGGAGAAACGAATTTTTCTCCTTCAGTAGCGCCATGATCAATAAAACGGCGCCTGTCACAATATACGGCGCCGCCCAAGGGGTGACAAAGTAAAAAGGGATCGGATCGCCGGGTTTCGGTTCGAGCACGAAGGAAAAAGCAGGAAAAACCACCAGCGCCCACGGAATCCATCGTTTCCACGGCCACACCGGATAATCCGGGTAATAAACAATGGCGAACATCAAAAACGTATAAGGCAAGCCGAAGTAGCACATCAGCGAACTGGCGAGCTCGGCTTTGGCCAGCAGCACCGCAACGGGCATTGTCAACAGGCCGCGGTCAAACAAATAAGGCACAAGATCGTCCGCAATCACCGCTGACAATCCGCCACAGCCGCCTGTAAAGGCGATGCTGCTGATCCATTGTGTCGTCGCCCGCTTCGGATCGGTGACGATCAGGAGCAGCCCGATCGTCCATAGGCCGATAAACACAAACAGCATGACAACCCGATCCCTTCCGTTTTAAGCGTACTCTCCCTCGAGCCGGTCCAATTCTTCGAGACACCGCTCGGCCCAGCGAACGGTCCGCTGCAGCTGCTCGCGCTCCTGCGCCAAGGCCTGCCGCAGCGATTCGCGGTAATCCGGCACCGTTCCTTGGTACGGCCGGACCGTGTTCGGCGGCATAAGCGCAATCTCCTGATAGGCCAGCGCGCGCCGCTGATGGAAAAACGCCACATCCGGGTCCATCGGATTGTGCAAGTCCCCTTGCGTCGGGTGTTTCACGACCGCGGCAATCTTCACGGCAACTTTACCGGTAGGCGACAGCTCGACCACCTCGCCGATGTACTCGCCTGTTTTGTAGGAAGCCCGGACCATCGTTCCGGGAGTTAACATGGATTCCAGCATCGTATAGATACGACTCCCTTTCTTGTTATAAGTCAGAAAGGCCTCATCAGCCATTCGTAGCAACGTTCATCCAACGGTGCAGCTCCTGCACGTCGTCGAACCGGTATTTCTTATCTGCGACTGTCCCTCGCTGCCACCGCACCAGACATGGTACGCTTTCGATTTGCCAATTCCGCGCCAGGACCGGCGAGAAATTAATGTTGCAGCGGCCCATGGGAGTCCGCGGATTCAACGCCGCGACGACCTCCAGCATCCTCTCGCCTACCTTGCACGTGCCGCACAGCGGAGTGTAGAAGAATACGTAACGGGGCTCCGAATGAGCCAAATGTCCTTCGGCCGCGTTTTCCGGGAATTCCGGTTCTACAGCTTCGGTCGTTGCAGGCGTCCATGCAAGCAGGTCTTGTTCCGACCATTCTGCGAGCGTCATGGTTCCAATCCCTCCCCTATCATATTTGCTTATTGCTTCCAGAGGGACCTATCCGGTAGAATGGTACTATCCAGGGTATAGGGCAGGTGTTAAACAATGTCGGACACAACGAACCAAAATTCGAATGAGCAACCGCAAACCGCAGGCGAGCCTAAAAAAGTCAGCTTGGCGGACGCGATTAAAAACAAGCTCGCGCAAAAGAAGCAAGCCCAGCATGACGCTAAAGCCAACGGCCAAGTGCGTGCCGGAAACGCGTCTGTGATGAAAAGCCAAAACAACAAAAAGCCGAACAACCAACGCCGGCGTACCGGCGGAAGCTGACCGGCCGCGATTGGAAAAGAAGGATGAGCACAGCCTTTTCAGGCCTGCGGCTCATCCTTTTTTTAATTATACGAAACAGCTGGGTCTCGCAAGCTTGGAATGGATATTAAGCATACAGCAGGTCGCGCTGCTTCTTAATCTCGTCATTCTCCAAGTATTCGTCATAGGTGATGACCTTGTCGATCAGGCCGTTCGGCGTAATCTCGATAATCCGGTTGGCCACCGTTTGCACAAATTGATGGTCATGGGAGACGAATAACATCGTTCCGTCGAAATCCATCAGCCCGTTGTTCAGCGCCGTGATCGATTCCAAATCCAAGTGGTTGGTCGGCTCATCCAGAATCAGCACGTTGGCGCCGCTCATCATCATTTTGGACAGCATGCAGCGCACTTTTTCGCCCCCGGACAGCACGCTTGCTTTCTTAAGCGCCTCTTCGCCGGAGAACAGCATACGGCCCAAGAAGCCGCGGATATAGGACTCGTCTTGATCCTTGGAATATTGACGCAGCCAGTCAACCAGGTTAATGTCCGTGTCGAAATAAGCCGAGTTGTCTTTCGGGAAGTACGCCTGCGTCGTCGTTACGCCCCAGCTGTACTCGCCGGCGTCGGCTTCAAGCTCGCCCATCAGCACTTGGAACAACGTCGATTTGGCGATCCCGTTCGGGCCGACGAGGGCGATTTTGTCGCCTTTGTTCACGGTAAAGCTGATATTGTTCAAAATCAACTGGCCGTCGATCGATTTGCTGAGCCGGTCCACTTGAAGCAATTGCTTGCCCGCTTCCCGCTCCGGAGTAAATTTGATGAACGGGTACTTCCGGGTCGACGGCTTGATATCATCGAGCGTCAACTTCTCCAGCAGCTTCTTACGCGAAGTCGCCTGCTTCGATTTGGAGGCGTTCGCGCTAAAACGTTGAATGAACGTTTCGAGCTCTTTGCGCTTCTCCTCGACCTTTTTGTTAGCCTCACGCTGCAGTTTCAGAGCCAGCTGGCTGGATTCGTACCAGAAGTCGTAGTTGCCGACGTACATCTGGATTTTGCTGAAGTCGATATCCGCAATGTGCGTGCACACCTGATTCAGGAAGTGACGGTCATGGGATACGACAATGACGGTTCCTTCATATTTGGCAAGGAAATTTTCAAGCCAGCTGATCGATTCGATGTTCAAATGGTTCGTAGGCTCGTCAAGCAGCAAAATGTTCGGGTTGCCGAACAACGCCTGCGCCAGCAAGACGCGGACTTTTTGGTTGCCGTCGAGTTCTTTCATTTTGACATCGTGCAGTTCCTTGGTAATGCCGAGACCGATCAACAGCTCCGCCGCGTCCGATTCCGCCTGCCAGCCGTCCAGCTCCTGGAATTCCCCTTCCAGCTCAGCCGCACGCATGCCGTCCTCTTCTGAGAAATCCGGTTTTGCGTACAGGGCGTCTTTCTCCTCCATAATTTGGAACAAGCGCGCATGTCCCATCATGACCGTTTTGAGCACATCCACTTCGTCATATTCGAAATGGTTCTGCTTCAGAACCGCCATACGCTCGCCTGGAGTGATGCTGACTTCGCCTTTGTTCGGCTCCATCTCACCGGACAAAATTTTCAGGAATGTCGATTTGCCCGCTCCGTTCGCACCGATCAAACCATAGCAGTTGCCGGGAGTAAACTTAATGTTTACATCCTCGAACAGTGCCCGTTTACCGTATCTTAAGGTGACTCCTGTTACCGTAATCATCTGTTTAAAACCTACTTTCGCGATAGAATAAAGCGATCAGCCCGTGTAAAGCCGCTTCCAAACGTATATTATAGCATAAATTGGCGCGTCTTCCCACTGGATGTTATTTTTTGTTCCGCCCAAAATGGCCTGACGCACCGCTGAAACGCTTCGTTACTTGTTCTGTGCGATACTCTCTACCAGCTCGGACAGCTCAGTCCAGCGGTCCATCGCTTCCTCCAGCCGCTGTGTCAACTCCTGCTCTTCCTTGAACAGCTCTTGCGCTTTCGTATAATCGCTGCCCGCGTTCTCGATATCTTGCTTGACCTGCGCCAAGCGATCCTCGAGCCCGGCAATTTTATCCTCGATTTCATCCCATTCTTTTTGCTCCTTGTAGGAAAGCTTGCGGGGACGGTTCGATTCGCGCTGCTGCGCTGGCGCCGTTTCGGCAGCCGCCTTGGTTTCCCGCCGCTCCTCCGCTGCCGCCTGCTTTTCGCTTCGGGACGCTTCCAGATATTCCGTATAATTGCCGAAAAATCTTCGGATGCGGCCCTCCCCTTCGAACACGAACAGATGATCCGACGTCCGGTCCAGAAAATAACGGTCATGGGATACGGTAATGACTACGCCCGGAAAATCTTCAAGGTACTCTTCCAAGATCGTCAACGTTTGGATATCCAGATCGTTCGTCGGCTCGTCCAGCAAAAGCACGTTCGGCTCGCCCATCAGCGTGCGCAGCAGATACAACCGGCGCCGCTCGCCTCCGGACAGCTTGCCGATCGGCGTCCATTGCTGGGCAGGCGTGAACAAGAAGCGTTCGAACATTTGCGCCGCCGTAACCGATTCGCCGCTCGAGGTTCGCACCACCTCGGCCGCTTCTTTAATATAGTCGATCGCCCGCTGCTTCTCGTCCATCTCAACGCTTTCCTGCGTGTAGTAAGCCAACTTCACGGTCGGTCCGGTTACGATGGAACCCGCATCCGGCTCCAGTCGGCCGGCCAACATGTTCAAAAACGTCGATTTTCCCGTCCCGTTCGGGCCGATAATGCCGATGCGATCTTCAGGTAAAACGATATAGCTAAAGTTGTCGACGATTTTACGCTGCTCGAACGATTTGCCGACCTCTTCCAGCTCCATGATCTTTTTGCCGAGCCGGCTCGCACCGAGCGAAATGTCCATCTGTGCAGCGGGTCCGTCCACCTTGCGGTCGCGCAGCTCAACGACACGCTCCACACGCGCTTTCTGTTTCGTCGTACGGGCTTTGGCACCCCGCCGAAGCCATGCCAACTCTCTGCGCAGCAGATTTTGCCGCTTGTCTTCCTCGGCGGCCTCGCGCTCCAGCCGCTCGGCTTTCTTCTCCAGAAAAGCCGCATAATTGCCCTCGTAGCTGTACAGCTTGCCGCGGTCCAGCTCGAAGATCCGGTTCGTTACTCGGTCGAGAAAATACCGGTCATGCGTCACAAGCAGCAGCGCGCCTCGCCACTTCGCAAGAAACTCTTCCAGCCACTGCACCGTTTCGTGGTCAATATGATTGGTCGGCTCGTCCAAGATGAGCAGATCCGCCGGTTGAATGAGCGCCCGAGCCATCGCGACGCGCTTGCGCTGCCCGCCGGAAAGCGTACCGACCTTTTGGCCGAAATCGCGGATGCCGAGCCGGGTCAGCACGGTCTTTGCCGTTGTAGAGGCGTCCCATGCGCCTGTCGCATCCATACGCTGCTGCGCGGCGAACAGCTTCGCCTGCCGTTTTTCATCCTCGGGGGCAAGCTGCAGCTCGGCAAGCGCCCATTCGTATTCCCGCAATGCCTGCATCATCGGCGTATCGCCGTAAAACACCTGCTCAAGCACGGTCGAGTCGGAATCGAACGACGGATTTTGCGGCAAATACTCGACATGGAAGTGGTTCGCATGGATAAGCTTTCCTCGTTCCGTCGATTCGAGTCCGGCCATAATTTTCAGCAGGGTCGATTTGCCCGTGCCATTCACGCCAACGAGCCCGATCCGTTCTTTCTCGTTGATCTGAAAGTGAATGCCGTCAAATAAAACTTTCTCGCCGTAGCTTTTATATAAATCTTCTACCGTCATGATGTTCAAGCAGATTCAAGCCTCCTCGCCGTTGCTTGCGTTTATTAATTGCCGTAAGGTTCGGCGGGCTCCGTCACGTAAGCGGCAAGCAGCGAAGCCGTATGCCGCACAGCGTCTTTATGCGTCCGCTCCATCGCGTGGGAAGCGTGAACACCCGGGCCGATCAAAGCGGCGCGAATGTTGCTCCCACCGCGAAGCGCAGCGGAAGCATCCGAACTGTACTGCGGGTAAATATCGACCGCGTAGCTCAGTCCGTCGCGCTTCGCCAGCTCGATCAGTTTCGACGTCATCGCGTAATCGTAAGGCCCGGACGAATCTTTGGCGCAGATCGAGACGTCGAACTCCGTACAATTCAAATCTTCTCCCATTGCACCCATATCGACCGCTAGCACCTCGCTGATATCCCCCGGTATCCAAGATGAGCCGTGACCGACCTCTTCATATACGCTGATCATAATCTTCAGCGTGCAGGAGGGTACGATAGCCTCGCGCTTAAGCAGTTCAAGCAGCCCGAACAAAGCGGCAACGCCCGCTTTATCGTCCAGGTGACGGGATTTGATAAAGCCGTTCGTTTTAAACTCGGTGCGCGGGTCAAAGGAAATGATATCCCCCGTACCAATGCCAAGCGCTTTGACATCGTCCGCTGACTTGACCGGTTCGTCCAGTCGTACCTCCATGATCGCTTCTTCCCGCTTCAAATCTCGCGCATCCGGAAAAACATGCACCGAAGGCTTGGTCGTCAGGATCGTGCCGTCGTAGGTTCGTCCGTCACGGGTATGCACACGGCAGTATTCATTTTCGACGGAACCCATCATATAGCCGCCGATCAGCGTAAACCGAAGCGTGCCATTGCTCTTAATCGAACGCACCATCGCTCCCAGCGTATCGACATGACCGAACAAGCCGATTACCCGGTCCTTTTGCCGGCCTTCGACCGTTATAATCCCGCAGCCCTTAGGCGTGAAGCTGATCGGGTACCCCAGCTTTTCCGCTTCGGCGGCCAGCTTGCCCATGATATTGCTGCAAAAACCGCTTGGGCTCGGCGTCGAGAGCAGCATGTCCAGCACCTGCATCATATACGTTTCGTTTATATCCCATTTCATATAATCTGCCTCCGTTCGTTTGCTTCTCAAACCATTTTAAGGTAAGCTACGGGATGGATCTAATAACCAAGGAGGTACATATCCACATGTCTCAACCATTGCCGCCAAAAACCTGTAGTATCGACCGTTTGGTCACCGTTCAAGAAGATATCGATAAAGTGCTCCGCGGAGAAAAAACGGCCACCCGCCGCAACGGACGTTACGCCGATCCGGGCGAAATCATGGAGTTGAACGGCCACCGCTTTGAAGTGACGAACGTTTATCAGCAATCGCTCGGAGAGCTGACCGACGAGCACGCAAAGACGGAAGGATATGAGTCGGTCGAGGCCTACAAAAATTATATTTTATCTATGCATGCGGGCATGCCGTGGCTTCCGCACATGAAAGTGTGGGTCCACGAATTCCGCGCCGTGTAATACGGCAAAAACAGTGTAGCCTCGGTACTTGCCGCGGCCTCCCCGGCCAAGCCGGGTCCGCTTGCTGCAGGTGCCTTTGCTACACTGTTTCTTTTTCTTTACGATTTTCAGCTACCGTTGTGGAGGTTGTTGACCATGTATTCCTGGCTCGTATTCATTCATGCCATCAGTGCCATGGTATCGATCGGACCGTTCTTCGTGCTGATACCGATGCTTCGCAGGTTAAAAACCGCCGATGGCGATCTGCTGCACTCCTACCTCGATTCCTTCCGCTTCGTCGTTCGTTTGTCCAAGCATGCCGGACACGTGCTCGTCGCATCTGGACTGCTTCTCATGTGGCTTGGCAGTTGGCCATGGACGACCCCGTGGATTTTCGGCACGTTCGTCGTCCTGTTCGCGTCGCTGTTGTTCATGGCCCGAGCATTCTCTCCGACGATCCGTAAGCTGCACGAACCGGAACACGACCGTCAGGCACTTCTCCGCAAGCTTAGCCGTTCACTTTATTTATATTTGTTCGTATTGTTCGTCATGCTGTGGCTCATGATCATGAAGCCAATGATATGGTAACACCTTGTTGAAGCTAGTCCGGAATCAGCTTTGGAAATCGACGCAAATGCTGGTTCCGTCAAGCACCTGCTTCATATGCGCCTTCACTTCTTCATGCACCGGGTGTGTATCGTACATTTTCAGATCTTCGAAGGAATCGAATTTCGTAATAAGCGCGATATCATAGGAACGTTCCAAGTGAAGCACGTCCATGCCGACTTCGAGATGGCGAAGCACCGGGATTTTCCCTTCGATGTTCGCCAGAACGTCATACGTGCGCTTGACCGCTTCCGGGCTGCGGTCTTTTAATTTGAACAATACGATATGAGTAATCATCGATTCATGTCCCCTTTTTTCAAAATCGAATTCGTCGGCTGCTTCTGTCCTTACCTGTCGGCTTTGGCGGCGGACCATTCCTCGACATCCCACACCTTCGTTACCCAATCCTCGTAAAAATCGGGCTCGTGGCATACAAGCACGATCGTGCCTTTATACTCCTTCAGCGCTCGCTTCAGCTCGTCTTTGGCCGCCACGTCCAAGTGGTTCGTCGGCTCGTCAAACGCAATCCAGTTGCTCTCGTGCATCAGCAGCTTGCATAGGCGAACCTTTGCCTGCTCGCCCCCGCTCAAGCTGCTAAGCGGCCGGGTGATGTGGTC
Source organism: Paenibacillus tyrphae (assembly GCF_027925525.1). Lineage (GTDB taxonomy): Bacteria > Bacillota > Bacilli > Paenibacillales > NBRC-103111 > Paenibacillus_G > Paenibacillus_G tyrfis_B. Next base: position 112,981 of record NZ_BSDJ01000005.1, on the reverse strand, counting down.
GTTTTTAAGCCCGCACCGGGCTAACGCAGCCCGAACTTCATGCTGATTCATATGCGAGAATTCATTCCATACATCATCGATCGGCGTCAAATTCGGCGCTTTCACTTCCTGCTCGAAGTAAGAAGGGTACAGAAAGTCGCCCAAAAACGTCGATCCGCCAAACGGCTGGATTTTTCCCAAAATCGTCTTCAACAGCGTCGACTTCCCGACCCCGTTACATCCCACGACAGCGATTTTATCGCCGCGTTCAATCGTGACGTTCATTTTAGGCAGAAGGGCATGGGAATAGCCGATTTCCAGGTCTTTACCCTCGAACACAATGCGTCCGCTTGCCCGTGATTCCTTGAACACGAAGGTCGGTTTTACCGCCTCCTCGGGACGGTCGATCCGATCGATGCGGTCTAGCTGCTTTTGACGGCTTTTTGCCCGGCCCGACGTCGAATAACGGGCTTTGTTACGCTGAATGAAATCTTCCTGCTTCTTGATAAACTCCTGCTGCTTCTCATACGCATCGATATGCTGCTGTTTATTGATATCTGCCATTTGCAGAAACTTTTCGTAGTTAGCGGTGTAACGCGTCAGCTTGGCAAATTCCAAATGGTAAATGACGTTTACAACCTTGTTCATAAACTCGGTATCATGGGATATCAGCATGAAGGCGTACGGATAGTTTTGCAAGTAATCCGTCAGCCAGTCGATATGCTCAACGTCCAGATAGTTGGTCGGCTCGTCGAGGAGAAGAACCGTCGGCTGTTCCAGCAGCAGCTTGGCCAGCAGTACCTTCGTCCGCTGTCCCCCGCTAAGCTGAGCCACGTCGCGGTCCAATCCGATCGCATCAAGTCCCAAACCGTTCGCCATCTCCTCGACTTTTACGTCAAGCAGATAAAAGCCGCTATTTTCCAACCGGTCTTGAATCTCGCCCATTTGCTCGAGCAGCAGCTCCAACTTGTCCGGATCGGCGTCTGCCATCTGTTCGGTGATCCCATTGAGCTCCTGTTCCAGTTCAAATAAAGGCAGAAAAGCGTCCTTAAGCACTTCGCGGACCGTTTTCCCCGGTGTCAGCTTCGTATGTTGGTCCAAATAGCCATAATTTACTTTGGGGGTCCATTCGACCTTCCCCGAATCCTTCAATAAACTGCCGGTCAAAATATTCATCAGCGTCGATTTGCCGACGCCATTCGCACCTACCAATCCAACATGCTCTCCTGGAAGCAGGCGAAACGAAACGTTTTTAAACAATACTCTGCCACCAAAGCTGTGGCTTAGTTCTTCCACCGTCAACAAGCTCATGTAATTTCGGAATCTCCTGTCTATGAAAATAATTCGCGCTCGACAATTCATTATAACATCAGTAGGCGCAAGTTATCCAGATGATAGACTTGACAGAAGCTTGCGGCCGCAGCGATAAAGTCGGCGGAGCCATAGTCCGCAATGTAATCGCAGCCGTTCTTTCGCGTTCTTTCTCCCCGTCACGGGCTTGAGCAACACAACACTGATATTGTCGTCGGATTTTCGCTGCAATGCTTTTGTTAACAGCAAGTCGCACATTTCCTGCAGGTCACTGCCCTTGCTGTTGGCAGTACGCAGCAGCGCGGCAATGGATCTGGGCAAAAACCGGTCGTAAAAACCGTCGCTGCTCAACAAAAATAAAGTGCCCGGGGCGTAGTAGCCCGAGCGGATGTAGACATCAGGCCGTTCTCCCATGCCCAGTGAATGCAGCAGCACATTGCGCTTGGGATGACTTCGTGCGCGCCGTGCGGACATTCTCCCGCGGCGGACTTGGGCGGATACCCACGTGTGATCGCGGGTCAACCGCTTACATCGTCTTGTCGGCGATAGCCTGTAAATACGGCAATCCCCGACATGTGCTATGAAGTAGACGGCATCCGTCAACAGCAAGAGCGTCAATGTCGTGCCAAGACGGCCACCACTGCCCTGCCCCATTGCGACCAGTTCCCGGTGGACGCCAAAAAACCATCCCTCTGCCTCGCGTTCCAATCTCTTCAGACTGTCTCCTGCGGAAAGCAAAGCAGGAACCTTGGCATCAAGCCATTCCTTCAACCGACGAATGGCCAATTCGCTGGCTTGCGCGCCGTCCTCCGAGCCGCCCATCCCGTCGGCGAGCGCGGCAGCGGCATACGGAATGCCTTTCACTGTCTGTCCCACTCGCAGCAGCGAGCGGTCTTCATTAATTGTACGGAACCATCCCGTATGCGTGGCGGATCCATATTGAAAATGGACGGCAATCGTCGGTTTCACGCGTCAGAACCCCATTTTAAACTTAAATTCGGTCGATACGATCTTAACTATATCACCTTCCTTCAACCGATGCACCCGGTAAGGCACCAAAGATTCACCATTGACAGTTGTTCCGTTCCGCGATCCTAAATCTTTGACGGCGTAGCCTTCGTCATCCTTTACAAATTCGGCATGCAAGCGGGACACGCCCGCTTCCTCGTGCACCCAATCCGCACCCGCTCCGGCACGTCCGATGACGAAGCTATTTTTATGAAGCTGTATTTGCTCCCTGATGCCATTGCGATAAACTTCCAAGCATGTGCATGAACCATCCGAAGGCCGCGGCGCTTTGCCTAGAAAGACCGTTGCGTCCTGCGGCGCAAGCAGCGTTGTTCGCATCGCAAGATCCGAGGATTGGGGCTGTACCTCATGAGGCTGCATCTCTCCTTGCGACAATTGGCTGTATCCGGTTGCCGGAGAAAAAATCGGGTCCGGCTCCTCGGAACGTCCCGCGTCAGGCATAACCGGATCTCCCGGAGCAGCAAAACTAATCGGCGATGGCGACGCTAAACCGACGCGACTCATAAAGCTTGCCTGATCCCCGCGATCCGGCTCAGGCAATTTTTCGTTGGTGGCCTCGAAGGACAACCCCGGCGCACCCTGCTTCGGTGCCTCGGTTGAAGTCTTTGCCATTCTGAGAAACAGTACCAATGCTCCCGCCGTGAAGATCAGCGTCAAACCGATACACATCCATAGCATTGTGTCGCTCGGATCGTCAAAATAAATTTTCCAGACGAAGCACCATGCGAGAACGGTAAGTAAAATAACGAACAATTGCCTTTTACGGGATTCAGGCCTCGCTTTGGCTGCTGCTTCGGTCTTGGGCATTCCGGGCTCCAACGAATGATGTGGCGGGGACGAAACAGGTATCTGTCCGCCAATTGGCTCATACACCGAATACTCGTTGCGTACCGCTCTGGGGGGATCATTAAACGGCTGCTCCGGACTATGAAAGAACGCAGAGTCCGGATGAACGGAAGCTCTGAAAGCATGCTGTGTCGGAGCCGTCATCCCCGCCCCCGCCAGTTCCGGTCCTGCCGGTGAAACATTCTGCAAAAGACCGATTTGCTTCAAGAGCAGTTGTTTAAGCTCGGGCAAATTGAAAGCTTCCTCCTGCAAATAACGCATTAGCTCTTGAAATCCGCTTCCATGGAGCTCGGTTACCCGGTGAATCAAACGCGACGCCAAATGATGGAGATCTGAAGAAACCGATCCCTTCCCATCCAAATATTCTTTAGGAATATAAGTTAAATACAAATCATGAAAACCGGATCCGCAATAAATGTATTCCTCCTTTAGAACGTATCTGCCGGGCTGGAGCATGTATACCTTGCTGTCGTCAAGCACTTCGACAATATGCAGCAGCAGCGCATAATATTGGGCGAGCGAAAGCATCTCCATTCGCAGCCAGTGGCTGAGCATTCGTTTGCCTGTAATGGCATAATACAAGCATACATCTCCGTTCCTCGCCTCTACCTGAACCTCGAGCAGCCGCGGAATCCGGTTAGCCGACAGCATATTGACTTGAAAGCTCGAGAGGTCTTGCTGCTTCATCCCGGTCGGTGAGGTAAGTACCATAAAATGACCGTTCCGGTTGTCGAAATCGACTTTCAGGCCGTATAGCTGCTGGTCCAACGTCATTCTCCTTTCCTTTTATTTTCTATTTGTCACACTAAATACCAAAGGATTCCCATTGAATGATCGTAATCATGACGCCCGGCAGCACTGCCCACATGAATGGAAAACGGAGCCGACCGTCGGATGCAGGATCGGACTTTAATACAGACAGCTTGCGGAACGCGGCGAGCTGAATAAGCAAAAATCCCGCATGAGTCAGCCGTTGAACACCGTCGCTGCGCCATAACAACACAAGCAGCGCGATCAGACCGGCGCATATGAGCGAGGCTGCCATAGCGTAGAGGGAGAACACCGCCCCGGTAAAGGCTCCCAGCGCAGCAAACAGCTTGACGTCTCCAGCCCCCACTGCACGAAGTACATATAACGCGAGCATCGGAGCAAAGCCGCAGGCCAGTCCTGCAGCGGAAAACGCCAGCCCGTTCCAACCGGTCGTAGCCAAATGGAAAATCAATCCGAAGATTGCTCCCGTCACGGTAAGCCAATTCGGAATTTTTTGTTTCGTAATATCCGTAACGAACGCAACGGCTAACATGACCGCAGCGATCCAAATACCGAGCATGCTTATCCCCCTACCCATGCGCGCTCCTGCGCTTTTTTTCGAAGTATGACGGTTTTCTTAAAAAAAGGGACTGCGAACGTATACTCATACTGAGCTTCGATAGAAACATAAGCCTTCTCCCGGTCATCAAAGTTTGGAAAATGAAGAGAGGTGACTTTGAATTTACTTCGATCAAGCTTTCCCATATCGGCAAACGATGCAATAATTGGCGTCGCCGCTTCCGCAACCTTCTGCTCCACCTTTTTCTTCGCTTCGTCCTTTGCCGAACCTCCAAGCGCTTCCAGCTGTTCTCTTCGCTCTTTTTCCCAAGCGACCAAACGAACCAAAGGCTCAGGAATCCATTTGCCATAGTCCTCCACGAATTGTTCGGAATCGATGACTTTTTGTCTGGCCGTCTCCAGTTGGGTCACCACGGTACCCAGCCAAGCACTGGCTCGGCTGTTCTGCCATCGCGCTTGCCCCTGTCGGTATAATAGCTCGACCGGGTACATGTTGGCGGCAATGACTTTGGCCGATTCCGAGACGGCAGACTGCAGTGCCATCTCTGCCAAAGATACGCGAATAAACGCAATCAGCAGCAGAAGAAATGCCAGAAAAAAGGGCATCACGAGCGCCGCTTCAAGAGTGATGCTTCCTCTCTGCTCTTTCGTCCATCGCAACATACTGGCCTCCTAATATGTAAAGTCTACCGTTTTGGTCATTCGGCAGCGGTTACCGCTTACCTCGCAACCGGAGAACCCGCTTTTCCCTACCAGTTTCATGATAGCCGGTAAAAACCAGAGCCGATATGATGTTGAAACACCTCCGGAAACATATGTAGTCATTTGATAAAGCTTCTGTTTTGTGTTTAATTCAATCAGCGCCTGCATCCGGGACAACAGAACCGACTCACGGCTATGAAGCAGCAGAAATAATCTCAGATAGTCTTTATACCCTAGTGTGATTACACCACTCAGCTTCTGGGATAGTGGCACCTGCTCGCCTTGAACAAGCTTCATCATGTCCGCTTGTGCCCGAATTGCGCCTTCCGTCACTGCAGCCAGCAAGACGAGAAGTGGTGAACCGGCGGCGAGTACTTCGTTGCGCGGCTCAAGCAGCGCTTCGGTCGTTCCGATCGCCAGCCGGACGGCGAACATCTCCGCGTACGCCGAAGAATAGTTGCCGCTGCACGTAGTTGAACCGTAAATTAAATATTCAACTTCCTGATTGGTTAATTCATGGCCTGCGGGATTGGATAGCTCTTTGGAGGTTCTGGACATGCCGGAAGCATCCTTTTCCAAACCAAGTGTTCGGTAGCTGAATTTGCTGACTGCGAATTCATCGATATAAAACTCGTCACGCACATCCGTCAGCACCCCTTCCAGTGCTGAAACCAGCTTCAAAGAGCTGGCCCCGGCCTGATCCGGTGTTTTCAAATTAACAGTCGATACAGGAGAAATTGCTCCGGCAGCTTGGTTCATTTCCAAATACGTCTGATAGAAGCCTTTACTGCCAGCCGTCTTCGGATCTCCCTGAAGCTTGCGGTAGCTCTCTTCATACGGATCGACATTCGATACAAGAGAGCAGCTGCCGATCGTTCGCCGAAACTCGTCCAGAATCGGCTGCGCCTTGGCCCTTTGCTCCCGTTTAGCCGCTGCCGTCGCTTTATTTTTGCTCTGACGTTCGGTTTGTACCTTATTCTGTTTGGCGTACCATTCATCCACTTTCGTTTTGAAGCCATTCAACGCTGCTGTGGTCGTAGAGTATTTTTGTTTTGTAAACATAAGGTTATCTTCAAGCTGAACCCGTACGCTGGAAAACTGCGCTACCGCCGTTCCTACTCCCGCTTCCCACTGTTCCAGTTCCTGGCGGTCGATTAAATGCACAAAGTTGAAGACATCCTCGGCCTTTAGCTGCTGACCCGAACCATTTGGCTGCCGAACTTTGCTGATTTCGGCATTTAAGTCATCGTTAGCTTTTTTAGCCAGCTTCATCGCTTCCAAGAACGCATCCTTATGTTTGGAGAGTGCTGCATCATCGATCGCTGCCTCGCCTTTCAACAATCCGAGCAGAGCGGCGTATTTGGTGAAATCATCCAACAGCTGTTGGAACTCTGCTACCTTCTGCGCCGCTTCCGACGCTTGACGCTGCAATTCGTTTTTCGTCTGATTCAGCTGCCTGATCGAATCGGCGGCACCTATGCCGCCTTGGATCAAAGACATGATCGAACTGTCGATTTGCTTGATTTGGTCGTTTAACGCCTTCAGCGTAGCTTGTGCAGATTGTAGAGAGGCCCGTATATTTTCCAGCGTATGGATGCCGATTTTCTCACTTAGCGTGTTCAAATCGCGAAGCTGCGTATCGTAATGCGTATGCAGCACTTCAGATTTTTGACGTATCGCTTGAAAGGCATCCCAAGCTTCATCCAGTCTACGATCGCGCTCTTCCAGCAGCTCTTCTACTTTAACCGCATTTTCGGCGAATTTCGAAGCTTGATTCAATTGGGCATCGAGGCCTGTTTTTTTGAACTTGTCGGTCAGTTCAAGCGCGTAAATCATCGGAGCCCGGTACTTCATCTCCTCCAATATTTGCTGCTTGAAGATCGTATGACTGGACAGAGCGAAGATCGGTGTTACCTTTGCCGAATCCTCTTCCAATCGTTGATCAATAAAACGGAATTGACCAGGCTCCGCAGCGCCGGACAAATTGCCGGCTACCGTTTGCTTGAAAATCCCGTCCCCCTTGCTCCCGGTCAGATCCGTACCAAACAACCCGTAGGCTGCCAGCTCCGGAGAAAAAGCGGAAAGTGTCGAGCGAACCCCGGATTTTACGGCATTCTCGGCTTCCTTATCCGCGGTCTTCCACCTCGCGACATCAATCAACAGCCCGCACAGCAGAAACAAAGGAACAAGAATGATGATCAAATAGATCGATACGGCACCGCTTTGCTCCTTCCATAGCTTTAGCAACCTCCTCAAAAATTCACCTCCGGATTCCCCATTTCCGTCATTCATGAAGCACAACAACAATTCCTTTTTGTTCCAGATCACGTTTCAGACCTTGAGTCAGCTTCATTTTATCGTTCTTCGACACCTTGAAAAAATGCCATACCACGCCTTTAATTTGAGTGCCCTGCTTCAGCAGCTCCACGTCTTTTGCCATCTGCTCTCGCAAATTTTTTTCATTAAAGGTGTAATATGCCTGGTGGGCCACGCCGGAAGCGTCCAAGGCATCAACAACCCGGACGGTTTCAGGGGTCAAATTAAATTTCTTGCTTATCCCGCCAACCAAGCCACGTAAATGCTCCGCAGCTTCGATTTCCGAGGTGATTTTTACCGGTTCTTTGACCGAGGTTTTCGGGTCGACCATCGTTTTCAGCGCATCCTTCGGCTTGATTCGCCCTTGGATTTCACCAATGAAAGTTCGGGTCAGATCCGTCAGCCGGATCGTTTCGAGCGGGTCAATGACGTAAGATTTGGACGAAGTCTCCACATCAGCCTCTTTGCCCCAAAGTTTCTGTGCAAAGGAAGGAAAGTGAAACTTTTTTTCCAAGGCGACGCGAACATAGCGCAAAAATCCATGATTCGTATAATCGATCTCTCCACGAAGCTGCTCAGGCAGGTTTCCTGCCGCTCGGGAAAGTTTACCTGCCGGACCGTTTTGCCCAGCTGCTTGGCCGGATACCGGAAGCTGAACGGAAGCCGGAGCGATAGGAAGCATAAAGCTGAATAAATTCAGCAGATGGTCGGTCGTCAGCCGCCAGTATAAACCATCCGTTTGCCCTAACCCAACCGATCCGGTGACCGGATCTTTTCTGCTGTTGTCCCAAATATAAGCTGTTCGATCCGCCGTCAATGCCGCCGTGTAATGAACGGAAGCTTGCTGATAAGCAAATAGCAATAAGAAAATAAGCAGCAAAGTCGCGATTAAAATGATAGGAAGCGTCAAAGACGCCTCAATCGTAAATTGACCGGAATCACCGACAAAGAGTCGGCGGGACGTTATAACGAACATCCGTTTATGGATAAATCTCATGAACACTGTCATGTCATCATGCCAAGGTCAGGGCGTGCCTAACTTGCTATCGTCGATATTTACATTTTTGGAATCCTTTATTTCTTTACTGGCATCGTTAAATAAGCTTTCCATCCACTTCGTGATCCACTTTCGGAAAGCAATCGCAATAATGAGCAACACCGCAATGATTAACAAAATCTCAAGCGTACCAAGTCCGTCTTCTTCTTTCAAAAACCGCTGCCACGCCGTTTTCAAAGCTTCCATTCCTTTTTCCTCCTCTATTGTCGCAAGACTATATCTGTTGCTTAATTAGTTCATCATCATTAAAGCAGGGGCCGCTACCATAACCATGACGACGAAAAATATCATGACCATCGGAAACACCAGCTTGGACGCCGCCTCTTCACCGAGCGTTTTGGCAAGCGCCTTGCGCTTCTCCCACAGGTTTACGGACAGTTCCCTCAAAGCCATTACCAGTTCATCGCCACCCCGCTTATAATTCAACAGCAGCGTTGTCGTAAACAGCGAAACCTCCTGCATTGCGCACCGCTTGCTGAAGTCCTCCATCGCTTTGGAAAAGGATACGTTCACCTTAAGGACGTGAACAGTTTCCTTCAATTCGGCCATTAACGGACTGCCACCAGCCTCTTTTCCATTCGCAATCCGTACCAGGGCCTGCGGCACCGTTTCGCCTGCGCCAACCAGCAGCATCAACTGGTTCAAAATTTCCGGAAGCTCAATTAAAATGGACTGTTTCTTCCGTTTAAGCTCCCCAGCTGCTTGTTTGTACATCAGAAACGGAGCAAAAATCGTCAACGGCAGGCCATAAATCAACATCTCGGCTTCTCCGGCAGCCAAGCCGGCCATGGTGCTCAAAATAATCAGGCCATAAGCAATAGTAAGCGTCTTGGCTGCAAACCATTTCGTTTCCGAGATCGCCGGTTTCGCTCCGTGCAGTCCTATCATGATGCGATGCACCTTGCCGAGCGGCTCGGATAGTCGATCGGCTAGCTTCGTCCGGTCCATAAACCATAAGCCTGCTGGGGTGAGCCAATAGAACGCATCTGATCGAGAAAGACCTCGCTCGTCGCGGACCCATGGAGCATACTTGGGAAATCCTGCCCAAGCCGCACCGGCAACGGCGAGCAGCTCCAACAGCAATAGCGCGAGCATCCACAAATCGCTTCACACCTTTATATTCATAATTTTTTGTGCCAAGGCAAAGCAGCCGAACAATACCCAAAGCGCACCGGTCATGATAAGCAAGCCTCCACCTTCATACAGTGGTTCCATATAATCCGGCGTCATCCAAGCGAGCGCTGCAATGAGAATGACAGGTGCAACCGTGAGTACTTTGGATTCGAATTTCTTTTGGGCCAATGCCACTTGGATGTCCTGTTCGATATCCAATTTTTCTTGGATAATGACGGCCGTTCGCCGAACCACCTGAACTAGACTGCCGCCCGTCCGCTTGCATATAACGAAAACGTCCGCAAACTGGCCGATCTCTTCGATGTGAGCCCGACGGCTGAAGTCGAGCAAGCATGCCTCGACGGTTTCTCCGTTTTGCAGCCGCCAGATGATGAGCTCAAGCTCTCGCACAATCATCGCTCCCGTATCAGGATACAGCAGCCGTAAATCGTCAAGCGCCTCGTTAAAAGACGATTCGATCGAGCGGCCCGCCCCCATGGAAGAGGCCAACGAAGCAAGCATTTGCTTAAACTGCTGTTTAAGCTGTGCTTTCCTTTTAGCTATGATCGCCTTGCGCCGCATGACAGGATAATAAAACCCGGTTAAGGCAAATAGCCCGGCAATCAACGGATTTTTATAAAACACCATAGCTATCCCCGACATAACGGCTGCACCGTAAAAGGTAGCAGTGGCCTTTTGTCCCCACGTCAGTTGGTATTCGTTATAATCCGGAAGCTTAGCTTTAGAGACCGCAGGCGCCGGCTTCGTGCCGAAAGACAACCCCGCAAAGGCGCGCAAACGGCCGAAAGCCGATTTGTTCATGTTTGATATCCTCCCCCTTTCCTGCCTTCATCCTGCTAGATCAAGCCTGCCATCTCCAGCTTCCATGTCCCTTCCAGTTCATTGCCGGTAGGTTCAAGCTGCCCGATTACTTTGCCTTCCGCCGATTCGCCCGTTTCCACGAACCGGAAAAGCGGATTAAGCTTCACCTCCCCTTCGTCGACCCCAATAACTTCGGTAATTTCCGTTACCCGTCTGGAACGGTCGCGAAGACGGGTCAAGTGGATCATTATATCGATCGCCGACGCGATTTGTTTGCGCACGACTTCAACCGGCAGGTTGGCCCCACTCAATACCATCGTCTCCAAACGACTCAGCATATCCTGAACCGAATTGGCATGACCCGTGGATAACGATCCGTCATGCCCAGTATTAAGAGCTGCAAGCATATCCAATGCTTCAGCCCCCCGAACCTCTCCGACAATGATGCGATTCGGCCGCATCCGCAGCGATGAGCGGATCAAGTCTCGAATCGTAATCCCGCCCTTTCCTTCCGTATTGGCATTGCGGGTCTCAAGGCTGACGAGGTTCGGCACGCCGCGAATTTGCAACTCGGCCGAATCTTCGATCGTGATGACGCGTTCGTCCGGCGGAATATATTGTCCCAGCGCATTGAGAAATGTCGTTTTCCCCGAGCCTGTTCCCCCTCCGATAAATATATTGTATTTTGCTTTGACGAAGCGGATAAGCTGCTCTGCTGCTTCGCGCGTAAGAGCCTGACGTGCAATCAGATCGTCCAGCGTCATCGGGTGTTCCGGAAATTTTCGGATCGTCATCGCCGGGCCTTTCAACGCAATCGGCGGCAGTACGACGTTGACACGAGAACCGTCCGCAAGCCGGGCGTCGACGATCGGAGTCGACTCATTCACAATCCGGTTGACCCGGCCGACAATCGCTTGAATCGTATCTTCCAGCTTATCCCTGCTTTCGAAACGGATATCCGTCTCCAGCACACGGCCTTCTTTTTCAACGAAGATCTGGTCATGGGAATTGATCATAATTTCAGTAATCGTCCGATCGTCGACGAGCGGTTGGAGCACGTCCAAACCGCGGAACGAGTGAAACACCTCTTGCACCAACGTCTGCTTTTGCCCCGCGGTCAAAAATGATTCTCTAGAGTAAGCAAACACGATTTGCTCAATCTGCTCCATCAGTTGCTCGTCCGACAACGCGTTTCCATAATCCAAGCTATCCTGTACGCGCTGTTTGATCAGTTGCTTTACCGCGACGTCCTTCATCCGTACCGCGATCCTTCCCCACCAGCTCGAACCAAACCGGCAGCGGCCAAGGCAAAGGCTGACGACATCATGTCCTCCACTCGCCCAACGCCTTTCCATTCGGGGACGTAAGGCAGTTCACTGCGATGTGCAAATCCGTATGCTTCGAACCGGTTCACCGTCTGTCCAGCATTTTTGTTATGTACGAACCGCACCCGATGCAGCCAATCTGTCGTTCGCTCCCCGGCAGTCCAGCTTCGGAGCAGTTCGGCGTTTTTGCTCAAATGTACGCAGTCGTCCAGCAGCAGCCATAAAACGAGGTCGGCCCCTTGAATCGCCTCCCTTGTCACAGCATGCGGCGCCGAGTCCAAATCGATTACGATACGGTCGTACATCCCTGTGGCTTCGATCCCTTGCAAAATGTGCTTCAGATCGGACGCTTCCATCTCCGCCAGTTCTTTCAGGTGCATCGACGGAGGAATGAAGTCGAACTTGCAGTCGGGATGTTTCCTTTTGAGCACTTCCAGCTTGGAAGAAATAAGTGCTCGGGCCGTCTTGGCATAATATAAAAGCTGGGAAAACGACTCCATTTCCTCCGTTCCTGCCTGGACATACCAAGCCCGGGACGGGAGCAGCTCTAGTCCCAAACAGAAGACACGTTCCCCCTGCTGGGCAAGCTGGTACGCCAAATGAACCGCCGTTACTGTTTTGCCCGCTCCGCCGACGCCCGAATAAACGGCAACCGTCTTCGCTCCCCGGTTTCCCCGCAGCGGCTCACCTGCACAAAATTCGTTGTAATGCGCCGTAATGCCCGATAACAGCCTGTCCAGAGGCTGGTATTTGAACATAACCGGGTATTCGAGCAGTCCGCCCTCTCTTGCCGAATCGCTGATCACAACCGTACACCCCGGTTTAAGCCCGAATACGGCGTCAGGCAGCGGCGTAAGCGATTCATGAACCATAATAATCAGCGGTTCTTTGTTTTGTTCTACAAACCGGACTCCTTCGTCCATCGACGTAAACACGCGTATACTGAACCGCTCCGCATATTCGGACGAGCGGACGTAGGCGGATAGCATCTCACCAAAATAGGCATCTTCGTCCAACAGCACCAGCATAATTTTAGCCACCGGCGGCACCACCTCCTTCGTATTTGTGCACCTAGCTTATTCCCGTATCTCCTTTTGCCTCGATACTTCTTCCCTGCGGTTCATAGATCACATACTCTCCAGTTCCCCCCTTAGAAACACAAAAAAAGCACACACTGACAGGAATTTCATTCCTTGGTCAGCGGTGCTTCCGCTTTTGTAAATATGCAATTAACCGTATTATAGCATAAAAAATGGGAAGCGCAAGAGCCCGGGGCAAAAATTACATTTCCGCTTTGCCTGCCACCCAGATTAACGAAGCTCGGGCCTAGTTGCAGCTAGTACCCAGACAACCTTCGGTTTATCATAGCGGTCCATGGTCTGCTCCTGTAAAAACGAGACTTGCCATTCCTGAAACAGCCGTTCCAGCTGCGGACGATCGAAGAAACGTTTGCGCTGCCCATTCAATTCGTAATAATTCGGCTCGATAAGCCTACCTTGTCCGGCGCCGTATTCGAAGTCCCTCGTCGAATTGACCCGGCACCAAAGCTGCCCGCCTGGCTGAAGCACCCGGGAAATGTCTGCGACGATTCTCCCGGTATCGCTCCATGAGAAGTAATGGAGACTTAAATCCGTCACCACAGCCCGCGCCAAACCGTCCGGAAACGGCAGCGGCTGCAGCAAATCAAGCCGCTCCGTTTTAACTTGCGGCACAAGCTCTTGCACCCGCATTAGCGCTTCGGCCGAACGGTCGCAAGCGATGACGGAGTAACCTTTTTCCGTTAAATACAGCGTATCGTTCCCGGCGCCGCAACCAAGATCCAGTATGGGACCGGTCCCGGCAGGATCAAGCCCTCCGATGAACGGCTCCAGCCATAAATCGTACTTGACCTGCTCCGGTCTCAGCTTGGAGAACAAGTCGTTCCAAAAAAACGCATCCGACATCCGCAAAGCTCCTTTCGGCTCGCATTGCCAGAACAGCCAGTTACACTTGCTTCATCAAAAACAGCGTCAGCTCCTCGCGGTTGTGAAAAAGCTGCTTCGCTTGCTGAAGCTCCAGCTCCGGAGCCAGATCGCTCACCACTTCGCGAATCGTTTGAAACGCCTTCTTGTGCATCAGCTTCACCGTGATAACAGCCGTTCCACCCGGCTGCAGCGCATCCAGCAGCCCCCGGACTAGCTTGGCCATTTGACGGTGGCTCCAGCTCATGTCGCAAACGAGCAGATCGAATGCATTTGCAGTAAACGAAACCTCGTCCGCCTTTTTCTGAAAATACGTAAGCTGCGGATGACGCAGCAACGTCGCGTCCAGCTTGGCCGGGTCGATCGCAGTTACCCGAAGTCCGCGCTCCAGCAGCAGCGATGTCCATCCGCCCGGCGCCGCGCCGATATCGAGCGCGGACCGGTACTGGGACAAATCCAGGCCGAAGGCCTGCTCCGCCTCCAACAGCTTGAACTTGGCTCGCGACACTTGTCCCTCTTCCTTACGGAAGCGGATGGCTCCGCCGGACCAATCGGACAAATTGTCCTGCGGCCGGGACAAGCCGAAATACAGCTTAGCTTCCGTAAAATACAGGGAAAGGATCAGGTCCGCATCGCGCGATACCGGATTCGCCTCGAACACCGCTGTCAGCATCTCTTCAACGGAAGAGCGAACCGACGGCAGGGACAGACCCGCTAAAGCTTCCCCTTCCGCTTTTCTAGCTTGTATCGCTACGTTCATCTGCTTCAGCGACGCTCCCGCAGCGACAAGCATCTCATGAATAGGGTGAAGCGCATGATCGAAAGTACCGTCCCACGGTTGCGCCACATCGACCGGCTGCATATGCCGCAGAAATACGGGCTCCTGTGCCAGGATGCGGCCAATCGTATCGCTGCGCTCAAATTCGGATGTGAATACAAACACTTCGCCCGGAACCAGCCATTCAAATTTAACAGACTGATCAAGCAGACGCCGAAGCTCTTCTTGCGCCTGCTGGGCAAATCCCCGGTTGGACGTGCCGATAAATGTCGAGTCGTTCATCACAGCACCTTAATCCAAGGCCGGTCTCCGGACCATTCGATCCGAATCGGCACTTGATACGCCTTTGCGAGATTTTCCTCGGTCAACACGTCCCGCTTCGCACCGGAAGCAATAATTCGCCCCTGCTCAATCAGCACAACGTGCGTGAAAAGCGGTACGATCTCTTCGATGTGATGCGTGACATAAATGACCGTCATTTGCTGGCCGCCGAGTACGTTGATATTTTCAAGCAGCCGCTCACGCTCGTACAAGTCGAGACCTGAACAAGGCTCGTCCATAATGAGAATGGACGGATTTGTCATCAAAGCGCGCGCCAGCATCACTTTCTTCCGCTCGCCTTGCGACAGCGTACCAAGTGGCTGGTTGGCCAAATGGGCAAGCTTCACCTTGTCCAGCATGGCGATCGCCTTCTCGCGGGCGGACTGCGGAATTTCTTCATAAAAACGCAAGTAACCGAATTCGCCGGTGGCAATCACTTCCCACACCGGGTCCCCGGCATTTAATTTCTCATAAAGCGATTGGCTGATATAGCCGATCTGCTTGCGGACTTCGCGGACGTCGCATTGTCCGTATGTATTGCCGAGCACTTGTACTTTGCCCCGGGTCGGGAACTCGTAGCCGTTCATCAGCTCCAGAACCGTCGTTTTGCCCGAACCGTTCCGGCCAAGCACGACCCAGTGCTCCCCTTGACGAATATCGATATTGACCCCGGACAAAATATGCCGGTCTTCGCGGATAAAATGAATATCTTGCAAGGATAAGACCATCGTCACGTTGAACCACAACCTATTCTTTTACAATTTCGGAAATTTCCATAAGCAGCCCGGTAGGCATCGGACCGTTCGTCAGCCGGACGTGCTCCGGCTTGCTCGCATACAGCAGTTGAAACATTTGCTGACGGCCCGCGTCGCTCGACGTATGCAAATAAATGCGCTGCGGAAATAAGCCCGCGCTTGCCATCGCCCGAACCAATTCCAGTCCGTTAGGCTGTCCCCAGCCCAAGTCGTAGTCTAGCGAAAGCACGTCCACTTCGCACTCCTGCAGCAGCAGCAAGCATTCGTCCACGGTACGGGCAGGTACGAAGCCTTTGGGACAAGCGCGATAATCGTCCAAATAAACGTGAATCACCCTTCGCTCAGCTCCTTGACGTATCGAATTTCTGAAGCGTGCGTGCTCCCTCGCAGGACAGGCGTTTCCAGCACCGCCGGAAGGTTGGGCATTGACTTGAGCACAGTCGAGCGCAAGAGCGAAGCGAACCTGGCTTCCCCGATTTCGCCCCGGCCGATCATGGCATGCCGATCTTTATGCGCGCCTCGCGGATACACGGAATCGTTCAGATGAATCGCCCGGAGGTGCTGCAAATAACCGGTCGCTGCCGCATGCCGCTCCAGCTCCGGCCATCCGTCCTTGGAGGAGGGCCACAAGCCCGAGGCAAAAGCATGACATGTATCGAGGCAAAAGCCGACAAGCCCCGGAAAAGCGCAAAGATTCCGCACTTGCACGAGCTCCTCAAGCGTCGTCCCCATGGAGGTCCCTTCGCCCGCCTGATTCTCGATCAGCAGCAGCGAACGGCCCGTATAGCCGGCAAGCGCTTCATTCATACATTGTATAATATTTTTATAGCCTTGTAACGGGTCTTCCCCTTTATATTTGCCAAAATGGACCACAACGCCGACCGAACCGCACGCGTCAGCAATCTCAAGATCGTTGCGAAGCGAAGCGATCGTCGCCTGGCGCAGCTCGCCCGGACTTACGGCAAGATTCGTCGGATAAGGAGTGTGAGCGATACTGAGCAGGCCGTGCTCGCGGCAAAACCGGTCGCACTGCTCGGCGTCCTGGCGGTTGAACGACTTTACGGTCAGGCTTCGTGGATTTTTGGGAAAATATTGGAATGACTGGGCTCCAAGCTTTACCGCCGTCTTTGCCGCTTCCGCATAACCGCCCCGAATACTGATATGACAGCCGAAACGCATGGTCAACGCCCCCTCACCCCTGACAGACAAGACAGCAAAACGATTTCTTGGACGAAACGTCTCGTCTGGCAATCGGGCTACCGCAGCGCAAGCACGGTTCTCCTTCGCGGTCGTAAACCCGGCAGCGGCTGTCGAAGCCGCCCGTAAGCGCATCGCCGACGAATAGCGGCATTTCCATGTACCCGCCGCCCTGCGTCGCTTCCGTCAGCACTTCCCGCATAGAGTGGAATAACCGGTCAACCTCTTCATCAGACAACGCGTTCGGACGCCGGGACGGCAGGAGACCCGCATGATAGCAGATTTCATCGCTATAACAGTTGCCAATACCCGCAAAGACGCTTTGATCGACAAGGTTGCTTTTAAGCGTACCCGCTTTGGCGCGCAGACGTTCGGCGAACCGGTCAGGCGTAAGCCCCGGGTCGAACGGTTCGGGACCGAGCTTGTTCATCAGCTCATCAACTTCCCCCGGATCATGGAGATGCAAATAACCGAGCCGCAGCCCGATAAAAAACAAATGACGATCTCCGAAGCCGAGCCGCACTTGAACGGACCGGTCCGGCTTTTCCTCTGTCTTGCCGTAAAACATCATACCTCCGAGCATTAAATGAAGCACCAGTACGTTGCCTGTCGTTAAGCGAAACAGCAGATGCTTCGCTCTCCTGTCAATGCGGGAAACGGCCTGACCGATCAGCTCCTGCGTCCATCGCTCGGGCGTCACGTTAATCGATTTTTCTCTTGTTACTTCCGTATCCGTCACAATCCGGCCTATGATTCGCTCGCTTAGCAGCTTTCGGTAATTTTCCATTTCGGGCAGCTCAGGCATCGTCATTGCTCCTTTCGGATCATGATCTTACCATGTATTTCCACCCCGAAGCGAAATTATACTTACAGTGGCATAGAAAGCTGTTCCGCCGCAGACAGGTCGGATTTTCTTTTTGATTGAGGAACGCGGGATACGGCAGACGCTGCTCCCTGCACCGGAGCTGATGCCGGGACTTGGCCGACTGACCGGCTGGATAGCTTTGTCCTTGTCCGGGCGCTTGACTCCGTCGGCAATAGCGAATCGGACACTTCTTGCTCAATAGCACCAGTAACACGCGTTGCACTAGCGGAAGAGGACGCTTTCCGCCGCAGGCGTTCGATTCGCTTGCGCAGGCTGACGACTTCTGCATCCTCCTCCCGCTCCTCTTTTCCCTTCGCACGGCTGCCGCTAAGTGCGGACGATTTGCGCTCTCCGCTCCGCTTCAAGGCATCTCGCCGCCAGAGATGGTCAAGCGCTTCCTGAGCATAGGCGAGAGCGCGCTCCCACTGTTTTTCCTTATGCTCATAGTACATGGACAGCTCGATATACGGCTCCAGCGAAGCTGTCGCACGGCGGCCCTTCAGGGCGATATACCGGCTCCAGAGCGAGCAGGCTTGCATGTAACGTCCCCGGCGCTTGCAAAATTGCGCAAGCGGCAGCAGGCACGGTTCTTCGGCAGCAAGCTCGTCCGCAACAAGAAGCTCTTCGGTCAGCGCGTTCATTACCGTGTCAGCCATGCCGCTTCGACCGATTTTATCGAGCCACAGGCCGAGCCGAAAGCATTCCTCTAAACCGAACAACCTCGCGTGAGACCAATCACAGGAACCGTTCAGCAAGCAGGCAAAATGAACGGCCAGGCCCGCCAGCGACAGCACGTCCAGCTCATTATGGACGAACACACCTTCCAAAACGGAAGGGTCGCGCTGCGCCAAATATTGAAAATAGAGCGTCGGCGCAAGCGAGCCTGGCACGTCTTCTTCGCGCCGGACGCCAAGCCGTTCCTCCTCTACTTTGCCTAGTCGGCAGGAGGGCAGCGTGTGCTTCCATAAGCTGCGAGACGGATGCAAAAAATCGATGTGCCCCACGGGCTCGGCGGCCAGCTCCATCCGGTTCATAATATAGCGGTTTTTGACAATCGGCCAATCGAACGATTTGCCGTTATAAGAGATTAACACCGGATGCGCAGCAAGCTTTTGCTCCAAATAGGCCAGCATCGCCGACTCTTCGCCCGGGTGCCGGATCAGCATCTGCTCGATATGATATCGATGGCCTTGGTAAAATCCGATTCCGATCATGAACGGCACGTTGCCTGCCCCATGCCCCAGCCCTGTCGTTTCGGTATCCAGAAAGAGCAGCCGCTCGTGAAATGGAGTGGCCGAACGGTTCGACACAGCACTGCCTGCCGCCGGCTCAAGCAGCGCAAACAGCTCCTCCGCGCAGGACGATAAACGCCCCAGCTCATATTGCCCATGACGAAACCCCGCTTCATACGTGCGGCGGCGGATGATGAAATCCCCCCACTCCGTATGCTCCATGGCCGCACCGACAATCGACCATTCGTCAAACTCCGGCGCGGACTCCGGTTTATTCTCACCGTGAGCCGCCTGGCCCTCTTCAGCCACCCCCGGCGGCTGCTCTCCTACGAGAATTTTGTCTTCTTCCTCGCGTTCCTGCGTACCCGCTATCGACTTTTTGTGCCGCAGCAGCCTTTCCTTAAGCGAGCTCATCGCGAGGCCTCCAGCTGCTTCAGCAGCCCGAGCGACAGCTGCTTCCCGGTCAGCCCGACCTCTTCAATCGGCCCGACACAGGCCGGGCAGCCGCTTAAGCAGCCGCACGACGAAATCAGGCGCTGCGCTTCGGCCAGCAGATCCCCATGCACTTCGTACAGCCGCTCGCTAAGCCCTACGCCGCCCGGGTAACGGTCGTAGAAAAAGATCGTAGGCTGCTTGTTATGCACCGCCTTCACCTGCGGAACGACGCGGATGTCATGCGGGTCGCACATCAAATAAAGCGGTGCGATGTGCACAAGCACGTTCGCCAGCCCCAGCAGCGCAAATTGCATATCGTTCACCGTCATGCCCGCGGCAATCTCGTCGTCGAACGTGAACCAGTAAGAGCTCGTATGCAGCTCCTCCTCTGGCAGATGAATCGGTCCTGATCCGATATTCTCATGTGTCCGCAGCTTGATTTTTTTGAAAATCGTCGCCTTGGCGTTAACAGTCACTTCGCCGAACTGCCGCTTGAGCCCCCGGTCAATCGCCTCCCGGTGCACATGCAGCACCTTCAACTGGACGGCCAAACTGGCGTCCGTGAAATAATCGACGTCGACCTCGCGTATGTAAGCCTTCTTCTCCTCGTAATCGAGTTTCTCCACCTGATACTGCACGCCCTCGTGGATATAGATCGCTTCCTCGTGAATCATCGTCGGGGCGCTGAACCGGTCTACCTCGCCGATGACCCGGGCGCCATTCGTCATATCGATGATGATGAAATTTTCCTGCGCGGCCGACCGCAAGCTGATATCGTGCGCCGGAAACGACTGCTCCATCCAGTGCCACCTGTTTTTGACCCGGTGCAATATTCGTTCCTCCGTCAAAAACTCCAATATATCATGCAGCGACTCGCCGCCAAATTGTTCGTTCTCTTCGAACGGCAGCTCGTAGGCGGCGCATTTGACATGGTCGACCAGGATGATGAGGTTGTCCGGTTCGATCAGCGCCCGCTCCGGCGGACGCTCGAAAAAAAATCTGGGGTTCTGGATCATGTATTGATCCAGCGGATTGCTGCTCGCCACGAGGAACGTGACGGAGCTTTCCTGCCGTCTCCCGGCGCGGCCCGACTGCTGCCACGTGCTCGCGATCGTGCCGGGATAGCCGTTCAGCACGCACGCCTGAAGCTGCCCGATATCGATCCCGAGCTCCAGCGCGTTTGTGCTGACGACGCCGCGGATGTCTCCACTACGCAGCCCCCGCTCGATTTCGCGCCGCAGCTTGGGCAGATACCCTCCGCGGTAACCGCGGATCGATTTCGTGCCCAGCTCGTGGGCGACCAGCTCCTGCAAATATGTAAGCAAAATTTCGACCCGTACGCGGCTCCGCGCGAAAACGATCGTTTGTATCCCCTGGCGCAGCAGCATCGCAGCGATTTTCCTCGTCTCCAGCACACTGCTCTTGCGGATGCCAAGCTGCTGGTTAACGACGGGAGGATTATAGAAGACAAAATGCTTCTCGCCTGCGGGCGCGCCGTTGTCATTGACAAGGGATACACTCTCCCCGATCAGCCGCTCCGCGTGCTCCTTCGGATTGTCAATCGTCGCCGAAGCACAAATAAACTGCGGATTCGAGCCGTAAAAGCGGCAAATCCGCTTAAGCCGCCGGATTACGTTGGCCACATGGCTGCCGAATACGCCGCGGTAAGAATGAACCTCGTCAATGACAATGAACTTTATATTCTCAAACAGCTTCACCCACTTTGTGTGATGCGGCAAAATCGCGGAGTGCAGCATATCCGGGTTCGTCACAACGATGTGCCCGGCATTGCGAATGGCTTGGCGTACGGTCGGCGGCGTATCCCCGTCGTACGTATGGGTTTTGATATCGGCGCCCATAATATTCGCCAGCTCTTGAAGCTCGGCCACCTGGTCCTGAGCGAGCGCTTTGGTCGGAAACAAATAGAGCGCACGCGCGCTCTCGTCTTTCAATATGCCCTCCAACACCGGCAGGTTGTAGCACAGCGTTTTGCCCGAGGCGGTCGGGGTCACGGTCACGACGTGCCGCCCCGCGCTTACTTCGCGGAACGATTGGGCTTGATGCGTATATAATTGTCCGATGCCCCGGGCGAGCAATGCTTCCCGTAGCCCGGAGTGCAAGCCTTCCGGGAATGACTCGTACCGCCCTTCCCGCGGCGGAATCGTATGCCAGTAAGTCACCTGAGACATTAGCTCGGACGACGAACGGATCAGATCGATCATTTCTTCGATGGAAGAAACCTTGCCAGTCAAACGGTTCATAAATGCAGCTCCTTTTGACGGTAACGTTCCTTTCATTATATCGAATGCATGTTCGTGTGACAATCTCTTTTCTTAGCGGAGCCGGTCGAACGGAATCGGAATGACGCGCCTAAATGTTGTTGAAACTTGAAGAAAGCATGTCGTATCGTGCGCTTTCCCGGGAAAGTTTTTTCGTTGTAGCGTCGTCAGTTAAAGGGGCAGTTCCATTTTTGAAGAAAAAGGGGTGAGGGAATAGACACATGAGAAACCGGCAAGCGGCAGTCGAGCAGAATAGCTTTGGCCTGCCGCCCATCAGACCGGCTGGTCCCGATCACTCTTAAAGCATGGATCAACTTAGAGCACATCGGAGGAATCATCGTAGTCGAACCTTATGCCGTCATGCATAGACACCTTATGAATCGAAGCTGAGTTCATGGCCGCGTTCGCGCTCACCTGAAGCTTACCCAGCACTTCCTGAAACGGCTGGGCCTTGGCGCCGCTTGATTGCGACCGAATGGCAAGCTGCAGCGCCTGCTCGATCACGGCGATATCCTGGCTTGTAAAATCCATTCCGTCAACCTCCCCATGCTTGGTTGTATACTGGAACTATTCTAACCCGATCGTTTTTTATTCATACCTCGGGACAAAACCGCATTTGCCAATTATGGCACGGGCATACAGCGCTTCGCACCTTTGAAGACCTTCGGCCTGAGCAATTTTCGACAAATTCCGACAAACTCCCGGCAGGTTTACACATACGGCGGGTCCCACGCTTTTTTCCTCCAGCCTAGCGTTTGACTGACGACCTTAAGATCCCGATCGAGCGTTACGTCCACCCCGAAGGGCAGCTCGTGATTGTGCCAAAACCGCATATCCCGCCATCGGACCTCATAGCCGTCCTGCCTCTCGATACAAGTGACATGCACGCGTTGCGCAAAATGCAAAAACGCACGCACACCATCAACCGCACGCGTGACCTCTACGACCATGCCGCCTTCGGTATGTTTGGCATAAATATCTTTGACCGTCAGTTCCTTGCCATAAACGTTCCCTGTATAAAAAGCGTCGCCGCTTTCAAACACAAACTGCCAGCGAAACCAGTGCAGACTCGGGACAACGTGGCACATCCCTTTCAGCCCAAACCGCATTCTCACCAAACGGACTACACTACGGTGATGTAGCAGCCGTCCTCCGATATATATTAACGTAAACGAATAAATCCACAAAAACATCAATCCCGGATTAAGTCCCGTAGACAGCCATGCAATCAAACCTGCCGCATGCGTCACAAACAGCACCGGTTCGAACAATGGGAGCGCATCCAGGTGATGCCAGCGCTGGGAGAACGGACGAAAGCATTGAACGCCGTATGCATTGAGCCAATCCAGAACTACGTGGAAAACGACCGCCGCCATCGTCCAGGCGAAAACAAGCGGCTCATGCTCCCATACCCCGAATCCCCAAGCGATCGGAACGGACAGCGCCAGCGGCCATAAAAGCATGGCCGGAAGCGAATGCGTGATTCCCCGATGCACCCGGATATAAACGGCATAGCCCCGAACCCGGGCAACCGTATCGAAATCCGGCGCATGCGAACCGATCAACGTGGCCGCCAGCACCGCGTGCAGCAGCGCCGGATTTTGAGCCACTTCAGGTTGAAGCATAGCCAAACCGGCCAATGTAGCGCCAAACAACAGATGACTTCCGGTATCCATGCAGCTATACGCCTCCTTCGCTTGTCACGCCGTATGCGTCTTTCGCCGCTCTTGCTCTGTATGAGCCCCAGCCCCGTCACCTTGCTCTGTTTCCCAACGCTCCTCTGCATTAAACCAATAGAACCACTGTTCTGGCCGTTCCCGAATGACCCGTTCCATGAAGCGGTTCAACACATTCGTCGCTTCTGTCCGCGTCGCCTTCGTGAACGAAGATGACATATATAGCGGAGCTTCAAACCGCATCCGGTGCACCCATCCGTGCTCGCGCCATCCACTGAATGGAATAATGGGCACCCGCTGCTCGATCGACAGCGTCGAAGCGCCCTCGGGCGTTCGCGTCATCCGGCCAAAGAAACGGGCGAGGGGAAACGTCGGGCGCCAGAAATCCCCCAGCAAAAAGACGACGCCTCCCGCCTGTAAATGCTTCCTCAGCTTACGAAGCAGTTCCAGCGGCGGCATGTTATCATAATCGAGACCCGGACAGCCCATATCCCGAAACTTCAAATACAGCGGCCGCAGCTCCGGACTCCCGCCGGTGGCAACGGTTAGACACGAATACTTCTGGCACAAATACCAATAGTAGTAAAAAAAGTTGCCCGCATGCGGCGTATATACAATCGCACCGCGGCCTAGACGCAGCGCTTCTTCCAGGTGGGCTTCTCCTTCCGTCCGGAAACGCCATTTCTCACTGCCCGGCAGTCGGTGCGATTCCAGCAAAATTTCATATAGCGCAAAGACGACATTTTCGGTATAGCGAAACCCAGTCTTCCTGATCTGCTGAGCTGTCCGTTCCGGCAGCAGCTCCTTCATGTTCCGCTGCACCTTGCTTCTCAAACCTGAACCGGCGCAGCTATACAACAGTAAAGCCGCCATTCGGCACAACGCGGCCATCACGCTTCTCGGCAGCAGACCGCACCGCCGCGCCCAACGCTCGCACGCTTGCCGGTCCGCGGTCACTTTGGCAATCCATTCGTACAAGCTCCCAGCCCCCTACCCGTTTAAAAAATGCTTCTTGTATCTGCGGGTGATCCGGTCCTTTTCCAGCACGATGAAGAAGTCTACCGTATCGAACAGTCTATCGTACGCCGGATCGCCGCCAATCTCTGCCCCAAGCCATTGATATCCCTTCATCAGCGGGGGCAGCCTGCGGAAAATTTCTTTCTCGGCCAGCTCCGATTCGATCGTGCTCAGCCCCCGAATCCGGTGCGTTTCCAACGGACGAATGCCGTACCGTTCCGTAATGACCTGTTTACTGCGAAGCATCGTATAGATCAGATTCAGCTCCTGCAAATTCGGGAGACGCAAACTGGCGCAGCCGATCAAATAGCGGTAATTCAGCTCGGTCATATACGCGGCAATGCCCTCCCACAGCATTTGAATCGCCCTGCTTCCGCGGTAGGCCGGCGCAATACAGCTTCTCCCGAGCTCCAGTGTATGGCGCTTCAGCGAATCGAACGCGTGCAGATTGAATTCGGTTTCCGAGTAAAATCCGATGCCCGAGGTCGCCCGCTCTCCCGGCAGTAGCCGGTATGTTCCGACAACCTCTCCCGTGATTACATCTTTGACGATCAGATGGTCGCAATAAGCATCGTAAATATCCCGCTCCAATCCGTTCTCGGTTCGCATCTTCATGTTCTTCTCTTCTTCTACAAAAACCTGATACCTCAGACGCAGTGCCTGCTCCACTTCAAAGTCGGTTTCTGCCAGCTTTACGGTCAAGATGGACGGCTCGCTTGCGATTTGACTTGCTGCTTGTCGGATCATCGTCAACACGCCTTTCTCCAAGTAAAGGTTGATGGGATGAAAGTTACAGCTTTAGGGTATCAGACGATTATTAGGATAGCGTTTTCGCGGTGTAAAGCTTTTGTAAGGCTTCGCCCGGTTTGTCCGGCTGTGCGGCATAAAAAAGAACCGTTCGGCAGAACGGCTCCATCATGGAAAGAAACTATATTTTTTTCAATAATGCGACTTGGAACTCACCGCAACCACCAATACAGCGGAATAAAAAGCAATGATGTCAAAATCGCCGCAGCGCCCATCGCAAAGCCGCTGACACTGCCCGCCAGCTCCGAATCGCGGATGATCCGCGCCGTGCCGATGCCATGCGAAGAGGTACCGATGGCGGTGCCGATCGAGATGTCGTCGCGCACGCCCGCCAGCCGCAGCAGCCCCGGCCCGAACATACTTCCGATCAGACCGGTCAGAACGGTCAGTACGGCGGTCAGCTCGGGAATTCCTCCCGCTTGCCGGGAAATCTCAAGCGCAATCGGCGAAGTGACCGATTTGGGCATCATGGTCACAAGCAGATCTCGACTGCCTCCGAGCCCCCAGACGAGGCCGGCAGACAGCAGTAATGCGCTGATTGAACCTACTGTAATGCCCGCAGCGATCGGTAAGAAGGCATTGCGAATGCGCTGCGCGTTTTTGTACAGCGGGATGCCGAGCGCTACCGTCGCGGGACCGAGCAGAAACACAATATAATCTCCACCTTTTCGGTACGCTTCGTATGGCACATTCGTCGCGAGCAGGAAGGCGATCAC
The DNA here is from genome assembly GCF_027925525.1 of Paenibacillus tyrphae. Lineage (GTDB taxonomy): Bacteria > Bacillota > Bacilli > Paenibacillales > NBRC-103111 > Paenibacillus_G > Paenibacillus_G tyrfis_B. The sequence goes on along the minus strand of NZ_BSDJ01000005.1, from coordinate 87,113 downwards.
AAGCGCCGAGCACGTCAGCAGCGGATGAAGCGCTTTCCAGCGCTGCTGCAGCGCGAGTGCAAACACATAAGCCAGCACCGTCAAAGCGATGCCGAACAGCGGCTGCTCCGTCCATTCACGGAATGTCATGACGACGATTCCCCTCCTTCCGCGCGCGTCCGCCGCCAAGGAGCTTAGCAGTCCATCCTGTTACAAGCAGCACCCCAAACGTGCTGGCAAACAAGCTGACCAGGATGGTCACTGCCTGTTCCCCGATCCAAGAAAAAAACACCATCGTCCCAACGACAATCGGCGCAAAGAGCAGCAGCATATGCTTGATCAGGAAGCTGCCAGCTTCCTCTACCCATTCCACCTTGACCCATTTTAGAAACAGACTAGCCGTAAACAAAATCAAACCGATGACGTTAGCCGGAAGCGGAAGCTTCAAGCCGAGCTGCAGAATCGTTCCCAACAAGTAAAAACCGAGCAAGATGGCAAAACCGCGCATCAGGAGCCGCCTCCCTTCTCCCCAAAAATATCAGCCTGTTTCCGCTAGTATGCGAAAGATGATGCTCTCATGCATATTCCGGCAGGGACAGTGGCACCGTAAAGATGGTGCGCTATCCAAGCGCCATACTTTTACAATAAAGGAGTTTGATGGGATTATGGCAAAACCGGACAACCGTGCCGACAACGTGGAGCATTTGCAAAACAGCATCGACCACACGATTGAAAACATGAATGAAGCCGAAGACTATTTAAGCGAGCACGCCGATGAAATCAGCCCGCAAGAACGGGAGCAAATCGAGTCCAAAAACGAACGCCGCCGCGAAAGCTTGAATGCCTTCCGTTCGGAAATTAAGGACGAAGCCGAACATCAACAATAATTGCAGCTCGTCAACGGGACAAGATACAAAAACCTCCGGTTCCTTGCAGACATCTCGTAAGGAACGGAGGTTTTTGTCATAGCGGCGATGCGATACGGACCACATTTACAGCGGAGCCGCTTCACCGGCAGCCGGCGACGGTTTTCGTGCCGGAATGTCCAAACGAAAATGATCGTGCGCAAGATAAGTTTCATCATGGACCGTACGCGCTTCTTCCCGCAGCCGCTCGACCTCCGCGTCCTGATACCGGGAGCTGATATGGGTCAAAACCAACATTTTGGCCCCTGCTTCTTGAGCGGCACGAGCCGCATCTATCGCTGTGGAATGATCGTATTGCATCGCAAGCTCCTTGCGGTCCTCCGCAAAGGTCGCTTCATGCACCAGCACATCCGCCTGGCGGGCAAGCGTGACGGCATGTTCGCAAGGCTGGGTATCGCCAAGGATCGTCACGATCCGCCCGGGAACCGGAGGGCCGATAAACCGGCTGGCTTCAAGCACCGTGCCGTCCTCCAGCGTAACGGCTTCGCCGTTCTTGATTTTGCCGTACAGCGGTCCCGAAGCGATGCCGAGCTCCTTTAGCTTCGTCGCATCAAGCTTCCCCTTCTGCGGCTTTTCTTCGATCCGGTAGCCGTAGCTGTCGACCCGGTGAACCAGTGGAGCAGCCTTCACGACGAACTGCTCATCCTCGTACAGCACGAACTCCGCCTTCTCTTCGAACTCCACGATTTTCGTCTGGTAGCCGAGATGGGAATCGCTGACCCGAAGCGCCGTTTCTACAAACTCCCGGATGCCTACCGGCCCATAAATCGTAAACGGTGCATCCCCCCCCTGATAAGAACGGCTTGACATGAGTCCCGGAAGGCCATAAATGTGATCGCCGTGCAGATGGGTAATAAACAGCTTTTCCAGTTTGCTGATTTTGACCGGCGCCCGTAATATTTGATGCTGCGTTCCTTCCCCGCAGTCGAACATCCAATAGACGTTTCGTTCCGCAAGCAAATTTAGCATGACGGAGGTGACATTCCGTTCTTTGGAAGGCATACCGGCACCTGTCCCCAGAAAATACAGTTCCAAGCTCCATCGACCCCATTTCTATCGTTCCATTGGTAAGAAAGCTTACACACCTTCGCACTTCGGTGAATACAAGCTTTTTCTTTCTTCTTAAACAAAAGAGTGGAGCGACCAAGGCCCCACTCTTTTTATAGCATACCCAAAAAACGGTTATGCGTTGAAATAACGAGCCTGCGGATGCGCAAACACGATAGCCGACACGGATGCCTCCGGCTCCATCATGCTGCCTTCCGTCAAATGAACACCGATATCCTCCGGCTTCAGCAAAGCAAACAGCTGCTGCTGATCGTCGAGGTTCGGACACGCCGGATAGCCGAACGAGAACCGCTGGCCGCGGTATTTGGCTCCGAAGCGCTCCTGCATCGTCATTTCTGCCGGGTCCGGGAAGCCCCAGACGTCGCGCATCATTTGGTGAATACGCTCGGCAAACCCTTCGGCAGCTTCGAGTGCCGCAGCTTGCAGTGCATGCGAACGCAAGTAGTCGCCTTTATCCCGCCATTGGGTTGCAAGATCGCTGACGCCATGTCCCGCCGTCACGACGAGGAAGCCAACGTAATCCATAATTCCGCTGTCTACCGGCTTGAGGTAATCCGCCAGACACAAGTACGGCTCCTTCTCCTGTCGCGGGAAGGTAAACTTCTGAAGCACTTTCGTATGATCCTCAGGATCGTAGACGAGCACGTCGTTGCCGTCCGATTGCGCAGGGAAGAAACGGTACATGCCGTGTGCTTGAAGAATACCATTCTTCTGTGCCTCCGCCAACAGCTCGTCAACGGTCTCTTTAAGCTGCAGCGCTTTCGGATCTTTGTCGGCCAGCAATTGGTCGATTTTCCCCTTCAAGCCAAGATGATGCCCAAGCAGCATCTGCATGTTGATATACGGGATCAGATGGCTTATAGGGTAGTCGCGCAGCACACGGCGCTCCAAGCTCGGCGGCACCTGCACCGGAACGTTCCGGTCTATCGACGACGTTCTGACACGGGTCAGGGCCGGCATTTGCTCTTCTTTGCGGCCGGATTCCTTTACATCGGATTCCATGCTGTCCCGAAGTTCCCGGACCAGTTGCTTCCGCTGCTCGGGGTCGCTCAGCTTGTTCGCAATATCTAGCCCATCCATCGCGTCTTTGGCATATAATACCAAACCGTCATACTCCGGCGCAATACGCGTCTTGGTGAACTTCCGGGTCAAAGCCGCGCCACCCACCATAATCGGCACGTCGATGCCGGCCGTCTTCAAATCCTGCGCCGTAACGATCATTTGCTGCGCCGATTTGACAAGCAGCCCGGACAGACCGATTGCATCCGGCCGCTCCTTACGGTAAGCGTCGATCAACTGCTCCGGCGGAACTTTAATGCCCAGGTTGATGATCTGATAGCCGTTGTTGGACAAAATAATCTCAACCAGGTTTTTGCCGATATCGTGCACATCGCCCTTGACCGTGGCCAAAATGATTTTTCCTTTCACGGCGCTTTCCGATTTTTCCATGAACGGCTCCAAATGAGCAACGGACGCCTTCATGACCTCGGCGCTTTGCAGCACCTCCGCCACGATCAGCTCGTTATTGTTGAACAGCCGGCCGACTTCCTCCATCCCTTTCATCAGCGGACCGTTAATAATATCGAGCGGCTTGTATTTTTGCAGCGCTATGTCCAAATCCGCGATCAGTCCGTCCTTCGTGCCTTCGACAACGTAAGAGGCCAGCCGTTCTTCCAGCGTTAAGTTCGAAATCTTTTCCTTCTTCTCGACCTTCTTCGTACGGAAGTGCGCTACGAATTCGGCCAGCGTTTCGTCGTTCGTATCGTAGATCAGGCTTTCGGCAAGACGGCGTTCTTCTTCCGGTATGGACGCATAGCGCTCCAGCTTTTCCGTATTGACGATCGCATAGTCCAGACCGGCTTTCGTACAATGGTACAAAAAGACGGCGTTCAACACCTCGCGGCCCGCTTCCGGCAGACCGAACGACACGTTGCTGAGACCAAGGATCGTCTCGGTGTCAGGCATCGCTTCTTTAATTAACCGAATTCCTTCGATCGTCTCTTTAGCAGAGCCGATATATTGCTGATCCCCCGTTCCGACAGGAAAAACAAGCGGGTCAAAAATAATATCGTTCGGATGCATGCCGTACTTGTTCACAAGCAAATCATAGGAACGCTTGGCTACTTCAAGCTTGTCGGCGGCCGTAATGGCCTGCCCCCGCTCGTCAATCGTGCCGACGACAGAGGCCGCGCCGTATTTATGGATAAGCGGTACGACCGTCTCGAACTTCTCTTCCCCGTCCTCCAGGTTGATCGAGTTGATGATCGCTTTCCCCTGCGAATATTTAAGCCCCAGCTCAATGACCCGATAATCCGTGGAATCGAGCATAAGCGGCACTTTCACTTTTTTAACGACAAGCTCCAGAAACTGCTGCATATCGCTTATTTCGTCGCGGTCCGGGTCCTGCAGACAGACGTCGATGACATGCGCGCCGCCTTTCACCTGCGCCCGGGCAATCTCAGATGCTTCCTCATACTTGCCTTCGGCAATCAGCCGCTTGAACTTCCGCGATCCGAGAACGTTCGTCCGCTCCCCGACCATGTAAGGGCGGTTCGCATCTTCAATGTAGACCGTCTCGATCCCGGATACTGCGGGCGGGTGTTCTCCCCGATGACTGCGCGGCTGGTATTGGCCCAGTGTTTCGGCCATCGCGCGGATATGATCCGGTGTCGTTCCGCAGCAGCCGCCGGCAATGTTCAGCCAGCCCTGATCGGCAAAGCCTGCCAGCTTCATGGCAAGCGATTCCGGCGATTCGTGGTACTGTCCATTCTCGTCCGGCAGACCGGCGTTCGGATAGCAGCTTACCGCCGTCCCTGCAATATCGGCCAACGTCCGGATATGGTCGCGCATGAACTCCGGTCCGGTAGCGCAGTTCAATCCGACCGAGATCGGTTCGAGATGCTCAAGCGAAATGTAGAACGACTCGATATTTTGACCGGCCAGTGTCGTGCCCATCGGCTCGATCGTACCGGAAATCATGAGCGGCAGCTTGCGGCCTTCGGTCTCAAACGCTTTACGGATGCCGATGCTGCCGGCTTTAACGTTCAACGTATCCTGCGACGTTTCGAGCAGCAGCGCGTCTACTCCCGCCTCCATCAGCGCGAGCGCCTGTTCATAGTAGCTGTCCACGAGATCGTCGAAGGTAACTCCGCCGGTGACGGAAAGCGTCTTCGTCGTTGGACCCATCGCACCGATAACGTATCTCGGCCATTCCGGCGTACTGTATTTTTCAGCTGCTTCGACGGCCAGCTTGGCCGCAGCCAGGTTAAGCTCCCGCGCGCGGTCCTGCAGATCGTATTCAGCCAACACGACGCTTGTTGCGCCGAACGTATTCGTCTCTACCATATCGGCACCGGCCGCAAAATACGCTTCGTGGATTTTGCGGATAACGTCAGGCCGGGTCACAACCAAAATTTCGTTGCAGCCATCCAACTCGTCGCCGCCGAAGTCGGCAGCGGTTAAATTCTCCTGTTGGATCATCGTTCCCATGGCGCCGTCTAAAATCATAATTTTTTTCTGTAATTGTTCCTGCAATAAAGGCTTGCTCATCCGTGATCCCCTTTCACCCTGCCGCCCCTCTCCATTCTGTCATGGGGTCGGATACTCCTGCAGCCGATCTATGATTCTTGCACCGTACTGCGCATAATACTCACAAATTATGTAACCTTAAGTGTATCAGAAACGATACATGTTGAAAAGCAATTGTGACAAAATTCAGCACTTATCTAACGAATCCTATCGGATTTATCTGTATTATACATCGACAGATGCGTCCCCTTCCACTATAATAAGAAGCAGAAGTCACGAATTCAAGAAGGAAGAGGGAGAACTATGGCAGAAATTCGCATTCGCAACACCAACGAGCGCATCTCGGGCGAAGCCAACGTGAAAGCATTTTTGGATAAGCAAGAGGTGCTTTATGAGCATTGGAACGCCGATAAATTGCCCGCAGAGCTTCAAGGGAAGTTTTCGTTGACGGACGAGGAAAAATCGCAGATTTTGGTTACCTTCGATGAAGAAATCCGCGATCTGGCTAGCCGCCGCGGTTACCAGACTTGGGACATCGTCGCGCTGTCCGACGCTACCCCGAATTTGGATGAACTGCTCAAAAAATTCGAACAAGTGCATACGCATACGGAAGACGAAGTTCGCGCCATTACGGCCGGCAAAGGAATTTTCATCATTAAGGGGACCGACGATGTCGGCTATTTCGACGTTGAACTGGAAGCTGGCGACGTGATCTCGGTTCCGGAGCATAAGCCACACTTCTTCACCTTGATGGAAAACCGTCAAATCGTAGCCGTCCGTCTGTTCATCGAAACCGAGGGCTGGATCGCACATCCGTTCGAAGACCCGACTTTCCAAAAAGCGTAAGCGGAACTTATAAATAAATGAACCTTCAAGCAGCAAGCCCCTTGTCCAAGGCGGCTTGTTTTATTATTTAAAACGCAATGAAAAACCCGCCATATAAATGACGGGTTTTTCGGCTAGGTGAAATAAGTGCTGATCCTAAGCTTCCAGAGAATCAATGATCTTCTGAATATCCCGGAGGCTCGTAATTTCGTGCGCTGGGGTAATCTCGTCCGATAACGAGAGCCCATGGCGGTTAATCCACATATTCCGCATCCCGATCGAGTTGGAGCCCAAAATATCCGTTGTCAGCTTGTCCCCGATCATGACGCCTTCCTCAGCCGAAATGCCAAGCAACTGCATCGCATGCTCGAAAATCGATACCGCAGGTTTTCCTTCGCCAAACTCGCCGGAAATAATAATATGATCGAAATAAGGAGCAAGCTGCGGAACGCCCGCCAATTTCTCTTTTTGCAGATCAGGCGAACCGTTCGTAAGCAGAAGCAGCTTATACTTCTCTTTCAGTTGATCCAACACCTCGAACGTTTCTTCGTAAACGATTGGACGACTTCTTCGCTCGGCGGGAAACATTTCCGCCAGCTTCAGTCCCAGCGCGGCATCCTCTATCCCCAGAGCCTTTAAGCCGCGAGTCCACGAATCCCGCTGATAGGCCGGGGCCAACGATTGAAGCTTGCGGAACTCTTCCTGCTCTCCTTCGACAAACCGGGCCCACAGCCCTTCAAATGGGTTAATTCCGATTTTTTTGGTGAACGGGAACGTCTCAAACGATTCGTATAATGCTCGGGCTTCGCGTCTTACCGCTTCCTCAAGCTGGGCAGGATCGATCTCGTAATGCTTGGCGGCCTCGCTGCAAGTCGCCTGAAACGCTTCTTTCACGCTGCGCTCGTCCCAGAGCAGCGTATCGTCCAAATCAAAAAGCACCGCTTTGATTGCCATAAGCCGGATTCCTCTTTCTCCACTGTGATGTCGGTTCTGTCTTAAGATTCTTGCTTAAATGCCACTTGATTTTTTTGGGCAAATTCTTGAAGCTTCTCCCCTGCCGCATCTACGGGGAATTGATGATAAAATTTCGTGTATCCCCAGCGGGCGCCTTTCGGCTTTAAGGTGATAAAGATCGAATCCTTCGTCACGGAAATTTCGTTGATCATATCCGCACTCATGGTCCGGTCTCCGCCGAAACGACGGGAAGTAAGCGAATCCGGGCCTATTTTCAACAGTGGCCGACGGACCCAATAAATCAACAGCGCAAGGAAAATGTAGCTCGCGCCCGTGAACCAGTACATCTGATCCTGTCCCGCTTGACCGCGGAATATAATGAAGCAGAAGATCCCGGTGGCGACCAGGATCATCGGCAGAAACCAGCTGCGTCCTTTAAAGGTAACTGAATTGTCGGAAGCGCTTGATTCTGCAATCGTTTCCTTGCCGCTCTTCTTGCGCTGAACATTGGTTACTTTCGTATTTTTGCGAACCATGCGTTGCCATTTCCGTGACATAGCTGAGCCCCTTTGTCCATTCTTTCTATTACTTACCGTTAATTTGACGTTCCCGATCGATTTCGTCAACCGATACGTCCAAATACGCCAAAAAGTTGGAGCATCCAATATAACCGCACTTTTCCAGCGGCCACCAGATCATCCAACGTATAGTGCGTAACTCAATTGGATTTAACCCCAATCCCGGACTTGAACTCTGAAACAGACGATGTCGTTCCGGCGCCTGAAACGCTGTATCAGTGAAGCAAATCCCCTCCTCCTTATTTCTGCTCGTCCTCATCCACAAATTTAATGTTGTCCAGTTGAGAACGCAAGGAGGATTTAAAAGAATCAATATACTTTTTCCTAAGCGCGTTGCGCTCATCCATTTCTTCTTCCGTCAATCCTTCGGCTTTCGCCTTGCGGGCCAACTCGTTGATCCGCTTAACGGTTACGTCGTGCTCCGATTCAATCATGCTTGTCCTCCCGGTAATGTTAGGTCTCCGCTCGCTAATCCACGAACGAGAAGGCTTCATATCAAATTATACTTTGACATTACCGGATTTGAAAGTCAAGAGATTGGGCCGATGCCTTGCGGAAGAAATTCAGGGAAAAGTTAAAAAGGCCATGTATTATGGAAGCAGCAGCTTCTGCCCTTCGTGAATCGTTACGTTCTTCAGGTTGTTCAACTTCCTTATCTGAAAGACGTACTCTCTCAGATCTTGTTCTTTAGCCGCATGCGAAGAAGCAATACTCCACAGCGTATCGCCTTGAGTAACAACTACGTAAGCTTGAGCGGATACGGTGCTTTTGGCATAAGCGTCATCGTTTCCTACCCAAGCGGATACGGTACCTCCGACAAAGAGCAGCGTCAGTACCGATATAACAAAAATCATAACTCGCACATATGTTCGGTTTTTTTTCGTTTTGTAAGCGGGATCTATGGAGACAGCAGCCGAATTACGGTTGTATTGAGCTAACATTTGATTGTTCTGATACATGAATATCATCCCCCGAACATTTGTTCTGTTCTGAATTTAACACGAACAAACGTTTGTGTCAATTCATTTTTTCGAACTTATGTTTGTACGAACTCCGGTTCTGTGTTATACTCCTAAGTAATGATTACCAAAAATGGAGTGATTCATATGGGCAAGATATCCACTCGCCAGCAAGCAATTCTGGAGTTCATCAAGAACGAGGTCAAAGATAAAGGGTATCCTCCGTCCGTTCGGGAAATCGGCGAAGCGGTCGGTCTTGCTTCCAGCTCGACGGTACACGGTCATTTAGAGCGGCTGGAAAAGAAAGGGCTGATCCGGCGCGATCCTACGAAGCCCAGAGCCATTGAGATTTTGGACGGTACGACCGGCGACGGTGCATTCGCAGTATCGGTTTCCCGCGTCCCGCTGATCGGACGGGTTACGGCCGGCGTACCGATTACCGCGACAGAGAACATCGAAGACTACTTCCCGCTTCCGAGCAACTTCGTCGGGGACCACAACGTCTTCATGTTGAGCGTCATCGGCGAAAGTATGATCGAAGCAGGCATTCGCAACGGGGACTACGTTATCGTTCGCCAGCAGCAAACGGCCAACAACGGCGAGATCGTGGTCGCTATGACCGAGGACGACGAAGCGACGGTCAAAACGTTCTATAAAGAAAAGGACCACATCCGCCTTCAACCGGAAAACCCGACAATGGAGCCGCTCCGTCTGAAGAACGTATCGATTCTCGGCAAAGTCATCGGCGTATTCCGCAATGTTCATTAATCCTATTTTCATGTAATCAAAAAAAAAGACTCCTAAGCAGGGAGTCTTTTTTTTGCGTCTGCCCGGCGTCCGAGCCTTCAAATGAATACGTACGCAAGCAGCAGAAATACGCCGCCGGAGGTATGCGGAGTTGTTCAGGAGATTAAAATTTCCTTGTAAATGCACAAAAGCCTCTCATCATGGCTTCACCATCATGAGAGGCTGCTGCTAATGCCTGCTAAGTATTAATAAAGGGTCAAATACTGATCGCGTTCCCAAGCGTGAACTTGAGTCCGGTAGATGTCCCACTCGATCTCTTTGAGCTCAACGAAGTGCGCAAGAGCATGGTCGCCGAGTGCATCGCAGATCACATCGTTGCGAAGCAGCTCATCGATCGCTTGCTTCAGGTCGACTGGCAAGCTTGGGATGCCCTGCTCTTCCCGCTCCTCTTCGGACATCACATAGATGTTCCGGTCGGTCGGAGGCGGCAGCTGCATTTTGTTCTTGATGCCGTCGAGCCCTGCTTTAAGCATAACGGCGAGTGCAAGATACGGGTTGGCCGCCGGGTCCGGGTTACGCACTTCCACGCGCGTGCTGAGACCGCGCGAAGCCGGAATGCGGATCATCGGGCTGCGGTTGCTGGCCGACCATGCTACATAGCATGGCGCCTCGTAGCCTGGCACCAGACGTTTGTAGGAGTTGACTGTCGGGTTCGTAATGGCCGCAAAAGCGCGGGCATGACGCAAAATACCCGCCATGTATTGTCTGGCCAACGTACTCAGACCCAACTTGTCGCTCTCGTCGTAGAACGCGTTCTCTTTGCCGCGGAACAGCGATTGGTGGCAGTGCATTCCGGAGCCGTTCACGCCAAACAGCGGTTTCGGCATAAAGGTGGCATGCAGGCCATGCTGTCTTGCGATCGTTTTGACAACGAGCTTGAACGTTTGAATCTGGTCGGCCGCTTTGATGGCGTCCGCATATTTAAAGTCGATTTCGTGCTGGCCTGGAGCGACCTCGTGGTGAGAAGCCTCGATTTCGAAGCCCATCTCCTCCAGTGTCAGTACGATTTCGCGGCGGCAGTTTTCTCCCAGATCCGTCGGAGCGAGATCGAAATAACCGCCTTGGTCGTTCAATTCCATCGTCGGGTTGCCTTTTTCATCGGTTTTGAACAGGAAAAACTCCGGCTCCGGACCGACATTCATCGAACTGAAGCCCATCTCCTCGGCTTCCTTCAGCACCGATTTCAGAATTCCGCGCGGATCGCCCGGGAACGGCCGGCCGTCCGGCAGGTACACATCGCAAATCATGCGGGCAACACGGTCTTCCGTCACCCACGGAAAGACGACCCAAGTATTCAAATCCGGGTATAAGTACATATCGGATTCTTCGATACGAACGTAGCCTTCGATGGAAGAACCGTCGAACATCATTTTGTTGTCGAGCGCTTTCTCCAACTGACTCACAGGAATTTCTACATTTTTAATCGTACCGAGCAGGTCGGTAAATTGCAGGCGGATGAATCTTACATTTTCTTCCTTGGCGATGCGCAGAATGTCTTCCTTGGTGTATTGTTTATCCGTCACTGTACGATCTCCTCCTTAAACTATGAGACAAATTAACGGAGCGACGTCCGGTAAAGTCGCGAAAGCGCTACCGGAACAGGCCCCGGCACACCCTTACTTGCGGAAAAAGCGGGATAATTCGCCCTGAATCAGCGATACCTGATTCGGACGCTTGCCGCCGCCCAACAACTGCTGCTTAAGCATGCGGTGCAACTGCGTATCGGTCAGCTCCCGACGCTTGACCTCGGTTTGCTCGTTCAAGACGGTCGCTTCCTCGGAGTTTTTGTCGACCGGCAGCAGCACCTGCTTGATCCCGGCGATGTTGACTCCCTTTTCAATTAAATCTTTAATCTCGAGCAGTCTCTCGACGTCGTTGAACGAATACAACCGCTGATTGCCTCCCGTTCGGGCCGGGATCACAAGCTCGTGCTGTTCGTAGTACCGGATTTGCCGCGCGGTTAAATCGGTCAGCTTCATTACGATGCCGATGGGAAAAAGCGCCATATTCCTGCGGATATCATCACTCATGAACATCACTCCTAAGCACTTAGAACCTTACCGTTATTGTAACCTTGTTCAAAAAACGTGTCAAGTTATGTAAGGTTTTCGCCTTATGTCAACCCACATTATAGTATATTTTCTCACAAAAAATACGCGGATGACCTGCATCCGCGCATCGAATTACGGACAAACGATGTTATGACAGCAGTCCGCGGTCCATCATATTTTGGATCGCGGTCAGTACGCCCATTTTGCAATGCGAATACGTTAACCCGCCTTGCATATAGGCGATGTACGGCTCCCGGATCGGCGCATCCGCGGAAAGCTCCAGACTTCCTCCCTGGATGAACGTGCCTGCAGCCATAATGACCGGATGCTCGTACCCCGGCATGTCCCAAGGCTCCGGAACGACATGGGCATCGACCGCTGCCGCCTGTTGAATCCCCTGTACGAAAGCGATCAAATGCTCCGGCCCCGTAAATTGAACCGCCTGGATCAGATCTGTTCGCGGATCGTTCCAGCGCGGATGCGTCGTGAACCCAAGCTGCTCGAACACCGAAGCGGCAAAAACCGATCCCTTGACGGCCTGCCCAACCAGATGAGGTGCCAGAAACAGCCCTTGGAAAATAGCCCGGGTCGTCCCCAGCATGGCGCCCACCTCGCCGCCGATACCGGGCGCGGTTAAGCGATAAGAAGCCAGCTCCACGTAGCGGCTCTTGCCCGCAATGTAGCCACCCGTAGCCGCAAGGCCGCCGCCGGGATTTTTGATCAGCGACCCGGCCATCAAATCGACGCCGACCTCCGTCGGCTCGGTCAACTCCGTAAATTCCCCGTAGCAGTTGTCGACAAATACAATGACGTCCGGCTTGATTTCTTTAACGAATCGCACCATCTCTCCGATTTGCGCTACGGTGAATGACGGACGCCAAGCGTACCCACGGGAACGCTGAATGCCGATCACCTTCGTCCGAGGTGTAATACGCTCCGCAACCGCGGCAAAATCCGGAGACCCGTCCTCCAGCAACGCGACCTCCTGGTAAGCAATGCCCCAATCCTGAAGCGAGCCTTGCCCGTCTCCCGGCTTGCCGATCACTTTATGCAGCGTATCGTAGGGCCGCCCGGTCATCATGAGCAGTTCGTCCCCCGGACGAAGCACCCCGAAGAGTGCCGTGCCGATCGTATGCGTTCCCGAAACGAAATGCGGCCGGACAAGCGCGGCCTCGGCGCCAAACACGTCGGCGTACACCAGATCCAGCACTTCCCGTCCCCGATCGTTATAGCCGTAGCCTGTCGAGCCCGCAAAATGATAATCGCTCACTTTATGCTTCTGAAAAGCGCGAATGACCTTCCATTGATTCCGGTCGATCACGCGGTCGATCTCTTTCAACTTCCCCTCAATCTGCAGCTCGGCCTGCTCCATCAAGCCAAGCACTTTCTCCTTAAACATCCTACCATGTCTCTCCCTTGGGTTCCTCTTGCGTTGGGCGCGCTTCATCGTAAGCGGCGAGCAGGTAACCGATTTTGTCGTATTCTTTGTTGTTCACCCGGACCTTGAAGCGCATGTCTTCCCCATCCACTTCATTTTCCAGCACCTCGCCCACGCGATAAACGAGCGAAATCAGATCGCCTTTGTCTGCCGGTATGCGGAAGGTCCGGCTTGCGCCCATGAAACGGGATTCGATCAGCTCAACGAGAAGGTTTAAATCTTCTTCCCGGTAAGCCGAGATGCGGACAAACGGCCCGTCGGTCGTCAGCAGCTCTTTCTGCTCGGGGGAGCAGAGATCGATTTTGTTAAACACCGTCACGCGTTCTTTTCCATGTGCCCCCAGTTCTTCCAACACTTGATCGACGACCTTCATTTGCGTGGCCATCATCTCGGACGAACTGTCGACGACATGAAGAATCAGATCCGCCTCGCAAGCTTCCTCCAGCGTCGCCCGGAAGGCCGCAATCAGGTCGTGAGGCAGATTTTGAATAAATCCGACCGTATCGGTGACGACGATCTCCATGCCGCCTGGCAGCTCAAACGAGCGCGACGTCGGGTCGAGGGTCGCAAACAGCTGGTTCTCGACATAAACGTCGGCGTGGGTCAATTGCCGCAGCAAAGTGGATTTTCCGGCGTTCGTATAACCGACAAGCGCCACTTGAAACACGCCGGTCTTTTTACGGCGCTCCCGGTGCAGGCTGCGGTGTCTGACTACCTCTTGCAGCTGCCGCTTCAGCTCTGCGATTCGCTCGCGGATATGACGGCGGTCCGTCTCCAGCTTCGTTTCACCGGGCCCCCGCGTTCCGATGCCGCCTCCCAGACGGGACAAGTTTTTACCTTGTCCGTACAGCCTCGGCAGCAGATAGCTGAGCTGGGCAAGCTCGACCTGAATGATCCCTTCCCGCGTCTTCGCCCGCTGTGCGAAAATGTCCAGGATAAGCTGCGTCCGGTCGATAATTTTGACATCCAAAAACTGTTCGAGATTGCGCACCTGCGCGCCGGACAGCTCCTGATCGAAGATGGCGGTATTGCCGCCTGTCTGCTCCAGCATCGCTTTCAGCTCTTCGGCTTTGCCTTTGCCGATGAACCATTTGGAGTCGGTATACTCCTTATTTTGCGTCAGCGTGCCGAGCACCTCGACCTGGGCCGTCTCGGCCAAGCTGATCAGCTCTGCTAGCGAATGGTCAGGATCGTACATCTCCTGCTTTTTGAGCTGCGGCGTGACCAGACTGACCAGCACCGCGCGGTCTTGAATTTCTCCAGTAACTTCGTGAATCGTTTTTTTCATATAAGTTAAGTTATCTCCTTTGGGTTTTGCGCTTCCAGCCTCAAGGGCTGGGGTTGGACTGTCCGAGAAGACGCGCCGCATGCTTGCGCATCTCCTATTCGGCCCGACCACCAAATTTTAAACCAATTTCAATTTCATCTTCAAGGAATAAAACTTTTTCTATAAATACTTCAACAACGCGTTTTGTTTTTTGAACAGATTACGCGCTAGTTTCTTTCATTATCATTCTAATGATCTTCTTTTGGTTTTATACCGACAAGCCTGTCATGTCAACAAAAATCCGGCGAGTTTAATCTGCTACATTTTTTTAGACAGCTAGAATGAAAATTTCCAAAGCCTTTTGCAACCGTCTGGCAGCCATTAAAAAACGGGACCACATTAAATACCGGCGAAATTACGCTTTTGCAATCGGAAGTACAGCTTATCGATGCAGCCTGAAGACGCAATTTTAAAGTAACCGCAATACACAACCTATATTTGCAAGAAAGCTAAGATCGGCTTTAAACGTTTTGAAAAAATAGTTGGTAATAAGGAACAAGGGTGTTCAGCGGCGACCTAGTTCTTGACATGATACTTACCGGCAGGAGCATCCAGCACCCATTCCAAAATTTCAATTTTTGCTTTAATTTCGTTTATTTCATTTTCGTTGTGCGCTTTATCCAATCATTGTACCATTTGTTCCAATTGAATCATCATACGTTTAATTTGATCTTCAGATCTCATGAACCAAACCTCCAAAGCTGAATAAATTAAACTCCGTCGTTGAACCGATCCGGCATATGCAGCTTCCGAAATTCATGCTCCAATATGCTCATTATTATCGCATCGTGATACTGATGATTCCAATATAAGTAGTCCCTTTGAACTCCCTCTCTTTTGAAGCCCAGCTTTTCGTAAACATGAATCGCTCTGTCGTTAAAAGCATAAACACTCAGTTCGACCCTATGCAAATTCAATGTCCCGAAAGCATGATGAAGCATGAGAAGCATCGCTTCCGTGCCGTAGCCCTTCCCTTGATTCGCTTGGCCTGCTATGGCAATCCGGATGTTCGCACTCCGGTTTACCGGATCAATATCATTCAACACCACTTCACCCACAAGACGATCGGTCGCTTGGGAAACAATCATAAGGTCTACGCGGCTTGAATCGGGTTTCGAAATATTTTCAATCCAATTAGCTGCCGTTTGTCTAGAAAACACTTTCTGCGTCCCCGTGAACCTACTCGTTGTTGGATCGGACAAGTAAGCATAATAATCATCCAAGTCATCCATTTCGATAGGTCGCAAGTAAATATGTTTTCCTTCCAAGATTTTGATTACTCCTTGTTCTTCCACACCTGCGCCTTCCTCCTTAACAATTTCGCTTTACAAAAAACAGTATCCAAAATGTAAACTTTCTCATTTAAATCAAAATAAATGTGCACTTATTTCAAAAGAATCAACCCGATTTTACCATAGAAACAAATATAACACACAATTCCCCAGACAAACATGTTCAGCCTCTGACTCAATGGAGTGCTTGTCCCTTTTTAGCACAAAAAAAGAGGCATGGAGCCTCACCTTTGTTTTAAAAACGCAGCAATTCCGCTACGATGGTTTCAGGTTAAAATAGGAATCTTCCTCTGTTTTGCCGTTAATATAAAAATCCTCATGCGTCAGATTCAGCAGATCCTGCTTTGTCAGTTTTCTTGCCCTTCGAACCAGCCTTACCGCCTGAAACCGGATTGCTTTTTCGATCAGATTCCGAATGTGACGGGCATTGCTGAAATTCAGATTCAATAACTTTTCTTGCATCAAATGGTTCTTAATCTTATGTATGGCCTCGGGAAGAATAACGTACTCCCGTTCCGCCGCCATTTGCTTCGCGATCTCGATCAATTGGTCTATCGTATAGTCGGGAAAATTAACCTGGATCGGAAAACGGGAAGGCAGCCCGGGATTCGTCTTTAAAAAATCCTCAATCTCTTTAGGGTAACCCGCCAAAATAAGAATAAAATCGTTCTTGTGATCCTCCATGGATTTTACTAGACAATCGATGCTTTCTTTGCCAAAGTCTTTATCTCCGCCTCGAGCCAGGCTGTATGCCTCATCAATGAACAAAATGCCGCCGAGCGCTTTCTTGACCATTTCTCTCGTCTTCAGGGCGGTATGGCCGATGTATTCACCGACCAAATCCGCTCTTTCCACTTCAATCAGATGTCCTTTGGAGAGCAGCCCCATGGATCTGAACAGCTTCCCGATAATTCTGGCTACACTTGTCTTTCCCGTACCGGGGTTGCCTTTGAAAATCATGTGATATACGTTGGAGCTAACCTGAAGCCCCTCTTGGGAGCGAAATTGCTTGATTTGCAAGATCGCATAAATTTGAAAAACAAGCTCTTTGATCTCGTCTAAGCCGATCATCTTGTCCAGTTCTTTGTAGATATCCGAAAATGCTTCCATGGCTTGCATGACGTCTTTCGAATCAACTTTTTCCTGCACGGAAAGCGGCTCAGGAGAAGTTGACTTGAAAACAACATTGATTTGTCGGTCTCTCGTAGTAATGAGCCTGTTTGTCTCTGGAGTCATTTCATCACCTTCCCCTACCCTAATTAATAGTCGGTCGGAGGAAAATTTATAACTCCCTGAAGCAAACTAATGTCGTGCTAAAACCGGCCGGCTGCTGCGCTTGCTTCAAGTAAGTCCGAACTCCGGGGCGAACATCGGCGCCTTGCATGTTCAGCTCATAGAACGCTTTATGCCCGGCTCTGGCCGCTTCCCGATCATACGCCGCTCCGAGGCGCTTTTCCAGATCATCGTCCTGCTCCTTTCTTTCCCTGTTGCAAAAGAAATAAAAGAGTTGAATTTTTATTCACTCATATGTATATTCATAATAAAATTCCTTTCAATAAGGAGGCCTTAGGACAAATGAAGGCACTACAAGATCGATCGATGTTCCGCCTCCTTGAACGACTGGCTCTGCGGACATGGCCCGCACAATTGGAGCAACCTTGCGAAGGGTGGATTTTTCGGGCATCCGATGGGTTGACGAAGCGCGCGAATAGCGTATGGACCATTGACGGCAGCGAGCAGTGGGCCGAAAATGAGAAGGCAATCGCCGATGCGGAAGCGTTCTACAGGAGCCATCGCTTGACTCCGCGCTTTCATATCAGCGAAGCTTCGCCCTCCGGGTTGGACGAATACCTCGAAAGCCGGGGATATGTAAAAGAAGTACCGTGTCTCATGATGACGACGGACGTTGGTCAAGCGATACGGCGGACGGAGCCCGTGTACGGAAATTCACTGCGCGCGGTTGTCCAACCGTCGCACGACGCCTCTTGGCTGGATCATTTTTTGGCGCTGGAAGGCTTCACCCCCGAGCTCTTGGGGTTTTACGCAAGCCTCTTCTCCCGAATCGAGGCGCCGACCGCCTATGTTAGCATTATGGACCGTGACCAATGCGTCGGGATGGGAACGGCCGTCGCTGAAGACGGATGGTCCGGCTTCGTCAATATCGTCGTGCATCCGCACCTTCGCAGTCAAGGCATCGGCAAGCGCATCGTTCATGAGTTGGCGCGCTGGAGCCGGGATCAAGGAGCGGACCGCTTATATTTACAGGTGATCGCGGACAATGCCCCGGCCAACCAGCTTTATTCGGGAGCGGGCTACGAGAAGCTTTTCGCCTATCATTATCGTACGAAGCCTATGGACAACCTTTAGCCGCAAAATGGACTACGAAAAAACTCCCTCTATTCTAAGCTCAGAACGAGCATGTAGTAGAGGGAGTTTGCGCCGGCACTCAGGCTTTCTTATCGTCCTGCGGCTTGTTATCGTCTTTATCCCCGGACATGAGTCCGCGGGTCGATTCCTTGAATTCACTGAGCGTCCGACCGAAGGCTCTTCCGAGCTCAGGCAGCTTGGACGGACCGAAAAGCAGCAGCAGCACGATGACAATCAGAAGAAGTCCTCCGATACCGATGTTTCCGAAAGGCAATGCAATCAACTCCTTCTCGCCTGGAGATCGTAAATTACATTATACCAGCTTGTCCCCGGAAAATAAATCGCTTCCTCCTTACATTACCCGCCAGACTCAGGTGACCGGCCGGTACCCGAAGACGGCCCGCATTTTGTCCCACTGCCATTTCGTCAACGCGAGCGTTTCCCTGCTCTTATGCCAGGCCATCGTAAGCACACTGGATTCCATCGGCGATACGGAAGGGGAAGCATAGCCCAGGAACTGCGCCATATCGAGCGCACGCACCGCATGATAGCGATGAGTGACGATAACCGCCGAAGTCCAGCCGTGTTCCCTCATGATCGTTTGGCTGAACAGCATATTTTGCAGCGTGCTGCGCGCTTCGTTTTCCAAATAAATGGACGCGCTCGGCACTCCTTTCTCCACCAAGTAGTTGCGCATCCCCTCCGCCTCCGTCAGCAGCGAATCCGCACGGTCGTAGCCGCCGGATACGATGATGCGGGGGATAACACCGGCTTGGTACAGCTCGACTGCACGGTCCAGCCGTTCCTTTAACGCAGGACTCGGCGTCGTTTGCCATAAGGCCGCTCCCAGCACGATTCCAACGTCGTGCGGCGGCAGTTCCTCATCCGGCAGCGTGGCCATCCGCCATTGAATGA
This sequence comes from Paenibacillus tyrphae, assembly GCF_027925525.1. Lineage (GTDB taxonomy): Bacteria > Bacillota > Bacilli > Paenibacillales > NBRC-103111 > Paenibacillus_G > Paenibacillus_G tyrfis_B. The sequence continues at coordinate 68,099 of NZ_BSDJ01000005.1, read as the reverse complement.
AGCCGCCCCATAAAAGCGCCACAGCGCCCATGGCGAGCATGAATCGGAACAGCTTGCTGACAGTACGGCGAAGCCCTGGTGCAATCGGCTTAACGCGGTTCACCCCGGCCATCAGGACCACCCCTTCATACGTTCCGCTAAACTGCCTGTAAACAGCTCCAGCTCGGTGCCGTCCGGATCGAGAAAGTTGATGCTGTACCCGCCTCCCCGCTCCAGCGGTCCCCTGACGATGGGAACGCCCGCCTGCTGCAGCTTACACGCTGCGTCATGGAAATCTTCTTCCGCTATGGAAAATGCAATATGGTCAACGCCATAACCAGGCTTATCCGAAGACTCGCAGCTTCGTTCGATCAAACATACCCAGGCGCTCCCCCATTCCAAATAAACGTCGAGACGGCCGCGATGAACGAGCCTCATTCCCAGCAAAGATTGGTAAAACAACAACGATCTGGACAAATCGGATACGCGAATCGTCACATGATTGAACCCCGTAGCTTTCAACTCAAACTCCCCTATGCTGTTCATTCGATGAGTCCAAAAAGCGCGCAACGGCCGCGAATAGCTGAGGAGCCTCGGGCTCCAAGCAAATCATATGGCGGGATTGCGGCATATAGAGCAGCTCTTTCTCGCCCCGGAGCCGGTCATAAATATACCGGGCGCTATAGGGGTGAATGACCTGGTCTTGTTTCCCTTGGACGACGAGTGTCGGCACGGAAATTCGCGACAGCTCCTGCTGCTTCACATAGCGGACCAGTTTCATGAACTGCAAGGGCGCCGAAAGCGGTACGCTTTTCGGACGCTCCCACGGCTCTCGCATTCCGATACGGACACGCTGCGCCAAATTGCGGATAAACTTTCCCGGACTCACATAAATGACCGCCGCGTTAAGCAGCACGAGACGGCGGACCGGAAAACGGTTAGCCACATAAGTGGATAGCAGACCGCCCATCGAAAAACCGACCACATCGATCGGGCCGTTCTGCCGGCTTAGTCGGCCCGCTTCCTCAGCAACGGCATTCAGCCAATCTTGCCATTGAACGCCGCGCATCATCCGCGGTCCTGCGTCATGCCCCGGAAGTGTAGGCAGCACGCAAACATAGCCCTGCTGCCGCAAGTAATCCGCAAGCGGCTGCAGCTCAAACGGTCCGCCGGTAAATCCATGCAGCAGTAAGCAAACACGCGGTTCATGATTCGGCATGATCGACATTTCTCCTTAGGCGAGCGATTCAAGCGCTGCTTGATCATTTGGACTCTCTGCTTAGTAGACGTAAGACAGGGGAGTTTCGTTTCAAATGCATTCCGGTTTTTCGCCGGTCACCGGATCAATGCCGATGAATGCAAAAGCAGCGTGGCACTGCCACGCTGCTTTCAATTATTTCTCGGTGATCGCAACCGATTGGATCGTCACTTTCTCGGTCGGAACGCTCGGAGACGCTTCGCTGCCCTGCTTAACGGGGGTCTCAGCGATCTTCTGGATGACATCCATGCCTTCGACCACCTTACCAAAGATGGTGTAATTCGGACGCTGGTTCAATGACTTGCTGTCATCGCCGGTGCAGATGAAGAATTGGCTGCCATTCGTATTTTTGCCCGAATTGGCCATCGCGACGATTCCCGGCTCGTACTTGTGCGACGTCTTTAGTTCGTCCTCAAATTTATAACCGGGGCCCCCCGTCCCGTTGCCGAGCGGGTCGCCCGTCTGGATCATGAATGTCTTGATGATCCGGTGGAACGTGATGTTGTCGTAGAAGCCTTCCTTCGCCAAAAATACAAAGTTGTTTACGGTTTTCGGCGCTTCCTTGGCGTACAGCTCCATCGTAAATGCGCCTTTGGACGTCGTAACCGTCGCCTTGTAAGTTTTGTTAGTATCAATAGACATCGGAGGCGGAGACGACCAAGATTTTTTGGATGTCTGCTCAGTGCCCGTTTTCCCTCCGGCCTGACCGTTCGTCTGCCCGGCAGTCTGGCTGTCGTTCTTCACAGGTTCCTTCTGGGCTTCCGGAGCGGGCTTCGTGCCGCAGCCGGTCGTAATCATAGCGAGCAGCGCGGCAGCGCATGCCCACTTTGCCGTTTTTCTTACCATTTCTGCATTCATCGGATCAAATTCAACTCCAATTATGTCAAAGTTTGTATAAAGCAACCTTCACATGCTTTATTATACTACGAGCTTTCCGAAAAACAAAAATCCTCTCGTACAACGGGACGACGCGATCGCACTATCGTCCCGTCTGTGTCGTTGATCCTGCCGAAGCGGAATCGGTTCCCGCTCCATCGGTCGTTCCTGTCGAAGCGCCGGAACCGGTCGTTCCTGCTGCTGCTCCGCTACCGCCTCTGAAAGAGCCCCCGGCCCCCGCGTCCGTACTGCTTCCCGTTCCCGAGCCGTTTTTGCCGCCGCTCGTCCCGGAGGTTCCATGGCCTTTACCGCTGTTCGTCTGCGTGCCGGAATTCGTGCCGCTGGCAGGGTTCGTGCCATTCGTTCCGGTTCTTGTATCGGTGCCGGCTCCGCTATCCGTTCCTGGGCGTCCCGTCCCCGCTCCGGTTCCGTTACTGCCTCCCGGCTGCGAAGTCTCGCCACCGGGCCGTGTGCTTCCGCTCTGTCCTGTTCCGGGCTTGGTGCCCTGTTCTGTATCGGGGCGGCCGTCCGTTCCGTTTCCGCCTTCCTGGTCAGGACGCTGTCCTTGGTCCGGCAGACCGGTTCCCGGATCGCCGTTCCCCGGTTGTCCGGTGCCCGGCGGATTCGTTCCCGGTTTTCCGCCCGGCGAATTCGGGTCAAGCTTACCGTTCGGATCAGTTCCCGGGTGCAGCGGGTCGAGCGGATTTCCGCCGAGCGCATCAACCTTGACCGTCGCCACATTCGAGCGCGCGCCGGTCGTATTGTTCTCGGGGTTGTAAGGCACAACGACATATTCGTACGTATCCGGCTGAGTAATCAGCCTGTCGGAAAACTCCGTCATCGTCGTACTCTCTAATGGCTCTGCCGGGAAGTCTGCCATCTTGCTGTCTTTGCGGAAGATCTGGTACGTCATATTGTCGCCAACGCCGCTCCAATTGAGCTCTACCTTCGAATTGCCGCCCATCACAATGTGCTCGGCCTTCAAATCGGTGATTCCTTTCGGAGGCGCAGTCAGATCCTTGACGCCGTCCGGTCGCTTGAAGGAGGTCATCGGGCGTTTGGCCAGCGCCTTTTGCATGACCTCCTTGAAAATAATGCCAGGGCTGCCGCTGCCCATTGTGACGTAATGCTTCGAATCCGTTTTGTCGAAGCCCAACCACACGGCTGCGGTCCATTCCGGCGTATAGCCGACGAACCACAGGTCACGGTTGTATTTCTCCAACCCTTTCAAATCAAGCTGCGTGGTACCTGTCTTTGCCGCCAGCGGACGATCGAATTTCGCCGCCGCTCCAGTACCTCCCGGCTCCACGACACCCTGCATGAGCTGGGTCATATACCAAGCCGTCTTGGCGCTCATGACGGACTTGGTTTCCCCTTTGAACGGAGTGATCTTGCCGTCATCGCCAACAATTTTGGTAATGGCGTGCGCGGTTGGCAAATTCCCGTTGTTCGGGAAGGCGCTGTAGGCCCGCGCCATTTGCAGCGTCGTTACGCCCTTGTTCAATCCGCCAAGCGCAATCGCCAAGTTGCGATCGTTTTTCTCATCGAGGTCGATGCCGAGCTTTTTGACAAAGTCGATACCCGTCTTTACGCCAATTTGGCTCAAAAGATCGACGGCCGGAAGGTTCATCGACTTCTTGACCGCATCGAACATGCTTACTTCGCCGCGGTACACTCCGTCGTAGTTGCGAGGCGAATAGCCGTTATACGATTTCTGCACATCAGGCAGCCTGCTGTACGGGTTGTACTTGCCGGATTCGATGGCCGGCGCGTAAGCGACAAGCGTTTTGAACGCCGAGCCCGGCTGCCGCGGCTGGGCGACTGCTCGATTCAAGCCGCGCGCTACGTAGTCCCGGCCCCCGATCATCGCAACAATACCGCCGTCCTCGTTGTTCAGGATGACCATGCTGCTCTGCATTTTCTGCTCCGGTCCATCCTTTTGGAACAGTTTGTCATTCGCGTACGTCTGCTCCATAATTTGCTGGGCGTTCGGGTCAAGCGAAGTATAGATTTTGTACCCGCCCCGTAGCAAATCGTCTTCGTCGAACTTATACATGTCCTGCGCTTCCTTGAGGACGTAATCGATGTATGTCTGGTACTGCGATTTGCCCGTGTTCACCGGCGGCGCGTACTCTGCAGCGACGGCTTCCGCTCGCTGGGCTTCCGTAATGTAGCCCTGCTCCTGCATTAGCTTCAGCACAACCGCCCGTCGGTCTTTTGATTTATCCGGATTCGAGATCGGATTGTACGTGTTCGGCGCTTTCGGCATCGCCGCGAGCGTAGCGACCTGCCACAGCTTCAAGTCCTTCAAATTGGAGACGCCGAAATATACTTTGGAGGCCGCCTTCACGCCATATGCCCGGTTGCCGAAATAAATCCGGTTCAAATAATAAGTTATGATTTCGTCTTTCGTTTTCTTCTTCTCAAGCGCAAGCGCAATGGACATCTCCGTCGCCTTGCGGAAAAACGTTTTGTCCGAGCTTAAAAATACGTTTTTGGCGAGCTGCTGCGTGATCGTACTACCGCCTTCGACCATGCTTCGCGCGACAACATCCTTCACAAGAGCGCGTCCGACGGAAAACAAATCGACGCCTTGGTGTTGTTCAAATCGCTGGTCTTCCGTAGCAATGAACGCCTGTTTCAAAATTTCGGGAACCTCGGCCGGATCGACATTTTCCCGGTTCTCCACCTTCAAAACGCCGGCTTCATTCCCGGCTGCGTCGTAAATGATGGACGCTTCGCTAAAGTTCAGCTTATCGATGTTTTCCTCGACGATCTTGTCGCCGTTCACCAGGACGAAAATGTATACCCCCATCCCGCAAATGGCGGCGAGCGCGCCGGTGACAAATGTCCATGCCAGAACTTTGCCTATGGTGATTTTCTTCTTTTTCTTCGGTTTTACGGATGATTTTGCGGATGATGTCGGTTTCTTCTCCTTCGGTGCTTGGCCCGGTGTTCTGCTGTTTCTTCCCGTCATGCCCCGACTCCCTTTCTGTGTCTGTGTGCAATGCACAGCCTTTTTAACCTGCATCAAGGCTTACTAAACAAAGAACAACCCTAACGAGCCGGGTTGCTCTTATGCTTCGTATCCATTTAGACGTATGGAAACCTGAAAAAGTTGCTTCTCCGGTTTCCAAGTTCTGGCCGCTAACCAAAAAATCCGCTATTCGGCGCTATTTTCCTGCTGCATGAGCGACACCGAACGCTGCGGCGTAAAGGTCGAAATCGCATGCTTATACACCATCTGCTGGCGTCCTTCGCTGTCGATAATGATCGTAAAGTTATCGAACGCGCGAATGACGCCGCGAATTTGAAATCCATTGGTCAAATAAACGGTGACCGGAATGTTCTCCTTGCGCAATTGGTTCAAAAACGTGTCCTGAATGTTAATTGACTTGTTCATCAATGGGCCCCCTCAAAAATGGTTAACGCCAAATGTTAGCTTGTCTGCTATTATAGCACGAATCTGGTCCAGTTGGGTAGAAAATTCTTCCATTTCACTCATATCCACCCAAACGATGTCCTTCATATGCCGAAACCAAGAAAGCTGACGTTTCGCAAAATGACGCGTGTTCTTCTTCAGCAAATCGACGGCTCCTTCTAAGGAATACTCTCCCTGCAAGTATGCCGCGATTTCTTTATAGCCGAGCCCCTGCATCGAAACGAGCGACGGTCCGTAACCTTTCGCCAGAAGCCCCCGAACCTCCTCGACCAGCCCTTGCTCAAGCATGAGATCGATTCGCTCTTCAATACGTTTATATAGTAAAGCTCTATCCATTGTCAACCCGACGATACACAATTCGTACGGGCTCTGTTTTTTTTGCGTCTTAAGCTGGTCGGAAAGCCGTTCTCCGGTCATATGAAAAATCTCAAGCGCCCGGATAATGCGCCGCCTGTCGTTCGGATGCAGTCGCTGCGCCGACTCCGGATCAATCTGGCGCAGCCGCTCGTGCAGCGCTTCCGCACCGTGGGCTTCGGCATAAGCCTCCTGCTCCGCGCGAAAAGCCTCGTCCGAGCCCCCTTCGCTGAAACGGAAGTCGTAGCAGACCGATTCGACATAAAGGCCCGTTCCTCCGACAATAAACGGCAGCTTTCCTCGGGAATCGATATCCTGGATCAGTGATACGCACCGTTCTTGAAATTCCGCCACCGAAAACGGATGGTCCGGGTCGTGGATGTCGATCATATGATGCTTGACCCGGGCAAGCTCTTCCGGCGACGCTTTGGCCGTACCGATATCCATCCCCCGGTACACCTGCATCGAATCTCCGGAAATAATTTCAGCGTTGTGTTCTTCGGCCAGCGTTAAGCTAAGCCTGGTTTTTCCGACGGCGGTCGGGCCGACGAGCACTAGCAGCTTCGGCCGATGCCGGTCCGTCTCTGTCAGCATCTTATCACTCCATAAGCTATTTTGGTGGAAGACCGGTGCACTTCCGCAAAGCCCAGCCGGTCGAATTCCTGACTGTCCCGGTGCTCCTTCATCACGACCGCCCGGCGGGCGACCCGCCGCGCTTCCGCCACCGCTTCTTCCGTCAGCGCCCGGTCGTCGGCTATGCCGCGGATCGCCTTGATCGAGGTCGATTCCGTGATCGGCTTGCGAAACATCGGATCGAAGTACACCAGATCGGCGCTGTCCGGCGGCAGTGCACGCAAATAACCGTTATGATCTTGACCGATCACCTCAATGCGGCGCATCGCTTCGTTCAGTCCGGGTACATCCGAATGGTAGGTCTTAAGACCTTGTGCCAACAAAAAGCACGGAATCCGCGCCGTTTCCAGCGCCGTCACCGCTCCTTCGGGTCCCGCCGCAAACGAGAAAACGATGGCGTCCGAGCCAAGCCCCGCCGTGCAATCGATAATCCGGTCCCCGGAGCGAACACCGGCGAGCGCCAGCAGCGGATCCGTCTCGCCGTTCAGCAGCCTTTTGATCCGGACCGCCGCCGTGCTGGGATGAAAAAACAGCGGCAGCCGCTGTTCGTGATGGTATTCGATCCGCTCTTTCGAGATCAGCAAAATATCCTCATCCCCGTACCGATCCCGCAGTTGGGCGAGCGTCATTCGCCGCCGCCGGATACAGCGTCCGCCAAGCGCGCGCGCCAGCGTCTCCGCCTCGCTTAGCTGCGCGGGATTCGGGTCATAGGAGGTGGTAACGAACAACTACATCACCCTTTTAAACATTTTTTCCAGCTCATAGGTCGAAAAGCTCACGACAATAGGTCTTCCGTGCGGACATGTATACGGATTGCGGCAGGCCGCCAGCCGGTCGAGCAGCGTCTCGATTTCCAGCAGACCGATGCTTTGGTTCGCCTTGATCGAAGCTTTGCAGGAGCACATGATCGCCGCTTTTTCGCGCAGCTTGCCGATATCCACCTGCTTCTTCTCGCCAAGCAGCCATTCGATCATTTCTTCGATGAGCGCCTGCTCCTCGCCCGCCGGCAGCCAATGCGGATACGCGCGGACGAGGAACGAAGCCCCGCCGAACGGCTCCAGATAGACGCCCGCCTGCTCAAGCTGCGGCAAGCGGTCGGCCAGCTTCGCCGCTTCGATCGCGGTGAACTCCAGTGTCAGGGGCACAAGCAGCTCCTGGCTCGCTTCCGCGGGATTGCCGAATTTGTCGTAATAATGCTCATAATTGATCCGTTCATGCGCCGCATGCTGGTCGATCAGGAATAGCCCTTCCTCGTTCTGAGCGACAATGTACGTGCCGTGAAGCTGCCCGATCGGGTGCAGCTTCGGAAAGGCCGGCAGCGCCGGAGGCTCCTCCGCCTGCGGCGTCATCGCGCGCAGCAGCGCCTCCGAGGCCGCCGCCGTCTCGCGCGGCGAAAGCCGCTCGCGCTCCGCGCCCGGCTGCGCCGCGGGGCCCGCGGATGCAGCGCGCAGCTGCGGCTCGCCCGCGCCTGCGGCACCGCCGCTGCGCTGCGGCGCTCCGCCGGGCGGCTGCGCCCACGGCGAGGCGCTGGCGGCGCCTGTGCCCGCGCCCGGCGCCGGCGCGCTCCAGCGCTCGGCAGGAGCGGCTGCGCCCGGCATCGGCGCCCCGGTGGGCTGCCTCGCAGCCGACGCTTGCGCTTGCGGCGCCTGCGGCCGGTAAAGCTCCAGCTGCTCCTGCACGACCGCCTCCTGCAGCCGCTTGGCCGCCGGCATGCTAGCGGCCGGGATCAGCCGCTGCTTCCCGAGCGTCTCGCGCACCTCGCGCTCGACGAGCTGCATCAGCTCCGGCTCCTTGCTGAAGCGCACCTCCAGCTTCGCCGGATGGACGTTGACGTCGATCAACGTCGGGTCCATCTGCACATGCAGCACCGCAACCGGGAACCGGTTGATCGGCAGCAGCGTGTGGTAACCCTGCAGCAGCGCCTGCACCATCGGATAGTTCCGGATGTAACGACCGTTGATCACCGTCGAGATGCCGCCGCGATTGGCCCGGGTCAGCTCCGGCTTGGCGATATAGCCATCCAGCCGGTAGTCAAGCGTTTCCCCGCGTATGGGCAGCATGTTCTTCGCAACGCTCGTGCCGTATATTGCCGCAATCGCCTGCAGCAAATCGCCGTTGCCGAGCGTTTGCACCAACGTATGTCCGTTGTGTTTCAGCGTAAAGGCGATCCCGGGATGCGCGAGCGCGAGCCGATATATATAATCGGTGACGTGTCCGAGCTCCGTCTGGATCGTCTTCATATATTTTAGACGCGCAGGCGTATTGTAAAACAGCTCCCGCACCGCAATATCCGTTCCCCGGGGAGCCGTTGCTTCCATCTTCGCGCGGACGGTACCGCCCTCGATGACAAAACGACAGCCGAGTCCGCTCGTATCCGGCGCGGTCAGGCACTCCACCTTCGAGACGGCGGCGATACTCGGCAACGCCTCCCCCCGGAAGCCGAGCGTGCGGATCGCGAACAAATCCTGCGTACTCGCAATTTTGCTCGTCGCATGACGGAAGAAAGCCGTCTCGCAATCGTCCGGGTCCATACCGGAGCCGTTATCGGTGACGCGGATCAGCTCCAGTCCGCCTTCCTCGATCGCCACGTCGATTCTCGTGCTTCCGGCGTCAATCGCGTTCTCCACCAATTCCTTCACGACGGAGGACGGGCGTTCAACCACCTCGCCCGCTGCGATCTGGTTCGCAATATGTTCGTCTAAAATGTTTATTTTACCCATAAACAGGTCTCCTTAAAAGTCCGGCCAATCGAAGCCGATACGTGCGCGGATCATAATTCCGGACACAGCCTGTCCCGCATGCTGAAGTATCAGTTGGCGCCCAGCGTCAACGTTTTGCCGTCGTCCTTCCAGCTCAAACCGTTAAAGGCTGCGGCCGTCTGCGTTACGTTGAGATAGCCCGTACCGTTCTTGAGCACGAAATCGGCCGCAGCCGGCGTATACGTAGTTTTGGCATCCCCCGCTACAAGCTGAACCGATCTTGCAGCTTCGTTCCACTCGACGCTCGCGCCCAGAAGAGCCGCCATGACGCGGGCCGGAACATATGTTTGCCCATTCTCGCGGATAACATCGAACGAGTCCTGAACTTCCGTGCCGTTCACTGTCGCGCTGTGCCGATCCAGCGTCAAGTCAATCCGGCTGGCGCCTGCGGCGCGAATCGCCGTCAGCAGCTGCGCCATCGCGCCTTCGACTTTTTTGTCCGGCTCAAGGCCGACTTGGTTCACCTTGCGCAGCTTGGGCGTCAAGTATTCCTCGATCGTCACTTTGATCGCGCCGCCCGATTTCAGCGGAATGACGTTCTGTACGCTTCCTTTGCCGAACGTTTTCGTGCCGATCGCCGTAATCGCGCCGTAGTCCTGCAGCGCTCCCGTCAGCACCTCCGAGGCGCTCGCACTGTTCCCATTCACCAGGAAAAAGACCGGAAACGGCTGCGTCGTCCCGTTTGCGAATTCGACCGGTTGGTCAACTCCGTTGCGGTCCCGCGTATGAATGAGCGTCCCCTGCTTGACGAACAAGCGGGCAAGCTGCTGCGCGGTTTCGAGCAAACCGCCCGGATTGTCGCGAAGGTCGACGATCAGACTTTGGATACCTTGCGCTTTAAGCTCGCTCAGCTCCTTGCTGACCAGTTCGTCGGCATCGCTGGAGAAGCTGGCGATTTCGATATATCCGACGTTTTGAAACCGTTTGGCGACAACCGTCGGAATCTGCACCTTTTTCCGTTTGACGGTCAGCTCTTTCGTTTGCCCGTCGCGCAATACCTGCAAGCGAACCTCCGTATCGACCGGTCCCAAAATTTTGGATGTCACTTCGTCGATCTTTTTGCCTGCCGCCGTTTCGTCACCGACCTTCACAATGATATCGCCCCGAAGCATCCCGGCTTCCTTCGCCGGAGAACCGGCGAATACGTCTGCAACGTATACGCCTTCCTCCTCCATGCCTACCCGCACGCCAATGCCGACATATTGATTTTGGACCGCATCCTCGAACGATTGCAGCTGCTCCGCAGTGAAATATTGTGTATAAGGGTCTCCCAGCGACTCTACCATTGCCCGGATGCCCGTTTCGGAGAGCTTGTCCGCCTTCGGCCCGCTTACATGGTTTTTCTCCAGCGCGTCCAGCACTTCGGCGATCCGATCGGCCGCAACCGACTTCGCGTCTGCGGCGAGCACCGGCGAAGCAGCAGGAATCAGCAGGGTTAACGCCAGCATCGCCGAGACGGTTTGTCGGCGCCACTTTGGAAGTTTTTTGGAAGTATTCATCAATGGTTCCTCTTCTCGAAGTAATGGATAAGACTTAATTAGGCAGCTGTTTCTTTAGCTCATACAAAAAATTCATCGCCGTCATCGGCGTCATGTTCATTAAATCGGCCGAGCGCAGCTGCTCCAGCACTTTGTCCGTTTTGGCGTCGCGCTTGGACGGCTTCTCCGGCTTCGCTTCATGGACGGCGAATAAACTGAGCTGCACGATGTCCCCTACCTCAGGCTCCTTCGTTGCCGCGTCCAGCCGCTCCGCTTGAAGCTGCACGGCCGGGACAGCGGCTTCCACGGCGTAACGGACGGCTGCCTGCGCATCCGGCGCAGCAGCCTCTGCGATCGTCTCCGCTCCGTTCGGAGCCGCCGTCTCAGGATGTCCGGCAACTTGCTCGTTCGCGTTCCGTACCGCCGGTTTATTCTCGCTGCCGGCCGCCGGTTGTACCTGTCCTTGCAGCAGCTCCGTCCGCGCTTCGAACGAATTCAGCAGCTCGTAAGAGCGCTCGATGATGCTGGCGGGCAGGCCGGCGATTTGCGCGCAATAGATGCCGTAGCTCGTGCTTGCGGCCCCACGGATCAGGCGGCGCAGGAACGTGACCTGCTTGCCGCTCTCCTTGACCGCCATGCAGTAATTGCGCAGGCCGCCGAGGCTTTCCTCCAGATGCGCCAGCTCGTGAAAATGCGTCGAAACGAGCGTTTTGCAGCCGATTTTGTCGTGCAGAAATTCGATGACCGCCTGCGCAATCGACATCCCTTCTCCGGTCGAGGTGCCCCGGCCCAGTTCGTCGATAATAACCAAGCTTCGCTCCGTCGCTTTTTCGGTCATGACTTGAATGTCCATCATCTCGACCATAAATGTACTCTGACCGCCGATCAGATCGTCCGCCGCCCCAATACGCGTGAAAATCCGGTCGATCACCGGCACTTTCGCCCGCTTCGCCGGAACGAAGCAGCCGATCTGCGCCATCAGGCATATCATCGCCACCTGACGCATGTACGTGCTTTTCCCGGCCATGTTCGGTCCGGTGATCAGCAGCATGTTGCCGTCTTCACGGGTCAGCCTAGTCTCGTTGGCGATAAATACGCCGTCCTCCAGCACGGCTTCCACAACCGGGTGACGTCCTTCTTCGATTTCCAGCTCGTAAAAGTCGCCGATTTCCGGGCGGGTAAACCGGTTCGAGGCGCTCACGTGTGCGAGCGACTGGTACACGTCCACCGTCGCGATCAGCTCGGCCAGCTGTTGCAGCCGTGGAATATACGAAGCAAGCTGGTCCCGCAGTCCCACGAATAACTCGTACTCGAGGTCAACCATGCTTTCCTGCGCTTCGAGGATCAACGCTTCTTTCTCTTTCAGCTCCGGCGTCACGAACCGCTCGGCGTTGGCCAGCGTCTGCTTCCGCTCGTACCGGCCTTCTTCGAGCTGGGATAAATTGGACTTGGTCACTTCGATAAAATAGCCGAACACTTTGTTGAAGCCGATCTTCAGCGATTTGATGCCCGTCCGCTCCCGCTCCTGCTTCTCCAGCTCGGCAAGCCACTGCTTGCCGTTCGCGCTCGCTTCGCGCAATTGGTCAAGGCGGGCGCTGAGCCCGGCCCGGATCATCCCTCCGTCGCGGACAGAGACGGGCGGCTCGTCCACGATCGCTTCCGCAATCCAGGTCATCAAATCCTGGCACGGGTCGATCCGCGCCGCCAAAGCCGCTAGCGTACGAGAGCCGCTCGCTTCGCATTGCTCACGGAGCGCAGGGACCTGCTGCAGCGACACCTTGAGCGCGACCAAGTCGCGTGCGTTGGCGCTGCCGTACGCGATACGCGCCGTAAGACGCTCCAGGTCGTACACTTCCTTGAGCGCCTGCTTCAACTCGTCGCGCACGATCAACTGGTTGTACAGCCGATCCACCGCTTCCAGACGGTCGTTGATGTGCGCCGCATTCATCAGCGGCTTCTCGATCCAGCGGCGGAGCAGCCGCCCGCCCATCGCCGTGACGGTATTGTCCAGCAGCCAGAGCAGCGTCCCTTTCTTGGAGCGGTCGCGGACTGTCTCCACCAGCTCCAGATTGCGGCGTGTGAACGGGTCCATCACCATATACTGATTCGGCTCGTATACCCGAATATGCTTGATATGCGATAACGAACGCTTTTGCGTCTCCTGCAAGTAGCCCATCAAAAGCGCGAGCGTTTCCCGGCCGCTTTCCGGCAAGGACGTCAACTGCTTCTCCGAGAACAGCCCTTCCGGCGCCAAGCCGCCTCCGGATACGGGCTCGCGCGGCGTCATGACCGCGGTTTTCAGCCAAGTGGACGCGCTGCCCCGGATCTGTTCCAGCACCGCCTCACTGCCGAGCAGCTCCGAAGGACTGTAAGTGTTCAGCTCGTCAAGCAGCAGCTCGAACGAACCCGAAAGCCGCGTCACATACAGCTCGCCGGTGGAAATGTCGCAAGCGGCAAAGCCGTACCCGCCGCCAGAGAAGACGACCGCGACGATATAGTTGTTCACCGTCTCGCTGAGCGAACGGGCATCCATCACCGTCCCTGGCGTCACGATCCGGACAATTTCCCGGCGCACGACGCCTTTGGCTTCCGCAGGGTCCTCGACCTGCTCGCAAATGGCGACTTTGTACCCTTTTTCAATCAAGCGCGCAATATAATTTTCCGCCGAATGATAAGGCACCCCGCACATCGGTATGCGCTCTTCCCCGCCGCCTTCGCGGCCCGTCAGCGTAATTTCGAGTTCCCTCGCAGCCAGAAGCGCGTCATCGAAAAACATTTCATAGAAATCGCCCAACCGGAAAAACAAAAAGGCGTCCGGCACTTCCGCCTTTACAGAAAGATATTGTTCGATCATTGGCGTATATTTGGCCATGCTTCATCCTCCAACTGCCTGCTTGCGTCTTCACGTCCGCCTCGTCGAATCCGGCCCCTGGACGGGCCGACAGGAAAGCGGAAGTTACGACATGCCGGCCCCAATCGGCCGACACGTTTCGCTGCCATATGTATCATGCTAATCTATCATTTCATCATTATAGCACGAATTGCTAGAGAACTCCCAACCTCTATCGGAAGGGAGAGATTTTCCATTTGGGACGGATATCCTCGCGTTCGTTCCACGATTTCATGCGCAGCATCATGCGCCGGAGCGGCAACAAATAGCTCTCGTGCCGCCCATACTCCGGTATTCTCTCCAAATCTCTCCAGAGCGCAGGCAGGAGCAGCCGGATGCGTTCCTTGTCGCCGCGGTAATACGCCTTCACCACTTCAGGGTCGGACAAAGGCCGCTGCTTCAGCGCATGATCGTTCCCGGCCACCAGCTTTGCCAGCGCCAACACGCCCTTCGTCACGGCAGGCGATACCATCCAACTCGGCAGCACGCGGTATTCGAACCCGCCGTATTTTTTACGTCGGAAGTCGCCGAGAAATCCGTACCGCGGCTTGCGCGCCCCCGTCGTCTCTCCCTCCAGCAGCGTCAGCGGCAGCGCCATATAGTTGTCCAGCGCGCGCAGCAGCCTGCTGCTCAGCTCTACGCCGCTGAAATGAATATGGCCGCCCAGCGGAAAACCGCGGACCGGCATGCCGCCCGCCACCCAGATCAATTCGGCATCGGAGATGCGTTTGGCCGCAAGCTGCATCGTCCGGTGCAAATGAATGACCAGCTCGCGCACATCCGTGCTTGGCTGCGGACGCAGCTCGGCGAGCGCGAATATTTTTCTTCGGCCGGGCAGGACGATCGAATCACAGCCGAACGGCCCGTCCTTCTCCGCGAACCGGGAGGCAAGCGTCACCTTTCCCTGCCGGTTAAGCAGCAGAAACTCCGGGTCCGCGCCCAGCATGACGTCCCCGCTTTTCGCGGCCGTCTGTTCTTCCGGCGGCTCGCCGTATCGGTTTATCGCTTCCGCGAACAATTCGGCGAAGCGCGGAGTTAAGAGCGGCACCGCCTCTACGCCGCGCACCGCGAGGCTGCCGTCCGGCCTAACCCCGATCCGTACGACGCCGTAATCAAGCCCGAGCGCATAGATCGCTTTTACCGCTTCGCGCATCGCTTTGGCGCCGTAATAGCTCGGCTGCTCCCGCCCGATTTCCGTATAATCAGCTTCATCCCCTTCGCGCGCTGCAAGGCTCTCTCCGGCCCTGCCCCCGTAAAACACGGTCTGCGGCTTATGGAACAAGGAGAGCGCCTGCAGATGGAACACCGGTACGACGAACCGATGCGACCAACGGGTGTCTTGACAGCGTACTCCGCCGCCCGCGCGTTCCGTTTGTCTCATGTCGCCAGCCTCATGTACCTCGAAAGCGCAATCGATCCCGTGCAGCTCCAGCAGCTCCGCCGTACGGCGCGCGTTCGCCGCCAGCAGCATGCTTTTCACCGGCTGCAGCACTCCTCTGTCACCGCGGTCCGGATGATAAGTACCCCAATGGATCGTAACGCCTGGCTCTTCGCTTCCTTTCGGTGCCTTCGTTCCGTGCGGAATGTGAAGCCGCTCCAGCAGCAGATCGAGCGTCGGCTCGCCGGAATGGAGCAAAAATACGCGCATGCAGAGGTCCTCCCTTCAAAATTCAAACGCTAACCGTGCCTTAAACACGGCCCGTTCTTGGGGTAAAAAATAATTTGGGTTCAGCCAACAAAAAAGAGGGCAACCGCCCTCTCCAATCTGCAACCGTTCGGCATATATTAACAACAAATCAGTTCAATTCCTCATCAAGCAGATCGGGATCGAGATCTTCAAAATCGCCATCTTCCACACCGCCGAAGTCCACGTGCTTGTCGTCGTATTCGTCGCAGCCGTTCGGGCAGACAACGACGCACACTTTCGTTTCGGCGAACATTTCAACCTTGAATTCCCGCTCGACGCGGATCAGCACGTTATCTCCGTGCGAGGAGATGCTGGCTTCCACGCAGTTCGGTTCTTGCGTTGCGACCGCCGCCACTTCGGCCGTCGACGGTTTATGCTTCTTATCGAGGTAGTGGAGCGGCACCACTTCCACATAAGAAACGGTTTCTTTCGCAACATCCGTTTTGGTATTCCGGTCGTACGAATACCAAATGTTGATGTCGTAAGTACCTACCACTTCCACATTTTCCCCCGACTTTACCGCATCGTATTGGTTGTTGATAACCCAAGCACCCAGAATACTGGTCGGAGCATGAGGCGGAGTGACCGTGTTAGTTACTTGCGAAAATTTGCGTCCTTTGCCACAGACAGCCTTCGTATAGATCTCTCTGCACTGCAAATCTTTATCTAATGACATCCTTCTAACCTCCTCCATACAATCATTCATTACATTTGTATGCAGGACATTCGTCTAGTGTGATAACTTTTTTATCATATTTTACTTTTGTCGGAAGGTTAACAGAATCAGGCCCTCCCCAGCGGTTCCTCCACGGGCCGCTTTTCTTTTTTGGCGACGGACAAGTATACTTTCAGCTCTTCTACCAGCTGCAGCAGTGCGGCGCGAACCTCGAATTCCTCCCGCGTGGCCGGCAGCGGCATGTACCGGAATTGCTGCTCCAGCTCGTTCAGCTTTTTCTCGCTCCGCCCCGTATAATGATCTACCTTGACATCTTCCGTCAGCCCGTCGAACACCAGGGCCAACAGCTCGCCGTGCGGCAGCGTTTGGTAGATGCGGGCGACAAGCTGCACCATTCGCTGGATCGCGTCCAGCTGCCTTTCCCTCATGTAAAAGTAAACCGACCAATTGGGTCCGCCGGCGAACAAATTGTTCTCGTTCGCACGCTGGGCGACCTGTATCGCCTTGCGGATCGCATCGTCCGCCTCCAGCAGCTCCGCGCCGCTCCATATGTATTCGTTGTCTCGCAGATGGTGCGAGAGTTCCAAGAATATTTGCGAGAAAAGCTGCTCCACCCGCTGCTTGTATTCCTGCAGCAGCTTGTCCTCTCTGGGCATATAGCCTATGTTGATCAGCGTCGCCGTGCCTAGCCCGACAAGGAGCAGGGCGATCTCGTTCAGCAGAAGCTCCGCGCTGACCCGGCCGGAGGCGAACACATGGAACATGACGACCGAGCCGGTAACAATGCCTTCCTTTAGCTTTAACCGGCTCAATATCGGGTACAGCACCAAAATAAACACGCCGATCACCCACACATGAAAGCCCAGCGCCCAAAACAGCCCTGCCCCGAAAAACAGACCGACAAGAGAGGCCGCAATGCGCTGAAACGACGTCTGAAGTCCTCTCTTTTTCGTTACGTCGACGCCTAACACCGCGAGCAGCCCCGCCGAGAGGGGTGACTGCAATCCGAGCGTCTGCGCCAAAAAAATGGATACGATAACCGCCAGCGCGGTCTTGATGACTCGAAATCCCATAGGCTGAGTTCCTCGCTTCGACAACTGGTCATTGAATTCGTCTATACAATAATGTACCCACATCTTACCGTTTTTCGACAAAATCCTCAACGAGTGAAGTGGGATTGTCGATAATCTTTTGTTTTTTAGAGTGTAACAAGGGATGGAACCCGCTAACAGATCCCTGCTTCCCGAAACAAGGATCTGCCCTCCGCCTTCATTTAATCCCGACCGCCTCGATTTCTCCCCGTCAGTTTCCCTTCCATATAGACAACGGCTTGATACATGAAGGTCGCGACCACGGCAATAAGAAGAACGCTGCCGATCACAAGCGTAAAGTTGAACACCTGAAAGCCATAGATGATCAAATAGCCGAGCCCTTCCTTGGAAACGAGAAACTCGCCGACGATAACGCCGACCCAGGAAAGCCCCACGTTCACTTTAAGCGTGGATACGATGGTCGGATACGAGGCGGGCAGAATCACTTTACGGAAAATCGTGCTCCGGTTCCCTCCGAAAATCCGCACCACCTTGAGCAGATTCGGGTCCACCTCTCGGAAGCTGTTATACACGACCAGAATCGTAATGATGACGGTAATCGACAGCGTTGTCGCGATGATCGACAGCATGCCCGGGCCGAGTGCGACGATAAACAAAGGGCCGAGCGCCACCTTGGGCAGGCTGTTCAGAACGACGATATACGGATCAAGCACGCGGGAGAGAAACGGCGAATACCAGATGAGTGCGGCGATCGCGGTGCCGAGAAGCGTGCCGAGCACGAAGCCGACGATCGTCTCCCACACGGTCGTCCCTGTGTGTACGAGCAGCGTACCGTCCGCCGTTTTCTCAATCAGCAGCCCCCACACGCGCGTCGGAGAGCTGAAGAGAAGCCCGTCAATCCACTGCAATCGGCTTGCCGCTTCCCAGCCCGCGAAAAACAAGATCAGCAGCACTAGTTGAGTCAGGCGCACGGATGTCGTCAGCTTGCGCTCGCTCCGGCGAAACTGTGCGTACACTTGCCCGGCCAAGCTTTCGGATCGTGCTTCCCCTGACTTTAAGCTATAGACCTTTGCAGCCGCTTTCTCCTCCGGCCGTTCGAAAGGTACGCCTGTTCCTTCAACAGCCGTATACGCTAGACTCCCGTCTTCCTTCGCCTCCTCAAGTTTCCGCCGGTCCATGACCTCCGCCTCCTTTCCCGTCCATCTGCTCGAACCTCCCCCACAGCTCGCGGAACAACTCGTGAAAGCCCCCAATCTCGCGGGCATGCAGCGGCTGGGCTTCCCGAATAGCCCCCGGCACTATGACCTCGGTCAACACGCGCCCGGGATTCGGCTGGAGCACCACAATGCGGTCGCTCATTGCGATCGCTTCGGTGATGTCGTGGGTGACAAGCACGGCGGTCTTGCCGCGAGCCTTCAAGGTTGCGGAGATCAAATCCTCCAGTTGGAGCTTGGTCTGGTAATCCAGAGCCGAGAACGGTTCATCCAGCAGCAGGATGTCCGGTTCCGCCGCAAGCGTCCGCACCAGCGCGACCCGTTGGCGCATGCCGCCGGACAACTGGTGCGGATAACGGTCGGCATATCCGCCAAGCCCCATTTCGTCCAGCAAATCCAGCACATATTGGCGGGAAGCGGCATTCAAGCGTCCGAGCAATTCGAGACCGATCGAGGCGTTCTCGAAGATCGTCCGCCAAGGAAATAAATAATCCTGCTGGAGCATATATCCGACTTTTGGAGTCGGTTTTTGAATCGGTTCGCCCAGCACTCGCACCGTTCCCGAAGTCGGCGTCAGCAAACCGCTGATTAGCGACAGCACGGTCGTCTTCCCGCATCCGCTCGGGCCGATGAGACTGACGAATTCACCCGGCGCGATCGCGAGCTGCACATCCTGCAGCGCGACGTACGCGCCTTTGCGGTTGACATATACTTGTGAAACGCCGTCCAGCTCCACGGCATACATACGGCCATCCCTCCTTGTGCGCTTAGCCTAAATCCCCGAAGCGACGACGCGCCCTAGGTGACCCTATCGGCTGCCGACACTACTTCACATTTTGCTTCGCTTTTTCGGCAAATTGAATGTTGACCAGCGTGTTGAAATCGGCGCGCTTCTTGAGCTCCCCCGCCGCTTCCATCACATCCTGCAGATTGTTCCACTCGTGTTCGTCGACGATGCCGTCGGCGGCAAACGACCCTTGATCCTTGTAGCGCTTGATTACGCTGCGGACGATATCTTTTTCCGTATCCTGGAAGTAAGGGGAAATGGCCGCCGCAATGTCGTCCACGCTGCTTTGCTGCACCCAGTTTTGCGCTTTTTGCACGGCATTGGCGAATTTCTGGACCGTATCCACGTTCTTGTCGATGTAGCTCTTTTTTGCCATGAACACCGTGTATGGCAGCTTGCCGCTCTCTACCCCGAAGGAAGCGACGACGTAGCCTTTGCCCTGCTTCTCGAACATCGATGCCTGCGGCTCGAACAGCTGCACGTAGTCCCCCGTGCCCGATGCGTAAGCGGTCGGGATGTTGGCGAACTCCACATTCTGGAGCAGGTTCAAATCGTTCTGCGGATGGATGCCGTGCTTCTTCAGCGTAAATTCGCCGGCCATCTGCGGCATCCCGCCTTTTCGTTGCCCGAGGAAGGTCGAGCCCTTCAGCTTGTTCCAGTCGAACGGGCCTTCGGGAGGCTTGCGCGCCACGAGAAATGTTCCGTCGGTTTGCGTCAATTGCGAGAAGTTGACGACAGGGTCGCCCGTGCCTTGCTGGTGCACGTATATCGAAGTCTCGGAGCCGACCAGCGCGACATCGATTCCGCCCGACAGCAGCGTCGTCATCGTTTTATCGCCGCCGAATGTCGTCGTCAGCTCGATATCGAGCCCCTGTTCTTTGAAAAATCCTTTCTCCACCGCCACATATTCCGGCGCATAGAAAATCGACCGGGTCACCTCGCCGAGCCGGACCTTTACCCGCTCCCCGCCTTTCTTCGGACCGCAGCCTGCGAGCGTCGCGCTCGCCGCAAGCACCAGCACAAGCATAAGCGCCGCCGCTCTCCCCAGACGCCTTGTATTCATAGGCCAGTCCCTCCCTGTCAGCGTCTTAACGCATGACGAACTTTAGATACGACAGCATATGAACGCGCCTAGAAAATGGTGAGAACGGATGTCTGTCGAAACCGAAAAAGGCCGCTTCCGCGGAAAATCCACGGAAACAGCCTCGAAGGAGCATTTTATTCGTATGAAGTTCGTTAAACGGCGGTTATTTTAGGCCACGCCAATTCAAAGCCTTGATTGACGAGCGCGTTCTGGAACGCTTCGAGCTTGGCCGGTGTATTTCGCACTTCGCGGGGCTGGTAGCCGTTTTGCAGGCAGAAGGCGGCCAGCGCCCCTGCGGCTTCCCCAATGTTCCACTCCACGGGATGCAGACGGAAGCAGCCGTTCGTAATATGCGTCGTGCCGAGATTTTTGCAAGCCGGAAGCAGATTTTCGAGCCGGACCGGGATCAGACTGCCAAGCGGGATCTGAAACGGCAGCGACGAGATGTCGAGATAATTGCGGCCCGTCATGCTGGGATGCAGGTCGATCCGGTAGCAGCCGACTCCGACGGAATCCGGGAAGGGAACCGCCCCCTGCTCGCCGCGCACCGCTGCGCTTACATGCTGCTCCAGCACGGTGAACTCCGCGCGGATACGTCTGGACTCCCGGATGTACGGATATTTTGCCAATCCGTCCTCCGTACCGACCACATCCGGCCGCAACCGCAGACCCGGATAGCCTGCCCCTCCGTCCGGGCGGGGAGCTTCCGTCTGCAGCCAGTACAGAAGCGACAAGCTGAGCTGCTTTGCCTGCCGCGCATGCTTCTGCGCTTCCTCCGGTTTCACGTCATACACATTGCCAAGCCAATAATCGTTCTGCGACCAATTCACCAGCGTGATATCGCTTGGAAACGTGCCGGGCGCAAAATTCGCTTTGTCGACGATGCGCCGGTAGTAAAATAACGGATACTTATCCGTACCCCAAAACAACGTTTCTTCCACAGGCTCCAAAGTGACCGGATTGGGCGACACCCAACTAAGCTGCTTGTCCGGCCAAAAATCCGCCTTGTAGTTTCGCCAGAAGCTGTAATCCTTCGGTTTATCGATGACATGATTCTCGCCTTCCTTGTAATCCATGGCGAAGCATTGGGTAAACGCCTGAATGTCCCGCGGATCAGGTGCGCCGTCCAGCGCATGGGGCTCTTCCGTCTGCCGCTTGGATTCAGCGCCCGTTACATATTCCGCGCAGGTCAGAGGAAGCAGTTCGCCCGTCTCGGTCGCATCCAAAATATACGCGGCGCGAATCGTATGCCGGTGGCCCGTCTCCCCGATCACGGTAACCGACCGGACGCGGTCGCCGTCCATCTCGGCCGCAACGGGCCGGTGCCGGGTCATGATGACGAGCTTGCCGCTGTGCACATAAGGGGCCAGCATGTCTTGCAGAACGGCCAAATAGGCTCTCGGCTCCGCACAAAGCCGGCTCACGCCGCCGTTGCCAGGATTTAAATAATAGACCGCGCGCGCCTCCGCGGTCGCCGGAAACCTTGTCTTATAATAGGCGCGCACCCCGTCGCGAAATTCGCGATAGCTGCGGGTGCAGCCGAATTGTTCGATCCAGCGGTGCTCGTCGGGCGGGACGGCCTGACTGGTCAACTGTCCACCAATCCAATCCGTCTCCTCGGTCAGAATGACCTGTCTGCCCATTCGGGCTGCCGCCAGTGCGGCCGCGCAGCCTCCGACACCTCCGCCGATAATGGCAATGTCCGCTTGAAGTTCTTTGTGCATACACTGTCGCCTCCTTGTCGTCTGTTCCCTTCGGATGAACCAAAAATCGTCTTACATAAGAATAGACTGGAAAAACACCCAAAAGGTTACATACGAGGCAATAAAAAAACGGGGACCGTGTCCCCGCAGCCGGATTAAAGCTTATAAATATCGGAATATTTCACGCGCAAATAATCGACCAAGTAGGACGGATTCAGCTCCTCGCCCGTCACCCGGGTTATGATTTCCGTCGGCGTCTGGCTTTTGCCGTATTGATAAATTTTGTCCGCCAGCCAAGCCTTGATCGGAATCAGATTGCCTTCGCGAACCAGTTCGTCCACATTGCCGAGCTCCTGCTCCAGCGTGCGTTTAATTTGCGCGGCGTACATATTGCCGAGCGCGTACGACGGGAAGTAGCCGAACATGCCGCCCGACCAATGCACGTCCTGCAGCACGCCTTCGCCGTTATCGGAAGGCACGATGCCGAGATACTCCCGGTATTTCTCGTTCCACACCTCAGGCAGGTCGGCGACTTTCACGGCCCCGCTGAACAGCGCCTTCTCGATTTCATAGCGCACCATAATGTGCAGGTTGTACGTCAGTTCGTCGGCCTCGATACGGATGAGAGACGGCTTCACTTCGTTCGTGGCGCGGTAAAAATCTTCGACGCTCACCTTGTCGAACTGGCCGGCATAATTTTTCTGCAGCTCGGGGAAATAACGGTTCCAGAACGGACGGCTGCGTCCGATCATATTTTCCCAGAAGCGCGACTGCGATTCGTGAATGCCCATCGACGTTCCCGTGCACAGCGGCGTGCCGAGCAAGTCCATCGAAATGTTCTGCTCGTAGAGCGCGTGCCCGCCCTCATGGATCGTACCGAACAACGCGCTGTTCACGTCGTTCAGCAGGTAGCGCGTCGTAATCCGCACGTCGCCCGGGTTCAGGCCGGTCGCAAACGGATGGACCGTTTCGTCCAAGCGTCCCGCTTCGAAATCGTAGCCCATCTGTTCCAATATGTATAAGCTGAACTTCTTTTGCTTGTCCTTGTCAAACGTTTGCTTCAAAAAGGCTGTTTCCGGCTTATGAGCCGACTCCTGAATCGCCGACAGCAACGGAACGACCTGCTCACGCAGCGCGCCGAACACTTGATCGAGCTTCTCTACGGTCATGCCCGGCTCGTAAGCGTCAAGCAGCGTGTTGTACTTGTGTCCTTCGTAGCCCCACAGATCGATGAACTGCAGGTTCATATCGACGATTTTTTCCAGATACGGCTGGAAGCCCGGAAAATCGGCCTGATGCTTCGCATCTTCCCAAGCCGACTCCGCCTGCGAGGTAAGCACCACATATTCCTGATAGAGCTTCGGCGGAATTTTTTTGCTGCGGTCGTACTCCTTCTTGCATTCGCTTACAATTCGGCGGTCGATATTCGACAGCTCCTGCTGTACTCCGGACGAAGTGAAATGGTCCAGAAACGCGCCCATCTCGTCCGACACCGACATTTTGAACAGCTCGCCGGACAGCTCGCCGACGACTTCGGACCTTGCCGCAATGCCTTTCTTCGGCGCACCTGTGCGCATGTCCCAATAAATGAGTCCGATGGCTTCCTTATAGCTTTTCATCTTTTTCAGATATTGCTTGAATTCCGTCAATTTGGCTTCCAAATTTCCTGTCGACAACGGGCATTCCCCTTTCCAAAGATATACATTGATCATACTTCGTTCGCGGAGCAGAAGCAAATATCGCCGAAATGAGGTATGATATACAAGAAAGGAGTGTGACGTGAGATGCGAATCATCTTTACGGAAAGTGCGGTAGCGGAAATCCGGCGCATCCTGGACCGGCAAGCGGGCGGACGGCTGAAGCTTGTGTACGATGCGGAGGGCTGCGGTTGCGCGGTCAGCGGCGTGCCGACGCTGTGGATTACGGACGAGCCGGACCGGAACGATTTTATCGTGGCGGGGGACCCGTTCGAAGTGCTGTTGGACCGGAAGCACGAGGTGTTTTTCGAGGAAAATATGACGGTTGATTATCAAGCGAGCGGCTACTGCTTTATCTTGAAAAGCAGCGGACAAATCTACAATGCGAACATGCGGCTGATTGATAAGCGGAACGCCGTCGCGAACCGGTGAGAAGGCGGAAGGCCTTCTCACCTTTTTCGTTCCGGGAACGGCTTAGTAGCCGTTGACGATAACATCCAGCTTACCGGTCGAAGGGTCGATGACCAGTCCGTGAACCGGGATGTCCGGTACGAGCGGATGGTTCTTGATAATATTCACGCTGCTTTTGACGCTTTCCTTCACATCTTCGAAGCCTCGCAGCCACCGTTCGAGGTTCAGGCCCGAATATTCCAGCGTCTTGAGCGTCTCTTCTTTAATCCCCCGCGCCACAAACTTCTCCTTCACGCGCTCCGGGTTCAAGTGGCTCATCCCGCAATCGTGATGGCCTACGACCAGCACTTCATCCGCGCCCAGTTCGTAAATCGCCACGATAATACTGCGCATGATGCCGCCGAACGGAGTCGAGACGACGCCCCCGGCAGCTTTGATCATCTTCACGTCACCGTTTTTGATATTCATGCTGGCCGGAAGCAGCTCAATAAGACGCGTATCCATGCAAGTAAGAATGACGAATTTCCGATCCGGAAATTTTGACGTTAAATAAGGCTCGTACTTTTGCTCCTCGACAAACGAGCGGTTGTACTCCATGATCTGGGATAGTAGATTCGGCATTCGCACTTCATCCTTCCTGTTCTAAAAAATAGGCTGATGTTTTTTTAAAAAATCTTATCTTTTTTTTCGCTATTTCACAAGAGACTGATTTCCAGAGGTCCCATCAACTGCCATAGCGCTCCGAAGTGAGGAGCGGGAACGCGATCCGGAATTCCGTGCCCTTCCCGAGCTCGCTTGCTGCCGCAATCGACCCTTTCATCCCGGTGACGAGATGTTTGACAATGGTCAGACCGAGCCCTGTGCCGTCCGAATCGCCGGAGCGCGACGGCTCCGCCTTGTAGAAGCGGTCCCAGATCCGGAGCAGCTCGTTTTCGCTCATGCCGATCCCCGTATCGCGCACGAGGATAACAGCCTCCTCTCCCTCGGCCGCAAGCTCGACGGTAATCGTTCCCCCGGACGGCGTGAACCGGATCGCGTTATACAGCAGGTTGAGCAAAATTTGCGCAAACCGGTCCGGATCAAGCTCGCACCGCATCGGCTGCGTTCCCGGCATGGGGCCGGTCAAGCGCACGTGCAGCCCTTTGTCGGAAGCGGCACTCTGCACCAGCTCCAGCACCTCGCTCACCTTGGCCGGCAGCGCAACGGGGCGCGTCCGGAAGACGTCCGTTCCGTTCTGAATGCGGGCGAGGTCGAGCAGGTCGTCTACGAGCCGCTGCAGCCGCTGCACCTCATGATCGCATATTTTCAAATAATGCGAGAATTTCTCGGGCGGAATGACCCGGTCGTTCATCGCAACGATCAGCCCGCGCAGCGATGTCAGCGGCGACCGCAGCTCATGCGATACGTTGGCCAGGAACTCCTGGCGGTTGTCGTCCCACTGCTCCAGTTGACCGACCATGAAGTTAAAGCTGCGCGCCAGTTCGCCGATCTCGTCGTCTGACGAGACCGGTACTCTCGTTGAAAAGTCGCCATTCGCCACTTCAAGCGCCGCGTGATTCATCTGCTGAAGAGGACCGGCCAGCTTGCGCGACAGAATGAAAAGAATAACCCCCACGGCGACCAAAGAGAACAGCAGCGGAACGAAAATATTCCAGCGAATGGCCTTTAGTGCTTCGCTGCTTTCCAGCGCAGGGACGAGCATCATGATGACGATCGGCTGGCCGTTCAACTCCGCGGGCGTGTAATAGGACAGCAGCCCTTCCCCGCCGTACGGATCGACCTTGTACTGCCCCGCCGAATACCCGCTTCCGCCTCTAAGCCCTTCGGCGAGCAGGGGTTCCAGCGGCTTCGGAATCGTCGTCCCTTCCCGGTCCGACGAACCGTTCAAAACCATGCCCTTCGCATCAACCAGCCATACGGAGCCGTTGATGCTGCGGCCGATAATCCGGCTGCCGAGCCGCAGTTCTCTTGTGGAAAGCGCCCCTTCTTGATACGTAGGCAACAGCTTGATGACTTCGGCGGAACGCGAACGCAGCAGCTCTTTTTTGTCCTTATAGAAAAAATCCGTAAAGTAAGAATTCCAAAATACGGCCAAGCCTACGAACACGAGCACGCAGGTGGCAAGAAAGGAAAGAAAGATTTGAATATACAGGCTGCGCAGCCACCGCTTGATCATATGCCGCGCACCTCGAACGAGTACCCGATGCCCCACAGCGTTTGAATCGTCCAGGCCTCATGGGAGCCGAGCTTCTTGCGCAAATTTTTCACGTGGGCGTCCACGGTTCGGGTACCGCCGCTGAAATCGAAGTTCCACACGTACCCGAGCAGATCCTCGCGGGTGTACACCCTGCCGGGGCTGGCCGCCAAAAAATGCAGCAGCTCGATCTCCTTGGGCGTCAGGTCGACTCTGCTCCCGTCTAAACTTACTTTATACTGATCCAGGTCGATGCTCAAATTACCGACTTCCAGCGGCTTCGAGGCATGCTCGGCAGGTACGGGCGCAGCGGTTCCCTGGTGCCCGGCGCGCCGCAGGACGGCCTTGATCCGCGCCACCATTTCGTTCGGATCGAACGGCTTGACGATATAGTCGTCCACCCCAAGGTTAAAGCCACGCAGCTTATCGATTGACTCGCCCTTGGCGGTCAGGAAAATAATCGGCGTCATGCCTTCCACTCCCGACAGCTTACGAATCTGGCTGCACAGCTCAAAGCCCGATATGTCGGGCAGCATGACGTCCAGCAGCACAAGATCGGGCGCTTCGGTCTTGACCCGCTCCAATACCTCACCACCCCGAAAGTGAAGAATAGGAACATAGCCCGCATGCTCCAGATAAAGCCGAATGACTTCGACGATATGCGGCTCGTCGTCCACAACCATAATTTTTTGCGGCTCGCCGCTTACATGCATCCGGCTCATACGCCGTCTCCCGTCGATCTGCGCTCCATCCTGCGCTGCTTTTGCAGCTCACGCTCCGCCACGACGCCGCTGCGGTCGCGAAGCGTATGCTTATGGATAAGATACGTATCGTTCAAGTTGCTCGGCTGTCCCCACTCGGCTTGCGCTTGAGCGGCGGCATCCCGGCACACGGCGTTCAGCACCGCGTCCTGCAGCGGAATATCCAGATCGGTATAGACAAAATCGGCGTTATCCAGTTCACGCAGACGCGCCTGCAGACGCAGCCGGAATTCGGCGGCGTCGATGCCGAGAAGCTTCAACTGCTCGTCTTTGAACCGTTGGAGCGAGCTCGCAAGCATTTTGACCGCCCCAGCCCGATTGCCCCGCCGCTGATGGTAGAGCGATACGGCCACTTGAATCAGCCCGACGCAAGCCTCGCTGCAAGGATCTTCCGGATGCTCCTTCCAATATTCTTCCATCACTTCGTGGCATTCGAAATAATCGCGTTCCGCATGGAAGTGCACCAAATATTGAATATACGCTTCGCTATAGTTAGGCATCGCAATGTCCCTCTGTTCATAAAAATGATCTTTTCATCTTCTATTGTAACAAGTTCGTTTAAATTCTGAAACCATCGCCCACATTATACGTAGTAAGCTAAGACAGGAAGTTTATTCTATTTCAATGGAGGATGCAGAAAGATGTTGAAAAAGTTGTCTCTCATTTTGATGGCTTGTATGCTGGTGTTTTCGTTCACCGCACCCGGTATGGTCGACGCCAAAGGATACAAGTCCTCGAAAAAAAGCTACACGCCCAGCAGTTCCAACACCACGCAAACGCCGAATAACGGCATCAATAAAACCGAGCCCGCCGCTTCCAAATCGCCGGCCGGCACGGCGTCAACGCCGGCAAAGAAACCGGGCTTTTTCAGCGGCGGTCTGATGAAAGGCCTGATGATCGGCGGTCTGGCGGGCCTGCTCTTCGGAAGCCTGTTCGGCGGCATGGGCTTCCTCGGCGACTTGCTGGGCCTGATGGTGAACGTGCTTGCGCTCGTTGTTCTATTCGTCGTCATCCGCAAAATTTTCGTCTACTTCCGCGACCGCAAGAAGTTCAAGGAAGAACCGAAGCGTTTCTAAATTTGAGGATAAAGAGGTTACCACGATATGCGACTATCGGAGCAAGATATTATCAATGCAATATGCCTGAATATCGCCGAACGAAAGCAGATTCATCCGACGCAGGTTGAAGTGGAGCTCATGTGGGACGAGGACCATGGCTTCTCCGCCGAAGTACACGCCGAAGGCCGCAGCCAGATCCTGATCGCCGCCAACATGCTGGAAGCGATCGAGCGCTACCTGCTCAAGGAGCAAAATATCCGCGTGTTCCGGGATCAAATCCAGCTCGTGCTGGAAGACGAAATCGTCGCCGATATCGGCTGACCTACCGAACGACCCTTCAAGCGATGGCTTGGAGGGTTATTTTTTGTCTCCAATGGCCGCCCCATTCAGGATCCTATTATTTTCCTCGCAACTTCGAGGCCTCTTCTAACGTTTAATAGAGTAGACTGACCAGAAAGAGGCTGATGCATGTTGAAGCGCAACACCCTGCTGACGTTGTCCGTAATGACGCTCTTCCTCTCCTCCGCGGGCTCCGTTATGGCAGCCGACAAGACATCCAAGTACCGCGTCTATCAGGATACCACCATGCTGCTGGAGACGTCCGATTACAAGTCCGCCGAAAATTATGCCAGACAGTTCGCGGACAGCCACGTCGAAGAGATCGGCACCCGTAAATGGGTATGGCATAACTACCCCCGCTACAAGGTATACCAGAACGGCTACAGCTCGTCTAAATGGGAATATGCCAGCTTGGATCAAGCGATACGCGAAGCGTCCAATTGGGGACATGCCAGCGTACGCGACCTGCAATCAGGCGGCTGGGTATGGAGCAATTACCCGAAGTACCGCGTCTACCAAGGCGACGATATTACGATGGATTCCTGGAACTTCGAAACGTTGAACCAAGCGATCGCCGAGGCGAAAAAATGGGGCAACGCCCATATCGTCGAGCTCAGCACGCACCGCTGGGTGTGGGACAACATTCCGGCCAACCGCAAGACGGAGCTGCGCAGCGGCAGCAAAATTTATCAAATCTATCAAGGTACATACTCCGCTGAGAATTGGAAGTTTGCATACTTAGAGGATGCCGTAAACGAATCGCTCAATTGGAGCAATACGAAGATTGTGAACACCGAAACGGGTAAGGTCGTATACTCCAATGTCAAACCGTATAAAGTGTACCAGTTCGAAACACTGCTGAATTCGTTCCTTAGTATTGACGAAGCGATAGCGTACGCCAAGCAGTTCGATCATACCCGGGTCACCGATGACGAAGCGG
This sequence comes from Paenibacillus tyrphae, assembly GCF_027925525.1. Taxonomy (GTDB): domain Bacteria; phylum Bacillota; class Bacilli; order Paenibacillales; family NBRC-103111; genus Paenibacillus_G; species Paenibacillus_G tyrfis_B. Next base: position 38,827 of record NZ_BSDJ01000005.1, on the reverse strand, counting down.
CGGGACTTGACGGTACCGCGCGCGTTATATGGAATAATTATCCTTATTATCAAGTGTTTCAAAAAGACAAATGGATTGCGGACTTCTCTACGATTGGCGGCGCCTTATCGTATGCCATGGGCTATTCCAACACCTCCATTCGGCTGTACGATGACGGGTCCAGCATCTGGAACAACCTTCGTGGTCTTCAGTTCTGGGGCTGGAACGGAAGCTCCAGCGACAACACGATCCGCAGTCAGGTGAGCAACACCTCGGGGCTGGATGTCGTCTCCCCCACCTACTTTCAGCTCGCCGATAGCTCAGGCAATGTGACCGACAGCTCGAACAAAGAAACCGTCGCTTGGCTGAAAAAGCAGGGGTACTCCGTCCATCCGCTTGTCAACAACCAGTTCGACACGGCGATGACGACACAATTTCTGGCTTCGGCGCAGGCCCGCAGCAAGTTCATTTCCGCGCTGGTCGATAAAGCCGTCGCCATCGGGGCGGACGGGCTGAACATCGACTTCGAGAGCGTCGCAGGCACGGATCGTTCCGCCTTCACGACGTTCATGAAGGAAATTACGGATGCGGCTCATCAAAAAGGACTTGTCATCTCGGTCGACCTGCCTAGAGGCAGCGCCGCATGGAATGCCAAAACCGCGTTCGAGCACGAGAAGCTCGGGCAGATCGTCGACTACGTTATCACGATGACTTACGACCAATATTGGAAAGGCAGCACCGAACCGGGTTCCGTAGCCGGTCTGCCTTGGGTTGAACAAGGCGTGCAGGAATTTCTGTCCTACGGTATTCCGCGCGACAAGCTGATCATGGGAATTCCGTTCTATGTGCGGGAGTGGAAGGTCGACAAATCCGGCAAGCTGGACAGCAACCGCGCGCTGCTGATGAAGGACCTGACCGGCCTCATCTCCTCCAAGCAAGCGAATCTCAGCTGGGACAGCCGCTTCAATCAGTACAAGGTCGAGTACGAGCAGGACGGCTTCAAGAACGTCTTCTGGCTGGAAAACGAAGAAACCGTCAAAGCGCGGATTGATATCGCCAAAAAGTACGAATTGGCAGGTGTGGCCGCTTGGCGCCTCGGCTACGATACGAAGGAATTATGGAATACAATGATCCAGCAGAAATAAATACGAAAAAGACCGCCGGGCTCGTTCGGCGGTCTTTCCTATGATAGTAAGACTTAAGACTTTTTGAGCATCGTCACAATCTCCTGCAGCTGCTTCTCGATATCATGCGGTGTGTAGCCGAACCATGTATCGAGATTCAGCATGTATACCCGATTGTTTTTGACGGCAGGCAGGTTCGCCCATAGCGCGGTTTTCGAAATTTCATCCAGCCGCTTCTTGGAATCGTCATCGCCGAATACCGACACGAACAAATAATCGGAGGCGTACTCCGGCAGCAGCTCCAGAGACACCGGAACCGCCCAGAAATTCGGGTCCTTCTCGATTTCCTTCTTCACCAGTGGCGGAGGCGTCAGCTCCAGTGCTTTGTAGATGGTAAAGCCGAAATTCCGTACGCCGTACACATAGATTTCTTTCGGGCGAATGTTATAGATGGCCGCCGTTTTTCCCGGTTCGATGACGCTCTGAATCTGCTCCCGCACCGCTTGGAATTTGGCCCGAAACGCCGTGCTCCAAGCTTCGGCTTCGCTCTGGCGGTTCATGATGTCGCCCATGACTTTGACATGACCGAACACGTCATATTTGTCCCAAGGAACGACGACCGTCGGAGCAATTTTGGACAATTTATCATATGTCTCTTGGTCGACATCCCCGGCGATGATCAGCTCCGGCTGGAGCTCCAATATTTTTTCGTAATTGTATCTCCCGGCTTCGCCGATATTTTCAATCCCTCCCGATTTCTCTCCGAGATCCTTAAGAAGATTAGACGGGCCTCCGAGAGGCTTGACGCCAATGGACAGAAGCTGGCTGACATATTGGAGCGTGACGACCTTTTCCGGCTTAGCAGGGATTTTCGCCTCGCCCATCGCGTGCTTGTAGACGCGCTCTGACGCCGTCTTCGTGCCGGAGCTGTCGGCAGAAGCGCCCTGCTTGGAATCGGTTGAATTGGCCCCGCAGCCTGCGATTACCAGGATCAGTAAAAATACGGAAATGAAGGCAAACTTTGATTTTCTCACTTTAAAAACTCCCCTCCGAACCACTAATCGAGTACTCTTGATTTATCTCGCTCTTGCAAGCAAATAAAGAAAATACGGCGCGCCGATGATCGCAACAACAATTCCGGTAGGAATTTCCGCAGGCTGGATAACGACTCGTGCAATCGTATCGGCGACGATCATCAGCAGGCCGCCGACCAAGGCCGAGGCCGGGAGCAGCATTTCGTGCTTCGGACCGATCAGACGCCGGGCCAGATGCGGACCGATCAAACCTACAAAGCCGATGCCTCCCCCTACCGCGACACAAGCGCCGGCAATCCCGACGGAAGCGGCAAGCAGACCGAGCCGTTCCTTCTCAACGGGCGCGCCCAAGCCGGTCGCCATCTGTTCCCCGAGATTGATTACATTCAGCACTCTGGCTTTGTAAAACACATAAGGCAGCAGCACGATCAGCCACGGCAGCAGAGAGACGACAAACTTCCAGTTCGAACCCCAGATGCTTCCCGCTAGCCAGACGGCGACGAACTGGTAATTTTGCGGGTTCAACCGCAGCGTCAACACCACCATTAAGGCACTAATACCAGCTGCGACGGCAATCCCGGTAAGAACCATACTAGTTGGCGACAAGCCTTCGTGCTTCTTGTAAGCCAGCCCGTAGATGATGGCCGCTGTGACCCCCGCCCCGACGAAAGCGAGAATCGGCAGTAATAAAACCGGCGCCGCCGTCTTCGACGGGAAAAACGAGATAAAGAGCACGACCATCAAGCCTGCGCCGGCATTGATCCCCAGAATGCCCGGATCGGCCAGCGCATTGCGGGAAAGCCCCTGCAAAATGCACCCCGATACGGCCAGGCCCGCACCGATCAGCACCGAGATAACGATGCGGGGCAGCCGGAAATCGAACAAAATGAGCTCCTGCTTCGCCGTACCCCCACCGAACAGCGTTCGGATAACATCGAGCGGTGACAGTCGGGTGTATCCGGTGTTCATGCTGACGAGAAAAGCAAGCACAATCAACACGCCCAAAATGGATAAAACCGTGACGGCCTGAATTTTCTTGCGGCGTTCCGTCGCTCCCATCTTCACTGCTTCCATCTACAGCTCCCTCCTCTGCTTGCGTGCCAAGTAAAGGAAGAACGGAACCCCGATCAAGGCGATCAATGTGCCGATCGGCGTCTCATACGGCGGATTGATCATTCTCGCCCCGATGTCGGCAATGACCATAAGCAAGCTGCCGAGCACCGCCGAGCATGGAATAATCCAGCGGTAATCGACGCCGACCAGCGACCGGGCAATATGCGGAATGACGAGCCCGACGAAGCCGACCGCGCCGACCGCAGAAACGGCCGTGCCTGCAAGCACCAGCACGACAATAGCGCAAGCGAGCTTCACCCAGCCCGTACGCTGGCCCAACCCCGTCGCCACTTCGTCGCCAAGACTCAGCAGCGTTATGGACCGGGAAAGTAACAACGCGGCGATCAAGGCGGCAATGACCCATGGAGTCATGATTTTGAGCTGGACCCACTTCGTCCCGGCTACCCCGCCCGCATACCAGAAAGCGAGATCTTGTCCGATGTTGAAATAAATCGCCACGCCCTCGCTGACCGCAACAAGAAGGGCGTTGACGGCAGCGCCAGCCAGAGCAAGCCGGACCGGCGTCAGACCGTTTTTGGACATGGAGCCGACCCCGTACACCATAAACGCCCCGACCGCAGCGCCGAGGAACGAGTACAGAATCAACTTCATGAACGGCAGCCCCGGCAAAAAGGCGAAGCAGAGAGCAAGCACGAACCCTGCCCCCGCATTCAGGCCGAGCAGCCCCGAGTCGGCAAGCGGATTGCGGGTCATCCCCTGCATAATCGCTCCAGCCACGGCGAAGCAGGCGCCGACCAGCGCCCCGGCAAGCGCCCGCGGAAGGCGCAGCTCCTGAATGATCTGATGCTGGGTAATGTCGGGATTAAACCGAAACACGGCTTCCCATACGGTGGAAAGCTGAATATCCGCCGCACCGACGGAAACCGACAAGGCCAGCCCCACTAACAAAACAGCAAGTCCCGCAAACAAAACAATCGTTGCCGTTACCGGCCGGGACCGCAGCTTCGGCGTGGATTGGGGCGCAGCCTCCGTATGTACGCTCATGAGAACCATCCTTATCTTTGCTGGAATGAAGAGGTTTTTGCCTCGTGCACCATGATACTGATAATCATTATCAGTAAATGATTATACATGCAATATCCATTTCCGTCCATACTTTCAAGGAATTTTTGGATAACGATGCCAGCGAAGTAAGAATTCATACCATGCCCATGCGCCATGTCCTAAGAAACTATGTCTTGCAACCCGAACGTAAGTCTAGGGTCGACCGCAATATAAAAAGCGGCCTTTCCCGGGCCGAGAGCCTCTGGAAAACGCCGCTTCTGATCATTTTCGCTTATCCGATTTATTTTTTCATCAATTCGATTAGTTTCTTCGCCATGGCCAGAGCAAAGGCTTCGTCATTGACGTTATGCTCCAGCTCAACCAATTCGACACGTTCTTGGTCAAGATTCGTTCTGAGGGCGTCAAACAACGCTGCGTCCTCTTCCGGTCCATAAAAGGGCTGACCCTCGTTATCGATCAGTGAAACTCCTTTTAGAGGCAGGAATAACGAGCAAGGGCCGGTCGAGCGGTTCAGCTTGGAGGCGATGATTTGGCCCAATTGCCGGTTTTCTTCCACATTTGTTCTCATTAACGTAATGGTCGCATTATGCTTGTATAGATTTCGGCCTGCATACTTCTCCGGAACCGTATCCATCGCTCCGAAATTCACCATATCCAAGGCGCCGGTCGATACGACCTGCGGAATGCCTGCCTTCGCCGCCGCCTCCAAACGACTCGGTCCCGCCGAAAGCACGCCTCCCGCCAGCTCGTCGCACCATTCCGTTGTGGTGACATCCAGCACCCCTTCGATAAAGCCGCTTTCAATCAACGCCTCCATCGCCATGCCGCCGCTGCCCGTTGCATGGAAAACCAGCACTTCATACCCTTGCTGCTCCAGGTATTCTCTTGCTTTATTTACGCAAGGCGTGGTCACCCCGAACATGGTCGCCGCGATCAATGGTTTATTTTCCAATTGCGGCGGAACACCCTTCGCCATTCCGGCAATGGCATAAGCGGCGTTGGCAAGAATGTTGGCGGACAACCGGTTAATGCCCGAAATATCGACGACCGAATACATCATCGTAATATCTTTTTCCCCAACATAGGGTCTCGTATTACCGGACGCAACGGTGGATACCATGAGCTTCGGTACGCCAACCGGGAGCGCTTGCATCGCATATGTGCCGATCGTCGTGCCCGCCGATCCTCCCAAACTGATCACACCGGCAACTTCCTTGTTCCGGTACAGCTCTGCCACAAGAGCCGCGGCGCCTTTCATCATCACATCCATCGCATAGCCCCGGTCATCCTTCGCAACCAGCTCCTGAAGCGACGCCCCTCCTGCACGAGCGACCGTCTCGTTCGAAATGTCGGCGTCCCAGCTTGTGCTGCCGATGACTCCCGTGTTCATGACAATCGTGGATACACCTGTGCCTTCGATGATATTTTTAATAAATATAATTTCTTTTCCCTTCGTATCAAGGGTACCGATAATGACAATTTTCCCCTTCATCGATGTGCCTCCTCTATCATATTATTTGTGTGATTGGCGGCGCTTACATATCTCTACTCTACTATCGCAGAATCGGATGGACAAAAGAATAGATTTAGGTAACATCAAGTAGGATTATGATAAGCTTTTCGGTTAGACCCTACCATAATACTAATTGAAATTACAATAATCTATGGTTTCGCGCTGTGCTTTCGGCCATACTGTCAGTACGGACTCATACTTATCTTGAGAAATGGAGACGATATTATGCTTTCGACAAGACAACGTATACTGGCAGCTTTGCAGGAAAAGGTCAAGCAAGGCGGCTACATTATCGGCGGCGGCGCAGGTACCGGAATTAGCGCCAAGTTCGAAGAAGACGGCGGTATCGATCTGATCGTCATTTATAACTCGGGAAGGTTCCGGATGGCCGGACACGGTTCTTTAGCCGGACTTATGCCGTATGGGGACGCCAACTCGATCGTAATGGAAATGGCAAGCGAAGTGCTGCCGGTTGTGAAGAAAAAACCTGTTATTGCGGGGGTATGTGGTACAGACCCGATGCGGCTCATGAGCCGGTTCTTGAAACAGATCAAAGACGAAGGCTTCGTGGGCGTCCAAAACTTCCCTACGGTCGGGCTGATCGACGGGAACTTCCGCATGAATCTGGAAGAAACGAATATGGGCTACGATAAAGAAGTCGAGATGATTCGTCTTGCGCATGAAGAGAATTTGCTGACGACGCCTTATGTGTTTTCCGAGCAGGATGCGGTCAAAATGACGAATGCCGGCGCGGACATTCTTGTCATTCATTTGGGCTTGACGACCTCGGGAACGATCGGGGCTCAAACTGCGAAGACATTGGACCAATGTGTCGAAGAGATTCGCTCCATTGCGGCTGCGGCTATCCAAGTAAGACCGGACATTCTCATCCTGTGTCATGGCGGTCCGATTGCCGAGCCGGAGGATGCCGCCTACGTATTGGAAAAATGTCCGGAAATTCACGGATTTTACGGGGCAAGCTCCATGGAACGTTTGCCTACCGAACGTGCGATTCGCGAGCAAACGCAGCGTTTTGTCAGCTTGCGCAGAAATTAAGAAACGGCCATACCCCAAGGATCAATTCCTCGGGGTATTGTTATTTTTATGGGAGATTTCTTTCCACTCGCTTGGCGTCATGCCGGTTTCCTTTTTGAACAGCCTGCTAAAATAAGACGCATCCTCATAGCCGACCTGCCGGGCAATGTCTTGAATGCTGCTGTGTTCTTTTTTCAACAAATCTTTGGCAGTGCTGACTCGCGTCTGAATCAGCCATTCGGAGAAGCTGACCCCCATTTTCTTTCTGAAGAGCTGGCTCAAATAGTTGCGGTTCAGATGAAGCTCTTTGGACAAATGATCGAACGTGATCGGCTCATGCAGGTGCATGGTCACATACGAGGTGATGTATCGGACATAGTCGGCTTGCTTGATCGCCGTGTGCAGATCCAGCTGCTGTCTGAGCTGTTTGTTTTCCGACTTGACCTCCTGGTATTTCTTGAACAGCTCCGTCACCCGGATGATGCTGGCTTCCGTCGGAATTCTTTCGAAGCTGGACCCGCCGATATAGCCCATCGCTTCCGTATGGTTGTAGATGTACTCCGCATTTTCCGGGGAATTGACAGGCCCGCCGTACACCAGCTTGAAAATATCCGGATTGAACGTCTCCGCGGCTTTAAAGATTTTGTCGGATAAAGCTACGCTCTCTTCCAAGCTTATAGCGAGCTTGACTCCCGAACTTCCGCCTTTGGTAAATCCAAGATGTGCGCAAATGATATGTGCCCCGGCAGCGGCCATCTGAGCAGCCTGTTCTTCATTAAAAACGAACGCAATGGTAAACAGGCCCTTCTCGCTGGCTTTATGTATCGCGGCGACTTCCCTATCGAAGGATATCCCCGCTTCCTGAAGCGCTTCGCCAAACGCCCCGTCGATCAGTCCGACCGTCGGATAATTGGTAATTCCTGAAAATCCTGCATCACGAATCTCGTCCAAATAATCGTCCAGCACAATCCCCGGATCAGTGGCGCATAAGCCAAAAATACACGGAATGGAGCTTACATTCCGAAGCACCTCTTGGATGCCCGTCTCCATGACCATCTCGTTACTGTTGCCGAAAGGAAGCAGGCTGGCCGTCGAGCTATACCCCATTAAGCGAAACCGCCCCGCATTCAGGACCAGGATAAGGTCCGCGCCGCCCGTTTCGGCATATTTGGCAAAAAGGCCGCAACCAACGGCTGCGCCTATAATATGTTTGTTTTGCTCTACCGCTTGGTTGAGCTTATGTACCATCCTTTTCAGATCTTGCATGAGAGTCAGTCCTTTTTGTCAGTTACCTCTATTTTACCACCTCTCTGCTTTATTAAAAATCACTCTCGTCGATGACGGGCGATTGTTGGGCATATTCCGGCTTATGCAGCGCCTTGGTCGCCTTTGCCATGATCATCAGCCCGCTCCATGAGGTCAAAATCTTGTCCATACTTACAGCATCCGATAGAAAAATGCATCTTTTCTTATTAGAGAAGAGATGCTTTTTCTTGATTGCGCTCCCGTTCAGACAATCTCCAAACCTGAACAGCGTAATGGCTATTAGATTTGAAGATCCAAAAAAAGAGAAAGCCCAAGGTTTGGACTTTCTCTCTTTTATGGTTAAAGTATTTTTCTCAATCATTAATTATGAAAATGCTTCACTTCATAAATCTTCAATCTAGAAATGCTTGTTGTAATGCCTCTAAACCATCTTTATAGATGCCATGGAACAGATCCATAGCCTCTTTGTCACTAACACCTACAGGCGTGAAACTGCCGGACCACTCAACCAACGATGATTTACCGTCGGTATCTTCTTTAACGTGGATTGTAGATAAATAATCAGTAACCGGAAATGGTGCTTTCATAATTGAATACGTGTAGTAGCGCTCCTTATCATTGAATACTTCCAAACGCTCTACAATCGCATCACCATCAGGGTTAGCCAGATGACGTACGCGTCCGCCTTCACTTACTTTACTGCTAGGTATATAAGGCAGCCAGTCTGGAAGCGAGTCAAAGCCTCCGATTAATTGCCATACTTGTTCGGGTGAAGCAGAAATTTTAATAGATGTCGTTGTATGTGCCATATTCATTCATCTCCTTCTTATTTAGTGATTGGTAGTGGTGCATTAGGTGCTACCAATTTTTGTTCGCGCATTTCTTCCCAGAATGCTGCCGGGATCACTATGTTCAATGCAGCTTTGTCTTCTGCAATTCGCTCAGGTCGACTAGCACCGGGAATGACAGCAGCAACGGCCGGATTAGCCAGTGAAAATTGTAAAGCAGCAGCCTTGATGCTGATTTGATGACGATCTGCAATATTTTTGATTTTCTCAACTTTTGCAATAATTTCCGGTGACGCTTTTTGATATTCGAAGTGGGTACCTCCAGCAAGAACACCTGAGCTATATGGACCACCAACGATAATGTCCATGTTATGTTTTACTGCTGCAGGCATTACTCGTTGTAGCGCACGCTCATGATCTAATAATGTGTAACGACCAGCTAGCAAGGATACATCGGGCTTCGCTTCTTCTAAGTCCAGCATGAGTTCAATTGGTTCTACCCGGTTTACTCCGAGTCCCCAACCTTTAATGACTCCTTCTTCACGTAAACGTGTGAGCACACGGAATGCCCCAGTTCGGGCAGTTTCAAATCGGGAAAGCCACTCATCGCCATAAAAGTCCTGTGCTATATCATGAATATAAACAAAGTCCAGACGATCTGTTTTTAAACGTTTCAAACTCTGCTCGATAGAGCGAAGGGCGGCATCCGCGCTATAGTCAGGGATGATTTTATTTTTACGGCCGAATTCGAAAAGTCCCCCTTTTTCTCCTAAATCACGTGCAGATGGGTCTTCCAATTCATCCGAAATGATTCGACCTACTTTCGTGCTTAAAACGTAATCATTGCGATTTCTTTTCGACAGTGCTTCACCAAGGCGAATCTCGGCTAAGCCAGCTCCATAGAATGGGGCTGTGTCAAAGTAGCGAATACCACTCTCCCAAGCAGCATCTACAGTTGCTATGGCTTCCTCTTCTGGGATATTACGGAACATGTTACCTAGCGGCGCAGTACCAAAACCTAGTTTTCCTTGCAGTATATTTCTCATCTATATAACCCTCCTGAAATTTTTTTAATCTGTATGTCAGAAATCAATGACTGACCAATCACCAATGCCATTTCATCGTCTGACAAAATTGATTATGAAGCATCTCAACCGAAAAAAAAGTACGCACTTTAAAGTAATATGGGAACTAAAAAGTGCCTATAGGAAAACAACTCAATTACAAAAAGCCGCAATGACGCGGCTTTACGAGTGTATGTTCTTGTCGCTTTTCAAAAATCAAAATTGTCAGGATCTGGACCTACACGGTGATTTTGATTCAATTCATCAATACTTTTGATGTGTCAAATACCTCTTCTCTTGAGATACCTGCTTCTTGTAGTCCTTCACGGATGCCTTGACCTACTCCTTCTTCATTCCCATAAATCGCTGCTGTATCGATACTACGGTAACCATGCTTGATGGCTACTTTAACGGCTTTTACCAACTCTGGACCCTCTTCTACTTTAAATACTCCGAGACCAAATCCCGGCATTTTTATACCATTGTGTAGAGTCACCGTATCCTGCAAATTCTTTATCATTGAAAATTCCTCCTTAACTAATTTAACTGCCTGAACCTCGCTGGCAAATATATTATGTTATAGGACAATTCGAAATAAAAGTACGTACTTTTTTGTACTATGGGTACTTAAAAAGTGCCTTTTGCCTTGAGTTCTAATGTGGACATTTATGCGTATTAGGCACTTTTTAGTACCTATATACCTTAAAAGTACGTACTTATCAAATCAATTCAACGGTTTTATACTAACATTCATGAAGTAAAGGAGATTTAACCTTACTTCAATTCAGAATAAAATGAACTTCAGGAGGAATCATGAATCAAAACATTGCAAAATCAGCGCCAAAGTCAGGTACCTACGGGCTTCTTGCCCTTGCTATAAGCGCATTCGGCATTGGAACAACTGAGTTTGTTCCTGTGGGTCTTGTAGGAGTCGTTGGTGTTATCTTAATGGGTCTGCTTGTCTTCATAAACGTACCGGGCCTGCAGTTATATATTGTCCAACTTGGCGAAAAATACGTACCTTCAGCTATAGACGTTGCTTCAGCGCTTAATATTGCAGCATTCAACATCGGTATTGCAGTGGGTTCGGTAATCGGCGGGGCTGTCATTGGCCCATGGGGCTGGAGCATACTCCTTGAATTAGAGCGTTAATGGTTATCCTGGCAATCCTACTCACAGGCATTTCTGCCAACCTGGAAAAAAATAATGGGGGGAGTTCACATGTTTGAGCATCATCAAACTTACCAAAGAACCTTCAGAGAAGGCGAATTAACACTTGGTCTTCATATACCACTAGAAAACTATAAAATGGAAAAGCCGACGATGGCTCGCCAAATTGAGTTAGCGCAAGCTGCTGAGACATACGGATTTACAACGCTGTGGCTCAGAGATGTGATATTGGAGGACCCCAATTTCGGGGATCCTGCTGTCGGTCAAATTTATGATATCTTGATTTACGGGACACATTTGCTTAGCCAGACGAAACAAATTGCTCTTGGAACATCTGCGTTGGTACTCCCCCTTCGCCATCCACTAAGGCTGTCGAAAGAAGTTGCCACCATCGAAGCACTTTTTCCCGAAAGGCTGATCATGGGTGTTTCTTCAGGTGACCGGCGGGCTGATTTCAAAGGACTTGGAATCGACCATCCGAGTCGAGGCGATCAGTTCCGAGAAGCGTTATCCTATCTCGAAAAGGTACTTTATGAGTCATTTCCTTCCATCGATTCACGTTATGGGCATATCGAACAAGCGACACTCGTACCGAAACTAATGCAAAAAATCCCTACAATGATAACCGGATTTGCCCAGCAAGATTTGGATTGGATTGGAATGAACGGTGACGGATGGATTTATTATCCACAGGCACCACGAAGACAGTTAGATGCTATCAATGCATGGCGAGAATCAGCTTCTCGCCAAAATCAATCAGCATTTCGACCTTTCAGCATGCCCATGCATCTTGATTTGGCGGAGGACCCTGATGAACATGCAACCCCCATTCGGCTAGGTTTTCGAATCGGACGCAATAAATTGGTTGAGCTTCTTAAATTATATAAAACGATTGGTGTTAATCATCTCTTTTTTGCTTTATTTGACAGCCTTCGACCAGCTGATCAGGTCATTCATGAACTAGGAGAATACGTATTGCCGCATTTCCCACCACATGAAATCAATGCTTGAAAGAATGAGGGAATCCTCAAGAGCTAGCAAGGTATTATGCTCACACCAGGGAATTTGATACCACCTATTAAACTTAGGGAGGAATTCAATATGATGAAATATAATATTCCTGTAGAAGCTGCCTTAGAGGTAATTGGTGGAAAATGGAAGGTCGTTATTTTATGTTATTTGACTAAGGGAACAAGACGAACTGGGCAACTCAAGCGCTTGATGCCTGGAATCACTCAAAAAATGCTCACACAACAACTGAGGGAACTCGAAAACGATGGTGTCATTCGTAGAGTAATTTACAATCATATTCCACCTAGAGTTGAATACTCCCTAACAGAGTATGGGCTGACCCTTTCAGATATTTTAGACTCATTGTGCAAATGGGGAGAAAGACACATCGATAATAAATATCCACATCGAGAAGATGTATTATTAAATACAGAAGAACTAAAAAGAAAATTCGCTGAAGAGAAAATTTCATCCTAATACACCTTATCGTTTTGCAAATCCAAAATGTGGCAAGCCGCGAAAATTGAGATCATGTTGCTCTGCTGAGCGTTTGCTGGGAAGGCTTCTTCCCTATATGAACGCTCAGCTGCTGGGCATATTTAAAAGGATTACCGTTTACCAACTAATGTCTTGGCTCCGACGGCACTTCTAAATCAATAGTAAAATCAAAATAACTCCAGAGCTTTCAGTAAGGCGTATTCACTTGATTTGGCGCCTTCTTGAGAAAAATGCGCATTCGGAAACATTGGAGCCAAATGGTGATATCCAGGGTATACGTGTAATTCAACTAAAACACCGTCAAAGGCTAGTTGTTTTGCAAACAATAAGGCTTCATCTATGAACAAATCAATGCTGCCAATGCTAACATAAGTGGGTGGTAAACCGACCAGCGATTTTGCACGCGCAGGCACGTAATACTCGCTTGTCTCCTCTTGACCGGGTTCATGCCCTAATACCGATTTCCAGCCGAAATAATTGCTTCTTTTTGTCCAAACATACTCGCCAGCATATGGATGCTCTGGTGAAATACTTGTACGGTCATCAAGCATTGGGCTGCGCAGTCTTAGATGATGGATGTCGAATTCCTTCCGATCGCGAACGTATATGGCTAGACCCGCCGCTAATCCGGCGCCGGCGCTGCTGCCCGCAACAGCGACTTTCTGAGTATCTATCGCTAATTCATCGGCATGTTCAATGCACCATTTCAAGCCCGAATAACAATCCTGCAACTGACTTGGCTGAACATGTTCCGGCGCTAGGCGATAGTACACAGATACGCAGCAAAAACCATGTTGTGCAGCCAGTGCCGCATTCCCTTGGCGATCAACAACCGGACTGCCCAAAACCATTCCCCCACCGTGAATCGAATAATATAAGGGCATCTTATTGTACTTTGGTAGGCGGGGTTTAATAATTTCTATGCGAAGTTCAGGACCGCCAAAATAACTTGGCACCGCCCTTTCTTCGAATGTAACTGGAAACAGCTGCGTTACATCGATTTGCGGCAACATTTTTGCTTGATTCTCCCGTGATTCCATGAGCGTATTATCGGAAAGATCGCTTGTCGGTATTAAATCAATTGCACTAATAATCTCCTGATCGATCAGATGTCTGCTTCTACCTTTTTGTTCTTTCATAGTTACCGTTTCCTCGCTTTATTGATCATTTCCATGCAGTTGCTTCTCTCTCCGAAATCGAATAATGATGAGACCAGTATTCCCCTTTTCGACCGAATTCAAAAGGTACACTTTACTCCTACGGCATCGGTTTTTACGTCTACTCATATTCTAAAGAGCGCAATAGGCAATTAAAATGTAAACCATAACTTAGAATTGTTTTTGACATAAAAAAACACTGATGAAGAAACCTTCATCAGTGCCGTTCGCTACTTTTATTTCTCGAATAAACAATTTTCTTAATGGTTTCAATGGAGAGAAAATAGTCCTTAGCAAGCTGTTCAATACTGCTATTATTCTTAAAAGCGTGTCTAATAGCCGCATTTCGGTGATCTAACCACTGTCTTCCACCACTTAAGCTTCCCCAATGTTTATGTTCCTTCTCCTGCCTAGGAATGTAAATACTCTCTCCCTGGACATACTTTTGAATCTCTATAATTAGCATTTCGGGTAATATTTTTTTGGCATTCGTATATTTCAATTCGCTTCACTCCTTATTTGGGAAATAAGGTGCAAAGCCACTATTGAAGAAAAATTATTCAGCGTTAGAAATCATTTCGCCCCATGCAGAGTAACGCTTCTCCAATATTGGCTTTGCATGAGTGAAAGTAGTCACAGACAATCTCAAGAGATTCTCCATCAGTAAAGCACCCCCTTAACTTTGTCAGTATACCATATTTCAAATGAACCATGTCAACATGATGAGCGTAGTGAAAAAGCTCAGAATTGACAAAACGCGTGCTTTTGCCGTTCTCAAAAGATAAGCCGCTACGCGTTTTCACGCATAGCGGCTTACTCCTTCCATTTTATCGTTCTACCGTAATCTCTCCGCTAAACTTTTTCGTGACTTCGTCCCATGATAAATTAATGAGCAGCCTTCCTGCATTGAACGAATAATAAGCAGACAAATAAAGTGCGACCGCATCTATAAGTTCTTGCTGGTTCAAAAAGTATTCTTGATAATGCAATCTTCCGCGAGCTGAGAAGCCTTTTGTTTCTTCAAAAAATAAACTAATATCATTTACATGTTGTGGCTCACTACCTTCAACTTGCCCTCTATTGACTCTGGCTGCAATGGCTACACAAACGGAATCGATGATGTCTTGTTCGTCAAATTGAATTTTCATGCTCTTCTTCCTCTCAGAGATCTAAAAATAACTACCACAAGCCAAATAACCAAAGCTGCAATGGCCAAGTCCAAGATTAGACCCATGAATGAGAACGGCTGATGAACATATCCCCCTCCGGCGGTAGGATAGTATCCCCCCGATGGATGAAGCATCGATCCTAAAAATGTTCCCGCTGCAAAAGCTCCTACCATTGGCCAAATGCTGCTGCTTTGTTTTTGGCCTGCCGGCAAAGAATTGTAATAGGTTCCTCCGCCATAATACGTTCTTCCTGTGTCTGGATTTGTTTTGGAGCCGTTAATTGGCGGTGTCTGCGAGGCTCCAAAAACACTGGACGACGGTTTTTGATTCCCTGTACTGTAGGTCGTGCCATCTTTGGTAACCGTGCTATTAGACGTACTTGGGGTGCTCGGCACATTGGTTTTGTTTGAAGCGCCTCCGCTAAACCCGGAACCCGATGTACTGCTTTGTGCCGGCGTTGAAGAATTGGTCTGAGAACTTGTACCGGCCGGACTCTGTTTACTGCTTGATCCTCCGCTAAAACCATGGGGACTCACAATATTTGCCCTACCAAAAAAGCATTGGCCCATGACCTGCAGCTCCAACATGGAACATACAGATTCACAGGCCAAATACATTTTCATTCATGGTGGTGGCCGTCAGGCCTTGTTAGTTTGGGACAGCCCCTTTATTCCAAAACTTACTCGCGGATGCTTAATCGCTCGTAAATTTCGCCAAAAGGACGTCATAATTGCCGTTGGAGCTGTCCTTTTGGAACGAACCCGTAACCACATAACCGCCGTCATTGGTCGTTGCTACACGCTTGCCTATTTCGCCAGTGTTCCCAAAATCGTACATATTCGACCATAATGCATTTCCTGCGTTGTTGATTTTCATCAGCACCAAATCTTCTTTACCCACTTGCGGACTCGTCAGCCCGGTCACGATATAATTGCCGTCCTTAGCCGCTTTGACATCATTGGCAAAATCGCCATTCGTGGAATGAAACTGGTTCGCCCACAACTTGCCACCCGAAGTGCTGACCTTGGTTACAAAGATGTTATACCCTTGAGAACTGTTCGGTTGACCAAAGTTGTTGATGGACCCTGCAGCCACATAGCCGCTGCTCGTTGCGGCAACACCTTTTAGCATGGAGTACTTGTCCAGGGTGGATTCGAATTCCGTCCCTCCAGAACCGGATACTTTTACCATCAGCCCGTACATCGCTTGTTCCGTCCCCCCTGGAACGGTTTGCTTGATGGTTTTATATCCGGCGCCTACATAGCCGCCGTCCGGTGTTACGCTTACGCCGTAAAAGCGGTCTTCCAGATTCTCCTGACCGTATGTCCGGCTCCATTGAACATTACCGTTGGCATCCACTTTAAGCATGAAAGCATCCGTCGTAAACTGGCTGTCTCCCTTGGCACCGACAATGACGTAGCCGCCGTCATGCCCGATTTCCATCGCTGCAGCCTCTTCTTGACCCGGCCCTCCATATGTTTTTGCCCATTGTACCGCTCCGTTAGCATCTGTTTTCGCCAAGTAGATATCTTTAGAACCGCTTGCATTGCTTGTCCCGGTGATGATATACCCACCGTCGCTCGTTTGCCTAACCTCGGCACCCGTTTCTTCTGCGGCCCCGCCCAGGGCATATGCCCATTGAAGCGCCAGGGATGCGTCCGTCTTGGCAAACAGGATATCCTCGTTTCCATTCACCGTGGTAGAGCCTACGAATACATAGCCGCCGTCGCTCGTCTGCACGACGGATTCGCCGAAATCGCGCTGCGAGAAGTTGAATGTAGTACCCTTCTGGAGCGCTGGGGGAGCAAGGCTTGCTAAAGACTGAAGTGTAGAAATTGAATTTTTCTCATCTGCGTTTTTGTTTTGGCTCAGCAGATTGGTGACCTTGACCTCTGCATTTTTGACAGGCACCTGACTTGAGGCTTCGGGAAGTGATTCATGGGCCAAAGCAACTTGAGCGGAAAGCAGTAGCACAGCAGTCAAAGAAGACAGTACAGGAATCGTTTTTTTCATAATTTCCCTCCTTTTTTCATTTAAATATTATTTTTGAATATATTTAACATATTATCATATTTTTTGATATAAAATCAGCAAATATATTTCGAACTTGTTAACATTTTTCTCTTTTTTTGGTAACGTGACTGACCATGATGAAGCGAAACGGTATATGGACTGACTTAACCGCCCCCTGCCCTCTCCAGACCATGCTAACGATCTAGGTTCTTGATACAGCGTTTTGACAAAAATTTGTTCCGACAAAATAAAAAAACCGCGATTTACGCGGCGTTTGATCGACCTATATCTTTATTATTTTTTTAAATCTATCGAGGCTACACCTTTCGATCCCTTTTTTTGTCGTTTACTTTTACCGTAAACACGCTTAATACGATAGTTAGAATCACATATGTCCAAAAACCATGAATTTCAAATCCAGTGAGATATCGATCGAGTAACCATAACTTAATCGGTGTTAACACAAGTGAAGCCACGATTAATAACGGCGTTGTTAAACACCCAATCCCAACGACAATTGAAATAAAAGAAATCGTCAATAGAAAGCCATAAATGAAACTGATGACAAACATAAGCACTGTTGCGATGATTAACGTTTTGGTATCTGATATGGATATATACTGGTTAAAGTAATGATTCCCACACCAGAAAACAAGAAATGTAACAAGCAGGTTGAGTAGGTTTCTCAATTACATCCCTCCTTATTTTTCCTTTGATAAAATTTTTATCCATAGTATATTGTATCTCCTCCCCCCACTAGATGGAACAGTAATTCACCGTTTTTTTTGATAAATTACAAATTCCCTTCAATCGCAATTTCATCTACCTGTTCCAATGTTGCAATCATCAGCACGATGATGAAATTGCCGTACCTCGGTGAGCTTTTCTTTTTGGGTGATATAAAGTGTCGAAGTGGGATGCTGCATATGCTCTTTCATTTGCAAGACGATTTTCTCGAATTGCTTCTGTCTGCTGTTATCTTCCAAACGATTTAAAAAGCTGCAATTCAATAAAAAATGCTCCCTCCGTCTCTCTTGCTCCGTCCATTTAAAAAGTAACAATTCTTAAGTCGTTCGGTCTGATTCATAATTATTAAACAAAATCAAAAAAAGCCACTATTTCATAGCGGCTTGTTGGAATAAATTGCTTAAAATATACATTTAAGAAGGGACAGACTTTTGTCTGCCCCAAATGCTTAATCAACAATCCTAAATTCATAAATTACATTATTGTCCGTATCACGAATTAATGCCTTCCCTCCTGATTTTACTGCTGTGACTTTAGTATAACCACTGTCGTGATTAGATGTTACTTTGATATATCTGCTACCATCTGATACAGATACAAATGCATTATAGATTTTATAAGTACTTGGACCATTATCTCCACTCACACTTAATTTTACATACTCCCTATGGACGCTAGCTTTAAGAGTTTGAGACTGCGGAGTACTGATACTTTCTTGAGGAGCTGCTTGTGCATTATGTGCAGACAAAGGTGCAATCAGGGAAGCTAACAGACCAGCCGACAACAACAGTTTACCAATTTTCATTAATGTTCACTCTCCAAATTTAATTTGTATTTACTTTATAGGTGATTATAAGCCAAAATGGTTTTACACCACCTTAGCCCTGATTATACGTGAACTTAGAAAAAAAGGATTAAAATAGAATATCTAGCATATAACAGCCATCATCCTGTAAAAAAATTGTCGAAAGCTGGCTGCCATTTGTTTAATCACAACAAAAAGCAAAAAGACGCTTAGATCTGGAAAATCTAAACGTCATATCATTACATAGTTTTCATTACTCATGAATACTCCAATCATAATTCTCGATTCTAACAAATTTTGCAGTTTCACGATCTCTCTCATATGCACAAGGCACAGTGTCATTTATAAACGCTAAGATTGAATCATCGATGTTCAGCATCTTCCCTACAGAAATGAATTGAAAATTATCCGAATCAGCATTGAAACCATCTTCTTTGTGACTACTGAAGAAGACCCATCCTAAATCACTATCGTCGTAGGGTTCAAATCTCAGCATCAAGTTAAATTCATTTCTTGACAGCACGTCATTACTTACCGTAACCTTTTTATCTAAATAGTAATCCATATCCATTGCATACGGGTCATCCAGCTGAGTATCGCATATATGTACTAGACTGAAATGAATCAAATCTCCATAATGAAGGGATTCAAGATAGTGTGGTTTGTTCATCAACTTGCCGCAGAAATCGGAAACTTTTCTTTCGAGTATTTCAACCCACATTCTTTCTCCTTCATACCCATTATCCAACGTTTCTTCAGCCATAAAAATTAACTTCACGAGATCGCCTGCTTTTAGTTGGTTCAAAACATAGTCACTCGGAAGATAAAATGTATATGGCGATTCTTTATGAAGGTCATCTGCACGATCTAATTTCCATTTCATCAAGTCTCCACGCTCCTATAAGCTTTACTTTAGGAAACAAACAAGTCAGAATTCCAGCTTATCAAAAATCCTTACAAAGATCTTAGCAATATTCCGGGCATCGTCAATTCCCCGATGGTGTGTGCCTTCCAGCGGCAGCTTAAGCATGTCAAGCGCCCTTGCCATACCTACTCCCCGCTCTTTGCCAATCAATTTGCCGTGTTGATGTTTTATGCTGATATGATTAGCAAGCCATTCCGTACCTAATCGATTTAGTTCACAATCCTTTGTTAGTTGACTTTTATCGTAAAAGCCCCAAGAACATAAGAAATAATCTTCTTTGCCAATCCAATCTTGAAATTGTTGAATGGCTTGCGGGAAATAGTCTGCTTGATTAACATCCTCTTGCGTAATGGAAGTTAATTTCTTGCAAAAATCAGATAACCAGGGATTTAATATCGGCTTAACAAACGTTTGAAATTCATCGACAATTTCAAGTTGTTCATTGATTTTAACGGCACCAATTTCAATAATTTCGTTTTGTTTCGTTCGGTCATTTTCCCAACAAGTAGCCTCTAAATCAATCACGATGTAGTTCACTTTATATCAGTCCATTTCATTATAAGTTAGTTAAGTTCCATTATATAGTACTAGCCGGCAAGATCCGTAGAATTATTGGATATAAACAAATTTTCTTTTCACTGGTTCACCTGCAAAATCTGCTATCGTCTGACACTCTCCTTTTGGTAAGTACCTGTACTAAAAGTGCATACTTACATATTTGCAGCGAGCACTTTATACTCAAGAAGTAAATCATACTCAAGGAGGACAAAGCTGTGAAAACTCTAGTTATCGTAACACACCCGAGCCTGGAAACGTCCGTCATCAATAAGCGGTGGGTCGAAGAACTCAACAAATATCCCGAAAAGTATACGGTCCACGAATTGCATAAGGTATACCCTGACGGAAACATCGATGCGGAAAAAGAACAGCAGCTCATCGAATCGCATGGCAATCTTGTTTTACAGTTTCCCATTTATTGGTTCAATTGTCCGCCTCTCCTGAAAAAGTGGCTTGACGATGTGTTCGCTTATGGCTGGGCTTATGGTTCGAAAGGCGACAAATTAAAAAATCGCAAAGCGGCTTTAGCCGTATCGGCCGGAATTAGAAAAGAAGATTATAGTGAAGCCGGTAGATATCGCTATACGCTTGACCATTTATTATCTCCTTTTGAAACGTCTTTCCGGTACTGTAAAGCAGATTATCGTTCGTTCTTTGCATTTTACGGTAAGGAAAGCGAGTCTGGCGAAAATGTGCCCGGTGAAGAAATCGAGTCCTCTGCGAGCGAATTGGAAAAGAGCGCGCAAGATTATGTGAAATTTATAGACAACCTGTAAGTGGTAGCTTGATTAAGCAAAAAAAGAAGTATTTCCTTATTACGGAGATACTTCTTGTGCTTTAACCCTCCTGAGCCGACAAAATGTTTTTCTCTCCCCACTCGCACATCATATTTAACAAGGGAACGAGAGAAAGCCCGCGTTCAGATAAGGAATATTCAACTTTTGGAGGTACTTGGGGAAACTCTTTGCGGATGATCAGACCATCGGCCTCCAGCTCTTTTAACATGATGCTTAACGTTTTAAAGGAAATGGTACCGATACTTCGCTTCAGCTCGTTATGCCGCATCACCTTATTTTCAGCCAGCCAATACATAATAATGATTTTATATTTTCCGTCGATTAAGGACAACGTATATCCAAAGCCGGTGTCTTTGAGTTTCACGCCAGACGGAACGCAGGTATCGCGCACAAGCTGCACTCTCCTTTCAGGTAAGTATATATATGATTAGTATAAATTACTTATTATTCGCTCGCCAAGCATTCACAAAAAAAGCAACGGAACCGAAGATCGGAAATATGGCAAGGTAACTCTTATTTATAACTTGGCTCAAAGCGCTCGCGGCAAGAATTATCCCTAATAAACAGTAAAAGATCGTTTTCCGGTTGAAGTTCATCGCTATGCTCCCCTAGAATATCACAGATTTTTGTTAGAAAAAATCCGAATGGACAGGACCATCGAGATTCCCCCGATCACAAACGCCAGTAAAACAAAGAGCAAGTCCAGCACGAATGGCGAAAAAGGCAGCGAGACCGGGAATACGGCTCCATTTTGTTGTATTACTTTCATGATGTTCGGCAATACGAAAGGCGTCAGGAAGATCAGAAAAAAGAATATATATCTCGATTTTTCGTAACCAAAACGATATTGAACCGGGATCATGACTCCGAAAATGATGCTTAGCACGAAGAACGTTCGGCCTATCTCAGATAGAGCGAGCAACCCGACTTTCACCGGACTGATCAGAGCCGCAACGGTGTACAAACCGCAGCAACCGATAAAAATGGCAGCGACAAAAAAATACTTTGACATCACGATCGTCTTTCTTGTATACGGGGTCGCACATAGAAGCGATGAGCCTTTATATTTATATTCCATCATGGAAACCGTACTGTATAGCAAAAAAATAATGTACAGCGTACTCAGAAAAAAAGGCAGAAACTCCCCTGCAATGAAGTCGAGCTTCGTATGCATGAAGACCGGGAGCACCATTGCTGCAAGCAGCATAATGATCCAATATTTTTTTGCGAGCAGGAAATCTTTTTTCACAAGATGTAAAAGCATCGGGTCACCTCCTAATGTAGCCTAACATAATATCTTCAATGGTCGGCCTTTCAATGAGCGCATGTTTCATGTGCTGGCGCACGGCCGCTTTATCGTTCGTCACGCCGGAAAAACCATACTCGGTTTCGTGCAAGGTTAAAAACATTTTTCTTGTAGCCTCATTCAGCTCGTTAGGATCTCCTTTCACGAATCCATGTCTGTCTAGCAAGATATCCTTCTCTTCACTGAAAACGATTCGACCGTTATCAATTAAAATTAGCGCGTCCGCAACTTTATCCAAATCCGAAGTGATATGCGAAGATAAAAAGACGCTTTTCCCGTCCTTCACATAGTCGAGCAAGATGTCCATTAATTCCAATCTCACCTGCGGGTCGAGTCCACTCGTCGGTTCATCCATTATTAGTAAGTCCGCCTGATGGGAAATCGCCAATGCGATGGCATATTTCATTCGCATGCCTTTGGAAAGGGTCCCTATTTTTTGATTCAGCGGTAACCCGAATCGTTCCATATGCCGGTTAAACAAGGCGTTATCCCAATTGGAATAGGCCGGGGCGACAATGTTTTTCATCTCCAGCGTGGTTAACTCGTCATAGAAATAACCTTCATCCAGGACAATCCCAATACGGTTTTTGAATTCCCGTTCGTTCTTTTGAACATCTTTTCCGAAAAATTGTATCGCTCCCGCGTCCTTCAGCATTAATCCGAGAATCAGTTTGATGGTTGTCGTTTTTCCGGCGCCGTTCACCCCGATGAATCCGGTAATACAGCCCTCGATCAAAGAAAAACCGACATCGTCCAGCCTGAAATTCCCCAAGTTTTTTTTCAGTCCTGCTACCTCTAAAATGGGCTTCATTCTTCCCCCTCCTCAAACAGCAAATCCATCATGGCATATAATTCGCTTTTGCTGATGCCCAACGAACGGGCGGTTTTCCACGCTTCCGTGAGCTTGACTTCAACCATATGCCGTTTTGATTCCAATAGCAGCTCAAAGTTTTCCTTGGCGACAAATGACCCTTTGCCTGCTTTAGTCGTAATAAATCCTTCCGATTCAAGTTCGTCATATACTCTTCGGGTCGTAAGGACGCTTACGCGCAGATCGTTGGCCAAGGCACGTATCGAAGGAAGCATTTCTCCTTCTTTTAATTCACCGCGAATAATGGCGTCCTTGATTTGATCTTTGATTTGCTGATAGATCGGCGGGTCGGACGTATTCGAAATAATAATTTTCATGGGGCCTCCACAAATTTTAACTGTGTATCTTTCACATACACAGAATATACAATAAGCACAATAATGTCAATGGGCTAAGGGAACGCCAAAAACCCCCGCCTTCTATCGGAGGGGTGATGTTAGAAAATCAATAAAATAAACCGAGGCGCCGATTTTGCTCAGCGCCTCTTGAATCACGATTCTATTTTGACATTCAACCGCCGGTACGCAATGGCAGCCAATACCCCTCCGATCAGAGGAGCCACAATAAATACCCATAGTTCCGCTAAGGCTTCCCCGCCCAACAGGACTGCCGGTCCGAAGCTTCTGGCCGGATTAACGGAAGTACCGGTAAGGCCGATGCCCAGAATGTGAACCAGCACTAGCGACAAGCCGATAACAAGACCTGCAACATGACTGTTAGCAGCATCGGACGTAACTCCCAGAATGGTGTAAATGAAAATGAACGTCAGAACGATTTCCACGATGAATGCCATCGTACCGGTTATTCCAATGCCGTACCCTTCGCCGAATCCGTTTTGCCCCAGGCTGGCTACGGGCTTGCCTGTTGATTGGATAATCGCGGATAGCAGCGCCGATCCCATAACGGCTCCGGCAGTTTGAGCAATCACATAACCCAGAAATTCCTTTCGGGGCATCCTCCCGCGTATGAGCATTGCCAGTGAAACGGCAGGATTAATGTGGCATCCTGAGATCAGACCGATCACATAAGCCATCGCAACGATGGACAGACCAAAAGCGAAGGCAATTCCAAGATACCCCAACTCGCCCCCTGCCGTAGCTGCACTTCCGCAGCCGATCAGCACGAGTACCAAAGTCCCGATAAATTCGGCCGCATATTTCTTCCACGACGGATACATCTTTTTTCATCCTCTCCTGTATATTTAAGACCTAAATTAATATATAAGGTCGAACTAAACAAAAAATGAACATTTTTTGTTTTCAACGGAACCAAGGATTGCCGATTATAATGATAGGGAAATGGAACTGAAGTTTGAGTCGAGGCAAGGTACAGTACGATAGCTTCGTCGATGGTATAAATAGAATTTTGTAAGGAGAGATGAATCCATGCCAACCTATCAAGAAATGGAACAGATTCAACGAAGGATCGAAGACGGGGATACTACTATAGCTGATGCCGATCTTGTTGGAAAATTTGTTTCTTGGATTCCCAGCTACAATTGTGAATCAGCAGCAGAAGGGTATTTCTCGTTTCTTTCATCGATCGCCACATACAAACCAACATTAATCGAACCGTTATTAAAGAAAGCAATCGAGCCGGTTTACTACTTAGGGTACGAGAATTCGGAGGAGATCCTGAGTTGGGCGGCTTCTTTTGCCAAAGCTCGGAATGCCATGTACGTGCCGCCGGAATTAGGAAAAGTATGGCTGTGCGAAGAATTGCCCAACTATAAGGAATTCATTGCAAAATGTCTGATTGAATATATGACCGAATAAAATATTAATTGATTAAAATACTGCGGCTTGTTTGTTACTATGCCCCAAAAAAATCGTAGTTTTTTTCGTAAAATGATGAATTTATTACGTACTATTGTAATAATCATCAAAATGTCTAATGACCAATTCCAAAAATTGTGATATACTTTTTGTGCTTTCATTCTTACCGCAAAAAATAAATTGCTTATTGATTGGAGCGAGTGAGTAAAAATGCATAAGATTATTGAGCAAAGCGTGAATTATTTACTGCATCATCCTGATCGCGGCTACTTATTTGTTGACCCGGTTCATGCCATATTTGAGCTAATGCGTAATCTTAAACATACCGACAATCCTTTGGAAGCCTATAAGTTTACATTTGAAGAAGGCTCCGAAGTAAAATTTAACGACAGTATTGTTCAATTTATGTTGAATGGTTACTCGATTCATAAGTTAACAAACACCATAGCGATTAGCAAAATAAATGAATAGCAAGAGCTGCTATTCATTCGTTTCTTTTATGCGGTGCCAATGGACTAGAGCCATTGGCCGTACTTCATTTCACAACAATCCTCACTCGCGTCCCATCGGGATACTTTTCCAATTGATTGCTTACCCAAGATCCGGCTCCTCGATTGTCGGAAGGGCTTATGTACATGATATCGGCTCCTTTGCCGCCTTCTGCGCACATGGCCATAGGGAACTCGTCTCGATCCAAACTAGGCTTTACAGGCACGCCTTTTAGAGATTCTTTTCGATTGGCTTCAGCGCCTTTTCTGTCGATTGTACAGATGGAGGATTTCCCACGCTCGATCGCCGCTTTTATGTGGGCGCCAGTTTCCGGAAAACGATCCAATGGAAAATTCAGTACAATTGCGCTTTCAGCTTCGTTGTTTGCCGGTGTTGAAAGATTCGTTACAATCCAGCCTTTGTTAAAATATAAAATGAATAGTACAAATAGAATCGTAGCTATAGAAATTGTTTTATTTTTCATTTTGAATACACCCTCTAAGTAGATTTTTATTGTTCGATTTATCACTATCAATATTTCGGATGTTCATATCGAATCATAATCAGATTTATCTGCACGCACTCGATTCCGTTTGGCATTTTCCGGAATTACTTTTTGGACGTCCTCTTCAAAAATCCCCCTCCAGCCAGTTGGAACAAACTGTTCATAAGATCCAGGTTCTTTAAAAAAGGAGTAGAAAATTTTATTATCAAAATCCAAATAAAAAGAAGTTTCAACAGCTGAACTCACTCCATCCAAGTAAACCTCGGAATATAAATTAAAATAGTCAATCAATTCTGTATAGCTTACTTTATACTCTTTCATAGCTTCCTGAAATTGTGCTATATTTTTTTCGGATAGTATTTCGCATCCTTCCCGCTCTTCATAATCAGCCTTTGTTTCAGTTACTTCAGGTTGATTGAACTTTCTGCGGAAGGCATTATCTAACTCTAATAAATCCATAATCCATAATTCTTTTTCACTCACATACCACGTATATTTTCCTACATGTTTCACTAACACGACGACCGTATCCGGAAAATTTGGCTCAACTTTCAAAAAGAAACCTCCTTACTCCAATGTTTTAACTTTTCGTTTGACGCCAAATCATACCACTAGATCAGGAACCGGGCAAGAAAAACCACTAAGAAAACGAAAATCAGATCCGCAGCAATCATAAGTACGCATGAAAACTTGTTCTGAACTAGTTGACGCTTTATTCTCGCCGCCTCTGCTTCTAATTAAACAAAGCACCGTATTTTTTTGTCTTTTCTCTGGCCTCCTCCCCAAACACTACGATCGGGTTAACCCCTAAGTCCCGTTTAATGTTTTCGGAACGTGCCTCAAAAATCATTTTTTTATCCAATCCGAATCACCTCTACATCTCTTTAATATTCGCTTTGCTTTTGCGAGTATCCTCTATCTACAAGACGCCAAAAACATGGGTGTCCCAGAAAAATAAAGTGTTTTCTTAGTGCTTAGACTAAGATAAAGCTCTTTTTAGAGCATTACATGTTACCCGCGTATGTTCTTTAATTAATAATTGGAAAAAGGCATGCAATGAGGAGGACGTGGCCCAAGTGAAGACGCGGGAACGTCCTTTCTATTGAACCGAGGGACGGGCAGTTTAGCTCAATGTACTAACAGAGGAAAGATGGGGAAATCCAAGGTTTTTAGAGATAAACAGAGTTATTATTTTCTGAAAATCCTAAATTTAGGCATTGTAATGCGAATGTGTAAATCTATGCAAAATAGCGAACATGCGTTTTTGAGGTTTGTAAAAAAAGATATTATATTTTACGATAGGTAACATTCGGAACCAAGAATTAAGGAGATGTTTAAATGAGCAATATTTTATTAAGTTCAAGAAAAAACACTCTTGATAATAATGGGGTTTTAGAACAAAATAAAAAGTTTTGGGATAATACTGCTGACAAATGGTTCGGTGTAACTGCACTGCCAGAACTCGGATGCTTGATACCATCCGAAGAAGATTTACATTTGTTTGGTGATGTGTCTGGTAAAAAAGTTCTTGAAATTGGTTGTGGAAGTGGGCACTCTCTTAAATATCATGGTGACCATAATGCATCGGAACTTTGGGGACTTGATATGTCAACACAGCAAATTGAAAATGCAACCCATTTTTTAAAAGATTGCGGATATGAAGCACATTTATTCAATAGTCCCATGGAAGTGAATCCAGGTTTACCGATGGGGTATTTTGATATTGTTTATTCAATATATGCAATCGGCTGGACTACCGATTTACAAAAAACATTTAATTTAATTGCATCCTATTTAAAAAAAGGTAGTACTTTTATATTTAGCTGGGATCACCCTGTTATGAGATGTATGGAAATTGAAGAAGATAATCTTGTAGTTAAAAGCTCTTATTACGATGAAAATCTTTTTACGTTTGAAAAATACGGCTTTGATGTTTCACTCAGCAAAAGGAAAATTTCAACGTATATTAACGCTTTATCTAAAGCAGGTTTTTTTATTGAGCAAATGATAGAAGAAACTGATAAACAAACCCTTGAAAGTGAGAGTAAAGTTGAACAGCAATATCATTCTGCTTTCAATGCGAAAATGTTTCCCTTATCCTTCGTTTTTAAAGCAAGAAAACTTTAATCGGTAATTAGTATGGATGAACAGATAAAATTCATTACTTTATGGTGATCAATCAAAAGGATATAGTCCTCATCCTTATACAAAAATACTAAGCTGTGTACATTTATCGGTGCAATTGGCGACATAGAGCGTTTCTCAACATACTTAGAATTCAAACTATAAGCGATTAGTTGAAAGAGGAATGGCAAAGAGAAAAGCATTAGCTCATGTTTGTGGTAAAATCGCCCATGTATTCTACTCTTGCATAAAAACAATGAACCGTATGATCCTTTCAAACATGCCGGTAAAATGGGGTTACTTTAGAAGGCGATAAAGTAAGATTAAAGATCCCGGCTAATTTAGAAGCTTTCGAACTCCAGGCCGATGAATTAGCAGATGATGATGTTTTATAAGTTACGGGAGCCTACACTGCCTATTTAGAATCAAAGAGAGCCCATATCCTTATAAATTGGAAAATTAATTTGCTTCCAAAATACGGTTATGGGCTTATTTGTTTTCCTAAGCACTACACTACATTAGACTACTCGGTCGACCGCAAAGCCGGCTTCGCCGGAAGAACCAGGGCCCAACTGCAGCCATGCTTCCCGGCCACCGTTGCCGGCGCGACAGTCTATAACTTGCTATCTCAGTCTAATCCCACATGGCCTCGCGGCCACCACCATAGATGAAAACCTCCCGCTGGTTTGCCGATTGATCATTCAGGGAGCACCTGAATAACCGAATCAGTCCGACAGAACAGGTTTCTGCGGCTTGCTTGCTTTTCTTGACTCCCCTCTTATCCATGAAAATAATACAAACGAGGCCATGACTGCAATCGCTACACCGATCGTCCCGAACCACGGAATGGATGATAACGATACCCGATCGACGACGAGGCCGCCAATCCCCGCTCCTGCTGCCATCGATAATTGCATCGTGGATTGGTTGAGTCCGAGCATGACTCCCGAATAATTCGGCTCGATTCGGATCAAATTATATTGCTGCGTAGGACCGGATGACCACGCTGCAAATGACCATAATACAAGTACGGCGACAGCGAACAACCAAGAATTCGTTAGAGCAATGGTAACAGAGAGTAAAATGAGAGCCGCGATGTGTAGGAGCATGCCCCCGGTCAACGTGGAAGAAACTCCCCATTTATCCGTACTGTAGCCGCCGAATTTGGAGCCGATTAAGCTGGCCACGCCGAACGCCAATAAGACTCCGCTCAGCACTTCTTCATTCAAGCCGGCAACCTTGAGAAGATAAGGAGAAATGTAAGTATACGCTATAGAGTAACCGCCAAGCCAGAAGAAAGTGATCGAGAGTCCAAGCGCCACTTTTTTGTTTTTTAGAAGAGCAAGCTGCTTGGATAAAGGTACGGGGGCATCCCCTTTCACTCGCGGGATCGTTTTATATAGAACAAAGATGGCCACAAGCCCCGTTATGGCGATGAAACCGAACACCGATTTCCAGCCGTATGCCGCAGCGATCATGCGTCCGAGAGGAACACCGATAATTAATGACGTCGTGAACCCCATTACCACGGTTGCAATAGAACTGGCCTGTTTACCTTCGGGTGCTATTTTCGCTGCTATATCCAGGGCGGTGACAACAACCATTCCTGCGCCTAAAGCCATGATCACGCGCGCAAGGACAAAAAGTCCGAATCCCGGCAAAACAAAAGACAAAATATTGGCGAATACGAAGATTCCTAGCGCACCAACGAGCAGCTTCTGCCTCTCCATTTTTGCTGTCAGCGCCATCAGGATGGGAGTGCAAATCGCGTACACAAATGAAAAAACAGTAACAAGCTGCCCAGCCGAAGTAATCGAGATCCCCATCGTATCCGAGATCTTATCCAGAATACCCGAAATGACATACTCGGATGTCCCTACCAAAAAACTAACAATGGCCAAAAAATAAACTTTCCAAGTGCTCGCTTTCAATTTCACCACTCCTTATTTATTCACATCTATATATTATAAATTATCGATGTGTTATGATTAAAAAATATCGATATATTATAATATATCGATATATAATCCGGACATAAACCGAATCCTCAGGAGAGCATTCAGTTTTGTTGTCGTTAGATATCATTGTTAAAAAATGCACCGATTTCGCGTATCGTATCCTCATTGCGTTTGTAGTACGTGAACTTGCCGATACGTTCGGTCGTGATCAGACCTGCCCGCTCGAGTATCGCTAAATATTGGGAAGCTGTGGACTGTGTCATCTTCAGCTTTTCCGTGACTTGACTCACACATACCCCGATTTTCCTCATATCAATCCCTTCGTGGGGCGTAAAATGTTTTTCGGGATCCTTCAACCAATGCAAAATTTGCAACCTGGACTCGTTGGACAATGCTTTAAAAATTTCAATCGGCTCCATACACATTATAATATCGCAAATTATCGATATGTCAAGTTTTTTAATACAATAAAAAAGAGCCGAATAAATTCGACTCTCGAATGGAATTAGTGCCCGTTAGGAGAAAAATGGTTTTTATCGTCATTTACAGGCGTGTAATGGACCAAGCCATACGTTTTGGCTACGGAAATCAACGTTGCGTTTGTACTATTTTTGGCGCCGGAATCGATCGTTACTTTTTTGCCATTCGCATCCTTGATCACAACGCTGGACTTCGACCAAGACGTACCAAGATCTATCGCGTTTCTTGCGGTATGGTTGGAATTCAGCGCCGGTGCGACGTTCAAGTTAGAAATCCCGTAGCCGTTGACCATTGCTTTTGCTCCGGCGATCGATTTGCTGTAATTGGCATCATCATTATCGTGTACCCATTTGATATTGACGCCGGCCTTGGCAGGCACATCCTTTGGGCTCACCTTCTTATTCACAATCTTCCACGACCAGTGCATCAAATAAGCCCGTTCTTCCGGTCTATAAGTAGATTCGATACTTGTCGAAATGCCTGCCTCTTGAAGTGCGGCTATGAATCTTTTAACGTTGCTTTTAAACGGGTCATTCAGATCATCGACGCTTTTGGAACCGGGGAATCTCGCAACCCAAGCAGAGCCGCTATTTTCAGCCGCTGCAATGGAAGCAACAGAATCGGGCGAAGCTGCAAAAATGTTTGTAGGGGCCATCAAGGTGAGTGTAACCATAGCGGAAATCAAAAGCTTTTTCATAAAGTCACTCCTTAATGATAGTTTAGTATAATGTGCACAATATACTAAACTCAAAATAGCATAATATTACCAATATATCAACATTATTATACTAATTTACAATTTTTTAACTATAAATCTACTATACTTATATGTAGTAGTTGTAAGATGTCGCTTTTTTGCCATAAAAAAATCCCCTCCAAGCTCACTCTTTCAAGAGTGTCGACTTCGAGGGGACTTCTCCGGATTTCAAATATGTAATACTCTTTATGAGTGCGTTCTTAGGCCAATCATCGTTCAGATCTCAGGTAGCCCTTTTCCTTCCAGTACTTGACGGCAAAGGATTCTGCCAAATGAGGGATGTGTCCGGCGACAATTTTTGATTGAGAGAAAAAAGCTTTTTCTCTGCAATACGAAATAGCCGGCAGGCGATTTTCAGCTTTTCCTCATCCCACACGGCAGCGCCCTGTACTCATACCCGTTGCTGGCCTGATTAAGGATTTCGACGGTTTCGGACCCGTTTGCACATTTTTCCACTGATAAATGATAAATTTCCATGTCCTCTCCGTCCCGCACCACGCCAGGTTGCCTGAATCCGGCATATACGCTGCCGCACCAGAATCCGCTCTGTTCCTCGTCATAGAAATCGTCATACGGTTCTACCAGAGGCAGGGAGAGGACCTCGCTAATTTGCTCAGGCTTAACATGCTGCGGTAATATTCGAACCGGGATACGGCAGTCAGCAGTGCAGGCCAGCCGCGCTGCAGCAAAAGACGAAACGGCTCGGGAGAAGTATCGTCGAGCGAGTACCACTCCGTATCCTCCCCTTCGATATAACACCCTCTGTAATGCAGGCTCACGTTCGGGATTCCGTATCGTTCCTCCTCAGGTTCCCGGTGCTGATTTCGGAGTTGTCGAACGGAAAAGGAATGTCCGGTTCTTCCGCCGGTTTGATCTTGTCCGGGATGAGCACAGAACGGCCGGCTTTAAAATATTCCAGCATCTTCTCCCGGTCCAGCGTCAGCTCCTCGTCCAATTCCATAAGGCAGTCTTGCACAAATCCCCCTTTGAGCAAGTCTTCGTCCAACTCATTCCAGTCCCCCAACTCGTCCCAGCTGATTCGCAGGGAGAACTACTGCTCGACTCTCACCGAGACCCAGCTACCCACTGGAAGCAAATGCTTGATTCCCAAAACGGCAAAATGGTATAATCCATCGTTCCCTCACCTGGACGCCGGCTTGCCCTAACGGGTTAATCCGTAATATTGTTCGTATAGTACTCGATGATATCTTTGCGCCGGATGATCCCGATAAAGATCCGGTTGTCGTCTACGACGGGAACGAAGTTCTGATCGGCAGCCAGATGAAGCATATCGTCCAGGTGCGCCTTAATCGAAACGCTCTCATTATGAATACGACGTTTAATTTCATGAACTTTAATTATTTCCAAGTTTTGAAAGCTCAATCCGGGGGTCTTCTTCATTTTCCAGAATAGATCCCCTTCCGAGAGGGTGCCAATGTATTTCCCCTCCCCATCAATCACGGGAATGGCCGTGTATTGGCTTTGCTCCAGCTTGTCCAAGGCCTCCTGCATCGTAGCGGACGAGATGATATAGGCCACTTTGTCCTTGGGAAACAGAAAATCGGAAATTTGCATCGGTAGAGCTCCTTTCTTCCGAGTTTGGTCCTAGAGGTCACATTCCTTACGTTATTAAGTTTAGCATACTGGGAAGAAAGAAAAAACTTGCTACGAAATCCTGCGGCTAAAGCGTGACCAGCTACGGCGTCGCAGTTCCCTGCTCCTTGACCACAGCTTTCGTGCTGTATCGTTTTATTTTTACGGTGATGAGCAGGAAAGCCAGCAGAGCAAACCCGATCCCGCTCCACATCAATTGATGGATTCCCAACTGCCCGATAAACCAGCCGCCGACCGACGCTCCGATCGTTATGCCGAGATTCGTGAAGGAGACAAACAGGCTGTTGCCAAACTCGGGAGCCGCCTGCGCCTCGGTCATGAGCCAGCTTTGGCTGACAATAAGCCCGCCGGAATGCACGATCCCCCACAGCAGGATCATCACGATCATGGGAATGAAATAACCTCCCGCATAATAAATCAGCAGGTAAGCAGCAGCATAAACTACAGGAAAGAGGACCGTCGTACGAAGAACGCTCTTTTGCAAAAAGCTTCCGAATAAGAAATTGCCCAAAATCATGATCACTCCAAAGACCATCAGCATCATACTGATCCAGGAGCCGTTCATATGGGTGACTTGCCCGAGATATTCGGCGAAGTAGCTGTACACCGAGAACATCGCGGCGAATATACTCGTCACTGCGGCGATATTTAGCCACAACGCCGGCTTGCGTAAAATACCGAGTTGTGCGCCATAAGACAGCTTAGTTTGAACCGGCATCGAGGGAAGCCAGGCCCAAATCCCGATAAAGGCCACGAGGCTGACGACGGCCCCGAACAGGAAAGCGGCTTCCAGTGAGACCTTCTCCGCCAGATAGGAAGTCAACGGCACGCCGAAGGCAAACCCGACCGTAATGCCGGCAAAAACCTTGGTGACCGCCCGGCCGCTATTCTCCGGAGAAACGAGCGATGCTGCCGTGACAAGCGCAACGGAAAAGAAAGCGGGATGAACAATAGCCGGAATAATGCGGAAAGCAAGCATGACGTCAAATCTCGTCGTAAATGCATAAACGATATTGGAAATCGCAAACAACAGCACTGCGGTTAGTAGAATAAACTTGCGGTTCATGCCAGAGGCGAGCAGCGTCAGGAACGGGCCTGAGATTGCGACGACCAAAGCAAATATGCTGACCAGCCATCCGGCCTGCGAGGCGGAGATGTTGAATTTCTGTGTAACCTGGGGCAGCACCCCGACAATTCCCATTTCCGTCGTGATAATTCCGAATACGCCTAATGCAAGAACTAGGATAAGCAAAGGATTGATCTTGTTCATTTCTCACAAATCTCCATTCCCCGTGTAATCTTTAAATACATATATATAGATATGAATATGCAAAAAAATAAAAAAAAGAGCGCCCCTCCTTTCTTTCTAAAGTTCGGTCCGAATATACTCGGCAAATTGCTGAATGGTCTTTTCGTTCCGACGATAAAACGTCCACTTCCCATACCGCTCCGCTTCCAACAAGCCGGCTTTTTGCATCGTTAACAAATAGTTGGATACGACCGATTGGGCAAGCTCCGCTTTCGCTTGAATATCCGATACGCACACGCCGATGCGGAAATCGATCCCGTGTTCGATATAGGGGGTTTTATCGAAATATTGCTCCGGGTCTTTTAACCACACCATAATTTGACGACGAGTTTCGTTAGACAATGCTTTATATATCAATAAAGGATCCATACGCATCATTATATCTATTTTTGTAGATTTGTAAAGCTGACATATGAGGGAACATAATTGACTTCAGTCAGGCAATTTTTATAGTTATCATTAAAACATTAAATAAATGATCAAAATTACCGATATATGTATAAACCATACCAATTGTGGGGCAGCAATCCAATACTATTGAAGGCGGTGCATCATGAATCATAACAAGCGAAGCGATGCTTTTAGATATAGTTTAAATTCTCCGATCGTCTGCTATTTCGAAGTCACGAATATTAACGGCAATTCAACGTCGAGCACGCCGGTCAAAGCAACCTTGATGGATATCAGCAACTCGGGGTGCAAAATCGTGACTCCCTTGAATTTGAACGCGGCCAGCAACAAGCTGCAGATCATTCTGCATGTGCAGCTGCAAGAAGAGCTTTTGAAGCTCAACGGTTCGATTCGCTGGCAGTTGCAATCTACGAACGCGCTCTATCATTATGGCGTGAAATTCATGATGAACGAGTCCGAACGAAGACATCTGCTCGCCGGACTGCGTACGTTAACGGCGCTAAGAAAAATTACGGTAACTTAAGGAGTTACGGGTTTCTGGAAAGTAAGTAATTTACGGCTTTCTCATACCTTTGCAGGCGCTCGAAATCTTTTTCCGAAAGGTTCTTTATTCTTCGGACATCCCGGTTGTCTTCCAGATCCAAGAGCTTCACATATCTGGCTAAAGCATTGGGCTTGATTCGCTGAAGGAATTCCTCATAGGTCTCATTGTCTCGACGCGTGAGACAATCGAGAGCCTCCAGAAGACGCTCTGCAAAGCCTTCTTGCCTGAGGGATTCAATCGTCACGTCCGTATCCTCGATAACGTCATGCAGAACGGCAACGATTCTTGAGTCGTTATCCGGCGCTTTTAGCATCAAACGCAACGGATGAAGAATGTAAGGCTGATTGCCTTTATCCAACTGACCTTGATGAGCGGCTGTAGCGATGAGGATCGCTTTGGCTAAATCCGACATACACACTCTCCTTTTATAAAGTTATAGCTCTGATACGATAAATTTGCCGTTCTGCGAAATCACTTTGTATAATTCATCGAATCCCTCATCGACGTTGGGCGGGGTCAATTTCTTAAGGACGCTTTTTATGCCGATTTCCGGGATTTTTTCGGTCCCTGCCCTCAGTTCATTGCGCTTCATGGATTCCGCAAAATCCGGCTCGAAATAATAGCCGGTTACCTTGAACCTTCCCTGCTTCGCGGCCTCAATATACTTTTTTCGGTCCTCGGCTGTAGGATTCGTGTTATCAACAACGAAAGGCTGCTTCGCTTCGATGGAGGCAGCCACGTAGATGTCTTCCCTGTGTCTTGTTTTCAGCATATCCAAGTTAATTCGGATGTGCGTATTAAAAAATTTTTCTTTGTAGAAGGTCGATTTGCCGGAAGCCTGAATGCCAATGAACAGGACGCACTCCAAGCCTACTCCCCCTTATCCAAATAAACATACTGATTCACGTACTCCCTGTGCTGTGAAAAGATCGGCGTCTCGTGGTCCACATCCCATTTGCTTCTTAAAGCTTCGCCTTTATAATACTGCTGCTTGGTGATACATGCTCCGCGCTTCTGCCATACGGGCAGATCGTTCCAATTGATGCCTCTCTCCAGGAAAAGCTTGTCTTGAAGCTGCTTTCCATCGAGTCCTTGCAGTTCCTTATGCGGAAAGTTGGCCTGGGCCACCATCGATATGCTGTTTTTCGTGGCGTCCTGCTGTCTCCACACAAAATAATTGGTCACTTCATCGTGCGGGAGCACCCATGCCCTGCTGTCAAAGGTCGCCAAAGGCTTATCCGGATCGATCTTTCGCATCTCTTCGTTAAACTTTGCCGTCGCCATGGAGGCAGATACGGAAACGATCTTTTGGATATTGTTTTCGAACCATGGCTGGGTCGTTAACTTATCAGTATTGGTGAGCAATAAGGAAATCTCGTCACTTTGATGATAAACAATTTTACATCCCATAATATTTTGCGCAAGGTACTTGCACGTTTCCCACAAAGCGTGGGTCAATGTCTCGTCAAATGGCTTCTTCATGCCACGGGTGAAAGAATGAAAATGACAGCCGTCGATTCTGACGATAATCGGAAGACGGCGCGGCAAGCTGTGCCGAAACGCATGCTCATACTCCTTCATCCGGTTCCCAAACTCATCTTTTTTCATGGCTTGCCCCCCCCCTTCTCATGTTTTACGATCCGACGCTTTTTACTCCAACATAAACGGCCAGCAAAATGACGACTGCGGCAATAAGCAGTTTGATCCGCCTCTTCTTTTTTCGCTTTTGGCGTTCTTTCTTGAGTGCCTTCTCGACAGCTTCGCTAAGCAGCTCGAACTTCTCTTCGACCGTATGCTGTATAATTGTTCCGCAATGGGAACAGTGCCTTTGAAATGCCGTAGGCTTTGCGCAGTTTGGACATTCTACCATTTTATATGACCCCTTTTGGCAAGCTTTATTCCTAAACTTCGAAGCTAACTATCATAGTACGCGTCCCAATCATAATCTTCGACGAATACAAACTTGCCGGATTCCAAATCTCTTTCGTAGGCGCTCGGAGGCGCGGCATCCAGATAGGGAATGATCGAATCGTCCATATTTAATACGACCCCCAAGGAAACGACTTGAAAATTTGTGCTGTCCGCATTATAGTCGTCATCCTCGTACCCGCTGAAAAACACCCATCCCGTGTCATGTTCATTGTTCGGGTCATCTTTCATCATAAAATTAAATTGTTCTCTCTCCAGAACGTCATTACTCACGATCACCTTGTAGTCAAAATAATAATCCATTTCCTTCGAGCTCGGGTCCTCTAGTTGCGTACTGCAAATATGTACCGAGTTGAAGCAAATCATATCTCCATATTGCGGAGATTGTAAGTATACCGGATGATTGACCAGTTCCCCACGGAAATCGGAAGCATGCCGCTCGACGATTTTCACCCACATTCTTTCGGCTCCGCAGCCGTTATCCAGCGTTTCCTCCGCCATAAAGATGAGCTTAACCAAGTCGCCCGCCTGCAGCCGGTCCAAGACTTCATCACTCGGAATATAGAAAGTATATGGCGCTTCTTTATGACGGTCAACGGCATTATCCAGTATCCAGGCCATGAAGTCCCCACGCTCCCGTTAAAATTACCTTTTTTCGCCAATACGAAAAATACATTCGTCATGATCCTCATCATGAAAAATGTATTTTCACCCGCTACAGGGATTTAAATAAATAATAAGTCAGCCGGTCGTCAATCAGGCTCATATTTTCTTGCCCGATATAATCCGGAAGTTCACTATAGTGAACGGAGATATTCTCCAGCTCCCTGACCACGGTCATTTCAAAGGTATCATAATTATAAGTGGCCTTCGTAATCAAAAAATAGGTGTCCGGTTTAATAAAGACCTCGATTCCCGTATGATCGCTTTTATTTACGACGGTAAGATAGCAGCACTTCACTTGCAGCTTCGGGTCGTTGGCATTTTTTTGAATCGTGGTTCCTTCCGCCAGCGGGTAGGAAAAAGGGACGTTCATTACAATTTTTTTAAGCAATTTCTCATCCATTACTATTCTCCTTTGGGTGCAAACAAATGTTTGATATATTCCTCAAAAGTCGCTTCCTCTACGGGATGAAGGGTTAGATCATCGTCGTGCCATACCTCGACAATAGACCAATCCTCCGTTGTCCAAAAACCTACCGCATCGCCGGTACATTTACGTCCAAATAACAAGACGTCTTTGAGCTCTTCATGGTCTTCTTCACGATACAGTTCATCGTAAAACTCATCAGCCTGCACTAAACAGCCGAAAAATTGGAAAAATTCATCAGCCAAAGTCCCCTGACCGATTTCTTTCAAAAAATCAACAAAATCTTGCGGAATCCCGTCGATGATTTCTTTTTCCAGCTCCGCTTCCGATATTTTTTCAAATTGATGCCTCGAAGGCTCTCTACCGATGATCTCACGAATGCCGTTATATCTCATTTGGATGAACGCCCTCTCCTCGGTCCGGTTCTTGCATGTATGGCTTCCCTCTATCATAACCAATTCAAAATTTCATTTCCACAATAGGATAGGATTCATCGTTAGAATCTAGCAGGTTTGACTCCATAGTTGTTATATGTTATGGTCAATTTGGTAAGGCATTCCACTCTATCGGGCGGGATGCCTTACTGCATGAAAGCGGTTTTTTACATTTAATGTATGACGGGTCAAAATCATAAGCCAAGAAAGGTGAAAAGCATGATTCAAGTGAAAGAGTTTCTTGATTCCGACGTCAGGCTTGCCGAAAAAAGCTGCAATGAATTTCTGGCCACATTGTCGGAAGATCAAATTGTAAGTATAAGCTACGGGTCCATTATCAAGAGCAAACCCGACAAAGGGGAATATCAAAGAAGCACGATCCTGGTTGTGTACCGGACACGGGATAAGTAGGCCGCCATGCTTGGCGGGTTTGTTAAGA
>NZ_BSDJ01000004.1 GCF_027925525.1 Paenibacillus tyrphae | reverse complement strand
CAGCGCGGCCGCGAAGTGGCCCTCGCCCGCGAGCCGGTGCGGCCACAGGCGCGCGGCGCCGGCCGTTTCGGCCCCGCGGGTATAGTGCCCGCCGAGCCAGTCCGGCCGGCCGGGCGCCCAGCCGCCGAAGGCGGGGGCCGGCTCGACCGCAAACGCCGGGTGCTCGTCCAGAAACGAGGCAATCATCGCCTCGTTCTCCTCCGGCGAGAACGTACAGGTCGAGTAGACCATCAAGCCGCCCGGCTTCAGCATGCGGGCCGCCTGCCTCAGCAGCGTCCGCTGCATCTCGGCGTATTTCTCCGGCCAGTCCGGCCGCCAGACTTTGGCCATATCCTCTTCCTTGCGGAACATGCCTTCGCCCGAGCAAGGCGCATCAATCAGAATCTTGTCAAAGTAGCCGGCAAAGGCTCCTTCCAGCTTCGCCGGATCTTCGTTCAGCACGACGGCGTTGCGTACGCTGCTCAGCTCTATGTTCTTCACCAACGCCTTCACCCGGTCCGGATGCACGTCGTTCGCTATGATCAGCCCGGCTCCTTGCAGCTTGGCCGCAAGCTGCGTCGTTTTTCCACCCGGCGCGGCGCATAAATCCAGCACCCTTTCGCCGGGGCGGACGTCAAGCAGCTCGGCCGGAGCCATCGCGCTCGGCTCTTGAATGTAATACAGCCCTGCATGGTAATGCGGATGCTTTCCCGGCCGCCCGTCTCCTTCCCGGTAGTAAAAGCCGGTTCCCGCCCATGGAACCGGTTCGAGCTCCAGGCGGGTCAAGCCGCGAAACTGCTCTACGGACAGTTTGAGCGTATTGACGCGCAGGCCGTAATGCCGCTCCTCCCCATAAGACGCCAGAAAGGCCGAATATTCGGCCTCCAGCAAGCCTTCCATTTTTTGTTTAAATGCTTCCGGCAGCATCGGCTCCGTCATTGTCGTCACTCGTTTCAGTTAATCTGGAAGAAAAAGATTTTATCGCCATCCGCCGCCTTGTGGTATCTCGACATCCAATGCCCGTTCAACCAAGCGAACTCTTGATTATCCCAATTGTACTTTTTATAATTCAGGGCCGCAACGACCAGATCCGGCCGCGTAAGCGAACTGACGAACACCCGCTTGCCCGGCTCGTCGGCGAACAAGACGAGGTCCTCCTCCGGCAGCACCATCGGCTGCTTCGTCTTCCACTTCGCCCTGTAATACGTCCGGTCCTGCATATTGACGAATACTTGCTCCGTTGGCGTATCGCTTCCGCTATCCGTCAGGACGCTGCCGAACGCCATGTCCTTCAGCTCCCACCCGTCCGGCACCTCCACCTGCTGGAGCGGCTGCATCGTTCCTGTCTTCAGATCCCCGAGCAGCCAGGCGGTTGTTTTTTTAACCACCGCCGAGGTCGGTGCGGCTGCCCGCTGCAATTGAAATTGATGCAGCAGCACCGTTTTCCGCTCCTCGTTATAGCCTCCGAATTCCAGATGCTCCTTCGAGCCTTTCGGCAGGCTGAACCGCTTGAGCGAATTGCCTTTCAGATCGGCAAGCTGCACGCCGGACGAGGCAAGCAGCGTTCGTTTATCTCCTGCCAGCGCCAGCTCGGGCTTCCGGTCATAGGTCCAATTATAATAAATGAGCTTCCGCCCCGCATCCAGCCCCGCTTCCACAAATCCCGATTCGGCCGCAAACGGCTGCCTGGCTCCCCCGGTATTCCAATCGAACCACCATAGGTCGCTTTGAAAGCGGCCGGCGGCATAGAGCCCTACACCCGTTTCCGGCGCCAGCAGAAAGGTTTCCCCGACTTTTACGGCTTCGGAGGCGGGAACGATCCGGGCCTGCGCTCCGGTCTTCAAATCGTAGCTAGCGATCCCGCTTCGCTCGTCTCGGACCAGTACATGCCGCTTATCCGGCGCAAGCTTGGCTTCGAGTACTCCCGGGGCCGTCCGCCCGTTCGATTCATGGCGGTACAGCTCCAGAAGCGGCGTCGCCGTGCGCTGCTTCAACGAAAAGCGGTTAATGTAATACACAAGCTCGCTTCCCTCGTTTTTAACGGTCGTGTAGATAAACTCGTCTTTATTCATAAACC
The DNA here is from genome assembly GCF_027925525.1 of Paenibacillus tyrphae. GTDB lineage: Bacteria > Bacillota > Bacilli > Paenibacillales > NBRC-103111 > Paenibacillus_G > Paenibacillus_G tyrfis_B. The sequence goes on along the minus strand of NZ_BSDJ01000004.1, from coordinate 367,241 downwards.
CGCACAACCGGGTCGATCGCCGGATCACGTCTTCGTCCGTCCCCGCGATCTGGGCAATCGGCGCGCTCTCGGCCGACTCGCTTTGCGGGCCCATCCACAGCGCATCGATCTGGGAGCTGCTCCCGCTATCGCCTGTTTTGCTGCGCTGGACAAGATATACCATCGTGACGCCGTCCGGCGCCGCAACCTGCTCCAGCACCCGTCCTTGTTTTACGGTTACCGCAAATCCTTTGTTTATTTTGGATCTCGTGACCTCCAGCGCCGAAAAGCCGGGCACGGAATCCTGAGCGTGATAAGCATCCGGATCAGAGATCACTTTGGCTTTTTCCCCGGACGATTCGGCCCGAGCGGGCGGAACCGAGGGCTCCACGGCCCCGGCGTTCCAGTACATAGCGCCCCATACCAATCCGCCTAGCAGCAGCACGCCGCCCACTCCGAGAATGATGGCGTTTTCCCGCTTGCTGAGAACTTCGATAATGCGTTTCATAGTCTAACGTTCCCCGCCATTCTCTTGGATGTCCCTAGTCTACCCATGTATTCCACGCCAATGTCGAAAATCCTTCAATTTTATTGTATGATAGAAGGAGGAAACTTTGCATAAGTAACGAATGTTTTTAGAGTGACCATTTATCTCGGTAGGAAGAGGGGAATCATGAAAAAGTTAGGTATCTTTTTAGCTATTATCGTCGTTCTTTTCGGAGCTCTTTATTTTGTCAATCAACAATCCAACCAGGCGAAATTCGGAAAGTACGCAAACAACGTATACGGCATTGCGCCGGACAAGCTGAATCCGGCCACGCTGGCGCTTCTGGACGATCCGAACTACCAAAACATCATTTTGCCTGACGCGCTCGACAAGAAGATCGCAGCTCAGGAAGACTTCTACCTGTATTATTTCGGTTCGACGTGCCCTCACTGCAAAGTGACAACGCCTGTGCTTATGCCGGTCGCCAAGGATTTCAACATCGACGTCAAGCAATTCAATCTTGAAGAGTTCAAGGACGGATGGCAAAAATACAACATCGAAGCAACCCCGACCCTGATTTACTACAAAGGCGGCAAAGAAGTCGAGCGTCTCGTCGGTGAACAAAAGGCCGAAACGTTCAAAGCCTTTTTCGAAAAGCATAAAAAATAATCCTGCCGGCTGTCGGTGGACGCCCAAGGATACCCGAAGCAGCGGATTGCGGTCCGCTGTTTCTTTTTTATTTCATTTCTTTAAAAAGGAGCTGTTACGGGCCACGATGCAACCCAAACAAGTATGGCTGACCGGAAAATATATATTGACCGCAGTCGTCATCGTGCTGCTGTCGATTCTGATCTTCGTGAAGTTCGCGCACGATTTACAGGAAAATCAACTGGAGCGCTTTGACCGGACCTACATCGATTGGATTCAATCGCATATCAGTCCTAAGCTGACCGTATGGATGAAGGGAATTACCTTATTCGGAGCGTTTCAGACGTTGTTCGTCCTGCTGCCCGTTAGCGTATCTCTGATGGTGTGGCGAAAGAAGAAATGGGAAGCTCTTTTTTTCGTGGTAGCCGTCACCGGCGGTATGCTATTCAATCAGCTGCTGAAGCAAATTTTCGAACGGGAGCGGCCTACGCTGCGCCGGATCGTTGAAGAAACGGGCTACAGCTTCCCCAGCGGACATTCCATGGCATCGATCGTCTTCTACGGCATGTTGGCCATGCTCTTCTTGATGTTCGTCAAATCTCCCGTTCTGAAGCTGCTGATCGCCGTAACGGCCGGCTGTTTGATCATCATGATCGGCGTAAGCCGCATTTACTTGGGGGTTCATTACCCGAGCGACGTTGTCGCCGGATTTGCCGCCGGGGCGGCTTGGCTTACCGTGTGCGGGGTCGGGCTGCAGGCCGTTCTCGTCTCGCGGCGATCCTAGCGTCGGCAGTGCTGCGTCTGGCCTCCGGTCTAATTCTCTTCGTGCGGCTCCGGCGGATGCAGCCTAAGCTCTTCCACCAATGCCTCCAAATCGGCATCCAGAATGAGGATGTCCAGATCGTAGAAAGCAAACGGCTCCTCCTCCGCATGAGCCAGCTTGTTCAAGTATAGGCGGCTGTCGTCGCGAAGCCGGCCCAGGTCGATCCCCAGCGCATCCTCCGGGTAGTTATCCAATTTGTTCAAGGCCGCGGTAAACAGCTTGATCGACCCGCTCGTATTGCCGTTGCGGTAATGGTAAAGGCCCACTGCCACCTGCAGCAGGCCTTGATACAGCGGATGTCTGCCTTCCTCGAGCCAAAGCTCCTCCATCACTTCGTGACATTCGAAATAGTCGCGCGCCACGTTGAAATAATAGACGAATTCTATATATAAACGATCGTATGACGTTGTCACCGTCTCGCCTCCGTTTCGGTCGCCTCCAGCGGAGGCCCGGTGAATAACGGACCGCCGGCCCGGCTTCACCGGACTATTAGGCCAAGGAATTTTTCTTCGCCCGGTGAACCGCCTGATCCACCTCGTTTGACAGCTTCTTCAGCAGCCAGACGTCATCCGTATCCCACAGCTCGTTGAAGCGCATTTGAAACTGCGCGGCTTCCCGCACTCGCAGATGAAAATACAGCTCCTGAATGCCGTTTAGCACCTTGGTCACAATACTCGACTTGTCCTCGAACAGCTTTTGCGCTTCGACGATCTCTTCCCGGATGCTGCTCATCTCCTGATCGAGCTGGTAAGCGGCTTCCGCCGCCCGGCTGAGCCGTGCGACGACATCCTCCGGCAAGCTTTCCCGGTATTTATAGTTCAGCGAATGCTCGATCGTCGCCCAGAAATTCATCGCCAGCGTCCGCAGCTGAATCTCGGCCAGCACGCGCTTCATGCCGAGCGCCGTCTGGACCCGGTATTCCACAATCATATGGTAGCTGCGGTAACCGCTCGGCTTTTTATTCGTAATATAATCTTTCTCATATAATAGCGTCATATCTTCCCGGGCACGGATCAATTCGGCCAATCGTTCGATATCCTCAACGAATTGACACATGATCCGAATGCCCGCAATATCTTCGATCCCGGTCTCGAGCTGATCCATCGGAACACTCAGCCGTTTGGCTTTTTCCAAAATGCTGGAAGTCCTCTTGACCCGGCCGGTTACGAATTCTATAGGCGAATATTCATCCCGGCTTTTGAGCTCCGCGCGCAATGTCTTGAATTTGACTTTCAATTCCTCGACCGCCTGTTCGTAAGGCAGTAGAAATTTTTTCCAATCGCGTCCATCCATTCCGTCGACCTCCAAATCTTTCTTGCCTTAATGCCCCGATCCGATCGCCTCCGATATGTGCGTAAATCCATCCTGCCGAAGCAATGTGCGAAGTCCTCGGTTAATGCGCCGCAGCACGTCCGGCCCTTCGTAGATCAAGCCGGTGTATACTTCGACCAGACTGGCTCCCGCCCGAATCTTCGCATAGGCGTCCTCGGCCGTAAAAATGCCTCCCGATCCGATAATCGGAAGCTTCCCGTCCGTTAAACGGTATACGGTTCGAATCAGCTCGGTGGAGCGCTCCGTCAGCGGTCGGCCGCTTAATCCCCCCGTTTCTCCCCGGTTCGCATGGCGCAGACCGTCTCTGGTGATCGTCGTATTGGACGCAATGATACCGGAAACGTTGCTCCGTACGATCGTTTCGACCATATACTCGATTTCCTGCGCCGTCAGATCAGGTGCAATCTTCACGAGCACCGGCTTCTCCCGTCCGCCGAAGCGGGCATGCTGCTTGCGGATCTCGTCCTTCACAGCCGCGAGCAGGCGCGACAGATCATCCCCGTGCTGCAGATTGCGCAAATCCGGCGTGTTCGGCGAACTGATATTGACGACGAAAAAGTCTCCGTACCCATATAACGCTTGAATGCAAGCGCGGTAATCGTCTTCTGCCTGCTCGTTGGGCGTCGTTTTGTTTTTTCCGATATTGATGGCAAGCGGAATCGTGCGCTGGCCTTGATTGCGCAAATTTCGCTTCATGCCTTCGATTCCGACATTGTTGAACCCCATCCGGTTAATGAGCGCCTCGTCCTCCGGAAGCCGGAACAGCCGCGGCAGCTCATTGCCGGCTTGCGGCTTCGGTGTCACCGTGCCGACTTCCATAAAGCCGAAACCGATGTTCGAAAAACCGGGGACCGCTTTCGCATTCTTGTCCAACCCTGCCGCCAAGCCGACCGGATTCGGAAACCTGATCCCCCATAGCTCGCTCTCCAGCTCCGGATACGCCCGGACGCCCCACATCGCGCGGAGCAGTCCCCGTCCGCCTGGCAGCTTGGCGAACGTATGCAGTCCGTCGATAATGAGATGATGCGCCTTCTCCGGGTCCATCCCGAACAGCACCGGCTTTGCGATTTTTTTGTAAAGCATGCTTCTGTCCTCTCCCCGCACGTGTCTCTTCGTTAGTCTCTTTTGACAGTTTAGCGCTTTACGAAACAAAAATAAAGGGGACAAGTCACAAAATCCATACAACTTCAAACAATACATTATGTTAAAATATGCTTAATCCAAACAAAAAGGCAGGGCTGAGGTCTATGCAAAAAAAGAAAATATCCCCCTATGCGCAGCGGAAAACAAAGGATGAGCCTAATAAGAAGCTGATCGTGTGGGCCAGCTCCATCTTCGGCGTCGTCATTCTCGGCATGATTGTTCTGCTTATTTTCAACCATTAAGGCTTGTTAGCGCTTTCCATCCTCTCGCACAAGAGCTTGGTCTTCTAAACTAAGGCTATGGCAGAAGTCTTTTGAAAATATCACCGGTAAAACAGGTGGAGTATGCCCTGTAGGAAGCGCTTGCGCTGCCCGCCTTTGAAATTCGTGATTATACCGCAAAATGGAATCTGAATATCACGAGTTTCAAGAGCGGCCGGCCGTAAGGGCATACTCCACCGACTATCAAGGTGATGCTTTTCGTACTGAAGCCACAGCCGACTTGGACGACCAAGCTCCCTAATTCAACCAATTGTACTTCTTCCCGGGATTCGTATCGACGCTTTGCGGTGTCACCCCATACGGTTCGGGGCTGCGCGATTCCTCCTTGGACAGCGAGCCTTTACCGATCGTCACGCTCGTTCCGAGCGGCACCAGGTCGAACAGCTCCTCCACATCCTCCTTAGCCATACGGATGCAGCCTAGCGATTCGTCCTTGCCGATACTGGACGGCCGGTTCGTTCCGTGAATCGCATAATTCGTATCGGACAGTGTCATCCCCCGGCTCCCGAATTCCCCGTTCGACTTCCCGTTCGGATTGCGCACCTTTTCCGAGATGACGAAGCTGCCCTCCGGTGTTCGTTCGGCCCCCAAGCCTACCGGATAATTACGGACAACGATGTTGCCGCTGACGACCGACAGGCGGTGTGCCTGCTTATCGATAATAATCCGCATAGGTTCGGTTAACGGCTTGGTCAGACTAGCCTGTCCCGTTCCCGGCGGCACGGGATTTCCGTCGACGGCCGCAGGCTGTGCCCCGGGTTGATTGAGCCATTCGCTCAGTTCTGCAGCCAAGGCCTCCTTGTCCCGGTCGAACGTTTCCTTCATATAGGGAGTCAGCCCCGGCAGCATGTTGTTCGGGTACGCTTCCGTCAGCTGCGAAGCACGCGCCGGCGCTTGCCCCGTACGCCGAATATAAGCCGCAACGGCGGAGCGCAGCACGAGATCCTGCTCCTGCTTCGTCATCCAAGCGGCCACAATGCCATCCGCCTTCTGCGGATCGCTTGGCTGGCAGCCGCAAGCTGCCGCATCATGATAATCGATCTGCTGCTGCGCCGCATTTGCTTTTGCTTCGACGGAAAGCAGCGTCTCCGGCTTCTTCAACCAGTTGATCCAAGCGGTACCGGCGAGCGGAATGCCCCGGGCCAAAATCGCGTAGCTGCTGATTCTTTCCCGCAGAAGCATCTCTTGCAGCGCCGCGCCGACATTCTGTTGAGTTTTCTCGCCGGCCAGGTAGTACACTTTCGTTTCCTGCAGCTCGGACGACGTCATCCCTTCCGGGAGCACGATGATCGGAGTGCGGGCGCTTTCTTCCGTCTTCTCGAATATACGCCCCAGCTCCGGGGCAAACAATACACCGGCAAACGCGAGTAGACCGACGGCCATCAGGCGGACGAACCGCTTCCGTCTGTCCTTCTGACGTTCCGTTCCCCAGCGATGGATCGGTTCGATTTCTTCAGGAGGCAGAGCCACCTTCTGATTCTCATACGCTTCATAGACTTCTCCGGCCTGCGCGTAACAGTACAGCGCTTTTCCCTTTTTTCCTTGCGCTTCATAGTCGCGCCCGAGCAAGTACCACGCCATTTTATTGTTCGGATGCTCTTTGACGTATTTTTTTAAATAAAACGGATCCTGTTTGAAAAAGAGCTGAAGCTGTTCTTCCGAATCCTTCGAATCTTTCGGTTTCACGGGGCGCCCCTCTCTTTCCGTCTTCCTGCAAACTATATCGGCGGGAGAAGCGCTTTTCTTAATACTCTCGCTTCGCTTCCTGCATCCTTTCTTCCGATGTAAACCTAATCGAAAAGACCTACTCCAAGAAGAGCGCCGCTTAAAATTTTCCTCGGAATAGGTCTTATTTTGTCGGTATGCAAATTACTTTGATAATTTCGTTTTGCTGCGCACAATCGCCGTACGTGTCGCCTCGTCCCACTGAACGTCCATTCCGATTTCTTCTGCAAAGAAACGGACCGGTACGAAGGTGAGATTTCGCGAAATATAAGGCTCGACATCCGTCGGCTTAACGGTTGCTTCCTGTCCGGGTACCGTCCGCTTGATCCCGGTCTTTCCGATATACAGCTCGATCGTTTGGCCGTCCTTGGCGAGCTGCACGGCCCGAGCCGCATCGTCGAACGTCACTTTATAATCAAGCGCTTCCGTAATGGCCCGGATCGGTACCATCGTTCTACCGTTGACGATCTCTGGCTGGGCCTCGAACGCGATCTGCTGCCGGTCCACGACGACTTTGACGGCGCCATCCTTCGGAAGACCGTCCGGCAACCGATACAGACTGACTTCGCGAAGCTTGTTGTTGTAGGCGTCGGCCACCAGTATCGATCCGTCGGCGCGAACTCCGACATCCATCGGACGATGGAGCGCAGCGCTTCCTTCAATACCATCGGCATTTCCGGTTATGCGGCCGGATGCCCCGGCAATGGTTCTGACTTGCCCGTCCAGCAAGTAACGAATCGCATGGTTCTGGCTGTCGGCAATAACAAGTCCGCCTTCTTCCGTCAAGGCAAGGCCCAACGGAAAGTTAAATCGCGCATCCGACGCACTCCCGTCGGCGAAGCCTCCCTGAACGTGCAGTTCTTTGTTTGTTGCCGCCTGACCTCCGCCCGCCAGCGTCGTTACTTTCCCCTGCTGCAAATCGATATATCGGATGCGCTGGTTCCCGGAATCGCTTACGATCAAATTCCCTTTGGCATCCAGCACAAGAGCGGTCGGCTCGTTAAATTTGGCGCTTTTCAAATCCCCGTCGGCAAAATCCCCCGCGGGCGATACTTGTCCGGGAAACAATTCTGCGACGCGGGACGACAAGGCGTTCAGCGTCTTGACTTCACCCGAAGGCGATATGCTTCGGATCGCATGATTGAGCGAGTCCGCCACGTACAAGGTACCGTCGGCTGCGACGGCCACATCCGTCGGACGATAGAACATAGCATCCTTCCCTTTGCCGTCCTTTCTTCCAAGCAGCCCACTGCCGGCGACGGTGCTAACCTGACCGGCGGGATCTATTTTACGGATCGCATGATTTCCCGAATCGGCTACGTATACGTTGCCATTAGCGTCGGCCGCAAGTCCTTGAGGCTCGTTGAAAAGCGAGGCATCGCTCTTCCCGTCTAACAGAGCGCCGACAGGGAAGCCTTTGCCGTCCTGTTTATAGGCTGCGCCGGCGAAGGTGCTGACCGCCCCCTGCGACAGCTTGCGGATCAGCTGGTTTCGGGTATCCGAAACCAGCACCGTACCGTCCTTCAGCACAGCCAATCCTCCCGGCATCCGGAAGGAAGCGGACGCGCCCGCTCCGTCCGCGCTCCCCAAGCCGCCGTTTCCGGCCAATGTCGTCATCTCCGTTAACGGTTGCCCGTTCTCGCCCCGCAGGGCGTCCTTCGACCACTCGGCGGCTTGCGCGCCCGATGCGCCAATTATGGCGGACATCAGAAGCGACACGGCGATTCGTTTCGTTGCTTTCTTCATAGCTTGCTCCTTCCCGTACCCTGCACCTTACTTCGTGCCGACGCTAATCGATTGAATGTCTCTGCTTTCGTATACCGTATTCCCTTGTTTGTCGATGATTTTGATATAGCCCAGTTCAACTTTGGCGGAACCAGCGGCCGAATCCACAACTGATAAAGGTACGTTTACGAGCAAGGTATCACCGCTTAATTGAATCGGCTTTATTGCGCCGGAGCCTTGCGTTTCAAAGGCGGTCGCCGCGTAGATCAATTCGCTCTTGGAGGCGTTGCTTACTTGACGAAGCGTCTCTGCCGTTTGAGTCCCATAGAATACGGTGCCCGTTACGGGAGTCAGGTCTGCCGGACCTCTGTAGTCCAGCGCCGCCTTGTCATACAGCAAATGCGCTTCGACGGAATAGAACGGCACAGCAGGCGTAAAGCCTTTCATCGTCAACGCCAAGTCGACCTTCCCGTCCTTGATGCCGCCGACTTGCGCCAAACCTACTCCCAAAATATGAATCGGCGGAATCGAAACCGGTACGCTTGCTGCGGATTCGCGGAAAGCCTGGGCCGTTAAGTTGTAAGTTCCGGGCTGCAGTGCCCGAAGCGTAACGGTGACTTCGCTATCTCCAAGTCCGTCCGCGCGTCCGACTTCCTCCGTGCCGTTCAGCACACGGACCGTTGTCCCGGTAGCAGCTTTCACTTTAATTTGCACCGGATTCCGCACCGTCGCTTCCGCTGTCGGGCTGATCAGCACGGGAGCGGAAGGACGGTCGTCCGTGGAACCGCCGCCCGAACCGCTGTCGCTCCCGGAATCGGCAGGAGGCGTAGTCGGACGGGAGGATGAATCGGGCGCAGGTTGATTGGCGTTTTTCCTTTGGCTCTCCTCGAATTGTTTCTTCTCGTCCGCACTAAGCGTGCTCGTATATTGATCCGTTGCCTTTTGATCCGCTTCTGCAACGGCTTTTTGGTTCTGGTCTTGAATTCGCTGCCTGTCGGCTTCAATACGATCCAGCAAAGCCGCCAGCTTTGCCTGATTATCGCGCAGCTCCCTTTGCTCCTGCTCATATGCGGTATTTTTGGGCTCCGCCTGTTTCTTTAACTGCTCTATTTCCGGATCGATGCCTGCATTTTTATCCAGGGCAGGCGGATTGTGAATATCAAGCTTTCTCGAGGGGTCGGCCATGTTTGCATTGGCTTCGTCCACAGCTTTTTGAGACAGTTTCCCTGCGTCTACGGCCGATTTGGCCAGCAGGGACAGAAACCGGTCGAAATTGGTTGTGACGGCTTCCAAATCTGCCGGCGTACTGATCTTCAGAATCGAACGTCCGTCCGGTTTTCCCTCGCCTTTATCCAGATTTTCCTTAAGCTGCGCTTTAATTTTATCTTGCTCTTTTTGGATATCCCCGATATTCTTGATAAAGCTTTCAAGCACTTTTTTATCCAGAACCTCGACCAATGCTTTGGGGTCGGCATACTCCGCTTGCGCTCTTAGGTCCTTATTCGGTCCGGAGGAGCTGAGCGCCACCTGCTGAGCCGGATACACCGAGACGCCTTCTGCCTTCCGGGCCTGCTTATGTTCCGCAGCGGAATCAGCTTCCGAAGTGGAGACGATCCCCGCCGCCACGGCCATCGTCGTTTCCCCCGTCTTCCAATTGACGGAAGTCATAAAGTTCGTTCCCCTGACGCCCATAACCGCCGTCGGCGTCTCGACCTCGAATTCCTCCTCCGAGCCGATCAGAGATTTGACTTTCGCCCATAAACTGCCAGCCCAAGATTTCACCTTGGTTTTCTTGCCGCCGTTTTTTTCTACTAAATCGGATATGTATATTTCGGAATTTTCGCCGATCGTAATCTCGTCCTCGCGGTCCACGACCCGCAGCACGACCGAGGAAGACGGACCAGTCACGATCGAATCGCCCTGATTCAAATTCAAGTCCTGATACACCGCATAAGAGCGCGAGCCGCCCGATTTCTTATACGCTACATCTCCCGTTACTTCAACGACAGCCGCCGACCGGGATGATTTGGCATTCGCCGGGCTTGCGAGAACTAAAGTGGCTCCCCCTTGAAACAACATAGCGAAAACAAGCACCCAAGCCAAAGCCGGCTTTCGCTTCCGTCTATTGATCCGCACTGCTTTCGCCACAACAAAACCCCTCTCCGGAATCAAAAAAATCTATTCATATTGTAAAGTGAGAAACGGTATTATTCAACGAATTTCGTCAAATGAAGCCGGAACGTCTTTCATTCCCATCACCTCAAAAAGCTTGAGCGGAACGCTCTTTCCTTTCATTAGCTTCTCCCCGGCAAATTGATAATCGAAAGCATGCTTCGTCCGCTCGTAAGTCGCTTCGGACACAAGGATCTGATTCGGCTGCGTATTGGACTCGATGCGGGCGGCCGTATTCACGTTGTCGCCAATCGCCGTATAGTCGACCCGTAGATACGACCCGATATTGCCGACTACGACATCGCCGGTGTTGATGCCAATGCCAACGCTGATCGAAACGTCGTATTTCTCCAGCACCTCGGCGCGCACCTTCTCCATTCCCTTCTGAATTTCGTAAGCGGTTTTGACCGCATAATACGGATGATCGGGCACGTCCAGCGGAGCATTATACAGGATCATCGCCGCATCCCCGATAAATTTGTCGATTGTGCCGCGGTTTTCGAGGGCTCGTTCCGTGATTAAGTTAAACATCATATTCAAGAAGTCGACCACTTCTTCGGGCCTCAGCTTCTCGGACAGCGGGGTGAACCCGCGGACGTCGAGGAACAGAACGGTTAATTCCTTGCTGATCCCTCCGAGCTGGATTTCCTGCTCGCTGCTCGCAATCTCTTTGACAAGGTCGGGAGAAATATAGCGTCCGAACTGCTTGGTAATGTAATTTTTTTGCTTCGTTTCAAAATACGTTTTCATGGACAGATTTCCAAAATAAGCAAGGAGCCCGCAAGCCACTGCATCGACAATGTCCAGATACTTCGAGTAGGCCGCGAAATACTCGTATTGTCCGACGAACAAAAGAACGACGACCGCCAGCGTAAAAACCGCTCCGCTAATCGCCCGCAGCCGCCAAGTTACCCACCCGAGCAGCAGAACGACCAGAAGCATAAGCGCAAAATCAATCCGCTTGTCTACGGGCAGCACGATCTGCTGCTTTAAGATCTGATTTAAAATATTCGCATGCGCATACACCAGATGCATATGCTTCTCCACCGGAGTAACGCCCTCGTCCGAGCCAGGGGCCGTATAGCCGACAAGCACAAGCCGGTCTTTGAACGTCTGGGGCGGTACGTCGCCCTTCAGCACTTTGGCGAACGGAATCGTTTCGAAATCGAATTCCTTCGCATCCCAGCGGATTATCATTTCCGACTTGGGACGGCCGTCCAATACAGGCAGGTTCAGATACCGGCTTACATCGACTCCGGCAAGCTGTGCCATCGCAAGCCCAAACGAAGGATATACCCCCAGAGGCGAGTCGATCTGCAGCCAGTTGGAGCGAATAACGCCGTCGCTGTCGTAAGCCGCATTGATATGCGATTTTCCAACCGACTGTCGGAAGGCCGGGATCGGTTCCGTTATCGAGCGGGCAGTCAACAGCTCTCCTGCCTTCACCTTCATCGACCGGTCGAATTTATTTTCCAGGTTCGCATGGGATGGAATGACGATGTTGTTGTGTTTGGCCAATTCGTCGGCCAGCACGCGGTCGCTTTCCGGCTTGTCGCTTTCGGAATATAACTCGATATCGAAGCCGATCGCTTTGACGCCCGCGCTTTCCAGCAGCCGGATCAGCTCGGCGTATACTTTCCGGTCCCATGGATAAGGCCCTACTTCCCGAATAGAGTCGGAGTCGATGCCGACGACGACAATATCCTCGTGCGGGGCTTGAGTCATGGTTTGCTTCACGTTAAAATCGTATAAACTGTCGGATAATACCTTAAGCGCCCCGGTTGTCAAAAGCACGATGCACAGCAGCACGATAACTCCATTACCCGCTGCGATAACGCCGGACTTGCTCCATCCCTTTTTCATGAGAAGCCCCCTGTTTTTCTTGCAGTTTCCGCTATTCATCTTACCATAAAATGCCGAACCGAAGTTATCTATTTCGAACTTAGGCCGCAATAAAAAGAGCCCGCCTCCACTGGGGAAACAGGCTCTTTGCGATGAAGCTATAGCTATTCGGAGTATTAGTTAAAAGGAGCGTCTGCGACTTTGATGGAATCTGTAGGGCAGCCGTCTTGAGCATCCTGCAGATCATCGTACAGATCTTCCGGAATTTCGGTTACGCCTTTGTTGCCGTCGGCTTCGTAAATTACTTCTGCAAGACCCTCATCGTCGTAGTCGTAGATGTCCGGTGCCGTCGCTCCACAGGCACCGCATGCGATACAGGTTTCTTTATCCACCCAAGTGTATTTTGCCATGTCTAATCTTCCTCCCTTGATTGTGTAACCACATCCTAAAATATAATATAAAAGCTTACAAAGTTCAAATAGAAAGTAGCGAACGATATGATACCGCTTCGTTATAGATTCCTCATACGGGAGCGGATGAACTCAGCGATCGACTCTACGGCGTCCATTGAAAAGCAAGGGATGTCCGACGCCGCGGCTTCTGCCAGCTTGCGATCCGCGGCTATACAAGCGATCGGCGGCGCAGCGAGCTCATGCACGATTCGCGCCTGCTCCTCCGTCCGGAATATGGCGATTTTGTCGTGCGGCTCCCGCTTGAAGCCTTCTATTAAGATCAACCCGTAGCTTCCTTTTAACCGTTCGACCGTTTCCTCTAGCGTGACCGTTTTACGTTCATATGTTCTTACGGCATTCGGGGACAAGACGACGGAAGCCGACGCTCCGGACCGGATAAATAAAGTGGAATCCGCTGCGGGGGCTTCCTTATAATGCCCGTGCGCATCGTGCTTTATAACCGCAACCTTGACGCCCCGCTCCTCAAAATATGGAACCAGCAGCGAAATGATCGTCGTTTTGCCGCTGTCGGAATAACCGGCTAACCCGATAATCGTCGTCAATATTCGTCCTCCTCCAATCCCCTTAACCGGAGATGATCCATTTGCAGCGACGTGCCGCGCCTCTTGGTGTTGCGGATGAGCGTGGAAGGATCGTCGCCCAGCATCCCTGCAGTCAAAATCACGCCTTCGCCGTACTTGTCGCGAAGCGCATCCATCGCCTGATTCAGCTTTTCCTTGACAGGCTGCTTCTGATAGCTGAACAAATCGAGCTGTACGGCAAGCTCCTGCTTGGCTGTCAAATTCTGCAGCGTCACGCCGAGCAATCGCACCGGAAGCCCTTCCTTCCAGTGAGCGTCGAACAATTGGCAGGCCGTCCGGTAGAAGTCGTCCGCGCTTTCCGAAGGCTCGGGCAGCTTCGAGGCCCGCGTAATCGTCTTCATATCAGGGTCCCGTATCGAGATCTGTACCGTCTCCGCAACCAGGCCCTGCCGGCGCAGCCGCCGCCCGACTTGGTCGGACAAATTCAGAAACACCCGGTGGATATCGGCCCGGTCCGTATAATTCACCGGTAAGGTCGTCGCATGGCCGATCGATTTGCTTTGTTCTTTATCCGGATTAACCGGCGAATTGTCCTCTCCGTTGGCGGCCCGCTTCAAGGCCGGACCGAGCACGCCGAACCGGTCGCTCAGCAGCCGCTCGTCGGCATTGGCGAGCTGGCCGAGCGTATGGATTTGCAGCCGTTTCAGCTTTTCGGCGGTCTTCTTGCCGATTCCGAACAAGCTGGCGCACGGATGCGGCCACAGCACGGTCGGCACATCCCGTTTACGCAGCACCGAGATGCCGTTGGGCTTTTTCATATCCGAAGCCATTTTGGCCAACAGCTTGTTTGGCGCGACGCCGATCGAACAAGGCAGAAGAAGCTCATCTCGGATCCGCTTTTGAATCGTTTCGGCGATTTCGAGCGGAGTTCCGAACATCTTGGAGCCGGTAATATCGACGTAGCATTCGTCTATCGACACCGCTTCGACGAGCGGCGAATATTCGTAGGCAATCTTCATAAACCGTCTGGAAAACTGCCTGTACAGGTCAAAATCGGGGCGAATCAAGATTAAACCGGGGCAAAGCTTGTCCGCTTCCCGCACCAGCATCCCCGTCTTCACTCCGCGCGCCCTCGCTTTATAGGAGCAGGTAACAATAATACCCTTGCGCAGTTCTACGCTTCCGGCTACCGCAATGGGCTTGTCTTTGTATTTTTCGGGTTCTACCGCTTCATGCACCGAGCAATAGAACGCGTTCATATCAATGTGGAGAATCACTCTGCCGTTCACGGGATAGCCGTTGGCACTCCCACTTGTCTCAACCATGGCATCCGCCTCCCGTCCTCTTACTTACAGCATAATTCGCCCGCAGCGCCGGGGTCAAGCCGGGGATATTTTAGGATTGGCAATACCCTTTGGCCGCTACATTGTGCTATAATTATAAATTATACTTTAGCGCAATAAAATGTTAAAAGAAACAGGAGGATCATTATGGCGGGCACGGTTAAAATTTTCGATACTACGCTTCGAGACGGTACTCAGGGCGAAGGCGTCAGCCTCTCCGTCGAAGACAAACTCAAAATCGCCCAAAAGCTGGATGCGCTGGGCGTTTCTTATATTGAAGGCGGTTGGCCCGGCAGCAATAACAAGGATATTGAGTTTTTCATGCGGGTGAAGGAATTGAAATTGTCGCATGCGAAAATTACAGCCTTCGGCAGCACGCGCCGCAAAGAGACGTTAGCGGAGAATGACCCTAACCTGAACCGGATTCTTGAAGTCGGCGTTCAAGCCGCAGCGATATTTGGGAAATCGTGGGATTTCCAAGTGCACACGGCCATTCAGACGACACTGGAAGAAAATTTGGCGATGATCTACGATTCGGTCCGTTTTTTGAAGAATAACGGGCTGGAAGTCATTTACGATGCGGAGCACTTCTTCGACGGCTACAAGAGCAACCCGGAATACGCTCTGGCGACGATTAAGAAGGCCGAGGAAGCCGGCGCCGACTGGATTGCGCTGTGCGACACGAACGGAGGCACGCTGCCTCACGAAATTTCGGCTATCGTGACCAAAGTAACTTCCACGATCTCCTGTCCGATCGGCATTCACGCGCACAACGATTGCGAGCTCGGCGTAGCGAACAGTCTGGCCGCCGTCATGGCCGGAGCCCGGCAAGTACAGGGCACGATCAACGGCTACGGGGAACGGTGCGGCAATGCCAATCTCGTATCGGTCATTCCGAATTTGCAGTTAAAGCTGGAGTACAATGTGATCAGTGCGGAGCAATTGGCCAGCTTGTCCACCGTAGCGCGCTATGTCAGCGAAATCGCCAACATGCATATGCCGGTTAACCAGCCTTATGTCGGGTCTGCCGCTTTCGCGCACAAAGGCGGTATTCACGTGTCGGCGATCCTGCGTGATTCCAGCACGTACGAGCATATCAAGCCCGAACTGGTCGGCAACAAGCAGCGCGTGCTCGTGTCGGAGCTTGCCGGACAGAGCAACCTTGTCTTCAAGACGCAGGAGCTGGGGTTGGACTTCGATACAAACAATCAGCAGACCAAGCAGCTCATCGAGCAAATCAAAGAGATGGAGCATCAGGGCTATCAATTCGAAGGCGCGGACGCCACGCTGGAGCTTCTGATTCGGGACGCTTACGGCAAGCTGGAGGAAGTATTCACGCTCGACTCGTTTAAAATTATGGTGGCCAAATCCGCCGATCAGCCGGTGCTTTCCGAAGCGATCGTCAAGGTGAACGTACACGGCAAAACGATCTACAACGCTGCCGAAGGGAACGGTCCCGTGAATGCGCTGGACAACGCCTTGCGCAAATGTCTGGTCGAATACTATCCGGATATCAATAACATGCACTTGTCCGATTATAAAGTGCGCGTCTTAGACGAGAAGGACACCACGGCAGCGAAAGTTCGCGTGCTTATCGAATCGACCGATTTCAACAGCACGTGGAGCACCGTCGGCGTATCGGAAAATATTATCGAAGCAAGCTGGCACGCCCTTGTCGACAGCATCCGATATGCGCTGCTCGGCATGACCCGGGTGGCCGACAAGCCTGAAGAAAGCCGGGAACGCCTCGGGCTCGTAAATCACTAACTAACTATTGCAAAAAAACAAGCCGTAATCCTCCAATCGGAGACATTGCGGCTTGTTTTGATGTAACAGCTGCCAACAGTGCGGATGCCAAGTTTAGCTCGCGATGAGCCGTTTGATTTTGTCCTCCAATTGGTCAGGAGGCAGTACATGAATAACTTCCTTCAAGCGCCCTTGCCGGTCAATCAGGAAGCTTGTCGGGACGAATAACAGCCGGTAAGCATCAGCCGCCTCTCCGCTCGTATCCAACAGCACCGGGAATGAAAATTGCGCTTGGTTGACGAAGCGCCGAACCGCCTCCAGCTCGTCCCCTCTGGTCACGTTAACCGCATAAAGATCGAACTGTCCCTTGTAACGGTCGTACACCTGCTTTAAGGCAGGAGCTTCTTCACGGCACGGACCGCACCACGAAGCCCAGAAATTCACCATCAGCGGCTTGTCCCGGGCCCCGCCGACCTTATATTCTCCCCCGTCCAGTCCCTTTAGAGTAAACGCGGGCACCGGCGATTCTACCTTTATTTCCGGCCGGCCCGCAGCGGAAACCGACAATACCCGGTCAATCCGGTTATTCTGAACTAGAGCCAGCCCCGCCAAAGCCAATGCAAATCCGAAAATCAGCAAGTTTCGTTTCATCGTCTCTCTCCTGTCTATACTCCGGCTTGCTTACGATTACAGTATTCCCCATTTGCCGGAAAACGTTACTAGCCGATCACGCTCCGCTGGATAAAGCCGGGAAGCATGGCCCCTTCCATGGAAGGGCACATTAACCTTATGATTAGGTTATTAGCGGAGGGTTGAATATCGTATGGAGAAAGCAAAAACGAAAAAGCTGCGAATCACGTTCGAAAGCGATATCGATTACTCGGCCTCAAAAAATGAGCAAGCCACGGACAACGATAACTCCAAAGCAGCAAACACAGGTTCGAAAGGGGTCGTCTGGGAGTTTATCGCTATCGCCAGCGTACCGTTGGTACTGGTGCTCGGCAATTCGATGCTCGTTCCGATATTGCCGGATATGCAGGAGCGCCTAGGCATTTCCCAATTCCAGAGCAGCCTGGTGATCACGTTATTTTCCGTCACCGCGGGCCTCGTAATCCCGATTGCCGGGTACTTGTCCGACCGTTTTTCCCGCAAAGCGATCATGATTCCTTCGTTGATCATTTACGGCGGGGCCGGGATTTTAGCGGGCTTGGGCGCCCTTTGGAATTCATATACCGTGATCATTATCGCACGGGCGGTTCAAGGGATGGGCGCGGCAGGCACCGCTCCTATTGCCATGGCGTTGGCCGGGGATCTGTACAAAGCAGGGATGGAAAGTAAAGCGCTGGGGTTGACGGAGGCTTCGAACGGAGCCGGCAAAGTGGTCAGTCCGATTCTCGGCTCGCTGCTTGCGCTAATCGTCTGGTATGCCGCTTTTTTCGCTTTTCCGTTCTTTTGCTTATTATCGCTGCTGGCCGTCATGTTTCTGCTGAAGGAGCCTAAGAAGGAGCAAGCACCGCCCAAGCTCGGCGAATACCTGCGGAATATCGGCGCCATTTTGAAGCAGAAGGGGCGCTGGCTGATCACGTCGTTTTTTGCGGGCTCCATGGCTTTATTCGTCTTGTTCGGCGTCCTCTTTTATTTATCGGACATTCTGGAGGTCGCCCCTTATCATATCGACGGGGTGATGAAAGGACTCGTTCTCGCCATTCCACTCCTCGGCATGGTGGTTACTTCCTATACGACCGGCTCGCTCATCAAGAAGAACGGCACCCTGATGCGCTGGCTCATCAATATCGGCCTTGTTCTCATGACGGTGTCGCTCGGTTTATGCATTTTGTTCTACAATAAAAGCATTTATGTATTTATCGGCCTGCTGACTCTGAGCAGTATCGGGACCGGTATGCTTCTGCCCTGCTTGAACACGATGATTACCGGCTCCGTCGAACGGGAACAGCGTGGCATGATCACGTCGTTATACAGCAGCCTGCGTTTTCTGGGCGTCGCCTTCGGCCCTCCGCTGTTCGGCTGGATGATGGACAAGTCGCATCAAACCGTATTCGTTACCGTTACGTCTTTGTCGCTTCTGACGCTAATCCTTGCCTTCTTCTTTATTAAACCGCAAGGGAAGATTGGAGGGTAATGCAGTATGCCCGGTCTGAGTTACGGACCGGGTTAGAAATAAAGTTGTTTAAAATGTCTCAACCATCGTTCCTTAACACAGCGCTTTCAGATCTTTAATTTGCTCTATATGCCGTTGCTCGTGTAAATACATTAGTTCAACCCATTGATCTAATGGCAAGTCACCAAAAACGGAATGATTTACTACTATTGCCTTCAAAATGGACTTGTCATCTATCTTGCTAAAAACATCCATAAATTTATTTCTTGAGTCGCTTAATAGTTGAACGATTTGCAGAACTTGAAAAGGTTCGGAACTTGGTTCTGTAATCTTAGGCGCTTGAATCTTATTGGACCTATCTGATACAAAGCGAATCGGTATGTGTTCTGTTTTGATTGGATTCTTCTGATTCTTTTGATCAAGCCCAAACACAATTACTTTTGCCATCAAACTTTCCGATATAACCAAATGATGACAAACCTGAGCTATACTCCATTTATTCATCTCAAAACGTCGATTGAATTCATCAAAACTTAGGGAAGAAATCTCAATTAACAACTGCTCTCTGGTTTTAATTAAATTTTCTTCAAATTTATCCACACTATTCTCCTTTCAGTTCCAAGTATCCCTCATTTATTATAACAAAGTTCTATTACTTGGTACTATATATATTCATAAATTTTCCAGACATTTCATGCAGCCATGGCATTAAACAACTTTCTCGGACAACAAAAAAGAGCGGGAAAACGGACAAATGTAGTATAATGGCGCAAAAGACAATGAAAGGCGCCTCTTCCGATGCATCGTTTGCAGATTCGAATTCACCGACAAGCATGGTCCGAGATGATCGGTCA
Organism: Paenibacillus tyrphae; assembly: GCF_027925525.1. GTDB lineage: Bacteria > Bacillota > Bacilli > Paenibacillales > NBRC-103111 > Paenibacillus_G > Paenibacillus_G tyrfis_B. The sequence goes on along the minus strand of NZ_BSDJ01000004.1, from coordinate 348,028 downwards.
CTGCCTTGAATCGATGCCGCGCGAAGCGTGCGGCCTTCTTTTTGGCTGTCTGTCTGCGGCAGGCGTTCCTGCGGCCTTAAACTATGTGCCAATTGCCAACGCCGCGGCCAATTCGCTGCACAGCTTCGAGCTGCACCCGCAGGAGCTTGTCCGGGCTCTGTACGCTGCCGGCGGAAAGCAAGAACTGATCGGGATCGTTCATTCCCATCCCCGTACCGCTCCTTATCCGTCGGATCACGACCTGACCACCTTATGGCACACGACGCCCAGTCACTGGATCGTTTCGCTGCGCGATCCGTCTTTGCCCGAGGTAAAAGCCTTTGCCTTTCGGAAAAAGCAGCAGGAGCATTCCAGCCTTGAGGCGATTTCATATGACATCGTTATGGAGTGACTTGATTTTAATGATGGCTCAAATGCGCATACAGATCTCCTAACGTCTGCACGTCCTTCGACTTGGTTTCGCGCATGAGCGCGGTCCACAAGCGAGCGGTCATTCGCGCGTCCTCCAGCGCGTGATGACGCCTCGTCACTTCGATGCCATACAGGTCGAGCAGCGTGTCCAAATCGTATTTTTTCAGCTTCGGGTGAAGCCATTTGGCAATCATCATCGTATCGAGCAGACGATGGTTCAGGTTAACTTTGGACGTCCGCCACAGCGCCGCATTCAAAAAATGCTTGTCGTGACCGGAACCGTGAGCGACCAGCACCTTCTGCCGGACGAATTCCAAAAAGCCGCGCAGCGCGTGCAGCAAATCCGGCGCATCCGTCACCATCTCGTTCGTTATCCCCGTCAGCTTTTCGATCTCCCCGGGGATGCTTCTCTTCGGATGGACCAGGCTGTAGTAGGTGCTCTCTTCCTTGATTTCGGTCCCTATGACTGACACGGCCCCGAATGAAATAATTTCATCCCCGTTATACGGCGAAAAACCGGTCGTTTCCAAGTCGAAAACGACCAGTTCCACCGTACTCAGAGAAATTTCATACAACGAGTTTTTGCGCTGTTCCTTCATGATGGAGCGGATAAAGGCCATCTGCTGCGCGCTTTGCGCATCGAACATCGACGTGATCGCCGGAGTGAGCCCGCCCATTTTATACAGCTGCCACATCCGGCCGGCCGGCCGCATATCCTTCATAAGCCGATCACCTAACCTTTGTTTATCTCCTTAGGAATGTTTTTCCTGACGTACTTCTGCAAGTCCGTTCCGATGCGGAGACACTGCTTCAGCTCCGTTACCCGTTCTTTCGTCAACTGGTCTGCGGTCAGCTTGCCACGGGTCACATACCGGCCTTCCTCGATCTGATAAGGAGTCATCGATCGCAGCTTCAAGGCCAGCGTCAGAGCCTCCAGCCAATCATGGCCAATCTCTTCCGAGATGTGCCCGCCTGCGATCAATGACTTTATTCGCTCCTCGGTAGACGAACGGCGGATTCCCGCTTCCACCGCCAGCAAGCGGATTCCATTGACAATCGGGATGTAGGCGCCGTACTTCACATCGACTCCGCCGGCATCTTCGCCGTACCGTTCCTTGATCAGTTGGCCGAACACGCCGATCGACACTTTATGGTGCAGCGTATTGCGCAGCATGTGCTCCAGCATGGCGGGTTGGGCCGCGGTATACCGGTAGATTTCCTCGATAAGTGCACAGCCTAACGTGTCATCCCCGTACACCGTACGTGCATCGACCGTAATTAACAAATATCTCACATGCTCCCAGTCCGGCTCCTGCATCCACTCGTTGACCATCCGACGGTAATCCTCCAGCGGCTTGCACCATTGCTCGTTGGTGCAGATGACTTGTCCGTTGCAAGGCGGGTAGCCGACCGCTTCCAAGCCTTCCGTAATACAGGCTGCCAATTCGGCGAAGTAATGCTCCGCCTCCATACGCTCATCCTCCGATGAAGGGTCCGCGTAGATCAAGCCGTTGTCTTGATCGCTCCACAACGTCTGCTCTCCCCGCCCTCCGCTGCCGAACAGCAAGAACGCATAGGAAAGCGGTGCGGCTTTCCCCTGATGTTCCTTCAGCCGCTCCTCGGACAATGCGATGACGCGGCGGATTAACGCATCGTGGTATTCGTTAGCCTCCCGGCTCCATTCCAGCGCTTCGGCAAAAAGGAGACGCCGCCCAAACTCCTCGTTAACTTGATCCCGAAGCGCCCTAAGCTTCTGTAAGCTACGGACCCGGGACGTTTCCCGTTGAAACCTTTCAAGTACGAGACGGTTCATGACGACATCCCCTTCGGCTTTTTCGCTCTATACCGTGGTAGCTGCGCTGCCATGCGCCGCTTTCTTCATTTGCTCCGGATACCCGTAACTTCCGTGCTCGGATAAATCCAGACCGACGATTTCTTCTTCTTCCGTTACCCGAAGACCGATCGTCGCTTTGATCAAGTACAAAATCACGAAGGACAGAATCAGCACGAACAGGAAGGCACCGAAAATGCCAAGCGCTTGCACGCCCAACTGCTCCAAGCCGCCGCCGTAGAACAAACCTGCTTTCCCGACGCCTACTTTTGCGGCCAACTCCGGCGTTGCGAAAAGTCCTGTCGACAGCGTTCCCCAAATGCCCGCGATCCCATGAACGGAGAAGGCGTAGATTGGGTCGTCGACGCCCGCTTTTTCAAACCATTGTGCCGTGAAGAAGGTCAGGATGCCGGAGATCGCCCCGATAATAACAGCGTCGCGCGGAGTAACGAAAGCGCAAGCTGCGGTTATAGCCACTAGGGCAGCCAACACGCCGTTCAGCATGCTGGGAATATCGGCCTTGCCGAAATACATCCAGGACACGATCATAGCCGCTACCGCGCCGGCCGATGCCGCAAGATTCGTCGTTAAGGCAATGTAACCGAAGAAGCCGTCGTTCATCGCGCTCAGCGTCGAGCCCGGGTTGAAGCCGAACCAGCCGATCCAGAGAATGATTACGCCGAGAACCGAGAGAACTTGGTTGTGCCCGGGGATCAAATTCGGCGTTTTATCTTTATTATATTTGCCGATCCGCGGCTTAAGCAGCAGTGTTGCCACAAGCGCAGCCGTTGCGCCCTGCAAGTGAACGACCGTGGAGCCTGCAAAATCCTGCATTCCGATTTGAGCGAGCCAACCGCCGCCCCATACCCAGTGAGCTACGATCGGATAGATGACAACCGTGAACAGCGTGCCGAAGATGAAGTAGACGGCCAACTTGCCACGCTCGGCAAAACCGCCCCACGCAATCGCAAGCGATACCCCGGCGAACGCCAGCTGGAACAGAAATTTGATGGCGATCGGTACGTCCGACGCGGATAGCGAACCGAAGGCCGCTTTGGCTTGCTCCTCCGTCCCGTCAACGAAGAACCCGGTCGTCCCGAAGAAGCTATTGCCGTCTCCGAAAGCTAAGCCGAAGCCGACGGCCCAGAAGGCGATCGCGCAAAGGCCGAAGGTCAATACGGTCTTGCCTGCGACGTGGCCGGCGTTTTTCATTCGGGTGGAACCCGCTTCCAGCAGTGCAAAGCCCGCTTGCATGAAGATGACCAGAATCGCTGCCAGCATAACCCATACCGCGTCAATTGCACCTTGGAGCTGGGCGGGTGTCGCTTCATCCGCAGCGAATGCGAGGCTTGCAGGCAACAAAGCTGACATAATTGCGACGGAAAAGAATAACCTTTTAAACAAATCGACCACTTCCTTCTTTTATGTTAGTATTTATTACATTGTATGAAATTTATATTGTCATTATATACACGAGACACGTTTTTGACAATAGAATTTTCATTAACGAACCATAAAATACGAAAAATAATCTAACATGAACTTTGCATAATTCGGTTTTATACTTTTTTTCGTTGATCACCCTATTGTGTGCGTCATATAAAATAACTCGTATATTCGAAATCCGCTAAATTTCAGGCAATCGGAGCGACTCTCCCGCTAAGTAAAAGTGTAACGTTTGACTGTATGGTTTGGATTCGGGTATCATGAATACAAGAGCACCTATTCCAGTATCTATATAAAACGAGGTGACATGAGATGGGGAGATGAAGCTTTACAAAATCGGCGAGTTGGCGCGCTTATCGGAGGTCAGCCCCAGAACGATCGACTACTATACGAAGCTCGGGCTGATTCAACCGGAGAAAAGATCCGATACGAATTATCGTTACTACAGCGATGAAACCTTAGCGCGGCTGAAACGTATTGAAAGTATGAAGAGGGAGAAGTATACCTTAGAGGAAATCAAGGCTAGCCTGTTGCAATGGAATAAGGTGAGCCGAGATGAAATAGTGACAGATAAACTGACATCATTGCAATTGTTACTTAAGCAGCTTGAGAAGGAAGCGAAGGAAGTCGGACCGATGCTTGAAAAGCTGAAGCCGTCGCAATTGAAGAACCTGAACAAAATTCTCACGCAGCCCACCGCTGCATGCATCGAAGCTTTATTGTTGCTGTTAGGTAAAGGCCCTCTTTCCTAATTGAAACGATTTTTGCGAACGGAGGAATGGATCGATGTTTTTTCACCCTATGGATTTCCTTATTATCATTGCGTTCATACTCTCCATTTGGGCGCAGTTCCGGGTCAAAGGTACCTTCAACAAATGGTCCGATGTGCCCGTTCAATCCGGTATGACGGGATACGAAGCGGCCCGCCGCATGCTGGATTCCAACGGATTGTATGACGTTCCGGTCGAGCCGATTCCCGGCGCGCTGACGGATCACTACGATCCGATCGCCCGCACGGTACGGTTGTCGGAGCCGGTTTATTACGAGAGCACCATCTCGGCCGTATCGGTCGCTTGCCACGAGGTCGGTCACGCCATTCAGCATAAAGTGAATTACCCGATGCTCGTTGCCCGCCACCGGATGTTCCCGGTCGTGAACTTCGCTTCCGGCATTGCGCCGCTGCTCTTGATCGCAGGCTTTTTGTTCCATTGGACCGGATTGCTCGGCCTGGGGATTATTTTCTTCTCCGCAGCCGTCGCTTTCCAGCTCGTGACCTTGCCGGTAGAGTTTAACGCCAGCAACCGGGCCCGCGACTTGATGGTTGCCGAAGGCTTTATCACCAACGATGAAGAACGAGGCGTAGCCAAAGTACTTAACGCCGCTGCGCTTACTTATGTAGCTGCTGCGCTGATCTCGCTGCTTGAGCTGATTAAGTACATTATGATTTTCACCAACCGCAGCGACGATTAAGCCTGCTACATCGAACGCGAAAACCGCCGGACTCGCTCCTTTCTGGAGTGATCCGGCGGTTTTTTTTCGTGTCGAATTAACGCTCTTGCTGCAAGGTGTCCATCGTCGGTTCGAACCATAGATCCCGAAACCGGACCCAACCGAGCGAGTTCAAGCAAACGTTTCTTAACGAAGGATGGAATACAGTGCGCTGCGTATGATGGAACAGAAACAATACATAAGCCTGATCGGTTACAAGCTGCCGCAGCCGGTTCAAATATGTGCTGCGCGTGACGGGAGAGCCTTCTTGATACAGCCGTTCGATGATGAAATCGGTCTGCTGCTTCAACCCGTCTCCCAGATGCATCCGAACGACACAGTTGTCTGCGAGAAACAGCTCGATAACCGCCAGCTCCACGTCATGATCCAATACGTTGCGGTTAAAGGTGAAATGCGAGCTTCGCACCATTTCATCCCTCTCCGCCGTTCCCCAGTGCACTTCGTTCAGCTTTACCCTGATACCAATCTCGCCAAGCTGGGTCTGCAAGTTTTCCGCGAAGCCCTTGTGATGGGGGCTGTGCACAAGCAGCAGCTCTTCCCCATCATACCCGCTCTCCGCCAGCAGCCGTTTGGCTAGTATCGGGTCATATTGCTCATCCGTATCGCTAGGCTCCCGATTTTCCTCGTAGAACCACTTGGCGAACGTGACATCTCCCGGCGCGCTTGACGGCACCAGAAGCTTACGGTCGATCCCATGAACCACAGCCTTTCGAAAAGCCAGCTTCTGCTGCGGTCCCGGCAAGTTTAAATTAAACGTGAAAAAGCTGCAATCCCGCCCAATCGTCTGTATCGTCTGCCAGTCTTTAGGCAGCTCTTCAGCCGTATCGCATTGGTGCCGCATCATATAGTTCGGCGGTTGAAGATGACTCGCTTTTCGCATCAATTCTGGCGTATACCAAATTTCAATCCGGTCCAGATGCGCCCGCCGGTCGAAATAACGCGGGAACGCTTCCAACACCAGCATATTGTCGTCATTTTGGACCACACGGAAAGGTCCGGTCCCGATCGGCATCCGGCAGAAAGCCTCTCCGAGCTCCGTCACCGCATCCTGCGGAACGATCGAAGCCCGGTCGTAGCTCAAATGATGCAGGAAGAGCGGATTAGCCCGCCGTAAATGGATACGTATGGCGTAGCTGCCGATCGTCTCGATGCGCTCCACATCCGCAAACAGCCATCGAAACGGCGAGCCCAATTCTTTGCAGTTATGACGTTCAATCGAATATTTGACGTCCTCCGAGGTCATTTCTCTCCCGTGATGAAAAAATACCCCTTTGCGCAAATAAAACGTCCATTCTTTGCCGTCGTTCCCGCTGGTCCAGTAGTGCGCAAGCCCACCCTCGATTTTGCCGGTCTTCGTATTCATTCGGATGAGTACGTCAAAAATTTGCTGTACCATATGACATTCCACGACAAAGGTGATGAGCGCCGGGTCCAGGCAAGCAATTCGCTTGGAATAGGGCAGCCGCAGCGTATCCGTCAACGTATCGTTTTTCACCTCGGGCCGATAGCCGAAGTGAGAATCCAGCCAATAAACGAACTGATCCTTGAGCGCAGGCAAAGCAGAATGCTCTTCCAAGTAAGCGAACGCTTGCTGAATGTCGCCTTTCTTCACTAACGCTTGAGCGGATTCCAGCGCAATCGATTCGCTTTTGGCCAAAAATACGATTTTCGAACGATGCCCCCGCCCGCGGCCCGGAGTCCAGTGAATCCAACCTGCTTCTTCCATCCGTTTCAATACGAAGTTGACGTTGCGGGCCGTACATTGAAAAATATCCGTCAGCTCCGTCAGCGTAATCTCAATCTCCGCCTGTTCCTTAACCTCCGCATATTTCTTGCGCAGGCGCAAATAGTAGAAATCGATCATTCTGAAAACGCCTCCTCGCCGGTCCATGCGTCCATAAAAGATGAAAGAAATAAACAATATGCTACACTTTTTATTCATCTTTCGCAAGGTATAATGAAACCAGAAGCCGTAAGCAAGCGAAATAAAGGCTTCCTCAGGAGGAGAGACACCATGTTAAACCCGTTTGAACTTGAAATGCAAATGCTGGAGCAAGTGAAAGAAACCGAAAAAAAAGCAAGCGGCTCCCGGTTTCCCCGTGTGCCGCTTATGGACTGGCTGGTTGGCGTCACCGCCATCAGCGCGATATTCGCTTGATCCCGGGGCTAGCGATGAAGATGAAAACGAATGTTAAGCCCAGGCGGCCTTTTTCTCGAAAAAGTCGATCAAAAATTTGCGGAACACTTCCGCCACGGGCGGAAGCTTTTCGCCGTTCCGGCGAATCAGCCCAATGCTGCGCGTAACGACCGGTTCCGTAACGCGCACCTTGACCGGCTGAAGCTCGTTGATTTCCTTCAGCGCCATCTCCGGCAGCAGGCTGACGCCCATGCCTGCCGCTACCAGCCCGCGGATCGTATCCGTTTCTTCCCCTTCGAATCCGATTTGGGGCGTAAAGCCCGCCTTCGCACAAGCTTCCAAGACGATCGCGCGGAGCGAATACTCTTCGCTGAACATGACGAACGATTCGCCGCTAAGCTGGTCCAGCTTAATTGATTCGTTTCCCGATAACGCATGGCCTTCCGGCACGATGGCATACAGCTCTTCCTCAAGCAGCACTTCACCGACCACGTGATTATGCTTCTCCGGAAAAGGTGAAATGAAAGCGAGATCGATTTCTCCTTTCATGACGTCGCGGATCAAGCTGTTGTAGGTCCCTTGACGCAGGCGGAACTTGACGTTCGGGTAATGCTTGCGGAAGCTCGCGACGACTGTCGGCAGCAAGTTAATACCAAGACTGTGGGGAAAACCAATCCGAATTTCGCCCCGCTCCGGGTCAAGAAATTCGTGGACCTCATCCACCGCGCGATCCAGATCGGTCAGAATGCCCTCCACCCGGCACAAAAACAGCTTTCCGACCGAAGTCAGCTGCAGATTGCGGCCCTTTTGCACAAACAATTGTACGCCAAGCTCCTCTTCCAGTTGATGGATTTGACGGCTGACCGCCGATTGCGCCACATGCAGTTCTTCCGCTGCCTGGGTTACGTGCTGTTTGCGCGCCACTTTTACAAAATACTGCAGCTGTCTAAGTTCCAAAGCTATTCCTTCCCCCTGTTTATGTTTAAAGTTGTGCACTCCTATTGGACAAGTTCTCTTATAAAAGATTATAATATATTTTGGTGAAATACCAATCATTCTCTCAATTTGAAGGAGGCCCATGTACTCATGGCAAAAGCGGCATTCAAAGGCAACCCGATTACCCTCATCGGAACGGAAGTTAAGCCAGGCGATAAAGCTCCCGATTTCACAGTAAACAAAAACCTGCTCGAGACCGCATCTCTTGCCGATTATGCCGGCAAAGTGAAGCTGATCAGCGTGGTGCCTTCTTTGGACACTGGCGTATGCGATGCGCAAACCCGCCGTTTCAACGAAGAAGCTGCCAAACTTGGCGACAATGTTGTAGTACTGACAATCAGTGTGGATCTTCCGTTCGCGCAATCCCGCTGGTGCGGCGCTGCGGGCATCGATAAAGTCGTAACGCTGTCCGACTACAAAAACCGCTCGTTCGGCAAAGCGTACGGCGTGCTGATTGACGAACTGCAATTGCTGATGAGATCCATCTTCGTCATCGATGCAAACGATACCGTACAATACGTGGAATACCTCGGCGAAATGACGGAGCATCCGAACTACGAAGCCGCGATCGAAGCAGTAAAAAAGCTCGTTTAATGTCGCTTCCGACCGTCAGTCATGACACACAAAAAAACAGCGGGCAGCCATGGAGCTCCTCGCTGTTTTTTTTAATCGTTTATTTTATAAGCGGCCAGCCGCTTGTCGATGTGCCTATATATATCAAGGATCGTCCTGTAGTTCGATCCGAGGTCTCCTAATGAGCCGCGGGAAGCCGAATAAATATCGATCGCCGTCTTGAGCGGATTAATGCCGAACATGGTAAGGGTGATATCCTGCGTACGGCCGGTAATGGTGCGCCGTTCCACTACGATTTCGCCGACGTTCTTGACTTCGTGGAGAAGTTTGTACCCGCTTAGCTTTTTGAACATGTTCACGACTTCATCCCAAGCCTGATCTTTGGAGATTTTATAGTATCGGGTCTTCAAAGCCGGGTCCTTAGCCTTCTCTCCTGTTGTTTCGTGGCTGCGAATGAGACCGATTAAGGTGCGCTTTAGCAAAGCCTTCCCTCCTCAATGAAGTGACAATCTATTCCGGTTAACACTATCTTTTATCATATCATTGTTTGCAGGGAAGAGAAAGAGCTAACGAAATAAAACCGTTCATATTTTGTACAAAATTGATTTCTGCGATTCCCTTGGTACCAGTATATTAACATGGAAGCCAGTCTATGATTCGAAACCCGGACAAGTTTGCGATTTCGCTTTACATTCCCTACTTTTTCAAAGGAGAACTCATTGATGCTGATAAGACAAGCACTGCCAGCCGATATGGCCGAAGCTTATGCCATAGAAGCCATTTCATATCCACCGGAGACCGCCGCTTCCCGCGAAGCGTTCGATTACCGCTTGCAGACATTCGGCCGTTATTTCAAGGTAGCCGAGCACAACGGACAGGTCGTCGGCATCGCCAATGCCGTTCGCCTGTCTCACGAAAACCTTGCTGATGAAAAAATGAAACAGACCGGAGCCAGCGACCCGGAAGGACAGTTCTTGTGCGTGCTGACCGTCGCCGTCCACCCGGATTACCGCGGCAGCGGACTCGGCGTCCGGCTGATGAGCGCTTTGCTGAAGCAAGCGGAGGAGGACAGGCTTGAAGCCGTACTGCTGCTATGCGAGAAGCATTTGATTTCGTTCTACGAACGCCTGGGCTTCCAGTATATCCGGTCTTCGGCGTCCGAACATGGCGGCATACCCTGGCATGAAATGAAACGAGATTGCAGGTGACAAATAAAAACAGGGCCTGCTGCCGCATAGGCGCAGCTCAGGCCCTGTTTGCGTTGGACGAAGGATCGTCCCGCTTGTTGTTAGAATGTGCTTTGGTTGGCGCCTTCCCAGTCTTTCAGGAAGCGTTCGATGCCGGCATCCGTTAACGGGTGCTTGATCATTTGCTGAATTACTTTATAGGGAACGGTCGCAATATCCGCTCCGAGTAGCGCCGCGTCGATGACGTGAGTCGTCGTACGTACGCTTGCCGTAATAATTTCGGAGCCGATGTTATGTACCTTGAACATTTCGCTGATTTCTTGAATCAAATTCATTCCGATTTGGTTAATATCGTCAAGGCGTCCGACAAACGGGGACACGTACGTAGCTCCGGCACGTGCGGCAAGCAAAGCTTGCGTCGAACTGAAAATCAGCGTCACGTTCGTTTTGATGCCCATTTCACTAAAACGTTTCGTCGCTTTCAGTCCTTCTTCCGTCATTGGAACTTTTACGACAATACCGTCGCCAAGAGCAGCAAGTTTTTTACCCTGTTCCACCATCTCGTCAGCTTGAAGGCTGATCACCTCGGCGCTGATCGGCAGGTTTCCGACGATCGAGATGATTTCCTTCACCGTTTCGAAGAAATCTTTTCCTTCCTTGGCAATGAGCGACGGATTCGTCGTAACACCGGCGATGACACCAAGTTCATGTGCTTTGCGGATTTCTTCGACATTGGCTGTGTCGATAAAGAGCTTCATCTCCAACATCCCTCTCTTTTATTGTGAACGCTAACATTTTAACGCAACAAAAAAACCCGCATATGCCGTCCGATTTCGTGTTTCAAACCCGCTCTCGCAGGTGGGTGTCCGCAGAATCGGTTTTGAAGTCCCTTTTCGAGGGCATGACAGCCGCGATTCAATGTAGGTCTCCCTAGAAACAGTCATTGGTTCAAAACAACTGTAAAACCGAAACGCACATCGCAGGATTTTGTTGTATTCCTATTATAGTCCACTCCATAGAGAAAGTAAACCTTTGCGCCGTTCTTCTTGTTGGAACCGGAGGAAAATTACGGGTTATCCGCCTTGCGCTCCGCTTCGGCCCCCACCGGATCATCGGAATTTTCCGTCTGCAGACGCTGCTGTTCCGCTTCTTTCTCGGCCAGCTCCTGTTGCTTCTCCTGCAGCTTACCGAATATCAGGTTAAAGTGCCAGAACGATACGACTGCGATCAAGCTGCCCATAAAAAAAGGAATCAGGAACGTAAACATGTTAAAGCTGACATACAGGACGATTCCGTTCAACACGATCATCGACAGCGACCGCACCGGATTGCCGATCGTAATCAACAGCGCGTTTTTGACGATTTGCAAAATCTTCATGTGCAGGTGCGACAGGATCGAGAAGAAATGGAACAACGAAATGATCAACAGTACGGTGAGCGATAGTACCAGAAAGCGTAAAATGCCAAATGCTCCCATTTGATTCCCATAAAACTGGAAATTAGTGTACAGAATGGCGCCGATCAGAATATAAATCAGACCGCCAAGCAAGCTTTGGACGAAGTTATCTTTATAGCCTCGGAAAAACGTCTTGAACAGTGGCACATCCTCTTCCCCGGTCAACCACTTCCGAGCCACGCTGAACATCGCTGTCGTCGACGGAAAGATAGTGAATGGCGCGACAACGGCCATCAATATAAGCGTTTGCAGTGCCTGATCGGCCGATTGAGACTGCAAAAAAACGAGCCCCAGGAAAAAGAAAGGAATGGCACATATGACCCATAATACGTTAATTACCGATAGTCTCATGATCCATTCGGAAATACGGTAAAACCCACCCATGATTCCTCGAAATTCCAAATCCTATGCCCTCCTTCATCTGTATTGCTTTATTATAGCCTATTTCATTCCATCTAGGTAGCCGTCCATACCTAATGCTGCAAATAACATATGCTAAAGTACCAACCACAGTTAGTAGCCCCCGGTCATCCGTTATGTACGCAAAGTGGAAATGTCCCATGGGCAAGCAAGGAATACCCGCGCCGGATGCCGAGGAGCTCTACTTGCACATGAGAACCATTATCCGTCCGGATAATGCTGTTTCTAGTGGTAAAATACAGGAAGGAGGCTGGTCACTATGGGTGGTTTCGCAGGAGGAGGATGGTGGACTTCCACCGCTGTTATTTTGGTTCTGTTCATTCTGCTGGTCATCGTTAGCCGCAGCTTCTTTGTCTAATTCTTGCAGTATTACAGCAGGCATGTGCGAGTACGTACATGACCTGCCTTTTTTTGGCTCAAAAAAAAGCAAGCACGCTGAAGATGGCGCGCTTGCTTTCTGTTTATTACACCAGTGTTTCTTCGTTCGAGCGGTTGGAAGAACGGGAGTACCCTCCGCGATTGTCACGGTCCGAACGGCCGCGGTAGTCGCGATCGCGGCCGCCGTCACGGTATCCGCCGCCGCCGTCGCGACGGTTGCGGTCGCCGCCGCGATAGCCCCCGCGGTCACCGCCATAAGGGCGATCGTTGCGACGTGCGCCGCCAGCTGTACCGTAAGAGCCCGACGGTCTGCGTCCGTTGCTGCGGATGTCCGGTCTTCTTTTCTTCGCACGAATCGGATCTTCCGGTGTCAACTCGATTTCGATGTCTTTCTTCTCGCCCGTAAGCAGCTTGAACGCCGCAGCCAGAAGATGAACGGAATCGTGCTGCTCCAGCAGGGAAATCGCAAGACCTTTATATTGATTGTGGTCGTCGCTTTGCATTGCTTCCAGCACGCGCTCTGCCGTCATTTTTTGCTTGCCTTCAATGGCTTCCGCCAGGCTCGGCATCGGCTTGCGGGAAATTTTGTGACGCGTAATTTTCTCGATAAAATGCAGGTGGTCGATCTCACGCGGCGTAACGAACGTATAGGCTGCGCCTTCTTTACCCGCACGGCCGGTACGGCCGATCCGGTGCACGTAGCTTTCCGGGTCCTGCGGCAGGTCGAAGTTGATAACGTGGGTAACGCCCGATACGTCCAAACCGCGAGCCGCTACGTCGGTTGCAACGAGTACGTCGATGCTTCCGTCGCGGAATTTGCGCATTACGTTGTCACGCTGATTTTGGGACAGGTCCCCATGCAGACCTTCTGCGGTATAGCCGCGCTTCTGCAATGCTTCCGAGAGCTCGTCGACCCGGCGCTTCGTCCGGCCGAAGATGATCGCAAGGTCCGGCGCTTCCATATCGATCAAGCGGCAGAGCGCTTCGAATTTCTGGCGCTCGTGAAGCTCGATGTAGGATTGGTCGATCAGCGGCGCGCTAACTTGCTTCGGAATGACGGATACGTGCTCCGGATTGCTCAAAAATTGCTGAGCCAGCTTCTGAATGTTGATCGGCATCGTCGCCGAGAACAGCATCGTTTGCCGCTCATCCGGCACAAGCTTCAGGATCGATTGGATGTCTTCCATGAAGCCCATGTCGAGCATTTCGTCAGCCTCGTCCAAAATAACGGTTTGCACGTCGTCCAGCTTAATGGTTTTACGGTTGATGTGGTCGAGCAGACGGCCCGGCGTACCGATGATGATTTGCGGCTTTTTACGCAGCGCACGAATTTGCTTTACGATATCTTGACCGCCGTAAATCGGCAGGGAGCGGATGCCCTTGAAGCGTCCCAGCTTCTCGATCTCTTCCGCTACCTGGATTGCCAATTCACGTGTCGGGCACATGATCAAAGCGACGATACGCTCTTCTTTAATGTCGATTTTGTTAATAAGCGGAATACCGAATGCTGCGGTCTTCCCTGTTCCCGTTTGCGCTTGGCCGATAAGGTCGCGACCCTCCATCGCTACCGGAATGGCTTTTTCCTGGATCGGCGTCGACTCCTCGAAACCCATTTCCGTAATTGCGCGAAGTACCTTTGGCTCTAAGCCGAATTCACTGAAAGTTTTCAAATGATTTCAATCTCCTTTGTTCTAGGGTTCTTTGTCTATACCCTTAAGTGCGCTCCTATCTTCTATTTTTAATCTCTTCATGAAACACCTTCCAACCCGTGTCAATATGAACAGTCAAGGCCGTACTTAAGAATATCTTTAGTAGTATACCATACCCTGCAGCCATATTCCAGAATTGTTCAAAGTTGAAACCCAAATTCGCCGAATATCGTATATAATAATTATATTCGTCGATTTTGAAAAGGAGCGAAATGCCCATGTCCATATGGAAACGAGTCGGTTCAATTATTAAAAGCAACAATCCGGAGCCGGAAGTGAAGCCAACGAATCCGCTGGAGGAAACGATGGTCGGCGATATTCTTAACGTAGACCTTGAAGAATATGTCGTATCCGGGAAGGCCGTTTATTTTGACCGCGGGTTTGCGCCGCACCGCTTTGCATATTATCTGCAAAACGGCAAGCATATATCATGTCTGCTTGTGGAAAAAGGGCGCACGTACGAATGTTTTTTATGCGAATTTGTGGAAGGCTCGCTTGACGATCCGAACGACGTGCCGTCCGTGCTCGACGTCGGCGGCGAAGTAACTTATCATATGGAGCATAACCGCACGGATACGGTGCGTGTCGAAGGGAACACCGATTTCCGCGCAGGAGATGAGGTCATGTTCTGGCGCTATTTCGGTTCGGAGAACCGTTACTTCTTCCTGCAATGGCAGGACGGAAAGTATGTCGCCATGGAGGGCTCCCCGACACCGGCGGGACAAATTAAATTTATGAAGGGTACCCGATGACCGTTAGTTCTCATTTCCTAATCGGATTCATAAACAGCTTGAAACGGAGGTGACCGCCGCATGATCAACAAATTGTCCAAATGGATTGCCATCCTGCTGGTATTTACGTTGCTGGCCGCTTGCGGCGACGCCGGCAACTACATTAAAGACAACTATTCGTTAATTGACGTTCAAGGGCAAGGAAAAAGCACGGCTAAAATTTATTCCGTCGCGGGAAAAGACGTGCCGACCGTCGCCAAGGAAATCGCAGATAAGGAAAAGCCGACCGAAATGAGCAAGGATTCGGAAGAACGGATGTTCCTGGTCTACGATAATAAAATCGTCAACGTACAGAAGGACCCGAACACCGAAGGAACCACCTTGGTCGAGGTCGATTCTATCCAATACGCCAAAGAAAACTATAGCTCCTCGTTTCTTCAGGGCTATGTTGCGGCAACGCTGCTGCAATCCCTGTTCGGCGGCGGATGGTTCAACAACAGCCGCGGCACGGGCTATGATTACAAGGGATACACGTCAAGCAAACGTTATAACGATTACGGCAGGTATCAATCCGTCCCATACCCGGGTTCGGCGGGCTCGACAGGCTCGACGACCAAGCCGCAGCCTTCGACGTCGGACCGCAAGGGAAGCTTTTCCACGACGCCGTCGAATCCGCAGACCACAACGCCGTCAAATTCCCAAAGTACCACACCGTCGAATCCGCAAACCGGCACTCCACCGAAGAGCAATTCGTCCGTAGGGGATTCGGCCAGAAAGAGTGACGGCTCCAAACCGACTTATAAGACGCCTTCCTCCGGTTCCTCGAAACCGAGCACAAGCTCGCGTTCCGGATCGTTCAAGCGCAAATAAGACCGCCAAGCTTTCCCTTAACCAAGGGAAGCTTGGCTCTTTTTCGGCTTTCGGGGGTTCAAAACGGTAAAAACGCTTCATACTAAAAGCATGCGGGAGGTGCATTCATGTTTCAGCTTCAACGTTCCTGGACCGGTTCTTTAATCGCCTGTCTTCTTGGCGCGGCTCTGATCGCGTCGAGTTTCAACCTGTTCTTGATTCCTCATCAATTGCTCAGCGGCGGCATTTCGGGCGTATCCATGCTGGTCGGTTATTTTACGGATTGGAATATTTCGCTTTTGTTTCTTATTTTTAATGCGCCGCTTCTGATCTGGGGACTGCTGACGCTCGGGCGCAAATTTATTATTTTGAGCGTCGTCTCGGTTATATTAACCACTTGGTTCATGCAGCTGATCCCCCTGATGACCGTCAGCAAAGATTTAATCATCTCTTCCGTTGCCGGGGGGGTGCTGGTCGGGCTCGGAACCGGCATTTCGATGCGGGTGGGCGGATCGACCGGCGGCTTTGACATCATCGCTTCCATCCTCACGCGCAAACGGGATTTTTCTCTGGGCACGTCTCTGTTCGGTCTGAACGGCATTGTGATCGTGGCGCTCGGCTTGTTCAAAAACAACTGGGACTTGGCCCTGTACTCCATGCTGTCCATGTTCATTACAGGCAAAGTCATCGATACGATTCATATCCGGCATCTGAAGGTAACCGTCTTCATCATCACCAAGAAAAAAGATTTGCTCCTGAAAAAAATGCAGAAGCTCAAGCGCGGCGTCACGGTCATCGATACCGAAGGAGCATATACGAAGGAGCCGCAGCATATGCTGATGACGGTGACGACACGCTACGAATTGAACGAACTGCAAAACCTGGTGCGCCAATGGGATCCGCAGGCTTTCGTCAATATCACCGAGACCGTTGGCGTCATGGGTTTGTTCCGCCGCTCCGATCGAAGCGAACCCGGCAATTAAGCAAAATTTCCGGTACATAGACCTTCAGCATTATGCTATAATTGAAGAGTAATTTCATACCGTTTTTCCAAGGCTTAACCTGAATTACTCGTAAGTCCTGATCTCTAAACAACAGATGACGGGAAGGGTGATGCTTGTGGAAACCGTAAAGTTGGCAACCATTGTCATGAGGCTGACGCCGGAGCTGTATCCATTCCTTAAGAAACGTGAGCTCGAATCGGAGATCGTGCTGCGCAACGGGCTGGAAGCTCTCGAAACAGAGGATGCCATGGAAATTATTCAATACAGCATTTCGGAACATCAAAGGGACGCCTTCCTTCATTGAAGGAGTAAAGCGTCATAACATGTATAAGACCGCTCTTCGGCCGCCTGTACGGTGGCAGGAAGAGCGGTCTTGTTTTATGCCCCTATTCGGAAGGCAGCTGCAAGCCGCGGGACAAGCTGCGGTATTCCGTGGGTGCGATGCCGACGGATTTTTTGAAGTTTTTGGATAGATGAAACAGGTCGTGAAAGCCTGTCGCTTGCGCCACCTCGCCGATAGTCATGTCGGTCGAACCGATGAGCTGCTTCGCTTTTTCGAGCCGGCGCTCGTAAATGTACGTCATCGGTGTCGTCCCGAGCTGGCGCTTGAAGAAGCGCACAAAATAATTGGGATGGTGATGCACGATGTCGGCCAGTTCCGCAATCGTTATCTCCTCGGCCAAATGCGCGTCAATGTAGTCCAGCACCTCGCCAAGCTTGCTGTGACGGAATGACAGGCCCGCCTGCTCCTTCTGTCTCAACACCGCCTGCTCCAGATAACAGGCAATGACGCCGAGCAGAGCCGCCTCGATCCGGATCGACCTAGCCGGTCCTTTCTTCGCGTTATGCTCGTCCGCCAGCCTCTCGAACAAGGCAATCGCTTCAGAGGGCTCCTGCGCCGTCAAACAATAGGGCAGCTTAAACAACGAAAATAACCCTGTCCAATTCAAGTCGGACGTAAAATGGCACCAATACATCGTATACGTCTGTGCCGGATCGATAACCGAGAACGATTGCACCAGCCCGGCCGGAGCAAAAACAAGCTGCCCCGGCAGGGGAAACAGCTCCTGCCCGCCGACCGTCATTCGCCCTTCCCCTTCGCAGATGTAATAGATTTTGCTGTACGCGGGGGTGAACGGCTTTTGAATCCAGTCGGGATTGCATTTGCTCCATCTTGCGTTCAGCAATTCTGTCTTCATATCCTTCAACAAATGGCTGAGCAGTGAGAAATCCGGTTCGTTGTTAGACATCGCAGCACCTCGAAAAGCGTAACTTGACGGTTCGATAAAAAGGTTCATTTCGTACAAATAAGCGTTAACCGCATCCATAGGGATTATAACATATGCCGGGTACAATGGGAGTAAGCAACGCGGTACCGACGAACCGCGAACAGATGGAGGCTTCTCGATGATCAAACGGGATATGTACATGGATAATGCGGAAGCGGAAGCGGCCGATCGGACGAACCCGCCCTTTCCGCAGGAAGAGCTGCAGGACCACAGGCTGGCTTGGTGGCGGGAGGCGCGCTTCGGGATGTTCATCCACTGGGGATTGTATTCGCTGCTGGGCGGCGTCTGGAAAGGACGGACGGTGCCGGGCGCCTACGGAGAGCACATTATGCTGCGTGGACAAATTCCGGTGAAGGAATACGAGCGGCTCGCGGAAGCGTTCAACCCGGTCCGCTTCGATGCGGAGGCCTGGGTGCGCGCGGCCAAGGATGCCGGTATGAAATATATCGTGATCACGGCGAAGCATCACGACGGCTTTGCTTTATACGATTCGGCCGCAGACGATTTCAATATCGTTAAGCGCTCCCCTTTCAGCCGCGACCCGATGAAAGAATTAGCGGAGGCTTGCCGCAAGGAAGGAATCAAGCTGTGCTTCTACTACTCCCACTCGATGGACTGGCATCACCCCGATTCCCAGGGCAACACGCATGACTATCCGAACAATATCGGGGCATGGGACTCGTTGGAATCGTGGGTGAACGATGAGGACAAATTTACGCGGTATGAGCGGTATTTGGAGGAAAAGGCGTTTCCGCAAGTCCGGGAGCTGCTGACCGGCTATGGCGACGTCCCCATCGTATGGTTCGATTGCGGGCATAAGGTGACCGACGAGCAAGGCCAAAGGTTTGTCGATACGGTCCGCAGCCTGCAGCCGGATTGTCTGGTGAACCGCCGCGTGCGCCGGGACGGCTTCGGGGATTACGGCAATTCCGGCGACAATCAGCTGCACATCCGGATCAACCGCAAAGACTGGGAATCGATCCACACGATGAATGATTCATGGGGTTACAAGAAAACGGATCACAACTGGAAATCCGTTACTAGCATTCTCCACAACATGATCGATGTGTTCAGCTTGAACGGCAACTACTTGCTGAACGTAGGTCCGACACCAGAAGGCGAATTCGACGAACCGTCAAAGCATATTTTGCACGAACTCGGACAATGGATGAAAACGAACGGCGAGAGCGTATACGGGACGACCGGAAGCCCGATTGGCAAGCCTCAGTGGGGGCGCTGCACGACAAAGGACGGGCTCCTCTATCTGCACGTATTCGAATGGCCTGCGAGCGGGCGGCTCGTCGTTCCGGGGCTGCGCAACGACGTCTTGAGCGCTTACCTGCTAGCCGATCCAGAGCGGCGCCCACTCGCCCATAACCGCTTGAACGCAGAGGACGCGTTAATCGAGGTGCCTGCCGAGCCGCTTAACCCGAATGTCACCGTAGTCGTTGTCGAATACGAAGGTGCGATTGACGCCAATCCGATGAAACGGCTGCTGGAGCACGATTATGTCAACCGGTTCGGCGCCTTCGACGGCGACATCCAAGGTCGCGAGCTGCGTTACGATACCGGCAAAAGAGACCGCGACGTCGTAACAAACTGGGTTAATCCCACGGACAGTATCCAGTGGACGTTTCGCGCAGAAACGCCTGGAACTTGCCGGGTAACGATCGTTTACGGAGCAGCGGAAGGCGAAGCCGGGGGAACGTATCACGTAGAGCTGTGCGGCCAGCGGCTCCAAGGAATGGTGCACCCGACAGGGGGTTGGTACGATTTCGGAAGCGACGAGCTTGGAACGGCGCGCATTCCCGTACCCGGCACCTATACGCTAACGGTCAAGCCGATTACGATAACCGGCACGGCGCTGATGAATTTGAAAGAAGTGCGACTTACCTTTTTGAACGAACACGAGGCCTGATTTATTTTCTTAAATTTTTTTAGGACTGCCCTAAAATCGTTGTCTTTTTGTAACAAAAATGTGTTATAGTACAATTAAATAAATGGTATGATTAAATCATACCATTTCGGAGGTGTACTTACACTATGGGAGCATTATCCCCTTGGCACATCATTTTGATCGCTCTCGTCGCTCTGCTTTTGTTCGGACCGAACAAGCTTCCGGAGCTCGGACGCGGTTTCGGCAAAATGTTCCGCGAATTTAAAGATGCAACGTCAGGCAACGGCGGCCGTTCCGACGATAATCCTCCGGAGCCCGAAGCCCCGAAAAAAGAATTGGCGGCTCCAGCGGCTTCGTCGGCAAGCGAACCCGTTCAGCCGACAGCGAATAAATAATTGCAGTACGATGAAACCATTCGTCCGATCAGGACGGATGGTTTTTTTTGCGGTAATACGCATGGGTACCAAGCAGCAGCACCGCTGCGATAGAAGCCATTCCCGCTCCCATGTAATACATGTACGAGCCGCCCCATTCATCCTTGATCCAGCCTCCGACCGATCCGCCGGCAATGCCCGCAAGCCCCAGAAACACCATGGATAGCATCGACTGGCCCGTAGATTGCAGCTCTTGCGGCACGAGCCGAACGACATATTGCACCGAAACGATCCAAAAGGCGGCGAACGTCATACAATGCGTTGCTTGTAATAACATCAAAACGGACGGGTCCGATATCCAGCCGTACAACAGCCAGCGGATCGTGTACAGCACTGCGACGATCCCCAGCAGCGCCAGTTCGTGAAACCGGTGCATATAACGACCGAGCAGCGCAAATGTCGGAATTTCCGCCCCGGCCGCAAGCGCCCAAGCCCATCCGGCCATCGAATCCGTAGCCCCCAAATCCTTCAAGTACAGGACAAACAGCCCGTCATTCATCCGGTGCGGCACCATGAGTATG
The DNA here is from genome assembly GCF_027925525.1 of Paenibacillus tyrphae. Classification (GTDB taxonomy): domain Bacteria; phylum Bacillota; class Bacilli; order Paenibacillales; family NBRC-103111; genus Paenibacillus_G; species Paenibacillus_G tyrfis_B. The sequence continues at coordinate 327,250 of NZ_BSDJ01000004.1, read as the reverse complement.
AAGATCAGCAGCAGAAACCACAAGAACGGCTTGTTTCCGAACAAGCTGCCCAGCGCCTTAAGAGAAATGCGCTCTCCCGTTCCTTTCTCGTCTTTAAGAAATACGAGCAGCACGAAAGGCAGCACCCAGATGCTCCAATATACATAAGGAATGCTGTTCATCCCGCCTAGAGCGTCCAATATATAACCGGACGATAGCGCCAGCAATGTAAATCCCATCGAGCCCCACATCCGGATCGAACCGTAGCTTTTCCCGGCTTGCAGCGCGGATTTAATCGACACCGTGTCGAGCAGCGGCACCGATGATTGCATGAAGAAATACAGCAGCAGTGTAAAGAGCAGCGCGAGGGTGTACCCGCTCGTCTCGAAAATGCCGATGCTCGACAATACCGTCATGACCCACAACCCGAAGATGATCAGCTTTAGCGTCTGGTAACGGTCGCTCAAATATCCCCAAATCGGCTGGGCGAAGATCGTCACAAACGGCCCGATCATCATAAGCAGCCCGATCTGTGAGGAAGAGTAGCCTTTTCCTTCGAAGTAAATGGGCAGAAACGGCAAGAGGACAGCAGTGGTCGCATAGTAGGAGAAGTTTAGCCCCCGCAGCGTCCAGATTTGTTTGTTCATCCGGATATCGGTCCTTTTTTGAGGTGTCGTTTAAAAACTATCAAAGCTCTCTATCGGATTGCCGACTCTTTTATTATAATGGTAGATATCAAACTAGCAAGGAGAGACTGATCCATGGAACTTTTATTGGCCGCGTTCCTCATGGCCTGGGGGGGCGTCAGCGCCGATCATCCCGATGCGACATTCGAGCAGGTGGCCCAAGCTTCGATCGATTCCAAAACTGCCGTCGCCCAGCAGCCTTCCCCCGACGGGAATCTGTTCGACCGACTGACTCCGGTGGACAAGAAGGACCCGCAGAAAGATGCGCCGAAGGTCAAAGGCATTTACGTCACGGCGCACAGCGCAGGCGGCTCGCGTATGAATACGCTGCTGAAGCTAATGGACGATACCGAATTGAATTCGATGGTCATCGACTTGAAGGACGACTGGGGGTACATAACGTACGATACCGGCAATCCCGAACTGAATGCGATGGACACGACGCAAAAAATTATTACCGACATGCCGAAGCTGATGAGCACACTGCAGGAGCACAAGGTATACCCGATTGCCCGCATCGTCGTATTCAAAGATACCGTTCTGGCAAAAAAACGGCCTGATCTGTCTTTTGTAAATCCGGACGGCTCCCTCTGGGGCAACGGCAAAAATCCGCCGGACAGCTTCGTGAACCCGTACAAGAAAGAAGTGTGGGACTACAATATCGCAATTGCGAAAGAAGCGGCCAAGGCAGGCTTCAAGGAAATTCAGTTCGACTACGTCCGGTTCCCGGAAGGCTTCGAGAAGCGGGCCGATACGCTAAAGTACGATAAAGACGAGCGCTCCCGCATCGAAGCGGTTGCCGAATTCGTGAAGTACGCCCGGGAGCAGCTCACCCCTTTGGGAGTCCGGGTATCGGTTGATATCTTCGGCTACGCCGCTTCCGTACCGGCCGCCGAAGGCATCGGCCAAGACTTCCAGAAAATATCCCAGAACGTCGACGTCATCTGCCCGATGATTTATCCGAGCCACTATTCGAACGGTTGGTTCGGAGCCAAGGTGCCGGATGCCGCACCCTACGTAACGATCAACGGGGCGATGAAGGATACCACCAAGAAGCTAGATCCGCTGCAATCGCTGAAGCCGGTCGTCCGGCCATGGATTCAAGATTTCACCGCCACTTGGGTTCCCGGTCACGTCCGTTACGGCAAAAAAGAGATTGAAGAGCAAATCCGTGCGCTGAAAGATAACGGCACCGAAGAGTTCCTGCTATGGAACGCCGTCAATACGTACACGCCGGATGTCGATTACAAGTAAAAAGCCTCGCCTGCGAGATAAGCGAAAAGCCCGCTTCCTTTCCACATCGAAAGGAGCGGGCTTTTACATTTGTAAAAAAGGTCAGGCCGTGCCGCTGCTGCGGCTTTGCACGCCCAGATTCGGGAGCTGCCAGTCGATCTCCGCGCTGCCGATGCTCCGCAGAAAATCGTTGACCTGCGAGAACGGCCGGCTGCCAAAAAAGCCGCGATGCGCCGATAGCGGGCTCGGATGAACGGACCGCACGATGAAGTGGCGCCGCTCGGTAATGAGCTGCATTTTTTGCTGGGCCGGGTTTCCCCAGAGTACGAACACGATCGGCTTCTCCCGCTCGTTTAGCAGCGAAATGACACGGTCGGTAAACGTCTCCCAGCCTTGCCCTTTGTGCGAATGCGCTTCGCCCTGCCGTACGGTAAGCACTGTGTTCAGCAGCAGCACGCCCTGCTCGGCCCAAGGCACCAGGCAGCCGTTATCCGGGATCGAGCAGCCAAGGTCGCTTTGCAGCTCTTTGAATATGTTTTGCAGCGAAGGCGGTGCCGGGATTCCTGGCTTGACCGAGAAGCTCAGACCGTGCGCTTGTCCCGGGCCATGATACGGGTCTTGTCCGAGAATGACCACTTTGGTATCCGCATAAGAAGTATAATGAAGGGCATTAAAAATATCGTGCATATCCGGGTATACCGTACGCGTGGCATACTCCTGCTTCAAAAACGATCTCAGCCGGTGATAATAAGGTGCCTGAAACTGGTCTTCCAGCAAAGGAGCCCAATCGTTCTGTAATATCGCCGCCACGGCGATCTCACTCCCCTTTCATTCCCGATTATTTCCGAAACGTCGAAATCATTTGTGCGAAATAGCCGACGGTCTTCAGCACGCGCTCCCGCGTCTTCGCATCCTCCGGCTCGCCCTCCGATGTAAAACTGCGCTGCGCTCCGCCGATGGATATCCATTCCGGGCAGTTGATGCCGTGCAGGTTGCGCACGATCGTCTGCAGTTGCTGCAGCGAGCTGACACCGACGGCTCCCCCGGCCGAGCTGACCGACAGTGTCACCTTGCCGTCGAAGTGATCGAAGCCGGTAAAATCGAGCGCGTTCTTCAGGACGCCAGATATGCTCCCGTGATATTCCGGCGTCGCCAGCACGATGCCGTCGGCTTCCAGCAGACGCTGTCTCAGCTCAACGATATTCGCATCCGTCTGATCAAGGTCCCCATTGTAGAACGGCAGCGGCTTCTCATACAAATCGAACAAAGTCACCTGACACTGTTTCTCTTCCAGCAGCTTCGCAATATATCGGCACAGCTGCGTGCTCGTAGCCTCTTTACGGTTGCTTCCCGCAATAATCGTAATTTTCATCGTTTGACTGCTCCTTTGCTTCATCTAATGTTTTACTGCTCTTTGCTCTCAATCACATAACCTGCGCCTTTGAGCGCTCGCTTTCATGACAGCACGGACGGGCTGCTCCTGCAATTCGACGTCCAGCTTATATATGTACAACGCAGTTGCCCCCCCATTCTATGAAAATGGGTCGCTCCCCCATCCTACCGAAATCGGCCGGAAGAAGCAAGTGCCGATAGAGTGATGCCGCTTCTCGATTTGAATGAATTAGAGACAAATTAAAGATTTGAAGAAGCAAAACAAAATGCATAATATGGAAATATAAACCATGATATCACGGAGGGAAAACAGTGAATTCATTTGTGAAAAAGGCAAAAGCATGGTGTCTGTCTCTTTTATGTTGTTCCGTTCTGTTAGCCGGGGCAGCAGGGCTCACTACCGAAGCCCAAGCTTCCTCAAATCTGCAAATGAGATCCGTATTGGTCTATACGGGCTCGAACCAACCGGAATACAAGACCGAGGATATTGTCAATCTATCCAAAGGCGCGGACCATTTCATTATCGTAACGACCAAAACGACCGCAACTTCAGCGGATGTAACGGATTTCGCCAATCAGGCCAATAAAATCGTCGCGGCCAATCCTCAAGCCAAGCTTTGGATCTCCACCCCGTCACGAAACTCGACCAGCAGCGCAAGCACATACGATGCCTCCATTACCGGATTTCTTGATGCGGTTAAAAAGGCCGTCGGACAAGCCAACTGGGACAAGCATGTGAAGGGCGTCTATATCAACTTCGAAAACATTTATTTGGACGGCCCCGACACCGGCACGAAATATACGGGGGCGAACTGGACCAAAACATTGCAAAGCAACATGAACGATAACACCGTAGTCAAAACGATGAGGTCGATCAAGCAATGGGCCAAAAACAACGGCAGCCTCAATGTGGCATGGGCTCCGTATGTCACCCCTCATAACGATCAATTGAAACGCCTTGCTTACGTCATTAACGAAAATATCGCCGATGTCGTTTTGCTTCAGCCGCATTACTATTTTGACGGAAACAAAGTACCGCTGCTGGTTGTGGACAAAAGCATAACAAACGGGTACTTGAGCTACACGGACGGCAAGCCGATTATTCCTGCCAACGATAGTTATATCAAGCTCCGAAGCGCAAACATCGGCGTTGACATGGAAATCGACGGTGACGCAAGCAAGCCCGATAGATATAACTTATACAAGGAATATGAAACGACCTTCCGCAAACATAGCAATAAGCCGTTTACTTATTACATGGGCAGCGCTACGCAGATGAACTACAAGTCATACGCCGGAAAACAGCTTTGGGAGCATTTGGTCGAGTTTTATATTTCACTGTAGCGTCCGCGAGCATGTCTATGCCTTGTTCCCCCGGCAGCAATTCGTTACAATACAACTAATGTACTTCGTCATCATAGGAGGAGGAAGCCTTTTGCTTGCCATCGGGACCAAGGCTCCGGCATTTGCCGCAGAAAGCACGCAAGGTGCGGTAAGGTTAACCGATCACTTGGGGAAACGGCCCATCGTGCTTATATTTTATCCGAAGGACAACACGCCCATCTGTACGAAGCAGCTTTGCGCCGTGCGCGATTCCAAAGCCCAGTATGCCGATTATGATGCGCTGGTGCTGGGCGTCAATCCCGGTTCGCTCGAAGAGCACCGGCAGTTCTCGCAAAAGTTCGGCTACGATTTTCCGCTTGTCACCGACTCCGGAGAGGCGATCCGCCAGCTGTACGATGTGGGCCAGACGTTATTCGGTCTGCTTGGGCAGCAGCGCATCGTCTATGTCATCGGCCGGGACGGCACGATTCGGTATGCGGCAAGAGGAAACCGTCCTACCGCTGAAATTGTGGCCGCGTTAGCCCGGGACTCGGAATAAGTCCTAACGTATGAAAAAAACATGCAGCCTTCCGCCCACGGAAGACTGCATGTTTTTTGTGCTTTTATTGGGATAACCGTTTCGAAAGCTCGTATAATTCCATATTGAATTGTTTTTTGGTATTCACGACTGTATCGATATCGGTCGCAACAAGCTCGCCTTTGATCATTCCGCATGACTTGCCGGAATATCCTTCGATCAGCTGGCGTACGGCAAAATCGCCGAGGCTGCTCGCCAAAATCCGGTCGTTGTGCGTAGGCGTACCGCCCCGCTGAATATGTCCAAGCACGGTCACCCGCGGCTCGATTCCGTTGCGCTTCATAATTTCCGCCGAAATATTTTCCCCTTTGCCTACGCCCTCGGCCACGATAATAATACTGTGACGCTTTCCTTGGGAGAAGTTTTCCGTCATGCGATTGGCGATTTCGTCCAGATCGTACGGCACCTCGGGCACCAGAATCGTCTCCGCTCCGCTGGCCAGGCCGGCATAGAGGGCGATATCTCCGCAGTGGCGGCCCATGACCTCGACAATGGACGAGCGTTCATGAGAGCTCATCGTATCCCGAATCTTATTGATCGCATCCACAACGATGCTGACCGCCGTATCAAACCCGATGGTGAAATCGGTGAACGGGATGTCGTTGTCGATCGTTCCCGGCAGCCCCATCGTATTAATCCCGAGCTTGCTCAGCTTGTTCGCCCCTTGGTAGGAGCCGTCCCCGCCGATGACGACGAGCCCGTCGATTCCGCGCTTGCGCAGGTTGTCCGCAGCGAGCTGCTGTCCTTCCGGCGTGACGAACTCCTTACAGCGTGCCGTTTGCAGAATCGTTCCGCCGCGCTGAATGATGTCGCCGACGCTGCGAAGGTCCATCTCGCGGATGTCGTCGTTGATCAGCCCGGAGTATCCGCGCTGTACGGCGAATACTTCAAGACCGTGATACAAGCCGCTGCGCACGACGGCGCGAACGGCCGCGTTCATCCCCTGGGAATCGCCGCCGCTCGTGAGTACCGCAATTTTTTTTACAGACATGGTGGTTCCTCCTCGTCATCTTGACTGTCTCTTTAATTGTATATAGAATCAAGAGGTTTTGCGGATCCAAATACTGTTAATGAAGAAAAACAAGCGCATCAGCGGACTGTCCTTCATCAACTTCCGGGATATCGTCTTCACTTGCCGCTGCTTGCTGACTTTAGGATCAGACAAGTACAGCGCCAGCAATCCTTCGATAATCATCCGGTGAAATCCCGGATGCTCGAGCTGTTCCGACTTGCTCTTCGCCTCCTCTACAATGAAGGCGATGCGTTCGACGGTCCGATCCATATTATCGTAGTAGCTGCAGAAATTAAGATCGCCGCCGGCCAGATCTTCCTCTTGGTCTATCAAATAATCAAGCAAAATGTGAAGTCCGCAAATGTACGGAAAGTACGCCTCGTGAATTTGCCGGACCGTTTCCGGCTGCAGCTTCGGATCGGAAGCAGCCAGAAACAACATGAAAACGCCAAGCGTCGATCCCGTAGCCGCGGCAAATTCATTCCACGCGACCGCCGGAAACCGTCCCCGGTGCTTCTCCCACCAAGACAGCAGCGCATCCTCGCGCAGCTCCCGGTGAATGTGCTTATACACCTGCAGATCGCAGTACAGACCGACAAGCTCGCGCACCGAATCCGCCGCAAGCGGATAAGAAGGCAGCAGTCGGAGACTGGCTTGACATGTCTTGACCAGCTCGTTCAAATAACCGGCGTCGTCCTTCTCTTCCCGGAATTCATAATAATCGTGCAGCGGCTCCGCCGGATCGACCGCATCAAGCATCGATTGATGCAGACGCCGAAAATCCTCGGGATCAAGCGAAGTGCTCCGGTCGCACAAGTTATCCAAATAATCACTGATCGTCTGGAAAGCGACGATCAGGGGAATGAGCACATGACGCATGGGCAGATTCGCTACGGCATAGACCGAGCCGCCTTCGCAGTGGAACTGCTTGCTGGTCATGCTCGCGATCGCTTGCTTCCGAAGCTCGGGATCGGGCATCGCTTCGGCTTTATCCCGCCAGTGGCGAAGCTGCTCCCGCACCTCCGGCAGCGCATAGCGATACACGCGCAGCATAAGTCCAATCGGGCGTTGGGGCACATCGGCTGACGAATTACGGCGACTCAAGCAACGTTCCTCCGCCTCCGCTTTGGACATAGCCGTATTCGAGAAGCAGGCGCATCTCAATCCATTGGATATGCTTCAGCAGCTCCTCGGCCTGCTCGTCCCGTACCCGGGTGACGTGCCGCTCGATCAGCTCGTTGAACGCGCAGGGATCCCAACCGGACCCGGATGCCCACTCCTCCAGCCGTTCCCTGAACGCCGTATTTGTAATGCCCTGCAGGTCTGCCGTCCGCACATAACCGTAGGCCCGCTCGGCGAGCTCCGTATAAATCGGCAGGCTGCGCGCCATGCGAAACCAATAGGCGGCGTTAGGATAATCGCCTTCCATCCGGTGCATGATTCCGTGCCAGTAGCTGCCGGCGGGATTATGAATTTCCTGGGATAGCGCATGCGATTTCTCCAGGCTCTCGTTAAACAAATGCAGCCCCGCTTTTACCGTGAGCGCATAGGCTTTTCGTTCCTCTTCGAAGGCGTCCAGCGACAGCTTTCCGATCTTGATATCGGCCAAGTCGTCAAGCTCTTCGTCGGGATACAGCGAAGGTTTATGCGACGTCAGCTGCGCTGCGAGTCTGTTTAGACTATCGGTCCAACTCAAGCTTACAACCTCCTTCTGCGTAGCGTGTTGCCAATCCATAGCTCTTTGCATGCATCGGGGTTCCCCCCATTATATTCGGTAATGGGCCGCGCAATCAGTGATGAACCGCACGATCCGGCATGTCCTGATGAACCCGAAACCATAAGTGCAGCTCGTTGATCGTGCTGGCCAGATCGGCGATTTCGCTGTTTAAGCGGCAGGACGTCGGAAAATGCTCTTCCACATTGAGCTGCTCCTGCTTCGCGATGATGACCCGTTCCAATTGCTTGATCCGATCGGGAATGCCGCCGCGGATTTCTTCCCAGCGCAGAAGCATCTCCGCTTGTTCCTGCTGGCTATAGTCCTCAAAGTCCTGTTCAAGACGGGGCAGCGGAATGCCGAGACGTTCGTCGAGTTCAAACGCGTATGTCATCTCCGTTTCCACCTTTCTCACCTTTTCTCGATTATGCAAAAGGGACGCACCGTTTGATCGATCCGTTTTATCTATATAAATGTATCACGAACGATGAGCCGCTTCCAGTAGGTACGTAAATTTTTCTCCCTTGACTCCCCTATCCATGTTATAATGTTTGGCATGTGAAAAGAGGGAAGTCAACATGAACGATCTGCAGCAAACCCGCATTACGTTTCGGCAGCTGCTTGCCTTCTTTGTTCCCCTCGGAATGTCGGCGAGCCTTGTAACGATCTCCCATGTTATCATTAACAGCACGCTGGCGCGCGCGGCCTCTCCCGAGATTGTCATCGCAAGCTACGCCCTGCCGATGAGCATTCTGGGCATTACCGAGAGACCGGCGGTGCTGCTGCGGCAGACATGCTCCGCTTTGGTGCGCGACCGCCTCTCGTTCCGCGCTTTGACGGCGGTCAGCCTTTATGTTCTTGGGGCCATTTTCCTCATCGGCGCATTCATCAGCTACACCCCCGTAGGACCGTGGGTGTTTTTGCGTTTGTTCGGGGTCGACGCCGCGATGGTCAAGCCGATGGTGGAGGTGTACCGCGTCTTGATGTTCGTCAGCATTTTTTCGGGAATCCGCTGCATGTTTCACGGCGTTATTATTTACAACATGCGGACCAAATGGCTGACGATCGGCATGGCGATCCGGCTTGCCGGAATGTACGCGCTCTCGCTTTATTTTATACGGACGGGCGTCACCAGCGGAACGGTCGGCGCAGTCATCTTCCTGACGGGCATGGTCATCGAAGCCGCCGTGAGCCTCTGGGAAGGCAGGGCTTTGTTAAAAAACGAAATTCCGGAGAAGCAGCCGGACCATCCGATCGAGAAGCCTTCGCAGGTGTTCCGGTTTTACCGGCCGCTGCTGTTCTCGTCGGTCATTGCGGTCATTTCGGGACCGGCGATCAACGCCTTTCTCGGAAAAACGAGTGACTTGAAGCTCGCCATCGCCTCGTTTGCGATCGCCGCCAGCCTCACGAACCTGGTGCAAAGCTTTTTCTCCTACATACATCAGATTGTGCTGAACTTTTACCGCAAGGATGCGGCTTCCGTGGTCCGCTTCACCCTGCTGCTCTCGCTCATCCCGAGCCTGCTGATCGCCTTGCTCGCTTATACGCCGGCCGGCCCGTGGTTCATGCAGCACGTGATGGGCATTAACGAGCGGTTGATGCAGGCGAGCTTGTCGACGCTCCGCGTCTTTATGCTGATGACGTTCGTGTTCCCGTGGCTTGATTTCGGCAACGGACTGCTGATGCTGCGCAGTCAGACCAAGGTGATGGTCTGGTCTCAAGCCGCAAACGTGTGCGTTACGCTGCTGGTTCTTGTGCTGTGCGTCGCCCGGACTCCCGGCTGGAACGGGATGATCGGCGCCCTGGCCCAATCGCTCGGCGTCGCGGCGGAAGCGGCAGTCGTCTGGGCCGTACTGCGCTCGGCTCTGCGGGCGGACGAAGCCATTCCGAGGCCGCTGCCGGCCACGAACCGAAAAAATAACGAATCGAGTGAAAGCTTATGAGTATGTCCAAACCTCCGCGCAACGAGGTCGTGCTGCGCAGCTTTACATTTACGTATTACATGACGATGGCCGTAATCACGTCGTTCTTTCCTTTATATTTCCAATCGAAAGGCTTTTCCACGCTGCAAATCGGACTTTTGTATTCGGTCGGCCCGATGATCGGCATCTTCTCGAACTTAGTTTGGGGTGTGGCCAGCGACAAGGTCCGCAGCGTGAAAAAGATTTTGAACGTCATTTTTATCGGGCAGCTGCTGATGGCGGCTTGGACGTTCCACACCGATACGTTCGGGCTGCTGATGGTGTTGATGGCCGCCTTCTTCTTTTTCCAGTCGCCGACGACCTCGCTGACCGACAGCTTGATTCTGCTTACCGTGAGCCGGAACGGCAAAAGCTACGCGTCCTTCCGTGTCTGGGGCTCGATCGGCTTCGCCTTCGCCGCCCTTGTGTTCGGCCAGCTGCTCAAAAGCTACGGCGCGGGTCTGACCGTAGCGCTGTGCCTCGGCACGATTGCCTGCTCCCTGCTGCTGTCGTTCCTGCTTACGGACACGCGGGACGCCAACGTGAAAAAGCCGGACTTTTCCGGGCTTCTCCCGATCGTCGGCTCCCGGTCGTTTCTCGCGTTCCTGCTTACGGTACTGACGGTGTCCATCGCCCACCGGATGAATGACGGCTTTCTCGCCTTGTTCTTGCAGCGGCTCGGCGGAGACCAGTCCGTCGTCGGCTGGTCGTGGATGATGTCGGCGCTCAGCGAAATTCCGGTGTTCTTCCTGCTCAGCAAATACGGGCACAAGCTGAAGGAGCTGCCGCTGCTGGCGCTCTGCTGTCTGGCTTATGCCGTACGCTTCCTGCTCATGAGCCTGGTGGATAACCCGATGTGGGTCATTGCCATTCAGATGATGCATTCGATCACGTTCGGCGTGTTTTTGTTTACGACCATCCGGTACATTCAGAGCGTGGTCCCTGATCATTTCCGGGCCAGTGGCCAGGCGGTATTCGCGATTACGTGGTCCGGGCTGGCCGGGCTGCTCAGCGGCACGATCGGCGGTTGGGTGTTCAACAGCTGGAGCCCGCACGCCATGTATGCGGTCGGCTCCGTACTCTCGTTCGTCGCCATGCTCGGATTTCTTGCCCTGTACGCCAAAGCGAAGAACGTTGCGGCAGGGGCACAGCAAGATTCATTGCAATAGCTGCTGGATTGGCCGCCGTGTCAAACGTCTATTACCAAGCGGACGTTCCGGCGGCTTTTTTCTGCCTGCGACTCTTAAAGTTTTCTTAAATTTTCAGCTTTTTCCACTTCTGAATGGAACGGTCGTCTATACTGAACTAGAAAAATTCAACAACGGAGGGGTTATGTGCTTGCGGTAGAACATTTGTCACACAGCTTTCGCAGCGGCAGCGAGAACACGCCTGTCCTGCACGAAATTAACTTCCGGGTAGACAAAGGGGAAATGATCGCCCTGCTCGGCAGCTCCGGCTCGGGAAAGTCGACGCTGCTGAACCTGATGGCCGGCTTGATGAAGCCGACGTCCGGGAGCATCCTGATCAGCGGCCGGGCGATCGAGAAAATGAGTGAGAACCAGCTTGCGGAATTCCGCCGGACCCATATCGGCTTTATTTTTCAATCGTACGAATTGATTCCGCATTTGACCGTCCGTGAGAACGTCGAGCTGCCGCTTGTTTTTCAAGGCCTGCGCGGCAAGCATCGCCGGGAGCAAGCCATGTCACTGCTCGCCAAGGTTGGCCTCGGGGAAAAGACCGAAATGTTCCCCTCGCAGCTGTCCGGCGGGCAGCAGCAGCGGGTCAGCATCGCCCGTTCACTCATTACGCAGCCGGCTATTGTGTTCGCGGACGAGCCAACCGGGAACCTCGATACGAAGACGGAGAAAGAAATCATCGATCTGCTGATCGAATTGAACCAGACGCTCGGCATCACCTTCGTCATCGTTACCCACGAACTGGAGGTCGCGAAGCGAACCCGAAGGGTCATTCAACTGCGCGACGGGTACCTGGTCGAAGACGGCGCATGGGCAGGTGACGCGGAATGAAGCTGCTCGATTATTTTAAGCTCGGCTGGGATCAGCTCAAACGGCGCGTCGTCGTCACCCTGCTGTGTACGATGGGCATTGCCATCGGCTCGGCTTCCATCGTGGTCGCCCTCTCCTTCGGAGAGTCGATCAACCAATACAGCCGGACGCAGATGAGCCTATACCTGAAATCGGACGAGATTACGGTAACCAGCGGCGGCCGGGCCGAAGGAGCCGATCCGAACGATCCGAACAGCGCGAAGCCTTACGAGCTTACGAAAGCCAAAATCGGCATGATGCGCACCTTCCCATATATTAAGGCGCTGGCTACATACCGGACATTAAACCAGTTCGAATTTGAAGTAGACAGCAAAAAAGGCTATATCAACCAAATCTTTGCCACCGAGCTGGACACGCTGCCTGCATTCGGCTATGAACTGCAGCAAGGCGGGCCTTCGGAGCAGGAGAACACGATTATTTTGAGCTATGGGGCGACGATGGGGCTATTCGACAGCCAAATCTCCAAAGCCCGCCAGCAGCAGCTCCAGAGCATGAGCGAACGCGATGCCCGGAATGCTTGGCGGGAACAGCAATATATCGCGTATCCCGTATATCAGAAGCAAATCGTGATGAAGCCGCAAATTTACCGTTCGAACGACGTCGGGGAAACGGTGGACATCCAAATTCCCGTCCGGGTCGTCGGCATCCTCAAGAAACCGGAGGGCGTTCCCGACGATATGCTGATTCATCAAAAGACGGCGTTCGTATCGCCGGCTCTCGGCAAGCGGCTTCAGGAAGCGATCATTCAAATGAACGGCGGCAAGGTCAAGGAAGATAAAAACTCCTCACAGACAGCCGAGTATAACGAGGTCAAAATTAAGGTGGACAGCAGCGCCCATGTCAAAGAGCTGGAGTCGCTGCTCAAGAAGCTGAAGCTCACCGTTCAGACGAATCTTCACCGCGAGGAAAGCATGCAAAACGAGCTGCTCATCGTCCGGCTGATCTTCGGCGGCGCCGGGGTCTTTATTTTGTTCGTCGCCTCGATCTCGATCATCGTCGCCATGACGATGTCGACCTATCAGCGCAGGCGGCAGATCGGCATCATGAAAGTGCTGGGCGCCAACCTCGGCCAAATCCGCAACATGTTTATGGTCGAATCGGCGCTGCTCGGGCTGCTCGGGGGCCTGGTGGGCATTCTGGTGTCGTATTGGGTCATTTGGGGGATCAATATCGCCATCATGCAGTTTACACCTCCAAGAGCGGGATCTCAGGCGGAAATTTTATTTATCAGTCCCTGGATTCTACCGGTCGGCCTGTTCTTCGCCATCATGACCGGCGTCCTGTCCGGCATTTATCCGGCCATCAAAGCGTCGCGCACCGACGCGCTGACCGCCATCAAACGAGACTAACAGTTTAGGAGTTATGCAGCTATGAAAAAAAGAACATGGTTCGCCGCCGTAGGCGCGGTGCTTGTCATCGGCATTACGGGGCTGTTATATTGGCAAAGCCGGCCGCAGAACGCATCCCGTCCGGCGGTTTCGCAAACAACGAACGCATTGAAATTCAAAGTCGTCCGCGAGGATTTGACCAACATTGTCGAAGTGAAAGGAAAGTCTTCCTATCAGAAGGAGACGTACATAAACGCTCCGTTCGGCGCCTACGTCGCGGCGTGGTCCGTCAAGGACGGCTCTCAAGTGGCCAAAGGCGACGTGCTGTTCCGGCTTGACGACACGGAGCTCCGCAACGAAATCGCCCAGCTTCAAGCGAACGCCAAGAAGCAGGAAATGGACATACGGTTGAATCAATTTCAGGAAAAAACTGGCATTGCCGATGCGGACACCGAGGGCATTACCGAAACGGACGCCAAAAAGCGCTTTGCCGCGTCGGAAAGCCGCAAAATGCAAAACGAGATTACGCAGGTTACTCTTGAGCATACCCGTTCGCAGCTCGCGGAGAAAACGAAGAAGCTTCAAGCAGCAGGCTTTGCGGCGCCGGAAAACGGCATTTTCCTGTTCGAGGGTACCAAGGAGCCGAAGTCGGTGAAGGATAACGAGCGGATCGGCAAAATCGTCGATTTGACGAAGCTGCAGCTGATTTGTAATGTCGGCGAATACGACTTGTTCCGCATCAAGGAAGGCATGGATGTCGAGGTACGCGTCGACGCGCTGAAGGACGTCAAGCTGAAAGGCAAGGTCGAGCGTCTATCCAAATTCGCCAAGGCCGGCACCGGCAGCAGCAGCGAGTCCTCGAACACGACGGCCGCCCAGTTCGAGGTTACGATCTCCCTGGAGCCGAACGAGCGGCTGATTGCCGGACTCAGCTTGACCGCCTCGATCCAAACGGATAAGAAAAGTGGCGCGCTGGTCGTGCCGACGCTGACGATTAATCGGGATAAAAATGACTACTACGTCATGGTCGAGACCGCTGACGGCAGCTTGGAGAAACGCATCGTCAAAATCGGCCTGGAAACGCCGGAAAAGACGGAAGTGCTGAGCGGGCTGAACGAAGGCGAATCCGTCGTGCTTCAATAGTTCCCCTCAACCGTACCTTCGGTACGGTCAAAGTGTTGAGAAAGTGGGCTTTTACGAAAATAGAGATGCAAACGGAGGTGGGGTATCCGCTGGAGAAGCGATAGCGGCCGCCTTTGTCTTCGGGAAATGTCCGCTCTAAGCGGCTTCTAATCAAATTTCCCGAGGACCCGGGGTCCCCGCAAAGTACTCGGACTAAGCTTCCCTGATTCAACTTCACTTTGTGGGGTGGAGCAGCGGTCGGAAGTGGATACCCACCCTTTCGTAACCTCTATTACCTCAATCGCCCACTTTCTCAACAAGCTCACCGTACCTTCGGGTACGGTTTTTCATTTTGGCAAGAAATCTGTCGAACGGAGCCGTATGGTCCAGTAAAGTCTCTGTTGACGGCAACGATCGTGGACGAAATGACACATACCATAAGTGATAAAAACCGGGGAGTGCGCGGTCAAGGCTTTGCGAACATCGTGACTGGCTTTTTCGGAGGCATGGCAGGCTGCGCGATGATCGGCCAATCCGTCATCAATGTCAAGTCCGGCGGACGGACGAGGCTTTCGACCTTGGTAGCCGGTGTCTTCTTGCTCTCCCTGATTCTTGTTCTCGGCAATGTTGTCAAGCAAATTCCGATGGCCGCTTTGGTCGGCGTCATGTTCATGGTCTCGCTCGGCACGTTCGATTGGGGTTCGCTTAAGCAGCTTCGCACGATCCCGAAAACCGATTCGTTCGTGATGATCGTTACGGTTGTCATCGTCGTTGCTACGCATGATTTGTCCAAAGGCGTTTTTGCAGGCGTCGTCTTGAGCGCTGTCATTTTCGCTTGGAAAATGGCATCCTTGCGAACAGCCGCAACGCTTCTCCCGGACGGAACCAAGCAATATCAGGTATCCGGACAAATGTTTTTCGGAACGGTCTCCCACTTCATCGAGCAATTCGATTATGCCGGGGACCCCGCCTCCGTCACCGTGGATTTCAGTCATTCTCACCTCTGGGACCATTCCGCCGTGAATGCCGTAGCGAAGATGATCTCCCGCTATGAAATGCACAGCAAGAACGTGTCCCTTAAAGGGTTGAACGAAGAAAGCAAACGGCTGGTCGACCGCATCGGCCTGTCCGTGCCCGGCGCCCATTGACGTTCGAGGCCCGCTTCCTGCTATTGGGGCCGATCTTTTGCGACCTTAGCTCATCCGTCGCACACACCATACGGTTGTCATTTTCATGCTGCGCCGTTATAATGGAAAAGAGCTTTTAGTACCAAGTCCTAAGAAATACCGCAAGTCGAAAAGAGAGGATGGCCCCTAATGACCGATACATCTACACTGTCCTACCATGAATTCAAAACGATCGCGCTTGACCGCCGCAGCATCCGCAAATATACGGATCAGCCCGTTGCCGTCGAAGATATTCGCGAAATTATCGATTGCGCACGCTATGCCCCAAGCGATACGAACTCCCAAACGTGGGAATTCATTGCCGTCATGAATCGCGACAAAATTAAAGAAATCGAGCAAATTACCTGGGATCAGTTGCATCGCAGAGCTGCCGAAGCGGAGCAGCGCGGCTTGTCCAAGGAAGCCCGCCTGCTGACCAAGTCGTTCGGACCTTACGCTACCGCTTTCTCGGATGCGCCTGTGCTGATCGTATGTCTCGCGACGCCGTATAACTCCAAGTTCCGGGAGCGTATCTTCGATCCCGTTGAGCTTGTCGACGATGCGGTATGGGCGGAAGAAGGCATCAAGAGCAGCTGCCTCGCCGCGCAAAACCTGATGCTGGCCGCACATGCCCGCGGACTTGGCACATGCCCGATGACCGGTCCGGTACTGCTCGCCCAAGACCAGCTTCGCGAATATTTGAACATCCGGCCGGAATGCCAGATCAACATGGTCATTGCCCTCGGCTATCCTTCCGAGCGGCCGGCCCGCCTGCCGCGCAAGGAAATCGACGACATTCTGCGTATCGTCGATTAAATTTGGAAACGCTAAAGAACGCCTCGGACCAATATCGGTATCCGGGGCGTTCTTATTTTAAAAGCGTCCATCGTGTTCAGCAGCTTCTCGGCACCCTCGCCTTCCATCGGGGATGCAAAAAAAGCGGTTCCTGGAACGATTATTCCAAGAACCGCTTGTTGGCTTTTCATTTGGCATTGAAACTTAAGCAAACTATCTAACGATGAGATGAAAACCGCCGCAGCGGTAAGTTTTCTTGCGAAATCAAGAAGCGAATCCAAGAAGTTTCATCGTTTTGATTTCTAGAAGAAAGCTTATATCAAAACCCGTCAACCGATTGTCGACCGGGCATCGTAGTTAGTTTCGACTTACAGTTTGTGAACGTTAGCCGCTTGTGGACCACGGTTGCCTTGAACGATTTCGAACTCAACCGATTGGCCTTCTTCCAAAGTTTTGAAGCCGTCGCCTTGGATTGCGGAGAAGTGTACGAATACGTCGTCGCCGCCTTCTACTTGAATGAAACCGTAGCCTTTTTCTGCGTTAAACCATTTTACTGTACCTTTCAATGAAAACAACCTCCTAGATGTATCGCCATCAAGGGCGAATGCTTAAAGTATATCACCCTTATCAGGATAAATCAACAAGACCTAAATTATACACAGCCTTATTTTTGTATGCGCAGCAGCTCTTTGGAACCGGGAATAAAAGGCAATTCGGATAGCTCCAAAGACGCCTCGAATCCGGCCGTCCGCAGGTCTTCCAGAAGCCGGTCCAGCATCGGATACCGATCCCATTGCAGCGTAATGACGGGATATACCCGCGCCTCTCCGCCTGCACGGCATACCCTTAGCAGCTCACGCAGCGCGCGAGTGTGAAAGTCATAGTCGAATTGCTCATGGTACAGAAATAAAAAGTGGCTGCACAACACAAGCCCGAACGACTCGTCCTCATATGGAAGATGAGGCAGCTTGGCTGCCGTATACTTGCTTCCTTCGGAAGCGCGCGCATAATCGTCGGCGAACCGCTTCATGGACGCCTCCCGCATCGCACGATGCCGGTCCGGGTCGCCGTAGAACGTCCAATCAAAGCTCTCCCGCAGCTTGGCCAGCTTCCCGGTCGACACTTCTATCTCCGTCATCCCGTGGCGGTAAATTCCTTCTGCCGACAGCTCGTACATCGGATCGGCCGCTCGGGCTGCCAATCCACGGGCACCGGCTTCCGCTACAAACGACGAAGCTCCTGCGGCCACGTCCAAAATCGGACCCGCCTCCAGCAGCTCCGGCTTCAGCCTAAACATGCGTTCGTACTCGGCAAATGACCGGCAGGTCATTGCCACTCCAATCTGCTCATACCCTCTGCTCATCTTTCTCCGCTCTCCTCTGCTCATGTATTGAATCGCTTCGCCCCCACCCGCCCTGCGGCCGGTGCTGGAGCTTATTGGCATTTTATCACGGTCTATGGTGATTGACAATCGCTACATGATTGCCCGCTTGGTTGAAGCCAAGATCAATTCATGCTAAGGTAAAGAGGTAGCGAGGGATTTCTCACTCGCCCGCAACCATTGGAATAGAAAGAGGTAACAGCCTTGAAAAATCAGGGGATTAAAAAACATACGATCTACAAAAAAGACAAATGGAACATGCTGACGGTTGAGGTTAATGGAAAGCAGTTGATTTTAAGAGAAATTTCCGACCAGTGGGGCGAGGATTGCCACACGTTTCTCAGCCGCCCGGAGATGATGCATTGGGTGAACGAACGCTTCTCGAAGGACCGGTTCCAAGGCACCGACGAAGAGCTTGAGAGTATTATGGAAGCTTTCCGTCAAGTTTAAAACGAAATTGGACATAATTTTGCTTGACGCCCGGCTTGTCCATTCGTTATAATGAGGGCAATTACATAAGGATGTCCTCCAAAGGGGAGTAGCTGTCACAGTAAAGTCGTCAGTTCGGGTTCTGGGAAGAGCCCCGGCTTTATTGGCAACGAAACGTTGTTAGCAAGACCTTTGCCATTGAAGTAAAGGTCTTTTTTGGTGGAAAAATGACCTGTACCGATATGGTAGAGGTCATTTTTGTGTAAAGATTAACAACAACAACAACGTAAAAAGGAGTGGTAGGACATGGAATGGTTGTCCGTAGAATTTCTTCTCGCCTTGATGAACATTGTCTTGATCGACCTCGTGCTTGCCGGGGACAATGCCATCGTCATCGCACTCGCAGCGCGCAATTTGCCGAAGGAACAGCAAAAAGGCGCAGTCCTCTGGGGAACGGTCGGTGCCGTTATCATTCGTGTCATTGCTACACTCGCCGTCGTCTGGCTGCTGAAGCTGCCTGCCTTGCTGCTTATCGGCGGAGTCGTGCTGATCTGGATCGCCTACAAGCTGCTGGTGGACAAGAAAGACCATGCCATCGAAGCCAAACCGCAGCTGTGGCCCGCCATTCGTACGATTATGATCGCTGACGCGGCCATGGGCTTCGACAATGTCATGGCGGTGGCCGGTGCTTCTCACGGAAGCTTCCTTCTGGTCGTGCTCGGCCTCATTATCAGCGTACCGATTATGGTATGGGGCAGCACTATGTTTATCAAGCTGTTGGAAAAGTTTCCTTGGATCATCTACATCGGTTCCGGCGTACTTGCTTATACCGCGGGTTCGATGCTGACGGGAGACCCACTTGTGAAGGAATGGTTTATCGCCAACCCAATCGTGAAATGGGGCTTGGTTGCCATCATCGTCGTTGGCGTCCTCCTGGCGGGCTACTGGAAGAAGATCTACGGCTCTTTGGTATCCATTAACGAGAGCGGCCACCTGACGATTCCGGCCGATCTGGAGCAAGGAGCGGACATCCAACCGAACGATAGTTTCGAAGCGAAGCGCGATGAAAAAGGACGCATGATTTTGGTGAAGTCGCGAGGCTGAGGGGGTTGCGGAAACTCGGATATGCCGGGGGCTGCGAGTCAGAAGTAACTGCCTCCGGACGCTATTGACAACGGGTTAAATGAACTGGATATTATGGTAATAACCCGTTGTCAAAGGGGCCGACAGTTACTCTACCTTCTGCATGCGTTATTTCAATGATCCGTCCAAAAACAAAATTCGCCTCGCGGCTTATATGGTGGGGCAATGATGAAAAGCCGGCACATTCCACTAGTGCCGGCTTTGCTGCGTTAAGCTCAAATTTTCGCATGCGGAACGGGTGTTGCGGCGGTACGGACGTCGATCAGCGCGGGTTTGCTGCCGGTCAGCGCCTGACGGAGAGATTGCTCGAATTCTTCGGGGCTCGACGCCCGATAACCGGAGCCGCCGCAAGCTTCGGCGATGGCCGCAAAATCGGGCGGCCGGAGGGCACTGCCGGTCAGGTTCATGCCCGCGACATTCATCCGGTCCTGTTCCATCGCGTAAGCACCGTTGTTGAGAACAACGAGCACGATCGCTAACTGCAGCTCGGCCGCCGTCTGCAATTCCATCAGCGTCTGGATGACTCCCCCATCCCCTGCTACCGCGATCACTTGACGGTCGGGATAGCAGAGCTTGGCGGCTATTGCCGCCGGCAACGCAAAGCCGAGCGTCCGCCACCGGCCGGAAATTAGAATATCCTGCCCCGCCTTGGCTTGAAAAATACGATTGAACCAGAGCGTATGATCGCCGGTATCGACGGCGACGATCGCTTGGTCCGATACGTGATCCGCAATCGTCTTCATGACGCGCTGCGGCGGTACCGGCGTGCCATCGGCCCGGGCCTCGGCCTCGATTTGCCGCTTCCAGCCCGTACACACGTCGCGAACCCGGGCGCGCCAAGCGCTGCGGTCTTTGGCCGAGAGATGCTCGGCAGCGGCGAGTTTGGGTACAATCTGCCCGAGGTCGCCGACGACGCCCTTATGCAGCGGGTGACCGAGGCCGATCGCTTCCCGGTTCCAATCGACCTGAACAATCCGCGCCTGCGTCGGCACGTAATCGTCCGGCCACCATGTCGCACCGAGCATGACGATCAGATCGCTCTCAGCCAGCAGGACGCTGGACGCCTCGCTGCCAGCCTGACCGAGGCCGCCGGCGTAGCATTCGTGGTCGTTCGGAAACAACGGCCGGGCGGGCAGCGTGGTGATGACGGCGGCAGACAGCTTCTCCGCGAGTTGAAGTACATCCGCCGCTGTCTGCTTCACGCCGCGGCCAATGAACAGGACCGGCCGTTCGGCCGAGGCGAGCAAGGCTGCCAATTCCGCAATCTCGCTGTCGGGGGCGGCCAGCGGCTGATGCAGGTGGGCGGCGTACGGCTTTATCTCGCCTTTTACCTTCACCGAATACAAGTCCTTTGGAATGGACAGATGGGTCACTTGCCCTTGGAGCAATCCACGGACGAGCGCCTGCTCCATCAATTCGGGCAGCGCGTCCGCATGCGCGACCAGCTCGGATTTTCCCGCCACGGCGGCATTGAGCTTCTGCTGGTCTACATACTGCTTGGTTCGGGTACCGATCTTCGCCGTTTCGACCTGCCCCGACAGTGCCAGTACCGGCGCCCGATCCATGGCGGCATCGGCCAGACCGTTCAGCATATTCGTGACACCCGGGCCGCTTGTTGCCAGGCATACCGCCGTCCTACCCGTCAGCTTCGCTTCGGCGGAAGCCATCAGCCCGGCGGCGCTCTCATGCCGACAGGCCACGTACCGGATCGCGTTCTGTTTTCCGAGCTCATCCAATAAACTTAAATTGGCGTCGCCGATTACGCCGTAGATCCGCTCAACCTTCCATGCCTGCAACTGCTCTAGGACGAACTGCGATACAGATAAGCCTGCGGTAGGCTGATTCTTGTCATCAAGCACCGGGGGTGCAGCAGCATCCGCAAGGGTGAAGAGGCTCATGGGAATCACTCCTTTCTCTTTCCGGTATAGCGTTCCCTATGGGGCGATTCCCATTGCATTTTTTTCATGAGGAGTTAAAGGAAAACCGCCCGAATTGGCGAACATAGACAGTAAGAGGTGATAAGCTTTGAGCAATGGCGCATCGATCTTGACGTTCATGATTATTTCATTCTCACTCGCGCTGATCTTAATCATGAAGAAAGATTCCCTTCCGGCGAACGTGAAACGGCCGCTGGCCATTTTGGCGCTGGTGATGGTATCGTTTTCGTTCGTGCTGATGATCTTTAGTTTTTTTTCCGGCGCGAAGTAAGCCAATAGACTTCTTTCCTTGAATTCCCTATACTTATATTTAACCCGCGCTCCGGCTATACTAACTAGAGCTTTCCAACGGACCCATAAACAGCTTGGAGCGTGAGCGGGTAATGCGATTGTTGCCGTTGCTGCTATCCGGCGCGCTGCTCTCCGGTGTTGTGATCGGATCGGCGGCGGCTGCGAATCAAGCGGCTAAACCACTTCATTTGACAAGGAGGGCTCCCATGAATCAAGTACCGAAGCGGAGCGACGTTCCTGCGGAACACCGTTGGAACCTGGAAGATCTTTTTTCGAACCAGCAGGCCTGGGATCAAGAGCATCAAGAAGTGAAAAACGCGCTGCAGGAAATTGGCCGCTTTCACGGCAAGCTGAACGACCCGGCGGCCATCAAGCAGTGCTTCGAGCTGGAGGATAAAATCTCCCTACATACCGAACGTCTGTATGTCTACGCCAACATGAAGCATCACGAGGACATGGCGGACCCTACATATCAGGCCTTATCCGATAAATCGAAAAGATTAAGCGTCGAAGCCGGTGAAGCGACCTCGTTCATTTCCCCGGAAATTTTGAGCTTGTCGGACGATCAACTGCAGAAGCTGGTGAACGATCCCCAGCTCGCCTTCTACAAAAGGACGCTCGAAGAGCTGATCCGCGAGAAGCAGCACGTGCTAAGCAAAGCGGAGGAAGCGCTGCTTGCCCAAGTCGGCAACCTGTCGCAAGCGCCGAGCACGATTTACGGCATGATCAACAACGCGGATATCAAGTTCCCGAAGGTGAAAAACGAAAAAGGCGAAGAAGTCGAGCTCACGCACGGCCGCTACATCCAATTCCTCGAAAGCCGCAACCGCGACGTCCGCAAGCAAGCTTTCGAAGCGATGTACGCCACATATGCCAAGCAAAAGAACACGATCGCCTCGACGCTTGCCGCCAACGTGACGAAAAATATTTTTTACTCCAAGATTCGCAAGTACCCTTCTACGCTGGAAATGTCGCTGTTCGGCGACAACATCAAGAAGGAAGTGTACACAAACCTGATCGACACGATTCACGAGTCGCTGCCGCTTATGCACCGCTACATGGAGCTGCGCCGCAAGCTGATGAAGGTCGACAAGCTGCACATGTACGACCTGTTCGCTCCGCTGGTCGAAGAATACGACCTGGAGATTACGTACGAGGAAGCGAAGAAAACGGTCAAAGAAAGCTTGAAGCCGCTCGGCGAGGAGTATTTGAAGACCCTGCAGGAGGGCTTCGAAGACGGCTGGATCGACATTTACGAGAATGAGGGCAAGCGTAACGGTGCCTACAGCTGGGGCGCATTCGGCACCCATCCGTACGTTCTTCTGAACCACAAGGACAACCTGAACAGCATGTTCACGTTGACGCACGAGATGGGACACGCGCTCCACTCCTACTTGTCGGACGCGAATCAGCCTTACCGCTACGCGCAGTATACGATTTTCCTCGCGGAAGTCGCATCGACGCTGAATGAAGCGCTGCTGATGGATTATCTGCTGAAGAAGTCGACGGACAAGAAAGAAAAAATGTACCTGCTCACCTACTACATGGACCAGTTCCGGACGACGGTATTCCGGCAAACCATGTTTGCCGAGTTCGAGAAGATCATTCACGAAAAAGCGGAGCAAGGCGAAACGCTTACCCCGCAGCTGTTGAGCCAAATCTACTACGATCTGAACGTGCAGTATTACGGCAAGGATATGGCGGTAGATCAGGACATCGAGATGGAATGGGCGCGCATCCCTCATTTCTACAACAGCTTCTACGTGTACAAATACGCCACCGGCTTCTCGGCGGCCACCAGCTTTGCGAAGCAGATTTTGGAGGAGGGGCAGCCGGCCGTCGACCGCTATCTGGGTTTCTTGAAAAGCGGGAGCAGCGACTACTCCATCAATATCTTGAAGAAGGCAGGCGTGGATATGTCGACGCCGGAACCGATCAAACAAGCGATGAGCGTATTCAAAGAGCTTCTGGAGCAAATGGAAGTGCTGGCGAAGTAAGCTGCCGACGCAGGCTGAGTCCGGTATTGCCCGGCTCGGCCTTTTTGCCCTTCATGCAGCAGTCAAAAGGAGACGATTTCGATGAGAGCCCAATGGATGTTGATCAGTACGTTGCTTTTTGCCCTTATTACCGCGGTATTCGCCGTTATTAACGTAGAGCCCGTCCGCGTCAATTTTTTGTTCACCCAGGCTGACATTCCGCTCATTCTGGTCATTCTGGGATCTACCCTGCTCGGCGGCTTGATCGCCTTCCTGATCGGCTTGTTCCGCCAGATCAAGCTGCAGCGTAAGATCAAGCAGCTTGAGAAACGGCTGAACGAGACGTCCTCCGAGCAAGCTCTGACCGTTACCGAAGACACGGGAAGCCGGGCGTTTCTTTCCGCCGACACGAACTTGGAGCATGTGGAAGACGAAAACAATTCGAGCAAATAGCGTTTTCATGCCGGATGTTTTTTAAATAGTCAAGAAATAGTAAAATTTATATTAAATCTGCCATAACCTTTCCATCCTCATTGATCAAAAACTCCACTTTCATTAATATAGTAAGTGCGAGTTTATGGAACGATTTTCCTAGTTACTAGGACGTAATCCATGCAGGAAGGATGCCGGCAGCATGGTTGATCAATGGACGGATGCAGAGCAAATCCAATTATATTTCAGCGCGTTTAGGCAATCCACGAACGGCATGGCTTTCTTCTCGGAAGAAGGCCTATTTCTTCGCGTCAATCCTGCATTCGGCAAGCAGATCGGCTATCCCGAAGAGGCGTTGAACGGCATGCCTTGGGGACCTATTATCCATCCCGAAGATAGAGAGCAGATTCGTAGAATATTGAAAGAGTTGGCCGACGGGACGTCCGTAGCTCAGCCGTTCGAAGCAAGGCTTATCCGCAGCGACGGCACGCTGGTCCGGTGCTCCATCACGGCGCCCGTCGCCCCCCGGCCACACGGATCGCCGGCTTCTCTGTTCGTGCAAATCCCGGAGAGCGATGCACAGAGCCAATTCGCGGCGCCAGCCCCCGGGCGAGAAGCAACACGTGAGATGAACGGAACAGGCAGCGATTCTCTTTACCGGACCCTCGTAGAGCAAAGCACAGACGTTGTGTCGATGCACGATTTGTCCGGCCGTATTTTGTACATTTCCCCTTCTTGCCGTGTTCTGCTTGGGTACGAGCCCGAAGAATTGATCGGGACCAGCGCCTACGAGTTGTTTCATCCCGAGGATTTGACGAAAATCCCTGGAACTACGTCTCCTATGGAGACGGCGCCGAACTTGCCTTTGAGCTCCTACCGGATTCGTACGAAAGACAGCGGTTATGTCTGGTTCGAAACAAGCGGACGAATTACAGGGGACGAACACGATTCGGGAAACGGACAAACGGTGATCTGCATTTCCCGGGACATCTCTTCGCGCAAGCAAACGGAACAGCAGCTGATGAAAACCAACGAGCTGCTGCAAAAAATTTCTTCGATCGACGCGCTGACCGGGCTCGCCAACCGGCGCTTTTTCGATGAGCGGTTTGCCAAGGAATGGCGGCATGCCATGCGCTTCTCCACCCCGCTGTCCGTTATACTGCTCGATATCGACTATTTCAAGCGGTATAACGACACCTACGGACATCATGACGGCGATGCCTGCCTCCAATATGTGGCCGAAGCGATGCGGCGCGCAGCCAAGCGCCCGGGCGACATGATTGCGAGATACGGCGGCGAGGAATTTGTCATTGTGCTGCCGGTCACAGACGGCCGGGGCGCGCTTTACGTGGGCGAGCGAATGCGCTCGGAAGTGGAGCAACTGCGCATCCCTCATCGCGGCTCCGCCGTCTCCTCCTTCGTCACCGCAAGTCTGGGCGTTGCCACCATGATTCCCGTCCGCGACGTCTCGCCGCGGGAGCTGATTATCCGTGCGGACAAGGCGCTCTATCGGGCCAAGCAGGAGGGGCGGAACCGGGCTATAGCTTATTGCGACGAATAAATCGGTAAACCGCTCTTTTTCTTTTTGGAAAAGAGCGGTTTTTGATGAAACAATTTCTTCAGGGGGCGCGTCAGTAGGGGTGAACAAGAAGATATTTCAAAAAGGGTACAAAGAGGGTACGAAACATCAAAGGAGGAAAACAAGTGCAGAAAAGAACACTCTTTGCAAGCATGTTGGCATTGACGCTCCTTACTTCCGTCTCCCCGGCGCCGTTATCGGTGGCGGCCGACACAGGGCAAGCACTCATCGCGCTGACGCTAAACGGACAGCCCGTCAGCTTGTCCGTGCAGCCCCGTTTGATCAGAAACACGCTGATGGTTCCGCTCCGCGAGCTGTCGGATGCGCTCGGCGTGAAGGTGCAGTGGGACGAAGCCGAACGCTCAGCCACGGCAACCAAAGCGGATCGCTCGATCAAGCTTCGGCTGGACAGCAAGGAAGCTTTCCGCGGAAGCGAAGCCGTCACGTTGGACGAAGCGCCCGCGCTCGATAATGGAAATATTTTGGTACCGCTGCGCTTTTTCAGCGAGTCGTTCGATTTTAACGTTTATTGGGACGGTCCAAACAAGCGCGTAACGATTGCCGATGCGGACAAAAGCTTGCCGACCGTCGGTTCGCGGGAACGGATGGAAGCGCTGCTTAAGGAGTCTACCGCCGTTCATGGCAGCGGTCCTAACATGATCTTACGGGGCGACAATGCGATCGCGGTTACCGAGAAATCGTCCGCTGACGCACCGCAAGCCGCCGGCAGTGCCGCCAAGCAGGCTTCCGACGCAGCGGCTCCCACCTACTCCGGCACGAACGTGCAGGTGCAGGGCGTCGATGAAGCGGACGTTATCAAGTCGGATGGCATCTACATCTACCAGGTGAATCGCGACCGCGTTCTCGTGACGAAAGCTTCTCCGGCCGAAAGCATGAGCGTCGTCAGCACCGTCTACTGGGCGGACCCGAATTTTTATCCGCAGGAGCTGTACGTCGATAACAACTATCTCGTCGTTGTCGGCAACACATCCTATCCGACGTACGAGAAGCCGGGACAGGTTCCTTATGACGCCAGCTCTGCGGTTTCTGCAGAGCCGGCCATCGGAACGGCCAAAAAGATGGTCGTATGGCCGGGGCGCCCGACCCGCTCGACGACAAAAACGATCGTTTACGAGTTGGGCGACCGGACCCAGCTGAAGCAAGTCCGTGAGGCCGAGCTGGAAGGGCATTACGTCTCTTCGCGCAAAATCGGCGACTCGTTGTACGTCGTAACGAACAAGTCGATGAATTATTTTTGGATCATGCGTCAAGAGGCGGACTCCGCCGCGAAGCAGGCGAACGAATCGCTGCCGGCCTACCGGGATTCCGCTGCCGGAGACCAATTTATTACGATCGGCTACGAGGATATCCGGTACTTCCCGAAAGCCGTCGAGCCGAACTATTTGCTAATCGGCGGCCTCAAGCTTAGCAAGCCCGATCAAAAAATGCAGGTGACGAGCTACCTCGGCTCCGGGCAAAACGTCTACGCTTCTCCCGACAACCTGTATGTCACCGTGAGCGAGTACGAGCCGATGAAAGAGAATGAGCAGACGGTGCAGGCGGACGGCAAGACCACCTTCATCCCCGCGCCGCTTAATATGACGAGCGCCATTTATAAATTCGGCATGGATAACGGGATGGTCCGTTATGTCGGACGCGGCAAGGTGCCGGGACATGCGCTGAACCAGTTTTCGATGGATGAGCAGAACGGCTACTTCCGCATCGCCACCACCAGCGGCGATATGTGGCGGAATGACGAGCATACGTCGAAAAATAACGTGTATGTGCTGAACGAAGCGCTAAGTGTCGTCGGCAAGCTGGAAGGATTGGCCCCGGGCGAGCGCATCTATTCCGTACGCTATGCGGGGAACCGCGCCTATATGGTGACGTTCAAAAATACCGACCCGCTGTTCGTCCTGGATCTGAGTAACCCTCAGGCGCCGGCTATGCTCGGCAAGCTGAAAATTCCGGGCTACAGCGACTACCTGCATCCGTACGACGAGAACCATCTGATCGGCTTCGGCAAGGAAGCGGTGGAGGTCTCCAACAAGAAAGGCGACGGCTCGGACACGGTCGCTTTCTATCAAGGGATGAAGCTCGCCCTGTTCGATGTATCCGATGTGGCGAATCCAAAGGAGCTGTTCAAGGAGACGATCGGCGACCGCGGGACCGAATCGCCGCTGCTGCACGATCATAAAGCGCTGCTGTTCTCCAAGGAGAAGCAGTTGCTGGCCTTCCCGGTTACTGTTGCGGAAGTGAAAGATAAGACCGGTGCCAACACGCAGGAAAACGCATCGAAATACGGGGATTTTACCTTCCAAGGCGCTTACGTTTACGGGCTGGACCTGCAAAAAGGCTTCCAACTTCGCGGTAAGATTACGCACTTGACGGGAGACGATATGAACAAAGCCGGCCAGCACTGGTACGGCAGCGAACGCAATATCGAGCGCCTGCTGTATATCGGCGATACGCTGTATTCGTCCTCGCCCGACATGCTGAAAGCGAACGATTTGAAAACACTTCGCGAAGTCGGATCGCTGCAGCTTCCGGCCTGGAAGCCGCGCAATCCGTAACGGTTGGCTTTTTGTCCTCCATGGGGTACAATGTCCGAAGTGACATTTATCCGCTTGGAGGACTGCTTAAGCCATGGTAACTACCGTTATCGTCATCAGCATTATCGTCGCGCTGCTTATCTCGGGCATCACCATGTATGTAACGAAGCTCGCTTATTCCCGCAAGGAAGAGGATTAAATCGCTGTTACAGCCACAGCGAAAGTAGGAGAGTTACGGCGCCGCCAAACGCCGAGCTTAAAGCGTTAACCGTGTCGTTGGTCATGAACGCCAACCCCCGGATTCGAACCGCCGCTGCCTCGCAGTGGCGGTTTTTTTCGATTTCTTTCCCGCAGACGCGGCAGCGGTACATGACCTGACACACCGCCCCGAGCCACGAGTCGGCCAGCGACCCGGCAAGGCCCCCAACCAGCCCAAGGACGAACAGGCCGGCCGCCGACCGGACGGAAGCCTCCCACGCAGGGGCGTCCCCTGCCTGCTCCGGCTGTAGCGCCGCCAGCGCCCAAGCGACGGCTCCGATAAACAAGCCGCCGGCCGCGGATGCGGCAAGTCCGAGCGACGATACGCCGCCGGAAGTGCCGGGCGGCACCGGACGGCCGTTGACGATGGAGCGCGGGGCCGTCCGGCTGAGGCCGCCGATCTCCGTCGCCCACGTGTCCGCAGTCACCGTTGCCATCACGCCGATGTAGACGGCCCACCAGGCCGGATGCGGCACGAAGGCGGCTCCCAGACAAAGAGCGAGCCCCAAACCGCCGTTGGCAAGCACCTGGCCGGCATCCCTTCGTCCGGATTTGGCGTAGCCGCTCTCGGCGGCCGCCTTCTTCTTGCTCTTCCACTTCGACAGCAGCGAGGACGAGATAAAAAACGCAATCAATGTCCCGAACCAAGCCAAGCTTCCTGCCGCATACATCAGCGTTCCGAGCATAACCGCAGCGGCAGCCCCCGATCCGGACAGCGAACGTTTCCTGTACGCCGCTCCGGCAATCAGAACACTTCCTGCCAATCCGATGATCCAATGCTGCAATTCATCCGAGCCCCCTTCCAATCCCATATAATATGATCGTAAAAAGCCGGATGCGGCAGTGCCTTTTTCGTTCCGGGACCCGCTACTTTCCGATCTTGGCCGTAAAAGCGCCGAAAGCCCGCTCTCCCCAGAACAGCTCGAAGCGGTCTCCGTCATTCACCGCCCCAACGCCCGCAGGCGTACCCGTGTAAATGATATCCCCTTCACCCAAGCCGTAATGTGCGGCGATATAATCTACGATCACCTGTAGATCAAAAATCATGTCGTTCAAATTCCCCCGCTGTACTTCCTGACTGTTCCGTTTTAAGGAATATTCCACCTGCTTGGCTTGCCCGAAGCCGGGAAACGGACGGAATCCGGTCAGCGCGGCCGAGCCCTTAAATCCTTTGGCCGGGAGCCAGGGGTGGCCTTTCTTTTTCAACGCCGATTGCACGTCCCGCAAAGTAAAATCGATGCCCAGAGCCAGCTGGTCCACCAGCTCGTCCACGGTGATGCCCTCTTTATACGCTTGTCCGATGCGGAGCACCAGTTCGGCTTCGTAGTGCACCTCACCCCGTCCGCCGGGCAGCTCGATTTCGCCGCCGTCAATCACAGCCAGCGCATGGGTCGGCTTCGTAAAAATCATCGGCTCCTCCGGAATATCGTTGCCGAGCTCCGCCGCATGCCGTCCGTAATTGCGTCCTACGCAATAAATGTTGCGAATCGATTCGTTCATCTTCGGATCGTTCCTTTTCCGTTAAAATAAGACTCCGCCTTCATTATAAGCCTGGCTTGGGGGAATCTCAACGTTTGCGCATCGTAAAAAAACGGCCGCCCCCATGCGAATGGGGCAGCCGTTTTACGTTCAGTCGGATGATTTCCGGTCTTCCTCTGTCTTGCGGGTTTCGCCGGAGGATTTTGAAGATTCGTTCGTCTTTTTGGAATCGGTCGATTTCTTCGGATCTTCGGCAGATTTCTTGGTGCTTTCAGACGATTTCTTGGTGCTTTCAGACGATTTTTTACCGCCCTCGGACGATTTGGTGCCTTCCTCGGACGTTTTCTTGCCCTCGGTATTCTTGCCGGTTCCCTGCGACTTGCCCGATTCTCCTGTCTTCCCGGTCTGCGTTTTATCCGCATCCGTCTTCTTACCCGTCTCCGTTGACTTCCCGGTCTCGGACTTTTTGCCCTGTTCGGCCTTCTTCGGATCGGCGGCTTTGCCGGAATCGGCAGGCTTTTTCGTCCCTTCCGCAGGCGGTTTGACGGCTGTTTTGGACGTTCCGTCGACGATGCCCGTCTCCTTCTTCACAGGCGGCTTCTCTTCCACCTCGGACGGAATCGTGCGGGTCTCCCCAAGCGTGATCCGCCCTTCCTTGTCGATCTGCGCATTGACGGACAAGCTCGTCAGCTTCTCGAACAGCTTGTCTCGGGCCTCGTCGACCATCGGGACCGGCTGGGCCCACTTGGTCAAGATCGGCACCATGCTCAGGTCGCAGCTTCGTTCCTTGGTGCAGGAGGCTTCCAAAATCATACTTTCCCAAGTATTCGGATTATCATTAGTAGTAAATATAAAATTGCCCATGCTGTAGGCGATCCATTTGTCCTTGTACTGCTCGAAGCCTTGAACGACATGCGGGTGGCTGGCGACGACGAGATCTGCGCCCTGATCGATATACTGCCTTGCCAGATCGGACTGCGACTTGACCGGATACGCCTTACGCTCTTCTCCCCAATGGGCGATAACGACAACCAGATCCGCCTCGGCTCTCGCCTTGCCGATGGCTTCAAACGCCAGCTTCGTGCTGTAGGTTTCCGCCATCCCCGGTTTCGATTTGCCGGCGTACCAGTTCGTATCGGGAATGACCCGGCTGAAGCCGAGGAAGGCGATTTTGATGCCTTTTTGCTCCATAATCACGTAGCTGTACGCTTCGTCCGAATTCCGGCCTGCGCCTACGTGCTTGATGTCCTGGGCATCAAGGTAATCCAGCGTATCGAGCAGCCCTTCGACGCCATAGTCCATGCTGTGGTTGTTGGCCAGATTGACCAGATCGACGCCCGCTCGCTTCAATTCGGGCAGCGACTTCGGAGACGACCGGTACACGTATTCTTTTTCCTGGGCTTCGCCTCTTGTCGTGATCGGCGTTTCCAGATTCGCCACGGTAATATCCGCCTTTTCCAAGTACGGCTTGACATGTTTGTACGGATAATCGTAGCCGTTCTTTTGGAGCAGCTCATCCACCTTGCTGCCGAACATGACATCGCCCACGAACGTGAGCTTGACTTTCGGGGATTGCTCCTGAGGCGCCGTCGCTGTACCGCTATCCGCTGACGGCGGCTTTTCTGGAGTGACGCCCGGATTCGTCGTCGCAGGCGGCTTGGACATCGCTTCGATCTTCGGAGGCAACGCCAGCCCGCCCCCTTTATCCCCCTCCTGCGGAGGGTCCAGCTTTTGAATCAAATATGCGAAGGCGCCAATCGTGATGAGGCTTAACAAGCCAATTTTTATCCAGAGCGTTCTGTTCTGCTTCTGCTCCTGTTCATGCTTTTGCTTACGCGATTGCTCCGTATCAACCGGTTCCTTCTGAATCTTAACCTACCCCTATCCTATCCCGCTGCGAATCAGCGCACATGTTCTCTTTTCCCATTATAGCAAATCACCCGCCTGTGGTCATGGGGCACAAATACCTAAAAAAAACGATTGCCAAACGCCCCCTTATTCTGGTAACATAGATTTTCTCTCGATTTTTTAGGCAACTCACCTCAATCCGCCTCATCTCTTGCCGAACCCGGCGAATCGGACTTCGCTGCCGTTACCAGCCAAGCTCCAATCCAAGCTTACGGAGGTGTCTATGCTTTTCCCTGTCTTAATGAAGAAAGCGTTCGCACGCAATCTGCAGTACCGCTTGTCCCATGCGGTCAATACGGTCGCCAGCGTCATCTTCGGGCTGATCTACGTCTCGATCTGGCAGGGCATCGGACAGCAGGACGGCATGCACGGCTACAGCCTGCAAACCGTCATCCATTATGTCGCGCTGAACCAAGCGATGCTGTGGGTAACATTATTCGTGACCAACGGGCTTGGGATCGAGCGCTCGGTACGCACCGGACAGATCGCAACCGACTTGATGCGTCCGGTTCATCTGTTTTACCAGTTGATGTGCCGCGAATGGGGACAAATCGGATACCAATTGCTCTACAAGACGATCCCCATCTACCTGATTTACATATGGATGCTTTCGCTTCCGGTTCCGCACAACACCGGCACCTGGCTTGCTTTCGCCACGGC
This sequence comes from Paenibacillus tyrphae, assembly GCF_027925525.1. Taxonomy (GTDB): domain Bacteria; phylum Bacillota; class Bacilli; order Paenibacillales; family NBRC-103111; genus Paenibacillus_G; species Paenibacillus_G tyrfis_B. Next base: position 294,850 of record NZ_BSDJ01000004.1, on the reverse strand, counting down.
GCTTGCGATGGCCGCCTATATGAATATTTGCGTGAATTACCTCATCGGCGTAACGGCCCTCTGGACTACCGAATCGACTTGGCTGTTTTGGGTTCACAATTCCATCTCAAGCGTACTTTCCGGCTTTCTCATTCCGATCGAATGGCTGCCGCACTGGCTGCAGCGCATCGCTTACTTGACGCCTTATCCGTACATGCAGTACATTCCAAGCAAAATTTATTTGGGCCTCGCTTCCCCGTCCGAAATGTACGGCGGCCTTTTGTGGTGCGTACTGTTTACTGCGCTTTGCCTCGCCGCAACCGCTGTTGTGCGGAATAAAGTGGAGGTGCAGGGCGGATGAGCACGATACGTATGTTTTTGCTGCTGGTCAAAGCCAGTGTCCGCAGCCGGATGCAGTACAAATTCAATTTCTGGCTATCCACCGTGCTCGCAGCTCTTGTCAATGCGATGGACTTTTTGCTGCTTTCCGTAATTTTATGGAAATTCGACTCGATTCAAGGCTGGAGCTTGTACGAAATCGGTTATTTGTACGCTACCATCCTGCTGTCCAAAGCGCTCTACCGCAGCTTCGCCAACGACGTGCATCATCTGGAGAAATATTTGGTCTCCGGCGATTTGGACCAGTTGCTCGTTCGACCGATTCCCGTCTTGCTGGCGCTGATGTCGCAAAATTTCCGCCTGATGCTCGGCGAATGGGTGCAGGGCGGCATCATCCTGACGCTTTGCTTAGGACAAATGATAAGCTCGGGCCAGGTGAGCGCAGCCGCCATTCCGCTCACTCTCGTCGTTCTGGTGACGGGTGCGGTGCTTCTGTTCGCCATCGGACTCGGCACCGCAACGTTCGGCTTCTGGACAACACGGGTTAGCGAACTGCAAAATTTGACGGAAGATGCCGCAAACAAAGCCGTGCAGTATCCGATGGAGCTGTATCCCGGATGGCTGCGGACCTTGCTGCTCACCTTGATCCCTGTCGGAATGGCAAACTACATGCCGGCGCTTTATATCGTGAAGGGCGAGTTCGGCTGGTGGCTGCTGCCGGCCGTCATGGCTTTTGCCGCCGTCTTCCTGTGGCTCATGCTGCGGTTTTGGCGGTTCGGCCTGAGCCGCTACCAGAGCAGCGGAAGCTGATTTTACTACGACTTCCATGACTTCCAGATCTGAAAGGAGCGAACAAACCGATGATTGAGGTTAAGCATTTACATAAAAGCTTTCGCATTCCCGCCCCCCATTTAAGCCGGTGGGAACGGATCAAAGCGGCCGTGACCGGAGGCGGGGCGGAAAAAACGGCGGTCCGCGATATCAGCTTTACGGTCGGTACGGGTGAGTTCGTCGGGTATATCGGTCCGAACGGCGCCGGAAAATCGACGACGATCAAAATGTTGACCGGCATTCTGCACCCGACCTCGGGCGAAGTGCGGATCGACGGCATGAGCCCGCACAAGGACCGCCGCCGGGTCGTTTCCCGGCTCGGCGTCGTCTTCGGCCAGCGCAGCCAGCTGTGGTGGGACTTGCCGGTGTGCGATTCGTTCGATATTTTGTGCGCGATGTACCGCATCGACCGGCAGCGGCAGCAGCGGACGCTGGCGGAGCTGGACGGGCTGCTCGGCCTCGGCGAATTCGCCGATACGCCGGTCCGCAAGCTGTCGCTCGGCCAGCGGATGCGGGCCGATCTTGCCGCCGCATTGCTGCACGAGCCGGACATCCTGTTTCTCGACGAGCCGACCATCGGGCTGGACGTCATCGCCAAGCGCAACATTCGCGGGCTGCTGTCCAAAGTCAACCGGGAGCTTGGCAAAACGGTGCTGCTGACGACCCACGATATGGACGACATCGAGCAGCTCTGCGACCGCGTCATGGTGATCAACCACGGGTCGCTGGCGTACGACGGAACGATCGGTGAGCTGCGGGAGCGGATCGGACTGCCGACGATTTTGCGCGTATCGTTTGAAGCCGAGGTTTCTCTGGATAATGCCACGGAGTCGGAGTTGGGCTTCATCGTCGCGGAAGCGAACGGCTGCGAGCTGACCGTCCATTTCAACCGGCAGGAGCTGCCCGCCTTGGAAGTACTCCGCCGGCTGGAGCCGTATGGAACGGCCCGCGACGTTCATATGGAGGAGCCGGATTTCGAGGAGATCATTCATAAAGTGTACTAGAGCCGACAAAGCGGTAAAGAATAAGAACCTTCCGGGAATACCGTTCTCCGAAGGTTCTTGGCATGTGCTATAATGGAAAGATCAGCCACTTGGGAGCTACAGAAACAGGAGGAACCTAACATCATGGACAACATTGCCGTCATTTCCGACATCCACGGCAACTTGCCTGCGCTGGAGGCGGTCGTTCGGGATATTCGCCGCCGCCGTATCCAGCGTATCGTTTGCCTCGGCGATCTGGTCGGCAAAGGGCCGCAGCCGTGCGAGGCGGTGGACCTTATTCGCGAGCTGTGCGAAACGACGGTGCAGGGCAACTGGGATCACGGCATCAACAACCCGCAGGACAAGGAAACGGGCTTATGGCAGCAGCGCCAGCTCGGGACCGAGCGGCTCCGCTACTTGCGCGAGCTGCCGTTCTCCGCGGAGCTGTGGCTAAGCGGACGCCGCGTCCGTCTTTTTCATGCTTCCGCGCAAAGCATTTATCATCGCGTGCTCCGCAAGGCTAATAAGAAGGAAAAGCTAGCAATGTTCCAAAATACGGATCAGACGGGCGGGTTTGCGGGCACGGAGCTGACACCGGACGTCATCGGCTATGGGGATATCCACGTTCCTTACGTCCAGACGCTGAAGTCGAAGGCGGGACAAGGTCTGCTGCTCTTCAACACCGGCAGCGTCGGCGCGCCTTACGACGGGCTCCCTTATGCGAGCTATGCCATTCTGGAAGGAGAAACGTCGCAGCCGGCCTGTCTGGAGCCTGCTCCGTTCTCCGTACAGCTCGTCCGCGTGCCTTATGACGTCGAGCAAGCCGTCGCCATCGCCGAACGCGTCGGCCTGCCCAATCTGGAGCGGTTCGTCGGCGAAATTCGCAGCGGGATCGAACGGCAATAACGGGCCGGCCCCTGATTGCCACATTCTTCGGTTTGCCCCGAACACGTTTGCATCGCAGAAATAATGAGAGTATACTCGAAGCATGTCGAACGTTACATTACATAGACCAGCACACAGATGACGGCAAACATGTTCTTCGGTTTGCATGCGATGGTCAGCTTGAAAAGAGGCGAGCTCGCGTGGCGAAATGGCAGGTTAACTTAATCGTATTATGGGTGGGACAATTTTTGGTCATGGCCGGCATGACGATGATTGTTCCTTTTTTGCCTTTGTATTTGCAGGAGCTGGGCCTCCATGACCCTCATAGCGTTGCTACTTGGGCCGGGGTCATCTTTGCAGGGAATTTCGTCACCTCCTTTATATTTCAGCCGATCTGGGGCGGACTCGCCGACCGGTACGGACGCAAGGTGATGCTGCTGCGCTCCGGCTTCGGCATGGCGATCGTCATGACGCTGATGGGCTTCTCGACCAGCGCCTGGCACCTGCTGCTGCTCCGGCTCTTGAACGGTACGGTGTCCGGCTTCGTGCCCGCGGGAGTCGCGCTGATGTCGGCCACCACGCCGCGCGAGAAAGTCGGCTTCGCGATGGGCACACTGCAATCCGGCTCCGTCGCCGGATCGATTCTCGGGCCGTTTCTCGGCGGGCTGCTGGCGGAATGGATCGGGTTCCGCAACATTTTCTTCGTGACGGGTGCTACGCTATTCGCCGCCTCGCTGCTTGCAGCGCTGCTGGTGAAGGAAACGTTCGATGCAAAAAAAGCGCTTCAGAAGCCGAAGCAGTCCATGCTGGCGGCATTCAACGAGCTGAGGCGCATTTCGCAGCTTCCTTCGCTGTACTCCGTCACCTTCTTGATCCAATTCTCGCTGCTCAGCGTAATGCCGCTTCTCCCGCTGTTCGTCCAGCAGCTTCACGGACAGGACGAGATGCTGGCGTTCTACGCCGGTCTGGTCGGATCGGTGACCGGCTTCTCCAACATGATCGCTTCGCCAATATTCGGCAAATTGTCTGACCGGATCGGACCGGAGAAAATTCTCGTGACGTGTCTGCTCGGCGCCGCCGTGGCTTCGGTCCCCCAAGCCTTCGTGCACAACGTGTGGCAGCTCTGCGCGGCCCGGTTTTTCCTCGGCATTTTTCTTGGAGGACTGCTCCCTACGGTGAACGCGCTCATCCGGAAATATACGCCGAACGGGATGGAAAGCCGCTCCTACAGCTTCAACACAAGCGCTCTTGCGCTCGGGAACATGCTGGGCCCCGTCGTGGGCGGAGCGATCTCCGGCGTGATGACGATCCAGCAGCTTTTTCTCGTTTCGGCCGTTCTGCTCTTGATTAACGGCTTGTGGGCCCGAAAATCGATTCTGCTCCGACAAAAATCGACCCCTTCCCCTTCATAACCACGCTTGTCGTTATCAACCTGTAAGCCTTTGGTGCTTTGTCACCCTGGGCTTGCAGGATTTTTTTGCCAATAATCTATGATTTTCCGCCTACTTTCTCCGAATATTTGACAAATTAGTGAACTTTAATGAAAACTTAGTAAATAAATTATGCCATTTTTCCTAACGAGAAGGAAAATGCATCCGATAATAAGAATGTAAGAAATAGTAAAGAAAACTAAATATTTTTTTCCTCCTGCTTACCTTATGGATGGTGTTCCAAAGGAGGTGAACCAGAAATCCTCTTATGATCCGTCATCTGTCGTTCCGCCGGGAAGTATCCAATTCAACAGAGAAAGAGGAAGATAATAATGGCGCAATCACAAGTTGTTGAAACGATTTCGACGATCATCGCAGAGGAACTTGAGAAAGTAAAAAAGTCGAATCCTTTTTTCACCCGATTTCCCGAAAGCGCACAGCCGGAAAATTTCAAATGGTGCTTGCACTTATACCATTTGTCCAAGCATTTCGGAGAGCTTCTTAAGCTGCGTTGGGAACGGTTCCCGGATGTCAGGCACGATGTCTTCTCCACCCATTACGAGGAAGAGAAAGACCACGCCGAGATGCTCCGCAAATGGATGACGGATTTGGGGCTTGACGACCCCGAACAATCGTTTCCGAATTATGAGACCGAGGACTTCATTTCGCTCCAATACCGCGCTGTCAGCTCCATGAGCGAAAACTTGTCGCTGCTTCTTGTGAACAGTACGGCGGAAGGCTACGCCCTCGCCATGTACCTGCACGCCTACGCGATTCTGAAAAGAGCCGGATTTACGAATCTGGAGTATTGGGAAGTTCACTGCGAGGCGGACGAGGAGCACAGCAACGTCTATCATCTCATTCAAGATATGAACGATACTGAACTAAAGGAAGCCGAGCATTTGGTTCGATATACGTGCCGTTCGCTCGATATCATGCTCGCGTCCTGGTTTAAATAGGAGGAAAATGATATATATGGAATTCGAAGACGTTTTTAAGCATCACATTGACCGCACGAACAATGTTTTGGCCTGGCAGGTACTCGATTCGTTGACGGTGGAGGACGCCACCCAAGCAAGCGAGCTGGTAAAAAGCAGCCTTTCTACGATGAGCGGAGCCAAGCTCCTCGTCGATAACCGTTTCATGATCAAAAACGGCCGGCCGGTCGTCTTCTCCCCCGAAGTGAACGCGATCTGGGAGCAGCTTCAGGGCGGCATTTTGACTCAAGTATCCCAGTGTGCCGTGCTGTGCAGCGGAGCGATTATGAAAATGCAAATGGACCGCATCGCGCGGGCGTCCGGATTCATCAACGTGCTCCAGAGCTTCTGGGACGACGATCCGAGCGTCATGAAAAAGGAAGCCTACGTCTTTCTGGGCATTTCGTCCAACGAGCTGATCGACAGGCCCATTAGCGTTTAAATGCGGTATATATAGAGAAGGCCAGGAAACGCTTGATGCGCTTCCCGGCCTTCTTTCATTGCTTGCGCGAATGCACGAAGCGAAGCTCTCTAGCACCGTGCAATCAGCTCCGCGAGAAGCGCCGTACGGAACGGGATTTCGTCTATCCGGACGTACTCGTCAGGCGAATGGGCATAATCGCCCCTGGCCCCCAGTCCGTCCAGCGTCGGCGTGCCGACGGCAGCGGTAAAATTGCCGTCGCTGACGCCACCCGTATGCGTCTCTTCCAGCTCGACGCCGAACTCGGCGCGGGCAATCTGCTGGGCCAGCGCAAACAGCGCCGCCGTCCGTTCCGTCCGCTCCATGGGTGGACGCATCATCCGGCCGGTCAGCTGCAGCCGGGCCTCCGGCAGTACGGGAGCCAGCTCGCCCAGCGCCTGCTCGATTCTCCGGGCCTCCTCCGCCGTGGCGACGCGGATGTCGATCTCCCCTTCCGCGTGCTCCGCCACGACGTTGGAGCCGATGCCTCCCTTGACGACGCCGACGTTCACCGTCGTCCCGACAGTGGGATCGGTCAAAGCATGCAGCCGCTGGATCTGGCAGGCGAGCTCCTGGATCGCCGAGACGCCTTTTTCCGGGTTTACGCCGGCGTGCGCGGAAACGCCCTGCACCGCAAGCTTAAACCGGCCGCTTCCTTTGCGCGCCGTCTTCAGTGCGCCGCTCGGCTCCATCGGCGGCTCCAGCACGAAGGAGACGGCGGATTTCCTGGCCTGCTCTTCAATAAAGGCCCGGGACGTCGGACTGCCGAGCTCTTCGTCGCTGTTGAGCAGAAGCACGATTTTTTTATCCGCCGGGAACCGCCCCAACTCCTGCAGCGCCTTGATCGCAAACATCGCCTGCATCAGCCCCGCCTTCATGTCGTAGACCCCAGGCCCGTAAGCGCGACCGTTCCCGATATGAAACGGCCGGCGCGATACTTCTCCTTGCGGCCAGACCGTGTCGAAGTGGCCGAGGAGCAAAATCTGCTTATCCCCTTGCCCTACCTCGCACAGAAGCCGGTCGCCGTACACTTCGTTCGGAACCCGGACGACCGTGCCTCCCGTAATTTCCTTGAATTGGCCCGCGTACCAGTCCGCCATCCGGTCATTCAGCGCTTTGTCGGCGGACGGTGAATCCATATTGACGCTTGCTTCAAGCCGCGCCAGCATCTCGGGCAAATATTGTTCAATCCGATCTTTTATTGACTTCACACCGCAGCATCTCCGTTAATGGGAATGCGAATTCGATCCGAACAAACGGTCCAATCCGTATGCCCTTTCCAATATAATGATGAACACCAAGCTAAGTAAAATTACGACGGACGATACGGACGCGACGAGCGGGTCCAGCGTTTCCTGCATATAGCTGAACAGCGCCATCGGAAGCGTCGTTGTCGTCGGGGAGACGAGAAACAGCGACACCGTCACGTTATCGAACGAAGTCAAGAAAGCGAAAATCATGCCGGATATAATCGCCGGCTTCATCAGCGGCATCGTGATGTCCCAGAAGACGTTCAACGGCTTGGCACCCAAAATGTAAGCCGCCCTCTCCAGCGTATAATCGAAGGAGCTGAGACCCGTCAGCACGAGCCGGACCACATACGGAATCGAGATTAGCGTGTGCGCGAGCAGCAGCCCGGTGAACGTGCCGGCCAGCCCGATCCGCGTGAAAAAGAGCAGCGCCGCAATCCCGATGATCAGCGCGGGAACGGTCAGCGGCGACAGCATCAGCCCGTTGATCACCCCTTTGCCGGGAAATTTGTACTTGTGCAGTGCAAGTCCCGCGATGGTGCCGAGCAGCGTGGAAATGACGGCAGTCAGCGCCGCCAGCTCCAGGCTGAACCAGAACGAATCGACGAATTCCGGCCGGTCGAAAATTTTGACGTACCACTGAAAGGAGAATCCGACCGGCGGAAACGACAAATATTTGGCCGATGTCAGCGAGGTCGGAATAATGACCAGCAGCGGCGAAACAACGAACAAGACAACGAAAAACGTAATGAGGCCGAGCGGCGAAAATCGTTTTGTCATGAGGAGAACACCTCTTTATAGCGCCGCGTTTCGATAAGCCGCGTGAACAGCGAGACGAGCGCGATAGTCGAACCGAGCAGCAGGAACGAAAGCGCCGCTCCCAGCGGCCAGTTGAGCTGGGCCATAATTTTCTCGTAGGCGATGACCGGCAGCACCTTCACGGACGTGCCCCCCATCAGCGCAGGCGTAACGAACGCGCTCATCGACAGGCTGAACACGAGCGTCGTTCCGGCGACAATGCCCGGCAGCGTCAGCGGAAGCGTTACCGTGAAGAACGTGCGCACCTTGCCCGCGCCGAGAATGCCGGCCGCTTTATAGAGCGAGCCGTCGATTTGGTATAGGCTCGTCGCGATGGCGAGAATCATGTACACGATCAAGGAATCGGTCAAGCCGATGACGACGCCGAGCTCGTTATAGAGCAGCTTGAGCGGCGTATCAATGAGCCCCAGCTTCAGCAGCGTACTATTGATCCAACCTTTTTCACCCAGAATGACGACCCAGCCGAAGTTCCGGATGACGACGCTGATCAAGTGCGGAGAAATAATCAGAAATGTAATGATCCCGCGCAGCTTGCCCGACGTCTGGGCCATGAACATCGCCACCGGATAGCCGAGCACCAGACAAGCCAGCACCGAGAGCAAGCCCAGTTTGACGGTTCGCCATAAAATTTGAAGATAGTAAGTATCTTTAAAAAAGATCGTATAGTTTTCCAGCGTGAACTGCCCCTGCTTCCCCTCCAGGCTGAGCAGAAAAATATAAAGCATCGGCAGCAAAAACACGCCGGCGACGACGGCCAGACTTGGAAGCAGCAGCAAGACGGCGCTCCGGACAGCGGATGACTTGCCTTTACCCATGGGTCTCATGCCCCTTCCTTGGGAAAACGAACACGTCCTCCGGCTTCCATTCCAGCCATACCGAATCGCCGACCGACCATTCGCGGTCCTGACGGTCGGAAGGAATGCGCACATTCAGCGTATACCGGCCGACCTGCACCTCACACTCGGCGTAAGCCCCGAGGAAGGAGATCAGTTGGACGACGCCCTGCACCCGATTGACACCGCCGGAGGCATTCTCGCCGCCTTCTGTCACAAAGCCGATCCGCTCGGGACGGACATAGACGGAGACGGCGTCGCCCGCCTGAAGCGCAATGCCTTTGAACGCAGCCCGAATCGGATGCCCGTCCTCCGTCACGAGCGACAGCGTCTGGCTTCCCATTGCCTCCACTCTGCCGGACAACCGGTTCGATTTGCCGATGAACGTATGTACGAACTCGGACGCCGGGCGGTTGTAAATTTCCCACGGGGTGCCGATCTGCTCTACCTTGCCGTGATCCAACACGACAATCCGGTTGGACAAGTAAAGCGCTTCTTCCTGATCGTGGGTGACGAAGATGGTCGTCAGGCCGATCTCCTGCTGCAACCGCTTTAACTCGTCGCGAAGCTCTTCGCGCAGCTTGGCGTCCAAGTTGCTTAGCGGCTCGTCCAGCAGCAGCAGCGACGGCTCGGTCACGAGCGCACGGGCGATGGCGATACGCTGCCGCTGGCCACCCGAAAGCTGCTTCGGATAGCGGTCGGCCACGTGAGGCAGCTTGACCAGCTCCAGCACCTTCCGCACCCGCTCCCGCATTTCCGCCTTCGGCGTCTTGCGCAGCTTCAGCCCGTACGCCACGTTTTCAAAGATCGTCATATGCGGGAACAACGAATACGTCTGAAACACCATGCCGAGATCCCGTTTGTTGGACGGCACGCCGTTCATCTTCTTGCCCTTAATGATCAGCTCGCCCCGGTCCGGCTCAAGAAAGCCCGCGATCATATTGAGCGTTGTCGTTTTGCCGCAGCCTGAAGGGCCGAGGAACGAAACGCATTCCCCCTGCTCCACCTGCAGATTGAACTGTTCCACGACCACGTTGGATCCGAACTTCTTCTGGATGCCCTTGAGCTCCACATCGATCGTTTTTATCATATCGTTCACCTATTTTCCGACTTTCGGCGCAATTTCTTTATTGAAGCGGTCGAGCCACTCCGGCGTTTTGCTGCTGATAACCTCGTAGTCGAATTTGACGGCTTTCTTCATGTCGAAGCTCAGCTTCTTGGAAATATCCATCGGCAGATTTACCTTGGTTGCCGGATTGTAGTACAGCTTGGTTGCGTACATCGCCTGCACTTCGTCCGACAACAGGAACTCGATGAACAGCTTGGAGGCGTTCGGGTTTTTCGCGCCTTTGACCATCGACGCTACGGTAGGCACCAGGTTCGCACCTTCCTTCGGGATGACGAATTCGAGATCGAGGCCGGCGTCCTTCTGCACCAAGCTGCGCGCCATCGTCCAAGCCGTATACGCAGCCGTCTTGTTTTGCAGGTTTTGCTGCAGCTGCGCTGCGCTCTTGGCGAATGTCGGCATATAGCCCGCAACCGTTTCCAACTTTTTAAAACCGGGCTCCATCTCTTTCTCCGAGCCGCCGTTTGCATAAGCAAGCATGATCAGCGCGGAACGGCCGAAATTGCTGGAAATTTCGCTGAGCGTCAAATTCCCCTTCATCTCCGGACGGGCAAGATCGTTCCACGACTCCGGTACCGGAAGGCCCTTGGACTTCACCATTTCCGCATTATAAGAAATGCCCATCGGGGTAAAGTTGACCGCTACGCCGCTGTTGTCCTTCACTTTCAGCTCAGGAGAAACCTTGCTCATGGACGGAACGTCTTTATCGTTCAACGGCTCCCACAGCCCTTCCGCACGGCCGGCTTCCTGTTCGCCCGCTTCGATCACGGTCACGTCGATTTGCGGAGCGCCTTTCTGCGCTTTTACTTTAGCCACGATTTCCGTGGCGACGCCGGATACGTAAGTGAGCTTCACATCGGGATATTTTTCGTTAAATTTTTTAAACACTTCGTCTTTCATCATTTGCTCGACGGTCGCTCCGTTACCGGAAATCACAAGCTGCTTCTCCGGCTTCGTGCCGCCGGCTTGATCTTGCCCCGCTTCACCCGATGCCGCCGGCTTCCCAGATCCGCATGCTGCGAGCAGCGAGCCGCAAAGCGTCAATACCGCTAAAACCCCCATTTTTTTGTTCATTGTAATTCCTCCTCGGATGTGGTATCGTTCACTATACGTGAACATCGTTTACTATACGAGAAACATAAGGAGATTTTAGCACGTAACTTGAATAAAGCGCAATAGTTTATTTTTATTAAAACGTTTTCAATGTTATGTTTCCTTACATGTGAAAGCGAATTCTGGGAAATTTGCCCGGTTTATGTTACACTTACTCTACATTTCAAACCGTCCCTGAACTTAACGACGGCAAGGAGCACAAAGGCTATGGACAACCATTTATCCTCTGTCAAAAACGGCTGCAAGCTGCTTAAACTATTTCTCGATTCTCCGAAAGAGCTCGGCGTGAGCGATTTGAGCCGCAAGCTGGAGCTTTCCAAGGGCGCAGTCCACAAGCTGCTGATGACGTTCGAAAGCGAAGGCTTCATCAAGCAAAATCCCGCAACCAAGCAATATTCGCTCGGCTATACGCTGCTGGAGCTCGGCAACAAGGTGCTGAAAAATCACAATCTCGTCGATTTCGCCAGACCTTTTCTAGCGCAGCTCTCGGATAAAACGAAGGAGCTCGTCACGCTCTGCGTCATTGACGGTCAGGATGCCATTTACGTCGATAAAATCGACTCGCAGTATCCGATCCGCTTCAACGCGGAGGAGCACAGGCGGTTTCCGATGTACGCCACCTCGGCGGCGCGCGCCATTTTGGCTTACCGGGACGACGCTTTCATCGACGACGTGCTGGGGGATCAATTGAAAACGTATACCACGTATACGATTACCGACGCGGAGACGATGAAACGCAGGCTGAAGGACATCCGGAAAAACGGATACGAGCTGAGCTCGAACCTGCGCAATGTCGGCGCGACCGGGATCGCAGCGCCGATCTTCGATGCCGACGGGAAAGCGATCGCGTCCGTCAGCGTGATCGGTCCGACCGATCGTATGCTGCCCTTCCATGAACGGTGGATTCAAGAGGTAGTGGGAATTACACGCGCCATATCGCACGAGCTCGGCTATCGGGGCACGGGAACTGCAGAGGTTTAGAACGAAACGGGGCTCCTGAGAAGTTTTCCGCAAAAAGAGACGGTTTCTCTTCGTCGTGCCGACCAAGGGAAACCGTCTCTTCGCCATACCATTAACTATTCACCTGTCCGCCTCTATCCCCGTACTCTCGCAATGGCGAGGCCGTCATACGCCGGCAGCAGCACGCCTTCCAGACGCGGATCGCGCGCTATGCTTTCGTTAAATTGGCGCATCTTCGTCACGGCGTTGCCGGTCTGCTCCGGATCGGTCGTCTTGCCGCGCATTAACAGGTTGTCGCCGAGGATGAGCGCGCCCGGCCGGGCCAGCTTGATCGCCCATTCCAAATAATTAGGATAGTTGCCCTTGTCTGCATCGATAAAGAACAGGTCGAACCGCCGGCCTTCCGCCGACAGCGCCTCCAGACTATCCAGCGCCTCGCCGATCCGGTATTCGACCTTGTCGCCGAGCCCCGCTTCGCGCAGATGCTTGTGCGCCAAGTCCGCATACTCCTGCTTCAGCTCCAGCGATACCAGCTTGCCGCCGTCGGACAGGCCGCGTGCCAGACAAATACCGCTGTAACCGCCCAGCGCCCCGATCTCCAGCACCTGCTCCGCGCGAACGAGCCGCGTGAGCATCGTCAACAGCCGTCCATACCCCGGCGCGATCGAAATTTCCGGCATTCCGTTCTCCCGGATGCCCTCCTGCACCCGCTCAAGCTCCGCATCGGGCTCAAACAACCCTTCCAAATACGCTTCCGCCGATAATGGCATCTCCGTCATCTCCGTTCTTCCTCCTCCGTTTGGTCCTCGTAGGGCGTACGGCTGTACCGTTCGTTACCTTCGTTCCCGCCGCCGTTGTATAATCGGGGCCAATCGCCTATACTAGTTTATTGTATGGCTTTTCCAAGGAGTGAGCAAGCGTTGACATCGAACACCATTGAATTGATTGCTACCGCCCCCATGGGCCTGGAAGCCGTTGTCGCCCGGGAAGTTCGCGACCTCGGATACGATCAGGTGACGGTCGAGAACGGCCGCGTGACGTTCGTCGGCGACGCGCTGGCGATCGCCCGGGCGAACCTGTGGCTGCGGACCGCCGACCGCGTGCTGGTCAAAATGGGGCAATTCCCGGCACGCACCTTCGACGAACTGTTCGAAGGCGTCAAGGCGCTGCCTTGGCCGGATTGGATTCCCGAGGACGGCGAGTTTCCGGTCGAAGGACGCTCGCATAAATCGCAGCTGTCCAGCGTTCCCGCCTGTCAGGGCATCGTGAAGAAAGCCGTCGTCGAAAGCATGAAGCTGCGTTATGGGACCGAATGGTTCCGCGAGACGGGTGGCCGCTTCGTTATCGAGGTCGCGCTGCTGAACGATATCGCGACGATTACGCTGGACACGACGGGCCCCGGGCTGCACAAGCGCGGCTACCGCAAGCTGGTTACCGAAGCGCCGCTGAAAGAAACGATGGCGGCCGCCATGATCCTGCTCAGCCGCTGGCAGCCGGAGCGTCCGCTGTACGATCCGTTCTGCGGCTCCGGGACAATCCCTGTCGAAGCGGCCATGATCGGCTGGAATCTGGCGCCGGGCCTGAGACGCAGCTTCAATGCGGAGGCGTGGCCACTCGTCCCTGAGTCGTTATGGCAGGAAGCGCGTGAAGAAGCGTACGATCTCGTGCGCGACGACGTGCCGCTGCAGATCGCCGGCTCGGACATTGACCGCAGCGCGATCGAGGTTGCCCAAGCGTCGGCCAAAGCGGCCGGACTGGGCAAAGAACTCAGCCTGCAGACGCTGCCGGTGGCCAAAGCGCAGCCGCTAGGAGACTACGGCTGCATCATTACGAACCCGCCTTACGGCGAGCGGCTGGGCGACCGGAGCGAGGCGGAACGCGCCGTCCGCGACTTCGGACACTTGTATGCGCAGCTCCCTACCTGGTCCGCTTTTGTCCTGACCCCGGCCAAGCAGTTCGAGCACTACGTGAACCGGCCGGCGGACAAGAAGCGGAAGCTGTTTAACGGACGGATCGAATGCCAATTGTACCAGTACTTCGCACCGGGCGGCTTATACGCGTGGCGCAAGGACCGGGAAGCGAACCCAAGCCCTGAGCAATAAGCTCAGGGCTTGTTTTTATCCATCCGCACCGGCTTAAAATACCATACGTAGAACAACCGGGACAGCGCGAACGTAAGAAACAAGCTGATCCAGCTCCAATACCAGGTCCAGTGCAAGTAATCGATCAGCTTCGTATAGCGCTGGATGATATATTCCGGTATCATGATTCCGGACGTGAACGCCGCATAATACGCCAGCTTCGTCCACCTGCTCCGGCGCTCGGGATAATACAGCATAAAGAAAACGCAAATGACCGGATAAACGAAATATTCGAATGTGAAGCTGGTAGCATTCACCTTCCAGAATAACCGGACCGGGTAGGAAATCCACCCCCACTCGACTACAAGAAGTCCGAGGAGCCAGGTGATGCACTGCTTAAACAAAAAAACCGTAAGCGCGTTGCGGTACTTGTCCCTCGGAATGAACAACAGGGAAGCCAGTGTCATCCCCCAGACAAAGACAAGAATCCACTGCTCGACGAATCTGCTCATAACCGTTTCTCCGATAAGCCTGTGACAGACTTTCCCGGTTCCTCCCGAACGAACCATAAGAACACCCGCCGGGTAATATAGAGTGCAACCGGAAAGGTAAGATACAGCCAGAACGGCGAAGCGTGAAATTTTACAAGTGAAGTAGACTTAGCCATGAAACTGTAAAATGCGACGAAAATTGTGGCAAACAGCGCGTAATGTCCGATCTGACGAACCGTGCTTCTCCGCTCGGGATACGTATAATGAAACCAGACGGAATAAGCTGGAAACAGAATAAACTCAAACGTGAAATTAATTGACGTCGCCCTCGGCAATTCCCGCACCGGAAATTCGAACAAGGATAGACTCGACAGCAGTAAACTTATTAACCAGGTCATCGATTGAAAAATAAGGATGAGAAATACGGTGGCTCTCACACGCCGCCGCCCGATCCTACAGAGCAGCAGCACGCTCGCAATCCACATCAAAAGCAGCACGGATTGTTCCTTAGCCATAAGATATCAGTCCTCCGTTGCAACTTCGTCGGGTTCCCCGATGAATGTTGTCAACAATGTTTGAACGATACCATCCAATATTTCCATTTGCCTGCCGCTTTAACCTTCCCGGCCCTTTTTTGGCAGAAGCAAAAAAATCCTTACGAGACCGGAGCAGTGATTCAGCTTGGCCTTGTAAGGATTTATTCGATTGTTCGCGCTAAGACTCGACGCGGGGACGGGCCGGGTCGCAGGCCGGGGCTTTATGCTCCGATGCTTGAGCAAGCTTCATCAAGTAGTAGCATTCCTCGCGCGACATATGATCGGCCATTAAAGGCGACAAAATCCCGAGCGCCTGCTTGCTAAGCCGAAGCTCCTCCAGCTCCCGCAGAAACTGCATGAACAGCGCCATCTCAAGCTCCACTTCTTTGCCGAAACGCGCCAAAGCCGGAAACTTCTTCACGTTCGCGCGCAAATATCCGGCCAACTCGACCGCTTTCAAATAAAACTCTCGAAAATGCTGATCGAACGTCCGGGCCATCTCGGTCAAACGCGATTCCGCCATATCAAGATCGCCTGCGATTGAGCTTGCATGCCCATAGGCGTCCTGTAACCAGACCAGATGATGGTGCAGCTCATGGAATACAGGAGCCGGTTGACCGGAAAGCAGACTCCCCAGCACCCGCACATATTCCTCCGCCTCGTTCACCATATGGCTCAAAAACGAAGGCGACAGTCCGATCGTGATTTTCCCGATTAAATGTCTCTGCAGCAGATGCAGCTTGAAGCTGATCAATTGCTGCGTCAGGCCGTAAGCCTCCCGTGTAATTTCGATTAGCCGCTCGCGCTTTTCCGTCTTGCGAGCATGCTCAAGCAGCCCGTCGAAGGCTGCGATCATCGCCCGGGCCCGCGTCACTTCTTCAGCTTCGTCCACTGATAGCGAATTATTAATAAACCGGGCATGATCTCCCATCACCTGCAGCCAGAACCGGTGTTCGAACGCCGCGGATGTCTCGAAAGCCGTTGCCATTCCTGTCTCTGCCTCCCCGTAAGCCGTAATGTGCTACGAGCATCGTATGCATCACGGGCAGGGCGAGTGCCTATTCGGGAGGTCGGCAAGCGACCGCTAGGCGTGACGGAGATCCTGCGCCCGGCAGCTCCAATAATCGAAGAGCGACATGAAAACTTCATTGTCCGCTTCGCACCGCACGGAAAGCTTTACTTCGCCGCGCCAATAAAACGTAATGACCTGCCGGCTGCGCCCTTTGACCATTTCCACGTCCCAGCAGGAGGAGGCGAGCTCGTACACCTCGCGATTAATGAACATTTTCGGGCCTTCGCTCGACAAAAAGACGCCGACGAAATCGTTGCCCACTTTGGTATAGAAGCCTTGCTTCGTCATGATGCTCCGTCCTTGAACCTGATCTGCCATCCGTTCCCGCTCCTTTATATGAAAACAAAAAGACTCTCCGTTGACGGTACGGGAGTCCGCATCTATCATCGCGCGTCTCCGTGCCTTCGGTAAACTGGCTGGCATCACGCAACCTCGGCGCCTTAGCCTCTATAGCTTCGCGCCCGCGGGCTTTCACCCGGTTTGCCTTTATCGAGCACGCTCGAAAATTGTCTTTTCGTGTATGATTAAATCTCATCTCTTAGGATAAAAGATCAACCCGGTAGAATACATAGTTCTTATGGACTATTTTCATGGATTTTCATGTGAATTATGAAACATTTTATAGACTTGCTGGCCTTTCCAGTAAAAATAGATTCCTGCCACCGTTACGACTGCCATCACGGAGAACAGCGGACCGCCCCCCCATTCCGACAAAAGCACGCCGCCCGCCAAAGGACCGAGAAAATGTCCGAGATTCGTAAACGACTGCGCGCCGAAGTACGTGCCCCGCATTCCCTCCGGCGCCAACCGGTCGATCAGCATGTTCGTTGCCGGAAAATTCAGTACCTCTCCGACGGTGAACAAAACCATGGAGATCATAAATCCGATCCATCCGGCAGATACCGCATAGCCGATATCCCCGAGCGCAAACATGAGACCGCCCACCGCAATCGCAGCCATCGGACCCCGGCTTTCGAACATTTTCGACAGCGGCACCTGCAGCAGGACGACCGTCACCGCATTGATCGTCATCAGCAGCGCGAACAGCGTCGCCCCGTCGGCTACGCTTTGCTGCACGTATTGCGATAAGGTGGCCATCATCTGCGAATAGCCGATCGCGCCGATAATCCCGCCTGCAATGTAATAACGGAATACACGGTCGCTCGCGATGACCCGCCATGCCGAACGGACCGTCACCCCGCTGCGGTGCTCTCCCTCGATCTGACGAATGCCAAACGCCTGCAGCAGCGCATAGAGCAAGCCCGCGTAGGTCAAATAAATGAAAGCCGTAACCAGAAACGGCAGCCAGGCTTCGAACATACCGAAGTAGGCACCGAGCAGCGGTCCGACGGCTACGCCGACATTGATCGCCAGATAACGCATCGAGAAGACGTTAAGCCGCTTTTCCTTCACCGTCACGTCGGCCATCAGCGCTTGCGATACCGGCTCGTAGAGCGAACGGCAAAGCCCGTTCAGCATATTGAACAGCATGAAAAGCAGCGGCGCTTTGGAAAACGCAAAGCCGGCGAAGACGATCACCCAGCCGATCAAGGCAATCATCATGATGAACTTGCGTCCCAGGCGGTCGGACAAAGCTCCGCCAACGAAGCCGCCCGCCATGCCGGCAAGCGAGCCGATGCCGATGATCGCGCCGATCATGATCGGATGCAGCCCCGACTCCCGGGACAAATAAATGGCCAGAAACGGCATGCTCATCGACGAAGCGATCCGCGCCAGAGCGGTTCCCACCAGCAGCACATGCACGATCGGATGATACTCGCGTAAGAAATGAAGCAAACGAGACTTTACAGCTGCGAACATCGTACCGACCTTCTCTCCGTATATAACCCCCGGTATATTTAACCTTCGGTAAAATTAGCCATGGAATGAAACCGGATTTCATTATACAGCAATTGGTCGAGCCTGCCCAGACATTCGGCAAAAAATTATGGCATAACGGAAAAGAGCCCGTCCGCCTAGGACGAGCTCTCTCTGTACTAAACCATTTATTTTAATTCTTCGCCGACCTGAATGATATACATTTGCGTCGGGTTACCGTTCACCTTCAGCTGGCCTTGGTCGTCGTAGCCGTCCACGCCGAAATCGTTGTCGTTTACAACGGCGATCGTATGCTTGTCCACCACCGCGAGCCCTTCCAGCTTCTCATGCGGATAGCCCAGCTTCGCCACGTCCACGATCAGCTCCTTGCCGGCCGGCACGATGCCTTTTTCCTTGATTTGCGCCAGCGTCAGCTTCTCCAGATTGTCGCTGTGCTCGGTCCCAAGCAGATTGGTGGCTGCCGAGAAGTCCGCCCGGTAAATGCGCTTGATTTGCGCTTCCTTGCCGCTGTTTTTATCGCGCTCGTCCACCAGCAGCACATCAGTGCTCAAGGCGGACAAGTCGCTAATGACGACGTCCTTCTGCTTCACATTCGTGAACGAATCGGCGTTCTCCGCGATGTACAAATATTCGCCGACGACTTTCTTGGCGGCCAGATCCATCTTCAAGATGCGCATATTGCGGGACGCTTCGCCCGTCTTTTTGTCCGGAACCGCCATCGGGCTCTGGATCGAAGCGTACAAATATTTGCCGTCCGGTGAAATCGTAACGCCTTCGAAGCCGCGATTCGGAATCCGCTTCGCGTACACCGCCGGCAAAATGTCATAAATCTCCGTTTGCGCGCCCGCCGCGACCAACTGCTCCTTCGCTCCCTGCGGCACGTACCGTCCGACAACCGTACCGTCGCGCTTCACCTGCAGCACGGAAGGACGGTACTCGTCCGATAGCCAGAACGTATCGTCCGTCGGGCTATAGGCGATGCCTTCGAGGTCCAGCCCGTCCGGATCGTAAGCGATCTTCTTCGTGCCGCTGCCGTCGTACGGAACTTCGTCGCTGCCTTCCAGATTCGGCAGACCGGTGAGCTCTGCCGTCTTGCTGAACTTGTCGGTCTTGCCGGCCGGCAAATGCAGCTTGATCGTTTCGAGCACTTCGATCGTTCCGCCCGCCGCTTTAATCTTGTAAATGCGCGGCACATACGTCTCGTTCGGGAACGTGCGCAGCTTGTCCTTGCTGAACTCGCCGTTCGGCCCGCGGTCAGCCAGCGTATAGAACACGTCGGCCGGATCGCCCGGCAGATGGATCAGCCCCGAGAAGCCGCCCTCTTTCAGGCTGCCGACCAGCGTCCCCGGATTTTTCCACTCGTGTACGGCCGCAACCTTCGGCATCTCCTTCAGCCGGATCGACTGCGTCCATTCGTTCCATTCCACCTGCTTGCCCAGCGCTTCTCCGAGCGCGCGCAGCGGGACATATGTACTTCCGTCGATCAGGACGGGGGCCTTGTCCGTCTTCACTTCTTTACCGCCCGACCAGATGCCGAACTTCGTGCCGATCGCTTCCATGCCGCCTTCTGCGGCTGCTGCGGTTTGCGCTCCCATGAGCGTCATTGCGGCTAGCGACAGGACCAGCCATTTTCTCTTTTTCAACCAACGTTTCATCATGACGATACCCCTCCGGCGAATCAAACTAGGTTCTTGGACTCACTTTTCCTAGCATAGTTGCCAATTGTTTCGACGATGTAAAGGGCATATGAAGATTTTGTAAAGCCTTGCCTCCAGAAAAAAACCTCCCGGCCGCAAGCTGCACCAGGAGGTTCGTCCATCATTTCTTTTTAATATACTTGCTCGCTTTTTCGATCGCTTCGTCTTCCGTTGCGGCGGTCACGTACCGGCCGTTAATATAAATGAAGGCAAACCGCGAGCACGGGCCGCAATAAGATTTGCAGCCGACCTTGATGTCGGCGTCAGGCGCCAGCTTCTGCAGCTTCGGCAGCGCGGTTTTCATTCTCATATGCTTGCATTTGTCGCAGACGCGAATATCGTTGGCCATGCGGAGTTATCCTTTCTGAGGCATCCGGGCGGCCGATTAATGGTCGCCGTGGTTGCCTTTGCTCGGATTGGTGACCGCAAAGCCTTCCTCCGGCAAATAAAAGTAGTCGACGCGCACGCCGTCCAGCAGCGGCTCGTCCTTCTGCAAAATGACGTCGATGCCGCTGTCGGTAGTTACGACCACGTCATTTTCCGTAGGCGTGTCCATTCCGAGTCCATAGTGCGCATGATCGCCGTGCTTGTGCGTTACATATACGCGAAGCTTCAATTCTTTGTTTTCCTCTTGTTCCATCTCGGCCAAAAGCACCTTGGCGGCGTTGCGCGAAATTTTGCATTTCATGTTCAGGCACATCTCCCACTAATAAGCATTTTCCCCTTATTGTATATAAACCCGGGAACGAAAGCAACCTTCCGATATCGGTTCACAAATGCTGGTAAGAAACCGCCCCTTTCTGATATGATTACAGGTATACTGGCAATGATGTGCCCAAGCAGCCGTTTCACATTGAGTGCCCTATCGAAAAAGCGCTTGGCGTAATCGGCGGCATGCACCGAATGCTAAAAGAAATGAAGCTGTGGGCGGCCAAATGATGCTGACCCCTGAGATTCCGAGGTGACCCTATGATTTCGTTTTACCGCAAATATTACAAAACGATCTTTGACATCACTTTGCTTGTAATTACCGTGTACCTGTTCATGCTCGTTTTCAGTTACCTGTACCGCATTGCGACCCCGATCTTCCTGGCTTTTATCGTTTACATGATCATTGAACCGTTCGCGCGCTTTCTACACCGCAGGGGCATTAAGAAGGTCATTGCGACCACGATTTCGACCATCATTTTCGTGCTCATCATCCTGGGGGTGATCACTGGCGCCGGAGTCATCTTCACGAGCCAGATCGTCAGCCTGAAGGATAAGCTCCCTGAATACGCCGCGGTGCTGACGCAGGAAATCGCCAAGCAGACAGACCATCTGCAAGACCGCTTCGGCACGCTTCCGACGGAAGAAATCGTGAAAAAAGCGAAGGAATATTCGGCGGAAATCGCGAAAAAAACGACCGAAATCGTCCGCTCGTTCCTGACCAGCACGTTTACCGTTCTCACGTCCTTTTCGACTTTCGTGGTGAACTTCGTCATTGCGATCATTCTCGCCTACTTTCTAAGCATCGAAATCGAATCCTGGAAGCGGATCGCGGAGGATAAGACGCCCAACACCTTCAAAAAAGCGTTCCTCTTTCTCCGCGAAAACGTGCTGATCGGCATCGTCACCTATATCAAGGCGCAGGCCAAGCTGATCAGCGTGACGTTTGCCGTCATCTTCGTCGCGCTGCTCGTCATGAATATCAAAAATGCGTTTTCCATCGCGCTCTTGTCCGCCATCTTCGACGTGCTGCCGCTGCTCGGCGTCTCGACGCTGTTCATTCCGTGGATTATTTACCTGTTCGTGGTCGGCCAAACGACGCTGGCCATCTGGCTCTCCGTCCTGCTCGCGGTCGTCATCTCCGCCAGACAAATTCTGGAGCCGAAAATTACGGGCGACTCGCTCGGGGTGTCCGCTTTTACGATGCTTTCCTTCATGATCGTGTCGCTTTCTCTGTTCGGCGTGGCCGGACTGATTTTGTCGCCGATTCTCATCATTCTGGTCAAAGCGCTGTACGAGCAAGGCTATTTGAAAAAATGGATTCGCATGCCGGCGGAGGAGTATGAGCCGGAGCTTCCGAAGAGCAAATAGTGTCTCTCGATAGACTCGATTTGGGAGAAGAAAAGAGCTGCCCGCAGGCAGCTCTTTGTCGTATTTATTAGGTTCAGGTGGCGCCGTATTTGCGCTCCGCCCGGTCGGTGAACCAAGTCATGAGCAGCATCGTCACGGCGATATCGTCCAGTGGAATGAATGGCAGCGCATCGGGCATAATCCAATACACGAGCGCAGGGACGAAGAACAGCAGCTTTTCCCCTATCGGCACTTTGGACGAGCGCAGCAGCGGGATAATTCGGCGAAATACATGACCCCAATGCCGCAGTGACCATAATCGCTTCCACATGACGATCGTCCCCTTTCCTTGTACGAATTGTACGAATGGCCTCTCTCTACAGTATACACCATTTTTCGGCAATCCCGAAACGATTCGACAAATTCCGACAATTTCACCCCGTTTACAGCCCTTCTCTCATCCAGCATAATGAGAGAGTGACATTCCAACCTTTACCAAGGAGTGATACCATGTCCAAGAAAGTACTTGTACTGGCAGGAGACGCGGTTGAAGTACTGGAGGTGTACTACCCATACTACCGGCTGTTGGAGGAAGGGTACGAAGCGGTCATCGCCTCGCCGACGAAAAAGACGCTCAACACCGTCGTGCACGATTTCGTCGAAGGTTGGGAGACCTATACGGAAAAGCTCGGTCACCGGCTTCCTTCCCATATTGCCTTTGCGGATGTGGACCCGTCCGAGTACGACGGGTTAATCATACCGGGCGGCCGGGCGCCGGAATACATCCGTTCCGATGTCAATGTCCCCCGCATTATCGCTCATTTTCTGGAAGCAGACAAGCCGGTTGGAGCGATATGCCATGCAGCTCAAGTGTTCGCCTCGCTTCCGGACTACGGCTATTTCAAGGGCCGCACCATGACCGCGTATACGGCTTGCCGCCCCGATATCGAGCGCCTCGGCGCCACCTATGGCCCGGACACGCTTCATGTCGACGGTAAGCTCGTCACCGGACATGCCTGGCCCGATCTGCCGGGATTCATGCGCGAATTTTTGAAGCTTGTGAAATAAAGTGAAAAAGAAGTGCCTTCCGCCACGGATCGTTGGATCTTCGCGGAAGCACTTCTTTTTTTACGTCGCCGGAGCCGCCTCTACAGCTTCAACCCTTCCAGCATGATGCCGATCGCCTCGTCGTACATTTGCGGGAACTGCCCGATCGGCAGAGGGTTGACGCCGATTCCCGCTTCGATGGTGAACCCCAGGCGGCCGAACTCCTGAATGAACCAATCCTTGTAGCCGGCATCGCTGCCGGTCAGCTTGACGGCCCGATAGCCGCTCGCCTTCGCCAGCCGGCGTGCCGCTTCTTCAGCTTCCGGTGGCTCCAGCCCCCGGTAATTCCAATAAATTTCCCTGCCCTGCGTATGAAACGCCATCACCAGGTGAAACGAACGCCCGCGGGTGAACGCCTCCATCGCCTGCGCTTCCGGCTCGGACAGCGGCGCAGGCCCCGCATAGTCCCGCGGACCCGGCCCCAGCACTTCCCGCCTATCACGCTCCGCCTCCCAATGGGCGGGAAACTGGTCGTTCAGATCGACGCCGCGAATATTCGCTTTCCAGCGGGAGAACTGCTGCGAATCATAATTCCACCGGAGCAGCTCCTCATAGCAAGGATGCCCCGAAGTAAGCCCTTGCTGCACAAGCTCCACGCCGTCCGGGTTGACCATAGGCACTACCCACAGCGAGGTTTGCTCGTACAATACGGTCATATCCCGGCTGCGCAGCGGCTTCCTTCCGGCGTAGGCCGCCGCATAATCTTCGATGAATTTCATCAGCAGCAGCGACGTAATCCATTCGTTCGCATGAAACGCCCCGTTATAATGCACTTCCCGCGGGCCGGTGCCGATGCGCAGCGCCGGAATATCTTTTCCGAGCACGGATTGACCGATAACCGTCATTTCCAGAAAAGGATACGTTTCGAGCAGCCGATCCACATCGTCCATAAGCTCCGCATAATCGTACTCCGCATCCGTTTCGACAATCGTCAAGCCTTTGCTTACGGGAAGCACGATGGTTTGTCCGATTCGCAGACGACGCGGCTCCGCATTGGGGTTGGCCGACTGGAGCTCCGCCAGCGAAATATTGAATCGCCGGGCCAAATCCCACAGCGTGTCCCCCGCTTGAATAACGTAGCGGCTCGTCGTTCTTACGGGAATGTGGACGACTTGACCGGGATACAAGTAGCTGTGCTCCTTTAAATGCGGATTTGCCCCATAAAGCGCCGTCACGTTCATACCGTACCGTCGTGCGACCCGATGAAGCGTATCTCCGCGTCTGACGACGTAAGGAAATGTCATCCGACAGCCCTCCTCAGCTCACTGCCCGGACGCGAAGGCCCGGGGTTCGCTAATGCATATGCCGGAGAGCTATATAATATTCGGAACCTGCCAGACGACAGGCGTCACCTTAATTTGCTCGTTGAGCCATCCTTGCGCAATCATCTTGAACATCCAGGGATCTCCGCTGCAAAAAAATTGATGAACCGGCAGCTTATTGGAGGTTGCCAGCATTCCCTTGTGATACAGGATTGTGCTGATTTCCCGCGCGGTCTCCTCCGCCGAGTTAATCAAAGTAACTTGCGGTCCCATGACCGAAGCTATCGTATCCGCAAGGAACGGATAATGCGTACATCCGAGAATCAGGCAATCCATCGGGGTTTCCTTCAGCTCGCTAAGCGATTCCTCGACGACCTGCTGGGTTTGTTCGCCATGGAATACGCCCTTCTCGACCAAAGGCACGAACAAAGGACAAGCACGGCTCACGACTTCAATGTGAGGCGAAATTTGACGCAGCGCCGTTTCGTAGGCGTTGCTTTGGATCGTTCCGATCGTTCCGATAACGCCGATCTTCTGGTTGCGGGTCATTTTAATCGCTGCCCGGGCTCCGGGATGAATGACGCCGACCACGGGAACGGGCAATCTGGCGCGAATCTCCTCCAAAGCGACAGCCGTTGCCGTATTGCAGGCGATGACCACCATTTTGGGATGAAACTGAAGCAAATAATCGACGATCTGATGCGTGAAGCGAGTAACCTCCTCGGCCGGCCTCGGTCCGTAAGGTGTCCGGGCGGTATCTCCGAAATAAACGATTTTCTCCTGCGGCAGTTGGCGCATGACCTCTTTGACCACCGTCAATCCGCCGACTCCTGAATCCAATATGGCTATCGCTTGCTGCACGGGTATTCGCTTCCTTTATGTTGGTCTGTTCACTTCTAGGTTTATGGTATGTAAAGCGAAAAGGAAAGGTGTCCGGTTCGGCTTGTTCCGCCATGCGGATCATTTTATCTTAACAGACCCCGGCCAAAAATAAAACCCGCCCTAAGGCGGGTCACGGCTCAAAACGGAGCGTGCCGGACAAATACTACTTCGGAGGCTCGATATCGCTTAACAGCGCAAACTCGTAGCCCGCTTTTTTGACGGCTTTGATGATTTTATCCAACGCCTGGATGTTTTCCGGCGAACCTTGATGCATTAAAATAATGTTGCCGTCATGCAAATTGTTCATGATGTCGTTGTAAGGGTCCTCCGCACCGTTCTTGCGGGGCTCCCAGTCGCGCATGGCCGTAGACCAGAAGACGGACGTATACCCCATATCGGATACCATTTTCAATAAGTGCGTATTATAGCGGCCGTACGGAAAACGAAAATACGGCTGGATGTCCTTTCCAGTCACATCTTTATAAAGCTTCTCGTAGTCTTCGATTTCTTTGCGCACCTGCTCGTCGGTTTGCGTATTCATATCCGTATGCGTCATCGTATGGTTGGCGATCAGATGCCCGTCGGCCACCAGCGTCCGGATGAAATCGGGATTTTTCTTGACGTTGTAGCCCGCAATAAAGAAATTCGCCTTCACCTTGTTGTCCTTCAACGATTTCACCAGCGTATCGATATCTCCGAGCGGTCCGCCTGTATCGATGGTCAAATATACTTTTTTTCCGGTGCCGACCCAGAGCGCCTTCATGTCTTTCGTGAAGCTTTTCGTCTCCGCCGGGAAATTCGGGACTTGGCCTTTGGGCTTCTTCATGTAATACCACGAAAGCGCCTTGCGGTCCCCAGTTCCCGTCGCCGGCGGTTCCTTCGTTTTGCCGTCTGTGACGGCTGCGGCCGGATTTTTCGGTCCGGATGCGCCCGCTTTGCCGTTATTGGAGACAGCCCCCGTCGCCCCGGGAGTTTGGTTTTGCTTGTCCGCTGGCTCAGACGGAGTCGGTTTGTCCTTCGTCGCTTTTGTTTCTTTCGTCTCTTTTGCTTTTGCTTCTTTCGTTTCTTTCTCTTTCTCCGCCTTCGCGTCCTTGGCTAACTCCGAGTTGACGGAGGTCACCGGCGGAGCCGGGACAACCGCAGAATCGCCCGACGAATCGGACGGCTTCTTGGATTCAACCGGCTTCTTGGCATCGGTCTGCTTCGGTGTTTCGGTCTGCTTCGGTGTTTCGGTCTGCTTCGGCGACTCGGTCGGCGCAGGCGGCTCGGCGGCCTGCTCATTGCCGCAAGCTGCAAGCATGAGAGAAAGTGCCGTAGCAAGCATCCAAGTCGCCTTTGTCTTGTTGTTCATCGCTGTTCCCCATTTCGTTGGTCGTGGAGTCATTTGGTGCGGTCGGAAATCAATTGATCGAACACGAATAATTGTTCGTATATATTTTACCAAACGGCGTAACATGTGGCAAACCGACGTAAATATCGCGGGTCCGTTCATGCAAAAAAAATCATTAACTTCTTGCACCAACGAAGTTTGAATACCATACCGCACCCGTTTTATTCCTGTCTCCTCGACAATAATGGTTAAAATTATACAATATTCTCACCAAAAATCAGCAAAGCCAAATAGCCATACTACAGGCAAGGCTAAGGCTATTATAAAATATACTGTCGCTCCCTCAAGGCGCTCAAAAAGTCTCTTGACGGTCTTCCTGCTGCTTCCCTCCTTGCTCGTGGGACAAGTCCATAACGGGCATGGCATATAAAAAAGACCCCTGCGGCACAGAACCGCAGAGGTCTTTCGATCTTTCAACTGGTACGCATCGCATCGGCCAAAACAAGGCTGCCTTCGCTTACTTGATCGTAATTTTATGCACCGCCGTATTCTGAGCCCCTTTATCGTCGGTGACGGTCAGTTGCACCGTATAAGTGCCAGCGGTGGTAAAACGGTGCTTCGCTTTGACGCCGGTAGCCGTTCCGCCGTCGCCGAACTTCCATTCGTAACGGACGATTTTTCCATCCGAATCGCGGGAGGCAGAACCGTTAAACGTAACCTGCTGCTTCTTCTTCGCCGTATCCGGCGCAGAAATGGCCGCGACCGGCGGCACATTGGCCGGAGGCTGGGTGCCGGTTACGTACACTTTGCCGGGCACTTCGAATTCCGCTTGGTTGCCCGCCCGATCCCAGACGCGGACAACGACGACTCCGCCGTTAAGCACTAAGGACGACGGGGTCTGATAAGTGCCTTCGTAGTGACCCGGTCTCGTTTCCGCCAACGGAATCTCGTTTCGCGCCTTGCCACTCAGCAGAAGCGGTACTTCGACGCGGAAAGAGGCATTCAGGCCAGGAGCGCTGTCGAAGGAGACATGAAGCGGCTCTCCTGCCTTAAGACGAACATCGGCCGCAGGCGAGAGATTATTGATTTTCGGCAGGGACAGATCGACGTACACGGCACGAGTAACCGTCGTTTCATTGTCGGCAAGGTCTTTTGCCGTTACCGTCACAAGGTTCTGGCCTGGATTGATCAAAATACGGTGAGCGAAGGTGCCGTCGTTGCCAATCTCGGCCCGCTGCCCGTTAACCGTCAGCGTGTTGAAGAACTGGTCGGTCGCCGTCCCCGTAACGTGAAGCACCTCACTATTGGTTCTTGCTCCCTCTACCGGAGAGAGAACGACCAATTCCGGCGCCGTCTGGTCCAGCGTCACGGTGACGGGCTCCGAACGGTCCGTCGCTTTGCCGCCTACGACCGCTTCGGCGCTCAGCAGATTCGCCCCGGGCTTAAGCTGCACGGTCAAGCTGAACTGTCCGTTCTGCACGCTAGCGGTTCCGGCCACTTCCGTTCCGTTATACAACTGGATGGTCGCTCCGTTCGCCGGAGAAGTTCCCGTGACGGCAACGGTCGGCTGCTTCGTGTAGAAGTCATCGGCAGGCGCCGTAATAACGGGAGCGTTCACCGGATAGCGAACGACCGCGCGGATCATGTAGTTCCCCTCTTCTTTGGGAGAAGCGCTCCACGCGCCGCCGACACGCTGCCAGCTGCGCAGTGCATTTTTACCGTTCTCGTCGGTTGCGAGCCCAGGTGAATTCGGATTGGCTACCGTCTGGATATAGACGACATAGAAGTCGCCCTGTACGGTCACAGGCTCGGCCAATTCCAGCGTCGTCCATTGATTGTTGCGAAGCGCAGTTCCGTCGAACGGACCGGCAAGCTGACGTCCCGGTGCGCCACCGGCGCCGGAAGCGTCATAAATGGCGTATTTGAACGCCGTCCCGCCCGGCTGCGGCCATTCCGTATTCCAGAAGCGGAGCGATACGCCCGTCACTTGCGCGGAGCCGGACTCCGGCGTCATCCGGACGGCCCAGGCATTATCGGCTGCATTGAAAGCTCTGGCGTTCTCCGGCGTGCCATCGTCGTAAGCAATTTCACCGGGGAAGCCGATGAACGGTTTCAGAGTGACCGGAAGCTCCACAGTGCCATTCGGAGTAACGGTTATTTTGGCCGTTTTGCCATAGTAATCTTTTGCCGAAACGGAAAGCGTATAGCTGCCTTCCATCACATCCAGATTAAACCCGCCATAGACGTTCGTCGTCACAGGGGCGACTCGGGGGTCTTCCTGAAGAACCACGACCGCGCCCGCAATCGGCTGACCGGTACGTTCATCCTTCACGGTGCCGTTAATTAGGCCGTGAGGAATGGCTTCCAGATTAAAGTTGGATTTGACGTCGGTCCCGTCGGTAATCGTAACAGACTGGGTCCGCGGATAGTATCCATAAGCTTCCGCTTTCAGCGTGAACTTGCCGGCCACATGAGTCAAGCTGTAGCGTCCCGTGGCAGCATCTGTTTTGACGGAACGGCCGGTCTCAAGCACGGTGACGGTTGCGCTAGCAGGCAAGCTCGCCGTTCCTACGCTATCGTTATTCACAACGGGCTTGAACTCGCTCTTCTCGGTTCTCGAAATCTTGTACAGCGGATTGTCATAAACCGGCTTCGGCTTTTGCATATTCATCTCGGGAGCCGTATTCTCCGTCTGCACGGTAGTCGTCACATTCAGTACTTGGAAGTTGTCAATGTACCATCCGGCTTTCGATACGGTATTGTCGCTCTTCAGTCTGAAGCGGATTTGGACCTCTTTCCCGGTGTATTTATCCAGATTGTAGTAGACGGGGCTCCACTGCTTTCCGCTCGTGTTATGCGAGAATTTGCCCAGCTCGGACCACGTGTCTCCCCCGTTTGTGGATATTTCCACATAGCCGTAGTCATAGCCGCTTTCGATTTCGTACCAGTGCTGGAACGCCAGCGTCGCATTCGTCACATTCGTCAGGTTGATGCTCGGAGAAACCAGCGAGGCGTCGGCACCGTTCTCGTAAGTTCCGTCCAGATCGGTTCCCCATACGTTAGGCTTGGATACGGCTTCGGTCGGTCCGGGGGCAACAGGCACTCCCCGTTCCCATTCGTCCTTGGCTCCGCTGTGAGTCCAGCCGTTATCCGTATTCGAATCGAAAGAATCGCTGAACAGGATAGCGGGACGACGAACGGTCAGCGAGGCTTCGTTCGACTTGACGCTTTCGTTGCCGCTGTAATCTTGAGCGGTCACGGCATAGTAGTAGGTGGTATTTTCCACCGTATTCGTATCGGTATACGTTGCCGACGTCACCGTGCCGATCGCTTCATAGCCTGTGCCGGAACGCGTGGAACGGTACACCTTATACTGCTTCAGATCTTCGTCGGCAGGCGGAGTCCAAGTTAGCGTGACATTGCCGACAGGGTCCGCCGAAGCGCTCAAGCTGCCAGGGGCTGCCGGGGCGGTTTGATCCGGCGGCTGGATGGAAAGATCGTCGATATACCATCCCGCCTTCTGCATCGAGGCATCGCTGGTCAAATTAAACATCAGGGAAATTTCTTGGCCCGCGTACGGCTTCAAGTCCACATACTGCGTTTTCCAGCCCCCGCTGCTTCCCGTGAAGGTCAATAGCGGCACGAAGGCATCATTGCTGGCCTTGGAGGCGATGTACACTTTGCCGAAGTCGATATTATTTTCCAGGTCGTACCAATGCTTAAAGGAAAGCACGGCTCCTTCCGGACTTGTCGTAAGATCGATCGGCGGAGCAAGCAAATAGGAGTTGGCGCTGGCCGGATAAGTGCCTGTCAGATTGGTGGCGACCACCTTTTGCCCGGAATAAGCGCTTCCCGGACCGCTGCTCGGAACTCCCCAAGCCCAAGCGCCCCCTTCGCCTCCGGTGGTAAAGCCCAAATTATCTTTCTCGAAATCCTGGAAATAGCCGGGCTTAACGCCGCTGGATACCGGGATCTTGTACACGTTGCTGTTAAAGCCGTTGTTGCCGTAATCGTTCACGCGGATATAATACTCCAGCCCTTTCGTATCGAGCAGAAATGCAGGAATCGTCGCTTCGTAAATTCCGTCCTTGCTGTCGCCCGACTTGCGCTCCATTGGAATGAACGTGTAATGATCCGTGCCTGCAACTTTGGCAAACAATTCGACCGCATTCACGGCTACATTATCTTTCACGCGGGCGGACACCCGGGCATCCAGCCCCTTGAACACGAGGGTTAACGGCGTATGCTCCAATACGGGAGCTTCGTCATCGTCTCCAGCGGTTACGACCTTGCCGGATACCGTACCGACTCCCTCCAGGACGGACCCGACCGCATCAAGCGCGTTGACGATGCCGTGACCGTATCCGTTGTTCGGGGTGACAGGATATTGACTGTCCGTTCGCTTGGTGGCCGTATCCATAAGGATTTGCTCGAGCTGATCCACCGTCAAGGAATGATTGGCTTGCAGCAGAAGCCCGGCAATCGCGGTCGTATGCGGGCCGGCCATCGAGGTACCGTTCCAGCCGCCCTCATATTTTCCGCCCGGAACGGAAGAACGGATGTTGACCCCGGGAGCCGAAACCTCCGGTTTAATCTCACCGTAAGGAGAAGGACCGAGGAGTGAGAAATCGGCCAAGTTCTTGTTGATGTCCGTCGCTCCGGTGGCGAACGCTTCGGGATAGTTGGCCGGATTGGCTACGGAGCCGGGTCCGCCGGGATTCGTCGCTCTCTTGTTCCCTGCCGAAAATTCGGGGAAAATTTGCGCGTCCCGCCAAGCTCGAACCATAGGCCGGAACCATTCGTCGAGTCCCGCCCCGCCGCTCCAAGAGTTGTTCACGACATCCGGCGCCAGCTCGGGGTGAAGATTGCCCTGCGCATCCTTGGGGGCAAGCAGCCACTGGGCACCGTCAAGAATAATGGCGTCGGTCGTGCTCGGATTGAAAATCCGCACCGCGATCCATTTGGCCCCGGGGGCAACGCCGATTTGGTTTGCACCGTTCGCCTCCGAACCGACCATCGTTCCCATCGTATGGGTACCGTGACCGTCTCCATCAGCGGGCAGCGGTGATCTGCTGTGGGGGTCATACCAGCTGAGCTCCGGATTCACGACATTCCCGGAAGCGTCCAGTCCCCGCCACTTGCGCTGCAGCGCGGGATGCGTGTAATCCACGCCCGAATCCAGGTTGGCCACAACGATGCCGGTGCCGTCGATGCCCTTGGCCCAAACCTCGGGTGCATTGACCTGCGAGATGTTCCACTCCACGTTGGCCGGCTTGATGGCATCCGTTTTCACATTGTCTTGTTTGACTGCATCCGTTTTGGCCTCGGCTTCTTTGTCGATTTCCACTTTATCCAGGAATCGCTCTTCATTCGGCAAAATTTTGTCGACTTCCGGGAGCTGGGCGATATTCTCCATAACGGATTTGCTGCTCGTTACCGCCATGGCGTTGACAATATAGAAGCTCTTATAGTCCTTAACTCCCCCCTGTTCAAGCTCTTTCTTCAGATAGTGTTCCAAGGATTGCTGTGAGCGGGAAGCCGTTTCGCGGAGCGAGCTGACAACGGAGCTCCGTCTGGCAAGCTTGATGGCGGCCGGCGTGGCCTTTTCGAGAGTCAATTTTTGCAGGGCATTTTTGGAAGCGGCTGTCGTATCCGCCTGCTCTTTCATTTTAACGAGGTAGGTGACGTATTCGTCATCGCTAAACTGCTGGCTGAGCTTGGAAGAAACTTTATCGGTGGCGATGTGGGGAGAGCTGGATTTGAGATCGGTCTTTTGAGAGACGCTTGTGTTATCGGCACTGGCCGGATAACTGAAGGTTAGCGACAGGAGAATGGCCATCCCCAGGGAAAGATGCTTGCTTAACTTTTTATGCTTCAACAATATTCATCCGCTCCTTTGACTTGGTTTCAGCAAATTCGTGGCATCCTCCAGAGAGAACATCTGCGGATCTGGTTGCTTTCAAGTCATGCCTTACCGGAATGAGAGTTTGCGGACAATCACCTCCAAGCAGGGACGGAGCAAGGGAATTCGTTTGTCGAAGCCTATCCCTATGAAATTTTAATAGAGTAGTTGATAATGATGATAGTATAATATTGTAAAATAAGATGCACAAGAACAATTATGTAATTTTATACAATAAAATAAGAAAATGGTATGCAAGCACTACAAAAAAAGCGCACCAAGAGATCGATAACCCGGTCTCTTCGAGCGCCTGCGAATTTTCAATATATCTTATTTACCATACTTTCGACAGCTTATTTACCGATACTTCGGCAGCCAATCGCCATGCGCCTCGATCAGATCGTCGCACAGCGCCACAATGTCATCGATCGACAGCTCCGCTGACGTGTGCGGGTCCAGCAGCGCGGCATGGTAAATGTGCTCCTTTTTGCCGGTGACGGCCGCTTCCAGCGTCAGCAGTTGGGTATTGATGTTCGTGCGGTTGAGCGCGGCAAGCTGCGGCGGCAAATCCCCGACATACGTCGGCGTGACGCCGCTCGCATCGACAAGGCACGGCACCTCGACGCACGCTTCCTTCGGCAAATTCGTAATAAGTCCGGTATTCATCACGTTGCCGCCGATCTTGAACGGCTTATCCGTTTCCATCGCTTCGAGCATATACGAGGCGTACTCATTTGAACGGCTGTGTGTCAGAGTTTTGTCGTTGACCAGTTCCTCGCGCATCGTCTTCCATTTCTCGATCTGGTGGATGCAGCGGCGCGGGTATTCGTCCAGCGGAATGTTGAACCGCTCGATCAGCTCGGGGTACTTCTTCTTGATAAAGTAAGGGTGATATTCGGCGTTATGTTCCGAGGATTCCGTTACATAATAGCCGAACCGGAACATCAGCTCGTAGCGCACCATATCCCCATGCTCCTCCTTCTGCTTCTCCGAAGCGCGGCGTTTGATCTCGGGATACAGGTCTACGCCGTCCTTCGTCACCTCCAGCAGCCAGGCCATATGGTTGATGCCCGCGATCTTCGCCTGCACCCCACCGCTGTCTAGCCCCAAACAGCGGAACAGATGCGGCACGCAGGCCTGTACGCTATGGCACAGCCCTACCGTCTTGACACCGCCGTATGTAATCATCGCATTGGTCAAGACCGCCATCGGGTTCGTGTAATTGAAGAACCAGGCGTCCGGGCAAACCTCTTGGATGTCCTTGGCAAAATCCAGCAAGACCGGAATGGTGCGCAGGTTCCGGAAAATGCCGCCGATCCCTATCGTATCGGCAATCGTTTGACGAAGGCCGTACTTCTTTGGAATTTCAAAATCCGTAATCGTGCAAGGATCGTACCCGCCGACCTGGATGGCGTTCACGACATATTTCGCGCCGCGCAGCGCTTCCTTCCGGTTCGTATACGCTTTCACTGTGCAGCCGCTGCCGAGCGAGCTTTTCAGATTGTTCAGCATGTTCTCGGAATCCTTCAGCCGCTCCAAGTCGATGTCGAACAATGCCAGCTCGAACTCCTGCAGCGCCGGCGTGAGCATGACGTCGCCGAGCACGTTTTTGGCGAATACGGTACTGCCTGCTCCAAGAAAAGTAATCTTTGCCATCTTCTTTTGCCTCCCCGCTTGTGGAAACGTCATTGTCTTGCTTGCTTTGACTATACTCCGCTTCGCCGGGAATGCATATGGACACAAACCACTTTCGTATGGAGAAATGTAGTGCGTCTTATTTCTTTTCAGCCACCCACATCAAAATTTGCAGAACCGTAATCAGCGCGAATGCGACCAGCGCCAGGAACGGAATCGTGACGAACCCGAACCAATCGATATAGTCCAAGTCGCATGGAACCGGGCCGCACGCCGCAGCCCCGGTCTTGAACCAGTCGGTCTTCTGCATGAGGTAATGATATAGCGAAATGCCTCCGCCCCAAATGGACATCGGCAGAACATACAGGTACATATGTCGTTCCTTGCGCACGGCTGCGATGCCCAGTATAATCACCAGTGGGTACATTAGGATGCGCTGGTACCAACACAGCTTGCATGGGGTAAACATCATAATCTCCGAAAAGTACAGGCTTCCCAGCGTAGCCGTGAGCGCCACAACCCATGACAGATGGTGCCCGTTCTCCCGGATGGTCTGCTTCCAATTCATTCGTCAATCTCTCCCTTCTTTCTTGTCTACATCATATCAAAACTGACGGAGGTGTACCATCATAGCTCACGTCTATCACGAGGCGTCGTTCAATCCTCACCCCGGCAAAGGCGAGCTGACCGTGCTGTTCGCAGGCCATGCCCAGACCGCAGCGCAGCACAAGGTCGGACCGCAGGTGCTGGACTATCATTTGGTGCATACGGTCGTTTCGGGCCGGGGCAATTTTCGCTGCGTGCATCGCGATTATCGTCTGGAACGAGGCAGCAGCTTCTTTATTTTTCCCGGCGAGCTGGTCACCTACGTTTCGGATTCCTCGGAGCCGTGGGCGTACCGCTGGGTCGGCTTCAAGGGTGAACGGGCGGACGAGTTTTTAAGCAAGGCCGGCATCTCCCCGGATAAACCGGTGATTTCCTCCGACCGGCTGCGCCGATTGACAGCGCTTTATTATCAATTGGAAAAAACACTGCACCTCGCCAAGCCCGGCTGCGATATGCAAGCAGGCGGTTACCTGCGCCTCTTGTTCGGCGAATACGCACAGGACCGGATGCGCGAGGAGGTGCCGAAAGAAGAAGGCTCCGTCATTCAGCAGCAGGTAGAACAGGCGATTCGCTGGTTAACGCTGCAGTATTACCAGCCGATCTCCATCGAGCAGATGGCCCGGACGCTCGGGTACCACCGGACGCACCTGTCCAAAATGTTCAAGCAGCACACCGGCCTGTCGCCCATGCAGTTTTTGCTGAAAATCCGCATGGAACGCGCGAAGCTGCTGCTTCAGGGGCCGCTGACGATCGAGCAGGTCGCCTCCTCCGTCGGCTTCGGCGATGCGCTGTACTTTTCCAAGCAGTTCAAAAAATATTGCGGGCACTCGCCCTCCGAATACCGTCACAGTCAACAGGTCCATCCGTACGACTGCGAAGGCTAGCAACCTTTGAGCGGACCGGCGCGTCTTAGGGGAAGAAGATTCCAACACCCGAGCGGAAAGGAGAACTATGTTTCCGATGAGACG
Organism: Paenibacillus tyrphae; assembly: GCF_027925525.1. Taxonomy (GTDB): domain Bacteria; phylum Bacillota; class Bacilli; order Paenibacillales; family NBRC-103111; genus Paenibacillus_G; species Paenibacillus_G tyrfis_B. The sequence continues at coordinate 259,399 of NZ_BSDJ01000004.1, read as the reverse complement.
CTATTTCCCGGCAGCCTTGCTTCTGATCTGGGTCCTTGGGCTGATATGGCCTGCGGGAGAGGCAAACGCGCTATCCTGTGCCAGACAACCGTCCGTCAATGAGGAATTCGCCCGCAGCACGGTCGTATTTCATGGCAAAGCCGTTGGCGAGAGAAAAAACGGAGCAACCACGTTCGAGGTGACAGAAGCCTGGAAAGGCGTCGCTTCCGGCAAAATCGACGTGCAGGTAAGCACCATGTGGATGCCGGTGCAGCAAGACGAGGCGTACCTCGTCTACGCTGCTCAGAAAAACGGAGTGCTAACCGCGCATCTCTGCGGCCGAACTGCGCTGTGGGAGCAGAGACGCGCGGACATAGCGTCTTTTCCCCCGACATCGGTTACGCCCGAGGGCTCCCCGGCAGCACCTTGGAGCTTGACGGTTGCAGGAGCGGTCGGGGCACTCGTATTTGCGGTTTTGCTGACGAGCCTTATAATTGCTCGCCGTGATCCCAAACGAAAATAAGCGGACAGCCGCTTTCACAGTCGAAGGCGATGCCCGCTTATTTTCCATTCATCTCAATATGACGCTGCCTTACACATTACACCGAGAAGCTGTACGCCACCTCGCCCGCTTCGTGCCGGACCAGTCCAGTCCATTGCTCCCGCGGCACAAGATCGACCACGGCTTTGACGGCGATCCGGCCGAAATCCAGCTGCGGCACCTGCTGAAGCGTCAGCCGGTCGGTCATCAGTCTGCCCAGCAGGCCGGGAAAACGGACTTCCATCTGCTTCAACCGGTACAGCCCGGTTTCAAAGTCCTTGCGCGACGCGTTCACCGAGCCGAGCACGCATTTGTTCTCCAGCACCAGCTCCTGGTTAATTTGGTCCGATGAAATGCGGATGCTCCGGTTGCCCGGGGTTACCCCAAGAAGCGCCAACACGCCGTTCGGCCCCAAGGCGGCCATCGCGTCAAAGGCGAGCGGGCTGTAGCCCGTACATTCGAAGATGAGGTCCGCGCGCCGGCCGTTTCGCTGCAGGAACGCCCCCAACGCGGATACGGCGGGAGCGCCCCCGGAGCCCGCCGGGGCGGCTGCTTCGTCTTCCGCCCGCGCGTATGTCGCTCCGCAGGCCCGCACCAGCTCGGCCCCGATCGAATCGTCCGGCGACTTGGACCATACCACCGTATCCAGGCCCAAACACCGGCACGTTAGCGCAGCGAGCAGCCCAAGCGGCCCCGAGCCGAGCACTACCGCCGTCTTCGGCTGCCAGACGAGCCGCTGCTGAATGCGCTGCACCTCGTTCCATACCTTCTCGACAATGCTCTGCGGCTCAGCCAAGATCCCGTAGGCGAGACTTCCCACAGGCACTTTGACCAAATATCTCGCATCCTCGACATAATAGTCCGACAAATACCCGTGCGCGCCCCGGATGCCTCGTTCCGTATACTGCCCCGTTTCGCAGAAGTCCTGCTGCCCGTTGCGGCAGTTGACGCAGCCCGGTTCCGCGCACGGCCTGCGCACCAAGGCGCAGACCGCGTCTCCCGGCGCGAACCCCGTGGCCGGGTCCGCCTCTTCCACGACACCGAGCGATTCGTGCCCGATCGTCAGCGACGTCTCGCCCGCCGGCGGCACGCCATACTTTTCGCTCATGATCTCGCGGTCCGTCCCGTCAAGCCCGATGCAGAGCACGCGGACGAGCACGTCCGTCTTCGTCTGCCGCGCGGGACGCTCGATCTCGACCAGCTCCAGCTTCGGCGACGCCTCCCCGGTCCCCGCTCCGCCCGCGGGTGCAAGGCCGGTTACGCGCACCGCCTTCATCGCTTCTCTCCCGCTGCATGAAGCAGCTTCGCGTCGCTCTGATCCTCGCGGCCCCGTTCCCGGTGCCGGAACAGCTTCAGTTTCGCCAAATATTCCTGCACCACCTTGACGAACGTCGCATGGGACCAGGTCAGCGGCGAAACGGACATCGGCTCGCCGCTGAACGGATGCACCTGTTCGGCCAAAATCCCCGAAGGCAGCGCATGGCTCATCGTCCATCGCAGCAGATCCGCCGCTTCCTTCAGTTCCTCTTCGCTCTTCGCCGCGGCAATCACATATTCCGCATACCAGAGCGTACAAATAAACCACGGGTTGCCCGGCACCTTGGCGACATCCTTCGTCACCTGATGATAATAATCGTTGGAATACCGGGCAAGCCCTCCCACTTCCGTCTGCACCCAGAGCTGCTCGCGGATTGCTTTCATAGTAGAAACGACCCGCGGATCGTCCGGCTCAAACATCCCGAAGTCGAATATCGCGTACATGCTCGCATCCGGCGTCAAATCCGGCTCGTACGCCTGCTTCTCGTCATTCCAATAAAGCGAACGGATAAACCGCTGCTCCTGCTCGGAATAAAGCGAGTGCTCGACCGCCTGCTTCACGCTGCCCGCCTTATCCCGGTAGTGCATCGCCCTCAGCTTGTCCCCGAAATGCTCGGCGAAGCCTGCGGCGGCAAGCAGCCCCGCATAGACGCTCGCGACCGTGAACAAATGCACGCCGTAGCGTTCCTCCCACAGGTCGTGCGAAGGCAGCGGCAATCCGGAAGCATCAGTATAACGCGCCAGGAAATCGGCTGCAGGCAGGACAAGGTTGTCGTAGTCGTCGCGTGCTTCGTCCATCGTCCGGGCCTGCCGGTGATGATGCCACAGCGCGAACAGCACAAGCGCCGTCTCGTCCTCCTGGATGGCAAGCTGTTTCTCGCCTCGGGCGTTGACCCACGGATGCCAGCTCGAACCGACGGAGCCGTCCGGGTTGTACTTGTGAAGCAAGTAGCCGTCCTCCGACAATCCCTGCTTGCAAAACTGGAAAAATCGTTTCGTCAGCGCATGATAGCCGCTTCGGTCAAGCGCATGCGCGATTAGCGCGCCGTCCCGCGGCCACATATACGAATACGTGTCGCGCGCAAACTTCAAAATGTCCGAATCGTTGGCGGCCAGGATGGCCCCCCGGTTGTCCGTATTCGTGCGGACCACGAGCAGGCTGCGCTTGTAAAAGGAAGCGATGTCCGGCTCAAGCAGCTTCAAATCGTGCCGATCTTGTCCGAGCCATTGCCCCCAGTAGTTGTACGTGCGCTGCAGCAGCGCTTGCGGCGTAGCCGAACGGACCGTGCGCTCCAGCTTGCGGATTTCCTGATCTGCCCGGGCGAAGCAAATCCAGAACCAGGCTTCCTTTGCACCCTTGGCCGGCACCCGCAAGGCCAGCTCGACCGTTCCGTCAACCGACCCTTGTGCAATCGGATTGCCGCCGAGCCGTCCGTCTTCCGCATCCCGCCATGTCCCTTCGAGCCGGTTCATTTCCTTTTGCCCGGTCGCATACGAAGTCACTCCCGCCTCCTTCTGATCCGGCCCCCGGCCCGACAACGACAAGTACCGGTGCCCCTTGTAAAATACAAGCGATCTCAATTCCGGGTCATAGTATGCCGTATCGCCCACGCCGTTGCCGTACAAATGCAGATCCAGATGGAAGTACAGCTTCACCTCGCGTTCCCGGTCCCAGTCGTTTTCCACGACCACCTTGCGAATGAAGACATTCTCCTGTACGTCCACGCCGTCACGAAGCTGCAGCTTGAGGCCGAGCCGTTCGTGCGTGCAGGCGACGTTCGTAATCAGGGTATCGTTCAAATAGCCGGACTGCTTCTTCAGCTCCGGATGATCGATCCAGAAAAAATCTTCCGCCGTCCATACGCCAAAATGCGATAAATGATCCAGCGCTTGATTCTCCTGACCGACATAAGGGAAATAAACATCCCGAACATTGTAATGGACGTCAAAATTAATAAGCACATTGCCGTTGCCAATAGGCAAATCACGGGCCATAACGCTTCATCCCCTTCCTGCTCACCCTAATTTTCCCCATGAGTGGAAGGAATTTATGCATTCGACATAAAAACCCGTCGCATCCTTTGGTATATTATGGTATACTTAAAGTAAATGCAAGAAAAGGCCGACCTGTAGAGGCCAGCCTTCGGTATGAATATGGTTATGGGCAAGTGCCGCTTATTTGCGTTTTCTTCCGTGTTTCACCAAGGTCATGCGACGGGTGTGGCGCAGCCAGGAGTAATAGGCTTTCAAATCGCGAAGTTGAATATCCTGAGACACGCGGCCCAAGAACGTAACGACAATCATTTTATGCAGAGGATTGCCTGCGATATCGGTTTCATCCTTCAATTCGACAAACTCGGCGACCATCACAAGGTCATCGTCAATCAGGTAAACGTCTTTTTCATTTGCATAATAAGGTTGGACTTTACAGTTCTTCAGTCTTTCCCATAAAAAGGAGCAAATATGCTCAATTCCGCCCTGCTCGTTCTCCACACGCTCCGACCATCGGCTGAGCGCATGGCTGGTAATGACGATATCTGCTACTTTGTAACCATTAAATTCAATATAGTAGGGTTCGTAGGTGCTCCAACGATTCATAACTTTGTCTCTCATTACAATCCCACCCCCTTCTGTAAAGCTAAAAAAGTGTGCTACTTCTAATGTAGTATTCGTATTACATAGAGTCAAGAGGCAGACCACCAGATAAACGCTTTTTTAGAAATTGCTATTTCCTTTCATACGTTTGTCCATTACAATAGTTTCAGAGAGGAGTGACCAGGTTTGGGACAACCAATTCCCGATTTCGGAAAATTTCTAGAGGGTCTTCGAGGCTCGATGTCTTTGCGAGAAGCGGCTCGCAAAAGCGGTCTTTCCCATGCCTACATCCGGGATCTCGAGCTTGAGCGAAACCGTTCGACCAATGACAAAATAACCCCGTCGCCGGATACGCTTCAGAAGCTGTCGGCTGCATACGGCTACCCTTATACCGATTTGATGATTAAGGCAGGGCATCTGATGAGCAGTCATATTGCATCGTCTCTGGCCCCCAAACAAAACGAGGATATGGACCTGTCGAACGTCTACTTCATCGAGATCGGTATGAAAGAAATTACGTATTACCAGAAAGGCGCGACAATTACGAGGAGTATTGAGTCGCTGCTTGATTTCAGCAGCTTTTTGGACCGGTTGGAAGAGAACGATTTCAAGAAGATGGACACCGATCTTTACGTCAATTTCAATCACATCCGCAAATACGACGAGCGGCGCGGCCGGCTTTATTTTAATGAAGACGGCGAAGGCCCGCACGTCACCATCTCAGCAATCCGCCAACGGAAATACCACGAACTACTTCTGCGCAAAGTGGCGATCAACACCAAAAAAAGCCTGGAATTTTCCTTCAGTAAAAGCGGCAAATCGGCAGCTTTCTCCACAGCGGAGAAAAACGTCTAGTTTCGTCCTGCATTACTGTGCCTATCTCCGCCCGCGAGCGCGAACGACTGCCGCGGGCTATTTTTGTATCCGATTCTGCCCGTAGGAGCGGAGTGAATACCTGTTAGTATTATTCTATGCTTCCGGCTCCTGTTTAGAATGCATTCGCTGAGAGTGTTCATAGTTTTTTAGCCGCTTGCCTGAAGCTTGTCCTTCTTTATTACTATCATACTCCAAATTAATCCACGTTACGAAATTTGTCACCCCCTCAAAAGTGTAACCTCCCTTAATAAATTCGCACCTGGGTACGAAACAGCTTCTCCGTATCCTCAGGTGTCATGTTGACTTTGGCCAGCAGCTTATACGCTTCCTTCAAGTATTCGACGGAATCCGTTCCCGGCTGCTCTTGAAAAAAACGAACGACTTCCAGTAGCATTCCGGTACAGTTCTCGTCCCCCAAAGCGAAGCGTGTTTCGGATAAAATCAGCTTGGCCATATGGATGTTGCGGCTATTCCAGCTATGCTCGATAATCTGGCGGCAGGTCGTTTCCGCCTCCTCGTATTCGCCGCATCGGTTATGCAGCTTCGCCAGCCGCAGCCGCGCAATCTCGACAAAATAAGGCTGCTTGGTCGCCTCTCCGATTTCCAAGGATCGGCGCTGATGCTCGAAGGCCAGCTTGTACTCTCCCATATCGGCATACAAATCCCCAATATTATTGTTAAAGATCAGCTCAAACGAAGGATGGTACGTAAAATAAGCGGCAGTCTGCTTGTATTCTTCCTCCGCATCCGTATACTTCCCAATGACCTGGTAACATTTTCCCAACAGATTATGCGAGCGAAACCGGGAGATCGGGGAAAGCCTTTTTCTGCTTTTGACAGCCTGAAGGAGCGAAATGGCGGTATGGTATTCTCCGATTCCGTAGCGATAGGCGGACATCGTAAGCTGAACCGAAATCGCAAGCTCCTGCGGGACACTGTGCCGCTGTACGAGGGCATAAGCTTCTTCAATCCATTCGGAGGCATGGCCCGGATCGATGTTCACATACATGAACGAAAGCCGGTTTAAGCCGGCGGCGAGCATAGGAATGTCCTGCAGCTCCCGAGCCAGATCAATCCATTGCTTGTATTCGCTCTCGGCTTCCTTGAAGTTTTGCCGAACGTCTTCGACAAATGCCTGTAATGCATGCAGGCCGGCCCGATACACCGGCTTTACCTCAAACCGTATCTCTTTCAACTGTTCCATCCACTTCCGGATCGTCTCGTAATCCCGTTCCTTCTCGTATCTCTCCTGAAGGTATTCGAGAATCAGCCCCAGCGCCTTCTGCTCGGGGTCCTTCCGACTCATCCGTTCCAGCCAATCGAGAATCGGCATTCCAAGCCGCTCCAGCAGCTTTTCGACGATCGTGATGTGCGGAAAGTAGTCCTCATTTTCAATCCGTGAAATCATACTGCGGGTACAAATGCCCGCGGAAAGCTCCTTTTGCAGCATCGGGACGGCTTCGCGCCTGGAGCGAACGAGCTGCCCGAAATGATCCAGGTTCATAGCAAGCTCCCCTCCTTGTCCGCTCCGATAATCCATAGATTGCTGCAGTTCGATTTGGTGATCCAATCGAGCTTGGCATACGTCTCTTGAGAGATATGACGGCTTCGCGCACCGGTCATGGATCGGATCTTCAGCCCGCAGTCCAAGAGCAGCCGATGCAGCTCGACCGGCATCAGCATATTGTAATTGGTCGTCTCGCCCCGCAGACGCTTCAGCGCATCTTCGTGCGGCAAATTGCCGGGACCGAGACAAGCGATAACCATTCCGCCTCCCGGCTTGATCACCCGGGTCATCTCACGAATCATCCCGTACGGATTCCGCACCCACTCTACCACCGTACAGCAGAACACATAATCGAAAGTCCCGTCTTCCTCGGGAATCGGGTCGCAATCCGACAAATACGCCTCGACCTGCCTTGCCTTGGCAGTTTCGACCATGGCCGGAGAAATATCGACGCCCGTCGCGAGAAAGCCCATTTCGTTCAAGCGCTTCGTACCGATTCCCGGACCGCAGCCGACATCAAGCACGCGCCGCCCTCCATCCCGAACCGCAAACTTCGCAAAATACTTTAACAGTAAGCTTCGGCTTCCGTTATCCCACAAGTCTTCATTCGAAAAGAAGACGCTAAATTCGTCCCACCATGCTCCGCTATATACGTCAACCGTCATTAGGCGTATCCTCTCTTTGTCTGCAGACCATCGCTCCATACCGCTTCAGACCGAGCCGTTCCTATGCCAAAACATGGCATAAAGTCGCTTGAAGTTCAGCACGGACTCTTGTACACTGTAGCTTTGGAGCAAAAAAAGCCTGCTTTGGTAAAGTGCAGTCCTCTACCTCTAACACTACCAAAGTCTAGGCTTCTTTGCCATGATTGCTTGAATCAAACGTAGTGATAGATTCGAGAGTTTGTACCTCATCTTAAGAGCATTATCATCAGCGCCCTCATCATGACTCAAATTTCACTTATCACACAAACAAAGCTGCTGCTTTTGGGATTGGCCGTTTTGCAGCCGTTTTTCACAATTCTCTGTTTCAGTCTTTTTTTCAGACTTCGTCTGACGAGCGCAGTGTTGGTCAGTGTTATCGTACTGTTGTATAACTTGATTTCGGAAATGCTGATGTACTTACTCATTACCCGTTTTCAATTGGAAGCGTTTGTTGCCTTGGCTATGGAAGCGACACTTTTACCTGCGATTTTCTTAAGTTCGTTAAATTCGATAACAGCATTGATACTTTCAAAGATGCGTGTGGGATTCACCTTCGTTCAATTTAACCCCAAAATGGCTTCTACGAATCCGACCTATACCAAGAGGTTATTTTTTATCATGAGTGGTGGGCTTATTTTGTTGATGGCTATTATTTCGTCTTTGTTTCTTGTAGGAACCAAAAGCGTGCTGGCGTATAGCTTGGGAACCGTGCTTTTGATAGCCCTTATTCATTATTTATATATAAAGGAAGTAGCGGATACGTAGGAGGGTGCGGCCTTCTCTTTTTATTACTTAATAGTTTTTTATATTTCAATGCCCAGTATTACGCTATATCTTACGAAAGCAAAACAGTTAAAAACCGCCAATTTTCGACAAAAATTTTCTTGTGTACTTATTATGTGTATATTAAACTTATCTTGAAGTAAACGATTCTAAAGTTTTCCAAAAACAATTCAGTATTATGATAGGACTTTTTTACCATACGAATTGTAATAGCCATCTAACTAATAGTTTTTCAAAGGGGATTCCTCATGGTTACTTTTCTTGTAAAAATGGTGTCTACAACTATTGAATTTTTCGCAATGGTGTTGTTGGTTTTATCCGCTTTCCGTATATATTTTCGATATGCACTACATAAAGTATTTTTTATCGCATTAATTCTATCTTTAGTTTCGTTTTATGTACGTGATTTTCTGGGACAATTTAACTATGCATTTTTGTCTATATTTGTAATCGAAATCGTGCTGCTAACCTTATTTTTTAGACTTCCTATTCTTTTTTCATTTTTCATGTGCATCATTGCCAATATTGCAACAGCCATTTTCGAAGGTCTTGCCACTGTTATAGGTATGCAGATGAATTTAACGTCAGTGCAATTAATACAGACCAATCTAGTTCACTTTGTTACTTGGCAATTAGTTGTAACAGCCTTTCAAGTGCTGCTAATCCTTTTTTTACAACGCTATAAAATAGGTTTTCACTTCACAATAAATGATTCGATGAAAAAATACAATTTTTGGTTGTCGGCTATACTTATCTTAAGCGTATTCGCGCTTCAGGTCCAAACTTTAATATTGGGAGATTTAAAATACCATATTGCAATTCCAATCGTATTGGCAATCATTTTTCTTATTGGTATCGTGCTTTCGTATAAACATAATCAAAAACTATGGAAAGCAAGAAGAGAAAGGCTGTCCAAGAGATGAATCCTATCGATTCAATGGCAACGTACTTGGCAAAATGCATACGTAAGAATAATGAACATGCCGGATCAGAAATAGCTTTAAAATACGCGTTGAGTTTAACAATCAATACGAGTCTTGCTATAATCTTTTCCTTGTTGATATCCGTTTTTACAAACCGATTCGACGAAACGTTTATTGGTATATGTGTATTTTTGTTGATTCGTTATGTTAGCGGAGGAGTTCATTTGTCTTCTTCGCTGGCTTGCTGTATTACTTCAATTTTTATTTTTACAACCATCGCCAATGTACCATCTGAGTATACAGAAATATCCATTTATCTTAATGCCATTTCCTTTATGATCTTGCTGTTTACAGCTCCTAATAATATTAAAGATGTCAGCCGAATTCCTCAAAAATTTTACCCTTTATTAAAAATAATTACATTACTAATTATATTCAGCAACTTTTTTATCAAATCTACAGTTTTTACTGCCGCTTTCATCATACAAGCCGTTTTAACAACACGATATTCCTACAAAATTATTAAATATTTTGAGAGGAGGCAACTGCATTGAAAAAAAAATTAGCTATTATTGCAAACTCATTACTAATGGCTCTGGCCGCTTTTTTTGTAGTAACAAATTCATTAACTATGAACCGCCCAGAAACGCCGGAAGAACTTCTTAAGAAATAACGCCTTAGCTTTCTGGGCTGGTAGTCCGCAGGTCTGCCAGCCTTATCCGTGCACGTCGGCGCCCTTCAAAAGCCGGTTTATTCCTCCCTTGGAACCACAACCGCTCCCTTCTATAACCCCCCCTAAATTTTCCGAAGAGTTTATTTGAAGCAGACGGTCCACCCCTAGGCTGGTCAGCCCCCTCACCAAAAACATTAAGACGCAAAAGCAGCTCAATTTCCGTTCTCCCAAGACTGCGACAAGATTCATGGGTACATTTTAAGTTTTCTTTCATGCAACTTTTTTCGCTGTATTTCGTTTATAAAGGAGGATGGAGTCTAACCATATCCATGGAAAGGATTTGAATTATGTCCGTACCGATGCCCGGCAGTCCTCGTACTCAGACGACCGCTGCCGCTGCCGCAAAGAAAAAAAAGAAGCCGGTTAAAAAGAAGAAACGGCGTTCGTCCACCTTGGCTTCAATTACACTTTATACGTTCTTTTTCATGTTTTTGTTCGGAAGTGTGTTCAGCTTGTGGTTTTTTCTAACGGAAACCGGCACGAATCTGCGCTTGATGATGGCTGATACGATCATTTCGACACAGCACCGCGATTGGGCGAAATACCTCATCGGCGAGGAAGAGCTCAAAAAACGGGTTGACCGGTACTGGGCGCAGTTCGACACGTATTCCGAAATCAAGGATAAGGACCTTGTGCGCGTAGACCATAAACCGGCGACAACGGTGGTCGAAAAAAAGCCGCCTATTGAGATACAAGACATTGAAGGAAAAAATTTCAAAGGCAAGCTGCTGATCGTGAACGATCCAAAAACGCTGCGCATCGCCGTTCCGGGCACACGCGGCAAGGGAGAAAAGGTTTCCTCGATGGTTAAACGATTGGGGGCCATTGCCGGCGTCAATGCGGGCGGATTCGTCGATCCGGAATGGAAAGGCAATGGCTTTCAGCCGACCGGCCTCGTCATGTCCGGAGGGAAGATCTTCTACAACGACGGCGGCATGAACACACGCAATCACATCGTTGCCATCGATAAAGAAGGCAAGCTAATCGCGGGCAAATATACGCCGAACGAGCTGATCAAGATGGGCGTTCAGGAAGCGGTCACCTTCGCTCCGAAGTTTATCGTCAACGGCGTGGGCATGATCAAAAATCAGGCCGACGGCTGGGGAATCGCTCCCCGTACCTCAATGGCGCAAAAAGCTGACGGCACCATCATGTTCGCCATCATCGACGGACGCCAGCCGGGATACAGCATCGGGGCGACGTTGTACGATATCCAGAACATTTTTCTGGAGCACGGTGCGGTGACAGCGGCCAATCTGGACGGCGGCTCCTCAACCGTACTGGTCAAAGACAACCAGATTTTGAACAAGCCATCCAGCGAATACGGCGAACGGTATTTGCCTACCGCCTGGCTGGTGTTCGAAGACCCGGCCAAAGCGAATATTAAAAACATTTGGGAAGGACTCGATCCAAGCAAAATCGATCCGTCCAAATGGTAATCATCCGCCAAAACCAAACGGGATCTAAGGCATAACGCCGAAGATCCCGTTTTTTGTTGCAAATCAAGCTTTAGTGTTCCTCGCGTTCGACCGTTGTAGCTGCTATCGACGCTTCGGCTGCGGCTACATCGTCTGTACCGTTTTCCGGTTTATTGCTGCGCCACGATTTCACTTCCTGACTCACCTGAACCGCCGCCTGCTTCGCTTTTCCAGCCATCTCCGACGTCGTGCGTCCGATGCTTTCCGCCGCAGTCTGCGCTTTATCCGATACGGCGGAGACAAGCCGCTTCGATTTTTCCGCAACGTCGCCTGCGATTTGCTGCGTCTTCTCGCTCACCTGTTGATAGCCTTCTTTCAAATCGGCGCGCAGCTCGCGTCCGGATTTAGGCGCAAACAGCAGTGCTGTCACCGCGCCAAGCACACCGCCGATTACGGCTCCGACAAGCAAATCCTTATTTCTTTTTTCCGCTGCCATCATTCTTCACTCCTTTGATTTCATGGGTCTGGAAGCTTGCAGGCGATGCCAGAGCTGCAGGCCGGCGGCTGTCAGCTCCATCAGGTCGTTTGCAGTATCCCGATGGCTATGTAACGCTTTGCGCGCCTCAAGTGCCGTGCTCTCAATGGCGAGTGACGCGGACTTCACGATTCGGGATACCCGTTGCACCGCTTCTCCCGTCTCCTCTGCCGCCGCAAACCAAGCGTCGACCGCTTGCATTTTGCCTTGCAGGTCCTGCATAACCTCGGTCGACACCAGAAGCAAACTTTCGGTGCTCTCCGCGGTTTGCCGCACTTGCTGCTGCATCGTATCAAGCGCAGTCTCGGCATGCCTCAGGGCACGAATCGCCAAATACGCAAAGCGTATAGCCAAACCGATGAGCACCAGAAAGGCAAAAATGCAGGTCGCCGCTCCCCATTGCCACCACATGGCCTTCACCTCCGTCATCCCATCCGCTTCTAGACGAATGCCTATGAGATAGTACAGTATAAGACGGAGGCGCCCATTTTGACACAACTTCCGGAAAAAAGGACGAGGAGCTTGCCAAAAAAAAGCAACAAAAAAAGCCCGGTTGCCCAGGCTTTAAAGTTTGGCTTAGAACAGCCGCTTCAGCTCTTGCTCGATTCGCTGCACGGCTTCATCCGCATGACGGACGCGGAGTCGGATCGCCTCCGTGGTATAACTTTCTTCCGCGTGCTCGTAGCGCGGATCGTAGTAATATTCGAGCAGCAGCCCCGCGGCTTCCTCGAATTCATGGTCCAGCAGATGCTGTTCGATTTGCGCGGCAATCGGCGTATGAAGCCGGCGGTGAATTTGCCGAAAAGCAGCGAGGCAGGCGTCCGCATGCTCCTCCGGCCGATACTCCTGCACGATGTGCCGTATCCGCTCTTCCAACGGTACCTCGATCCGGATCGGGATGCCGCTTGTTTTAGCTTCCGCCAAAAAGCTGGGCATCACCACCCGGCCGATCCGGCGGCTTTCAGCCTCCATCAGCACGAAAGGCCGGTCCTGATAGCGCAGCAGCTCGTGGACAAGCAGCGATTCGAACGTCTTTTGGTTGTTCGGCGCAAGTCCAATCTGCCCGAAGATGGAGCCGCGGTGCCCGGCCATCCGCTCAAGATCGAGCACGGGATAGCCCCGCTCGGCCAGCTTGCGGAGGATCAGCGACTTGCCGGTGCCGGTATGGCCGGCGATGACGATAACCCTGGGCTTATGCTCGAACGACTCAAGCGTCTGTACAACCCACTGGCGGTAGGCCCGGATGCCTCCGGTTAGCCGGCAGGCGCGGATGCCCATAAGCGACAGCAGCGTGGCCGACGTCCGGCTTCGCATGCCGCCCCGCCAGCAGAAGACAGCTTTGTTCGGACCAAGCGCCTGAAATTCTCTAATGAAGGCTGGCAGCTTGGCAGACACGATTTCAAGTCCGCGCTGCTTAGCCGCTTCGATGCTGACCTGCTTATAGGTTGTGCCGATCTCCGCCCGCTCCCGGTCATCGAAAAGCGGTATGTTCAAGCTGCCGGGGATCGTAAATTCTTTGAACTCTCCCGGAGAGCGGACGTCGACGAGCGTCAGCTCCCGTTCTTGATGCAGGCGCAGCAGCTCCTGCACGGTTATGTCTTGTTGCAACGCGTCCTCGCTCCTTTGCTTCATATCGGGCGTGCTGCGGCATAGCTGCACGTCCTTGGCGGCTGCTTACAGCGATTCCAGGACGCGGATTTCGCCCGGATGATCGGCGGTCGTCTCGCCGATGATCGCAGCTTCGACGCCTGCGCGGCGCAAGTCGTCCAGCAGGGCGTCAGCCTTATCCGCGGCGACGGCGATCAGCAGCCCGCCGGAGGTCACAGCGTCGCAGAGAATCCATTGATCGAGCTGATCGATGGATTCGGCGAAGGCGACGGTCCCTTCGAGGTGCGCGTAATTGTTCTTGGTGCCGCCCGGGACAAAGCCCGCCTCAGCCAGCTCGCGGACGCGCGGCAGCACAGGCACCTGAGCCTTCCCAATGCGCACACCTACGCCGCTGCCTTTGGCCATCTCAGCCGCGTGGCCGAGCAGTCCGAAGCCGGTCACGTCGGTACAGCCGTGCACGTCGTACGGCTCCATCGTTTCCGCAGCCGTCTTGTTTAATGTAGTCATTACCTTCGTGACCCGTTCGATTTCCTCCGGGCTTAAAGCGTCTTTCTTGATCGAGGTCGTCAGGATGCCGACGCCGATCGGCTTGGTCAGGATCAGCTTGTCCCCTGGCTTGGCCCCCGCATTCGTCTTTGCTTTGGACGGGTGCACCAGTCCAGTGACAGCGAGACCGAACTTCGGCTCGTTATCGTCAATGGAGTGGCCTCCGACGAGTGTCGCTCCCGCTTCTTTGACCTTGTCGCCCGCGCCGCGCAAAATGTCGGCCAGCACTTGTTTATCCAGCTTTTTGATCGGAAAGGCTACGATGTTCAGCACCGTTAGCGGCTTCCCGCCCATCGCATAAATGTCGCTGAGCGCATTGGCTGCCGCTACCTGACCGAAAGCGTAAGGATCGTCGACGATAGGCGTAAAGAAATCGACGGTTTGGACCAGCGCCAGCTCGTCCGTCAGCTTGTACACTCCGGCATCGTCGCTCGTATCGAGACCGACGAGCAGGTTCGGGTCGGGCGTTGCCGGCGGAAGGGTCCGGATCACCTGCTGCAGATCCGCGGGACCTATTTTGCAGCCGCATCCGCCTTTCGTAGAGTAAGAGGTTAATTTGATCGGTTCGTTAACGCTCATCTTTCGGATCAGCTCCTAAACATGGTTTCCATAAAGTACAGGTTAGCACAGTTGGCATTTAAAAAAAAGCAGGTATAATGAAGACAATGAAATGGCGGCCTGTCTCTGCGACAACAGGATAAAAGCAGGTCATAACGGGAGGATACAGCGGATGAATCGGGAACAAGGACTGCAGTTGATCGAGAAAGTAAAGATCGTCGCCATTGTGCGCGGCGTGGAGGAACAGCATATCGAGGGATTAGCGGATGCGCTGTTCAGCGGCGGCGTGCCGGTCATGGAAGTAACGCTGAATACGCCGGGGGCGCTTGGCATGATCGAACGGCTTCAAGCCCGGTCCGGGGAACGGATGTACATCGGCGCAGGGACCGTCGTGGATGTGGACGACGCGCGGAAAGCGCTCGATGCCGGGGCATCGTATTTGGTTACTCCGAACACAGACGAGCAGGTGATCCGTTACGCTGTGGAGCGCGGCGCTCCGATTTTTCCGGGAGCGATGACACCGACGGAAGTTGTGAAAGCATGGAAAGCCGGGGCGACGGCAGTGAAAATATTTCCGGGTGCCAGCCTTGGAATCGGCTATATCAAGGAATTGATGGGCCCGCTGAATCACATTCCGATGATGGCGGTCGGCGGCGTAAACGAGGATAATATCGCCGATTTTATAAAGATCGGCTGCTACGGGGTCGGCATCGGCGGCTCGCTCGTGAACCTGAAGGAAATCGCTGCCGGCAACTTTGGTTGGGTGCGGGATAAAGCAGCCCGGCTTGTAGAGCGGTCCAGAGGCTGAATCGCATCGGAGGAGGAACCTGCGTCCTGCTGCCTTAAAGCAACCCTTTGAATTGGCCTCACCGGCACTTCCGGCGCAAGCGACAAAGAACCCTGGAGGCGAAAAAATACAAGCTCGAGCTGCAAGGGCGAGTTGCAAGTGGAAGAGTTATACGCAGCAGGTTTTTTACTAGTGACGAGTTCCAAGTTAGGTTATAAGCAGCTAGCTTTAAGAGTTGGCGAGCGACGGCATACTCTTGGCCGCTTGTAAGTTGGCCCCAAACAAAATAGCGGAACTGCCCGTGCGTTATTCGATTGGATTTCGACGGCAAATCCTCCATAGCGGAACTGGAAGTGCCTTAACGCCTTCGTTCTCGGCAGCTTGCACATTTTTCGACAAGGTTAATGCACTTTGAGTTCCGCTATGTACTCATCAGCGGTCCAAAGCATTCAAATAACTCATCCTGGTTCCTCTATCTTTAAGCTCTACCGACAGCCTCCCTTGCATCCTCTCAGGTTTCGCATTGTGAGGACAGATAAACGTAGCCTATCGTGAGTAGGAAATCAATCCGATGGCCCGCAGAAAGCCGAAAATGAGCTACAACACAAAAAACGGCGGCCCTCCATAGCTGGAGGCCGCCTTTTTGAACATTTATGCTTTTAACACGTCATGGTCGACATACCGTTCGCCGTTCAATTCGCTGATAAAATTGATCGCCACCTTGGCTCCATCGCCTGCGGTAATGATCGTATGCACGCTCACGCCCGCTGCGGTCCCAGCCGCCCAGATGCCTGGCACGTTCGTCTTGCCCTCCGGAGTAGCGTCGACAACGGTTTTGATCCGCGGCTCGGTTCCCGGCTTCGTATTCACGCCGATCTGCTGCGCCAGTTCGGCGTTCAGCCCCGTGGCGAGCACGACATGTTTCGCTTCGTAGCTTCCGTTCTCCGTCTCCAAGCGGAATCCTTCGCCTTCCTTCGCAACGGCGACAACTTTGCCTTGTACCAGTTCAGCTCCGAACTTCGCCGCCTGCTTCTTCCCGATCTCTACCAGGTCTGGCCCGGTAATCTCGGCTACGCCGTAGTGGTTCTCCACCCAAGCGCGTTTCGTAATGCTCTGATCGCTATCAATCACCAGCGTCTTCTTGCCCGCCTTCGCCGTGAAGAGGGCGGCGCTTGCTCCTGCAGGTCCTGCTCCGATAATCGCTACATCGTAAGACATCATTCATCCTCCCTTTCCAGAAAGTGAAAAAGTCGAACGTGCGAATGGATGCGGATTCGCCCCGATCTTTTCCATTATCCCCCATCCGCTTCAGGCTTGTCAAATGGCGTGCCGGAGGCTTCCGCCCCTTGAGCCTCAGCCTCTTCCAACGGCAGCCGGACCGTGACCGTCGTTCCTTCCCCTTCTGCCGAATCGAGCCGAATCGCACCTTGATGCAAGTTGACGATTTCCCGGCAAATGGCGAGTCCGATGCCGGTTCCTTCCGCTTTAGGGTCCGCCTGATAAAACTTCGTTTGAACGTTACCTAGATGCTCGCGCGATATCCCGATGCCGTTATCCGCAATGTGCACGACGGCGTCCCGGTCCTCCCGCTCCAGAGAAATAGCAATGCGTCCATCCGGCCCGGTAAATTTGATCGCGTTATCGATCAAATTCAAACAAACCTGCTTCAGCCGATTCGTATCCCCGATGACCGTCACGAGTTCGGATGGTACGCTCAATCGAAGATCGATCCGCTTTTGCTCCGCTTTGGAACGCATTTGCAGCACCGCCTCCCCCAGCAGCTCGTTCATCTGCACGCGGGCGAGATCGAGCGTTATGCTTTTCTGGTGCAACCTGGAGAAGTCAAGCAGCTCCTCGACGAGGCCGATCAAGCGGTCCGTTTCCTTCGCGATAATGCCAAGCCCGAGCCGCGTCTCTTCCTTGTCGTCCATGCCGCCGGTCAGAATCGTTTCGCTCCATCCCTTAATGCTGCTCAGCGGCGTCCGAATCTCGTGAGAAATGGAAGAAATAAAATCGTTCTTCAGCGCTTCGCTGCGCACGATCTCGCGAGCCATATAATTCAGCGTCCCCGCCAGCTCGCCGATCTCGTTGTCATACGATTCGTTGACCCGCACATCGAACCGGCCTTTGGCCATCTCGGCGGATGCGGCCGTCATCCGCTTGATCGGCCGGACGATCGAATTGGCAAAGGGAAGGCTGACGAGCAGCACCAGCAGCAGCACGACGACGCCGACGCCAGCCGATACGGCGTAAATCGTGCGCAGCACCCGGTCTACCTCCGTCAAGGAAGTGACATACCGGATCACCGCCAGCGTCTGCCCTTGGTAGACGAGCGGGTTGGAGACGGCCATCACGCGCTCGTTGGTCACCGCTTGATTCCCGGTCCATACCCCCGTCCGGCCCGCCCAAGCCTCCTTCACATCGCTTGTCCGAATACTCTCCTGGACGGCAAAGCCGCTCGATGCCGCCAGCACCGTACCGTTACGGTCCACAATTTCCAGCTCCGCCGTTTCGTAAGCGAAATACTGTACCATCCGGTTCAAATGCTGGCTCAAGTTATTGTAAAACAAGTCCCCCGCAAAATTGGCGTAAAAGTTCGCCGAGACAACGGCATGGTTGGTCAGCACATTGGCGATGCCGTTATAATAAAACTGGCGGACGGCAAAGAAAAAGACGCCTTCCATCAGAAGGAGCGTTAGCAGAACGATCCCCAAAAAGCGCATGACGACCTGCCGCCTCAGACTTCGTCGCAGCTTCATGTCGAGGCTTCCCGCCCTTGCCAGCGGTAGCCGAAGCCCCATACCGTCTCGATAAATTTCGGAGCGGACGGGTCCTCCTCTACTTTTTGACGGAGCCTGCGGATATTGACATCGACGATTTTCGGATCTCCGATGTATTGGACGCCCCAGATCTCATCGAGCAGATCGTTTCGGCTTAGCGGGGAGCCTTCTTTTTCGATCAGGCGCTGGATCAAAGCAAACTCGGTCGGGGTCAGATCGATCCGTTCTCCGTTTTTGCGGAGCTCGACTTTGTCCGGATGAATTTCGAACGGACCGGAGCGCAGCGTGCCGCTATCTTCCCCGCCGGCTGGCTGCCTGCGGACACGGCGCAGCAGCGATCCGATGCGCGCCATCAGCTCTCCCGGACTGAACGGCTTGCCGATATGATCGTCCGCTCCGAGCGACAACCCCATCACTTTGTCCTGCTCCTGCACTTTGGCCGTCAAAAAGATGATGCCGATCCGCTCGTTAAACTCCCGCACCCGCCGGCACACCTCGAAGCCGTCGATCCCCGGCACCATGACGTCGAGCAGCGCAATATCGAAGCTGTCGTCCCGCTTCAGCAGCGCCAGCGCTTCGTCCCCGGTAACCGCCTCCGTAATGTCATACCCCTGCCGCTTCAAATTGACGACGACAAAGCTGCGAATCGAATCTTCGTCCTCCAGAATAAGTATTTTACTCATGCGTCTGGCTCCCCCCTTCGGCTCTCGCTTCCGATAGCAAGCGGAAAAAGCTTCGATAAGCCGCCCCGTTCGCATCGATGGCATATACTTGATCCATCGTCCGGCTCAACACGATCCATGACTTGTTGTCATCCGTCCATTCCGCCTGCGGGAATACCCGGATCTCGGCCAGCAGCTTCCCGTCTCCGGTATCCATGAAACGGACGGAAGCCTCCGACTTCTTCACCGTAAACCGGCCCTTCCACTCCGGCGGAATGTCAAAGGTATACCCGTATTCGCCGCTATAGTAACGTTCCAGCCCCGTCGTAAGTCCCCGTCCGCCGTCCCATTTGGCGAAGGTCTCGATCCAAGGGATGTTGGCCATCGCCTCGTTCTCGTAGCCCGGCGGATCGTACATGCCGGATATTTCGATAATGCCGTCGCCGTCGGCGTCTTCGCTTTTGCCCGAGTAGGCTTTGTAGGTCGTTTGTGGATTAAGCGCCCGCTTGAGCTTCCCTCCCTCGTACACAAGCAGCTCGGTATACGAGGAATGAGCGCCTACCGAAGCATCGAGCACGACGCCTCGCTTGTCCGCCGACACGCGCCCTCCGAGCACGTTATAATAATCGTTCACGGTCGAATCCAAACGGACGTTACCCAGCTTGCGAAGCTCGTTATCATATTGATAGAGGACTGCGTTGGACGATACTCCCCTGTCGTGTACAATGACCGTTACATCTTTCTTTCCGTCTCCGTTCAGATCGTCAATGACATAGTCCGTATACGGCAGCTCCAGCTTCTTTACCATCCGTCCGGCCTCCAAGGAATAGACTGCCAAGCCTTTGGCCGATTCCGCTCCCGTCGAATAGCCCGCGATAACGTCCTTCCGGCCCTTCTGCACCACATCGTCGAACGTCAGCGAATCCAGCTCGAAGCCGGCGCCCTCGAACCGGTCAAGACGCTGCCACGAATCGTCCTTCATTCTCCATATTTCGCCATTCAGCTGTTCCTTGTTTTTGATCTTATAAAAGAACACCGCTTCCTCGCTGCCGTCACCGTCCAAATCGATCAGCGAGAACGCTCCCTTCTGCTCCGCCTTGCGGGGGCGGATCAACGCCGCGCCTTCCGGCAGCGACCGTTCGATCGTCTGCTTGAGCGCCTCCTGCTCGGCCGGGAGCTTCGGCAGCCGCATATATGCCCCCGGCTGTCCCATGAAGCCGCAGCCCGTACAGCCTAAAACCAGCGCCAGCCAAGCCGCCGCCGCTTTTCTCTTCATCGTCATATGTCACTCCCCAAGCGGTGGTCCGAACGTCCGGGTTTCGTTTTTTTCACATGATAGCCTTTCCTCTTGCAAAAATCAATCAACGGGCCGAATACGTGTGATCGGGCTCATTTTAGGGTAAAGAAGAGTATCTCCCTCCATTGTAATCGTTTGTCGAAAGAAGAAGGTAACAAAACGATGACAAAAGATTTGGCGAATTTTTAATATTTTTGTAACCTTTTGCTCCATGTTTTGCGTTAACATGGTAGACAGTGTTTTGAAAGAGCGTTAACAGGAGGTTGAATGATGGTTCCTTCCCGACAAAATATAACGATCAAACCCCGCAAAACCTTGCGGAATGTTATTATAGGTCTTGCCCTGCTTGGCGCAGGCGCTGTCGCTTACGCCGGATATTTGCTGCATCAAGCCGACAAGGCGCTGGAAAATATGTCCGTGGCCCCGCCGGTAAAGACGACCCAGCAAGGATTGAACGGTCTGGTTGGTTCTACGGAGAATTTCAAGCCGATGACCTTTCTGCTGACAGGGATCGACAGCCGCGAAGGCAGCGGCGGCACGCTGAACACCGATGTGCTGATGCTTGTCTCGCTTAATCCGGAGACCCGCTCCGCCACAATCGTTTCCATCCCCCGCGATCTGGAGATGAAGCCGAGGGAGTTCGGCCTTTCCAGCCAAAAAGCGAACTACTATTACGCGTACTATTACATACAGGACAAGGACACCGCGATTCAGAAGACGAAAGAGCTGTACGGCAACATGTTCAACGTGCCGATCGATTATATGGCGGCGATCAATTTCGATGGCTTCCGCAATGTCGTCGACGAGCTCGGCGGAATCGAAATGAACGTCGATATGGATATGCGCTACGTCGATGATGAAGACGGTACGGATATCAATCTGAAAAAAGGGTATCAGACGTTAAACGGCAAGCAAACGCTTGATTTCCTGCGTTACCGCAAATCCAACCGGGGCACCGAAGAGTCCTCGGACCTCGCCCGCAACCAGCGCCAGCAGGAAGTGCTCGATAAGCTGCTGCAAAAGATGACGTCGTTCAGCGGGATTACCCAATGGAGCGGATTGCTGAAAATCGCCGGAGAAAGCGTGAAAACGGATATCCCTGCCGATGAGCTTCGCCGGTTCGTGCTCTCCTTCCAGAAGCTGAAGCCCGACCATATCGAATTCATCCATCTGGACGGACGGTGGGACAGCCCTTTCATTGTTGTCAAAGAAGACGAGCTTACCGCAGCGATCGCCTCTTTGCGAACGCAGCGGGGCCTTCCGGCGGAAATCCCGGGGAGGACCGTGACCGGTTCGACCTACAGCTTATACAGCAAGCGCTTCGGAATCGATCCGGCACCTGTGAAAATCAAAGAAAAGGAAAAGGAAACCGATACGATGACCAAGAACGGCAGGTCCCGCTAACCGCGGCAGACCTGTTCTTTTTTTTATTTTGAACCTTCTGCAGCTCGGTTCGGAAAGCATCCCGTTGAACAAGTAACAGCAGAAATCGAACGTGCGTTCCAGTACTAGATGAAATTAGTACTTATCCCCTCCTCCCTCGTTCCCTTACAATTATTGTAACTAAGTACGGAACACGATATCGAGGGAGGAACGTTGGGCATGAAAGAACGGCTGCGCAGGTTGCCGTCATGTTGGCCCGGAGCCGTGGTGATTCTGGGGGTCTTTCTATACGGGCTCTGCCTTACGCTAGGGCAAGGGCCTCCGTCGGGTACGGGCATGCTGGTCACTGCGGCAGGGGCAAGCTGGATCGCCTTCAAATGGCAGTCGAGACTCCTCATGAACGTATCACTGCTCGGAGGATGGCCGGCGCTCCTGATTGTAAGCCCGGGCCCGGATGAAGGCTGGATGCTCTGGGCCGGCTTATTGGCATTGAATGTCGTCTATTTTACCCTCAGTCTCCGGCTCGATTGGAACGAGCTGAAATTCACCGCATTTGCAGGCACATGGCTGTTGTATTTCTTATTTTACTTGAAGCTCCAGCCGGATGCCGCCGAAGGCTGGAGCCTTGCATACCGGTATGCGCTTCTGATTTATATTTTTTACATTGGCGCCTTGTCCGTCTCCATATGGAAGAAACGTGCAGACGAAGGCGCCGACCTGTTCCTGGGTATCGCGAATGCAGCCGTGTTCGGCTTCTGGGCGTTCGTCTTGTGGGAACGGGTCGTGCCGATCGCCTACCCGATGCTGTTCATGGGGATGCTGTACGTCATCCTGGCCTGCCTGATCCGACGCTGGTTACCCGAATTATCTACGATCGTCCTGATGAAGCTGTTCGGCGGGATGATGCTTATACTCCTCGCAGCGCTCCACTTTCTCAAGGAACGGACCTTGGAACCGGTCACTCATGTATTTGTATGGCTTCCCGCCGCTATCGCCATGCTGGGACTTGGCACCGTAAAACGATGGGGTGCGCTCCGAGGGGTAGCGGCCGTCGTCTGGCTGGGCGTCTTCGGCTACTGGATTTTTGGCGCATGGAATGCGGCAGAGGCGGACCCGTTCGGCAATCTCTCCCCGTTCGCTCACGGGAATATGCTGGCTTGGGCGCTGCTGGCCGCCGTAGGATTTTATTTGTCGGTCAAAGGCCGCTTCGAACGATTGCGGGAAGACGACAACCGGATGCTATCCAACGGCTTCGCCTTCCTCAGCCATCTGGCCGTCGGCGGAGGACTTGCCTGCGGAACATATAGCTTCTTTGCCTATTACGGGCTATCCCCACGGCTTAACCTGCAGCTTACTTTGTCGGCTGTCTGGGGCTTGTACGCGCTATTGCTGCTGTTGTGGGGCGCTTACCGGAAGCGGAAGCCGCTTCAAGCCTTGGGCTCCTTGACGCTAATCTGCCTCGCTGTCAAGACGATACTGTTCGATCTGTCCGGGAGTCCGGCTATGGACAAAATTATCGCGTTCATCCTGTTCGGGCTGCTCTCTGTCGGCATAACGTATACGACGAACCTGCGAACGGCCCAAAACAAACGGCCCAAGCCCGAAAACGACGCGGCTCCCCCTTCCTGAAACGGCAAAAAACCATCTCTTGCGGAGATCCAGCAGTCATTGCGGAGATCCGGCAGAAGAGATGGTTTTTTATTGGTTTGGCCGAATGGCATACGTACATTTGCCACCGCCTTTGGCGAGACATTCCGTCCGTTCCACTTCGGCTTCCGGACCGAGCAGACGCTGAAACATCGCGAGCTCGCATTGGCAAGCGTGGTTATATTGATTGGCTACCTGAGAGATCGGGCAATTGTACTCCTTCAGCAGATAACCGCCGTCCTCCGTCGGCTCCAATTCGACCATGTAGCCATTGGCATTCTGAATCTCGGCCAGCTCTTGAACGCGTCCGTCGAACAGCTTGTCTTTCATGCGCTCTCCATAGCGGCCGATCAGCCTCTCCTTGCGCCGCTCGAACAGCAGGTTCACGTTGTTTTCCCCCAGGGAAGCTTCCAGCTCTTCCAGCAGGTCCAACGCGAGATGCTGATACTTTTTAGGAAATGAGTCGTCGGCATTCGATGTCAGCGAATACAGATGCGAAGGTCGTCCCATCGCCTGCCGCACCAGCTTCGATTCGATCAAATTATCCCGTTCCAGCGTGTTCAGGTGCCGCCGCACCGCCATTTCCGTGATGCCTAGCTGCTTCGACATGTCCCCTACGCTAAGCGCTCCTTTGGTCTTGAGCATCGTGAGGATGACGCGTCGCGTCGATACGTCCGTTTCCTGGTTCATGCGGTCTCACCGTCCTTCTTGTATGCAGGCCGCCTGCTTCATTATGGCGGAAGCTATGCTGTACCGTATGAATAAGCATATTGTATACGAAATGATACGATAAGTAAATTAATATACTACTATGTATGTAAAATACTAACCGAGGAAAAGGCTGGCGGAGAATAAAACGGAGAAAAATTCGAAGCTGTTCCGCTACACTGACAATAGGTTGTCAGGGATAACCCGTTAAGCTGGAGCTATATCCTATTCGAAACGAAGAGAGGACGTGCGCGAATGGACAAGCTCGATCTTGCCAAAACATATAAAACTTATTACAAATCCGGCTCGGAGCCGGAGCTTGTAGGCTTCGGCGAAGCGCCGTACTTGACGTTTGCCGGTCAGGGCGACCCGAACGGCGAGCGGTTCGCCCAAGCTACCGCAGCGCTGTACGCAGCCGCTTACGGTGTCAAGGCGCTTGGCAAAGCGCAGGGAACCAATTTTGCGGTACCGAAGCTGGAAGGGCTGTGGTGGGTGGAATCCGGCAAGCCCGCACTGGAAGTCCCGCGGCAGGAATGGCGCTGGAAGCTGCTGATCCGCATGCCCGACTTCGTCACCGGGGCCCTGGCTGTCGAGGCCAAAGAGAAGACGTCCCTGAAGAAAAAAGAGCTCGCCGACGACATCGCTCAAGTGGCGTACGAGACGATGGCCGAAGGGCTGTCCGTGCAAATGCTTCACATCGGTCCTTACGAGACGGAGCCGGAAACGGTGGAGCGCATGCACGCTTACATGGAGGTACGCAGACTGGTTCAAAACGGATTGCATCATGAAATTTATTTGACCGATCCCCGTAAAACCCCGCCTTCCGACTGGAAAACGATTCTGCGCTTCCCGGTAGAACAAAGGGACCTGTCCTGATCAGGACGGTCCCTGGTCTGCAGCACGGCGCTACAGCATTTCTTTGCGGATAAATGCCGGTACGGCTTCGGCAAAAGCGCTCAACGCCCCGGGCAGCTTCGCGATCATCGGATGCAGCCCGCTGCGCGGCAGCGTGTTGTATTCCTGCGTCAGCGAACGGCGCAGCTTCACAAGCTCCGTCAAAACGGCCGCAACGTCAGCCCCGAATACGCCTTCGCCGGCGAGGATCTCGACGATGTCCTCATAGCTGCTGGCGTCCCGCATCATGAACGCGTCGATCAGCAAGCTGCCGACGTCGGTCACCGTCTCAATCGCCAAATGCAGCGTCCTCTCCTGCGCCAGGTGCAGCAGCAGCTCCGATTCCGATTCCGGGGCTTCCCAAGCGGACTCCAACGCAGCGCAAGCTTTCAATAAATCCGGCACGAACGCCAGCCGGGCATCGATTTGTTCCTGATTGACATAGTACATATCGCTTATCTCCGTTTCTTCTTTTTCCACTTGGACCACAACACGATGGCGGGAAAAAAGACAATGAGCAGGACGATGAGCAAAACCGCCTGCATCAAGTATTCATAGCTCATGTATCGGATGCTCCTTCGTCTGCTATTCGGCCGCAGCGCGCTCGCGCACGTACGCCCAATGGTTCGTCGGACCGTGACCGGCGCCGATGCCGAGCGTATGCCGGATGGCAAGCGTAATAAATTGCTTGGCCGTATGGGCGGCCTCCAGCAGCGTCTTTCCTTTGGCAAGCTCCGCACAGATAGCCGCGGAAAAGGTACAGCCTGTCCCATGCGTATGGCGGGTTTCGTACCGCTCACCTGTCAGCAGGTGGAACGCCTCGCCGTCGTACAGCACGTCTGTCGGCTCGCCGCTGCGGTGGCCGCCTTTGACGATCGCCGCGCCAGCGCCAAATTCCTTGACGATGTGCCGCGCGGCCTCCTTCATGTCCTCTATCGTGGCAATCGAAAGGCCTGTAATCACTTCCGCTTCCGGGATATTGGGCGTCACAAGCGCGGCCAACGGCAGCAGCTTTTCGCGCAGCGCGTTCTGCGCATTGCCGGCTAGCAGGCTGGCTCCGCCCTTGGCGACCATCACCGGGTCGACGACAAGCCGCTTCAGCCCGTGCTTACGGATGCAGCCCGCCACAAGCTCGATAATTTCCGGCTGCGACAGCATGCCGGTTTTGGCCGCATCCGCTCCGAGATCGGACAATACGGCGTCAATCTGCTTCTCGATCCCCTCTAGCGGAATATCGTAAATGCCGTGAACGCCCAGCGTGTTCTGCGCGGTAATCGCCGTAATCGCGGACATCCCGTACACGTCAAGCATTTGGAACGTTTTCAAATCCGCTTGAATCCCTGCCCCGCCTCCGCTGTCCGAGCCTGCAATGGTCAATGCTTTGAATATCGTCATGATGCACCTGCCTCCCGAATCGCTATACCTTCCATAAGTTTAGTCTTCTCCTTCCCGACCGTCAAGAAGCCCGGCGGAGTCGCGGCCCACGGTTCGTGATCATTTTATGACAAGTGGGACAAACGCTTTGACGCCGCAGAAGCGAAAGCGTTATGATGAAACTACATTTCAATGGAGAAAAGGAAGGTCCGATCCCGTATGTCCCGGAGAACCCATGCGCTGCACGTTATTACGACCGGCCGGCAGGAGCTGGAAGAGGTGGCCGCCATTGTGTCCCGCTGTCCGTTCGAGCTGGTGGACGCGCTGCACATCCGCGAGAAGCACCGCAGCGCCAGCGAGCTGGTGCGCTGGCATGCGCGGCTGAAACCGCTGCTGCCGCACACGGCGGTCCTGCTGAACGACCGCCTGGATGCCGCGTTGGCCGCCGGGGCGGCCGGCGTGCAGCTTACCGGCAGCAGCTTGTCGCCGGCCGAAGCGCGCACCATCGCTCCGCGCGGCATGACGCTCGGCTGCTCCGTCCATTCGGCCGCGGAAGCGGCCGAGGCGGGCCGGCAGGGAGCCGATTACGCGCTCTTCGGCCATGTGTACGCCACCGGCTCAAAACCGGGCCTAAAGCCGCGCGGCCTGAGCGGACTAACGGAAGCCGTAGAAGCGGCGGACGTACCCGTGCTGGCCATCGGGGGCATCGAACCGAATCTCGTGGACGATGTCTTGTCCACTGGCGCAGCTGGCATTGCCGTGCTGTCTTCGGTGCTGCTGCATGAGGACCCGGCGGGACAAATTGCCGCATTCCGGGAAGCTCTCGATCGGACGAAGCATACCCCAAGGAGAGGATTGTCATGAGTACGGATTCAAGTCATACGGGCACCAAGCCGACCGTTATCATCGTCGGCGGCGGCATTATCGGCTGCAGCGCGGCCTACGAGCTCAGCAAGGTTGGCTTTGCCTGCACGCTGATCGAGAAAGGGGCGCTGAATCAGGAGGCGTCCACCGCCGCCGCGGGGATGCTGGGGGCCCAATCCGAAACGCACCGGCCCGGCCCTTACTACGAGCTGTGCCGTCTGAGCCAGCAGCTGTACCGCGCTTGGACGGACGAGCTGGAGCAGGTTAGCGGCCTTACGGCGCAGTATGTCGCCGAGGGAATCCTCCGCGCGGCCCTTACGGAAGAAGATGAAGCCGAGCTGCGCGGCCGCTTGTCGTGGATTCGGGACGCCGAGTGGGTACAGCCTGCGGAAATGCTGAAGCTGGAGCCCGAGCTGACCGCTGCCGTGCGCGGCGGGCTGTATTTGCCTGCCGACCATCACGTGCATCCGGTCTGGCTTGCCAAGACGCTGCAAGCCACGATAGCGAAGCAGGGCTGCACGATCCGCGAGTGGACGCCGGTCATCCGGCTGCTGACGGAGCCCGGAAGCGGCCGAATCCGTGGCGTACAGACGTCGGAAGGCCCGCTGTACGCGGACCTCGTCGTGCTCGCTGCCGGCGCTTGGAGTCCGGCGTTGACCGAGCCGCTCGGGCTGAGCCTGCCTATGTTCCCGGTCAAAGGCCAATGCATCTCGCTTAAAACCGAAGCGCCGCTCATCCGCTCCACCGTCTTCACCAAAGGCTGCTACGTCGTGCCGAAACGGGACGGCAGCTACATTGTCGGCGCGACCCAGACGGAAGCCGGCTTCGACAAGCGGCCGACCGCCAAGGTCATCGGCGAATTGCACGCCAAAGCGGCAGCGCTGCTGCCGCGGCTGGCCGAGGCCGAATTCGTCTCCACTTGGGCGGGGCTGCGGCCCGGCACGCGGGACGCTCTGCCGTTCCTCGGCACGTGGGACGCTGCGCCCGGCTTGATCTTCGCTACGGGCCATTACCGCAACGGCATTCTGCTCGCACCGGCCACCGCGCGGATTGTCGCCGAGCTGGCGCAGGGCCGGCCGACTTCGGCGGACTTGGCGCCGTTCACGCCCATCCGGGCCGCCGCAGATACTGCCGCCGTCTTATGATTTCATGCGGGCGAGAAGCGCCCAGCGCCGTTCGTGGCGCCGCTTGTATTTGGGAAGCCCCCGGTATAGTTCCACCGCTTCGCGGAACGCCCGGCGGGCTTCTTCGTTTCGCTCGAGCCCCCGGTACAGAAGACCGAGCCGGTAGTACGCTTCGCAGGACGAAGAGTTGACTTCCCCGAACCGTTCCAGATACCGGATCGCCTTCTCCGGATTGCTGCCTGCGAACGCTTCGCCCAGCCGCAAATAAGGCTCGCCGTATTTGACCCGCGGGTTCAGCTCCAGCGCACGCAGCAGAAGGCGCTCGCCTTCCTCCGTCCGTCCCAGCTTCAACTCGCAAATGCCCTGCTCGCTGAGCACGTCCGCGGAATCGTCCATCACTTTCGCCACCTCAACCAACAGTTCGAGCGCCGCGCCGTATTTTTTTTGCTCCATATAAATTCGGGCGATTTCCAGCTTGGTCGACGTATGATGCGGATTGAGCCGCAGCTCATCCTTCAGGCGGGACAATCGTCGCGCCCGCTTCAGTGGCTGAAAAATGCTCGGGGTCAAGCCGACAAAACGACGGTCAACCATATACAGGATGATCAGCAGCACGAGAAAGGCCACAAACGGATTTCCGGTGACCCACCATAATAAAGAAAAGATGAAGACTTTACTCACGCCTGGCGACCTACCTTTCGCTTGTTTTCCCACCGATTGTACCACAAATTGCCATAAACGGTCAGGCAAAAAATCAGATGTGAACGTTTCCCGAACAGGCAGGAATTTACCGGTTGCTTCGCGAATGGTTTGTCCATGAAGCAATCGGGGGGAACAACCAGTCCATGAGTACAGCAAATGAAGACAAGGCCGCCAAGTGGCAAAAAACGCGGCAATTGGGCAAAGCGAGATATGTCATGTACTACGGCGTTGCCATGTGGGGGATCTCGCTGGCGGTGCTGTTTACAGCGATCGAATGGCTGACACAGCAAACGCTTACGCCGTCCTGGTTTACGATCCGCATCATCGTATTCGGGATAATCGGCTTTCTTGTCGCGAACTTCCGATGGGACGGCAACGAGCGCAAATATGCGCCGCGCCCGACGAACAAGAAGCGCTGAGCTGCGCAAAAAAAGAAACAGACGGCCCGCCTCAAGGCGCAGACGTCTGTTTTTTGTTTCCCTGCCATATGACTTATACTTTCTGCAACCGCGCTTCCTTCAGCTGCTGCCGGATCTGCTCCCGGACGTCTCCGAAGCTCAGCACCTGCTCCTTAAACGCTTCTCTCGGATTCCAATGCGTCTCTCCCGCTCCGTCCGCGAACAGCTTCTCCGTGACATCAACATAAGCGGCATGCAAATCATTGTCGTACCAATCGATATCGCGGTCCGCGTCTTTTTCCAGCACCATCACCATATCGTAGTCGTTGGCCTGCGATTCTGCAAACAGCACCACCAGATAGTTTTCTCTCCCTTTGATGCGAACTTCGACATCCGCGCACAACTGGTCGCCGCGCTCCAATACCCGGCGGTATGCCGCATATTCAATCGGATTCATCATCCCAAACTTCCTTTCCGTCGTTTCGCTGCGGTTAGCTTCCCACTCCCGGAAACCGGCTATACCTTTTTTATTTTAAATTTAAAATAACACTTGACTTTAGTAAGTTACATGTTTTATTATACTTACATAAAGTAAGTTATTAATTTTGATTGACCCTATACCCTTTTCGCCAAATTAAAGGAGGCTTTATTTTTATGTCCAACGTACTTTTTATTAAAGCAAACGACCGCCCGGCCGATCAGGCAGTTAGCGTAAAACTGTATGACGAATTCCTGAAATCGTACCGTGAAGCTAACCCGCAAGACCAAATCACCGAGCTCGACCTGTTTGCAGCCAACCCGCCTTATTACAATTCCGTCATGATGACCGGCTTGTTCAAGCAAGGTAAAGGCATGGAGCTGACGACAGAAGAAAAAGCGGCAGCCGATGTCGCCAACGCTTATCTGGATCAATTTCTGGCTGCGGACAAAGTCGTCTTCGCGTTCCCGCTCTGGAACTTCACGATTCCGGCCCAATTGACAACTTACCTGTACTACCTCTGCCAAGCCGGCAAAACATTTAAATATACGGAGCAAGGGCCAAAAGGTCTCGTAACCGATAAAAAGGTCGCTCTGCTGAATGCGCGCGGCAGCGTTTATTCCGAAGGACCAATGGCGTCCATTGAAATGTCGTTGAATTATGTGAAAACGATTATGGGCTTCATCGGCGTAACGGATCTGACTACGGTCGTTGTCGAAGGCCATAACCAATTCCCGGATCGTAACGCAGAAATCGTGGAAACCGGTCTTCGTCAAGCTGCACAAGCCGCATCCACGTTCTAAGTTCACAGCTGCCATACACCGTCGGCCCCTGCTCAAGGGGCCGATTTTTTTGGCTTTGAGCCTAAGTTGAGCTCCGTGCGAATAGGATGTCCTATAGGACAAATCAGAAAATTTACTCAATTTTTTGTACCTTTTCGCAAACTCGTATATGATAATGATGGGGCCATCTTGCCCTCCTTCCACAACTTCACCATTGTTTCGCGAATCTGAATGAGAACTAAGGTGCGTGAAAAACTATGACTGAAGCCAACCCCAACATTTTGATTTTATATGCCAGCTACGGCGATGGACATCTTCAGGTCGCCAAGGCGCTGCAGCAGCGTTTTGCCCGCTTGGGCATCGACCAGGTCAAGCTTGTGGACCTGCTTGCGGAGGCCCACCCCTTCGTGAACGCCGTTACCCGTTACGTTTATCTGAAGAGCTCTACCCTGGGGCCGGATTTATACGGCTGGAGCTTTTATTTAACCCAGCATTTAAAGCACGATACGGCGTTTACCAAAATGCTGAACCGGTTCGGTACGCGTAAATTCAAGCAAATGCTGCAGGCCGAACGGCCCGATGCGATTATTTATACGTTTCCGCTGCCTGTCGTCTCCGGGCTAATATCCCGCAACGGCACGGATATCCGGACATATACCGTCTTAACCGACTTTGTCCTTCACCAGCGCTGGATTCATCCGGATATTGATAAATATTACGTAGCCACAGAGCACTTAAAGCAGCAGATCGCCGATTCCGGCGTGCCGGAGCACCGCATTGAGGTGAGCGGTATCCCGCTCCGCAGCGCGTTCAGCGAGCCGATCCGGCGGCAGGACGTCTGCCGGAAATATGGTATCGAGCCTTCCAAGCCCGTCGTTTGCCTGATGGCCGGAGCCTACGGCGTCTTGAAGCACATCAGCCAGATGGGGCATGCGCTGTTCCACTTGGACGAAATCGAGCTAGTCTTTGTATGCGGCAGAAACAAACCGCTCAAGGAGCAGATCGAAGCGTCGTTTGCAGGCCATCCCCGCGTCCGCATTCTCGGTTATGTGGAGCACATTCACGAGCTTATGGCGATCTCGTCGTGCTTAATTACGAAAGCCGGAGGCATTACGCTCTCGGAAGCTTTGGCCATGCGCTTGCCGGTTATCGTTTTCCGTCCCCTCCCGGGCCAGGAAAAAGAAAATGCCCGCTTCCTGGCGCAGCAAGGAGCAGTCGAAATTGCGCAGCGCCCCGAAGAGTTGACTTCGCTCGTGAAGCGGATCATCTCGCTCCCCGAACAAGCGGAACGAATGAAGGCCGTCATGGAGGAATTGTACAGCGGAAATGCGGCGGAGTCCGTCGTCTCGGATATGCTTGAAGGTCTCTCCCGCATCAAAACCGGAATTTTCGGCTAGAGCGGGAGCTCGGCTTTGGCTTGCCATCGAGGAGGTGTATAGGTCAGGTGCTGCGAAAAATCGCAATGGACAAAGACGTATTACCGCTTGCGCTCATTTTGTTTTTGGTCGAATTCGTTCGGGGCGCCTATCTGGTCTCCTTTTTGCCGACTTATGCGACGGGTATCCTTGGTCTTTCCGTGGCCGTTGTCGGCGCCGCCGTGTCCGTCCATTACGTCTCGGATACGGCGATCAAATGCCTGGCCGGTTATTTGCTCGACCGCTTTTCGCTCCGGCTTATTCTTCATTCCGGGCTGTTCGTTTCGCTGCTCGGCCTGCTCGCCATGTATTACTTCCATCAGGCATGGGTGCTTATTGTAGCCGCCGCCGTATTTGGCATCGGCGTCTCTCCGGTATGGCTTGTCTGCCTCAGTAAAATTAAAGAGGAGAATCGGGCGTCCCAAATGGGCATCCTTTATACGATATGGCTCGTCGGCTTAGGGTCCGGGCCGGTCGTTATCAACTTTTTGATCGATAAAGGATACCAGCTCTCCTTCTGGCTCATGGTCGGCTTGTGGGCTCTCGGATGGCTGCTGGCGCTGCGGATGAAAAACGAAGTCTCCTCCAAGCAGACCTATATCCCGCTAAAACGCCAGGCGGAGCTGCTGTGGGAACGAATGAAAACGATGAAGCGGCTGCTCCCGGGCATGATTCTGCAAACGGCGGCCGCCGGTATGCTCGTTCCGATCTTGCCGGGCTTTGCCGCCAATACGCTGGGTATCAGTCACAGCGGCTACTCGCTCGTCCTGATGGCCGGTGGCGCTTTAACGGTCCTGTTCCTGATCCCGATGGGAAAATGGTCCGACCGCCTGGGACGCAAATGGTTTCTCATCTTCGGCTTCGGGGCCATGGCCACCGCTCTCTTCCTACTGACCCGGGTTACAACGCTGCCTACCGCCGTCTTGATCGCCGCGGTCCTCGGCTTTGCCTATTCAGCCGTCCTTCCCGCGTGGAACGCCCTTCTGGCGGACTATGTGCCGAAAAACCAGCAGGGCCTCGGATGGGGATTGTTTTCGAGCGTGGAAGGGATCGGTGTCGCTATCGGCCCGGTAATCGGCGGATGGCTGGCTGCCGCGTTTCATGAACCGGCCGCCGTATTGACAAGTGCAGCTCTGCTAGGGGGGATTGCTTTGTTTTATTGTTTCGTTCCTGTAGAAAGAGTGATGGAACATGGCTGAATCAATCACGATTCTCGTTATCGTCCTTACTTTATACACGCTGATCCCTACATTTCTCATGCGCGTCTTCTCGCTTGGCGCGTACCCGAAAGAAAACACCGAGCACGGCATTGCGCTTACCTTCGATGACGGTCCGGACCCGAAATATACGCCGATTCTGCTCGACCTGCTTGCGCGGCATGGTGTCAAAGCGACCTTTTTCGTGCTCGGGTCCAAAGCTGAGCGTTACCCCGAATTGATTCTGCGCATGCACAACGAGGGCCACCTGATCGGGGTTCACAACTATGTACACCGCACTAATGCCTTGATGATGCCTTGGAAGGTCAGAAAACAAATTAACCGGACCGCCGAGGTGATCGAAAAGATTACGGGTAAGTCCCCTCAATTTTATCGTCCGCCCTGGGGCGTTGTGAACATCTTTGACTTTTTCCTGTCCCGGCGTTTTCGCATCGTGCTCTGGTCGCTTATCGTCGGAGATTGGCTCAACCGAACGGGTAAGGATAAAATCAAGCAGCGCTTGTTCGCTCAGCTTCAGAGCGGTTCGGTGATCGTGCTTCATGACAGCGGCGATACGCTCGGGGCGGACCCGGATGCGCCGAAGCTCATGATCGCCGCGCTTGATGAATTTTTGACGGAAACGGCGCGCCGCGGCTTTACGTTCGTCCGCATCGACGAGCGGTTTCCGCTGAACGAGACGGAGGATCGCCTGCCTCCGGACCGGCCGAAGCGTAAACGGTGGATCGCCGCACTCTGGCTCCAATGGGAGCGGCTCTTTCAATGGCTGCTTCAGGTACGGCCGATCGATCCGTTTAACGCACTGCTCCAGTTTCGGGTGTGCCGGTATCATGGCAAACGGATTCCGCTGAATGACGGTCAATTCATCGAACCGGGCGATTGTGTCATGGAGCTTCACCTCGACAATGCGACGCTGCTCGACTTTGGGATGAAGACCAGATCAACGATGCAGCTGGCCGTGCAATTGATCCGCGCGATGGAGCGGTGTTTGCCGCTCGTATCCGAACGGCTGGCAAGCGACCCGACGCTCCGTGACGTGAAAGGCTTATATGGCGTCTCGATCATCCATCGCGGCGCTTCCCAGCTCGGATTTACCGTCTCGGATCTGCCCAAGGGCATCTTTTTATTTTGTTCCAAGCTTTATTTACGGTGGCTGCTGTACGTCATCCACCCGCAGGGCAAGCGGCGACTGGACACGAAGACCGCGCTGCTGACGCCAAAAATGATCGCGATCTCCGCAAACGAGGTACGCCGGAGATACCCGTCGAGCAGCTTCCACAATCCGGAGCTGTCCTCGAACCCGCTGACGGCCGGAAGAGGCTACGACGAAAGCATGTATCAAGGGATGTAAACGTCAAAAACAAAGAGCCTGCAATCGGGAAGATTGCAGGCTGTCAAGGAATTTATATATTAAAAAGGGGGTCGATTGTTATTATAGGCAAGGAACGTTAACGCAGGATGAAATTCAGATTACAGTTTTGTTACATTTGAATGATTGTTGTAACTAGGCGTCTGCGTCTGGGGCCGGGTCGCCGCCGATCTTTTTCTTCATGATCAGTTGAGCGAAAAACAGCAGCACCTCATTATTCGCGAACGAAACGCCCAAGCCGAACAGACCGAACATCCGGGAAAACTGCTGTTCGGAGCCCGCAAAAGCCGACGACCACCACCAGACCGCACCCGCTGTCAGCACAATGTTGACCGCCGTTGCCGCCAGAAACGAAAGCAGCAGCTTTTCCGTCTTCCACATCATAAGAATCCCAACAAGACCCGTTAATACAAATCCGGCTCCCAGCATGAGCCAATAAATCGCATCGTATGTCAAGGCAAGTCCCACTCCTGTTCCATCGCATGTGTATCCCTTCCAAGGTTACCATGAAAGAAGAAGCGGTACAACCGGTTACACGGTTCGCCGCAAAACTGTCAAACTCCCGCCGTCTGGTCATCGTCCCTCAAGAAGCGTATAATAGAATGGATCACCAATCAGGAGGTGCCGACATGGCCAAAAGTCAAGCATGGAAAAAACGGCGGAAGCTGGAGCGCGAAGGCTCTCGCAATCCAGAGCTGAGCCGCGGAAGCTGGTACGGTGTCGTTCCCGTCGAACGGACGACCCCGACGCTGCACGAGAAACAAAGACGCTTAATGGATAAGCACAAAAAGAAATGGAACCGCACGCTGCCCCCGGACAGTGACGGTTCCATTTTTTATTGCTATACAATATCGGTTCCGTTCAGACGATGCTTCGCATACAATGCGCTGCCGACGACACCCGCATCTTCAATCCGTTCCGCAGGCTTGATGACGAGATCGTCCAAGTAGAACGAAAGCGTGGACCGCTCGATTTCTTTGCGCATCGGCGCGAACAATCTCTCGCCCGCCAGCGAACCGCCGCCGCCGATCACGATCGCCTCCGGGCTGAACAGCGGAATCGCCGCCGCCAAGCCCCGGCCAAGCAGGGTCCCCGTACGCTCCATCACGGCAATCGCCGCAGGGTCTCCTTCGTCGTATGCGCGGGATACGTCCGCAGCCGTCAATTGCTGGAGATTGTCCCCGGAGAAACGCTCAGCCAATATCGTCGATTCGCCCCGCTGTACCGCTTCCCTCGCTTGGCGCGCAATCCCTGTTGCCGAAACGGCCGTCTCCAGGCACCCGGTCATCCCGCAGTTGCAATGGTATTCAAGGCCCGGAACCGGGATGTGTCCGAATTCGCCGGCACGTCCGCCGCTGCCGTAATACAGCCTGCCTTCGTTCACCATCGCCGCCGCGAGGCCCGTCCCGACCGTCAGGCCGAGTACGTGCTTATAACCTTGTCCGGCCCCGGCGACCGCCTCGCCGTACACATACATCCGTACATCGTGGTTGAGATAAACGGGCAGTCCGCCGAGATGCTTGCTCAGCTCCGACGTTATCGGGACGTTTTTCCAGCCGAGGTTGACGGCGAGCACCGACACGCCGTTCACATGGTCGACGAACCCGGGAATGCCGATACCGACCGCCTCCGGCGATACGCCGGCTTCCGCGATCAAGCCGTTCACAGCTTTCCCCAGCCGTTCGATCACGTCCTCGCTGCCCCGCTGCGCCTCGGTCGCGACCTTCGTCATGCGCAGCGTCCGCCCCGTCTCGTCTGTCAAACCGCAAACCATATTGGTACCGCCGATATCGATTCCTACGTAATGTTTCACCGGATCTCCTCTTTTCTATGCGTTTCGCTACTAGTCATTTCCCCATCAGAGGACGGGAGCCGCCGGCTCCGCCAAGTACAGCGCGATCCCCTGCTCTTCCAAATGCCGCTTCAGCTTCTCGTCGGTCGGCTGGTTCGTAATGCAGCCCTGCACGGCTGTCAGCGGTGCGATGCTGAACAGCGAAGTCCGGCCGACCTTCGTATGATCGAAGACGGCCACCGTCCGGCGTGAGCGCTTCAGCATCAGCCGGGCGATGTCGGCTTCCTGCTCGGAGAAGGTGGTCAAGCCCTGCTCCTCGGTAACGCCGTCCACGCCCAGAAACATCATGCCGATGTTGACGCTGTCCACAATTTTCTCCGCAAGCGGGCCGCACAGCTCGAAGCTGTTGCTCCGCATCACTCCGCCGGTCAGCACCACCTGAATGCCGTCGCTCTCGGACAGCTCCATCGCGATGTTCACAGCGTTAGTGACGACGGTAATGCCCCTTCGCAGCTTGAGCTCCCGGGCGATGAGAAACGTCGTCGTGCCCCCGCTCAGCCCGATGACGTCGCCTTCCTCCACCAGCGAAGCGGCCTTGGCCGCAATGGCTTCCTTTTCCAGCCACAGCAGCTCCTTCTTCTCGTTAAAGGGGACTTCCCTGCCGGCAGACGGAGACGGCGTATCCAGCTGTGCGCCGCCCAGACTGCGGATCAGCCCGCCCTGCTTCTCCAGCAGGTCCAAGTCGCGCCGGGCGGTCGCTTCCGAGCAGGCGAACTTGTCAATGATCTCTTGAATCGTAATTTTTCCTTGGCGTTTCAGCAGGTTCATAATCTGCTCGCGCCGCCGGTCGCCTTTGCTGAGCATCTTTCCGCTCATGGCGTCCCCTCCTGTCGTTCCCATCCGTTTGACAATCTAATGAAATAATAAATCTTTTTTTTGACGATATCAATCAATTTCAATCAAACGGGAAGAAGGGAGCTATCCCTTTGTGAACGAACGTTGCTGAGCTGTTCCAGGGAGCGGCGAGCGCGTTGAGACCCGCTTATTGCACCATGTCCCACTCGTGAATCTCATAACGGCGGGCACCGTGGAGCACGTACGGGTCGTTCTCCGCCCAGGCGGTCGCCTCTTCCAGCGATTCGGCCTTGTATATGACCATGCCGCCGGCACCGTCCGTAAACCGTCCGCTGGCGAAAATGCGCCCTTGACCGCGCTGAGCCTCCAAATAAGCCAAATGCTCGGGCCGATAGGTCGCGCTCTTCGCTTCATCCAACATCGGCAAAAACACAACAAAATGCTTCATTCTGGAATACCCCGTTTCTGTATTATAGTGACGGGCCGATTATTCCGGCACCGTATGAACGGGCTTTCCTTCGAGGAAAGCCCGGACGTTCGCGCACGCCGTGTCCATCAGGCGGGCCCGCGCTTCCTTCGTCGCCCAAGCGATATGCGGGGTGACGATGCAGTTCGGGGCCGCGAGCAGCGGGTTGTCCGGGTGCGGCGGCTCCGCCGACAGCACGTCCAGACCCGCGCCCCCAAGGCGGCCTTCGCGCAGCGCCGCGGCCAGGTCGCTCTCGACGACGAGCGGGCCGCGGGCGGTGTTGATCAGCATCGCCGAAGGCTTCATGAGGGCGATGCGGTCTTGGTTGATCAGCCCATGCGTCGCGGGCGTGAGCGGGCAGTGCAGGCTGATGACGTCAGCCTGCTGCAGCAGCTCCGGCAGCGTCACCCATTCCACCCCCTCCACGGGGGTGGGCTGGGTGCGTCCGCTGCCGACGGCGATGACGCGCATGCCGAACGCTTCGGCGATGCGCGCGGTTTGCCGCCCGATGCGGCCGAGCCCGATCAGGCCCATCGTTTTCCCCGCCAGCTCCACGAGCGGCGTCTTCGTGAAGGTAAAATCCGGGGAAGCGCTCCATTCCCCGGATTTTACCGCTTCGGCGTGCCGCCCGACGTGCTGGCACAGCTCCAGCAGCAGGGCGAATACGAACTGCGCCACCCCGTGTGTGCCGTAAGCCGGCACGTTGGTTACGACAATGCCGCGCGCCGCCGCCGCTTCGGTATCGATAATGTTGTATCCCGTCGCCAGCACCCCGATGTAACGAAGGTTCGGCAGCCGCGCAATCGTATCCGCCGACAGCGGCGTTTTGTTCGTCAGCACGATACCGGCATCCCGCGCCCGATCTACAATCTCCTCGACCGGCGTACGGTCGTACAGAGCAACCGATCCCAATCGTTCCAGCCCTTCCCAGCTCAGATCGCCGGGATTCAGCGTATAGCCGTCAAGTACGACAATCTGCTCCATTCCAGCCCTCCATGTTAGCTCTAGAGTCCTGTTCCGCCATGTCAACCGACAGGACGAAGCTTGACCCAATTATCTCCATCATACCGCTTTTTCCGTGAGGCGTAAATTGAAAGCGCCCCCGTTCTCCGCTTCATTCTTCAACGAAAAAAGTCCCGCCCGCAAAGTCTTCTTAAGACCTCGCAAGCGGAACTTTAAGTCAAGCCTGAAGCCATGTCCGGTTACGGCTGCTGCAACGTCCCAATGAGCCGGCGGGCCGGGCCATACGGAGTGTCAATGACTTCGTATACACGCATCGTCAGCGGATGATCGAATTGATCCGACGGCGTATCGGTAAAGTAAATCGATTGCTCGCCGTTCTCCACGCGCCCCTCGCCCGTCAAGCTGAGCGTCTGTCTGGCGACTTCGCGGGTATCGCTGCCCTCGATCACCAGTTGCAGCTTGGAATAACCGGCGTCCACGATGACCGGTTCGGTCGTCTTCAGATCGACGTTCCACTTCAGCTTGTACGTATAGGTGTAAGACTTTGTCGTTGGGTTCGTACCGGTCGTATAAGCCAGCCACCAGTCTTTTACCTTAAGCGCATAAGGATAAAAATCAACCGCCCCTTCCTCATTCTTCGTCTGATTCACGTTCAAACCAACCTGTCCGATTGCCGTTTTGTACGGTGCGGCGGTTTTGCTATCGCTGAACTTCAGTGTAAAATGGTCCCCGTCACCGGCAAGCGGCAGCATGAAGGTGTAGTTCATCACATATGCCGTTCCGGGCAGCACCTCCTGCGCAGCCGTCTTCTGCTGGCTGCCCGTGTACGAGGAGCCGCTCGCGCCGATCAGCTCCGCTGCCAGTTGAGGCACCGGCAGCGGCTTGTCGCTGCGGTTATCCAGCTTCAGCTTCACGACGCCCGTCTGATAGCTCTGCCCTTTGTTTTCGTACAGCCGGAAGTCGACTACCGATACGGCGAGATCGGGATGCACCGCACTGTTCAGCGGATCAAACGCGAGCCGCGTGCCGAAGCCTTCTACCGTAGGAAGCGCACTTGGGCTGCCGGGCTGTGTCTCGGGAAGCGCTATGCGCAGCCGGCCGACGGAATAGCTGACGGCTGCCGCCGCATCCGTCCGGTTCGGAATTTTGTAGCTTTCCGGCGTCTCCACAGTCAAGCTTTCGAGCGGCTTGTCGGCTTCGTAAGGAATCGAAATGTATAAGTACTTTTTCTCTTTCGGATCGACGCTGACGGCCGCTTGCTCCTGGTGAGACCCTTTGTAAATTTGACCTGCCGCCTTGCCGTCCACCGAAAACGCCGGAACCGTCTCGGTCTGGGTACCGTTATTAGTTACCAGCAGCTGAAGCAGCTCGACCGGCGCCCCGTCCTTGAATTGTTTGGTCATGCCGACCGGCGTATACTCCAAGGAAGATTCGATTCCCGGGATGGCAAACGGCGTCCCCCATGCTTTGACGGGAATCGAACCGTTATCCGCCGCGTCCCCGTACCAGACCAAGCTGCTTACCGGCAGCTTCAGCATGGAGGTCTCCACCTTCGGATAGACGTCTTTGTTCACGTCCACCCATACGAGATCGGTCGGCTGCACGGCATCGGTACGATCGATTTGCGCCATATAGCTAAGCTCGACCGAAGAGGACGCAGGTACGGAACCGGGATTGTCTGCGCTTGGCTTGAGCACATAGCTGGTGCCCGCCGATGTGACGACGCGCAGCTCGTAATCCGGCACGCGGGCCGCACTCGCCCAGACGTTATACATTTTCACAACGACTGCGATGCGCGCGCCGCCGTTCGCCCGTTCGCTGAGCAGGCTCTTCACCTTCACCTGCACCGGACCGGACAGCACGGCCGGATACCGCACATCGATGGCCGGCTGCGGATTTTCCGCCCGTACGGCCCCTTGAAAAGACAAGGCCAAGGACACAATCAGCGCCGTTGAAACTACTCTTTTCCATGTATTCATAGGATGTCCTCCATTATTCGTAAGTCGTTCGTCTGTCGGCGGCGAAGCCTCAGTTGCGGACAACCGCCTTGTCTTGATCTTTCAGCTCCCGCTGCCCGGATACGATCACCTGCTCGCCTTCCTTCACCCCGCCGAGCACTTCCCGGTTCGGTCCGCTCTCACGCCCGAGCGTTACTTGGCGCTTCTCCGCGTGGTCGCCAGCGAGGACGAAAACGAAGCTGTTGTTCCCTTCCTTCACGATGCCCGAAGTCGGCACGGTCAACGCCTCCTGCTTCGCATCGCCGCCGAGCTGCAGCTTCACCCGCATGCCCGGCTTCAGCTTCCGGTCCGGGTTAGGCGCGGTCAGCTCCAGCACATAGGTTTTGCTTTGCGCGCTCATCACATCGGCCATATAAGCGACAGTCCCCGTCATTTTCTCGCCCGTGTCCTGGATGACGAACGGAATATCCTTTTTGCCGCGAACCAGCTTCGCCGTCGTTTCGGTCACGTCGGCATGCAGCTTGATCGGATCGATCTGCTGAACGACGCCCGCGACATACCCGGGGGCGACCGTCACGCCTTGTTCAGGATATAGGTCCGTCAACAGACCGCCAATCGGCGCCTTCACGTCGAAGTCGGACAAATTTTTCTCGATATCCTGCATTGCCAGATCCGTGCTCTCGATCTGGAGTTGCAGCGGAACGAGCGGATCGGTCGCTTCCAGATTCGCCAGCTGCTTCTTCGACGTGTCCAGATCGAGACGGGCCGTTTTCAACTGGCTCTCCGCTTTGTCCACCTGCGATTTGGGAGCCGTGCCCGCATCGTAGTCGTTGCGCGCGTTATTGTACGCTTTTTCGAGATCCGCGATTTGCAGCTCCAGCTTCTCGATCGTATTGTTCAGGACAGCTTTATTGGTGGCAATATCCTTGCTTGTTTTGTCCAATTGCGATTCGAGATTTTGCCGGGACAACCGGTTTTTCTCCTTATTGCGAACGGCATCCGTGGAATCGAGCCGGAACAGCACTTCGCCCGCCGCGACCGCGTCCCCGCGTTTTTTGAGCAGCTCCGCCACGTCGCCATTCGCTTTGACGACGACATTCGCCTGCGAGGACGGAACCGCATCGGCGTCCTGCTCCGACGAACCGTCCAGTTGCATCTTCGAGACGGCGGCCACCTTCACGGGCTTGGGCCCGCTCTCCCCCGCGTTCGCCGTCGAGCAGCCCGCGGCTGTGGCGGCGGTCAGCAAAATAGCCAGCCCGGCCAGCGCGCTCCGCTTCCAGCCGACGGTTTCTTTATTATTATAGGTCATGGAATTCCCCGCTCCTTTGCTTTGCCGAACGTTCAGCCGTCCGTTCGTCCTGTTATGTTTATTCGCCCATCATATGCACGCCGCCGGCCCCGCCTTTGGCTTTTGCGCCTTTGAGAAACAAGCTAAAAACAACGGCAAGCAGCGAAAGTCCGGCGGTCAAATAAAAGACGTCGTCCAGCGCAATGATCGTCGATTGAATCTGCACCTGTCCTCCGATATAATTCAGGGCGCTTATTTTGGCCTGCGCGGCCGACTGGCCCATCGCGATAAACTGATTTTGAATTTTCGTCACCTGGTCGATCACCGTTGTCGATACCATATTCAGCTGATCGGACAAATAAGCCGTATGAAAATCTTTCCGGTCCCCGAATAGTAGCGACAGCCAAGCGATGCCGAACGCGCCGCTCACCTGCCGGATCGTATTGGAAAGCGCGGTCCCTTGACCGACCTTCTCCATCGGCACGGTATTCATGCCTACGGTCTGTACCGGCATCATCATGAGCCCCATGCCGACCGCACGAAGCGTCAACCAGAAAATGATGGTCGCGCGCGAGGTTTCCATGCTCAGATTCGAGGTCAGAAACAGCGCCGCCGCCGTAATCAGCAGTCCGATGACCGCCAAGGGGCGCGCCCCGAATTTATCGAACAGCCCGCCGGCGATCGGCATCATAATGCCGGAAGCGATCGCTTGCGGCAGCAAGATCAAGCCGGTCTCGACCGCAGACAAGCCCGAGATGTTCTGCAGGAAAATCGGGAGCAAAAACAGCATCCCCATCATGATGACGGTCACGAGGCTCGAAACGAGCAGCGACAACGTGTACATGCCATTTTTCAACAGACTTAAATCGAGCATCGGGTCCTTCACGGTCAGCTCCAAAATGACGAAGGTTACCAGGAACACGATCCCTATCGTAAGAAATATGACGACCTCGCTGTCGCCCCAGCCCTTCTCCGACACTTTGCCGATGCCGTAAAGCAGCGTGGCCAGCCCGGTGCTGGACGTGAGAAATCCCAAGACGTCGAATCGCTTCTTGGCCTCCATCTTAAATTCCTTCAGCACGGCCATGGACAGGAAAATGTCTACAATCCCGATCGGCACGTTGATCGTAAAAATAAGCCGCCAGTCCAAATATTCGACGATGTAGCCGCTCAGCGTCGGGCCGGTAGCCGGAGCGAACATGATCGCGATCCCGAACAAGCCCATCGCCATGCCCCGTTTCTCGACCGGGAACATACGGAAGATCATCGACATGCTGATCGGCATCATCGCGCCGCCGCCGATGGCCTGAATGATCCGGAATACAATCATGCTTTCGTTGCTCCAGGCGATGCCGCACAGTCCGGAGCCGATCGTAAAAATGATCAGCGAAATGACATACATCCGCTTATAGCCGAACCGGTCGCCCAAATATCCCGTCGCCGGCACGAGCGCCCCGCTGACGAGCGAATAAGCCGTGACGACCCATTCGATCTGCGATTGGCTGACGCCGAAGACGTTCATCATTTTAGGGATCGCCACGTTGACGATGCTCGTATCGAGAATAGCCATGAAGACGCCGAGAATAATGGCCAGCATGGCGAGTCCGGACCCTTTGGAAGAGGCTTTGGCCTGATCTGTGGCTTGGTCGTTCATTCCGAGTATTCCTCCTTCCGTTCCCGGATGCCCCTATTTCTCGATTTTGACGGTTGCATTCAAGCCCGGAATGAGCCGTTTCCCGTGGGTATCGTCCAGTGCGATTTTGACCGGAATCCGTTGAATCACCTTCGTATAATTGCCGCTGGCGTTAGAGGAAGGAAGCAGGGAAAAAGAAGAATTGGTCCCGAGCCCGATCCGCTCCACCCGTCCCGTAAAGTCCGTATCCTTGAACGCGTCAATCCGGATCGTCACTTTGTTGCCCACTTGGACGCTCGTGATTTCCGTTTCCTGTAAATTGGCCGTAATGTACAGCTGATTCAGGTCGGCGCTCAAAGCAAGCGTCCCGCCCGGCGCAACCGTCTGATCCTTCACCGCGTTCGATTGGATGATCGTTCCGGCATCTGCCGCAATAATTTCCGTCGTCGTGGCCGGGGTCGTTCCTTTGGCCGGCGACGTTTCCACGATGCCGAGCACGTCGCCTTTGCTAAACGAGTCGCCTTCCTTATAGCGCCACTCGATCAGTTTCCCGGCAGCCAACGAGCCGATAGCTCGAAGATCGCCCTGCACTTTCGCATCCTCCGTCGTTATGTACTTGCTCGCGATATTGTAGTAGTACGCACCGGCGGTCCCTCCCCCCACCAGCACCAAAGCCAGTACGGTCAGCATAATGATCTTTTTCTTCATTCGGATGAAGCTCCTTTCCTAAGGTCCCCTGTCGGTGTCTGTGCATGCTCAAGCCAGCGTGGAGATCATTTTGCGGACCAATGCGATAAACTGCTCCGTCTCTTCCTCCGTCAAGCCGCCGAACATTTGCATCAGCAGCTTTTGTTTAAACAGCCGAAATTCCTTCATATGGTTGACCGCCTCATCGGACGGCTCAAGCCAAACGACGCGGCGGTCCGTTTCATCCCGGCTCCGCTTTACAAAGCCGGCTTGCTCCAATCGGTTCAACGCGATCGTCGTCGCGCTTGCCGATAGCTGCAGTTCCTCGGCCAGCGCGGTTACGGTCACCCGCTGCTTACCGCACAAGGCATGCAGCAGCTGGATTTGCTGCTTCGACAAGTCTGCGTCGGGCGGCGACCAGCGGCGGGCATGGCGTACGGCGACGGCAATCAGTCCTTCCAGCTCCGTC
Organism: Paenibacillus tyrphae; assembly: GCF_027925525.1. Lineage (GTDB taxonomy): Bacteria > Bacillota > Bacilli > Paenibacillales > NBRC-103111 > Paenibacillus_G > Paenibacillus_G tyrfis_B. The sequence continues at coordinate 214,787 of NZ_BSDJ01000004.1, read as the reverse complement.
AGCTTTTGCTCTAAATTACGCAAGGCTTCCCTCCTCTTATATTTTTAGACTAAAATAATTTTATAGTGCAATGATTTAACATTAAATAAATTAGCACGGAAATTTTTTAACGTCAATCAAAATTTTTCATGGCAAACCGGAATGCGGAAAACTTTTTGAAACCAAAAGGCTTGATCTGCGTATTACTTATTATTTTGTCGAACTCTATCTTTACCGGTAACAATTTAAGGGGGCTATTATGGTACACCGACAAGATTTATATGAGCTGGAGGAAGCGTTCCGCTTAATGTTTCGCAAAGTGAAAGCCAGTTGGACCCGCTTTGAAGCGCACGGTGTCTCCGCCTCGCAAGCGGTTATTCTGGAAAAATTGCAAAACGAAGGTCCGCTGAAGGTCTCACAAATCGCCGACGCGCTCTGGATCACGTCGGGCGCGGTGACATCGCTTTCCGATAAGCTGATTTCCGGCGGATTCGCCGAAAGAACCCGCTCTGAGGAAGACCGGAGAGTGGTCTATATGGAGATTACCGACAAGGGAAGAGAAATTATCGAGGAGCTTCACCTGCACCGCCAGCGAGTGGTCGAGGAATATTTCGGAAAACTGCCCGACGAGGACATTAAGCATTTGACCCGCATCTGCAAAGCGATATTGACTGAAACGCAAGAAGTAAACGTATAAGCGGCGAAGGCAACCCGGTCGGGAAGCCTTCGTTTTGCTTTTCTATCATTTTTTCGCGAAACGTTCATAAACTGGTAGCATACGGCAGGAAAGGATGCGATCACTTTGGTTCATACGATCTCGTTTCTCATGTGCCTAATGCTGCTCTTCATGATCATTGTCGCTTTTATGGCTGCGCTAATGGAGTTTGTTCTGCGCGATACGACGGATTACGATATGGAATTTTTGTGGAATCATAAGTATACGCTGGAGGATTTGCACCTGGACGGACGAAAAGAAGAAAAATAACAGGCATCGGACAGAGGCTCCCGGGCGGCAATATCGCTCAGGAGCTCTTGTTTTTATAACGCGCTTCTTTCGCGGCGGAAAAAGCCGCACGATGTCCCGAGTTCGCACCTCTCTTGCCCGGGGAACGAATACGTGCTATATTATCCAATATCCCAATCATCCGATGTTTGGAGGTTTAGAAGATGGAATTGAAACAAACCACGCGTTCCACCCTGGTGGAACAGGTCGTTTCCCAGATGGAATCGCTTATCGAGTCCGGTCAATGGCCGGTCGGATCGCGCATCCCGGTCGAGCCTGAACTGGTCAAGCAGCTGGGCGTCAGCCGGAACACCGTTCGCGAAGGAGTCAGGGCTCTCATTCACGCCGGACTTCTGACGGCACGCCAAGGCGACGGCACTTACGTGCGCTCTTCGAGCAGCCTCGGCCCCGCTCTCGTGCGCCGCCTTCGCCGCTCGAACGCCACGGAGACGCTGGAGGTGCGCTGCGCGCTCGAGCAGGAGGCGGCAAGGCTGGCTGCCATGCGGCGTACGTCGGAGGACATCGGGATGTTCCGCTCCCTGCTGTCGGCATGCGATGCCGCCGCGGCGGCGCAGGACATCGAAGGCTACATCGAAGCGGACCTGAAGCTGCATCATGCGATCGTCCGGGCAACCGGCAATAGCGTCTTGATCGACCTGTACGAGCATATGACCGATGCCCTGGAATCGTCTATCGACCAGACCCTCGACCTGTCGGTCATCGTTGACGGAGCCTCTCGCTCGCACTGCCAAATGGTCGATGCCATCGCCGCCCAAGACCCGGTTGCGGCCGCCGAAGCCGTACGCCGCTATATTCGGGAATCGCTGAATCTACTGCAAGAAGATGTGCGCAAGGAGGGTTCCTTATGATTCCGGCTCAAGATGCCGTCAGCTCCAGAGTACAGACCCGTACCGGTCTAAGCCTGCTTATTATCGGCATCGTCCTGATTGCCGCCAACCTGCGCGCCCCGTTAACGGCCGTCGGGCCGATTATCGGAGAAATTCGCGGGGAAACGGGAATTTCCAATACGTGGGCGGGCATGATGACCACCTTGCCGCTGCTTGCTTTCGCGCTCCTCTCGCCGCTCTCGCCACGGATCGCCCGGCGGCTGGGCATGGAGCATACGCTGTTCGCCGGTCTGATCGTCCTGCTGGCAGGCATTTTGCTGCGCTCGCTGTCTTCGGTCGCGGCGCTGTTCGCAGGCACGGCGCTCATCGGTGTCGCCATTGCCGTCAGCAACGTGCTGGTGCCGGCCTTGATCAAGCGGGAGTTCCCGAACAACGTCGGAACGATGACCGGCATTTATTCCGTTTCCATGAATCTGTGCGCCGCTATCGCTTCGGGGGTCAGCATCCCGATTTCGCAGGGGCTGGGCTTGGGATGGCGAGGGGCGCTCGGCAGTTGGGCGCTTCTGGCCATCGTCTCCCTCGCTGCCTGGCTGCCAATGCTTCGTTCGCGCCAGCGTCCGCAAGCGGTACAAGCAAGTGCCGACGCCCACAAAAGCGATTCGCTCTGGCGCTCTCCGCTCGCTTGGCAAATTACGCTGTTCATGGGACTGCAGTCGCTGTTCTTCTATGTCAATATTTCCTGGTTCCCTGCCATATTGCAGGATCGCGGCATGAGCGCGGTGTCCGCCGGTTGGATGATTTCGATCATGCAGTTCGCCAGCCTACCAGCGACGTTCTTTATGCCGATCCTTGCCGGGCGGCGTGCCGATCAGCGGGGCTTGGCCGTCGGCGTCGCTTCCTTATTTTTAGTCGGATATCTCGGGCTGCTGGTTACCGATACGGCCTGGCTCGTTCCGCTCTGGGTCGTTCTCGTCGGCATCGGCGCAGGGTCCGGCTTCGGCCTGGCCGTCATGTTCTTCGCCCTGCGCACGAAGTCGGTTCGTCAATCGGCGGAAATGTCCGGCATGGCCCAATCGTTCGGGTATTTGCTGGCTGCGGTCGGTCCGACGCTCTTCGGCTTCATTCACGACTCGACAGGCGGCTGGACCATTCCCCTGATCTTGCTTCTCGTCGCTGCAGGCGGCTTGCTGTTAGCCGGTCTGAAGGCCGGGAAATATGGGTACGTGACGGCAGAAGCCAACAAGGAAACGGACGCTGCCAAGGGGAATCGCTGAGCTGACACGTCAAAACGCGGGAAGTCCGGGAAGGGCTTCTCGCGTTTTTTTCACGTTATTCTCCGGCATGCGCAAAAAAAGCCCGATACGATCGATCGGGAACGATCGGTATCGGGCGATAACGCCGTATATTCGTCTTGGTCAAGCTGGCTGCACCTGCCCTGCGGTTTGCGGCTCCGCCGCCGGCAGCTTGCCTTGACGGACAAGAACCCTTAGCAGTGCATGAGCGACCTCCGGGTCGAACTGCGTTCCGCTGTGCCGCCGCAGCTCTTCGGCGGCCGTCTCCGTCGACAGCTTCGCCCGGTAGGACCGGTTCGTCGTCATCGCGTCGAAGGAGTCGCTGGCCGCAAGTATGCGCGCACCGAGCGGGATGTCTTCGCCTTTTAAGCCCATAGGATAGCCTTTGCCGTCCATCCGTTCATGATGGTGCCGGACCATCGCGGTTACTCCGAGCTCCTGCAGCCGTTTGATGCCTTTGACAATTTGGTAGCCGTCCTCCGCATGCCGCTTCATGATGTCGTATTCCTCTTCGGTGAGCCGGCTCTCCTTCTTGAGTATCGATTCCGGCGTGCCGATTTTGCCGATGTCGTGAATGAGTCCGGCCAGGTGAACGGCCTCCGTCTCCTGCTTGGACAAACCGAGCTCTATGGCGATTTCCCGGGCGTAGTCGGCCACGTTCTTCGAATGGAACGCCGTGTACGGGTCGCGCGCGTCGATGCTTTTGGAGAACGAGAGAATCGTGTTCATGAACAGCTCCTCGTACTCTTCGCGCTGCCGGAAGTTGCGCCGGGACACAACGACGACCCGCTGCACGAGCAAAGCGAGCAGCAGCAATCCCCCCGCTCCGGCAAGACCGGGCCATCCTGTCCCCGTAAAATACACCCACAGCGCCGTTACCCCCGCCGAAAATGCGCCGACCAAATAAACGTTAAACACGAATAAAGCAAATATGAGTACGGGAACCGCATATAACCCGAGCAGCGCAGGCGACTGGACATTCGTATTGATCCAGACCGCGGCGAGCAGGCTGACGAACATAACCAGCCACAGCCCGTAGCTAATTTTCCTTCCCAGCGATACCGGACAAAAATACGTATTGCCGCCGATCCGAATCCCCGTATGCCACAGTTCCTCGAACTCCATGGCATCCGTCCCGGATTCGGATCTGATCCATTCCATCTTCACTATCGTTCCCCTCCCGTAGTATGGATTGGCAGAACCGGGTAATTCGACCTACATTACCCTAAGCGTACACCCCGGGATGGGCCTTGTCAACGACAGTTCCGCGACGAAAGTCTCAGGTGCGGGACGAAAGAATACGACGGAGACCGGATCAACCGCTTACGGATTCGGCAAGGAACGCTGGTATTCGTTCCAAAGGGAGAGGACATCGGAACCCGTCAGCTTCTGGATTACGCTCTCGTTCCATTCCACACCGTCAAACGGCGATAAGCTCTGATTCAGCTCCCGCAAAAATCCGGGCCGCTTATGCTCGTCGATCCAAACGAAGAAATTACCCGTCACCCCGTAGCCGTCCTTCCAGGTGCCCCCTTTTCTCACTGCAAGACGGTCGTGATAGCCGACTTTGAAGCGAATCGCATCAGCCATGCCTTCGATCATATACCCAATCTGGCCGTAGCGGTTGTCGTCCAATTGATATAGATGCGTCAGCTCATGATACAACATGCCCAAAATCTCATGCCGCAGCGGCGTGCTGGAATTGCTGACGTTTTTCAGATGCCGCGAGCTGATGGTGACCTGCCCCTCCACAGGGGTCCCGCCGGCCCAAGCGACCCCACCCTCGTCTTTGATGAAAATAACGACCTTCTTGGGGCCCACATCCATCCGATTCGGGTGTCCGTACAAGATTTCATTTAGTTTCAAAATAATCAGCTTGATTTGCTCTTGGGCATCCGGAAGAGCTTGATCGAACAGCTTGCCGTTTCCTTGGGCATCCAGATTGCGGATTTCAATGCTGGGCAGAATGCTTTGGAGCGGGCTGTCCTTCGGGATGAACTCAATTTCCGCAAGCTGCAGCTTGTTGCCTTCACTGGCTTTCATATTTAGTTTATAATAGCTGTATTTTGCGTCGGAACGAACGCTGTAGCTCGTCCGCTGATAGCGGTACCGGAATTGCTCTCCCTTGCGGGTATCCAGCGTGACCCACTGCTTCCCATCGTTCGACGCCTGAAGCGTCCATTCGGCCGGATCGCGTTCCGGAACGTCGTTCGCCGAAGTCAAAACATAACCGCCGATGGCCATCGGCCGGTCGAAACGATAAGTGACCCAGCCGGACTTCTGGGAGGTGAACCATTTGGTCAGGCTCGACCCGTCGTTCAGCTTGTCCTTACCTTCGTTCGGCAGTTTTTCGCCGCTAGCCGTAATCTCTACCACCTTGGCCGGTTCGGGCCACTGTTGGGCATCGAATAGCTTCACCTCCGCAAGCTGAAGAATCCCTCCGCTATGGTTGCTTAATTCGAGCCGATAATACGAATACGCCGTTTGATTCGAGAAATTGTACGTCTTCGTCTGGAATCGACTATCGAAGCTTTCATTTTGGCGGGTATCCAGCACGGTCCAGTCCGTTCCGTTGTTGGAGCCTTTCAAGGTCCAATCCTTCGGGTCCCGCTCCGGGAAATCGTTTGCAGAGGTAATTGAGTAAGAAGTGATCACATAAGAGCTTTGGTTCGGAAAAGCATACTGCAGCCACCCTGACCTTTGGAAGGTCAGCCACTTGGTCTTTAACAGATTATCGAACGCTTCCTCTTTCTCCTGATCGGCCGGGCTTTGGCCGTTGGACGTCACCGTACCGCCTTGCGTTCTCTCGATGGGAAAGGCGGCGGCTTGCTCGATAGCATCGGCAAAGACCGACGTGGTCCCACCTGCAAGCATCATAGCGGCTAACAAAAAAATTCGACTCTTCTTCATCCTAAAATTCCTCCTTAGCGTTTACACGGCTTGATTTGCCGCAGACAGCTTATGAAACGTTGATCGAGCTACCCTCCTTTATGCATAAGCAAGACTATAATATATTAGCATATTGTTCCAATACATGAAACAACCGCCCGCCCGGCATCCTAAGGAGGCAAGGCCGATTTTTACCATGCCCTAAAGGAGCTGAATTGCGATGAGCCATTCGAAACGCCGCAAGGAAAACCAATGGAAAATCCGCAAGCAAACCCAGCAGCCGCACGGTAAAATCAAGTCCTTGGCTGCGTATTCGGACGAGTACGACGCGCAGCAGTCAGGCCGCTAAACACGCGAAAAACCCCGCGGACGGCATGTCCGCGGGGTCTTCCTTCTAGGCTTGCTCTCTTCCCTGGTCAATCAAACGTTTCGCCCGCTCCAGCTCCCGGTCGCTTGGCGTCGGCACATGCTCCAGCGGATAGGCTTTTCCGAGCTGCTCCCATTTGTAGACACCCATCCGGTGGTAAGGCAGCACTTCCAATTTATGCACGTTGCCCAGCGACCCGATGAAGCGGCCGAGCTCCAGCAAGTCCGCCGCGTCGTCCGTGACGCCGGGGATGAGCACATGGCGGATCCAGACCGGCTGTCCGCGGTCCGATAACCAACGGGCAAACCGGAGAATTCGTTCGTTCGGCTGGCTTGTCAGCGCCTGATGCTTGTCGCTTCGGATATGCTTGAGGTCCAGCAGGACGAGATCCGTCACGTCCATCAGTTCCCCTGCATGCTCCGGCTCGCAGAAGCCTGACGAGTCCAGCGCGGTATGCAAATTCCATCGTTTCTTCGCTTCCCGAAACAGCGCGGCCACAAAGGGAGCCTGAAGCGTAGGTTCGCCGCCGGTCACGGTCAATCCGCCGTTCGAGCTGCGGTAATACGGAAGAAACGGCTCGATCTCGTCCAGCACGGATGCGACTTCTACCACACGGCCTGTGGCCGTCTCCCATGTATCGGGATTATGGCAGAACCCGCACTGCAGGGCGCAGCCCTGCATGAAGAGCACGAAGCGGATGCCCGGCCCGTCTACCGTGCCGAACGTATCGAGCGAATGGATGCGTCCTCTCATCCGATGGATCCGTGGAACGTCCGGTTGATGACGTCAAGCTGCTGCTCCCGGGTCAGCTTGATAAAGTTGACGGCATAGCCCGATACACGGATCGTCAGCTGCGGATATTCCTCCGGATGCTCCATGGCATCGAGCAACTGCTCGCGGTTGAACACGTTCACGTTCAAGTGATGGCCGCCGCTTGTCGCGTAGCCGTCCAGCATTGCGACGAGATTTTGCGATCTCACGTCGGTCTCCCGGCCGAGCGCCTTCGGCACGATGGAGAACGTGTTCGAAATGCCGTCGAGGCAGTGCTCATAAGGCAGCTTGGCTACCGATGCCAGCGAAGCGAGCGCGCCTTTGCGGTCGCGGCCGTGCATCGGGTTCGCACCTGGTGCGAACGGCTCGCCGGCTTTGCGTCCGTCCGGCGTGCTGCCGGTCTTCTTGCCGTAGACGACGTTCGATGTGATCGTCAGCACGGACATCGTAGGCAGCGCGTTGCGGTATGTCTTATGCTTGCGCAGCTTGTTCATAAAGGACTCGGCCAGCTCCACGGCGATCCGGTCGACCCGTTCGTCGTTGTTGCCGTACTGCGGATATTCGCCGGTAATCTCGAAATCGACGGCGATGCCTTTTTCGTTGCGGATCGGCTTCACCTTGGCGTAACGGATGGCGCTCAAGCTGTCCGCCACGACGGACAAGCCCGCGATGCCGCAAGCCATCGTCCGCAAAATCTCCCGGTCGTGCAGCGCCATCTCCAGCCGCTCGTAGCTGTACTTGTCGTGCATATAATGAATGACGTTGAGTGTGTTCATGTAGAGCTTCGCGAGCCAATCCAACATTTTGTCGTATTTGCTCATGACTTCGTCGTACGAAAGCTCATCCGACGTAATCGGCACCGACTCCGGTCCGACCTGGATGCCAAGCTTCTCGTCGACGCCCCCGTTGATCGCATACAGCAGCGCTTTGGCAAGGTTCGCGCGTGCCCCGAAGAACTGCATCTGCTTGCCGATCCGCATCGCGGATACGCAGCAGGCGATCCCGTAGTCGTCGCCGTACTCCATCCGCATCAAATCGTCGTTCTCGTATTGAATCGAGCTCGTCTCGATCGACACTTTGGCGCAATATTGCTTAAAGGCATCCGGCAGATCGGCCGACCACAGCACGGTCAAGTTCGGCTCCGGCGCCGGGCCCAGGTTATAGAGCGTGTGCAGGAAGCGGAAGGAGTTCTTCGTTACCCGCGTCACGCCGTTCATTCCCATGCCGCCGACGGATTCCGTCACCCAAGTCGGGTCGCCGCTGAACAGCTCGTTGTAGTCCGGCGTGCGCAAAAATTTCACGATACGCAGCTTCATGACGAACTGGTCGATCAGCTCCTGCGCTTCTTCCTCCGTCAGCGTACCGTTTTGCAAATCCCGTTCGATGTAGATGTCAAGGAAGCTGGAGACGCGGCCCAAGCTCATTGCGGCGCCGTTCTGTTCCTTAATCGCGCCGAGGTAAGCAAAGTACAGCCACTGTACCGCTTCCTGCGCATTCGTGGCCGGGACCGAGATGTCGTAGCCGTACGATTGTGCCATCCGCTTCAGTTCGTCCAAGCTGCGGATTTGCTCCGACAGCTCTTCTCTGGCGCGGATGATGTCTTCCGTGATCGCATCGGTTTCCAGCTGAAGCAGATCGTTCTTCTTGTCCGCGATCAACCGGTCCGTACCGTAAAGCGCTACGCGGCGGTAGTCGCCGATGATTCGGCCTCGGCCGTAGGCGTCCGGCAGCCCGGTGATGATCCCGGCCTTTCTTGCGGTCTTCATGTCAGTCGTATAAGCGTCGAATACGCCTTGGTTATGTGTTTTCCGGATGTCGGTGAACAGTTGCACCAGCTCTTGCGGCAGCTCGAAGCCGTAAGCCTTGCAGGCGTCGACCACCATGCGGATGCCGCCGAACGGCTGGACGGAACGTTTGAGCGGGGCGTCGGTCTGGAGACCGACGATCCGTTCTTTCGCTTTATCAATGTACCCCGGCGCATGCGAAGTAATGGTGGAGACGGTGTGGAGGTCAATGTCCAGCACCCCTCCGTTTTCCCGTTCCTTGCGCATCAGTACGCTAAGCTGCTGCCACAGATCCGTCGTTGCTTCCGTCGGTCCGGCCAGGAATTCCGAGCCCCCTGTATAAGGGGAAATATTCCGATCAATAAAATCTTTCACGTCGATCCGATGCTGCCACTTGCCCGACACGAACTGACGCCAAGCTTCCGATGGTTCGGGATTCCGATTCAATTCCGTTTCTTTCAAGCTCATAGTTGGGTCTCCTCTCCAAGAAGTCGTCTCTGTTTATTCGAATTTCCCGTAGAACGCATTGCGGTAAACGTCCGCCAGCTCCGTCACGAGCGGCAACCGCGGATTCGCTGTCGTACATTGGTCCTCGAACGCGCGGTCCGCGAGCCCATCGACCTTCGCTTCGAAGTCTGCCGGATCGAAGCCGAGATCCTGGAATCTTTCCGGAATGCCCAGCGATTGATTCAGCTTGCGCACCGCGGTGATCAGGCTGTTCACGCCTTCTTCCGTCGTCTTCGCAGGCAGGCCCAGCACCCGGGCAATTTCGGCGTACCGTTTGTCCGCGATGAAATGATTGTATTTCGGGAACGATGCGAACTTGGTCGGCTTCTGCGCGTTGTACCGGATGACGTGCGGCATCAGAATCGCATTCGTGCGGCCGTGCGCCGTATGGTATTCGCCGCCCCATTTGTGCGCCAAGCTGTGGTTGATGCCTAGGAAGGCATTGGCGAAGGCCATACCAGCAATCGTCGAAGCGTTATGCATTTTTTCCCGTGCCACCGGGTCGCCGGTGTGGAAGGAATTTTCCAGATGCTCGAATACGAGCTGAATGGCTTTCATCGCGAGTCCGTCCGTATAATCGTTCGCCATCACCGAGACGTACGCTTCAATCGCATGCGTAAGCACGTCCATCCCCGTATCCGCGACAGCCGTTTTCGGCAAGCTGTAGACGAATTCCGGATCGATAATCGCCACGTCCGGCGTCAGCTCGTAATCGGCAAGCGGGTACTTGGTGTTGCCTTTATGATTATCGGTAATGACAGCAAAGGAAGTTACTTCCGACCCGGTACCCGATGTCGTTGGAATCGCGACAAACTTCGCTTTCTGACCGAGGCGCGGATATTTGTACACCCGTTTGCGGATGTCGAGAAACTTCTGTTTGAGCGAATCGAAACTCGTGTCCGGATATTCGTAGAACAGCCACATCGCTTTGGCCGCGTCCATCGGCGATCCGCCGCCCAGTGCAATAATGCAGTCCGGCTTGAATGCAGCCATACGGGCCGTACCACGGTCTACCGTATCGACGGAAGGATCAGGCTCAACCTCGGAGAACACTTCGATAGCAACGGGCTGCTTCCGCTTGCGCAGATAGTACTCTAAGCGCTCCACGTAGCCGAGCTTCACCATCATTGCGTCAGTGACGATCATCACCCGTGTAATATCAGGCATTTTCTCCAGATATTGCGTCGAGCCTTTCTCAAAATATACTTTCGGCGGCACCTTGAACCACTGCATATTGACCGTCCTTTCGGCGACACGCTTCAGGTTGAGCAGGTTGACGGCGGACACGTTGGCGGTCGTCGAGTTATGCCCGTAGGAGCCGCAGCCGAGCGTCAGCGAAGGCAGGTTCGTGTTGTAGATGTCTCCGATCGCCCCATGAGTCGACGGCGCATTGACGATGACGCGTCCGGTTTGCAGTCGAGCCGCGAATGCCTGAATGATTTCCTCGTTCTTGGAATGGATGACCGAGGAATGCCCCATGCCGCCGAAGGCGACGATTTCTGCCGCGCGTTCAATGCCTTGCGCCGCATTTTTCACTTTATAGCAAGCGAGCACCGGGCTCAGCTTCTCCGCAGACAGCGGGTAGGCGTCGCCTACACCCTTCAGCTCGGCTACGAGTACCTTCGTATCGCTTGGTACCGTAAGGCCGGCCATGGCTGCTATCTTGACGGCCGGTTGGCCGACGATGACCGCGTTAACCGCGCATTTCTCGGGGTTGATGACCAGCTTCGATACCGCTTCGGTTTCTTCGGCGTTCAGGAAGTAGCAGCCTAGCTCCTTCATCAGCTTTTTGGCTTGCTCGTAAATCGGCTCATCCAGAATGACCGCTTGCTCGGAGGCGCAAATCATCCCGTTGTCGAATGTTTTGGAAAGAATCAGGTCCGTTACCGCCTGCGGCAGATCAGCCGTCTTCTCGATGAAGCAAGGTACGTTGCCCGGCCCTACGCCAAGCGCCGGCTTGCCGGTGCTGTAAGCCGCCTTCACCATGGAGGAACCGCCCGTTGCGAGCACCAGTGCTACGTCCGGATGATTCATCAGAAGCTGGGTCGCCTCGACGGATGGATTCTCTACCCACTGAATGGCGTGCTCCGGCGCTCCGTGCTTCACGGCCGCTTCCAGCAGCGTAGAGGCAGCTGCGACACTGGAGCGCTGCGCCGACGGATGGAACGCGAAGATGATCGGGTTGCGCGTTTTGGCCGCGATCAGCGACTTGAACATCGTCGTCGACGTCGGGTTCGTGACCGGCGTAACCCCGGCGATGACCCCAACCGGCTCAGCCACCGTCTTGTAATGCTCGTACGGATTGTTATCGATCACGCCGACCGTCTTGTTATGCTTGATGCTGTGGTAGATGTACTCCGTCGCGAAGATGTTTTTGGTGATTTTGTCTTCGTATACCCCGCGGCCGGTTTCTTCTACCGCCATCTTCGCCAATACCATGTGTCGGTCAAGCCCGGCAAGCGCCATATGCTGCACAATGTCATCCACTTGGGATTGGTCCAGCTTCAGATATGCTTCTTGCGCTTTTTTTGCCCGGGCTACGAGCTTGTTCACTTCCTCGAGCGCAGCTGCTTTTGCGTCGGCTTTTACTTCTTTAACGGCCATTGACTCTTCCTCCATTCGTGTCGCTTGCGTTATTGTGGTTGGTTCCGCACCGGTTTGTCCGGATTGGACGGCGGAACAACGCGGCAGTCGCTGCAAATCCATGAAGTACCCGCCGGGCCATCGCCCTTCGTCTTGCCGCATTGCTCACAGGTGATGATATTCATCGGCATCCCCCCCTCCTAATGTTTTGAATCTATGCTGTATATTAAGAAAATAAACTATCGATATCGTCAAGGATCTGATCGGCCATCGGGTAGACGACGTCCTCCTCCAGATTCAGGTGCTCGTTCAGAATGAGGCAAGCCTGAATCAGATGCGAGCTCGTTTCCCGGATGGCTTCCCGGGTTGGCAAGGTAAGTCGGTCTACCGATTCGATGAAAGAATCGATGAACGTTTCCGCAAGCTCGTGATCTTTTTCCATTACCCAAAAGGACGGCATCATGGACGGACCGGAATATTTATTGAAATAACTACAGAGTAAAGGGAACAGCTCCCGCTCCTCCCAGGTCGCATGCCGGTCCAATTCGGTGCGGAAATCCGTAATTTCCTCCCGCAGTTGCTGGAGAAGCGCCATCGCTTCCGGAACAGTTTTCATCTTTCCGACCGATTGAGCCTTGGCCTGAACCGCGGACAGTCGGACTTTTAAGGCGTCATGCTCTTCCTTGAGACGGTCCACCGCGTCCATAAACCGGGTCGGACGCGCGCTTTGAACGCTGGCTTCCGTTATCGTACTCATTGAAACAATCCTCCTCGTATTGGGATTGCCTTCATTGTAACCGCGATGGAAGAAATACACTGTGAAAAAAATCACTAGTCACAAAAGGGACATATTACGACAACAAAATCCGACAAAAACTCGCCTTAATTTTGCCCATTGAAACCCGATAAACACGGCAAAATCCGCTTGTTTCTGCAATTTCCTTTTTACTCGTTTCAATCTATTTCGATATCATTCGACAATCTTATGAAAATTGAAAAAACGTTATCGCACCGGACATCTTCTTCGAAATCAGCCTAATTTTCAGCACAGCAAAAAAAGGGCCCGGTCTCTATAAACCGGCCCTTTCGGGTGGAACTTTATTTCATGCCGTTGTTCTGCGGGTTACCGTTTAGCCAATTGTTCTTGGGCGAGCCGAATCATCTCGCGCACCATGCTTCCGCCGATCGGCCCACCGATCTTGCCCGCTTGTTCGGTCGAGAGCTGTCCGTTATTTCCGGGGCTCAGCGGAATACCGAGCGTCTTCGCCACCTCGTATTTCACCAAATCCGGACGGTTCGGATCGACGGCATAGCCTTGCCGGCGCATAACCTCCGACTTCAACTGGTCCAGCGCCTGATTCGCTCCGGGTACGACCGGCGTGCGGCTGCGTCTTCTTGCCATCACAATTCCTCCTTTGTTTCCCAGTTGCAGGAACGTTTGTTCCCATGTATACTTTAACCTAATAAACAGAACGTATATTCGTGTATTTTAAAATATGGAGGTGTTTCGCCTTGCCGCTGCAAACCCGATACGAGCCCGTCCGCGCCAAGCAACTGCTGAATCCCGTTAAAGCCCCGTCCATGCCGTTCGATTGGTCGATCAATCCGTACCGCGGCTGCCAGCACGGCTGCAGCTTCTGCTATGCCCGTTCGACCCATGCCTTCCTTGGAATGGAAGCCGACGATACGTTTCAGCACCACATTCTGTACAAAGACAATGCGCCGGAAGCGCTGCAAGCGCAAGTCGAACGCATGCTGCGCGCCAAGGGCGGACGAAGCAGGCTGGGCCGAATCGCGATCGGCACCGCTACGGACCCTTACCAGCCGCTCGAAGGCCGCTTGAAGCTCACCCGCCAATGTCTCGAAGTGCTGGCCGCCTACCGGCTGCCGGTCAGCATAACGACGCGCTCTCCCTTGATTTTGCGCGATATCGATTTGCTCCGGAAGCTGCCCGGAAGCTCGGTCAACATCAGCCTGAATACGCTTGATAAGCGCATTTGGCGCAGCTTCGAGCCGATGTCTCCTTCTCCGGCCCAGCGGATCAAGGCGCTTCAAGGGTTAAGGCAGGAAGGAATCGAAGCCGGAATTTTTATGGCTCCGATTCTCCCCTTCCTGACCGACCGACCGGAAGAAATGGAGCAGGTCGTGGAGCAAGCCGCCGAAGCCAAATCGTGCTTCGTGATGGGATCGGTGCTCCGCTTGAACACCGCCGAAGTGAAATCGTGGTTTTTCGGAACGCTCCGGCAAGCATATCCTCGCTTGATCGGCTCGTATGCCGATTGGTACGGACATTCCCCGACCGCCCCCAAAGCATACCGGGAGCACATCCGCTCACAGCTTGCCCGCCTTCTTGAACGGGTTGGCATTCCTGCGTACCTGCCCGAGATCGGAACCAAGCCGACTCAAGCGGAAAGCCCCGAAGACGACAAGCCGGTGCAGCTTGCTTTTGCGCTTGATCTATGAGGATTTTCGGAACCCTTTCCACAAGCGGTACAAAAAGAACAAGACCACGCCCCAAAAAAGGATGCCGAGAATCGAGAACCCCCCATGTACTGGCGCGACCCCTCCTCCGAACAAACCGAATGGGTTCAGGATGCTGCTGAAAAGCGCGCCGGCCGCAAAGCCCCCAAGGATGCCGCCCAATCCGCTACGGACAGGAGGCGGGGCCGTTCCCGGGGCCGGAGTCGCAGGGGTTGTGCGGACATTGCCTACCGGCGTCCTTGTGCCCGGCGATGGCGTGTACCCCCTTCGACCGCTGGAGTAGCCCCCGCGTCCCGAGCGGTAAGCTTCCGTCTGGTAACTGCCCTGGGGACTGCCAAGCATATCGATATCTTCCTGACTATAAGGAATCGGCAGATGCCCAGCCTGCGCGCTCGCCGGGGTGGACAACGCGCATAGAAGAACGATCCATAATGACAGCAACAACTTTTTCATGCCACACCTCCTTCGTTCAGGCAGCGATAGGTAAAGTATCCGTCCGAAGGATGGCGGCTATGCATGATGGGTCAAACAAAGACGCATAAACAACGCTGTCCGCATAGTGCGACCCGGCTCTTCGGCGTTGATCCGCTTCTGCTCCGTATCCGCTCTCTCCCTTTTTGCCGCACCAGGCCGTTCCTTCCCCCAATAACGTCATGAGACTAATTACCCAGCCGTTAGAGCGCAGCAGCTTTCCTTCCCTATCATCCATGTTCCTGCAACAAGATTCCCAAGCAAACTGCCCCCAGAATAGTCAAGAAAAAATAAACTAAACTAACAAATCTTGTGAGCATGATCCATGCAGAAAATGGATGTATTAGGAGATTCCCGCAGAAAAATAGCAATGTATTCGTTTTATTGAAATTTGTAGCAGTTTTACACGAATTGGATCGTCTACTATGATAGTTAAAAAGGACTAATTTTTACAGGAAAAACCTAGTCCTAAGCCAAGCAGGCAGCCGCTTCACTGCAAAATACAGATAAAGAGAAAGTAGAGGGAGTAGGAGATGCAGTACGTTTTATATGTCACAACGATCGTGTTCCTTGTCTTTCAGCTGTTGTACACGGTTATTCCCTTGCTGTTCGGCAAGGTGAAGAAGCTGGACGAAAGCCTGCCCGAGAAGTCCATTTCAGTATTGGTCCCCGCCTACAACGAAGAGCTGACGATCAAAAATTGCATCGATGCGATGAACGGCCTGAACTACCGCAACCACGAGGTGATTATCGTCAACGACGGTTCCAAGGACGATACGCTGTCGAAGCTGCATGAGCTGTTAGTTCTGGAGTCCCGGCATCGGGAGCCCGGCGGACAGCTTGTCTACAAGCCGATCAAAGGCTTCTATCAATCGGCGAGGTACCCTCATATTTTCGTTATCGACAAGCATAACGGCGGCAAAGCCGACTCGCTGAACGCGGGCATTGATTACGCCGTTTCCGACATCGTGATTACGCTCGATGCCGACAGTATGCTTGAGGCCCGTTCCCTTCAGTATGTGAGTCAATATTTCCATGACCCGGACGTCATCGCCTTGGGCGGTACGGTGAAGATCGTACAAGGCGCGGAGAAAAAGAATGGCCTCATCGTTGAGAAATTTACGGGAAAAGGAATCATCAAGAGCCAAACCATCAACTATATCCATGGCTTCTACGTTCGGAAACTGACGCAATCCGTCTTTAATTCCATCGTCGTCATCTCCGGTGCGTTCGGCGCGTTTTACAAGGATATTTTAGTCAAGGTGAACGGCTTTCGCAGCACGGTCGGCGAAGATATCGATATTACATTGAAGATTCATGAATATATGAAAGCGAACCGGTTGGCCAAAAAGCTCGTCTACGCGCCGGAAGCGGTCTGCTATACCGAATGCCCGGAAAATATGGCCAATTTCTACAAGCAGCGGATTCGTTGGCAAAAAGCGTTCATCGACTGCATCCTCCTTTATTGGTCCAAGCTCTCGCATCGCTTCAGCAGTGGCGTCAGTCTGTTTTTTGCCATCGACGGATTTGTTCTCGGCACGATTACCGCCTTCACCAGTTTGATTTATATCGTTCAATTGCTGATAAGCCGTCAAAGCTTGGGGCATGCGCTGATCCTTTTCGCCATCACGGTAGCAGTCAATGCGGTGCAGATGATCATCGCCTTTTACCTATGCAAAAAATTCGGAAGCACCTACACGATGAAAGATTACATCCGCATGTTCCTGTTCAGCCAGGCGGAGCTGCTCACGTACCGAAACGTCGTACTGTATATCAATATTGTCGGAACGCTCAAATATTTCGACAACGACGAAGGCTGGGGATACGTGGAGCGAAAAGGCGTCGCTTCCATTAGCTGAACCCCTGCAATTCTTTGACGATAGACTCGGTAGGAGGATGTTATGGACAACCTAATGAAAAACAACCGCATCATCTACATCGACATTCTGCGGATCATCTCCATTCTCGCCGTTATCATCCTTCATATTACTGCGGATTTGCTGACCCGGACGAATGATTTCAATACGATAGCCTGGTGGATCAGCAATGTGCTGAATTCGATCGCCCGATTCGCGGTTCCCGTCTTTTTCATGATTAGCGGGGCCATGATTTTGCGGACCGAAGTTACCTCCTACAAAGAATTTTATAAGAAGCGCATCGTGCCGTTGGCCATCCCGCTCGTAAGCTGGTCGCTTATATACGATGCCTACAACCAATATTTTATTCTCAAAAGCAACTTGACGATCCTTCAGTTTTTTAGCGATTTCGCTTATCGGCTTATCGTCGACCGCAATTATATACACCTGTGGTTCCTGTATGCGATCATCGCCATCTATGTTACGGTGCCCTTGGTCAGCCGGCTCGTCAAAGCTTGCTCGGAAAAGGAACTGCGGTATTATTTGACCCTCTGGTTCGCGATAAGCATCGTCTACCGTTTCATATCGGATATGGTGTTCCGGGTCGCCTCCGAAAGCATCTATGTCCCGATCCTGAATATCCCTTTGTTTATGGGATATCTCGGTTATTTTATCCTCGGATACTATCTCTTCCATTACGAGCTGCCTGCGAAGGTGAAGTCGCTGCTGTTTAACATCGGAGTCGTCTCTTTTTTCGTGACGCCGGTTGCGACTTATTTTGCCTCCTTCTATAGCGGGGTTCTGGACGAAATGTTCTACGGCAATTATTCGATAACGACCTTTTTCATGGCAGTCGGGCTGTTTCTGTACTTTCAAGAGAAAAACACTTTATTGAGCGAAAAGTTGAATTACAAGCTTCAGAGGCTGATCGGCTCCGTAGCCAAGGCGAGCTTCAGCATTTATTTGATCCATCTTTTAGTTGAACTGACGATTTCGCGCAGGATAGAAAGCGAAGGCGCCGCCCCGGAAACCGTCTTCACGCTGCTGCTTAATCTGGGCATGGTGTTCGTCGTCAGCTACATCGTCGTAAAAATACTGAATCTCAATAAATTCGTGACGCACGTACTATTCGGCGGAAGAGGCTAATGCACATGAAAATCAGCATCTACACCAAGCTCTTTATCTTCCTGTTGATCGCAGGAATGGGGGTATATTTCTACGTCCAGCAGCAAACAAGCGATCGTAAAATCACTTCGGTCTATATCGTTCCGAGCGGCGGCGGCATTGATCGGATCAACCTGTCGAACCCGCGTATCGATATCGCCTTTATCGCTTTTGCAAAGATCGATAAAAAACGACTTTATTTCCATACAGACCCTGCCGCCGATGCCGAAATCAAAGACAATATCAAGACGCTCCGAGCGAATAACCGTCAAACGAAGCTTGTGCTGGGCGTAGGCGGCTATGGGGCCGACGGCTTCTCGGACGCGAGCTTGGCGGAGAACCGCGGGCAATTTACGGACAATATTGTCGCTATGGTGAAAGAGCTGGACCTGGACGGCATCGACATCGACTGGGAGTACCCGGCTTCGGATGCATGGAATACGCAGAAATCCCGGCCCGAGGATACGCAAAACTTCACTTCCCTCATGAAGGAGCTCCGGGAGAAGCTGAACCGGCTGCCGCATAAGAAACAAAAAAAATACTTGCTGACCTTCGCTTCGGGGACCCAGGACTGGTATTTCCGGAATGTCGAAGTCAAGAAGGTCGAGAAATATGTCGATTTCATCAATGTCATGAGCTACGACCTAACCGGACGCTGGTCGCAAACAACGGGTTACAACTCCAATCTGTACGCCGATGCGGGGAGCAAAACGGCGCATAGCGTCGACGCGATCATCACGATGTATCTGGAGCACGGGATCGATCCGCGGAAGCTCCTGATGGGCATTCCGGCTTATTCCTACGGCTGGGAAGAGGTCAAGAGCGAAGGCGACGGATTATTTGCGGAGGGCAAGCCGATCGACATCGACAAGGTGGACTTGAGCTACAAAACGATTGAAACGAAGTACATTGGCAAGAACGGCTTTAAGCGTTACTACGACGATCACGCCAAGGCCGCTTACCTGTACGACGGCAAGACGTTCATTTCGTACGAGGACAAGGAAGCTTTGAAGGCCAAAATTGCTTACATTCAGCAAAAGGATTTGGCCGGAGCGATGGTATGGGAATATTCCCAGGATGCGGAGCACGGATTGGTGAGGTTTTTGTCTGAGCAGCTGCAAATGTAGAGGATAGCAGCAAGCGCACCTTATCGCAAATACGATAAGGTGCGCATCAATAAAACCGATTTATTCGGAGTAATCTTTTTGAAAAAACAACAAAAGCAAATAAACCCAAATAAAGAAAATACACAACATGATCATGGAGTATACGTTATTATACCCATACACTACGGCGAACACCCCGACGGGAATAAGCATGCCAATACCGATCAGACTTCCGAGAATACTTCGATTGAGCCCGGTCCAGTTTTCCTTCCGCAGCCGGTGAGAGGAGATGAAGGTGAAGCCCCAGTTTTTCTTTTTCACCAGCCATGCTACGCCGAGCCCGAGCAGAAACGATACCAACTGCAGCATGAATATGGGGTTCGTCGTAATATCGTTATAATCGTTTATCCCGTAATCGGTACCATAGATGATTAGAAGCAAAATCAAGCCTTGAAGCAGCAGATAAAGCCCGTAAGCAAAAAACAACATGATCATTGCGTAAAACCAGCGAATACGGTAAACGAATTTTAAAAATATGTACATGGCAAGCAATTGAATTATCAAATCCAGCGTCGCCAGCAAAAAAACCTTCCGTATAAATAAAGACCATGCGGCAAGACCAATGCCAAGACCGGCCACAGCCCAAAGACGATACGATTTCTTGTACCGGAACAACACGAAGATCATTATAAATATGGTAACCGTCTCTAATGTGGAAAGCGCTATGGAAATGGCAAATTCCATGTACTCTCCTCCCCGCTATCCTCATGTCTTTTGTTCAAAATAGCTGCGGATCACTCCTCTCCTTTCGACAGCCGTCGGGATATAAGAGGGCCGCTGGCAGCATCCAGCCTCCCTCCAATCTTTAAGACGGATTTCCGCTCCAAATGTTACGCAAAATTTGCAAATCTTCGAGCGCCGATTCGTACAATGCTTCCCGGTCTTCATTCACGCGGATTCCCTCGGTGAATTCCAGCGTAAACGAGCCGCGGAAGCCCATGCGTCTCATCAAGACCAGCCGGTCTTTAACGAGCTCCGGCTGTCGGCTTAAGCGGATGAATTGGTTGTCCCCGTCACGAAGCTGCACGTGTGCATGAGTAATCGCGGACCCCAGCTTTTTGAACCAATCTTCGAGTTCTCCCATGCAGTTGAACGGATGCACGATCGCTTGGAATGGCCCGTCCCCGAACCGGCGCAGCATTTCCGCGGCGGCATCGGGATGCTCCACTACCGTTCCCGGGTGACACTCGCACAGTATTCGGCAGTCTGACGGCAGCAACTCTGCCCAGCGCTTGACGTTGGCGATGTAAACCGAAAGCTGGGCCGGATCGGCACCGAGATTGAATTTCACCGCGGGCGCGCGCAGCCGTTTCACCAGAGCCGCTGCCGCCACACGCTTCCTCTCCGCCTCATCGCCATCCTCGAATCCGATATACGAATTAACGATCGCTACGTGGCCTGAAGCCTCCAGCGCCGCTTGCTCCCGTTCGTCCGCAAGAAACGCGTGATTTTCCCACAGCTCCATGCCGTCGAAGCCGTCGTCGCGAAACTGTTCCTGCCAATCGCTGACCGCATAGGATGGTTTGCGCTCCGCCGTCCACCGGTTCCGTTCCAGCAAAATCGTGCCGATATACAGCTTGTTCTCGTAAGATTGTGCCATCCAAGCCAGTCCCTCCCGCATCAAAATATCTTCAAGGAAGCATAGCCCATGCCGAAGCTTTCGTCAAGAATGCTATCCCCCGCTGCGGGAAATAGCTGACCGTTTTGCAAAAAAAAGAGACCGCGCCATAGGACGCGTGCCTCTTCTATGCAACACCTGCGTTTTTACGATCCGCTTAACAGCAAATGCTCCAGCTTGTAAAATCGAAGGGCATTCCCGCCAAAGACAGCTTCCCGCTCCGATTCCCCTAGCCCGTCGGGAAGCGCGTTGTCCAGCAGCTCCACGACCTGATCGTAGCCTGCCGCCAACAGGCAGACGGGCCAATCGCTGCCGAACATGACCCGATCCGCGCCAAAAACGGACACCACATGCCGCACATACCGGACGATCTGCTCTGGCTTCCAATTCCGGTGATCGGCTTCCGTGACCATTCCCGACAGTTTGCAGTACAGACGCGGGTTGGACGCTGCGGCCTCCGCCAATTGAGTGCTCCAAGGCTCCCATTCGCCTGCGGCGATTTGCGGCTTCGCGATATGGTCGATCACCGCCCGCAGGTTCGGTGTCTGTTCCAGCAGCTTGAGCACCGCCGGCAGTTGGTGCGATTTCAACAGCAGGTCCACCGGAAAATCTTCTTCCGCAAAAAATCGCATCGCTTCGACGATGTGCGGCCGGAGCATGTCTTCCGCCCGCTCCATCTCTTGAATCATGGTCCGAAAGCCGACGAACGCCGGATGCCGCTTCAAATTCCGGTACTGCTCCCGGTAATCCGGGCGCTCCAGATCGATCCAGCCGACGACCCCGGCAATGCGTTCGGATCGCCTGGCCAGCTCCAGCATATAATCCGTGTCCGACAGCGTAGGCGCCGCTTGAACGACAATCGTCCGGTCGATCCGGCTCGCCGCCAGATGAGCTTCCAAATCGTGCGGCTCATAATCCCGATATAATACGCTCATCTCCGGCGTAATCCAATCATAATCTCCTCGTTCCAGCTTCCAGTAATGCTGGTGCGCATCGATTCTCACCTTAGTTCCTCCTTATGCATGCCGTCATCTTCTGAAGAGAAAAATGCTCATTTTCGTTCCTATTTTATATGTCGTGCAGATGAATATCCAGAGCCCGGCCTTCGCGGCTCGATTCGGCCGCATAATACACCAGCCCTTGCGTCCGAAGGTAATCGCGTCCGCTTGACTCGCTTTCCCGGCCTTCGCGCAACGAATCGAGGAACTCGGTGAGCGTATCCGTTGCCACAACGTCGCTGTAATCATCGAAGCGAGTGACGGCGCCGTCCTTGTACACGAGCAGCTCCTTATTTTTCACTTCGATGACGCCCGTCGTCCCTTCGATTCGCCAATTCCCGCCCCATTCGGTTTGTTCGCCCCGGGACGTAATCGAGCCTGTATAGCTTACCGCGATCCCGTCCTCCATCTCCAGAAACGCGTACAGGTTTATGTTCGCCGGCTCCGCACTCCAACTGCCGACCGGATTGAAATTCCGGGCAAAAATCCGGACGCCCTCCTTCCCGGTCAAATAGCGCATCAGATCGAAATGGTGCACCGCGATATCGTCCAGCAAGCTGACGGTATAGTTGCGCTGTGTATGGTGATACCGGTAAAATTGAACGTCGATGGTCGACACCGTACCGATCGTTCCGGCGTCGAGCAGTGCTTTCAGCTTCCGCATGTACGGGAAGCGGCGGTAGTTTTCCGCGATCATGAACGGAATCCGCTCTTTCACGGACCGTTCCACGATCTGAATCGATTCGTTGTAATCAAAAGCGATGGGCTTCTCGCACAGTACCGGCAGCCCGAGATCGAACACCCGGTTGTTGATGGCGCTATGCACATGGGGCGGCGTCACATTGACGAAAATATCCGGCTTCTCCGCTGCAAGCGCTTCCTCCAGCGAAGTATAAAAAGGCGTATCGTCCGCACCGAGCTTCTCCTTCATCGCAGGATTGGGCTCGACGACCGCCACTTCCAACCCCTCGTGCTGCCATAGCTTTTTGTACATGCCGAACCCGGCGACTCCCAAACCCGCCAACAGCGCTTTCATAGGCTGACGAACCTCCGCTTCTGAGATTATTCGCGAATCATCCGCTAAATTGATTCCCATTCTAACGCAACGTTTTTGAAATGTATAGATCAAGATCCGACAAAGCCGCGCAATAATGTGCAGGGTGTTGATCGGCTCCGCTGAAAACAAGCAATTTAGGCCTACATTTATATTCCCTTGCAGATGCTGTATACTCTAGTTGGAACGACAAACGCGGCAGTATAAACGAAATGGAGAGAAGATCAGGTGCAACTATTCCTTATCGAGCCTGCGGCTTATACCGCTTTTAACGACGAGGCGGCACTCATTGAGCAATGCAAAGAATGGAATTTGCTTTCGGAGAAAGCGACCAAAGCCAAAACCTTTTTCTACAAGAGGAACGGACTTACGCTGGCCTGCCGGTTGATCGGCTATGTCGATAAAATGACGGCTGTCATCGAATTGGAAGATAAGCGACTGCACTGCATCCACCCGTCCTACCTGAAGGAGATGCAGGCTTCAACTTACGGGCAGAAGTCTGCCGTCGGTGCAGAGGATGCAGTGGAATCGGAGCGCGCCGTTCCAGCGGTTACGGCAACCGAAACGTCGTTAGAGCCTCCTGCGAAGGAAATCCCGGAACTTGAAGCCCCCGAGGCTAAGAAGCCTCAGGCCGAAGAGCCTGAGATCGCAGAACAGCCGACAAAAGGGAAGACCAAGAAAGCGAAAACGCCGAAACTGCAGCTTCCGGAAGAAAAAGTTAAAATGACCGCCACGGTAAAACAATTTACAACCGTACCGAACAATTTTTCCGACAATGACGATGAAGTGATTATTTACGAGGCGGTTTCCATCGCCGAACCGGCGACCGAAATCGGCGAAGCCTGGTCCAGCAACAGCGCCACGATAAAGAAGCTGGAACTTGAAATCGGCGACGCGATTACCTTTGAGGCAAAGATCATAGCCAAGAAGCTTACGCGGCATCCCGTGCCGTACAAAATCAACAATCCGTCTAAAATTCAAAAACAAGAATCGTGACAAGTCAAAATACCCTTCATCTCTGCGTTACGAGCGGATTTGAAGGGTATTTTGGCGCATCCTAACCGCCCGGCCGCAAGCGGCCGTCGGGGGTAAACCACAGCTTATAGCTGATCAGCCCCAGCAGCATTCCCGTAATCGCTGCCGAGGAGGAAAGCACGAACATGATCAAAATCTGGTACCGCACCGCTTCGACCGGATTCGCTCCCGCTACGATCATCCCGGTCATCATGCCCGGAAGCTGAACGAGACCGACCGTCTTCATCCCGTCAATCGTCGGGATCATGCTGGACTTGATCGAGCGCTTGAGCGACTGCTGAATCGCTTGCCGCAGCGTCGCGCCGAGCGCCAGCAAGGCTTCGATCTCGCCGCGGGAGGATTCCAGCTCCCGCTTCATCTGGTTCAGCAGCAAGCCCGAGACGATCATCGCGCTGCCGATCGTAATGCCGCTGATCGGGATGATGTACTGTGGTGTCGGCTCAATGATGCCGAAGCCAAGCAGCAGCGTCATCGTGATCGCTTCCGTGGCCGTAATCGCGACGGCAATGCGCAGCCGGATGCCGGCGACGCCCTTGGCACGCTGCCCGGCGTTCCACGAAGCGACTGCAATCATCATGCCGACGATCAGCACCATGAACCAAGGATTGTCCGTATGGAAAACGAACTGGAGTACATACCCGACGAGCAGCAGCTGTACCGCAGATCGGATGGTGCCGATGGCCACGTCTTTCTCCAGGCCAAGCTTCTGCCAAACAGAGACGAGCATGGTCACGACGACGAACACCAACGTACTGATTAGCGCCAGGTTGGACATTCCGCCTCCTCCTTCCCGGAGGGGGCCGCAGCGGATAACGCTGCCGCGAACCGGCGCCCAGGCTCCGTGTCCGGGGCAAGAAAAAATGCCTGCGTCTCCCGGTTCTCCAGCAGCGTCCCCTCGGCCATAAACCACACGCGCCGGCTGACGCTTCGCGCCTGTTCCAGATCGTGCGTGACCCACAGCTGCGCGGTCCCTTCCCGCTCGTTCCATTCCCGCAGCAGCCGCTCGGCCGCCGTCCGGCTGTGCGGGTCCAAGGATGCGGTAACTTCGTCAAGTAGCAGAACGTCCGGCCGAAGCAGGAGCGAGCGAACCAGGGCGAGCCGCTGCTTTTCGCCGCCGGACAGCTCGCCCGCAGGCTTGCTCCAAGCCATACCGCCGAGGCCGAGCGCTTCCATACAGCGGGCGGCGAGCGCACGGTCAAACGGACGGCGGTGCAGGCGGCTGACCGTACTCAGATTGTCCTCGACGGTTCCCGGCAGCATGACGGCCTGCTGAGCGACGTAAGCTACCTTCGTCCGCCACTCCTGCGGCTTCCATGCGGAAGCCGGCTTGTCGCCCAGCCGCAGCTCTCCCTCATCTGCGGCGTCCAGCCACGCGAGGATGCGCAGCAGCGTGCTTTTGCCCTGCCCGGAAGCACCGAGCAACGCGATCCTGGCGCCTTCCTCCAGCTCGGCCGTTATGCCGCTGAATAGCGCAGCGCTTCCTTCACCGCCCCGCTGCCTGTATTTCGCAAGTTTTTCCATCGATAATACCGATGCCAATCGCGAGCGCCCCCTTTTGCAAAAAGCTTATTCGTACCATGGATTCAAGTGGATGAGCACCTCATCGACATCGGCATGCCGCTCCATGATGGCACGCTTGATTTGCCGGGAAATGTCGTGTCCTTCCTGAACCGTAAGCTCGCCCGGAATGCTGACCCGCAGATCGACCAAAATATAATGCCCATGCTCTCGTGCCCGAAGCCGGTCGATTCGCTTCACCTGCGGAATCGTTTGGATGAGAGCCGCGTATTCGCCCAGCTTTTCCGGTTTCACCGCTTTTTCCATCAGCACGTCGAACGCTTCCTGCCCCATCGAATAAGCCAGTTTCAGCACGAGAATCGAAACGATAATCCCGGCGAGCGGGTCGCCATAGGCCAAGTACGGGATGCTCCACGCCTCGCCGAGCATCGCAAGCGCGATGCCTATGACGGCCGCAAGCGACGCGTACACGTCGGCCAGATGGTCATAAGCCGTGGCGATCAGCCCTTTGCTGTTCGTCTGTCTGCCGATGCGGATCGTGTACATATACAAGGCCTGCTTCCAGGCCAAAGAAACCAAGGCCGCGGTCAGCGCCAGTACGCTGGCTTCCGCCGGTTCCTCGAACAGCGCGGTAGCGGCGTGATAGCCGATAAACAAGGCGGCGAGCGCCAGTACAATGGCTACGAAAGCGGAGCCGAGCACCTCGGCTTTGCCGTGTCCATACGGGTGGTCCTCGTCTGCCGGACGTTTGGAAATCCGCATCGAGCTTAGTGCCGCGGCCGTCGCAATGACGTCGCCTGCATTGTGCACGCCGTCCGCAAGCAGCACTTGGCTGCCGGATAGAAAGCCGACGGCCAGCTTGAGCAGCGTCAGCACGATATTGCTGATCAGGCTGATCCATACCGCCGCAATGGAAGCATTGTTCCCTTTACCCATCATTTATGACCCCCGCCAGAACTTTTTCCCATAGGAAACAAAAAACCCCTGGCCGTCCGGCCAAGGGTTGGAAAAGCTTTTTTATGACGAAAATCAGTCCTACGCAAACTCATAACTATCACCACGCTCAAAAAAATACCATTCGAACATTATAGCACGGAATCCGGTTGGTTGCAAAACCGCTGCTCATCGGCCATCCGAAGGCTGCGGTTTCGGCGTTCCTTCTGACCCGCGAGTCGTCCCGACGAATCCTTCCTGATACGTATACAGGACCTGCTCCCGTATCGGACGCCCGCCGAGCAAATGCTCCTGCACCAGCTCCCGGCCCAGGTCGGGGGTCATTTCCTTGTACCAAACGCCTTCCGGATAGACGATGACGATACAACCGTCTTCGCACCGTCCGTTGCACCGCGTTCTTGTCGTGTGAACGACCGCGTCCGCCTGCTGCCTGGCAATCTCCTCCCGGATCGCCTTGGTTACCTCCTCGCCTTGCTGCCTCATACAGCTCCCGCCATTGCAAATCAGCACATGGTGGCGCGTACCGGATAAATTCCATGTAGTCATGATTCCCGCCTCCTCCTCTTCGAAAAAAAGAAAAGGAGCATTCCAACCCTGTCGGTTAGAAATACTCCCTTCAGACCCGTATCTGCATGCCCGAATGCTCTGTCCGTAAGACAGCAGCTCCGCGCATCGGCATATCCGTTCTTCGTATCCTAACACCCCCTATGCTCCGTAGGGGCCAGCCGTGTTATCGGATCAGGCAGGTATCCTGGCTTAGGGCATCCCGCTCGGCGCCTTCCCGAAGACGTGTCTTCAGTGGCGTGCTGCCGAGCGATAGCTTGAATCAAGCACCCTTCACAGTGGCGGGACCGCGACGGATTTGCACCGTCTTCCCTTTTAAGCTTCGGACGAGGTCCGAAGCACCTAATTCCCGGTATTCGGTTGTTATGAACCTAACGATACCCGAGGGGAGGAGGCATTGTCAATATGTTCCTGCCGCGCAATTGCTGCGTCCTACCGCGTTTCCCGGTGCAGAGTAACCTTCTTGAGCCGGGGGCAATATTTGCGAAGCTCGAGCCGTCCCGGGTGAGTTTTCTTGTTCTTGGTTGTCGTATAATTCCGGTCGCCGCATTCCGTGCAGGCTAAAGTAACGATGACGCGCATAAGGGACACCTCCTTTCCAGCCTAATCGCCATTTAGTGCAGCAATGACGCTTCCAACTGCTCTGTTGACACGTTCGGAAGCCTGTCGGACAGCAGGCTCCAGTCCCCGGCCATTTCCTCATCCGTGAGCAGGCATGCGTCCAGCTCGGCCGTGATCTGTCGCCTATCCGGCGCGATCCCGATCAGGACCAGCTTCGTCGTCCGGTCCCCGAAGACGGGGTCCCAATGCTGCGCCAGCTCCGGCTCCTCGGCCAATATGGCCTGACGCTCCGCTTCCGGGAGCGCGGCCACCCAGTAACCGGCCGGGCCGAATTGAATCGATGGGCCGGCCTGACTCAAGCTTTGCGCAAGTGCGTTACGGCTCGCCAGCCACACCGTCCCCTTCGCGCGGACGATGGCCTCCGGCCAGTCCGACATCCATGCCGTAAGCCGTTCGGGATGGAACGGACGGCGGCGCTCATAGACGAACGAGGAAATGCCATACTCTTCCGTCTCTGGCGTATGATGGTCGTTCATCAGCTCCTGCATCCAGCCCGCCGAGGTGCTTGCAGCTTCGAAATCGAACAAGCCGGTGTTCAAAATCTCCTCCGGGTTCACCTGTCCCCGCTCGGTACGCATCAGCTTCGCCCGCGGCTGAAGCTTTCTCAGCACGCCCTCCAGCTCGTTCAGCTCTTCCTCTTCGACCAGATCGCACTTGTTCAAAATAAGCACGTCGCAGAACTCGATCTGGCTGATCAGCAGGTCGACCACATCACGCGTATCGTCCGCGCCTACGGCCTGCTGCCTCTCCAGCAGCGACTCGCCGGAGGAATAGTCGTGCCAGAACCGGTAAGCGTCGACTACCGTGACCATACAGTCCAACCGGCACCACCGCGACAGATCGATGCCGTGCTCTTCGTCGATATAGGTGAACGTCTGCGCTACCGGCACCGGCTCGCCCACCCCAGTCGATTCGATCAGGATATAATCGAACCGGCCTTCGAGCGCCAGCCGCTCCACCTCGCGCAGCAGGTCTTCCCGCAGCGTACAGCAGATGCAGCCGTTGGACATTTCCACAAGCTTTTCCTCCGTGCGGGACAGTCCGCCCCCGTCTTGAATCAGCGCCGCATCGACGTTCACTTCGCTGAGATCGTTGACGATGACCGCCACCTTCAACCCATGGCGGTGATTCAGCACATAATTTAAAATAGTCGTCTTCCCGGCCCCTAAATAACCGCTCAGCACCGTTACCGGTATTTTCATTGTATTGTGATCCATCATCAGCAAACCTTTCTTAAACGTAATTATTACTAATAAAATTCATTGTACTGAGGTGCCCATCGTTTGTCAACGATCAAATTTCAGCCCGCAGTAAGTACCCGCCTTGCCTTTGTCGGAACGACTGACGTTCATCATTTTTATACAAAAAAGACCCGCCGCCCAGCATCAACGATAGCCGGAAGCAGGTCCTCACTTTATTCATCTCAAGTTCCAAGCACGCTCGCCGTGCCGTATGCATCGTCCTTGCACCTGATGCGGCGGGCCGCGTAACGGCTCAGCATATCCATAAACTCGTACGCATCGTTTAGAAACTCCGTGCGCGCAAACTCCATCCCGTGCCTCGTGGCCGTCTCCCAGCAGTCAATGCCCGCGTCGTACAGCACCTCCACATTCTCGGTCATCGACATCAGCTCGCATACGACGACGGCTTTGCGTCTAGCTGCGGCTTCCGCCTCGATGACCTCCCGCACATCCGGGCCCAGCCAAACTTGCGGCGCCGGTCCCCCGCTGCGGTACGCCAGCCTCCACGGATAGCCGCCCGCCGCCCTGGCGACGCTTGCCGCCAAAGCTTCAAACTCCGTGCAGAACCGCTCGTTCGCTTGCGGCAGCCCCGGCTGGCTGTGTGCGGTGAAGAGCACGACGAAATCGCTCCGCCCTTCTGCGGACAACCAGTTTACCGCCGAGCGAAGACGCCGCCCCAACAGGTCGACGAACCGCGACTCGGCCCACCAGCCCTCGATATCGACAACCGGGAGGTCCACGCCGATTCGCTGAAGCGCGTCCCGAACCTGCTTGCGGTACGCACCCGTGCCGGACCGCGTATACAGCGGCGTTACCGGAAGTGTCGCCACGCGACGTACGCCGTCCCGGATCATTTGCTCCACCGCGTCGGGAACAAAAGGCGGCGTATGCTTGCAGCCGACGTAGACTCTAACTTCGTCCAAAAGCAGCGCTCCGATCCTTCGCTCCAGCGCTTCCGCTTGTCTTAGCGTGACGGAGGCGAGCGGATCGCAAGTGCCAAGCTGCCGGTATCGCCAGATCGCATCCTTCAGCCGCTCTTCACCCGGAGGTTGCCCGTGGAAGATATGCGTATAGAACGCCTCAATCTCGTCGACAGACCGGACCAGCCCGTACACCGGCAGCAGTATCCCGATCATGCTCCGGCCTCCTTTTTCACGCCGGAAGCCGACTCCAATACATCGGCAATCTCTGCGATCGAATCAACGACGGCCGGATTGGCGTTCACAAGCTGCTTCGCCGCCATGACCCGGACCCGGCCTTCTTTCACCGCCTTCAGAGTACTCCAGCCCGGATTCCCGGTCAGCTCCCGGAATGCCTGTTCCTGCTTCCCTTCCCAGTCGGAAAGCAAGATGCAATCCGGGTCCGCCTGAATAATCTGCTCGATCGTCGCTTTCGTCGTGCGGGGCAGCCCCGTCGCTTCAGCAGCGGGCACCCCGCCTGCCAGCTGCACCAGATCGCTCGATATATTGTCCGGTCCCATCATATACGGTCCCGTATTCGGACCTACCGGCGAAAGCACGAGCACCGTCGGTTTGGAAACCGCTTTACGTTCCTCGAGTTTGTTCCGGACAGCCTCCAGCTTGCTCTTCATCCGGTCCGTCACGGCTTTGGCCTTCTCCTCTTCGCCGAGCGCCTGCCCGATCAGGCTCAATTGGTCCATGATTTGCCGAACGGTGCCCCATTCCTTAAAGGTCAACACGGGGATGCCCGCCTGCTTCAAAATCGGATCGGCGTCCTTCTCCCCGTCATGAATCGTCGTCATCAGCACCAGATCAGGCTTGTAGGACAGTACCTGCTCCGGGTCGAGCTTCGTCGCGCCCGTTATTTTGGTGCTGATCAGCTTGCCTTGCTCGGCATGAACTGACAACTGCTCGTTGTCCAAGCTGCGGGGCGCCACGACGAAGCGGGAAGGATCGGCCAGCTCCAGCGCCATCTCGGCCGTATCCAGCGACAGCGCGGCGATACGCTCGGGCTTGGCCGGAACGACCACCTCGTGCTTCCCGCTTGTCACAATCGTTCTCGGATAGGCTCCGGCCGGAGCCTTCCCCTTCTGTCCGTCGACCGGTCCGGCAGGCGCCGCTTGGGAACCGCACGCCGTCGCAAGCAGCAGCAGCACGATCGTTCCTCCGAGCCGCCAAGGCTTGAAACCCGATCTTTTATGTTTCATTTGATCCCGATGCAGCATAACTCTCACCTTTTCCGTTTTTTCTATGTAGTTTGTAAGCCTTAATAAGCCGCCTGCATCCGGACTTCGTCCAAGGCGGTAACCGCGGGCTTGCCAGTCCGTTCGTCGCGGCGGATTGAGGCTTCCACCCCGTAAGCGTGCCGGAGCCGCTCGGTTGTCATGACGCACTCCGGCGCCCCGGAAGCCAGCACATGTCCGTCCCGAAGCAGGATCAGCTCGTCGCAAAACCGCGCCGCCAAATTCAAATCGTGCAAAGCGGCAACGACAAGCAGCCCGTCATTCGTTCTTTCCTGGAGCAGCTTCATGACACGCAGCTGGTGCCGGATATCCAGCGCCGAAATCGGTTCGTCGAGCAGCAAAATCCGCGGCTGCTGGGCTAGCGCCTTGGCGATGAACACCATCTGCCGCTGTCCGCCGGACAGCTCCGTCACCCTGCGGTCCGCAAGTAAATCAATCCCTGTTGTGCGCATCGCCTCCCGCACCGCTTCGCGGTCTGTCGCAGAGGCGGAAGCAAACCGTCCCCGATGGGCATAACGCCCCAGCATCACGATTTCTTCCACTGTAAAATCAAGCTCCGTGCTCAAATCCTGCGGCACATACGCGATATGGCGAGCGACCGCCTTGGGCTTCATTCGGTGCAAGCAGGCCCCCTCCAACAGCACTTCTCCGGCAGCGGGCCGGCGCAAGCCACCCATGGCGCGAAGCAGCGTTGATTTGCCGCTGCCGTTCGGACCGATCAAGCCGATGAAGCGTCCGGGCCGCATCTCCAAATTGACGTCATGCAGGATCGTCTTCGATTCGGCTCGCTGCCACAGCTGCCGTATCGCAATAACCGTACTCATGCCACCGCCCCTTTTCCGGATTTCAATACCATGCCCAGAAACAACGGCGCCCCAATCAAAGCGCAGACAACGCCGACCTGCAGCGTCACCGGCTGGAGAACCATCCGGGATATCAGATCCGCAACAACTAAAAATATAGCTCCTCCAAGCGCGCTGGCCGGCAGCAGCACCCGGTGATCCGGTCCGGTCCATAAGCGGATCATATGCGGAACGACCAAACCGACGAACCCGATGATCCCGCTTACCGCAACGGCCGAGCCGGTCATGAGCGAAGCGAGGCCCAGAATCAGATAACGCACCGTGCGTACCTTCATGCCGCTGCTTTGGGCATGCTCGTCACCAAGCAGCAGCAAGTTCAAATCCCGGGCAAAGGTGCAAAGCAGCACACAAGAGATAAGAACCGGCACGGCTATCAACTGCACGTGTCCCCAAGTCCGAGCTTCCAACCCGCCTTGAAGCCAGAAAATAATACTCCGCAGCTCCTGTTCGTTCCGCGAGCTGGCGACCAGAATGTTGATGACGGCGGACAGCAAAGCATTTAGGCCGATCCCGAGCAGCAAAAGCGTTGTCACCGTAGAACGGCTGCTCCACCGCCAGACCGCAAGAATGACGCACACAGCAAGCAGCGCTCCGGTAAAAGCGGCAGCCGGCAGCAGCCATACCCCCAGATGCGTCAAGCCGAAATACAAAGCGCACACGGCCCCGGCAGCGGCTCCGCTGGATACGCCGACATAGCCCGGCTCAACGAGCGGATTGCGAAACAATCCTTGCATCGAAGCGCCCGAGATGCCGAGCGCCGCGCCCACAAGCGCGCCGACCAGCACGCGCGGCAGACGTACCTGCTCTATTACCAGCCGCTCCCGCTCCCCCGCTGTGATGTCCACAGGAAAGGACACTTTTTCCAGCAGCAGGGCAAACGTTTGTTTAAACGGAACGGACACGGGCCCGAAACCCGCGGCCATCACGATACTGGCTAGGAGAAGCGCGAAAAGCAGTCCAAAAACAAAGAACGGGGAGGAAAACAAAAGATGCCAACGCTTAAACAACAGGAATCCTCCTTATCACTTCGATATACGCCCGCTTACCGAGATGTTCGGCGCCGGGCGGCAAATGAAACATTTGTCTATGTACAAATATTTTTACCTAATGCAAAATTTATTCTATAAGGAAATTTTCTTATAGTCAATAAAATTTGTTATTTCAGGGAAACATTCAAGAGAGCCCGATGGCTCTTCACTTGTTTTTCGACTATGGAGGAGGTCCTTCGATATATGTCCGCTGTTCTCGGCTTTGCGTGTCTTTTCGTCGGTCTCGTGATCGTCAATGCCGTCTACTCTTATCAAAGCAAGCACATCGATCCCGCCTTCGGATCGACGTTTATTTTTCAATTGAAGATGCTCCCTTTGTTTCTTCCGGCGAATCTGTTGATCGGATACGGCGTCCGCTGGGTACAACAAAGCTTCGGTCAACTGACAACGGCTCTCGTGTCGGCCAAAATCGTCGAGCTTCTGGTATGTCTGCTTATGGGATATATGTTCATGCAGGAGATGCCTACGTGGAAAACGTGGGTCGGACTTCTCATTATCGTCGGCGGGTTTGTACTGATGAAGTGGAAGTAAGCGGCGCTAAGGTTGGAATACTTTGTGGGGTGAAATCTAGCGATCCTCGTGATAGACTGTAAGGGTCCTTGAGAGACCGGGTGGGACGAGACGTTCGACTTAACCGGTTCTGTCGAGAAGACAACTACATTCAAGGCCGAAGCTTCTTTGGAAGCGCGGGGGAACCCATCCTTTGGGGTGAAGCCATATGCTATGGCCGGGTGATTGCTCTTTGACCCGAACCCGTCAGCTAACCTCGCAGGCCGAAAAAGGAGAGGATCTTTTTTGAATCGCATGAAGAAAGCTGCTTTGGTGAGTGTTTTGGCCCTTACTTCGGTGTTCGGAGCTGGTATGGCATCTGCTTCGGCCGCACCATGCGTCGTTACCGATAACGATACGTTGTCGACAATTTCTCAAAAATACGGCATTGATCTGTCCTCGCTGCTGAATTCGAATCCGCAGCTTTCCAACCCGAATGTTATTTGGAAAGGAATGGTCATCAATATTCCGGGATTCGGTAACGGATGGCAGCAGCCGACGACTCCGGCGAAACCGCAACCGGTTCCTGCTAAGCCGCAACCGACGACACCGGTGGAGCCTCAGCCGACAACGCCGGCCAAGCCGCAGCCGACGACTCCGGCGCAACAACAACCGGATACCGACTCCCAGCAAGGGACGGATCAATCCGCTTTTGCCAGCCAAGTGGTGAATCTCGTGAACCAAGAACGCGCGAAAGCCGGCCTGAAGCCGCTTGCTTCCGACAGCGCCTTGACCTCTATGGCATTGGCCAAAGCAAAAGACATGTATAATAACAATTACTTCGATCACACGTCTCCGACGTACGGCTCTCCATTCGATATGATGAGATCTTTCGGCATTCAATATTCGTATGCCGGTGAAAATATCGCAAAAGGCCAACGTTCCCCACAAGAGGTTATGAATGCGTGGATGAATAGCGAAGGTCACCGCCAAAATATTTTGAGCCCGAACTTTACGAAAATCGGCGTTGCTTACTACAACGGCGAATGGGTTCAAGAGTTTATCGCGAACTAATCGCCTATTCTCATACAGATATCGGATATCGGTCCCCCTACTGGGGATCGATTTTGTTTTTTTCGAAAAATGGGCATTTCTAAAATTTTTTTTAGAAAATTCCGTATGAAACGATACAGACATATTCAATTGTTTACTGGTATCATGAGAGCTAGGTAGGCAATGAGTTCGAATCTGTATATGGGCACTTGGATTCGAAGGAGCTAGTAGTGCAACCGGACCATCTTTCTTAGCCGTCGCTAGGAAAGGTGGTTTTTGTTTTTCAATCATTTTTTTCTTAACTAGGGGGTATCCTAAATGAAACAACCGATAGATTGTCAACTTCTCATCGAACAGTTAGAGATCCCGCTGGAAAAATTCGAAGCGTGGAAAAAAGAACAGCTTAAACATATGAACACTGAACCCCATGAAATCGCCATGAACGGGACGACCAATTATTTTGAAGCTTCGCTGCGTCCGTCTCCCGAAATTTGACTGCAGCTACATTCAACCACCAAAGAGCCGGAAAGCTGAGCATTTTTCCCCTTAATAAGCAGCACTTTCCCCATCAGCCAGGATCGCCGTTTCCCAAGGAAGGGGGCATCCCGGTTCTCCACATCCCCGCGTTCGTCACTCCGGGAGATTTGTCCCATCATGAGGCGTCTCCCGGCGAATCAGACTGCAGCCAGCAAAATGACGATATCACTTTCGCTTCGCGCATCCAATCGGGACCGTTTAAATAATTACCCAAGACCGTGTACATATTAAAAACAGACAGGGGCAAGATGAACGCGACCAACATTACTAAACGATTTGGGCAATATATAGCCGCTCGTCATCACCTGTTTAATTGAATTTTACCGTAGTTTTTTACAATTGAATTTAAAGCTATGGCAGCGTGCCTGAATCCGTTACTTACTCCTATAGCATACATTTTTCCAGATTCATCTTTTGGATTTTTCGCTTCGTCGCTCCAAATATGTTCGAGCTTCCGAAAGTCTTCAAGCAGCTTATTCAGCTCTTCGACCAACCCCCATCCCCCCCCTTTATGCTTTTAACTCATTGGCACTCTCGTGATTTTGTAAACATTTTGTGTTAAGATTAGGGAAAATTCTCTGCTAGATTACATTGTATTTAGTTCTATCCAGCCCCCGTCGTTTGTTTTACTTTGCAAATATATTATATGCTTTATCGAACAATAAGTCAAATATTATATTTGCTTTATTAAACATTTAATTTTATATATCAGATAACCATTTAAGGGGTATAACTATGCCTTTTTCCTATAAACCATTATGGAAATTACTTGTCGATCAAGAATTGACGAAAACCGAATTTCGGGAAAGCTTGGGCTTGTCCACTGCAACTCTTGCCAAATTAGGGAAGGACGAGTACGTCTCGCTGGAAATCATCGATAAGATTTGTACGCATTTCGACGTCCAGCCGAACGATATCATGGAGCATAAGAAGGATCGATAATTCTTTCCGTGTCACAAAATTGCGCCCGTCGCTGTCTTGTATAATGAATCAAAATACAAGGCATTTGAATTGCCGTTCAACGGGAGGCAAGGTGTATGAAAATTTTAGTTGCCGGAGCAACCGGCGTCATCGGACGTTCGCTGCTGCCTATTCTGGTACGAGAAGGCCATGAAGTGATTGGCATGATACGTACTGAAGCCTCGAAAAGCGTCATTTCGGAAATGGGGGCGTCCCCTCTGGTTGCAGATGCTATAGACCGGGAGTCCGTGATCGCCGCACTTCGGGAGGCGCGTCCGGAAGTCGTCATCCATCAGCTCACTTCTTTAAGCAGTTACAATTTGGAGGATAATGCGCGAATCCGAACGATCGGAACCCGCAATCTGGTTGACGCCTCGCAAGCGGTCGGGGTGAGACGCATGATCGCGCAAAGCATATCGTGGACCTACGAACCGGGAAATCATCCTGCGACGGAAGAGGAATCTTTGGATGTGGAAGCGCCGCAGCCGCGAAAAAGGACCGTTGACGGAGTGTTGGCTCTGGAGCAGGCGGTCGCCGAAATGCCGGAATACGTCATTCTTCGATACGGTCTGCTCTACGGTCCCGGAACTTGGTACGACCGGGGCGGGCTAATAGCCGAAAAGGTGCGGCGCAAGGAACTGAAAGCGACGGAAGGCGTAACTTCCTTTCTGCATGTCGAAGATGCGGCGCGGGCAGCGGCCGCTGCGCTGGAATGGCCGAACGGGCCGGTGAACGTCGTGGACGACGAACCCGCTCCAGGAACGGAGTGGCTGCCCTTCTACGCCGCGACAATCGGCGCGCCCGAGCCGGATATCCAGGAAGGCAGCAACCGTGGCGAACGCGGGGCAGCCAATGCCAAGGCGCGAAAAGATTATGGCTGGAAGCCGCTCTATCCGACTTGGCGCGAAGGTTTCCCGGCAAGCTTGCAAATGTAGACGAAAAAGGGCTATCATCCCGACAGCCCTTTACGCCGTTTCTATAACATTGAATGACTTTTCGTTGCTTGCCCTTGCAGCTTGCGGTGATGAAAAATATACGAGACGGCAATTAATCCGAAGCCGATGAAGAATACAAGCCAGCCGCTGGCTGGGTCGCCTACGGCAATGCTCGAATACATCGCCCCTGCCAAATCAATCGTAAAACCCGCATAAGCCCATTCCTTCAATCTGGGAAATCCCGGAACCAGGAGCGCGATAACTCCTAATAATTTTGCCGTGCCGATAAACGGAAGGAGATAAGCGGGATACCCGAGATGATCGAATAAAGCCACAGCTTCGGGTACCGACAATATATCCGGAATCGAACCGAAAGCCATCAACGCCGCCAGCAATCCTGTAAAAATCCAATAAATAGTTACGATCTTCTTCATTCTCATTCCTCTTCCTTTGTTAGGAGTCGTGTTATTCTCATCCGATTTACTTAAGCTTCGCCAGTTGCTCTGCGAGACGATCGAGTGTTGATTTTGCGGCTTCGATCGCGCCGTACTCCTTGGCCACCCGCTCCAGCTCCGCCGCCGACTTAAAGAGCGTTCTCATCGTCAATTCGGTAACGCCATCCCGCTCTTCAAACGTAACGGTCACGTGAAAATCGTCTTCTCCGTCTCCGCCATGGGCGTAGACGAGCCGCTCCGGGCTTGTCACTTCGATATAACGGATGTGATTGTCATAATCGGTGCCGTCGGGACCATGCATAATATAGTGCCATACGCCGCCCGATCGCACGTCGATTTCTTGAACCGTAATCGTAAACCCTTTCGGCCCCCACCATTGCGGCAAATGTACAGGGTCCGTCCATGTCTTGTACACCAGTTCGCGGGATGCTTGAAAGACGCGTTTAACCGTAAGCTCCCGGCCTTCGACGGACGTCACGGTGCTGTTTTGTGTCATGATTTCATTCCTCCATATCATATTGTTGTTTAAAGCTGCTTGCAGGACGACTGCAGATCGCCACCGCTCACTTCCTTCCCTTCCTTTACAGCTCCTGCATGTAATTACCCAAGCGGTCGAGCTTCTCATCCCAGCTGTGGCAAAAAGATTCCAGCCATGCCCCCAGCTCCAGCAGCGGTTGGGGCCTAAGCTTGCAGATCCGCCGGTTGGCGATCGCCTGCACCTCGACAAGCCCTGCGGCGCTTAACGTGCGAAGATGCTTGGAAGCTTGCGGCTGACTGAGCCCAAGCCGATCGGCAATTTCCCCTACGGTTAAAGGGCCTTCCCGCAAGAGCTCAACCACGCGCAGCCGATTCGGCTCGGCAAGAGTTCGAAAGGTCGAATTCATGATCTAAATATACCTTATAAGGAATATTCCCGTCAAGGAATATTTAAGATGTTTTTTTAGCTCCCCCACCCATGTGGAGTCGGTCATATTGATGGTTCGAAAATAAGATGTAGCAGGTTCGCTTAAGATAGATGGATAGATGTACAGGACATGCGCAGGAAGTTGCAGAGATGCGGCGACGGATGAAGAAGAGAACAAGGCGTTAAAGCGACTGACGTTGTAGACTTCTGGATATTATTCCAAAAGTCTCTTTTAGTGTGGTACAATATACCCAATTTGGATTTATCGAACAACATTAATCGCGATTAGAATAAAAGACTCTAAGCTTTTTTGAAAAGGGGAAGCTAACAATTGATTACTATATCTCTTGGAAGTGAGAGTGCAAAGCTACTTTTATGGAAATGTTGGCAAATCCATCACAAGTAAATTTAGATTGCTCATGAAAGAATAAAGAGGCAAAGGGAGATCAACATGATATCAATTCCAGTATTAATTGTAATAATTTATCTTGTTGTCGCATTTACATATGGGGCATGGACGGGAAAGAGTACTAATAAGTGGGTTCGACTTTCAGGAAATTCTGCTCTTCACATCATAATTGCAATTGTGGCGGCTATTATATATAACAATTTATAGTGGCACGTTCTTCGAAGAATAATGGTTGCCTAGCAAAACATACTCACGCAAATTGCATCAGATGGATGATCGTTAATAAAATACTTTATGAGGTTAATGGCAAATTTATGAGAATAGATACAGAGAGAAGCTTAGCTTTAATAAATGAAAATGAAATCAGAGAGAATACATTATTTCACGCCTGTTGATTAACCAGAAACTGGTTTTTTGAGGTTTGACAAATAGACATGTTTTTCCAACACTTTGGTAGTGGCGCGATGATCCATTCAATTTGTAGTTGATCGTGCTGAATTTGTTCCGTGAAGCGGATCAAGGGCATTCTCTTGCAAGGGATGACAAATGATTTTGAGTGATCATATAACCATTTCAAGATAACGTAAGTCATTAACGCGGCAAAAAGCTGATTGAACACGGCATTCATTGTTGTGCCAAACAAAACAGGTACATTTAGGTTCTGTTTTATCCATCTGAAGAAAACTTCAATACCCCAGCGTGCCTTGTAGGTATCAGCAATTTCTTCGGCTGATAGATGCACAAGATTGGTTGCGACCCGAATTTCATTGCCGTTGTTATCTTGAAAGGTCACGACGCGATGTCGAAGCTCCGACTGGCACTGAGGTGTTCCGAGATAACAAGTCATATCCCGTATGACGTTCGAGGTTTCCACTTTCCTGTTCTCCGCGACATATTGATCAAAACGCTTGATCTTCCCATAAGCTCGGTCATTTACTAAGATGTAATCCTTGTCCGCAAGCTTCTCACCGATAGGGCCATCATGAACCGTACCGATCGTTTCAATGACCTGAACGGGTTGCTCAGTAGCCGCAGCGAATGCAACATGCAGCTTGATTCCTGTGCGTTCTCCATGAAACAGCGCCCAAGGCAGACGTGTTTTTCCTACCGTGATCGTTGTCGAGTCTACCAATAACAGATCGTTGGGTAGGTGCAAAAATCAACAAATGAAACAGGCGCTTGAAAAGCTCATACGGTACTTCGCTAGCTTTGGATGAGAAGGTAGAAAAGCAAACGGTTTGAAGTCCACAGATTTTGGCTTTTACGACACCGGAGCGATAACCATCCCATTGTCCCAAAGCTGCGTGCATAAAGAATATCAGTAACTGATGTGCTGTAAATTTGCGTGCTGTATCTTTGTAGTTCAACTCTTTCAGTATGCTGATCACATCTTCTTCTTTAAGAAGAATTTGAACAAAGTTTGTAAACGTGGTAGACTTTTTCATGAGGTCTCCTCTTTCAATTCGGGTTCTGTGGTGGAATCGATTTTATCGAAAGAGTGGCCTTTTTTCAACTTTTGGATACCTTATTTTGGTTAATCAACAGGCGTGATCAACTATATCTTTAAGTATCAACAGTAACCTATATATGGAGGGAAGAACTATGCCTTATATTAATCTTCAAATAACAAAGGGCGCTTCTCGTGATCAGAAAGCCCAAGTTGTTAAAGAGTTTACAGAGACTCTGGTTCGGGTTCTTGACAAAAAACCAGAACATATTCATATTGTCATCGAAGAAATTAAGGATGAAAACTGGGGGTTTTCAGGAATTTTGACTGATGATTTTAGAAAGCAATAAAAGCAAAAGAAGCAGATCTTGCCGCTCGAAATTACTTAGAGCAAGTTGGTTTGAAGGGAATTTTGTTGCATAGGACAAGTCATACATCTCAACATTATTTGTACATAGAGTATCTTATTATCTTTCTTGGCTCTTCGCTCTACTGGGTGGGTACATTGCAAAATGTTAGTTTCATAAACCCTTCCGCCTTTAAGAGATTTTCAGATGTTGAAACAGCCGTCAAGTAGAGCGCTTGACCGCTGTTTCAACATCTGAAGCGGGGTCAGAAGGTAAGTATAGCGACGAAGCTCTTTCTTTTGCTTTCATTATTTTAGCGATTGTATTATGGATAATTTTTCTTTAACAAAATAAAATTTAGCGGCTGGTACGGCACTGTTGCATTAGTGGGTGCAATTTTTTTAAATATGTTTGCAAAGCTTACTCCCGAATACAGAGCAAAGCAAAAAAATATTGATGCGTAGCAGTAACTGTGAATGGCCTGAAAACTAAAAGCAAGCTCAGAACTAATTCTCAAGGAAAAACCTTAATTGAAAGAAATCTTTCTGGCTTAGGTGCTGATTTTTGGACAAATCCCTCAAACGAAGAGGAACACGATAATTCTCCAATCAAAAGTGCTTGTTTGAAAATATTGATTAATGACACGGATAATTCCATGTTTGAATTTCATTTTTTACATGAAAAGAGTCAAAGTGTATCAAGAACAGAACATTTGGCCAAGCGCATTCTTGAACTGCTAAATAAATGGTTCGGACATATTTGCTACTTCATTGAGCATGCCGATAAGGAAGAATCTTATGGTGATTTGAAATGATTTCGGGAATAGAGAAGCCCTAAAAGTAGAAAAATCTCAGAGAAATAGAGGTGGGGTATATCCCGTAAGAGTTTACGTCCGCCTTTGAAGCCCGTGAAAATACCGCTAATTCTAATCCAATTCACGGGTGGATAGGGGTCCCCGGAAAGTAATCGGAATAAGCTTCCAAGTATTACTTCACTTTCTGGGGAAGGGCAGCGGCTGGAGGGATATACCCCACTGCTTATGCAGAGAATTTTCTACGCGAAGCGGGTTTCTCACCAAGTTCACCGACCCCTTCCAGGGCCGGTTTTTTTGTACGCGAGCCTATATTACACCATAATTTTACAAATATCGTTCGTAAATTCAACCGGGTCTTCAATCGGCAGTCCTTCGATCAACAGCGCTTGGTTGTACAAGAGTGCCGTATACAGGTTCAGCTTCTCTTTATCCTGCTCATACGACGTCTGCAGCGATTGGAATACCTCGTGATGGATGTTGATTTCCAGCACCTTATCCGCTTTGACACTTGGATTATTCGGCATGGCGTTCAATATTTTCTCCATCTCAATACTGACGTCACCCTCCGTAGACAGACATACGGGGTGAGACTTCAACCGCTTCGAGGCTCTGACGCTGGTTACTTTTCCTTCCAGCAGACCTTTCATGTAGTCGAACAGCTCTTTGTGATCGTTTTTGTCGGCATCGTCGTTGTCCTTGTTGTCTTCCGCTTCAAAGCCCAGATCGCCGCTGGAGACGGACTTGAATTCCTTGTCCTTGTATTTCATCAGCATCTTGACAGCGAACTCGTCGATATCGTCGGTGAAGTACAAGATTTCGTAGCCTTTCTCGGCAACGAGCTCGGTCTGTGGAAGCTTCTCGATTCGTTCGTTCGACGGTCCGGAAGCATAGTAAATATACTTTTGGTCCTCCGGCATTCTCGATACGTATTCTTCCAGCGTAACCAGCTTCTTCTCCTTGGAGGAGTAGAACATGACCAGATCCTGCAGCACCTCTTTATGGCTGCCGTAATCGCTGTACACCCCGAATTTCAGTTGTCTGCCGAACGATTTGTAGAACTGCTCGTACTTCTCTCTTTCATCCTTCAGCAGGCTTAGCAGTTGGCTTTTGATTTTGCTTTCGATATTTTTGGCGATCAGCTTCAATTGGCGGTCGTGCTGCAGCATTTCCCTGGAAATGTTGAGCGACAGGCTCTCCGAATCGACCATCCCTTTGACGAAGCTGAAATAGTCCGGCAGCAGATCGGAGCATTTGTTCATGATCAGCACGCCGTTGGAATACAGCTCCAGCCCCTTCTCGTATTCCTTCGAGTAGTAATCGAAAGGAATGTTTTCCGGGATAAAGAGGATGGCCTGGTACACGACAGCTCCGTCAGCGCTGATATGAATATGCTTGAGCGGCTTGTCGAAGCCGTAATGCTTCTCCGCATAGAACTTCTCGTAATCCTCGGCCGTCAGCTCGCTTTTGTTTTTTCTCCAGATCGGGACCATGCTGTTAATGCGCTGCTCTTCCGTGTAATCCTCAAATTCGTTGTCGCTGCCTTCCTTCAACCGCTTGGAGGTAACGTCCATCTTAATCGGATAGCGGATGAAATCCGAATATTTCTTAATGATTCCCTTCAGACGGTATACTTCCAAAAACTCCTCGTAGCTCTCGTCCTCGGTGTTCTCTTTGATCTTCAGAATAATTTCCGTGCCGACCGTTTCTTTATCGCAAGGCTCGATCGTGTAGCCTTCCGCGCCCGCCGATTCCCACTTGTACGCGGTGTCGCTGCCCAAGGCTTTGCTGATCACCGTTACCACGTCGGCGACCATAAAGGCCGAATAAAAGCCCACACCGAATTGGCCGATGATATCGTGGCCGTCCTTGAGTTCGTTTTCCTTCTTGAAAGCGAGCGAGCCGCTCTTGGCGATCACGCCGAGGTTCGTCTCCAGCTCTTCCTTGGTCATCCCGATCCCGGTATCGAGGATCGTCAATGTTCTGCTGTCCTTGTCCGGAATCACTTTAATGTAGTAGCTGTCTTTGTCAAATACAAGCTGATCGTCAGTTAACGCCTTGTAGTAAATCTTGTCGATGGCATCGCTGGCATTCGATATCAATTCGCGAAGAAAGATTTCTTTTTGCG
Source organism: Paenibacillus tyrphae (assembly GCF_027925525.1). Lineage (GTDB taxonomy): Bacteria > Bacillota > Bacilli > Paenibacillales > NBRC-103111 > Paenibacillus_G > Paenibacillus_G tyrfis_B. The sequence continues at coordinate 171,433 of NZ_BSDJ01000004.1, read as the reverse complement.
TATAAATCGAATTGATCATCATTTCCAATAGTCGCTTGGACTCGGCTTGAAACTGCTTCTTTTCCATTCGAAATCTCTCCTTTTTGGACAATAAAGGGTAACAATGGCTGCAAATGACCTCGTTGTTAGCACTCTCTATCTTCGAGTGCCATTCTTTATTTTTTATAACATTCCTCCTTTTTAATGTCAACCCAAAAGAAAAAACGCCTGGAAGCCCAAGCGTCTAGCGTTTTATTCCTTTTTGACGGACGTTACTTGCCCGCGCGTCATGACGGCCAGCTCATCGGGAGTCAACTCAAATACGGCTTTCGGATGTCCCGCCGCCGCCCATAAGGTCGGGTATTGAAACAGGTCTTCGTCGATCATCGTCAGAATCGGCTCCGGATGTCCGATCGGCGCAACGCCCCCGATGACAAAGCCCGTATGCTCCCGCACGAAATCCGCATCGGCCTTGACAAGCTTATCGTCAATGCGGCTGGAGATGAGCTTCTCATCTACCCGGTTCACGCCGCTCGCGACAACCAGAAGCGGCGTGTTCGACGGCTTAAGCCGGAAAATGATCGATTTGGCGATTTGCGCCACCTCACAGCCTATGGCGTCCGCCGCTTCCTGGGCGGTTCGCGCGCTGTCCGGCAGCTCCACAACCCGGTTCGGATATCCCAACCCCGCTAATTTGTCCTGCACGCGCTGCGCGCTTTCCTTTAACTGACTGCTCAAAACGTTTCCCTCCGATAGGTCCGGACTGTCGATCCGGCCTATTTTTCGTCTTTCACAAGGTCCAGCAGGATACCGTTAATCCCGTTCAGGAAAGCATTCGCACTGGCCTTGATAATGTCCGTGTCCATCGCCCGTCCGGAGTAGATTTTGCCTTGATGCTCAATACGGATATTGACCCGGCCGACAGCCTCCATGCCTCGGGACAAGCTGTTGATTTTATAGTCCTTGAGCTGGATATCCAGACCAACCAACGTTTTGATCGCGCTGTACAAGGCATCGATCGGACCGTCGCCCACGGCGCTGCCTTTCATCGACTCCGAGCCCTTGTTCAATTTGACAGCAGCCGTCGGGTTCTGATCGTTGCTCACCACCTGGAAGGATTCCAGCTCGTATAATTGTTTGCTGCTCTGCTCGACGGTCCGGTGATTCGTGACGAGATAGAATACGTCATGATCGTACACTTCTTTCTTCGCATCGGCCAAGGCAAGGAACTTCGCGAACAATTGCTCGAAATCTTCGGCATCGCTCGTATCGAAGCCCATTCTCGCGACGGTATTCTTGAAGGCGTGTCGTCCGGAACGGGCAGTCAGGATCAGCTCCATGCTGTCCGCACCGACCTCTTCGGGCGACATGATTTCGTATACCTGTTTGTCTTTCAACAAGCCGTCTTGATGGATGCCGGAGGAGTGCGCGAAGGCATTCTCGCCGGTAATCGCTTTGTTGACCTGCACATCGAGCCCCGTCAAATGGCTGACTAGCCTGGAGGTTCTGTGCAGCTCCGTCGTATTGATATCGGTAAAGGCGTTAAAATGGGACTCCCTGACCTTAAGCCCCATCACGACTTCCTCCAACGAAGCGTTGCCTGCCCGCTCGCCCAAGCCGTTGATGGTGCATTCGACCTTTTCCGCCCCGTTCTTGATCGCGCTCAGCGTATTGGCCGTTGCCAGACCCAGGTCGTTGTGACAGTGCACGCTAAGAATCACGCGGTCGTCCAAATTTTTGAGCCGTTCGTTGATTTTGCGGATCAGCTCGCCGAATTCCTCCGGAACGGCATAACCCACCGTATCCGGCACGTTAATCATAGTCGCTCCCGCTTTCACGACAGCCTCGATCGTCTTCCACAAGTATTCGAAATCCGACCTTGATGCGTCCTCCGTGGAATACTGCACTTGCGGAAGCAGCGTCTTGGCATACTTGACCGCGTCAACACCCATTTGCAGGACGGCTTCCTTGGAGCGGCTGAACTTCTTCTCCACGTGGATGTTCGAGGTGCCGAGCACAATATGAATAAGCGGATTCTGCGCCAGCTTGATGCTTTCGTAAACCGCGTCGATATCGCTTTTGACCGCCCGGGCCAAGGCTGTGATCGAGACGCTGTTGCCTACGCTGCGGGCAATTTCTTGGACCGCTTGAAAATCTCCCGCGGACGAGGCAGGAAAGCCTGCTTCGATAATATCTACATTAAGCCGCTTTAACTGCTGGGCAATCTCTATTTTTTGATGAAGATTTAATTTTGCGCCCGGAACTTGTTCGCCGTCGCGCAGCGTAGTATCGAACACCATAATTTTACGTTTCATCCTTATTCCTCCCAAATTCGCATTTCTTTATATCTATATGTGAAGCGGTGTTGGTTAAACCCGGAATTTAACCAACAAAAAAACCCCGTCTCTACGTATAGAGACGAGGTTGAACCCGCGGTACCACTCTAATTCATTTCCTGAGAAATGAGCTCAATTCGATGGCCATCACCATCTATCCCTGTAACGGTGGAACTCCGGCTTACCCTACATATCAGGCAGCTGTTCATAGACGAGTTCAAAATGAACGACGTTACCGTTTCGCACCGACCAACGGCTCTCTGAAAAGTCATTGCACTTCTACTATTTCTAATCCTCACATTTGAATATGGAATTATTGGTTATTATAGGGTAACCCGACCGATTTGTCAAACCTATTCTGCGCCGCCCGCTTCCGCCAGAAATTGCCCGGCGCTTCTGACCTTGCCGATTCGCGGGAAAATGTAGTTGCAGGAAGCTTCATGCTCCTCCTTGCTGAAGGTCTTCATCGCATCCGTGATGAAGATTTGGTGGTAGCCAAACTGGAATGCTTCTCTCGCCGTGCTTTCCACCCCGATATTGGTGGCAATTCCGCACAAGACGATCGTATCGATCCCTCTCCGGCGAAGCTGAAGATCCAGATCCGTACCGAAAAAAGCGCCCCACTGCCGCTTCGTGACCACGTAATCGTCCGGGCGGACGCCCAGCTCCGGGACGAACTCTGCCCAATCTTGAGGAGGCTGAACGGTCGGAACCGGCTGATCCGTTGCCGGCTTTAATCTGTCCTGCCCATCGTGGAAATCGACATTGACGAACGCGATAAATCCGCCCTTCTCACGGAACAGCCGGACAAGCCGGGCAGCCTTCTCAACAATCTCTTGCCCGTTCGCGGTGGCGACGATTCCCTTCTGCAGATCGATAAGGACCAAAGCCGTTTTTTGAAAATTTACGTCTAATGGCATCATTGTGTTTCCCTCCGTTTGGTTAATTTGCTGTTATATCGGAACATCGCCTTCAACAAAGGCGGCACCGCGAAAAAGATAAAAAAGGTACGAAACAGCTGATAGCCGGCCACCATCGACAAATCCGCATGAATCTCATGGGCGATAATGCCCATTTGATCCATCCCTCCGGGAGCGAGGCTTAATAGCCCCGTGGAGGCGGATACGGGCTGGAGCTTGGTCAGCAGCACACTCAAGCCCATAGCCCCCAGCATCAGCAGCAGTCCGCTGCCGACGGCCAGCGAGATCGTCCGCACCTTATGCGTCAACCGGCCCGGCTTCAGCATCAGCCCTACATGAACGCCAATCAAGAGCTGCGCCGCGTTCAGGACAAAGGTTGGAAGCGCCGGTCCCGAGAAGCCGGTCCATTGAAGAATTGCCGTTCCGATTGCCGGACCCAACAAAAAAGCGGTCGGAAATTTGATCTTGTTCCCCAGAAGGGCGCATCCCACGCTGACCAGCGCATAAACGAGCAGGTTCGGAATCATCCCGCTGTCCCAACCCGCCGAAACGGCGGACAACGGAGCACCGGCCCCCGAACCCTCGTGCGCTTGCCCGAAGAGCGGGCTCGTTACCAGCAAGGGCACGCACGTGATGATCAGGATCAGCCGGATCACCTGCGTGACGGTGACGACTGTGAGATTGACCCCGTCAGTTTCCTCCGCCAACACAAGAACCTGCGTCAGCCCTCCGGGTATGCTTCCCAACAGCGAGGATTTGTAATCGATCTCCGCCAGTCTGGAGACGGGATAGGCGATGCCCGCGCACCAAAGCAGCAAGAGCAGCGTCATGAGCAGCATCCACGGCAGTTGGTACGACATCTCCTTCAGCGCCGCCGCCGTCATGGCCAGCCCGATCGTGTATCCGACGATGATCATGCCCGTGTTTCTGAACTGCCCGGGCCATGCGAAACGTCCCTTGAACACATTCGATCCGATCAAAACGGCGAACATCGGACCCAGCAGCCAGGGGATCGGCAAATGCAGCAGCTTGAACGCGATGCCGCCGATGACAGCCGCAGTCAGAGAGCACGCGATCCCGGCGGAGCGGGTCGGGGCTTTTCGTTTATCCATAACTCTCCCTCCCTATCTTTCTATAGAGTTATTTTGAATAATATGTGCATTTTTATGCACATATTAGAGTAAAAAAAAGAGGTCACTCGAGCAGATCGGCAATCGTATAGGTGCCCAGCACATGGTCAACCTGCACAATGATGTCTGTCATGATTTTCTGAAACGATTCGTTAACCTTTTTTCCAAACAGATGATTTCCTGTCGTATCCAGCATCTGGTTCCATAAAGGCTCTTCTTCGTGCAAAGCGTTGTAGATCTCGGACAGCGTAATCTCCCCGGGCTTTCGGGTCAACTGGTAACCCCCCGCTCTACCCTGCTTCACTTCCACGATGCCGGCTTCCGCCAATTGAGCTAAAATTTTGCGGAGCGCTGTCGGCTCGCAGCGGATCTCTTCCGCGATTTCGGCGCTTGAACGCTGCTCCGAAGTTAAAGCCAATACAATTAAGGCTTGGAGCCCGAAGCCGAACCGCCTGATTTGTGCCATGTTGCCTTGAACAGCCTCCTCCGGCTACAGCTTTTAATGTGCTTAATTTAGCACATTTTAGAACGAAAAACAACCCCTCGCGCTCGCGCCAGTCCTTCCAGCCAAACACAAGCGTTGGGGGTCATCTTTCGATTGAATTTTACCTCTGCAATCCTGTCGGCTTTTTCACCAGGAATATCGACCTTGCGTTGACCAGCAGAATGCTGCCGACGATGAGCACGAGTCCCGCCACCAAATTTATGGATATTCGCTCGCCCAGAAACAGGACGCTGCAAGTAATCGCAATCAGCGGGATCAGAAACGTGAACGCTCCGACCTTGCCGGCTTCGCCGGAGCCGACAAGCTTGAAGTAAGCGAGCCAGCCTAGCGCAATAACGAAAACCGAAATAAACAGCAGACTCGATACGAACGGAACGTTCCAGACGATATCCGTCCATTTTTCCAGGACAGAGCCCGAGCCTAATAGCAAAATGCCGCCGATCATCAATTGAAGCGCCACGGCCCAAACCATATCGACCCGCGCCGACATTTTCTTCGTATACATGGTACCCAAGGCCCAACTGACCGCGCAGCCGAGAGCGAGCACGATTCCGGTAACGGACAGATGTCCGGCCAGACTGCTTGCGCTGATCTCGAATACACCGAGGAACCCGAGCACAAGCCCGATCCATTTCAAGCTGAACATCTCTTCCCCCAGCCAAAGCCACGATAAAATCCCCAGCAGCACGGGCTGCAGGAAAACGATGGCCGAAAAGAGACCGGCCGGCAAATAGTTCAGTCCGATCGTCTGAAGGCCGTAAAAGAGAATGATGTTCAGCACGGACGAAATCACATAAACGGGCCACGTCTGCTTCCAATTGAGCTTCTTGTAGCCGGGCAAGGCAACGCAGATGAGAATCAATCCCCCAATGCACGTCCTCAAGCCTGCAAATAATAAAGGCGGCGAAAAGGAAAGCGTATATTTGGACAGCGGCCAGTTGATTCCCCAGACGATGACGAGAAAGGCGAGGTACAAAGCCGCCCGCGAGCGTGAGAGCTGCAACACGATGAACACTCCTTGTTGTCAATGTTTTCTCATGATACAATAACTAACGAAATAAATAAAATGAATGTTTATTATAAGGAGCATATCATAAGTGTTATGACCCATTCCCAAATTCAGCTGTTCGTCAAAATCGCCGAAACCGGGAGCTTCACCAAAGCCGGTCATGAATTGAATATGACACAGCCTGCCGTCAGCCGCGCCGTCTCCACACTGGAAGCTGAGCTCGGCGTGACCCTCCTGATCCGCGACCGAAGGAACGGGATTATTTTGACGGATATCGGCGAACGCCTCTTGGTTGTGTTCCGGGATATTTTGCAGGGCTTCGAGAAGGTGGAGCAGGAAGTGATGGCCGAAAAAGGCTTCGAAGTCGGGACGATTCGGATCGGCTCTTTCCCCTCGGCTTCCGCTTATTTTCTGCCCAAAATTTTCAGAGTCATCGGGGAGAAATATCCCCGCATTCAATTCGATCTGTACGAAGGCACCATCGACGACCTCAGAGAACGGCTGGCCTCCAGAATGATCGATGTCGCCTTTCTCATTCCGCCGCATGATGAATTTGAAGTTACCCCCTTGCTAAAAGAAGAGATGTTTCTGTTCATCCGGGACGACCATCCTCTGGCAGATCGTTCGACCATTCATTTACAAGAATTGAGCGACGAGGCGATGATCATCTGCAACGGGGGCTACGAAATCCCGATCTTTGAGCGATTCCGGGAAGCCGGAGCCCGTCTTCAAGTCAAATATATCGTTCACAACGTGAACACCTCGTTGAACATGATCCAGGAAGGACTCGGCGTGGCGATCATGTCGAACATCTCGATTGCCCTGTCAACCTTGCCTCCTAACGTTCAAATGCATGCTTTAACCCCTCACCCTTACAGAGAAATTAATCTGGCGGTATCTTCCCTGCAAGAAGCTTCCATCGCTGTCAAGCTGTTTATCCAGACCGCACGGGATTTGTTTGCAAAACCTTAAAAGCCGCGTGCTCCGGCAACGTGCAAGAACCGCGAATCCCGATCAACGGGTCGCGGTTCTTTTATTAGGCTAGCCCCTAGTTCTCCGGCAGATTCCCGTCCTCCGGCTTCCCCCACTTGGCGGCCCATCTCTCCATTTCCTTAAGCGCAGCTTGAAAATCCAAACCCTTTTCCGTCAACGAATACTGTACGGTTACGGGGACCGTAGGAAAAACTTCGCGGCGGACAATCCCGCTGTTCTCCAAATGCCGCAGTACATCCGTTAAAGATTGCGTTCTGACGACCGCCACATCCCGGTGAAGCTGCTTGAACCGTTTGGGCCCCTTGGACAGCTCGGCAATGACTAAGAAAGCCCATTTCGCTCCCAAAATTTGCAGCACCGAGCAGATATTCGAGAACCCTTTCTCCTCTTCCTTTGCAGGCTCCATGCTCTCCACCTACTTACTTTTATTTAGTTAATCAAAACAATTGGATAATATCCAAATATTTTGCCTTCTTACGTAAAATACGTACCCTTATTATAATACAACCAAGAGATCTCGCAATCCCAATTGCCGAATCGGCATGCGCCGGCCATGACCCGATTTCGGCTGCTGTCCCGGACAGCGGAAAGGAATGATTCCAATGCATCGCATGTCTATTTACACCCTTGCGCTTGGCGTGTTTTTAACGGCAACCTCCGAGCTCGTCGTATCCGGCATTCTTAATGTCCTTGCCGAAAGCTTAAATATTTCCCTTGCCCTTGCCGGGCAATTGATTACCACCTACTCCCTTGCCTTCGCCATTGGCACCCCGGCTGTCGTATCCGTCACCGCCCGCTTGAGACGCAGAAAAGTATTGCTAGGCTCACTGGCGCTTTTTATTGTGGGCTGCTTGATCTCGTTCGGTAGCTCGAATATCGTTATCCTGATGGCCTCACGCGTCATATTGGGGGTAAGCGCCGGCGTCTATCTTGTCGTAGCGCTGGGCATGGCCGCCAAACTGGTCCCCCGCGAAAAATTGGGCAGCGCCATCGGCACCATCATTCTAGGCTTTAGCAGCGCCATGATCTTGGGCGTCCCGATCGGGATAATCATAACGAATTGGCTGAACTGGCAATCCATCTTCCTGATTCTCGGCTTATTCAGCTTAGGAATTAGCATCGTCATCTGGCGTCTTCTCCCGGATATCGAAGGGGATGCGCCGGTTTCATTCCGGCAGCAATTCAAAGTGCTGGGAAGCGTCGTTGTCGTAAGCGGCCTGCTGCTCACGTTTTTCCGGGAGTCGGGAAATTCGATCGTGTTTACTTATTTGACGCCGTATCTTCAAGGCATCCTTCATGTCCAAGCCTCGAACATTAGCATCATTATGCTGGCTTTCGGCATTTTTGGCGCCATCGGCTCCCGACTGGGCGGCTACGGCGTCGATCGATGGGGAGCGGCCCGGGTCATTACGTTCAGCATTGCCGTTCATATCGCGGCACTGGCTGTGCTGCCTTTCGTTTCGGATGTGCCCGGGATCGGGTTGACGCTGCTGGCCGTCATCATATTTACCATGTTTGCAAACGGCCCGGCAATCCAAAGCTATTTCATTCAACAAGCGCCAGAATCGTCGAATTTCGTTCTTAGCCTGAATACATCGATCGTGCATTTGGGATTGGCGGCGGGAGCCGGGACAGGGGGATTCATGGTTAACGCCGCTTCCACCCTACAGTATAACCCTTGGGCCGCAAGCTTCATCTTGGTGATCGGACTGGCGGCTGCCTTGGTCAGCTTCACGAGGGGGAAGAAGATTTCGGTCAAGCCCGCCTAAACGATAAAAATAAAAAGAAGGCCGTACCCCTCTTCAAAAGAGAGTACGGCCCGGATTGGCGCGTTAGTCGAGCGATCTCTCGTAAGCCCGCTTTAAAGCTTCGATGTCCATTTTATCCATTTGAAGCATGGCCTGCATCACCCTCGCCGATTTCTCGGCATCCTTGTCCTCCAGCAGCTCGCCCAAAATCTTGGGAACGATCTGCCACGAAAGCCCAAACTTATCCGTGAGCCAGCCGCATCTTCCTGGCTCCCCGCCTTCGGAGAGCTTCTCCCACAGCTCGTCGATCTCCTGCTGCGTCTCGCAGTTCACGAAGAACGAGACGGCCGGGGAAAAGCTGAACTGCGGACCGCCGTTTAAGGCCATAAACGATTGCCCGTTAAGCTGGAACGTTCCTGACATGACCGTTCCCTTCGGGCCGCGTCCACCTTCTCCGTAGCGTGTGACGCTTTCGATCTTCGAATCTGCAAAGATGGAGGTATAAAAATTCATCGCTTCTTCCGCTTTGCCGTCAAACCACAAGAAAGGGGTAATTTTTTGCAACGAAATCGCTCCTTTTGCACTCGATTGGAATGAATGTCCTCTCGCCTGACCTTACAGCTCCATCTTAGCATACAAAAGGGGATGCGGTTTCTTGCGGATTGCTGTTCTGCCCCGCGCATGGCTTTCGCCGAATTATCCGTTTACGACCCCTAGGACGAACCCGTCGTATCCCTTACTGCCCACAGTTTGAATCGCCGTAGCGGATATTCGGGCTTCTTCCGCTAGCAGGTCATAAAACTCCCTGACTCCATTGACACGGGGATCTGTGCTGGCTTCGTTCATAATCTCGCCGCGGCGAATGACATTGTCCCCAATAATGATTGTCCCGGGGCGGGACAAGCGAAGCGCCCATTTCAAATATGCGGGGTTATTCGGCTTATCCGCATCAATGAATACGAGATCAAAAGGCGCGGCTCCTTCCTCTTCCAGCTTAGCCAACTGCTCAAGCGCGTCCCCTACCCGGATTTCCACAACTCCCTCCACCTGAGCAAGGGATACATTCGCCTGCGCTACCTCCGCATGCCGCGGATCGAGCTCCAGGGTAACGAGACGTCCATCTGCCGGCAGCGCCCTTGCCATCCAAATGGTGCTGTAGCCTCCCAACGTTCCGATTTCAAGAATACGCTTGGCGTTTTGCATCCGGACAAATAATTGCAGCAGCTTTCCTTGGGCTGCAGAGACGTCATACGGCGGCAAGCCCGCTTGGCGTTTTGCATCCGGACAAATAATTGCAGCAGCTTTCCTTGGGCTGCAGAGACGTCATACGGCGGCAAGCCCGCTTGCCGGTTTGCGGACAAAGCCTGCTCCAGCACGGTGTCATGAGGTATGAGCTTCTCCGTAATATACTGATCGACCCGGCTCCACATGTCCAATGTATTCATTTTATCCCAGCTCCTCGGTTTGTATTTGACTTCAACATTGATTTTAATTGATTCGAAACCATAAATATAATATATTGTTTTATTGATTCCATATATTTTGTATATAGAACTAAGGAGACTTGCCATGAATCTTCATGCCCTGCGACTGTTTCATACGATCGCTTCCACGGGAAATGTAACCCGCGCCTCCGAACTGTTGAATATTAGCCAACCGGCCATCACGGCCCAGATCAAGAAATTCGAAAAGGAGCTTTCCATTTCTTTATTGAAGCCTAGTGGAAGAGGGATTGCCCTGACGGATGCCGGTGAAAAAATAGCTCTGCTCGCAAAGAGACTGTTCGCGGTAGAACAGCAGATCGATCAATTTTGTCACGAATACCGCAACGGCACGAACGGACATATTCGATTGGCTGCGACCTATTTACCGGCCCAGTTTTTGATCCCCGCCTGGATCGCGAAGTTTAAACAGCAGTACGAACAGGTCGAAATGACAATTACAACGACCAATTCAAGCGATGCACTCAAGCAGCTTTTACAGATGGAAGTGGACCTTGCGGTTTATGGAGGGCTGGCGGAAGAATACCCCGATGCGATTCAAACGGAAGAGTTGTTTCGCGACGAGCTGTGGTTCGTGGTAGCGCCGAATCACAAATATGCGAATCAGCAAGTTTCGCTGGGCGAAATGATGAAGGAGCCTTTCGTCATGCGGGAGGAAGGAAGCTCAACACGGGAAAGATTGCTGGCTTTATGCCGGACCTACAGCGTATCCAAACCCCGAATCACGCTGCAATTCAACGGATTGCATGAAGCGATCATGGCCGTTATTGCCGGCTATGGCGCCAATTTCGTTTCTTCGTTGGTCGTGCGGGAATATGTGCAGCGCGGCGAGCTATGCCGGGTTTACGTTGAGGGTGTCCGGCTGCAAAATACAATTGCCATCTGTACCCGCAAAAACGAGCCTTTGTCCGCCGCTGCTGCAAATCTCGTACGAATTATTCGCCAATCCGGGGAGGATGCGGCGCAATAGACAAGTCTCAGCTTGAGCGAGCCGCCGCCTCAAAGTAAGTCTTGCCGGATTCGCCGTCATCCTTAAGCATGGGTTGGACTTTCTCCCAAAATGTGTTCAAAACCGATTCCTTTTTTTCCAAACGTAATAAGACGTCTCCGGGACTATATGGCTCCCCTAAGTTATCGGGCAAATACTTGTCAAAAATGATTTTTATCGCTTTGCCGTCTCCCTCCACTTTCGCCTGAAGTCGTTCCATCGTTTGAAAGCCATCGATGTCAATTGTCGCGTAGTAGCTTTTACTCTCTTTATATATATTAATTCGATAAAACATATTTTGATCCGGAGGGGCGTATTCCGAAAATTCATACTCCCCGACCCACGATTCCAATGGCGAAGAAGCTATGGTCGTTTTCACTTCTTCCGGCTTATTTCCCGAAGGCGCATGCTGAACGTTATCGTTTAACGCCGAAGATGGAGTACTCGTGCCGCATCCAATCATTGAAGCCATGATGAGGGCAAGGATTGCGCTCCCTATGGATCTCGCTATCACTTTATTTATCATATATGGATTCTCCTTGTCATTCACTTACATCGGTCCTTCCAATCGTTTCCTCCCCTTTTTATAGTGGAAAAGGGCTTATAATTCGCCCTTCTCCAATTTCTCTATCATGGTTGAAATGTCGATACCAAGAAGTTCTCCACGCTCCTTTGTAAGTCCTTCTGTAAAGAGAACTTTGGCTCGTAGGGCTTCAAATGAGTAGCCTCTCCCCAAACGGTTAATGACATGGACAAGGCTGTTCAGAGACTCCGTATAGGCGTTTGTAATACGATGGTCGAAGTAGGCGAATATCTCTTCTTCCCAGTTTGCCATAGCCTTTGTAAGAGGCTCAAAAGCGGATTGGAGCTCTTTGGGTATTTTAGATTTCCAAACGTGGTATTTGAGGAATGCCTTTTGTCTTGTATCGCTTTCCCAAATATCGAAAAAGGACTCCTTTAATTCATACGCAATACCGAGAGAGGGGTGATTCTCAGTCCACAGGTCAAGCGTTATCTTTTCCATCTCCGTGAGCTCTTTGTGGCGTTTCAGAAGGATAAAACGGTCGTGCATAAGCCCCCGACGTTCCTTCGGTTTTAAGCCCTCTCGAAGCTGTTTGCGGATGGTTTCTAACGCTTGATTCGCCATACGGACAACGTGACATTTATCAATAATGATAGTCGCCTTGGGCAATACAGTCTTTACAGCGTCCTTGTACGGTTGCCACATATTCATAGCAACGTACTGTACTCGTCCTCTGTTTGGAAGGCGTGAGAGGTAGCCTACAACCGTTTCCTTGCTCCGATTGGGCAGAACGTCTAACAAAGTACGTTCCTCGATGTTGGTCAAAACGCATCTTGGTTTCATCATGTGAATTTCGTCTATACCAAGCCAATTAGGGGTTTCAAATCGTAACGTTTCTTTCAGACGGTTAATATAATCACGAAAAATATTGCGTATCGTCTTTTCGCTAAGCCCTACGTCTTCTGAAATACTGACGAATGTTCGTTTAAGACTCTGCTTCTCAATGTAAGTCAACAATCGCTTGGTGCAGTTCCGTCTTTCGTCAATGGTGTGGTCTAAATGTTCCCAGAAGGTTTGAGAACATTCACAACAACGATACCTCTGACGCTTTATAAGAAGTCCTACACACTTTCCGTGGATAGGCAAATCCATACAAACCTGTTCCCTGTTATCGTGCTTATAGAGGTTCGCATTGCATCCACAATGAGGGCAAGCTAAAGGTGGAGAACTCGCCACCACTTGTATTAGAAAATCAAATTGATTCTCACGAATACTTAGTATGTTGAATTTTGGAAGATTTAGAATATCGTCCATTTGAATTCTTCTATGCATTTAAGATGCAAGTTCCTTTTTCGTTTTCGAGTGAGTAGTCAAAATACCACTGAATATAAAAGATAACAATGAACCGGCAAAGCAAATAGCCGCAAATATGCCTACGGCGGAAAAACCGTTAAAAGTCGCATAAATCAAGCCTGCGACCCAAGAGCCGAGTGTTGTCGCAGCGTACATGATCGAATTGGCCAAGCTTGAGATCGTGCCGCGGATTGTCGGATTTAACGAATTCAGCAGTCCCAAAATCAGCGGAAATGCGATTCCCATATTAACAAAAATTAAAAAGTATACACCTTCAAAAGCCGCAACCGACGACAGGTGAGGCAAAGCAATAAAGCATGCAATCGAAACAAGAAAACCCACTACCATTGTATTCAATCGGTTCAACCTTTTGATCACATAAGCACCGCTAATGCTCCCGACCATATTTCCAAGACCAAGAAAAAACATCACGTACCCCACTTGATCAATCGAAAGGTGAAAGCGGTCCGTCATCCATTTTCCAATGAAAGAAAAGGCAGCAAAAAATCCACATTGAAAGAAGAAATGAGCCAGGAAAGACCTTCTCGCTATTCGGCTTGTCAATAGTGGGACGTATCTTTTAAATATTGGAATCTTGGATCTTTGGTCTTGCTTCGGTTTCATTTCGGGCAAAGCATAAAAAATACATATCGCCACCAACAACGAGCATACACCGATTGTAAAAAAAGGATAAGACCAATGGGTTGTAGCAAGCAGGCTTCCAATAGGTGTCCCGAACGCTTGGGAAGCAGCCAAGCCTGCCATTACGATTCCTGATACTTTGGCGATCTTGGGCGCAGGAAACAGAGCAGAAATGGAGGCCCAGACTTGAGGCGCTGTAAATGCTGCGCTGACTCCGGCTAAAAAACGGAATAAAAACATCGACCAAAAGCCTGTGGCAAAGCCGCATAATATGGTTGAAACCGAGAAGCAAACCATGCCGTAAAGCATCACTTTTTTTCGATCCCATCCATCGGAAAGCGGCCCGGCAATCAGTGCAAATACGGCATAACCTAAAGCATAGGCTCCCACCATCCAACCGGAATACTCGGTCGAGATATGAAACAAGCTCTGAAGAGTGGGGATGAGTGGAGAAATCAAAAATGTATCCGTACCGATCACAAACATGATGAGGAAAAATAATGCTGTTAATTTTTTCATGCTTATTACCTTCTCCTATCGCAATTAGTTTTGTAGTTGAATAACTATTGAACTAATGAACAAAAAAATAGATTTCTTTCTACAGCGTATCCAGAAATCCGGGCAAGTAAGTTTGAAAAGTCTCTATATCGATACTCATATACTTCGTTTGAGCTTCTTTTCGTACCTTGATCAATTTCGCCTCCCTTAATGTGCGCAAATGATACGAAGTATTCGATTTCGAAGTATCGCGAATGTCCATTACTTCTCCGCAATTCATCTCCTTCTTGTTGGTGTACAGAGTTCGAATGATATCCAGTCTTGTTTCATCAGCTAATGCCTTAAATATTTTGACCCTTTGCTCATCATTAAACATTATTTGAGTAGTCATAAAACCATTGTACTACGATATTGCTCCAAATCAAGGCTTTAGCAAAATACCACCATATTCTCCGATTTATAAGTGAAATGTTTTTAGTTTGTCTCCACTATAAAATCCGAATACCCTAAAAAATATACGTCGCCCCGAAAGGACGACGAGCTTGTTGAGAAAGTGGACTTTAACAAAAATAGAGATGCATACGGAAGTGGGGTATCCACTGGAGAAGCGATAGCGGCCGCCTTTGTCTTCGGGAAATGTCCGCTGTTAAGCGGCTTCCAATCAAATTTCCCGAGGACAACAGCGGTCGGAAGTGGATACCCCACCTCTTCGTAACCTCTATTATCCCTTTTGACCACTTTCTCAACACTTTGGTCGCCCCGAAAGGACGACGTATATTTTTTATGCACTAATTGTAAATAACTTCTAATAGTGATATCATAACAATATCATAAATAAAAAACGCTAATCGAGGTGAGTTAGCTTGGATAACGCTATAGCAAATATCATGTCTCAGAAACGCATTCACCGATGGGCGAATCTCCCGACACATCGTTTAACGGTCGGTTTGATCCGGAAATCCGCACGAACGATATGGACTGGGCAACAATCCGAAGAAGTTGGCTGCCCGAAGTCGATCTATGAGATCGGCTCAATTACCAAAACCTTGATCGGTCTATTACTCGCAATAGGAGAACAGAACGGGATGTGGAGCCGCTCCGATCGGCTTTCGACTTTCGTTCCGGAATGGTCTTCCAGCTCATTTGCCAATCAAACCACGCTGTTGGAGCTTGTTACGCATACCGCCGGCCTGCCTGACGTACCGGGGAATTTTAGATCTGCCATCACCGATCGGTTGAATCCTTACGCGAATTATGACGATACCCGCTTAATCGAAGCTGTTTTGTCGGAGAGTCCCAAGAAGAACAGCAAGCACCGCTATTCCAATTACGGCTTCGGCTTACTTGGCTGGCTACTGTCCAGACGGTTGGGCATAAGCTTGAATGAAGCGCTGGCCGGACATATATTTAATCCTCTTGGCATGACGGATTCTGGGACAGGCATGAGCCGACAGCCGGCCGGACAGCTTCTTCCTGTGTTTAATTCCAAAGGCAAGCCCATGCGGCATTGGGACTTCTTTGATACGCTGGGGGGCGCCGGGGCGGTCCGTTCGACGATAACCGATATGCTTAACTATTTGGATGCGCATTTAAGCCATTTCGACTCTCCCCTCGGCCCGGCGATTGCAGAATGCTTGGAGGAGCATTATGCTATGATGCCGGGCCGAGGGATCGGTATCGGTTTCGGTTGGATGAGGTACAAAGAAAAGGACGGCACGACTACGCATTGGCACAACGGAGGAACGTATGGATCGAGTTCCTTTATCACGTTTAACCGCGAAAAAGAGATGGGGCTGGTTATTTTGTCAAACCACGGCTCTTCGATTTGGAGTCAAATCGCGCCTCTGATTGGCATTCCAGTGATGTCTGTCGATCATTTAGCCACCATGCTGACCAAGAAGCTGTTTATGGAAGGTTAATCGGCTCTCTTGGCAATACGGAAAGAGATAAGAAAGCTCAGGACGATGAAGAGCAGTTGAACCACTAAAGCCAGCATGATCCCCATAAAGATGCCTTGGCTAAAATGCTCGCTTACCGCGATTAAAGCTCCGCCTATACCAATGCTCACTCCCGGGCAAAAAGCGTCGACGAATTGAAGATACGCGGAAATCTCGCCTTCCTCGCCTGAGCGGGCATGCTGCAGCGCAATCGCTCCTGTCGTCGGATTGGCCAACCCAATGCTGAAGCCGGTAAAGATTTGCGAGATGACGGCAAACCCAATTCCCCCGCTCTCCAGTCCTACAGCCGTGATGACCAGCGATACGCCGACGATCATTAAGCCGATACCGGCTGTAATCCGTTTTTTTCTGCCGCGTCCGCTATCCTTTTCGTCCAGTTTGGATTGCAGCCACGCTGCGGCGGACCAGCTTAACGCACCTGCGGCGACGATCAATCCGGTAAGGTCTGCGGGCAAGCCTTTGACTTCCGTCAGCGCCAAGACGACATAGCTCTCGGTGGCAACATAGCACGCGACATACAGCCCTCTTGAAACAATGGTGGCCGGCAGCCCTTTTTTGACGGTGAACGTTCCTGCAGGGAGCAGTTGCTGCAGTGGCCGGACCATGACGATCAACCCGATAAGTACAAGCGCAATGCCCTTCCAATCGGAGGCAAAGCCCAACCCGCTCAGCAGCAGCCCTGTGCCTACCGTCAGCAATACAGCGTATCCTTCCTTGCGGCCGCTTTTTTGAACCGGAGCGCTAGCCGTTTGAAGCTTACGAAAGGAAGGAAGCGTCAGCAAGACGGCCACCGCGATCAAGGGCAATACAATCCAGAACACAAATCTCCACGAGACATATTCGGCCAGCAGGCCCGCAATATACGGACCGATCAACGCGGGCAAAATATAGGCGCTGGAAAACACGGCCAAAATTTTCGTCCGGAGCGCATCGGGATAGCTTAAAGTAATGCTGTAGTACACACATGTGACAATAGCGCCTGCGCCAAAGCCTTGAAACGCCCTCCCCGTGATTAACATCGGCATATTCGCGGAGGTGGCGGCAACCAAAATACCGGCTACAAAAATAACGATAGACAAAGAAAAAGAGCGATACACGCCGATTTTGCCGATTTGCTGGCCGATGACCATCGTGCCCAATATTTGCGTCAACAGAAATGCGCTGAAGATCCAGCCGTATAACGAAATGCCGTTCAAATGTTGCGCCAAATCCGGCGCGATGGTCGTAATCGCCAATCCTTCGAACGCTACGGTAGTCACAGCCAAAATGATGCCGATGGTCAACGCCCGATAACGCGAGTCAAAAATAGCTGCCTTGACCTCACCTGTTTCCATTCTCTCACCCTCAATCTAATTGCTAGAACATTAGTTGCTTTAGCAAGTATAAGAACTAAAAAGTTATAGCTGTTAACACCTAAGCTGCATTAAAGAACCCAAAAAATAGTCTTGTCTATAGTTGCTATAGCAACTATATGATTAAAAAAACGCAAAACAGTAAAACGGGCAAATCTCTACAAATCCTTCACGTTATTATACATAACGGCAAGTATTCTTCTAAAGGTCTCGACTTCTTCCTCGGACAAACCTTCGACCGTTTTCTTATAAGCTTCGATCGACGGAGCGAGTATTTCCGCTTTGATTTCTCTGCCTTTCGGCGTTAAATATACCCGCAGCGATCTGCGGTCCGTCTCATGGGTTACGCGATGAACGAAGCCCTTCTTTTCCAGCTTGAACAGCATCCGGGCAATGTTCGTCTGATCTTTATACAGCCTTTCCGCAAGCTCTTTTTGGGTGATCCCCTCCTTTTCCCAGAGAATGACCAATATCTCCCATTGATCCACGGTAATATCGAAAGGGTTAACGACCTTTTGATAATAATTGTTAAGCTTCAAATCCGCGCGGTGTACGATAACGCCGATATACTTTTCTAATTCCAATGGCAGCCTCCATCATAGTCGACATGATTATAGTTGCTATGACCATTATATTTTCCCGAACCCGGCTATGTCAATCCGTAAATTGGTTATTTTGATCAAAAAGCAAAAAAGGCAGCTCGGGGGTGACATTGCCCTCCCCCCTGAAACTGCCTTTTTCTTATCTACGTTTTCTTTTGCACCGCAGCGCCTTTTCCGCTGCCGAACAGCTCCCGGTTGGAAATGCCCGGAAGCCCCAGTGAGACCAGAAAAGCCAGCACCGTAACAGCGGAGACGCAGACGAAGACGACGTGGATGCCGTGCGCCAGATCCGCGGTTTCGCCAGTGGACGCGAATGCATTGAACACGACGCCGAAAATCGCGATAAACACCGTCTGACCTAGCGTGTTCATGAGTGCGCTCGTCGACATGGCAATGCCGCGCTGGCGATTCTCGACCGCGTTTTGCATCAGAATCGCGAGCACGGTTCGGCTAACACCGAGACCGAAACCCGCCAAAAGCATGATGACGAAGAACACCGGTACCGGCGTTGCCGTCGTAATCGTTGCCAGCATCAGACCGCTGAAGACGAGCAGACCTGCTCCGAGGACGGCTACCTGCTTGGGCGAAATCCGTCGCATGAGCTTGCCCGCGACTGTGGCGCCGAGCGGCCATCCGACCGTCGCGATGGCGACCGCGAAGCCCGACACGATCGGCGACTGATGCATGAGCGATTGCAGCCAAAGCGGGAAATAGACCGTCGTCGCGATAGGAAAGGCGTACGCCAGAAAACTGAACAGGTTCGGAATCAGGATAACCTTGTTCCGAAACAGCTCCAGCGGCATGAACGGCTCGGATACGCGCCGCTCGACCGCCACAAAAATGATGCCGAACAGCACGAACATAGCTGCAAACAGCAGATTGACCGGCGAAACGAAGCCGCTCTCTCCCCCGAATAGCAGCACGATGAGCAGCGACGAAATGCTCGTCAGGAACGAGATCGCCCCGAACCAATCGATGGATCTGCCCACCGGCCGGAATGTCTCCCGGAACGCGAACGAGAGCAGCAGCAGCGACGCCAGACCGAGCGGCAGGTTGAGGAAGAAAATCCATCGCCAGTCGGCGAATTGGACGATCAGCCCTCCGATCAGCGGGCCGACGATGCTGGACAGAGCCCATACGCTGCTGAAAATCCCCTGCAGCCGCGTCTGTTCCTCCGGCGTATAGATGTCGCCAATAATGGTCATCGTGATCGGAAAGATCGCCCCGGCGCCCAGCGCCTGCACGGCCCGAAAGATGACAAGCTGCAGCATCGTTGCCGCCGCCCCGCAGAGGACGGAGCCGAGCAAAAAAACGGCGATGGCGATCATAAGAATGCGCTTGCGGCCGTATAGATCAGCGAGCTTACCGTAAATCGGCACGGTGACGGCCGTGACGAGCAGGTAAACGGAGAACGTCATGTTCATCAGTTCCATGCCCTTCAAATCGTCGACGATGGATTTCATCGCCGTAGTGACGATCGTCGCTTCCATCGCGCTCAAGAACATGACGATGAGAATGGATACGAGAACCCAATTACGATTCATGAGTTCCCACCACCTCTCGAACGAACCTTTCAAGCGCGGTGACATTCGTAATGTTCTTATTGCAAACCTCGCTGTCCACACACAAATAGTTGCCTATCGCCTTATAGTAATCGGGCGAAGCGTTCGCCGGCTTCGATCTGGTGACCGCCGTAAACAACGCAACTTCCGCATGCCGGTTGCACAAAAAGCATACGCTTTTATTCGCCGGGATATATCTTCCTTCGATGCCGACGAGTTGCCCGTCCAGACGGTACACGATGAACAATTTATTTGTCGCGATGTCCACCCAGCCAAGATATGTGACATAACGGTAATCGATCGCGGTTAAATCGGGATGCTTCAGCTTTTTGTTTTTGGGGAACAGCTTGGCAAGCTGTTTTCCCGTCACTTCCGGAAACTGCACCAAATAAGGCTCCAACGAATGCAAATAATCCCGGAACTCTACCTCCGCACGCAAAGCGGAAATCTTTTCCAATACTTGCCTTTGAAGCTCGGTGGCATCCATGAATGCCTCCATAATATTGAAGTGAACGCTATATCTTACCGATTCCACCACTTTCGGATCGGTAACGGAATGGCAGGCCCGCTCCAGCAGCTCGACCTGCTTTTTGATGAAATTATATTGATGGTTTCTAATGAATGGGAATGGTGTGACCATTAGCTTTCAGCCCCTTATTTTTGATGAATACAAAAATAGGTGCAAAGCCCATGATTAGAAACGATCCAAGCTTTCTCGGGCGAACAAGGTTAACGAGATAACCATCCGGCCCATGCAAAGTATCGCCCTAATGCTAGGCTTTGCATGAGCTGCTTCTTGTTCCGGCAAAATAATTTGCCACTTCAACCGCCTCCATTCATCCGCCATTATAAAAGAAATATGCTTTAATCACAATTGCAAAAATTGATTATAACGAAACTTCACCGAATTTCGTTTTTGTTGTTTAACCACTCCTGAAATTGAAGCGGTGTTCGCACGCTATCGTCCAATACGGCCGTATAAATGTCATAGCTCTTCACTTCTTTCCCGTATTCAGCTCGCGTGGCCCAGCTATTTTTGATGGTCAGAATCGATTCCCGCAGCTCCGGGGTGAGCCGGTCGGGCATGGTCCGGATATGCCTAAGATCCGGTTGTTTATCCGGTTCGTCGACGAACCAGATATCGAGCTTCCAATCCATCCCGCTCAGCGCTTTATACTTTAATCCAAGGTACAGCCCGTCCGGATAGCCGGGATCCGTATTCCAGACGCCGGAGTCATTCAGGAACCTGACCTCTCGTACCCCCTTACTGACCATCAGTTCGGAAGCGATCCGAGTTACTACATCGATGTTGAGCTTGGAGCACACCACGGTAATATCCAAATCTCTCCAGACCATCAGCCCGAGAGCAGCACTGCCGACTCGAACCGGCTGGCCGGCCGAAGATAGCAATTCGTCGATTTTCAATTCCTTCGCTACAGCCTTCGCTTCCATTTGCAGCTCGTGCTGCCGTGTCAGAAGTTCGTTGTCGGCCATCGTTTGTCACTCTCCTTTTACATGGCTTCATCACAATTCACGATCATGCCCCACCTTGATGGCTACGCACCCCTAACGAGTAGCGCCGATCTATGACCGGCGACATGAATATATAGCTACTAAAGTGTCGTTTCGGGCATTGCTGCGCGCTGATCTACAACAGCCCCAGCTCGCGGGCACGTGCCACCGCTTCGGTACGCCGCTTTACCTGCAGCTTGTCGAAGATGTTCCGGTTATACCCTTTCACCGTGCTTAACGCGAGGAAAAGCCGCTCGCTAATCTCATGATTCGAGAGTCCTTGGGCGATGAGCTGCAAAATTTCCAGTTCTCGCCCGCTCAGGGGCTCGATCAGGGACTTGACCACCAGAATCTGGCGCGAACCGGATTTGCTTTCACCGTTCAATCGCTTCGCTTCCATATCACCCAGCAGCTTGCCCGCATACCCCGGCATCCTCTCACGAGTAACCGCTTCGCGCAGCAGCTTTTTCATCGGAATGCCTTCGTCGACAAAGGTCCGAATACAACCGCCGGACTGGGCTATGGTCATAGCTTCAACCAGCAGTTGCGCCGCTTTGAGCTTTTCACCTTGCGCATGCAGAGCGACGGCTTGCAGAACCGTGATTTTGAGCCGCTCATCCTCCCATCCCTTGGCCTCTGCCTGCTCTAGAAGCGGCTCCAAAAGCGCCAGCGCCGCGGACGCCTCTCCCTGTGCCAGATGAACCCGCGCCTGGCTGACGGGAAGCTCGTGCTTCTGCGCCAGATGGGCAGCAGCCGCCACCTGGCCCTGATGAAGCAAAACAAGCACCTGCGCGGCAGCGATATCAGGCCTCTGCTTCACGAAATTTTGCCGGCTGGCGATATGGTCGGCCTTCGCTAAACAAGCGGCCGCTTCGGTCACCTCTCCCCGTGCAAGCTTCAGTCGGGCGAGAACTACCTCGCCTGCAACGACTCTGTCCGTCTGCTGCAACTGCTGCGTCAGTTGGACAGCTTGCTGCCCGTGGTGCATCGCGGTCTCCAGATCGTTCCATTCGTAAAAAATACGGGCCAGGCCCAGATGCGCTTCGCATACAACCGGGAGAGGCGGATCGCCACCCAAGTGCAAAGCGTGCCGATACGTCTCAGCCGCCACATACAGCTGATTGTCCAGTTCCTGGATATTCCCCAGACCGAGTGTAGCCATCAGCGTGATCATATAATGCCCGATCGTCCGGCTGATCGATAAAGCTTCGGTATAGGCTCGGCTTGCCGCCGCACGATCCCCCTGGAGCTGGTAAGCATATCCCAGCGTCCATGTCGTTGCCGTACGGACAGGCAGGTTGTCCGGGTGCAAATATTCCAAGGCGCGCCGCGACTCGGCAATGATGGCGTACGCCTGGTGTGTGTTGACAGCCAGCGTGGCACGTATAGCGGCGATATGCCCTTTTAGATCCCGGGTCTTATCGTCGTCCTGCGCAGCACCTTGAAGCCCTTTTTCAGCAGCCTGCAGCTTCCGTTCAACGTCGGCCGGTTGACCGGCCATGAGCAAGGCAGAGGCATGCATGACGCTTAACACAGGCCTCGCGTCCAGCTCCTCCTTCGGCATCGAATCCAGCCAATTCAGGACAGGGGCTATCGCGCCGCGGAAGAGCAAAGGCATCCCTTCCCCCTCGATCAGACGTACGGCGCGTTCAACATCATAGGCGGCTGCCGCATGGTGGAAAGCTTCAAGCTCCAGGCCATAGTCTTCGTACCACTCGCTGGCACGCAGATGCAGTTCCGCCACGTCCCGCTTCGCTTCCCCTTTGGACGAACCGGCGGTAGTTTGGTACAACCGCTGACGCAGCAAATCCGCAAACAGATGATGATAACGGTACCAGCGCCTCTCATTGTCCAAAGGAATGATGAACAGGTTGGCGCGTTCGAGATATTGCAAGGTTTCTTGTCCGGAGAGAAGTTCGTCGGTTTCCCCACCGAGAACGGCATCGCACAGCGGGCCGCACAACCGGTCGAGGATGGACGTACGTAGCAAAAAAGCCTGAATGCTTGCAGATTGCTGCTGCAGCACTTCTTCAACCAGATAGTCCAGTACGAAATGATGGCTGCCGGAAAAAGATTGTATCAAGCTGGAGGCGTCTTTATGCCCCTGCATGGAAAGCGCGGCTAATTGCAGACCGGCGATCCACCCTTCCGTGCGGGATTCAAGCACAGCGACATCTTCCTGCGAAAGGCTGAGACCCATGACCCAGCTCAGAAATTCCGCCGCTTCAGAGGATGTAAACCGCAAGTCAGCGGTACGCAATTCGGCCAATTGGTCCCGCACGCGCAGACGGGCCAAGGACAGATCAGGGTCCTCGCGGGTGATGATGACCAGATGCATTTGTGCCGGCATGCGCTCCAGCAGAAAGGCGATGGCATCGTCAATCGGTCTGGAATCTATCACATGGTAATCGTCAAGGACGAGAATGAAACGGCCCGGAATGGCGGTGGTTTTATTCAGCAGCGCCGTCAAAATCGTTTCCATCGGCAGAGGGCCGGGGGCTTGGAGCATCCCCATCACGCCCTCCCCACTATGAATCCCGATCGTATGCAAAGCCGCAAAGAGGTAAGTCAGAAAGCGCGCCGGATCGCGATCCGCCTCTTCCAATGACAGCCACGCAGCAGGTTGCGGACAACTCGCGAGCCATTCGCTGACAAGCGTGGTTTTACCACATCCTGCCGAAGCGGAGATGAGGGTTAATTTGCGGTGCATCCCCTCATGCAGACGCTCGATCAGGCGGAGACGGGAGACAGCTTTTGACCGGGGAGTAGGGATGTACAGCTTGGTGGACACAATTGGGATAGACATCATTATCACCGTTTCTACGAAGTCAATGGCGGCGCTTACGTTTCATATTATGTTCGACAGTTTCACTGGATTTCCCTTTTGCGTCCCTTTACAATCCCGGTGATCTTCATCAATGTATGTTTGCAACTAAAAGTGCTATAATAAAAGAATTCAAGATGTTATTCAGTTCCACAATAAGGAAGGAGAAGCATTCATGAATACAAAACAATTGGAGAGAATCCATACCGGAAAAGGCTTTATCGCGGCCTTGGACCAAAGCGGCGGCAGCACCCCTAAAGCGCTAGCCCAGTACGGCGTTCAAGAATCGAGCTATTCCAACGAAGAAGAGATGTATGCACTGGTACATGAGATGAGAACGAGAATTATCAAAAGTCCCGCTTTTGATTCCCGGTACATCTTAGGCGCCATCTTATTTGAGAACACGATGGATCGCTCCATTGACGGCCAGTTGACGGCCGATTATCTGTGGGAGAAGAAAGGGATCGTGCCTTTTCTGAAAGTCGACAAAGGGCTCGCCGATCTGGAAGACGGGGTTCAGCTCATGAAACCGATGCCAGATTTAAACGACCTGCTGAAACGGGCGGTTGAACGAAACATTTTCGGGACGAAAATGCGCTCCCTGATTAAAGAAGCCAATCCGGCCGGAATCAAAAAAGTCGTTGAGCAGCAGTTTGCCATCGGGAAGCAAATCGTGGACATGGGACTGGTTCCGATCATCGAGCCGGAAGTGGATATTTACAGCGCAGATAAAGCAGCATCGGAAAAACTGCTGAAGGACGAAATTTCCGCTCAGTTATCCGCCCTCGACAAAGACGCAAAAATCATGCTTAAGCTTTCCATACCGACGGAAAACAACTTCTACAGCGATCTGATGAAGGACCCGCACGTCGTACGGATCGTAGCGTTGTCAGGCGGCTATTCGCAAGCGGAAGCCAACGAAAAGCTGGCCCAAAATCACGGATTGATCGCGAGCTTCTCGCGAGCTTTATCGCAGGACCTCACCGCCGGGCAATCCGACGAGGAATTCAACGCACTGCTGTCCAAAACCGTTCAAGATATTTACGAAGCCTCCATTAAATAAAAATATCACGACCCCGAACTTTTTGACGAGCTCGGGGTCTTTTCTTATATCCGCCAATCTGAAGTTATGCGAGGAATCCCATGAGCCTTTTTACGTTGTTGGCATTTTCCGTCGAAGTAAGCGATTCAAGAAGGTCGAAGGCTACGGCGAATGCGGTCGATGGGTTAAAAGAAGTAATGACATTTCCGTCCCTTACAACGGGTTGATCCGGAATCACGTGGGCTCCCATGGCCTCCAGCTGCAGCTGCCGCTTGCGGTTATTCAGATTGTAGGTCGTCGCCTGTCTTCCTTGCAGAATGCCGCTTTTGCCAAGCGGTAAAGCTCCGACACAAATCGAGGCAATGATTTTTCCCTGCCTGTCGAATTCACGTATAAATTCAAGGACATCGGGGCGAAAGGCATCCTCGTAAAATCCGGCTTCTTCAAAGCCGCCAGGCAGCGCCAGTGCATCGAATTCCTGAACGGTTACCTCTGATATGACCTTTTCGGGGATGATGGTAAAATTCCAGGTACACTTTAATTCGTTTCGAGTTCCGACGGTAACGAGCTGCGTCGATCCATCCCCCTCGTCTTTATTCCATCCGATCACATCTGTAAACACGCTTGCTTCCACGGCTTCAAAACCATTCGGCAAAAGTAAACATACTTTTTTCATATGATTCATCTCCTTTTGTAAGAATCATATGATACAATGAATCATTAGTAAAATTGAAATAACTAATCTTTATATTTAGAGTTTCTGATAACAATACACATCTATGGGGGGGATAAAAATCGACATTCGTCAATTTCAATCCTTTAAAGCCGTTGCGGAATTGAATAGCTTTACAAAAGCAGCTCATGCTCTTCAGTATTCACAGGCCACCATTACTTCTCATATTCAGCAGATCGAGCATGAAATCGGAGTTCCCTTGTTTGACCGATTAGGAAAACAAATTAAACTCACCATGGTCGGACAGGAACTGTATCATTATGTAGTGGAATTGCTAACTGCATATTCCAAAATAAAACAAATTTCTTCCGATGACTCCACGATCAAAGGCCAACTCCGCATTGGCGCATCAGCAACCTTAACCGCATACAAACTAGGGCCCATGCTCTCAAAGTATAAAAAGAATTACCCTGAGGTTACAATCTCTCTTATCAACGATCATTGTTCCGCCTTACGACAGAGACTCCACTCTGGAGAGCTAGACATTGCGATCACTCTAGAACCGCAGGTATGCGACCCGCAGCTCATCACCGAAATGTACTCGGAGGAACCGTTAGTCTTTGTAGGAGAAAGTAATCATTCCCTAAAGACTATCGAAGAATCACATAGCGAGTGTATCATTTTTAGCGAGAAAAATTGTGCGTTAAGGCGATTTTTTGAGGAGTACTTAATTCAGAAAGGAATAGATACGTGTAATTACTTGGAATTTAACAGCATGGAGGCTATGAAAGAATGTGTTGTAAGCGGGTTAGGGATTAGCTTAATGCCTTCCATCAGCGTGGAGGCGCTGCTGCGCGACAAAAAAATGAAAGTGATAGAATCCGCTTGTGAAAATCTAATGTTTTACGCACAAATCATCTACCATAAAAACAAATGGTTGTCAAAAGCTCACTGGAAATTCATTGAGATGGTTAAGAGCTGATCAAGCCAAAATGCCTTCCGAAGAACCCTCGGAAGGCAAAAATGCCCAAGCTGTTACCCCATTTTTGAACCTGAAACATATAACCACCCGCTCTAAAAATATCGTAATGATTATATTTCATGATCTTTCTCCGTTGTTCACATGTACTATTCCCAAAACGATTCGATAAAGTTGTTTAAATGGTATTCCTCTTCTTCCTTCCCCCATTTACTCCAGAAAAATAAATCTTGATAATAAGCATCCCGTAAGCTTGATTCATGTATTATCGTTTCTTTCATATTTTCTGGAACTGCGTCGTAATATCCAAATACCGCAGAACAGTTCCCTCTTCCTCCGATTTTAAAATTCAACGTTTCGGTAAAGTTCGTCAATTCCCTTAACGGAACATCTGCAATCCAGATCGACATTCCGTCTCTCGATTCAGTTTCTTCTTTTCTTCCCCGGATCGAGGGTATATCATTTATAACATCAGGTAAATTGCATTTTGCAGCTTCAACCGTTAATTTCATTATGGGTTCTAAAATCACGGGGTCTGCTTGTTTCATCCCATTCTTAAATGCCATTAATCCTGCAATTTTATAAGACATTTGGTTTGAATCAGATTCATGAAATGACCCGTTATATAACGTTACTTTCACATCCACAACCGGAAAATTACCTAATACCCCACAAGTCATAGCCCGCTGAATGCCTTCGTGAACAGACGGAATATACTCGCGTGGTATTACATTTTCGTCAACAATGTTATTTACAAATTCATTACCGGTATCACGCAATTTGGGTTCAAGTTCAATCCAACAATGGCCGTATCTGCCTATACTTGATGATTGCCTTACAAATCTCCCTTCAGATCTTACGGTTTTTCTTATGGTTTCCTTGTATAATACTTGTGGCTTTAGAACATCTATATCCAAATGAAACTCGCTTGATAAACGGTCAATAATGCTATGGAGATGTTCTTCCCCGTTACCTGCAATGATCGTTTGCTTACTGGTTTCATTTAAATAAACCATAAAATTGGAATCTTCTTCTGCACACCTTTTTAATGCCAGCAATAGTCTTTTTAGGTCTTTCATTGTTTTTGGTTTATTGATTGTAATGATCATATACGGCTCAAAAAAGTTGATTGGGCGCATATACATCGCCTCCACATCCGGATTCTAAATTTGTCTCACCCTAACGAGCGGCTGGTACGATCCTCAACACTTTGAATGAAAGATTGCAGGACTTCCATGAACAATCGGGCCGCCGGCCCCAAAAATTTGTCCTTGCGATAAATGATACAAATGTCCTGACTCGGGGTAGGATGCAGCAGGGTCACGGCGGTGATGTTCTCACGATTTAGATAATCTAATAGCATTCGGGGTAAAATACAAGCCCCAATCCCCTGCTCAACCAGCAACAGCAGCGACGATAACGTTGAGGTCACAATCGGATTGTCCAACACTACCCCTTTCTCCTGGCAATGAGAATGGATTAATTTCGTAATCTGGTGCTCGGGACCGAACATGACCAGCTTCAATTGCTGGATTTGTTCGAACGGGATCGCCTTCGACTTCGCCAGAGGGTGATCCGATCGGATAGCCAAAGCAAATTCCTCGTGAAACAGCGGTTCGATGACAATACGTTCATCGGGATTCTCAGGTACCGTTGTTACGCCAAGATCCCGCGTGCCTGCGACAACCTCTTTATACACCTCCGTCGATTCCGTGACGGTAAGCGAAAGCTTGGGATAGGACCGATGGAAATCGACCAGCAACGCGTCAAAGAGCAAATCCCCATCGCCGGGAAGTATCCCGATATCCAGCCTGCCGCCTTCCATCTTTTTCAGATCCGAGATCGCCCTTTGAATATAATCCATCCGCTCAAAGATCAGCTGACTTTGCTCCAAAAGGATTTGGCCTGCTTCGGTTAACGCGATCCGTTTGCCGATGCGGTCGAATAAAGGAAGCCCCAGCTCGTTCTCCAAAAACTTGATCTGCTGGCTAAGATTCGACTGCGTGGTGCAGAGCGACTCGGCTGCTTTGGAGAAGTGCATCTCCTTACATATGGCAGCAAAGTATTGAAGCTGTCTGAATTCCATTCTTCCGCAACTCCTTCGTAAAAATCATCGTTTGAGCATCAAAAATATCGTACAGGCAGGTCATTATTCAAAGTGATCATTTTCATCGGAATTACGTGATTGTTGAGCCATGGATGAAAAGCTACACTTGGTTTATGAAAGCGAACCACATCAACCCTAAATTTGAGGAGGCACTTAAATCATGACTCAATCGATTATTCACACAAGTCAAGTTCTGCGTCAAGTCGTCATCGGGCAGGTTCAAGGAATTTCGGAGGCGCAATTCGACGTCCAACCGGCAGGCTTCAACAATACGATCCGCTGGAATGTCGGTCACATGATCTATTGGATGGATAAGTACTCTACCCTTAGCTTCGGCTCACCGCCCGCTATTCCTGAACATTACGAGACGCTGTTTGGTTCGGGAACCAAGCCTTCGGATTGGACCATGACACCTCCCTCTAAAGATGAACTGATCCAAGGATTAACGGCGCAGCTTTCCCGCTTCTCGGAGCTGACGCCTGAAATGCTGGATAGTACGCTTGAGGCACCGTTTGTGATGGGACCGTTCCAATTTAGCATCGCCGGCGAATTATTCAACTTCGCGCTGATTCACGAAGCCATTCACCTTGGCACGATAACAAGCCTGCTCAAAACGATCCAGTGAAAGTCAACAGATCCGATCTTCGCCCATACAAAAACGCAGCCGATATCGGCTGCGTTACTTCTTATAGCTGTATAGTGAATCTCAATGATCCGCGCCGCCTCTTATTTTTTCGCCACCTCACAGGGACCTGGCAAGACGAAAGCCGAGATCGTCGATGCGAAACGTAGGGTGACTGCGGCGGCGGCACGTTGCCCCACAGCCTCTAGCCTCTTCGGCCCAACTGCCGCCGCGGAAAATTCTGTAGGATCCGTATACTTTCGCATCGTATACATCCCAGCACCACTCCCAAACGTTTCCTAACATATCATAGAGCCCCCATGCATTCGGCCGCTTTTGACCTACTTGATGTACCATGCCCCCGGAGTTTTCATCATACCAGGCGATATCATCAAGCTCTCCGTACCGGTAACCGCCCGTCCCTGCTTTACACGCATACTGCCATTCCGCTTCCGTGGGAAGACGATACCCATCCGCCTCCCGGTTCCAGACGACATTTTCATCGTCCTCGCTTATTGAGTAACATTCCTGCAGACCCGAATGCCGGGATAGCAGATTACAAAATAAGATCGCCTCGTTCCATGAGACATCCGCAACCGGAGCGCGCGGTTCGTCATGAGGTCCGACTGTCTTATGCACGATCGAGGAATATAACGCCTTTGTAACAGGAACCGGTGCAAGCAAAAAAGAATTCACCTGAGCCGTCCATACCGTTTTTACTCGATCGTCCCTTAATTCAACTCCACCTGCGGGAATTGTCACCATCGGATACTCCGCATAACTATGCCGTTCATTTGACACCTGTTTTCCTCCCGTTCCTCATCCGCCGGTAAACCTTCTCACGTAATCTTCGCAAATGTACCGGTTATCTTCGCCATTGGCTGGCGGAATATTCGCTACTCTAAAAAAGCTTAGACCTACGACCATCGCTAACAGCCCATAGGCGGCGTTTTGGGAATCTTCTACAGACATTTGCCCCTTCATGTTGCCGTAATCAAAAATCTTGGCAATGCCATGAAGATCAGCCATATAGCTCTTGGATATGACTTCCTGAAAATTGCGATCCAGTACGGCTTTGGAGAAAAACTGCAGAAAGAGCCTTGCTTGATCCTCGTAGGGGATGAACATCTTTTCAATGCCATCCAGCTGCGAAACGTTAATCTTCTTTTCCGAATCCTCACCGTATGGGGGCAAAATATGTTTCAACGTAACGTCAATCATTTCACCGGCTGTCATCGTGCGTTCAATCTCGGATTCTATCTTGAGACTGTAATAGGCCAAGAACGACTTGAAGGCTTCGACCGTCAGATGATCCTTATTCTTATAATAATAAGCGACAACTCCCTTGGAGCAGCCGGCATATTCGGCCACCTTATCCAGCGTCATGCCATCCATCCCGTGAAGGCTGATACAAGTTAACGTAGCGTTGATGACATCGGCTCGGCGCTTTGGTTCCATTCCTAATTTGGGCATGAATTTCACCTTATCCTTTTTTATACTGACCAGTCGGAATAAATAAAGTGTACATAAGGATGGATCACGCTGTCAACCATCATTCCAAAACTTTTGACATCTTGCTGTTTTACTCCATATCCATATCTCCCGCAAAAAACTTGTGATATATTCATGAAAAATCGGCCACTAAGGAGATGTGGATAAGCTATGCATACGGTAATCGAACCTAAAATTCTTTACTTTGGCACCTCTGTCGTGCTTATAAGTACGATCAACGAAGACGGCACGCCTAATTTGGCTCCTATGTCCTCTGCCTGGTGGCTCAATCAATCGTGTATGCTCGGTTTAAGCAGCAAGGCTCAGACCGTTCAGAATTTGATCCGTGAACGCGAGTGTGTACTGAATCTCCCGTCCATCGACTTGATTCCCGCGATTGATCGGTTGACCTTGTTAACGGGTAGAAATCCGGTGCCCGAATCCAAAGCCATGAGGGGCTACAAACATGAAGCGGATAAATTTGGTGTCGCAGGGCTGACCGCGCTTCCGGCACAGCTTGTTCAAGCACCGCGCGTCAAAGAATGCCCCGTCCATCTGGAAGCCAAGTTAGTGAAACTACATCCGTTCGAAGAACCAAGTTCCCTTGTCGCAATTGAAGTACGCATCGAAAAAGTGCATATTGAAGAAGATCTTCTAATGGATGCAAACTCAAACTATATCGATCCTTCGAAATGGAATCCGATGATTATGAATTTCTGCGAATATTTCGGCCTTAGCGAGCAACTGTCTGCATCCAAATTAGCACCGGTTTTCGGACCAGGTTCTGCAAAATAAAATACCGAAAAAAAGGAGCCCCGAGGCTCCCATACAGCTTTCTACGTCATTCATCATGCACATGGACGTAAATTGGGGTGGTAAGCACTTTCTAATAAAGCCTGGAATGAGGAGTCATTGCCATTGCTTTTGTTTGTTGAACTGTCCCGAATGGATGATGAGGCGGCGCGTAGATCACGTAAATTTTAAGTGGTTTATTTCCGGTATTGATCACATTATGCCACTTTCCCGCAGGTATCATAATTGCGTAGCCATCATAGGCTTTTTCTTGAAAAGTCAATCTATCCCTGGTATCACCCATTTGAACAAGTCCTTGGCCTTCTTCAATTCGTATGAATTGATCAGTATGCGGATGAACTTCTAAGCCGATGTCATCTCGAACATTGATACTCATTACGGTCACTTGAAAGTGTTTCCCTGTCCATATTGCGGTTCGGTAAGTATTGTTTTGTTTAGTAACCTTATCAATATTGACTACATATGGTCTGGCTCCATGATCCTTTACTACTCGCTCATCTAAAGACTCAAATCGTGGAGCATTATCAACTGCAACAGGATAAGAGTGTAAAAATGCATTTTGGTTTGAAGGATAATTATTTTGATGATATCCAGGCCTATAGCTTGGATAATAAGCGGGTGTATTCATGCCAGCGCAGTAAGGGTATGCGTACATTGGATTAAAATACGATTTAGGCAGATGATGCACCTCTGTCATTCCCTCCATATTTTTATAATGACATCATATGCCTATATTTATAAAACGTACTTCGATTTATTTGCTTAACAAATAATCGCTATAACTGGAAGCTAAACACGCCCCCCCTTCTCCCGAAGAGGGGCTCAATTAATTAGCTGAATTGCTCCCAGTACACCACCTTGGTCACGTAAGCGTACAAACTAAGACGCCAAAAAGGCACCAATTCTGTTTTTGGCACCAATTTTTATTTATGCAAAAATGACAAAAACCCTTGATTCTACAAGGGTTTTTGAGTATGGAGCCTAGGGGGATCGAACCCCTGACCTCATCGCTGCCAGCGATGCGCTCTCCCAGCTGAGCTAAGGCCCCTCGCTATTTGTTTCTTTTGTCGCTCTTTATTATTTCAGCGGCGACAAAATTGATAATAGCATAGCCTAAGGGACTTGTCAATCGAATGAACTAAAGTTGCATTTTTCTGAAAATAAATGGTCTAAGCGTTTGATCCAATAGTCCCCCTCTAAAATCAAGATAAGAAAATCGTTGATTTAGTTACCAGCAAGTCAAGCAAGATTTTCAGTGTTTTTGATGAATTTGAATGTGCATTCGAACTCACAGTAGAGGAAATTGCAGCGGCAGAAAAAAGTAGAATTATTCAATAATTGGGCAATACTGAAAGTAAAGGTAGTGCTAAAATGATCGGACAAGTGGTTGACCGGCTAGTCAAGTGGTCCGAAAATCCTCAGCTAAAAAGAGTGAACAAAATGGACGAATTACTTTCGCCAAGTGTTAGTGACGAACAGCAAAATATTAAACCCACTCTTGAGACATTTCAACTGTTCTTGTCTAAAATCCAACAAAATCATAGTTCAGTTGAATGGAATGCCGAGGAATTAATCAGCCTGCTTCCCTGATCTCCATTTTTACGAAATTAAAAGGAGCGAGTCCTTTTGAACTTTAAGACCCGCTATTGCTATCTTAGTCTTATATGCATGCTTTTAATAAATATAACAACGCCAACATTAGCTGCTCATTCCGAAATTAGGGAAAAAAACCTTGAGGAAGCTTTGTTGCAACAGTTGCATTCAGTTATAGTTGCTTCACTTAAAGACATTTATATGACAGAATACGCTACCTTTAATTGTGAACGAATCTCTAATATCAACGAGAAGGTAACAGTAAAAAGTAAAGATAAGGGGAGCATTCGTGCAGATGCTTTACATGGGGCGAAGTATTTTGAAATAACCGTTAGTTTATGTAATGTTGGAGTTAAAAAAGATAATGTGGAACTGTATCTGAAGAATGACACTCCAACCGCTGAATTTTATTTGGTTGGTTATAAAACTAATGGAAGAAGATAGCTCATTTGCCCAAATAAAAAAGAGGCTCACTGCCTCTTACTTTGTCTAGGCTAACATTAATTTCAGCAGCGAAAAAATAATAACTACAGCTTAGTCGTATCCCCGCCGCCCTGATGCTTGGACAGCAGCTCGGTCAGTTCTTTCATAAACATATCGATGTCTTTAAATTGACGATACACCGATGCGAACCGGATATAAGCGACCTCGTCAACGGGATACAGCTCGCTCATGACAATCTCCCCGATCTCGCGGCTGTCCACTTCGGCATGGGCCGTCGTGCGGATTTGCTTCTCCACCTCGGACACGATCATCTCCAGCCGTTCGACGGATACCGGACGTTTCTCACAGGCGCGGATCAAGCCCCGCAGCATTTTTTCCCGGTTGAATTCCTCCCGGCTGCCGTCCTTCTTAATGACAATGAGCGGCGTCTCCTCGACCATTTCAAAGGTCGTGAACCGCTTCTGACACTTCTCGCATTCGCGGCGGCGCCGGATCGATTTATTCTCGTTGGCGGCACGCGAATCCAATACCTTCGTGCCGGAATAATCGCAATATGGGCATTTCATCGATCGTTTCTTCCTCCCCCTATTTCCCAATAGCTCCCTGTCATGAAGTCCGGGCAATCGCACATAATAGGACTACCAACGACAAGGAGGTGAACAGACATGGGTGCAGGTCAATCCCGCAGCAGCAATCAATTGGTAGTGCCTCAAGCGAATGCAGCGTTGGATCAACTGAAATACGAAGTAGCGCAGGAACTGGGTATCGCCATCCCTCAGGACGGTTACTTCGGTCACATGGCTACTCGTGATACTGGTGCGATCGGTGGTCACATCACTCGTCGCCTGGTGCAAATCGCCGAACAGTCTCTTGCCGGTCAATTCAAATAATAACATGTTTTGAAGAATACGCAAGAAGTATCGGGCTTAAGCTTCCGTCCAAGGGAGCTTGTCCGATACTTCTTTACCGTGTAAGGTCAAGCGGCACGCTCTCCCCACTCTTCCCCATACAATTTAACATACTTGTTATAATAATACATTACACGCTGTATGTAATGTCTCGTTTCGCCGTAAGGAATACGGTCCGCATTCTGGAGCGTTCCATCCCATTCGTTCTCCTGGAGCCAGCGGTTGACTTTCCCATGCCCCGCATTATAGCCCGCAAGAACCGCTATTCGATTTCCGTTAAACTGCTTATTTAACCAATTAAGATACCATGAGCCTAGCTCGATACTGACTGCCGGATCGTTAAGTCTGGTTTTGAATTCTTCACTAAAACGCGCCTTGTCGATAATCCAATTCGCCGTATCCGGCATTAGCTGCATCATTCCGTATGCGCCCTTCTTGGACTCCGTTTCCGTCAAATAGTTGGATTCCACCCGAATGACGGCGGCCACAAGAAAAGGATCGAGATCGTATTTTTCTGCGTTTTGGCGTATTTCCTGTTCGTAACGGATCGGATACAGCATGCGTCCCACATAGGTGCTGCTTAAGAACAAAAAGATAATAAACGTCAGCAGCAGCAAGGCGAACACCCGCTTTTTCCGCCAAAAGCTCATGATAGCCCCCTTTCGTTCCAGAAAGCTTCAATCTGCTTTTCCGTCGCCTCCAGGGTACCCGAATTATCGATAACCCAATCGGCGAGCCCTTTCTTTTCCTCGATCGGCATCTGGGACAACAGACGTTTCTCCGCCTGCTCCGCCGTGATTCCGTCCCGGGCTATCAGACGCTGAAGCTGCACTTCGCGCGGCACATAGACGACCATCACCTGCTCATACATAGCCTGCTGCCCCGATTCGTACAGAAGCGGCACGTCGACGACGACCAGCTTGTCCGGCTGCTCTGTCGCGTAGGCCTGCATTCTCTCGCGTATTAATGTGCGAATGGGCGGATGCAACAGATTTTCCAGATCGCGAAGCGCCTCGCGATTGCCGAAGACCCGCTCGCCCAGCTTTTTGCGATGAAGAGAGCCGTCCGGCAGCAGCAGATCGTCTCCGAACCGCCGGATCACTTCAGCCAGCACGGGGGTTCCCGGCTCCACGACCTCTCTTGCAATCCGATCCGCATCGATCAGCAGCGCGCCGCGCCGGACGAGCATCTCGGCCACTGTGCTTTTGCCGCACGCAATCCCCCCGGTTAATCCGATGTTCATGGTCATTCCCCTATTATATCCAAGATGATGTTGTTGTATGGTCAGAACAGTTTCATGATGCCCATCAGGATCAAGACAAATCCGGGCAAAACGGACAGCTTGCGAATCCATTTCAGCTCCGCATAGCGCAATCCGATTTGCAGACCGATTCCCAGAAACGTGCCGCTGGCCAGCGCAATGACCGCTGCCGTCAACCACGGCGTGAAGCCGAGCAGAGCGGCGCCGATCCCTGCCCCAAAGGCGTCCAGCGAGAGCGCCAGGCCCAGCAGCGTCGCTTCGTAAGCCGATATGTTGCCGGAACGGTCTACATCCGCCATGGACGGCGTGCGCAGAATTTGAATGACCAGACCGAACCGTTTCAGTTCAAGATAAAATACTTCTTTAGCCGTCGCCGGCCCCGGCACGGGGACTGGCGGATGCGGCTCGTTCGCCGGCCCCGCTTGCGATTCCTGCCGTCTTTGCTGGATCAGCTGAACCAGCGCCCACAAGCCGATCCCCATCAGAATGACGGCGCCGATATCTTTCGCCACGGCCGGGTCGACAAACCGGCTCATCCAGACGCCGATCTGCATCGAAGCGTAAATGATAACGCCCGACCAAGCCGCGATGATCGCGATCGAAGTGAGCGGAATCCTGATTTTGCGGAGACCGTACGTGACGCCTACCCCGAAACCGTCCAAGCTGACGGCAAACGCAAGCAGAAGCAACGAGACGACAGACAACATGACGTTCCCTCCTCACCAGTAACTGCACACCATACTATATGGCTGTGCTGGGCGGAGGGTGCGTATTGCCGTTCCGGGAGAACCCGTTAGCCTTCGAGCGCTTCCCGTTTCCCGCGCTTGCGCTTCAGCGGCTGGCAGACCGGACAATAATGGGTGCCGCGCCCTGCTACCACCGTCTTCACAATCGCCGTGCCGCAGGTCAGACAAGCCTCGTCCTTACGGCCGTACATTTTCAGCTGATGCTGAAACATCCCGATCTCGCCTTGACCGTTGACGTACGACTTGATGGACGACCCGCCTGCCGCCACGGCATCCTTGAGCGTCTCTACAATCGCTTCATGAAGCTTGGCCGTTTCCGCCGCACTCAGCGTATGGGCTTCCCGCTCCGGATGAATACCGGCCAGGAATAACGCTTCATCCACATAAATATTCCCGATGCCGACAATGTATTCCTGATTCAGCAGCAGCGGCTTGATCTTCGTCTTGCGCTTTCCGATCTTCCCGTGGAAAGCTTCCGCCGTAAACGCCTCGTCCAGCGGCTCGAGACCGAGCTTCTTGAGCGGCGCCTCCAGTAAATCCCGATCCTTCGGATAAACGTGCATCGTTCCGAACTGCCGCACGTCCTTATACCTCAGCTCCGTGCCGTCCGTAAAATGAAACACGACATGCGTGTGCTTCTCCGTCGGTTCGTCCGAGCGGTATACCCCATAGCGTCCCTCCATCCGCAGATGCGAGACGAGCGTATACCGGTCGAGCATAAACCGTAAAAACTTCCCCCGCCGCTCGACGGAGCAGATCGTTTCTCCCTCAAGCATCACCGCAAACGCCTGTATGTCGTCCGGATGCTGAATAATGCGGGGCAGCAGGACGGACACGCGCTCGATCTTCTTGCCGATAACCAATTGATTGAGCGTACGGCGTACCGTTTCGACCTCCGGCAATTCCGGCATGATGTCTTCCCCTCCTCTATTCCGCCCGGACGATGCCCGGCGGATTACTTCGCCTCGTACCAGTTGTCCCCGGCATCGACGTCGACCTTCAGCGGCACGTCGAGCTTCAGGGCCGATTCCATTACTTCGGCGACCATTCGTTTCATCAAGTCAATCTCGTCCTCCGGAACCTCGAACACCAGTTCGTCATGTACCTGCAGCAGCATGCGGCTGCGCACGCCCTCTTCCTTCATCCGCTTGTCCAATTGGACCATTGCCAACTTGATAATATCCGCGGCCGTGCCTTGAATCGGCGTATTCATCGCGGTGCGCTCGGCGAACGAACGCAGGTTGAAGTTCGAGGCTGTAATTTCCGGCAGGTAGCGGCGGCGCTGCAGCAGCGTCGTGACATAGCCGTCCTGACGGGCTTTTTTAACGATATCGTCCATGTATTGGCGAACCCCTTGGAACACGGCAAAATATTGCTCGATAAACTTCGCCGCGTCCTTACGGGTAATGTTCAAGTTCTGCGACAATCCGTAATCGCTGATGCCGTATACGATGCCGAAGTTGACCGCTTTGGCCTGACGTCGCATATTCGAATCGACTTCCGCTTCGGATACGCCGAACACGTCCATGGCCGTTTTCGTATGGACGTCCATATTTTCGCGGAACGCTTCAATCAGCTTCTCGTCCTGCGAAATGTGCGCCAGAACGCGCAGCTCGATCTGCGAGTAGTCGGCGGTCAGAATTTTCCAACCGGGCTCGGAAGGGAAAAATACCTTGCGGATTTTGCGGCCTTCCTCCAGCCGGATCGGAATGTTCTGCAGGTTCGGATACTGGCTGCTGAGCCGTCCGGTCGCCGCGATCGTCTGCTTGTAGTACGTATGCACCTTCCCGGTAGAAGGACGCACTTCCTTAAGCAGGCCTTCCACGTAAGTCGACTGCAGCTTCGCCAGCGTCCGGTAATGAAGAATATGACCGACCATCGGATGGTACGGCTCCAGCTTCTCCAGCACTTCGGCGTCGGTCGAATACCCGGTTTTCGTTTTCTTGATCACCGGCAGACCGAGCTTCTCGAACAAAATTTCCCCCAGCTGCTTCGGCGAGTTGATGTTAAACTCGATTCCAGCCGCATCGTAGATCGATTGCATGATGCCTTCAAGCTGATTCCCAAGCTCCGCGCCGTAGGCTTTGAGCTCCTCCGCGTCCACCTTGATCCCTTTGCGCTCCATCGAAGCCAGCACGAGCGCCAGCGGAAGCTCCAGCTCGTAAAACAATTGATGCATTTCGCTCGTTTCGAGCGCTTCCTTCAGCTTCGGTGTCAGTCGATGGACCGCGGCGGCTTTGCGGCACAAATAGGCGGTCAGCACGTCTTCCTCGGGCACCTTGAACTTCGCGCCCTTGCCGAATACTTCCTCGTCGGCCGGAAGCGGACGCAGTCCGTAGCGGGACGTCAGGCCATCCAGCGTCAGCGACGATTCCGTCGGATCGAGCAAATAGCCGGCGAGCAGCGCATCGAAGCCGATGCCGCCCAGCCCGATCCCGCGCCAAGACAGCACGATGACGGCACGGTGCAGATCGTAGACGGATACCTCCTGCTTGTCTTCCGAAGCGAGCCACTCCCGTACTGCAGCGGCGTTTTCCTGCTCAAGCCGCTCCACCGGCACATAGAAGCATACGGGCTCCGCGCCCGCTTCTTCACTGTAGAAGGACACGCCGATCACCACGGCGTTATGCGGGTTGTCGCCCGCCGCTTCCACATGAAGCGCGCGGACATGCGGCAGCGCCGCGATCAGCTCGGCCAGCTTGTCGTCCGTAACCAGCACCGCCGGCGGCTCCGTACCGGCTTCCTCCGCCGCCCCGGCCGCCCCAGCGCCGGGAGCGGGCAGTTGCAGCCGCTCCATTAACGATTTAAATTCCAGCTTGCGGAACATCTCGGCAAGCTCCGATTCTTCATATCCGCGGTAGGCCAGCTCGTCCCACGAAAAATCGACCGGCACCTCCCGGAAAATCGTCGCAAGCTCCTTGCTCATCCGGGCGCTATCGGCGTTCTCCGCGACCTTCTCTCCCAGCTTGCCTTTAATCTGCGAGGCGTTCTCCACTACGCTCTCGACCGAGCCGTATTCGTGCAGCAGCTTAAGCGCCGTCTTCTCCCCAACTCCCGGGATGCCCGGAATGTTGTCGGACGTATCGCCCATCAGCCCTTTCAGATCGATGATCTGATGCGGCTTCAGGCCGTACGTTTCTTCGATGTGAGCCGGATCGAACAGCTCGACCTCGCTGATGCCCTTGCGCGTCAGCGCAATGGTCACCTGCCCGCTCGCGAGCTGCAGCATGTCCTTGTCCCCGGTGACGACGACGACCTCGACGCCGCCTTTCTCGTCCGCAACGCGCGTCAGCGTGCCGATGATGTCGTCGGCCTCGTAGCCGTCCAGCTCGAACTGGCGGATGCCGAACGAGCCGAGCAGATCCCGGAGCAGCGGAAACTGCTCGGACAGCTCCGGCGGCGTTTTTTCGCGGCCGCCTTTGTAATCTGCGTAATCTTTATGTCGAAACGTCGCTTTCCCTGCGTCGAATGCAACCAGAAAGTGCGTCGGCTTCTGCTCCTCCAGCAGCTTGAGCAGCATGGTGGTGAACCCGTAGACGGCGTTCGTGTGCAGTCCCTTGGAATTGCTCAGCAGCGGCAGTGCAAAAAAAGCGCGGTAAGCAATGCTGTTCCCGTCGATCAGTATAAGCTTGGACAATGGATACACCCCATTCAGGCAGTCTTCCTACTCTATACATGATAGCATAGGACAGCGTAAGAAAAAAACCTTTGGAAAGCTTTCTCGAAAAAGGGGTGTGCGCCGTTTTTGCCGCATAAAATGAACTAACTTTTGATCCTTGACGGTGCCTTTCGAGCGGAAAGGAGATCGGAGGCTGGGTTCATGAAAGAGACGGTTCGTTTGAACGGAAAACGCGCGATTTTTTTCGATGTTAATCAGACGCTGGTACAGCAGGGACTCAGCTTCGAGCAATGCTTCGTGGAGGTGTGGAACGATTATTCCGCCAGATGGGCGGCGGAGGACCGCCCGAAGGCGGATTCGCTCTGGGAGCAGTATATTACCCGTTGGCAGCAGCGCAAAAAAGGCCGGACGACGTTCAAGCAGCTCGACGAGCTGCAGCAGCAATGTCTGCGGGAAGCCTTCGAGGCGCTGAGGATTCCCGCTTCCTCCGGCGTCCTGCGAAGCTTCATGCAGGATATCCGCCGCTTGCAGGTATCGGCTAAGTCCATGGCGCCGCAGGCGGCAAAAACGCTGGAGATGCTGTCCCATACATACCGCCTCGCCATCATCAGCAACAGCCCCCGCAGCGAAGTGCTGATGATGCTGCAGCGGTTCGGGCTGGAATCGTATTTTCCAGAAGAACGCGTCTTTACGGCGCAGAAACCGGCGGACAAGAAGCCTGCCCCTTACCTCTTCAAAACGGCGCTCCAAACGATGCAGCTTGCGCCCAGGCAGGCGCTCATGGTAGGAAACTCGTGGAAGCATGACGTATGCGGCGCCGTCAAGGCCGGCCTGGATGCCGTATGGCTTCATCCCGGAGCAGCCGGTCCGTCCGCCGAGTCGGGAGACAAAAAAATTTCCCAGCAGCGGCTGGGAAAACGCAAGGTGTATCTGATCAAGCAGTTGGATCAGCTTCACCAGCTTTTCGGTTAAATTTCAATCGGTCCGCCGTCCTCCGGAACGCCAACGGCATCGCTGCTGAAGACGCTCCCGCGGTGCGCTTTCGACTGCTTCTTCAGCTTGGCCGCCGTTTCGGAAATTTGCTCCGGCGTTACGGCGGCGGCCGCCTTGCAGATCACAAGCGACAGCGACAGCGTGACGCCGTCGCTATCGATCCGGGTGCCCTGCCGATCCTCGACATATGTCCAGTCATCCTCGTCGTAGAACATTTTGACCCCTGCATCGAACCGCCGCAAAATTTCGCCGCACAGCTTCTCCGGCTCCTCGCTCGCCGTAATCGCAATAAAATCGTC
The DNA here is from genome assembly GCF_027925525.1 of Paenibacillus tyrphae. Lineage (GTDB taxonomy): Bacteria > Bacillota > Bacilli > Paenibacillales > NBRC-103111 > Paenibacillus_G > Paenibacillus_G tyrfis_B. The sequence goes on along the minus strand of NZ_BSDJ01000004.1, from coordinate 129,907 downwards.
CCCGCCGATATGGCCGACGAAATCGAACGACAGCCCCAACACGCCCATCGCCTGCTGAATGCAATCGGCGGTAAATTGAATGAGCTGATCGCCTTTTTGAAAGCCGTACCGGTCGTTAAACCATTTGAAATAATCGAGATCGGCATAGATAACCGAGAACGGCTTCTTATCTGTCAGCCGCTTGCTCAGCTCCCGATAGATTTGCAGATTGCCCGGCAGTCCCGTGAGCGGATTGGCTACCTTGGCGCTTTCCATGCGGGCATTCGTAATGCACTCGAGAATGGACCTAATGGAAGACATCCCCAACATCCGCCCTTTGGAGGTGATGATCACGAGATCGTACAAATTTTGAATGTCCCGCGAGGTCGCGAGCTGGGACACCTCCTCGACCGGCATCTGCTCGTCCACGATCAGAGGCGACGGGTCCATCACCTGATCGATCGGACGGTTCCAGAACAGCGAGTACCCGTACTGTCCCGCAAGCTGCTGGAACAAGCGGTCCCGCATTATGAGGCCGATGGGCACTCCGCCGGAAACAACCGCCGCGCCAAGCGCGTTCGCATTTTTCTTGAAATACCCGGCGACCGCCGAGATGGGGGTCGAGTTTTCAAAGGACTGATACGGGATCGACAGATCGCCGATCGTCCAGACGCTACCCGCAGTTTCGACAATTTTACGGTGCAGCAAAATATGATTTTTCAGCTCCGGCTTCAGCGCGGCCTGCTCCGTTCCGGGACGGCCAAGCAAAAAACCTTGGCCGAAATGGACGCCCATGCGTGTAAGCTTCATCAGCTCCTCGGCCGATTCGATGCCCTCGGCAATCAGGTGGATGCCCAGCTTCTCGGCGAACGACAGCATCGTCTCAAGGATGTATTCCTTCGTTTTGTGGCGGTGAATGTCCTTGATGAGCGAACGATCGATTTTGATAAAATCGGGCTGCAGCTCGGCAATGGCTTGCAGCGAGGAATACCCCGCTCCGGCATCGTCGATCGCAATCCGGTAACCTTGCTGGCGATAATGGTCCAGAATCGTCTTGGCCGCATCGAAATCTTCGATCGAGCTGCGTTCCGTTATCTCGAACACGACATTCCCCGGCGTCAGCCCCCGCTGCTCCAGCAGCTCCAGCGTCCGGCCCGGCTCGAACTGCGGATCGTTCAAAATTTCGGCGGACAGGTTCAGAAACAGCATCTCCTCCTCCGTCCGGCTCAACGCGCCCTGAATCGCCTTGGCCCTTGCAAGCCGGTCCAGCGGATACAGCAATCCCTCGGACTCCGCCGCCGCAAACAGCCTGAGCGGAGAATGCAGCGGGCTGCCCTCCGGTCCCCGGGTCAACGCCTCGTAGCCGAAAACGGTGCCGTCCTTCAGCGAAATAATCGGCTGATAAACGGAAGTTACGGCTTGTTGATGTAAAATGTGCTCCAGCTCGCTATGAAGCGTCGAACCGTCGATCGGCGGCTCCGTCATTCGTTCTATCGTCATGACCATCCCTGACTTTCCGTGTCTTTGGATCTACTATACCATGGGAATTTTATCCCAGTGTTAACACGGAACGTCCCAATTTGTTAAACGATTGTAAATATTTTCGGGACGGCTGTCTCTTACTTGATGCCAATCGATTGGCGGTATTCGGAAGGGGAACAGCCGACCGCCTTTTTAAACAGGATGGAGAAGTGCGGGTAGCTCTGATAGCCGACGGCCAAGGAGATGTCGATGACTTTGTAATGGGGAATTTCCAGCAGCCGCTTCGCCATCTCCATCCGTTTACGAATACGGTACTGCACGAACGTCTCATTCGCCGTTTTTTTGAACAGATGGCTGAAGTAAGTTGGCGCGAGCCCGACTTTTCCGGCGACCTCCTCCAGGCTGATATCCGTCGCAAGATGCTCGTCGATATACGCTTTGGCTTCCTCCCAGACGTTCTTCAGGTTGCCGCCGCGGTAGGTTTGCAGCAGTCCGGACAGCTTGAAAATCTCTTCTTCCAGAAAGGCAAGCGCTTCCGGACGGGCAGAAAAACTTCGCCGCTCGGGAGGCTCGGGAAAGAGGAAGATGTCTCTGGCGTTCAGCCGCTTCACCAGCAAGCGGAGCACGTCGTTCACGGCTGCGCTCAACCGCTCGGGAGACGCTTGCTCCTCGAAATACCGGTCTTTCCCTTCCGTCCAGCAGGCGGCAGCCGCGTCCGGGTCAGCACTCCAGACCGCTTCCTCCAGCGAATCGAGCCAATGCTCGTATTCCGAAATGGACGGCGCGTCGGCCCGAGCCGGTTTCAGAACGCGGTCCAGCACCGAATACAGCTCGCCAGGTGTCACCGGCTTGAGCAAGTATTCCTTGACCCCGTATGTCAGACATTTTTGCGCATATGCAAATTCCCCGTAACCGGAGATGACGACAGTCTTGACGGAGGGCCGGGTTTCCGAGACGATTCTGCACAGCTCAAGCCCATCCATGCGAGGCATCCGAATATCCGTGAGCACCAGATCGGGCAGGGTCTCCCGAACCAAAGCGGCGGCCTCCTCGCCATTGGCCAAAGCGGTAACGCGAATCCTTCCCGCCCCATACCGCTCGACCATCCGGGCAAGCCCGAGCCGGATCATCGGCTCGTCTTCGACAACGACAACATGCATCCTTATCCCTCCCTTCGCTCCGCATCAGCACAAACCGTAACCCTTCAGCCTGACGGCCTGCCCGTGGAAGGCATGACCATCGTGACTTTTGTTCCCTCGTCAAGTCGGCTCTCGATGTGCAAGCCGTATTGCTCGCCGAACACCATCTGAATGCGCCTGTGCACGTTAACAATGCCAATTCCGCCCTTCTTTCCAGCCGCATCGTCCCCTCCGTCGACAAGACGGTTCGCTTCCAGCTTCTCCCGCAATTCAGCCAGACGGTCCTCCGGCATGCCGTTCCCGTTATCCTCGACGCTGACCCAGAACGTGCCTTCTCCTTCGCCCGCATCGATCCGGATGCAGTGATAATCCTCCACGCCGCCTTCGAACGCGTGCTGAAATACGTTTTCGACAAGCGGCTGCAGCGTCAGCCGGACCATCTTGTGAAGCAGCAGCTCCGGCTTCACGGCGACGTCGATCTCAAACTCCCGCCCGACCCGGTGTTTCAGCACGATCATAAAGTTAAGCACGTGCTTCAGCTCGTTGGCTACCGTAATTTTCTCCAGATTCGTCTGCACGGAATAACGCAGCATGTAAGCCAGCGCGCGCACGATCTCCGAAATTTCGTCCGAATCCTCAACGAAGGCATAGCACACGATCGTCTCCAGCGTATTGTATAAAAAGTGCGGATTGATCTGAAGCTGCAGCGATTGGAACTCCGCCTTTTGCCGCTCCATCTGGATTTCATGGTTTTTCAGCTCCGCCTGATACACCTTGTCCACGAGCTCCGACAATCGGTTGACCATCAGATTGTAGCGGATCATCAGCTCTACGATTTCGTCTCGCTGCCGCTGCTCGGGAAGCGGAATGGTCGCCCAGTTGCCCTTCTCGGTCTCCCGCATCCCTTCCTTCAGCGCCCGGATCGGCCCGGTAATCGACTTGCCGAAACGGAAGGCCAGCCATAACGCGAACACGAGCGTAAACAAACCGACGACGATCGAAGTGACGCGAATCGTATCCACCGGCTTCCGCAGCTCGGCCATCGGCATGGACACGACGAGATGCCAGCCCGAATAGGCAGACTTCTGGCTCCGGTACAAGCGCCGCTCTCCGTTTTCCTCCGCCACGAAGGACTGCAGGCCCGATTCGACGATGCTGCGCTTCAGCTCAGGCTGTACGGTTTCCCCAATCCGCTCCCTTTGGGGGTGATACACGATCCGCCCCCGCTCGTCGACGATGAAGAAGAAGCCGGTGCTCGTGAGCTCGATGCCTTTCCACAGCTCCGAAAGCTCGGCCGAACGTAGCTCGATCGCGAGGATGCCTTGCGGCTCTGAAGACGTTAAGCCGCGAATTTGGCGCACGAGCGTGATCGTCCGGTTATTCTGGCTTTCGATAATGCTGCGGTTCAACACGCTGAGGTTCCCGTAGGCCGACGTATTCGTCTTGAAGAAGGTCAACTGCTCCTTGATTTGCTCCGGCGTAAACGACGATCCCGTGACTTCGTTATAGTAATACACGGCGTTCCCATTGAAGCTGATCGAGTACACGGCCGTAATCTCGGGATTCCGTATAAAGATCGGGTCGATCACGAATTCCTTGATCTGCTTTTGGATCTCATAAAACTCGTATCCCTCCAGCCCTGCCGGCAGGTCGATAAAACGTTTGACCTCCTTGTTGGTCAGCAGTGAAACCATGGATCGCTCATACGATTTCAGATACAGATCCGTATGGTAAGCCGCATTGCCGACCATCTGGGACAGCTGGCCCTCTACCATTCGGTCCAGCTCCTGAGACGAGGCGTAATACGTAACGATGCCGACCGTCGTCAGCGAGACGATAATCACGGTCAAGAAGTAAAGGAACAGCTTCTGGTACAGGCTCGCCCTCTTCATTTGATCCCCAGTTGGCTGCGGTATTCCGAAGGCGAAATGCCGACGATCTTTTTAAACGTTTTCGTAAAATGCGGATAGTCGTCATACCCGACCTCCAAAGCCACGTCTACAATGCGAATATGGGATTGGGCCATCAATTGAAGCGCTTTCTCCATCCGGCGCTTGATCCGGTATTGGACGAACGTTTCGGAGGTCATTTTTTTGAACAACGCGCTGAAATAAGTCGGGGTCAGCCCGACAAGCTCAGCCACTTCCTCCAGGGTGACTTCCTCGGACAAGCGCTGATCGATGTAAGCCTTCGCTTCTTCCATCGGGTCCTTGAATTGCCCGCGGCGCGCCGAGATCAGCCTCCGGTATATCGCCAGCAGCGTCTGCTCGAAATCGTCCAGCAGTTCGGCCTTCGTATGACCGGCAATCGTCTCCTTCGTCTCCGGGGACACCGAAAAAGCGTTCCGCTCCTGCAGCCGCTGCACAAGCAAGCGGATACAATCGCCAAGCAGTTCCCGAAGCTTCGCGGCGGACAAGCCGGAGTCGAGACAGTAGCCCCGCCACTGCTCCAAGTACCGGGTTAGCTCGTCCGATTGGTTGGCCCAAATGCACTGCTCCAGCTTCCCTACCCATTCGACGTATTTGGATACCGGCACGTAGCCTTTCATTTTCCGCTTGAGCACCGTATCCAGCGCTTCATGCAGCTCGGGCTTCGTCACGGGCTTCAGCAAATATTGCTTCACGCCGTAAGCCAGACATTTTTGCGCATACTCGAAATCGTTGAACCCGGAAATGACGACCGTTTGAATATCGGGGAATTCTTCGTGAATGCTGCGGCACAGCTCCAGTCCGTCCATCTTGGGCATCCGGATATCGGTCAGCACGATGTCGGGCTCGTGCGCACGGATCAACTCCAATGCCTTCATCCCGTTCTCTGCGGTAGTGATGACGGCGAACGCGGGACTGTACTGCTCCGCCATTTTGACCAAGCCTCTGCGGATGACCGGCTCGTCGTCCACGATGAGCAAATGCATGGAACACCCCTCCTGTTAGGTCCGCCTAAGGGAAAAGTATCCGCTCCGGACCATGCCGGAAACGGATACTTTACCGTGATCTGTATGATGATTTTACTATGCTTTCGGGACACACGGCAATGAGAGAAGTTGGCTTGGACACACGGTGGCGAACCGGTCGCACACCGTTACTTCACATTATTGCGGACGATGACGCCTTCCTTCTTGTTGTAGCGGTCCGTCGCTTCCTTAATGACTTCGTTGCCGCCTTTGGCTTTGTATTCTTCGATGACCTTCGGCCAATCGGAGATCGGCTCTTTGCCGTAGATCATTTTGACCATATGGTCAATGATCAGCTTCGGCGCCGTATCGGTCGTCGGCATCAGATCGGGGTATTTGGCGAACGCATTCAGTGTCGGCGTAAATTCGATCGTGCCGAGTCCTTCTTTGGCCAGCACCGTATCGAACGCCTTCGCCAAGTCCTTGCCGTCCTGGGACAAGGAAGCACGCAGCTTGTTGATGGTAATGTCATGCGCCCACCACAGATTGCTGCGGAAGCCCTCTTCGTCTACTTCTTCTTTCGTTTGCGGGGATTTGTACTTGATCTGCCCGTTCTCGACGGTGTAATTCTCGCCTTCCACCCCGATGCTGAAAAACTTCTCCGCTTCGTCGGTCTGCATCCAATCCAAAAATTTGATGATGCCGATCGCCGTTTCCTTTTTTACGTTATTGTTGATATACAAAGCGGTGGATAAGGAGCCGTACAGAAGATGACCGCCGTATCCTTCCGGGCCTTTCGGCGACGGAATAATATCGATTTTGGCCTCGGGCACGACCTTCTTCACCTTGGTCCGGTAGTTGGCCATCCCTTCCGCGTTGGCGGACCACATGCCAACTTTGCCGGCCTCGATATTTTTACCGTAGTCGGTCGACGTCACCGTCGCAAAATCTTTCGGAATCAAGCCCTCGTCGAACATCGTTTTGTAGGCCTGAAGCGCCTTCGTCATATTCTCTACGTCAAAAAATTTCGGAACGACCTGTCCATCCTGCAGCTCGAATTGGGAACCGATGACGTCGTAGGAGCCGAAAATCGTATCGGCATACTTGAATTTTTCCCGGATCTGGTACGGATTCTCGACGCCGAGCTTTTTCATCGCGCGCATCACGTTCAGCATGTCCTCGACCGTCTTCGGCGCGGGCAGGCCCGTTTTCTCCAGCAGGTCCGTGCGGATGAACAGCGCGCGCCGCGACGGGTTGGACAGCCACGCCGGAACGGCGTAAATTTTACCCTGGTAGCTGACCTCGTCCCAAGCCTGCTTCGGCACCTGCTTCATCAGATTCGGCGCATACTCTTTCAGCAGATCGTCCAGCGGCATGAACAGCCCGGCCTCCACCGAGCCGGACATCGCCTTGCTGTTGACGCTGCTGCCTTGAACCACGTCGGGGATGTCGTTGCCGGCGAACATGACGGCCATTTTCTGGTCGAATTCCTTGAGCGGGAGGAAGCGGATATCCATGTCCACATTCCCCAGCTTCTCCAGCTTTTTCACCCATTTGTCTTCATTAATATTCGGCGAGCTTTCCGCATACGCATTTCCGCTCGTATTCAACGAAATCGTAAACTTCGTCGGCCCTTGCTTCCCGTCGGCGCCCGGCGCTTCGCCTTCATTCTTGCCGCCTCCGCATCCGGCTGCCGTGACCGCCAGCGAACCGACAAGCACCGTGCTGATGAGCTTTTTCAAGTCGAACCCCTTCTTTCGCTTAAAAAGTATGTGTATGTTGCCTAAGTCGAATGATAGCGATTTCAAAGCGAACATAGAATTGGCTAACTTATTATGACGATGTGTTTTTTTACGATGGGACGAGTTCTGCCGCCCGAAAGAAAGGTCACGATTTGATCGAGCCGATCAGCATCCCTTTGACAAAATAGCGCTGAAGAAACGGATAGATCATCATGATCGGAATCGTCGCCACCGTAATAATCGCCATTTTGATACCCTCGGGGGACGTATTCGTAAACTGCGACAGCTGATCGGACGAGCCGAAGAAGTCGGTAATGACGATTTCGCGCAAGCGGACCTGCAGCGGATAAAGCGCCCGGTTATTAATATAATACAAGGCATTGGAGTACGTATTCCAGTGCGATACCGCATAAAACAGGCCCATGGTCGCCATCGCCGGCTTGGACAACGGAAGCACGATGCTCCACACAATCCGCATTTCGCCGCAGCCGTCCATCCGGCCGCAATCGATCAACTCGTTCGGCAGGTTGACGAAGAAGGAGCGCATGACGAACAAATTGTAAGCGCTGATGGCGCTCGGGATAATTAACGCCCATACCGTATCCAGCAGGTACAGGTTTTTGACCAGCAAATAGTTCGGAATCAGCGGCGCCTGGAAAATCAACGTGACCAGCACCATAAGCAGCACGTACGTGCGGCCCGCATATTCAGGGCGTGACAACGGATAAGCTAGCGCCGCGGTAGCGATCAGATTGATGACCGTTCCGACGACGGTAATGAACAGGCTGACCGAGAAGGAGCGCCAGACGGAGGCGTCTTTTAAGATCAGCTGGTAATTTTCCAGCGTAAATTGTACCGGCCACAGCGTCACCTGCCCGCTGTTGATCGCCGCGTCGGCGCTGAGCGACTGGGCAACCACGTGAAGCAGCGGCAGGATCATCGTCGCCGCAAGAATCGTAAGCACAACATAGTTCAATACCGAGAATACCCGGCCCGCCGGAGTTATATGATTCATCTGCGTTCACCCGCCCTAATATAGTCCTTGTCCGGTCGCTTTGCGGCTCAGCGCATTGCCGAGCATGATCAGCGCCAGCCCGACGACCGACTTGAACAGCCCGATCGCGGTCGTGAAGCTGTATTGTCGCCCCACCAGGCCGACACGGTAAATGTAAGTATCCATAATATCCCCCGACCCTTCGTTCAGCGAGTTAAGGAACACGTAGACCCGCTCGAACCCGAAGTCGAGGAAATGGCCGATATGCAGCAGGAACAAGATGACGATGGTCGGCATAATCGTCGGAATCGTGATCGATATCGTCTGCCGCCAGCGGCTCGCGCCGTCCATGACGGCCGCCTCGTACATTTCCGGATTAACCCCGGCCAGTGCCGCCAAATAGACGATGGTTCCCCAGCCACTATCCTTCCACATGCCCGAGCCGACCAGGATGCTGCGGATGTACGAATCTTCGCCCAGGAAATAAATCGGCTCGATCCCGAACATGCCCAGCACATGATTGACGACCCCCGTCGTCGGAGACAAAATGCCGATCGCAATCCCGCCGACGATGACCCACGACAGGAAGTGCGGCATGTAAACCACCGTCTGAATAATCCGCTTGTACATCAGCAGCCGCATTTCGTTCAAAAGCAGCGCCAGCACGATCGGAAACGGAAAAGCGAAGATCAAATCGTAAAATCCGATCAGAATCGTGTTTTTTAAAATACGCAAAAATTCGTCATAAGCGAACATCCGCTGAAAATTTTCAAGCCCAATCCACGGACTCCCTGCAATGCCTTTAAAAATGTTGTAGTTTTGAAACGCCATGACCGAGCCCATCAAGGGAACGTATTTGAATACGACGAAATATAAAATGCTGGGCAGCGAAAGGAAATAAATGGCCTTGTACTTCTTCATCAGCCTCCATGTTTCCCGGGCCTGCGACGGTTTAACTGCGGAACGTACCGCCCTCTCCAGCTTGGCTTCCATGCTGCATTCCTCCTTTATGGTTCGATCTTACTATGAGGGGGATTCGTTTCAAATGGAGAAAGTTGCACGGAAGCTGTGTTTTTTTACGATGGCAAAAAGCAAAAAGTCCCGCCTGCGCCTTGGTGTAAGCGCGCGACGGGACTTTCGGCCGGAGCCGTTCGGTATCCGCTATACGTTCAAATCTTTGCGTTTGCCTGTGACCATAAAGATTACGCCTTCTCCGATATTCGTCGAATGGTCGGCCACGCGTTCGAGGAAATGGGCGGCCAGCATGAGCTGGGATAATTGCCTGTTTTTAGCAAAATCAGTGCCCATCAACATGATGATATCGTTCACGATGACGCTGTACAGCTTGTCGACTTCGTCGTCCTTCTCGGCCAGTGCCGCCGCCCGGTGAACGTCGCGTTCGGTATATGCCAGGAGGCTCTCCTGCAGCATATTTTGGGTCAGCTCCGCCATGCGCGGAATGTCTTCGAGCGGCTTCACCAGCTCTTGGCCGTTCAACCGGATGCAAATTTTGGCGATATCGACGGCATGATCCGCAATGCGTTCCAGATCGGTGGCGATCTTCAGCGCCATGCTGATAATCCGCAGATCGCTGGCCATCGGCTGCTGCAGCGCGATGAGCCGCAGCGAATCTTCTTCGATTCTGGCTGTCATCTCGTCGATCTGATCGTCCGCTTCGATCGTTTGCCGGGCCAAGCTCTCATCCAACCGCGCAAGCGATTCGACGGCTTGGCGGATGAGCCTTGCCACATTGTTGCCCATGTCAAGCAGGTCTTTTTGAAGCAGATCCAGCGATTGATGGAAATTGAACCGGTTATCCACGAATAAAGCGCTCCTTTGTCCTAACGGCCGGGAACTTATCCGAACCGTCCGGTAATGTAATCTTCCGTCCGTTGGTCGGAAGGCGTGGTAAAGATTTTGTCCGTTTTGTCCGACTCGACAAGCACGCCGTTCAGGAAGAACGAGGTGTAGTCGGAAATCCGGGCCGCTTGCTGCATGTTATGCGTAACGATGATGATCGTATATTTCTCCTTCAATACCTGCGTCAGCTCTTCGACCTTCAGCGTCGAGATCGGGTCGAGCGCGGACGTCGGCTCATCCATCAGCAGCACATCCGGCTCGACGGCAAGCAGACGCGCAATGCACAAGCGCTGCTGCTGACCGCCGGAGAGACCGAGCGCCGACTTGTTCAAGCGGTCCTTGACCTCGTCCCACAGCGCGGCCTGCACCAAGCTGCGTTCGACGATTTCGTCAAGCACGGCTTTTTTCTTCGTGCCGTGAATCCGCGGGCCGTAAGCGATATTGTCGTAAATGCTCATCGGGAACGGGTTCGGACGCTGGAATACCATGCCGACCTTCTTGCGCAGGGACACGACGTCCGTTTCCGGACCGTAAATATTTTGGCCGTCTACATAGATGTCTCCGGTGATGCGCACGTTGTCGATCAGATCGTTCATCCGGTTCAGGGTGCGCAGAAAAGTCGATTTCCCGCAGCCGGAAGGGCCGATCAACGCGACGATGGAATTTTGCTCGATCGTCAGCCCGATGTTATGCAGCGCATGATTTTCACCGTAATATAAATTTAATTGCTCCACTTTAATTTTATTCGCAACCTTTGGGTTCGCGATTGCACTCGCTGTCGCCATAGTCATTTCCCTCCGGACAATTTTTTCTGCAGCATACGGCTTGGAATACCGATTAACAGGTTAAAGATCAGCACGACGATCAACAGCAGCGCGGCGGAGCCTTTGGCAATGTCCTTGGCGTCCGGCACGATCGCTTCGGATTGGACGTACCACAGATGAACGGACAGCGTCTCGCCCATGCTGAGCGGATTGAGGTCCGGGAAGAAGCGCGATACCGACAGCCCCGCGGTATAGATCAGAATGGCCGATTCCCCGAGGGCGCGGCCCGCAACGAGCGTAATCCCCGTGATTAAGCTTGGCAGCGAAGCCGGGAGCAGCACCTTGCGGATCGCCTGCCAGCGCGTCGAGCCGAGCGCAAGCGACGCTTCCCAATACGATTCCGGAACGGATTTGATCGCTTCTTCCGTTACCCGCACAAGCACGGGCAGATTGAGCAGCGACAAAGTGATCGCCCCGCCGATGATGGAAAATTTCAGCCCCATCCAGTTGACGAACAACAGGAAGCCGAACAAGCCGAAGACGATCGACGGCACGGAAGACAAAGCTTCGACCGAAACGCGCACGATGTCCGTAAACCGGTTCTTCTTCGCATAAATCGCCAGATATACCCCAGCGCCGATACCGATCGGCAACGAGAACAGCAATGACAGGAACAAAATATAGAAGGAGTTGAACAACTGCGGGCCTACGCCGCCGCCGGCCATAATCTCCGAAGGCTTGCCAGTGATGAAATTCCAGTTCAGCATCGGCAGTCCGTCGCCCAAGATCCGGAATAAAAACCAGGCCAGAATTAGAATAATAACAGCTCCCGTTGCCCAAAAATAAAGAGTGGCGATCCGGTCGGTCGTTTTGCTTGTCATTTCACTTCACTCCTCTTTGCGACAATGCGGATGATCAGGATCATGGCCAGCGAGATCAGAAGCAGCACAAGTGCCATCAGGAACAAAGCGTTGTTCCACGTGCTGCCGTAATGGGTGTTCCCCATGTCCTTGACGATCGCCGTCGTCAGCACCGTAGCCGAGCTGAGCAGCGAATCCGGCATTTGCGGCGAGTTGCCGATGACCATGAACACGGCCATCGTTTCTCCGATCGCTCGTCCCATCCCGAGAATGATCCCGGTCAGAATACCGGGCCGGGCCGCAGGAATAAGCACGCGCCAAATCGTCTGCCATCGCGTCGCGCCGAGCGCGAGCGAAGCTTCTTCCAACCGTCCTGGCAGCGCGCGGATCGCGTCCTCGGAGATGGATAGAATCGTTGGCAGAATCATGATCGCCAGGATGATGGCGGCCGGCAATATCCCGTACCCGAAGCCCTCATTGAACTTGCCGAGAAACGGAACGATCACCGTAAGTCCGATCAAGCCGTAGACGACCGACGGAATCCCGACGAACAGGTCGGTTGCCGGACGAAGAACTTCGCGCACCCACTTTGGCGCGATTTTGGCCATAAAGACCGCACCTGACAGCGCGAGAGGCACTGACAGCAGCACCGACAAAAAGGTCAGCAGCAGCGTGCTGTACAGAAACGAGAACGCACCGAATTTATTTTCCGACGGGGTCCACTCGGTCGAGAAAAAGAATTCGACCGGCGTCACACCCGAAAACGTTTTGACTCCTTGCCAACCGACGAAGACGATGACGGAAAAGATGATGAATGCCACGAGCGATGCGCTTCCTATAAATATCCATCTCATCACTTGATCGTTTCTGTTCTGCGCTCTCGTCCAGCGGTTCATCCGATGCTCCTTCCGCTCTTCCTTCACACTTTCCGTCAGCTGATCGGCAAATGAATTCATCAGCTATTACCCCCTGGTTCGAATAGTTCCACACGTATTCCTTAGCTCAAGACCATCATAGAGTACGAATGTAATAACAGAACATGAGAATTGTTAAGGTAATGTAAAAATTGCGCGGGATTCGACAAATCGGCAAATGAGGACATAAAAAGAGCAGCGACTTTATGCCGCTGCTCTCGTGGATGACTAGACGATTATTTTTTCAACAGGTTGGCCGGAAGGAATTTGAGCTCCTCGACTTTTTTGTCTTGGAATTCCGGGCTCATGATGTAGTCGATGAATGCTTTGGCTGCGCCTTTAGCTTCGCCTTTCGTGTACATATGCTCGATGCCGTAGAGCGGGTATTTGCCGTCTTTGATCGCGTCTTTGCTGAAAGCTACGCCTTCGAATTTCAGAGCTTTCAAATTATCGTTAACATAAGGCGTGTCTACATAACCGATCGCGCCGGTCGTTTGACCAACGGTTGTAGCCATAGCGCCGCTGGATTCTTGCGTTACGCCGTCTTTCGTGAAGTCTTTGCCGTCCAGAACGATTTTCTTCACGAGCGCACGGGAACCGGAGCTGTCCGGACGGTGAACGATCGTAATTTTTTGGTCTTTGCCGCCAACTTCTTTCCAGTTCGTGATTTTGCCGGAGAAAATGTCCGCTGCTTGAGCTTTCGTCAAGTTGTCGATCGTAACGTCTTTGTTCACGATGATGGCAAAAGGCGCAATCGCTACGATGTGGTCGACAAGACCTTTGTCTTTATATTCCGGACCGGCTTCGATGTCGGAGTTGCCGATATCGGACGTGCCGTCCGCAACGTTTTTAAGACCTGTACCGGAACCGCCGGCGGTCGGGTTGATCGTGACTTTCGGGTTTTTCTTCATGAACTCGTCCGCAGCCGCTTTAACGAGCGGGAGCAGGGCGCTGGAGCCGGAAGCCGTTACCGTACCGGTGATCTCTTCTGTTTTAGCCGGTTGGTCCGCCGGTTTTTTGTCTCCCGTTGTTGCCGTTTTGTCTCCACCTGCTGCCGAATTATTCGGTGCCGGATCTGTCTTCGTACCGCAAGCGGAAAGAACCCCCAACATTAAGATCGAAACCATGGCCACGCTTAAACCTTTTTTTGACAGCTGCTTCAACATTTCAGCATGTCCTCCCTTTGTTTTTTGTTTACTAGGACATCGTACCAACCAATTGTTAAGTGAAAACCATCGGAACGTAAACGGAATGTAAAAGTTTAAAGCTGCTAAAAGTTAACAATCGTTTTACAAACTTCCGTTCTTCTATTAATACTTTAGTCCTACACTGGCATCAGAATCGGGATTAATTAGAAAGAATGAGTGGAGGGTTTCTATGAAACTAGCAGGCGCTATGACGCTTAGACAGAAGCTGATCGCCGGTTTGTCGGCTATGGTGGTCTTGTTTATGGGCGTTGCGTTGTTTAACGTAAACCAGATGCATCGGATCAAAAGCCAATTGGGCGTTCAAAACGAGAAGATGGAGCTCAAGCTGATGGCGCTTGAATTGAAGGAAATGGTCCAGGAGCTCAACATCATCGCCTCCGGTTTGGAGATCTCGAAGAATCCGGACTATATCCCCAGATATAATGAAAAAAGAAAGCTGTACGATCAAATGGTCCGGCGAATCGGCGAAACGGCCGATACGGATGAGAAATCCGTCTGGCGGAGCAAGCTGATTCTGCTCACCGGCGAATATACGAATACGTTCGACGTGGCGGCCAAGGTCATACAGGACAAGTCGTTGACGAAAACGGACGTCGAAAAAAATATGGAGTACCTGTATAACGAGTCGCAGCGGATTATGGGCGAAATTTTCACGTATGTCGATCATTTCTACGTCTCGTATGCGAGCGATGCCGCCGCTGCGGTAACGGCGACGCAGGACGGGTTGGACCGAACCGTTACCGTCATGATCACCGCATTCGCCCTGGTTGCGGTATGTGTGACCGCTGTCGGCGTCCTTGTCATCCGCTCGTTCACCGGACAGATTCGCCGGCTGCAGCATGCCGTAGGGCGAATTGCGGACGGAGACCTGCGGCACAAAATCGGAAGCCGTTCCCGGGACGAGCTCGGGCAGCTCAGCCAAAGCTTCGATCATATGGTCGATCAAGTGCGGGGCATGCTGCACAGCACGAAGCAGATCGCTTCTTCGTTAGCCGGGCATTCGCTTTCGTTCCGGGAATTTTCGGGGTCGACGGCGGCCGCCAATCAAGACATTTTGCGTGCGATCCAAGACATCTCTACCGGAGCGGAGCAGCAAGCCCATTATTCGGAGCACGGCGCCTACCTCATCACCAGCTTGGCCGGGGAAATTCGTAAAATCAACGAATATACGGATACGATGCAGCGAAAAAGCCGCGAAGCCGCCTTCAATACCCACACCGGTTCCCGGTCGATGGAAGCGCTCAGGCAGTCGGCCGACCGGTCGGGAGACGTTCTCCGGCAAGTGACCGCCGCCATGGAGACCTTGTCGCAAAGCTCGGCGCAAATCGGCAAAATTGTCGGCACGATTGCGGAAATCGCCACGCAAACCAACGTGCTGGCGCTCAATGCGTCCATCGAAGCGGCGCGAGCCGGAGAACACGGCAAAGGCTTCTCCGTCATCGCGGAGGAGGTTCGCCAGCTCTCTTCGCAAACGGCCGAATCGTCCAAGAGGATCGGGCTGATCGTCAAGTCGCTGCTGATTCAAATGAGCGAGATGGAAGCCTCGTTCGAGGAAGCCCGCCGTTCGTTTGACGAGCAGAACGGGAAGATGGACGAAAGCCTGGAAGCGTTCAGCTCGATTCGGGCTTCGATGGACGAGCTTTCCGGCTACATCGGCCAAATTCACGAGCTGATCACCGATGCGCAGGAGAAAAACGGCCAGCTCGTCGATGCCGTGCAGCACGTTGCCGCCATTGCCCAGGAATCCGCGGCGGGTGTGGAAGAAGTCAATTCCTCGTCGCACCAGCAGGATACGGCCATTCGGCACATCGCTTCGCAGGCGGACGACATGCTTTCGCTATCGCGGCAGTTGTTCGAGGAAATCGACAAGTTCAAGATGGATGACATCGAAGCGGAAATAGATGAAGCCCGAGTGGATAAGGAAGAAGATCGCGAGGTGAACCCTGTGGCCAAGAGTGCGGGGCAAGCCGTGGCCGAGAGCGTAGCGGCACCTGCAGCGTCGGTTGATGCCGGGACGCAAGCCGCGCCTCAAGAGCAGGCAGATCGTAAGGATAACGAAGCCGTTAGCCAGGAAGAAGAGGAAAAGAAGCTGCAGCCAGTTTAATGCCAAGATGTCGGCAGGCATACGAAAAGCCCCGGTTTCGCATCCAATGCGAAGTCGGGGCCCCTTACGTTTATTCGAAATAAATGGCTTTGCCCGTACGGGAAGACTCGTAGATCGCTTCGAGGATTTCCGACACGACGCAGGCCTGCTCCGGCGTAACGACCGGATCGATATCCTTGTCGATCGCTTCCAGCCACAAGCGGGCCTCAAGATCGGCCGGGCTTTCGCCGTTGCCTTCGTAAAAATCGACGCCTTTGGCATCCAACTGGATTTCGTTCATGAACAAGCGGCTGTGCTTCTCGCCGTTGATACGCAAGCCATCCCACATGTCGGCGCCGCCCTCGGTGCCGCACAGCGTCGTTTTGGCTTCGCCAGTTTGCAGCAGGTTGATCGCCCAGCTCGATTCGAGTACGATCGTCGCCCCGTTCTGCATCGTAATCATACCGAACGCGGAATCCTCGACCGTGAACTTCTCCGGGTCCCAGGAGCCCCAAGCATTGGCAGCGTTTGCTTTCTTCGACAGCTTATGAAATGCGGTCCCAAGCACGGCCTTCGGCTTGTAATTGTCCATCATCCACAGCGTCAAGTCGAGTGCGTGCGTCCCGATATCGATCAGCGGGCCTCCGCCTTGCTTCTCTTCATCCAGAAAGACGCCCCAGGTCGGCACGGCACGGCGGCGGATTGCGTGAGCTTTAGCGTAATAGATGTCGCCGAGCTCGCCTTCCTCGCAAACCTTTTTCAAATATTGGCTGTCTGCGCGGAAACGGTTTTGATAGCCGATCGTCAGCTTTTTGCCGGTCCGCTTCGCCGCTTCCACCATACGTCTGGCGTCCGCCGCGGTTTTCGCCATCGGCTTCTCGCACATCACGTGCTTGCCGGATTCCAGAGCATCGATCGTAATATCGGCGTGGGAATCGTTCGGCGTACAAATATGGACGAGATCGAGCGTCGTATCGGCCAGCAGCTGCTTATAATCCGAATACACTTTCGCTCCCGGCGCGCCGAATTTACTTGCGGCCTCGTGCGCCCGTTCTTCGACAATATCGCAAAATGCGACCATTTCAGCGTTAGGTTGATTTTTCAGCGCAGGCATGTGCTTGCCGTTGGCAATTCCCCCGCAGCCGATAATTCCGATTCGGTATACTTTAGACATGAAGACGGCGCCTCCTTCGTCAATCGCAGTTTGGTTCGTAATCTCAAGCCTTAGTATAGACAAGTTGCAGCCAAAAAGATATTTCGGAATTGGCGTTCGTTATATGCGATTGTGTCATCGCGGCGTTCGTTTGTATCGGCTTCTCATTCGGTCGACGCCATGACGCGCACTCTGCGCTCGGTACGGGCTGCCTCCAGCAGCGCATCCATAACCCGTGCTTGTCGGAGCGCTTCTTCGGCTCCGTCGCTGTCTTCTGAACGCCCCTGCTTCAAAAGCAGCACCGCGTCCGCGAAGCTCTCCGCCTGCAAGCGAAACGGCGTGAGCCGGTCGGTGACCCATTCCTTCCACCGGTTGTCGAGCCGACAGCGAATCCGCAGCTCCTCCGCGGTCACGTCGAGCTCAACCTGCAGCTTCCCCTTTGTCCCCCATAGCTCGAAGCTGGCCCCATGGGGCAGATCCAGCGCCGCATCCAGTTGAGCCGTACGCCCCTCGCCAAAGTAGAGTGTGCCGGCAAACCGCCGGTCTACGCCATGCAAGGGATGTAGATCCAAAGCAGAGTCCACGGCTACCGGCTCCTCTCGGGTAAAATAACGCGCCCACGCGACCGGATAACAACCGATATCGTACAGTGCACCACCGCCCCAGTCTTTACGCCAGCGGCTGCTGGCCTCGTCGGCCACGAACGAAAAGCGCCCGTAAAACCGGGCCCATTGCCCGATCGCGCCCTCTGCGACCCAACTGTACATCTCTTCGAATCCGGGGTAGTATTTCCATACAAAAGCTTCCCGGACCAGCACGTTATGCTTTCGGGCCGCATCGGCAATCGCTTTGGCCTCGCTCCAACTCAAAGCAAACGGCTTTTCCAGCAGTACATGCTTTCCGGCTTCGCACGCTTTCACCGCCCATTCTTTGTGCAGATGATTGAGTAAAGCGATATACACCGCATCAATCTCGGGATCGCGCAATAAGGCCTCGTAGCTCTCGTAAGAATGGGGCACACCAAAGCGCTCAGAAGCAGAACGCCCGTTCTCTTCCGTCCTTCCGGCTACTCCGTGCCACATTCCGTTTGCCGCTTCTTTTAACGCCATACCGGCTTTGCCTATAATCCGTCCCGTCCCCAGAACTCCCCATTTGATTTGATCTGACATCGATTGCCCCGCCTTTCGACCTATTTCCCGGGAAATGGATATCGCTCGCCATTATTCGATCCAAGGACTTCAACTTACGCACAAAGAAAAGGAGGCCGCGATGTCTGCTGCCTCCTCCCTGCTGCGTAAGCTATCCTTTTTTTCCTGCCGAAGTGACCAGCTTATAGCCGACGCCGCGAATCGATTCGATCTGCACCGACTGCTGGTTCATCTCCAGCTTTTTGCGAAGGGAACTGACGTGCACGTCCACCGTCCGCTGGCCGCCGATATAGTCGAAGCCCCAAACGATGTTCATCAGGTCGTCCCGCGTCACGACGACGCCCGGCCGCTGCACGAGATACAGCAGCACCTCGAACTCCTTCGGACGAAGCGGAATCGACTCTCCGCCGAGCAGCACCTCGTATTTTTCCGGATAAATGTACAGGTCGCCCGCGGTGATGACCTTCTCCCCGGTTCCGGGCTTATCCTGAAGACCGTCATCGGCCGTCGTCCGCCGCAGTACGGCGGATACCCGGGCCAACAGCTCCGCCACACCGAACGGCTTCGTAATATAGTCGTCGGCTCCGTATTTGAGCCCTTGCACGACTTCTTCCTCGGCGTTGCGGGCGGTCAGGATGATCACCGGCGTTTTGTTTCCTTTTTGCCGGAGCTTCGATAAAATCTCAAAGCCGTTCATCCCCGGAAGCATAATGTCCAGGACGATGAGATCGAACTGATGCTGCAGCGCTGCCTGCAATCCGTCGCTTCCGTGATCGACCACTTTGGTTTCGTAGCCTTCTTGCGTAAGATTATAAGACAACAGCCTTGCTAGCGTAGGCTCGTCCTCAATAACCAAAATTTTTTGCGGCATGTTACTCCCCCGGACATTCATTCTATATCTAAAGCTTAACATAGCCTATATTTATTGACAAACGGTAAATGGTTTTTAGGCCCAAACGGCCTGCGCTTAGTGAATCATCGGCATATCGATCTCGAACTTCGTGCCGACGCCGACCTCGCTCTCCACCCGGATCGTGCCCTTGTGAAGCTCCACCAGATGCTTGACGATCGACAGCCCGAGTCCCGTGCCCCCGGAGCTGCGGGAACGCGCCTTGTCCACACGGTAAAACCGCTCGAAAATGCGCGGCAGGTCCTTCTTCGGAATACCGATACCGGTATCCGCAATCGTGATCCGGACTTTGTCATCCGCCGCCTCCGACGTTCCCCCGAGCAGCTGCTCGACCTTCACTTTCACTTTGCCGCCTTCCGGCGTATAGTTGATGCCGTTCGACAGCAGGTTGATCAAAATCTGCCGTAGCCGGTCCTCGTCCGCTTCCATATAAATATCTTCAGGCACCTGCATGTCCAGCTCGATCGATTTCTTTGCCGCCTCCGTCCGCATCACGTTGACGCAATGACCGACGAACGTTTCCAGATGCACCGGCGAGAACTGAAGCGGAATGCGCTTCGATTCGATTTTGGACAGCTCCAAAATGTCCCCGATCAACCGGTTGAGCCGCTCGCTCTCGTCGAAAATGATCTGGAGAAACGACCGCGCCGTTTCCTTGTCGTTCAGCGCCCCGGCCAGCAGCGTTTCGGCGAAGCCCTTGACCGCGGCGATCGGCGTCTTCAGCTCGTGGGACACGTTGGCGACGAATTCGCTGCGCATCCGCTCCAACCGCCGGACGGCGGTGATATCGTGCAACACGATGAGAAGCCCCGTCCATTCCTGGCTCGAATCCGAGATCGGACTCAGGTTAATCTCCAGAATCCGCTCGCTGGGGTAGTAGAAAATCATTTCGTCCCGGATATGCTCGCGAACTTCGATACATTCCTGGATCATCTGGGTGAACTCGAACTGCTGCTTGGCCTGATCGAATTTTTTCCCCAAGAGCTCTTGGGCGGAAAAGCCGAGAATGTCTTCGGCCGAACGGTTCAGAAGCACGATCTTGCCTTCCCGGTCGATCATCATGACGCCGCTGATCATGTTCTCCAACACGCTCTTGAGTCGGTTCTCGTCCTCCAGAATGCGGTTCATCTGCAGCTGCAAACTATCCGCCATCCGATTGATCGCATGACCCAGCTGCCCGATCTCGTCTTTTTTGTTGAGCTGGACGCGGTACTTGTAATTCATGTCCGTAATCTGCTGCGCGACGCTCGTGATCAGCTCGATCGGCCGTGTAATCCCGTAGGCGACGCGGTAACTGATCAGGCCGGCCAGCAGGAACACCGCCAGCAGCCCGCCGAGCAGAACGTACCATACTTTGCGGATCGACTGCTCGACCTCCGCCAGACTCATCGCGAGCCGCAGATAGCCTTCGTTCTTGTCCCCCATCTGTACCGGAATCGCGACGTAGAGCATGTTTTGACCGATCGTGCTGCTGTAGCGCTTCGCGTAGCCGACTTTCCCCGAGCTTGCCGCAGCTTCGATTTCTTCGCGGTGCAGGTGATTCTCCATCTCCGCCGGATTGGAGTCCGAATCGGCCAATACCTTGCCGTCTCCGCGGATATACGTGACCCGGGCGTCGGCAAACTGCTTCAGCCGGGTGGCCCGTTCCGAGAACTCCTTCATCAGCTCCGGCTCCGATCCCCGGTGGCTCCAATCCATCGTCGAGAGGATGATGCGAAGCTCCCGCTCCATATTCGTTTTGAGCGAGTCGATATACGATTGCTGCAGCATTTGGGCCATGAACAAACCGGCCATCAGCACGGAAGCGCCGATCAAAGCGATAAAAATCAAGGTCAACCGGGCGCGGAACATCTTCATAAGGTGCGTTTTCCCTCCAAGCGAGCTGCGCGGGCGTCAAAGTCCCGACAAACGTTTTTACTCAATATCGTACTTGTTCGGCCGGCGGAGCGCCAGTTAATTTATTGTAAAGGGACGAGCGCCAATATTTTTTCATCAACCAATGATTGAGCGTGGCCATCGGCTGTTGGATCAAAATCGACAGAACGACAGGCACCGCGGTCAACGGCTCGAAATAAGCGAGCGCCAGCACCAGCCCGAGCGAAATGTTGCGCATGCCGGACGAATACGTAATGGCGATGACCAGTTCGGGCTTGCGCAGCCACACCGAGCCTGCGAAGCCGATCAAGTATGACAAAAGCACCAGCAGCACGACCAGCGGAATCACGACGATTATCTCGCTCTTCATCTGCGCCACATACGGCTCGATCGCCGCCGCGTTGATCATGACCACGACGGCCAGCGCCAGCTTGGAGGTTGGGCCGCAGACGGGAGCCGACCAGCTCTTGAAGCGCTGCTTGGACAGCTCGTTCACGAGCACGCCGAGAATCGTCGGCACCACGATGATTTTGACCAAATCCAACATCACCTTCGTATGGTCGAACGCGATCGCCTCGCCGAAGAACAGCTCCACCGCAGCCGGAATGACGAACGGGCTGAGGGCCGAATCGATCACGATCATGGCCAGAGCGAGCGGCACATGGCCCTTGGATAGTCCAACCCAGATGACGGACGATACCCCGAGCGGGATGATCGCGAACAGGACGAACCCGACCACGTAAGGTGATTCCGCGCCGAAGGCGGTCCGGCCGATCGCATAACCGAGCGCTGGCGCCACGACATGCGATAGTACGAACGTCAGCGCCATCGGCAGCGGCATCCGGAACGCTTCGCGGATTTGGCCGAAGCTGCAGCCGGTCGCCATGACGAAGGTCAAATAGGCGAACAGCAGCGGCACCGCCGCCGTCCAGCTATTCATATAATGAGACAAAAGAAACCCCAGTATCAACGATACCGGGACAATGACGGACAAATATTTTTCTATCCAGGCGTTCAGCCTGATACCGAATGATCCCATGACCGGGCCTTATACGAAGACCGGTTCTTTGAACTGGGCCAGCTTCTCGCGCGACTCCTGCTCGACGTCGGCGTGCAGGCTGTTGCCGTGGGAATCCATGGTCACGATGGCTGCAAAGCCTTCGGTTTGGAGATGCCACATCGCTTCCGGAATGCCGAATTCCATGAAGTCGACGCCTTCCACTTTCTTAAAGCATTCCGCATAGTATTGAGCTGCGCCGCCGATGGCGTTCAGGTACACCGCACCGTGCTCCTGCAGCGCTTTTAGGGTTTTGGCGCCCATGCCGCCTTTGCCGATAACCGCACGAATGCCGAACTTCTTAATAATGTCGCCTTGGTAAGGCTCCTCGCGGATGCTGGTCGTCGGGCCTGCCGCTTTTACGATCCAGTTCCCATCCGCATCTTTGGCCATGACCGGTCCGCAGTGATAAATCACCGCGCCGTTCAGATCTACCGGAGAATCGTGATCCATCAAATATTTGTGCAGCGCGTCGCGGCCCGTATGCATCGGTCCGTTAATGATGACGACGTCGCCGACGCGAAGCTGGCGGATTTGCTCCTCGGAGATCGGCGTTTGCAGTACAACTTCGCGGCGCTCGCCTGACTCGGACGCGGCGGCCGGCTCGTCCTTCTGCATCGGCAGCTCTTCGCCCTTGCGGTATGCCCACTTCGTGATCGCGCCCGTTGCCGGATCAAGCAGCACGCCTTGTCTGCGGAACGCCCAGCAGTTGTACGCGACGGAGACGAAGAAGCTCGCCGGCAACCGGTTCATGACGCCGACTTTGCAGCCAAGCAGCGTCACTTGACCGCCGAAGCCCATCGTTCCGATGCCAAGCTTGTTGGCGTTATCCATAATATAGTCTTCCAGCTTGCGGAGTTCATCGTTCGGATTGACGTCGTCCGCCGCCCGAAACAGCTGGTGCTTTGCCAGCTCGTAGCCGGTCGTCCGGTCGCCGCCGATGCCTACGCCGATGAACCCGGCGCTACAGCCTTGGCCTTGCGCTTGATACACCGCATGCAGGATACATTTGCGGATGCCGTCGAGGTCGCGGCCCGCTTTGCCGAGGCCTTCGAGCTCGGTCGGCAGGCTGTATTGAATGTTCTTATTTTCACAGCCGCCGCCTTTGAGGATCAGCTTCGCTTCGATTTCATTCCGCTCCCACTGCTCAAAGTGGATGACCGGGGTGCCCGGGCCGATGTTGTCCCCGCTGTTCGCGCCGGTCAGCGAGTCGACGGAGTTCGTCCGCAGCTTGCTATCCTTCGTCGCTTGGGCAACGGCGGCGATGATTTGCTTTTTCATCTCGATCTGGTTCGCGCCGACTGGACAATGTACGATAAACGTCGGCATTCCCGTATCCTGACAGATCGGCGATACGTTGCACTCCGCCATCCGAATGTTGTCTGCTATCGTGGACAGCGAAAGCGCGGAACGCGTACCCGCATCCTCCCGGGCACGTGCAGCCTGAATCGCTTCCCGGACGTCGGCCGGAAGGTTCGTGGACGTTTCGACGATCAATTGGTAGATGCTCTCTTGAAAATGCTGCATGATGGCAAAAGACTCCTTTCGTTTTTCGCAAAAACGATACTTGATAACATGGAAACGCATAAATCTATAATAGCATATTCGGACGGGGACCAACACCGCGTTTTTGCACGATGCCGAAGGGAGGAAAAGCCCATTTCACAGGAGTGGCTTTACAAAACATTATTTTTTGATAAAAGCGCTTTCTTGAAGGAAACGGAAGCCGGTTTGTCGAATAATGCAGAAAAAACGAATAGGTCCATTTAACCACACCCGAAGGAGTTAAGAACTAGCATGAGAAAGCTACTCCTCCAAACGGTCCTTCTGGCCTTCCTTGGCCTCGGCCTTATCTTCCAGCCGCTAAGTGCGGCCAAAAGTACTATCCTTTATAAAGACCAGGTCGCCGTGATCATCTACCACCATATCGACGACGATGCCAAGAGCGGCGGGACGATCACCGCACAGCTCCTTAAGGATCAATTGACTTATCTCAAAAGCAAAGGGTACCAGTTCATCACGTTGAAGCAATTCAAAGCTTATATGGAAGGAGCGCCGGTTCCGAACAACGCGGTGCTTGTGACGTTCGACGACGGGTACGAAAGCTTCTACGTCAACGCCTATCCCCTCTTGAAGCAAATGCGCGTCCCTGCGGTCAATTTCGTCATCACGGGCGATTTGGAAAATCCGCTCGCGAGCTATATTCCGTCCATGTCGCGGGACGATATTATCGAAATGACGAGCGATACCAACTTCACCGATTTTCAATGTCACAGCCATCATTTTCATTATAAGCTGCCGGGCGGCGGAGCCGCATTGGTCAGCCGGCTCGTGAAGGACGGCGTCAAGGAAACGGAGGAGCAGTACAAGCAGCGGGTCGTCGGCGATACGAAAGCCTGCGTCGGCGCGCTAAGCGAGCTGTACACGGAGCCGGTCGATTCGTACGCTTACCCCTTCGGCATATACGACAAGCCGGCGCTGGAACATATCCGGCAGGGCGGCATCAAATATGCGTTCACCGTCGTCCCTGAGATGGCCACCCGCGAGGTGGACCGGCTGCAAATTCCGCGGATCGACGCCGGCAATAGCGGGGTATCGCCGGAGCGGCTGCATCAAGCGATTCTGCGGCGCGTCGTCGCGCCGATGGCGCCGACAAGCGAAGTGCCACTGGCCGAGACGGTCGGCGCATTCGGCGGCAAGGTCGCGCAGTCCCATGACGGCACCGTACAGATCGGCTTCGGAGCGCATAACTGGAGCGGCGCAGCAGGCAGCACGAAGCTGACCGCACCGGATGGCCGGACGCTGGCGCTTCATAAACCGCTGACATGGAAAAACAATAAAATCTTCATCAGTCTGAAAGATTTAGAACAGACGGTCGGGGGACAAATCGTGTATAATCCAAATGTACAAAGCTTCGCCTTGCGCCAAACGATCGATACGAAGCCTTGACCGGTTGTACGCATGAAGCCGAAGCTGAATTCATAATTTAGGATGATGATGGATGGAAAGTCATTTTTTAGCTTATTTGTACCGACTGCGGTATATCGAGCGCTGGAGCCTCATGCGGAACGTGCTGAAGGAAAATGTCGCCGAGCACTCTTTTCACGTCTCGATTCTGACTCATGTGCTGTGCACGATTGCCAACGAGGTGTACGGCAAGCAGGTGCCGACGGAGCGCGCGGTCAGCATGGCGCTGTTCCACGACGCGACGGAGGTTTTCACGGGAGACATTCCGACGCCGGTGAAGCACCACAATCCGAAGATTCTATCCAACTTCCGCGAGATTGAGCAGCTTGCCGCCGAGCGTCTGCTGGACATGGTTCCGGCACCGCTGCGACACGTATACGACCCGCTGATCGTTGCGAAGAAGGATGCCGATCCCGAGCTGAAAAAATACGTCAAGGGCGCCGATCTTCTGGACGCCTATCTCAAATGCGTGTCCGAGCTGTCCGCCGGCAACCGTGAATTCGCCATGGCGAAGAAGCAGATCGAACAATCGATTGAAGAGATGAACATGCCCGAGCTGGACTATTTCCTGCAGCATCTCGCCCCGAGCCTGGAGAAGACGCTCGACGAACTATAGCTCTAACGAAAAAGCAGTCCGACGCAAACCCGCGCCAGACTGCTTTTCTCCTATCTTTCGTTTCTTTCCAGTCATAACAAGCCGCCGCAGCCCGTAGTATAGTAAAGACAAGTAGCCGGGGGCCGTCTCCCTTAGTCAAACAGGGAGTTGCATGCAATCACCAGAAGGATTACCCCGCTGATCAATGTGCCGAATTGTCCCAAGGTGAAAGACCCGATGCGGACCCCCGCCACTTTCCGGCCTACCGCGACACCGATCCAGATCGTAATAAAGCTTCCTTGTGCAGCCGTAAGCGAGATGGCGAGCGGCGACAAATTCATCAGCCCTGCGCACAAACCGTTCGTGACGGCATTCGCCGAAAGCGCGATGCCCAGGACAACCGATTCGCCGATCCCGATGGACCCGGATTTATCCTTGTCGGCTTTCTCGGGATGCTGCAGGAGACCTTTTAACGACGAGCCGTCGGACCGGTCTTCCTTCACCTCGGGTGTCATCGCTTGCTTTCGCGGCATCGCCAGCAGCACGATGCGCAGTCCGATGACCGTTAAGACGAAGGCTCCGACCAAAACCGGAAGAATTCCCGGAAGCACCTCCGAAAGCCACTGTCCGAAGAAAATCCCCGTTTCGCTGAACAGAAAACAAATCATGGCGATGATCAGATTCGACAACACGCCGACGCGGATTCGCCGAATCCCATACGATATACCTACACCCAAATTATCCAGACTCGACGAGACGGCAAACCCTACAATTAACAGCCATGTCATGCTGTTTCACTCCTTTTCGCTTTATATTGGCATCATATTGAGAATTCGGCAAAAATGTGCCTATCCGTCTCAACAATGTTGAGAATTTTTCAATATGCTTACTCAACACAAGCAATCGGGAGGAATAACCGATGTCCGATAAGAAAAAAGAACCGGAGCTGGGCTCAACCTTAAAATCGCTGTTAAAAGGCCGTTCGTTGTCCATGCGCAAGCTGAGCCTGCTTACCGGAATCGACACGGCAACGATCTCGCGCATCGCCAACGGCAAGCAGCAGGCGAAGCCCGATCACCTGCAGCAGTTCGCCGTCCACCTTGGCGTACCCATGGAGCAGTTGTTTCAAGCGGCCGGATTCGACGTCGGTTCCCGCCAGTCAGAGCAAAGCTCGGATATTTACGCCTCCGTCGAAAGCATCAAGGATGTTCTCCTCTCGTCCAACTTATTCGACCAGCAGTTTACCACCGAGCTTGTCTTCAAGGAACTAAGCAAATACGAGCAATATGCCATGACCGAGGAGGGACAGCGAATCATCGTCGGCGATTTCCCCGCGAAGGTGGATAGCGTCAACGGCGCCGGGCCTTTTATCGATGAGCTGCGGCAATTGTATGTGCTGTACTGCCGGGAGGACACGACGCCGGAGAGGCGCGCGATCGCCGGCAGCGCCCTGCTTTACTTTATTTTGTCGGCGGATATTATCCCCGATTACGTCTTTCCTTTGGGGTATCTGGACGATGCCATCGCCGTCCAGATTGTCACCGGCCGGCTTTCCCAAACGGCCGATAAAATCGAACCGTAAGCCGGTCGGCCCTCGTTCGAATTGATCCTACAGCCACTCGTTGAATTTGCGGATATACCATGTTTTGATCAGTTGCGTCAACACGCAGTAGCTTAACAAGATACCGACCAGCCAAGGGAAATAGCTAAGCGGCAGCGGCTGCAGACCGATGCTGGCCCCGAAAGCCGAGAACGGAATATAGATGCCCGCCATGATGATGAGACTGGTCAGCAGAATGACGGGGAAGCTCGCCCGGCTTTGGACAAACGGAATTTTCTCCGTACGGATCATGTGCACGATCAAGGTTTGCGACAAGAGCCCTTCGATAAACCAGCCGGATTGAAACAGCGATTGCGCCTCGCTCGTATTGGCCGCGAAAACGTAATACATCAGGAAATACGTGGCGTAATCGAATATGGAGCTGATCGGACCGATAAATAGCATAAATCGGCCGACCGATTTGGCATCCCATTTTCTCGGCTTCCACAAAAACTCCTTATCCATCCGGTCCCACGGAATCGAAAGCTGCGAAATGTCGTAAAACAAATTTTGAATCAGCAGATGGATCGGCAGCATGGGCAAAAATGGAAGGAAGGCGCTGGCACCAAGTACGCTGAACACGTTGCCGAAGTTGGAGCTTGCCGTCATTTTGATATATTTCACGATGTTGCCGAACGTCTGGCGCCCTTCCATGACGCCGGCTTCCAGAACCATTAAGCTTTTTTCCAGCAGGATGATATCTGCGGACTCCTTGGCGATATCGACCGCCGTATCTACGGAAATGCCGACGTCCGCATCCCGCAGCGATGCCGCGTCGTTAATGCCGTCGCCCATGAAGCCCACGGTATGCCCTTTCGTTTGCAGCGCTCTGACGATTCTCGCCTTCTGGAGCGGGTTCAGCTTGGCAAATACCGTCGTACGCTCCGCCAAATCGGCCAGCTGCGCCTCGTTCAACCGCTCGATGTCGTTCCCCAGCACAACCCGGTCGACTTGCAAGCCTACATCCTGGCACACCTTCCTCGCGACAGCCCCGTTGTCTCCCGTTAATACTTTCACTTCCACGCCGCTTTCCTGCAGTGCCCGGATCGCTGCCGCCGCCGTTTCTTTCGGCGGGTCCAGGAAGCCGATGTACCCGACAAGCACAAGGTCCTTCTCATCTTTCAAGCCGTACGGCTCGTCATTCCGCTCCGTCGTTTTCACGGCCACGGCAATGACGCGCAGTCCGTCGTTATTCCATTTGCGCACAAGCTGCTTTGCTTTGACCGTGAACAGCGGCGTCAACGGCACGACTTCACCTTGATCGGACACATGCGTGCACACGCTGAGAATTTCTTCAATCGCTCCCTTGCAAATAAGCAGATGGCCGTTCCCACCTTTTTCCAGCACAACCGACATCCGGCGGCGGTTGAAATCGAACGGAACTTCGTCGATTTTCGTATAATTCCCTCTTGTTACGAGAACGTCCGTCAATTCCGCGTGCTCCAGGACGGCGACATCCAGCAAATTTTTCAACCCCGTCTGATGATAGCTGTTTAAATAGGCGTATTCCAGAACCGTCTGGTCTTGGTTGCCGTGAATGTCCGAGTACGTCTCCAGAATGATTTTGTCCTGCGTGAGCGTCCCGGTTTTATCGGTGCATAAAATGTTCATCGCGCCAAAATTTTGAATCGCGTTCAACTTTTTGACGACGACTTTGTTGCGGGCCATAACGGAAGCGCCTTTGGCCAGATTGGCGGTGACGATTACCGGCAGCATCTCGGGTGTTAACCCTACCGCGACGGACAGACCGAAGAAGAACGCTTCCCACCAGTCTCCCTTCGTGAAGCCGTTGATGAAGAAAATAACCGGCACCATGATGAGAATAAACCGGATCAGGACGAAGGTAACGTTATGGACTCCTTTATCGAAGCTGGTTGGCGGCCGTTTGCCCGTCAACGTTTTGGCCATCGAACCGAAGTAGGTCGAATCTCCCGTGGAGGTCACGATTGCCGTTGCCGTTCCGCTAATGATGTTCGTACCCATGTAGCACATATTGGCGAGCTCCAGCGCGTTGCGGGATTTCACATGTTGCACTCGCGAGCGGACTGCTCCCCGCGGCGACGTATCCTGCTTCTCCACGGGCAGCGCCTCCCCCGTGAGCGCCGATTCGCTGACGAACAAGTCCTTGGATTGGAGCAGCCGGACGTCCGCCGGCACCAGATCCCCTGCGGACAGATGAATAATGTCCCCGGGAACGAGATCTTCCATATCGATCTCCTGCTTGAGCGATTGCCGGGTCACGGTTGCGGTTGTCTTGACCATCGCCTTCAGCTTTTCCGCCGTCCGGATCGAACGGTATTCCTGCGTGAACGTAATCAGCACGCTGATCGATACCATGGTGCCGATAATGATCACGGCTTCCATGTCATCGGTAAAATACGAAAATAGAGCAAGCCCCAGCAAAATCAGGATGAACGGATTTTTAAAGCAAAGCAGCAGTTGGATGAACCATACCGGCGGTTTTTCGTAAGCGATCCGGTTGCTTCCGTACTGTTCCTGCCGCTCTAGGGCTTCCCTCTGGGAAAGTCCTTGCAGAGACGTGGACAATTCTTCCATCATTTCTTCAACGGTGCATTCGGATGCTTTCAACAGGCGCTCGGAGATTTCGTGTTTCCAGGCTTCGCTATTCGTTTTGTTCATTTTCATTCTCATGTTCGGTTCCTCCGCTACGTAAAAAATTGAACGCAAAAAAAGCTCTTTCCGTCAAGGAAAGAGCCCGCAGCTTTCGAACACGAAACTCATGGCGCCTGAACCCATGTCAAATAAGCATACCTAACTATACCCGGCCGCCCTATCAAGGGCAGGGGAAAAGAGGCATGGGAAACATGGGAGGGCCACAGCTGCGCGGCTCTTCCTCGTTACGACATATGGACTTGTAGAAAATAACCGTCGAAATCGACTACTACTGCTACTGTCCATGTGCATGTTTCCCCCCTCTCAAAATGAAAAACCCCTCAGTTGACCTGAGGGGTTCGATAAGCGCACAAAAATACACCATCGCTAACCCCCTGGTCGAGTTTTGGCACTATACAACGTAAAGAGCGCGGTTCGCTCTTAGCCACGTTAAGAAAAGCCTTAATCCGGCAGTTCCTGTTCTACCCATTGGCATCTTTCGATATTTCCGGGCAGTGGCCTATGTTTGTATAGGAGCCTCACCTAACGAGGTCATCTGATTTACATAGCTCATCATATGCTTGCGCTGTTCAATTTGTCAACCCTTTTTATAAAAAGGCGAGGGCCTGGGAATCTTTAAAAGAGTACAAGCCGAAGCAAAGGAGTCCGGGATGGAAACTTTTTTGGCGGAAATCCACAACTTCCCTGTTATTGCGCTGCGGTTGATTGCCGCTTTCATCGCAGGCGGATTTATAGGGTGGGAACGAGAAACCTATATCGATTTACCCGTCTCGCACCGGGGTTCCATTTTCCGGTTGTACGCTCTCGTTTGCTTCGGGTCCTGCCTGTTTACCATTGCAGGTTTATTTGGCTTTTCCCAACCCAATTACATTTCCGATCGAATCTCCGCCCAAGTGGTCAGCGGCGTCGGATTTCTAGGGGCCGGAACCATATTAAGAGACCGCAAAGGAATTATTCGCGGCTTGCCGACGGCGGCGGGAATTTGGGTAAGCGCTTCGATCGGAGTGACGATCGGTTCCGGTCATCTGCTTTCCGGATTTTTCGGTACCTTGCTGGCCTATATCATTATGATTTTGCCGCATCGTTTTCCTCATTTTTTTGTCGGCAGGAAACAGAAAGTGGATCACAGCGACGAATAATTTTTTTGATCAATTCATCATGCGGGCGAGCAAGGTCACAAACTCTGCCCGCGTCGCCTGACTTTCCGGACGGAACGTTCCGTCGGGGAAGCCTGTAATCCAGCCTTCCGCTTTCAGCTGCTTCAAAATGCCTACTCCCCAATCCGTTTCTTTTACATCTGCAAAAGGCGACGTTCCTCTTTGTTTTCCGCTCATTTTCATGCTTCTTGCCATCATGGCCGCCATTTCCATACGGGTAAGGTACCGGTCCGGGGCCAACGATCCGTCGGGATAACCGTCAATGATCTCCGCCTGGGCGGCTTTGGCGATCAACGGGTAAGCCCAATGCTCGGGTCCAAAATCCGTATAGCGGACTTCTTTTTGCTTCGTCAGCTTTAACCCCCGGACCAGCACGGCCGCAGCCTCCGCCCGCGTAATCGGTCGATCCGGCATGAACCGGTAATGCTCGTACCCGTCAATGATTTTCCGCTCGGACGCCAGCTTGATCACCGCTTCGGCCCAATGCCCTTTGATGTCGGCATATCCGCCAACCAGCGGCTTGACCTCGGCTTTAAGCCCGTAGAACCGGTCATCGAATGCCGCGTCCGCCGTTAAGCGGATGTAATAAACGCCCGGCTGCCAAAGCTGACTGAGCACCGCCTCCGACGTGCCATCCGGATTCGTGACCGAGTCAATCTGCTTGAGCGTGCCGTTATAGGCGGACATCGTCATCCGTATGTTCTGCGGAATGCCGGATAAACGAAGCTCGACCAGGCTTTCCTCGTCGATGTTCAGTGAAAACCAGTTTGCGCCGCCGCTCTTATCCAGCAGCCCTTGATATTTCGCTCCGGGCTGCATGACCGTAGCCGAGTACGGCTTATCGTGCGGACCGTTCGGATCGAGCAGCTTGGGCTTGTATTGGATCGCAAGCGTGTATTCGCCCGTAATGGGAGGGATGTAGCCCTCGGCATTGCTGACGCGGATATAATAGTCGCCCGGATAGACATCCGTCTCCGGAAAATATTCGGATTCCCCTTCGCCGCCTTCGTCGATCGTCTTGCCCTTTTCCCCTCTCTTTTGAACGAACAGCACCGGGTCCATCCGGTTCGTATCGACGGATAACCGGACGCTCAGCTTGCCCGTTTGCGTAACTGGAATAATATACCAACCTTGGTCGTTGTTCCGGTGAAACGTTCCTTTTAAGGTCTGACTTTGCGCCGGAAGCACGTAGGCCTTGTACTGCTTGCCGTTATCGGCATAGACATCCTTATAAATTTCAAAAGAGGTCGTAAGCTTGAATTCCAGCTTGCGCTTGGCGGCGGCGTTTTTGATCTGCAGCTTCAAGTAGCTTTTACCTTTTTTCACCGGCATCGTGACCGGCCCCGCCGCGCTTAGGGAATAATCTTTAACGCCTCCTCCGGCATCCGTATGCGTAACGGCTATTTCCTCCTTCGGGTCCGACTCCAGCTCCAGCCTGACGCTGCCGTCGTAAGGCGCCTCGAAGGTAAACCAGTTCGGATCGCTCTCGTTCTCAAACGAACCGCTGACCGTTTTGCTTACCGAGATGGGGGTGGCCTGCTCCTTCCGGTCGTTCCGCTTGTACATATGTTCCGAATAAGGGTCCTTCAGAACGCGGTCGGCGCGCAGCAGACCGTAGCCGGTCCCGGAACTCCAACCGGTCCCGCTGAGGTCCTCGGCCGTTTGCCGCAGCAAACTGCGAATTTGATACGGCTTCATCCAAGGATACTTGGCCCAGGCCAAAGCGCAAACAGCCGCAACCTGAGGCGCCGCCATGGAGGTGCCGTCCTTATGTTCGTATCTCCCGCCGATCGCCGTCGTAAAAACATCCCACGGCGCCACCAGATCTACCTCGGGGCCGCTGTTGGACAGCTTATGCGCCTTCTTGTCCGCCGCCATTCCGCCGACGGCCAGAACGGTAGGATACGCCGCCGGGTATTTGACACTGTTTCCCTCGTTGCCCGTGGCCGCGACGAGCAGCACCCCTTTCGTCTCGGCATAGCGCACGATTTCACTCATGTAGTCCGAATACTTGTTCAAGCCGAGCGACAGTACGACGATTTTGGCCCCATGATCGACGGCGTAGCGGATGCCCTCGCCCAATTTGGCTTCGCTGCCCGTGCCGTCGTTCTCTACCGCCTTCACGGGCATCAGCTTGGCCTTCCATAAAATGCCTGCGATTCCTTTATCGTTGTTGGCCGCAGCGCCGATGATTCCGGCGACATTCGTGCCGTGTCCGTTGTCGTCGCGCGGCGGCTGGCCGGGCTCGATCAAATTGATTCCTTTCACCAAATTCGGCATAAGATCCGGATGGTTCAAATCGACGCCCGTATCCACGATCGCAATTACGATCGAGTCGTTTCCTGTCGCAACATCCCAAGCCTCGCTCATATGAATTTGCTGCAAATAGGCTTGCTTCTCCACCAGCGGGTCGGTCGGGTAAGCCGAAATCTGCACATCCCTCGCTTCCTCGGCCGCCACCATGGAAGGAAATGGAACCCACAATGACCATAGGAGTAAAATACAAATCAGGACGATGATGTTGACTTTTTTATTCGGCATCGCTTATTAAAACAACTGCTCCAGCTCGTCGATCAAAGAACCGACATAGGCGACCGCGCTGCGAATCGGCTGCGGCTCGGACATATCGACCCCGGCGAGCTTCATCAGCTCAAGCGGCCGCATCGTGCCTCCGGCCTTAAGCACGTCAAGCCAGCGGTCCACGGCCGGTTGCCCTTCCTCGCGGATGAGCTCGGCTACGGCCGTCGAGGCCGTTAAGCCCGCGGCGTACGTATACGGATACAGCCCCATATAATAATGCGGCTGGCGCATCCAGGTTAATTCCGCTCCCGCGTCGATGTCGACCGCATCTCCCCAGAACTCCGACAGCACGCTTCCCTTCAGCTCGCGGAGCTTTTTCGCCGTCAGCGCCTTGCCCGCTTCCGCTGCCTCGTACACCCTTCTCTGCATGTCGCCTTCCAGCAGATGCGTGACGAAATTGTGATAGTAGGTGTTCAGAAGCTGAAGAATCACCCATCGTTTCAGACGCGGATCGTCGGACTGCTCCATCAGATGCCGGGCGAGAAGCAGCTCGTTCATCGTCGACGGCGCTTCGATAAAATAGGTAGACGGCCTGTAGTTCGTATACCGCTGATTGCGCGCGGCCAGCATCAAATGGCCCGCATGCCCCAGCTCGTGCGCCAGCGTAAAGGCGCTGCGCATATTGCCCGCCCAGGTGATCAGGATGTAGGAATGCGTGCTGTACGGACTCGAGCAGAAGGCTCCGGTCGACTTGCCGATATTGTCGGCGTAATCGATCCAGCGCCCGGTCAGCGCCTGCTCCATGAGCTCCGTATATTCGGACCCCATCACCCGGAGAGCGTCCAGAATTGTCCGCCCCGCCTCTTCGAACGTGACCGAAGGACTGAATTCCGGATCGAGCGGAGCTTTCAAATCGCAGAACCGGATGCGGTCCAAGCCGAGCACCCGCTGCTTCAGCCGGGCAAACCGCCGCATGTGCGGTGCCAGCTCCGTACGGATAATATCAAGGATGTTATGATACATCGGAATCGTAACCTGCTGCGGCTGGAGCAGCATATGCGTCACGGATTCGTAGCCGCGTAGCCGGGAAATGACCGTCTGTTTTTTCACTTCGGCGGCATATACGGCAGCAAACGTATTCTGGTAAGACTCCAGCGTCCCGGTAAACGACTCGTAAGCATTGCGGCGCAGCGCGGTATCCGGCGACAGCTCGTAGTCGGTTTCGTACAGCGCGAACGAAACCGGCCGCGTTACGCCCTCGCCGTCCTCTACGGAAGTGAAGGACATATCCGACAGCTTGCTTCGCTGATAGATCGTATAGGGGGCGCCCAGCACTTCCCCGAGCGACGCCAGGACCGCTTCGGTCTCTGCCTGCAGTTGATGCGGCTTTGTATCCAGCAGATCCGTCAAGCTTTTGCGGAACGGCTCCAATTTCGGTTCTTCCCCGATGTAGCGCTCCAGCCATCCGTCCGGCAGCTCCAGCAGCTCCGAGCGAATGAACGAAAGTGCGGCACCCGCTTGCGCAGCGACATCTCCGACCCGGGCGGAATTCGCTTGGTACGCCGGGTTCGTTCCGTCGCCGGACAGCTGCAAACGGGCATACGTAGAGGCGCGCAATAGCCGAATGACCAGCGCCTCCTGGGCTTCCAGACACTCCAGAAGCTGGCCGGCCCCTTCGTGCAGCTTTCCTTGAAAGCGCTTCATGGACGGAAGAGCTTCGGCGATGCCGGTCATCTCGGTTTCCCAAGCGTCGTCTCCCGCATATAAATCGGCCAAATTCCAAGTGGATTGCGGCTCGACCTGGTCTCTTCTTTTTCTCTCTTTCATTTCCGCTTTCTCCTTTACATTTGAAGTAGACCGTTCCATCCGTCATAATAAGACAATAATGAATTCATCGATAAGGATGGCCGGCTTATGGCATTCGGTATTAAAAGAAAAGAGCTCGTTCAGTGGAAAGAAGCGGTCACTCGCGGGGAGATCGCTTTTTTAACCCATTTTTGGTTCGATCCGCGCTTCCCGGAGTTTCATTCGGTCACCAAAGTCGGATGCTCGGATATGAAGCGGCTCGTCGCATGGTGCGAGGCCAACGGACTGAATCCCCGGTATATCCACGACCGCGAAAGCTTCCCGCACTACGACCTGATCGGACCGAAGCAGATCGAAATTTTGCAGAAGGAAGGGCTTGGGGAACATATGGAACGGTTCAAGCTGTGCTGATGCCTCCCGCAGGTCCCCATACGGCGTCCGCCAGCAGCTCATACGAACGTAAGCGGCTTTCGTAATCGGGCCCCAGCGTCACGATCATAAATTCGTCGACACCGCAATCCCTCTGCAACTGCTCCAATGCCGCCTTCACTTGTCCCGGAGTTCCGATCATCGGCTTGGGCCGATCCGCTCCGCTGCCGTCCTCCGGCTGAAGCAGCCGCTTCGCTTCGGACGCGAGCCTGTGCGCCTCCTCTTCCGTATCCGCGCAAAGGACGCTCACGGCCATGATCGCACGCGGGGCGGCTCCCATGGACGTTGGTCGGAACTCCCGAACATAGGCGGAAAGTACTTCCGCCCCGTCCCGGTCGCTCATGAATTGGCCGAAGACGTATCCGGCCCCGAATTCCGCGGCATACGCGGCGCTCTTCTGATTCGTTCCGAGCAGCCACACCTCCGGGGCGGCAGGAGGAACGGGCATGGCCCGGACCGGGACATTCTCCACGCGAAATTTGTCGGCAAGCAAGGCGGACAAAGAACGAATCGATTCGGGCAGCTGCCGGACATTTTCCAAAAAATTGCCGCTCAGCGCCATGCTCGTATGCGCCGACCCTCCCGGAGCCCGGCCGATTCCGAGATCGATCCGCCCGGGATACAAAGCCGCGAGCAGCCGAAACGTTTCAGCCACCTTGATCGGCTTGTAATGCGGCAGCAGCAGCGCCCCGGAGCCGAGCCTAATCCGCTCCGTGTGCGCCCCGATATGCGACAGTAGCACTTCCGGCGCAGGGCAGGCCAGCCCCGGCATATCGTGATGCTCCGCGGCCCAGTAGCGCGAGTACCCCAGCTTCTCCGCCGTCTGCGCAAGTCTGCGCGCTTGCGCCAAAGCGGTCGCGGCATCCGCCCCTTCAAGCAAAGGAACAAGATCCAGCAGGCTTAGCTTCATGTACGTCATTGCTCCTCTCTCAGGGCTTGCTTCATTCCTTCTAAGTTTATCCAACATCTGCCGCGCCATCAACTTTACCGCCTGACAGCTTGGCTTCTGTCCTTCAGGATCGTCAGCGGGAAAGCCTCAGTCCCAAAATCCGCCGTCCGAGTGAATGATTTGTCCCGTCACCCACCGGGCGTCGTCGCCAGCCAGAAACCGGATCAACCGTGCAGCATCTTCCGGCTGTCCGATGCGTCCCATCGGAAATTTGGGAAGCAGCGTCCGCTTCAGCGCTTCGTCCATCCACCCCGAATCGGTCGGTCCGGGATCGACCGCATTGACCGTGATCCGGTGCGGGGCCAGTTCCGCCGCGAGCGAGACGGTAAACGCCGAGATGGCCCCTTTGGTCGCAACATAGGCTAGATTTCCCGGCATCGGACCTTTGTCTTGTCCCGATACCAGATTGATGATCCGTCCGCCACTCCCCCCTTTCAACCTGCGGGCAAATTCCACCGAAAGCATGCAAGTGCCGCGAACATTGATTGCGTGATGCGCATCGAGAATATCTGCGCTCAGCGCCTCGAAACCGACTTCCTCGCAATGCGTTGCGTTATTGATCAATATAAACGGGGTGCCCAACTGGTGCAGCACTTCATCCAGCAGCCGAATCGCCGAATCTTGGTCAGATAAATCCAATTCCATTGATCCTGCTCTTACGCCGAGTGCGACAAGCTCCTCGGTCATCTGCTTCGGCCACTCCCACTCGCTTCCGTAAGGCTGAGCTTCGTCATATTTGCGCCAATGGGTAAAAAACAGATCGGCGCCTTCTTCCGCCAGCGCGCGGGCAATGGCGCTCCCGATGCCCCTACGGCGGCTCACTCCCGTCACAATGGCGATTTTGCCTTGCAGTCTTTTCTCGTTCATACGATCATCCTCCTGTAGATGGAGACGCGGCGGTGTGAGCTGCCGGAGATGCAACTATTCCCGGCTGAACTAAAAAAGCGGATACCATAAGGTATCCGCTTGCCGGGTGTCGGGCTCGTTCCCATAGCGTCCCTGTAATGGTGACAGACAGGCACACCTCTCCCGTTAAACCGATCGGGATCGTGCGCTATCCGGTTCGTCAACCATTACAAAGTGCCTGCCATCGGAAAAAATTCCCCTTTCCTGCATCTCTATCCTGATTGTACAAGAACGGCAGTGACCGGTCAATCCAGAACAGGCCGGAAGTGACCCCGCGATTCCATCGCCTCGCTGCCCTGCACTTGAATCCTTTGCCCGAATAAGCTATACTACAACAAATTGAATGATCGACCATTTGCCTATGAAGAGCATCCAACTCGGAGGCGTTCTCGTTAAAGGGACCGATACCGTCCCTCAAGTGAACCGGGCCCGCCCGTTAACGCGGAACCAAAGCGGATCGGACCGCCATGCTGTCCGGTCAAGTTGGGTGGCACCGCGAGACAAGCGCTCCTCGTCCCAAAAGGATATAGGGCGCTTTTTGTCATTTTCCGAAAAAAGGAGCGGTACCACATGCTGGACATTCACTGGATTCGCCAAAATCACGAGAGGGTACAAACGGTCGCCGATCAAAAAGGAATCGCCGTTTCCGTCGCCGAGCTGCTCGCCTGGGACGAGAAGAAGCGAAATCTGCTTCAAGAGACCGAGAAGCTGCGACATGCCCGAAACAAGCTGTCGGAGGAAATCGGTACACTCGTTCGTACGGGAGGCCATAAAGAAGCCGAGCCGTTGAAACGTAACGTGAAGGAGCTGGGAAGCCGCTTGGCGGAGACCGAACCGCAGCTGGCCGAGGCGCAGCGGCAATTCGATCAACTGATGCTCCGCATCCCGAACGTCGTATCTCCCGACACGCCTGTCGGACGTTCGGATGTCGACAATATTGAAATTCGGCGTACCGGAACGCCGCCCGTGTTCGCTTTCAAGCCCAAAGACCACGTAGCCCTTGGCGAGCTTCACCGGATGATCGACATCCCGCGCGGCGTCAAGACAGCCGGAACCCGGAACTATTACCTGCGGGGGCCCGGAGCGCTGCTGCACCGCGCCGTTCAGCAGCTTGCGGTGGATATGCTGCTAAGCCGGGGCTTTACGCTCATGGAGGTTCCGCTGCTCGTACGCGCGGATGCCTTGACCCATACGGGCTACTTTCCCTTCGGCCAAGATCAGGTGTACCGGATCGCGGACGAGGACAAGTGGCTGGTCGGCACCTCGGAGGTGCCGCTTGTTTCGTATTACAGCCATGAGGTGGTCGATGTCCGCGAGCCGCTCATGCTTGCCGCCGTCTCGCCGTGTTTTCGAAGCGAGGTCGGCTCGGCAGGCAAAGACGTGCACGGCTTATACCGCGTGCATCAATTTTCCAAAGTGGAGCAGGTTATCGTGTGCGAAGCCGAGCTTGACCGTTCCGAGCCGCTACTGGAAGCCATCACGAGCAACGCGGAAGAGCTTTTGCAGCTGCTGGAGCTGCCCTACCGGGTCATGGCCGTCTGTACCGGCGATATGTCGCAAAAAACGTATATGCAGTACGACATCGAAACTTGGATGCCGAGCCGTCAAGCCTACGGCGAAACCCATTCGTCGTCCCACCTGCTCGACTTCCAGGCGCGCCGTTCGAACATTCGGTATCGCGATTCGGGCGGCAAGCTGCGCTACTGCCATACGCTCAACAATACGGCCGTCGCATCGCCGAGAATCCTAATCCCCCTGCTGGAAAACCACCAGGCCGAGGACGGTTCGATCCGCATTCCGCCAGCGCTGCGCCCGTATATGAACGGCTTGGAGCTGCTGCTCCCTCCGTCCGAAGAATAACAAAAAAGGCCGGAGTTGTTACCCCGGCCTTTTCCACTCTAATCTGAATTAAAATGCATATGGGAACTTCATCAGCGTAACGACAAGAAAGAAGATGATGCCGTTGATCACGCTAAGCGACTTGATGGAGCCAATGTGAGCCTTGATGTTTCCGCCGGACGGATCTTGCAGCGCCTTGCGCATTTTGCTGCCGAGAATGCCTGTCAGCGCCCCGATCGCGAGGAACAGCACGACCGCCAGCACCATCCACAGCACCGAATATGGCGCCTTGCTGACCAGATAACCGCCCGACAAAAATGCGATCACGAGCGCCAGTTGCCCCGCACGGTTGGCGGCAAACAGCACATTCAAGAAACCGAACTGCGCCGTTCCCGATTGCAATGCCTCCACCCGCATCGCCAAAAACGGCAGCATGAGATAAAAGCCCATCAAAATGGCGCCGAGCACATGTAAATACAAAAACACTTGCTGCATAATCCCGGGACCCTCCCTATTCAACCTCGTTTTCTCTCTCCCCTAGTATACAAGACTATGAGCTTCCTAAGCAAATGCTACCCAGGCTTACGAATGGACCGCTTTACCCGCTTTCGCCGAGCGTTTGTCGCGCCACTTCTGTAAAATGACAAACAGCGACGGAACGACGATCAGCGTAAGCATGGTTGAATACAGCAGACCGGAAATAATCGTAATTCCCATCGGGCGCCACAAATTCCCGCCCATAATCGTCATCGGCAGCAACCCGCCGATGGCCGTGGCCGTCGTCAGCAGAATCGGCCGGAGCCGCGCTTTCCCCGCTTCCGCTACCGCTTCGTACAAAGGCAGTCCGCGTTCGCGCGCCTGCTCGATAAATTCGATCAGAATGATCCCGTTCCGCACTACGATGCCCGCCAAGCTGACGAGCCCCATGAGCGCCATGAAGCCGATCGGCGAACCGGAAAGGAACAGACCGATGATCGCGCCGCCTGCCGCCAAATAGACGGTCGAGAGAATCAGCAGCGGAATCGACAGCGAGTAAAACTGCATGACCATAATGATGTAAATCAGCAAAATCACGATGACCGACAGCTTTCCGATGGAGGCAAACGCTTCGTTACGCTCCTCGTTTTCGCCGCCGAACTGAATCGAGTAGCCTGCAGGAACATTGTAGCTTCCCAGCTTGGCATGCAGATCCTTCACAATATCGTCCGCCAGCCGGTCCTGCGTATAGCTGCGCACGGTAATCGTCCGGGTCTGGTCGCGGTGATGAATCGACCTGATCATTTGGCTGGTGCGGATATCTCCCAGCTCGCGCATTTGAACCGTGCCGCCTTTTTGCGTCGAGACGTACATTTTCTTCATCGTCTCCACCGGGTCGGCAGAACGCATCTTCGCGTATAGAGTCACGTCGATCAGATCTTCGCCTTTCTGCATCTCCGACACTTCCAGCCCTTCGGTTGCCATTCTGAGCGTCGTGGAAAGATCTTTCTCATTCACGCCGAATAGACTCAACTTCGCCGGGTCGGGTTCCACCTCATAGGTGTTCATAACCTCTCCGACATCGTCGCTTACGCTGATCGTACCCGGGATTTCTTTCAGCATCGCTTGAACGTCCGCCGAAATCTGGCGAAGCTCCGACAGTTCGCTGCCGCTGATGCGCAGGGCGATCGGCGCGCCGACAGGCGGTCCTTGCTCCAGCTCGCGCGGCGTAATCTCCACATCGGAGGGGAACATCGCCTTGAGCTGCTCCCGCCACTGCACGACGGCGGCTTTCGTATTCAACTGCTTCATATCGACCTTAACGAACAGCTGTCCGATCGAGATGCCCGTCTGATCCGCTTCCGTGTAATAAAAATGCGGAGCCGTCCGTCCGGCATAAGCCGAGACAAAGCGCACGCCCGGCTGCTCTTCCATCCATGCCGCCGCTTTGCGGATCGTAAACTCCGTTTCGGCAAACTGACGTCCGGACGGAAGCTTGAAGTCGATGAGCATCTCTTCCTTCTCCGCAGGCGGGAAATACTGCACCCCAAGCAGCGGCATCAATCCGAAAGCGGAGGTGCCCAGCAGCAGCGCAGCGAGCCCGGTCAGCAGCGGACGCCGCAAGAAGCGGTGAATCTGCTTGCCGTAAAAGGCACTCAGCCTTGCGATCGGCTTGCCCAGCAGACCCGGAGTTTCCGTCCCTTCGCTTCCGGACGCCGCCCCCGCACCTTTGGTCGGCTCGGCCTTAGAGCCTTTGCGGCGAAGCCGCCGCTCGCCCACCCATTGGCGGAAAATCGGAACAATGGTCAGCGACATCGCCATGGAAGCCGCAAGGGACAACGAAATGACAACAGGAAGCGGGCGAATGAAGCTGCCGATGTTGCCCTGCAGGAAAAACAACGGCAAAAACGCGGCAGCCGTCGCAATCGTCGCCGTCAGAATCGAAATGGCGACATCACGGCTTCCCTCCAGCGAGGCCGTAGCCGGATCGTCGCCCAGCTGCAAGCGGCGCTGAATATTGTCGTTCACGACGATGGCGTCGTCGACGAGAATTCCAAGCACGATGACGAGCGCGACGATCGTAATCTGATTCAGATCGATCCCCACCGTTTCGACGGGAATAAAACCGATCGTAATGGACACCGGAATGGCCAAGGCCACGATCAGCGAAGTGCCGAACGTTAGTCCGAGAGAGCAGACAACGATAACCGAAATAATCCCCATCAGCAG
This sequence comes from Paenibacillus tyrphae, assembly GCF_027925525.1. GTDB lineage: Bacteria > Bacillota > Bacilli > Paenibacillales > NBRC-103111 > Paenibacillus_G > Paenibacillus_G tyrfis_B. The sequence continues at coordinate 87,738 of NZ_BSDJ01000004.1, read as the reverse complement.
CTCTCTGCCCAGCTCGTTGAACAGATGGTCGAGACTTTCCTTTTGCGTAAACAGCGACTCGATCCTCACATTAGCCGGCAGCTTCGGCCCCAGCTCCGCGACCTTCTTGTCGATGCGCTTCTGCAGCGACGGGACATCCGTGCCTTTCTCCGAATTGATGACCAGGTCGAGGACAGGCTTTCCGTTATGTAAGATGGATACTTCTTTTTTCTTCGGCCGCAGCTTGACGTCGGCGACGTCCTTGATCTTCAGCGCGCTGCCGGGAGGCAGACCCAGAAGCTCCGTATTCGCGATATCCTCGGCGGACTTCCATTCGCCACCCATATTGACGTAATACTGCTTGGCGCCCTTGTCGACCGTACCGAGCGGCACCCGATCATGCTTATTTTTCAGCGATTGAGCCACGATACCCCATGGCAGCCTGAGCGTATCCAGCTTTTCGGTATCGAGCGTGATCGCCACTTCTTGCTCGGGCAGGCCGACGACCTCGACGTTGCTTACGCCGGGGACAGTTGCAAGCTGCTTCTTCCATGAGTCCATCGTCGTCCGTAGCGACTCCAGCTCCTCCGGCGTCTCCACGACAAAATGCAAAATTTGCGCCGCAATTTTGCTCAGATCGTCGTTCACTTCCGGCTGGTGCGCGCCTTCCGGCAGGTCGTCTTGCGCGGACTGCACCTTCTGGCGCAGTGAGTCCCATGCCCTGCGGATATCCGTGTCCGACTTCAGCTCGACTTGAATGACTGACACATTGGCGGCCGAAGTGGAGCTGAGAACCTTGATGCCGCTGATTTCCTTAATTTTATCCTCCAGCGGACGGGTGACGAACTGCTCTACCTTTTCCGGCGAGGCCCCCGGATAGACGGTTTTCACCATCGCATACGTGATCTCGACCTCGGGATTCTCCCTCTGCTTCAAGGTGAAAATATTGAACACCCCGAGCACGACCGCCATCACGAAAAACAGCAGCGTCACCTTGCGGTATTTCAGCAGCATCGCGATCATTCTTCGTTCACATCCGTTTCCGGCAGGCAGTTGACGTTGATCCCGACGAGCACCTCGGCAAGCGGGTCAAGCTTTTCCAGACCGTATCCTTTTTCGATGAACCACTGGTAAGCGACCATCTCCAGCATCCCGATCTCGGCATAAGCGGTCATTTCCAGCTGCTCTTCCGTATATCCGGGATAAACATTGAAGTGCTTGAACATGTCCTTAACAACCTCGCAAACATTGCCGTAAAACTGCTTCGAGATGTCCGCTATTTCCGGAGAGGCGGCGCCATGCCGCTTCAAAATGTTCAGTATGGTCCGATTCTGGTAATAAATGGTCAACGTTTGCCGGATCAAACGGTCGTGCATCTTGTCGTTGTGCAGTTCGCGAGGGTCCAGCGATTCCGGTTCGAGCGCGACGACGATTTCCTTCAAGCATTCCTCCGCCACGCTGCGGAACAAGTCTTCCTTGCTTTTAAAATAAAGATAAAACGTGCCCTGCGCCATGCCGGCATCCTTCACAATGTCCGACACTTTGGTGCTGTGGTACCCTTTTTGCTCAAAAAGCTTCAGCGCCGACTCGACGATTTTGTCTCTCTTCTCTACGGCCAACGGTGAATTCTCCTCCCTTGGGGACCCTCCTCATAGCAGGTCCTAACATTATGACTGATTCGTCAGTCATTTTGTATCGTACCATGGATTGCCGTGGCTTTCAATCCCTTGATCGGCAGTTTTTCACGAGCTCCGCTGAAGAAAAAGGAAATAAAAAAAAGACCAGCTTCGGCCTTTTCGGCGAAAACTGGTCTTTCTTCGCACCGATAATATGCGATTAGCCCGTAACGACTTTGATGACGTTGCGTACGGATTCTGCGGATTTGTCGAGTGCCGCTTTCTCTTCCGGAAGCAGCTCCAGCTCGAATATTTTCTCGATGCCGTCTCCGCCAAGCAGCGTCGGTACGCCCATGAACAGGTTGTCATAGCCGTATTCGCCTTGGAGCAAAGCGATGGAAGGCAGAACGCGTTTTTTGTCTTTCAGGATCGCTTCCGTCATTTGCACGAGGGAAGCAGCCGGTGCGTAGTAAGCGGAGCCGTTGCCCAGCAGGTTAACGATCTCGCCGCCGCCGGTACGCGTACGCTTCACGATTGCTTCGATGCGATCAGCCGGAATGAGCTTCTCGATCGGAATTCCGCCAACATTGGAGTAACGAACGAGCGGAACCATGTCGTCCCCATGCCCCCCGAGTACGAAGCCGCGCACGTCTTCTACGGAAACGTTCAGCTCTTGCGCGATGAACGTGCAATAACGAGCCGTATCCAGCACGCCGGATTGACCGATGACGCGGTTTTTCGGGAAGCCGAGCGTTTGGTAAGCGACATACGTCATGGCGTCTACCGGGTTGCTCAGGATGAGAACGATCGATTGCGGGCTCGTTCTTTTGATGTTTTCGCAAACGGATTTCACGATGCCTGCGTTCGTGTTCACGAGGTCGTCGCGGCTCATGCCCGGTTTGCGGGCAATCCCTGCCGTGATAATCACGATGTCGGAACCGCTGGTCTCGTCATAGTTGGACGTGCCGACAATGCTCGCGTCAAACCCTTGCACCGGGGAAGCTTCGAGCATATCAAGCGCTTTCCCTTTGGTCGGGTTCTCCAGTTGAGGGATGTCCAGCAATACGACGTCGCCGAGTTCTTTTTGCGCCAGCATCAGCGCTGTTGTCGCACCTGTGAAGCCTGCGCCGACAACCGTAATTTTTTTACGTTGGATCGCCATAATCAATTCCTCCCATAGTTTGTGCTTTATCGCACATTAATTTTATGTTTCAATTTCGGGAATTAGCATATGACTTCGGCTTAATCTTTATCAGTCGCATGAAAGCGTGTCTGAGGGCGCCTGGCTTCAGCCGGGCCGCCCGCAGACAAACGCGTTCCATTCTCAGACGCCTCATGGGTGCGCCTCTATCCTGCCTGCAGACAACTTTCGTCGTCCAGGGGCGAAACCTCCAAGTTTTGCGAAGCAAAACTGCTTCGTAAGCTCTCCCTTACCAAGGAAGGTTTGGAGGGTTAGAAATTCTTGATGATCTCGTCGGCAAACGCGGAGCACTTCACTTCGGTTGCGCCTTCCATCAGACGGGCGAAGTCGTAAGTTACCGTTTTGTTGTTGATTGCCGTTTCCATGCCTTTGTAGATCAGGTCAGCCGCTTCCAGCCAGCCCAGGTGCTCCAGCATCATAACGCCGGACAAAATAACGGAACCCGGGTTAACAACGTCGAGACCTGCGTATTTCGGAGCCGTACCATGCGTTGCTTCGAAGATCGCATGACCGGTTACGTAGTTAATATTTGCACCTGGAGCGATACCGATACCGCCAACTTGAGCAGCCAGAGCGTCGGACAGGTAGTCGCCGTTCAGGTTGAGCGTAGCGATGACGTCGAAGTCCGTCGGACGAGTAAGCACTTGCTGCAGGGCGATGTCGGCAATCGCGTCTTTTACGATGATTTTGCCGGCAGCTTCTGCGTCTTTTTGCGCTTTGTTCGCCGCGTCAACACCTTGCTCTTCTTTAATTTTGTCGTATTGAGCCCAAGTGAACGTTTTGTCGCCAAACTCTTGCTCGGCGAGCTCGTAGCCCCAGTTTTTGAACGCGCCCTCGGTGAACTTCATGATGTTCCCTTTATGTACCAGGGTCACGCTCTTACGGTTATGCTGGATCGCATATTCGATAGCGGCGCGGATCAGACGCTTCGAGCCTTCGGAAGATACCGGCTTGATTCCGATACCGGACGTTTCCGGGAAGCGGATTTTTTTCACGCCCATTTCGTTTTGCAGGAAAGCAAGCACTTTTTTCACTTCGTCGGAACCTGCGGCCCATTCGATACCGGCATAGATATCCTCGGTATTTTCACGGAAAATAACCATGTCTACCAGCTCCGGACGTTTAACCGGGGAAGGCACGCCTTTGAAGTAGCGAACCGGACGGGAGCACACATACAGATCCAGCTCTTGGCGAAGCGCAACGTTCAGGGAACGGATACCACCGCCGATTGGCGTCGTCAGAGGTCCTTTGATCGCTACGATGTATTCGCGGATTGCCGTCAAAGTATCGCTCGGCAGCCAGTTATTGTATTTGTTGAAGGCTTTCTCGCCTGCAAAAACTTCGTACCATGCGATTTTTTTCTCGCCTTTGTATGCTTTCTCTACCGCTGCATCCAATACGCGCTTGGAAGCCGCCCAAATGTCCGGACCTGTGCCGTCGCCTTCGATGAAAGGAATGATCGGATTGTTCGGAACGTTCAGTTTGCCGTTCGTGATGGTGATGCGTTCGCCTTCAGTCGGAAGTGCATATTGTTCGAATTGTGCCATGAATAGGTAAGCCTCCTTGGAATGGTTTGGAGCCGTTGCAACAAGCTCCGTGGAATAGGGATGATGATGTCAAAAAGATACGGGAGCAGCGGCGCACGTCCCCTTCTCAGAAGACCGGTAACGCCGCAGCCGCCCGTAGGAGAGCTGCTTTTCTATTGCTTCCCGCAGGTGCGGCATCCCAGCCGGATTAGCGCTGCTCGATCGGAACGAAGGCTTGGTGCGACGGTCCCGTATATTCGGCACGCGGACGAATGAGGCGGTTATTATCGAATTGCTCGAGAATGTGCGCCGTCCATCCGGACGTACGGCTGATCGCGAAGATCGGCGTGAACAAGTCGCGTGGAATTTCGAGCGACGTGTAGACGGAAGCGGAGTAGAAGTCTACGTTCGGCTTCAGTCCTTTTTGGCCGGTCACGATCTCTTCGATTTGAATGGACATGTCGTACCAGTTCATGTTGCCGGTAATTTTACCGAGCTCCTGGGACATTTTTTGGAGATGCTTCGCGCGCGGGTCGCCGTTTTTATAAACGCGATGGCCGAAGCCCATAATTTTTTCCTTGTTGGCCAGTTTATCGTTGATATAGCTGGTCACGTTGTCCGCCGTGCCGATTTCTTCGAGCATCGCCATAACCGCTTCGTTGGCGCCGCCGTGCAGCGGGCCTTTGAGCGCGCCGATCGCGGACGTTACGCCCGAATAAATATCGGACAGCGTCGCAACGGTTACACGCGCAGCGAACGTCGAAGCGTTCAGCTCGTGGTCGGCATGAAGCACCAAAGCTTTGTCCAATGCCTGGATGGCGATGGGTTCCGGTTGTTTGCCTGTGAGCATATACAAGAAGTTCTCGGCAACGGAAGCACAGGATTTCGGCGCGATCGGCTCTTGTCCTTGGCGGATGCGAGCGAATGCCGCTATGATCGTCGGCAGCTGCGCCTGCAGCTTGATCGCTTTGCGGAGGTTGGATTCCGGGGTCATATCGTTTGCCTCGGCATCGTACAGCGCCAAGCTGGAAACGGCGGTACGAAGCGCGGCCATGGAATTGACGTCTTTCGGGTACAGCTTAATTTGCTCGATCACTTCGGCAGGAACCGAAGCGTTGTCGCTCAGATCTTTGGTTAATTGATCCAGTTCGGAGCGATTAGGAAGCTTGCCGTACCATAACAAGTATACGACCTCTTCGAACGTGGCGTTCTCTGCAAGGTCGTCGATATTGATGCCGCGATAGGTGAGCACACCGTCTATAATGGAGCTGATGGAGGACGTTGTGGCTACAATTCCTTCCAAACCTTTGGTAGCAGTCAAGATAATCTCTCCTTTTGCGTTCGAATTCACATAATTCTAATATAAAGTATTTAGATACTAAAGTGAACAAATTCAGACATAAAAGTTCATTATCAGCACCATAAACAGATGCTATCTGCGGGATGAATCATATGTATTCAAACCTGTAAACCCCCATCCGTAAAGGATCTATCCCAGTTTCATTATACTCATATTAACTCATAAAAAATCATAATGAATCCAGTTGGACGGCTTTATTTTAGAAAGGTATTAAATCAACATAGTACTTTTCTGATTCGCAATTCGTTGGTACATTCGAGGCAGAGGTGGCAAATTTTGAAAAATCACAGCCTGATCGAAAAAATTATGATGTTATCGATGTTGGTCCTCGTGATATTTTTTATTGGTACATTTTTTGTAATCAGATCTATTTTTCAGCATATTTCCTTTGCCCCTTAGCGAGGAGATTATCGGGAGGCGGCTCAGTGGACTTCCATCTGCCGTAACGGTAAAATAAAACTAACTTTCACCCGTTAGCAGGAGGACCAGCCATGAACAACAGCCGGCGAATCGGCATCATTGACATCGGCTCCAACTCGATCCGGTTGGCCGTGAACGAACAAACGACGGGCGGAGCATACCGTGTGATCGGCGAATTCAAGGAGTCCGCTCGCTTGAGCCAGCGGATTGGCGCCGACGGGACATTGGCTCAAGCGGATATTCAGGTGATCGTGCAGATCTTGTCGCATTTTAAACGGATATGTCACGCTCACGAAGTAACCGAATACCGGGTAGCCGCCACGGCCGCCATCCGCAACGCCGCAAATTCTCAAGAGATTCTGGACACGCTGCGCCGCGAAAGCGGATTTCACGTCGAGCTGCTGTCCGGGGAGGACGAGGCCAGACTCGGTTTCTTGGGCATGATCCAAACGATGGATATTTCGGACGGCTTTCTTGTCGACATCGGCGGGGGAAGCACCGAAATTTCGCTCTTCCGCGACCGCACCTTGATCCGCAGCGTATCGTTTCCTTTCGGTGCGGTCAATACAACGCGCAAATTTGCGCCAAACGGCGAATTCCACGAAGAACAGCTGCGGGGCATCCGCCAGATGGTCGAGGACGCGATTGCCCGCGAGCCCTGGATTCGACAAGCTCCCGGCCTGCCGCTCGTCGGGCTCGGAGGCGGCGTTCGGACGCTATGCAAAATCAATCAGCGCAAGCGCAAATATTCCTTGCCGCTTACGCATAATTATACGATCCCTGCCGCCGAAGTGGACGAGCTCGCCTCCTGGCTCCCTCTTATGCCCGGAGAAAAACGCAAAAAAATCGACGGTCTGTCCAAAGACCGCTACGATATTATCGTCCCGGGACTGCTGATTCTTCAGACGATCTTTCAAGCAGCCGGCGCTTCGCACTATGTCGTCAGCGGCGCGGGCCTGCGGGACGGGCTGTTCTTTGAAAGCTTCTACCCCGTCGACACGGAGCTAAAGCATATGGCCGAGCGAAGCGCGGACAACCTGCTCGCCCTTCATTCGACGGCCCCCCGGGCGCATCTCTCGCAGGTGAGCCGAACGGCCTTGAAGCTGTTCGATGCCTTGACGGAGGCGGGAAAGCACCGCTTCGAGCCGCGCGTGCGTCTGTGCCTGATCATCGCGGCCAAGCTGTACCGGATCGGCGCTTCGCTCAGCTATTACCAGTATCCGAAGCATTCGTTCCATATGATTGCGCATACGCGAATCGACGGCCTGACCCACCGCGAAATTCTCATTTGCGCCCTGACCGCTTCGTATAAAACAAAAGCACGGACCCAGCAGGCCGTGCAGCATCACAAGGATATTTTGAAGAAAACTGACACCGATCTGATCGCCAAGCTCGGCACGCTGCTTAAGCTCGCCGTCGCTCTCGACATTAGCGAGACGCAGGCGCTGGAAGTGACGAACGCGTTCTCGGAAAGCAAGGCGCTGCATTTAAGGCTGAAAGCAAAGCACGACCCCGCTGCGGAATACAGAGAGGTCCTCGGATTGCAAAAAGAATTTAAAAATACGTGGGGACTGCAGCTCAAAGTTCACGAGTCGTCGTTTTCCACGAACTGATGCGCATGGCCGCAAATTGACTGCGAAGCTGCGGCTCGTTTCCTTCCGAGCGGACATGCTCGTACATGCCGTTCGGTTGGAGCTGCCGCGCCTTCACGTTATCCTTCAGGCTGAGCCGCAATATATTGATCAGCGACTGCTGGATGCTTTTGTCAAATACGGGACACATCAGCTCAACGCGCCGCGTCAGGTTCCGGGTCATCCAGTCTGCGCTGGCGATATACACTTCCGGCTCCCCACCGTTCTCGAAATAAAAAATGCGCGAGTGCTCCAAGAACCGGTCTACAACGCTGCGCACCGTTATCCGTTCGCTCAGTCCCGGAACACCGGGCCGCAGGCAGCATACGCCGCGCACGATCAGATCGATCTCGACCCCCGCCTGCGAGGCCGCATACAGCTCGTCGACCATCTGTTGGTTCGATAGCGAGTTGAACTTGGCGATGATCCGCGCCGGCTTGCCTTCGGCGGCGTGCTTCGCTTCGCGGCGAATTTTCTCAAACAGTTTATCCATCATGTCGGTAGGCGCCACGCCGAACGCTTTCCAGTTGTGCGGCGCCGAATACCCGGTCACCTCGTTGAACAGCGCGGAAGCGTCCTCCCCGATCTCCTTATGCGACGTAAACAAGCCGATATCGGTGTACAATCTTGCCGTATTGTCATTGTAATTCCCCGTGCCCACGTGCACGTACCGCCTCAGCCCGTCCGCTTCCTGCCGGACGACCAGCGTAATCTTGGCATGCGTCTTCAGCCCCACGAGCCCGTAAACGACGTGGCAGCCCGCCTGCTCCAGCTTACGCGCCCAAGCGATATTGCGCTCTTCGTCAAACCGCGCCTTCAGCTCCACCACGACCGTGACCTGCTTGCCGGACTCCGCCGCACGGGCAAGTCCTTGAATAAGCGGGGAATTGCCGCTGACCCGGTACAGCGTCATTTTGATGGCGAGCACTTGCGGATCGTAAGCCGCTTGGAGCACAAAATCGGTGACGGCATCGAACGACTCGTATGGATGATACACCAGCACATCCTGCTGCCTCAGCTTGGCGAACAGATCCTCGACATCGTCGAGCTCGGAAGGATATACCGATTGGATCGGGGCATAGCGCAAATGATCGAAGCCTTGGAGCGCCGACGCCATTTTCATAAAATATGTAAGATCCAGCGGCCCGTCGATTTCAAAAATATTCTCGACAATCTCGAACTCCTCCGTCAGCTGCTCCAGCGCATACGGGTGAATGCCCTTCTGTACCTCCAGCCGGACCGGTGTCCCCCAGCGCCGCTTGCGGAGCTGGATTTCGATCTCCTCCAGCAAATCCTCCGCGCCTTCCTCGTTCAGCGTCAAGTCCGCGTTGCGTGTCAGCCGGAACGCATGGACCGACATCGGAATATAGCCGCTGAACAGCGTATGGATGTGCTTTTCAATGAGATTTTCCATAAGAATGAATTCGCGCTTCTTGCTATTGGTTCGTCCGGGCACCGCCAGGTAGCGGCTTAAATTCGACGGCACCTGAAGGATAGCAAAATACGGTTCGTCCTCCGGATCGTCGCCTGTCTTCATCAGCACGACCGCCAAATATAAAGCCTGAGTCCGCACCAGCGGAAAAGGCCGCGACTGGTCGACCGCCATTGGCGTCAGCACGGGAAAGACGATATCGTGGTAATATTCGTCCATCGCTTTGCGCTGGGTTACGTTCAAATCGTCGTATTCGGTAAAAATAATGCCTTCTTTGCCAAGCTGCCGGATGATGTCCCGATACGTCTTGTACTGCTCCGTTACCATCTTGGAGGAGCGCTTCATGACGCGTTTGAACAATCCGGCGGGCGTATAGCCGGTGAAATCTTTTTTGGTATGGCCCGCTTTGATCTGATCCTTGATGCCGGCTACGCGGACACTCATAAACTCGTCTAAATTGGAAGAAACGATCGATAAAAATTTGACGCGTTCAAGCAGCGGCGTTTCGGGGTCCTGCGCCTCCTCCAGCACGCGCCAGTTGAATTCGACCCAACTTAAGTCGCGGTTCAGATAATGGTTGGCGGTCTCACGTGCGGCAATATCCTTCATAAGGTAGTAAACCCTCCATGGTCATTCACCGTTTAGCTTCATTTCATCTGCTTTCTACATCGTAATTCGACAATGTTAAGCGAGCGTGCTCTTTTTGTTAATTTTATGTAAACGCAAGGGAAAATACACCTAAATTTTATCCGGGACGGATTCAAAAAGAGCTTTATCATTATACAACGAAAAGAGCTCCCGGAGGAACTAGCCTCTTCAGGAACTCTTCACGTATCTGCAATCGTTGGAAATCAAGGGACCTAGTCGGTTGGCGGCAGGGCGGTTTTAGCGATTTTTCCGTCCAAGGCTTCGTAATCGTAATATCGGATCGTATCGTACAGCTCCTTGCGGGTTTGCATATCTTGCAGCGATCCCGCCTGCGTCCCGGTGCGGTAGATTTCCGAAAATACGCGCTCGTAGGCTTTGGCCGCTACCCGCAGCGAAGTTACCGGATAAATGACCATATTGAAGCCCCAAGCCTCGAACTGCTCCGCAGTATAATACGGCGTTTTTCCGAACTCCGTCATGTTCGCCAGCAGCGGCGCGTCGATCGCGGAGCGGAACCGTTTGAACTCCTCTTCGCTCTCCAGCGCCTCGGGAAAAATCCCGTCCGCTCCCGCCGACATATAATGCTTGGCCCGGTCCACCGCCGCTTCGAAGCCTTCTACGCTTTTGGCGTCCGTGCGGGCGATGACGACGAGCGTTGGGCTAATTTCCTTGATCGTTTTGATTTTTTGCATCATTTCCTCGGTTGAAACGAGCTTTTTGCCGTTCAAATGGCCGCATTTCTTCGGCATCTCCTGATCCTCAATCTGGACGGCGGCAACCTTGGCTTCGACCATTTCCTTGGCCGTCCGGGCTGCGTTCAAGATGCCGCCGTAGCCGGTATCGATATCGACCAGCAGCGGAAGCATCGAGGCGCGGACTAGCTCGCGGGCCCGGTCCGCAACTTCATTCGAATAAATGAGCCCGAGATCCGGCAAGCCCCGGCTGGCCGTATAGGCGGCACCGGACAAATAAAGCGCCTCGAAGCCGAACTGCCCGGCTATTCTGGCCGCCATCCCGTCGTGCGCACCCGGAATTTTGAGAATCGGCCCCGCTTCCATCCGTTTCTTAAAAGCGGCCGCCAGCTCCCGTTGGTCCTTCTCTTGCTCCATCAACCATGCCATCGTTACTCCTCCCGGGAAGTCGTATTCCGCAACCTTACCGTTAAATTAAATGACGTACAAATTCATGTATTCATTGACCTGCATTTGCTCCAACCGCTCCAAGTCAAGCGACAGTTCGAGGATTTGCGCCGCTTTTGGCTTAGGGAATCTCGTCAGCAGGTTGCCTTCGAATTTGTCGATCACCTTCGGCAGTCCTTCGGCCCGTCGTCTGCGGTGACCGATCGGGTATTCGCATTCCACGTTTGCTGTCTCCGTTCCATCCTTGAACCGGATTTGGACCGCATTGGCAATCGACCGTTTGTCCGGATCGAGGTAATCCCGACTGTATTGCGGATTCTCGATGACGACCATCTTGTCCCGCAGCGCATCGATTCGCGGGTCGGCGGCCGCCTCATCCTCATAATGCTCCGCCGTCAACTCGCCGTGCAGCAAGCCTACCGCCACCATATATTGGAGGCAGTGGTCCCGGTCCGCCGGGTTATGCAGCGGGCCTTTCTTATCGATAATGCGGATGGCCGATTCATGCGTCGTAATCGTAATCCGATCGATCTCGTCCAGCCGGTCCTTGATTTGCGGGTGCAGCGCAAAGGCGCATTCGACGGCGGTCTGGGCGTGGAATTCGGCCGGGAAGGAAATTTTAAACAACACGTTCTCCATCACGTAAGAGCCGAGAGGTCGAGCAAGCTTCAGCGGCTTGCCCTGGAACAATACGTCCTGGAAGCCCCACGTTTTGGCCGAAAGCGCGGTGGCGTACCCCATTTCGCCGTTGACGGCCATGAGGGCCAGACGGACTGCGCGGCTGGTTGCGTCTCCGGCCGCCCACGATTTGCGCGATCCCGTATTCGGCGCGTGCCGGTACGTGCGCAAGCTTCCGCCGTCCAGCCACGCGTTGGAAAGCGCGTTGACCACCTCGTCCCGGGTGCCGCCCAACATCGCCGTGACGACAGCCGTTGAAGCAATCTTCACCAGCAGCACGTGATCCAAGCCGACGCGGTTGAAGCTGTTTTCGAGGGCGAGCACTCCTTGAATTTCGTGCGCTTTCACGGCGGCGTCCAGCACGTCCCGCATCCGAAAAGGGGCTTTGCCTTCTGCGATCCGGACACGGCTGAGATAGTCGGCTACCGCCAAAATGCCGCCCAAATTGTCCGAAGGATGTCCCCATTCGGCGGCCAGCCACGTATCGTTGTAATCGAGCCAGCGGATCATGCACCCGATATTGAACGCCCCGTGTACAGGATCGAGCTCATAGCGAGTCCCCGGCACCCGGCAGCCGTGAGGCACAATGACGCCCGGTACGACAGGTCCGAGATGCTTCGCGCATTCCGGAAAGCGAAGTGCCAAAATGGCGGTGCCGAGCGAGTCCAAGACGACGTGCTGTGCGATGCGCCGGGCTTCCGGACTTTGGACTTCGTATTCAAGCGCGTAATCCGCGATATCCACTAACAGTTGATCCGCAGCGTATGCGGTTCTTCCTTGTTCATAGGCCATAGATGGGTTTGCTGCCATATCGATGTCTCCTCCCACTAGTTATGAGCCGACCGAGGCCGAATCGGGATGCAGATCGCGCGGTCCCTTGTACAGGACACGAGGCCGGAAAAGCCGGTTGTTCGCATGCTGCTCCATCACGTGCGCGCACACACCAACCGTCCGGGCGGCGAGAAAGACCGGGGTGAACAGGTCGATCGGAATGCCCAGCAAATAATAAACCGGCGCGGCGTAGTAATCGAGGTTCGGATACAATCCCTTTTCACGGTTCATCACCTCTTCGCCGATGACGCACATACGGTACAGCTTCTCTTCGTTTTTGGCGGCCGCAAGCAGGGCCAGCGCCTCTTTCATCAGCATCGCACGCGGGTCCGGCTTCTTCATGTACACCCGGTGGCCGAAGCCCATGATGCGTTCCTTGCGGGACAATTTGCCGAGGATCAGCGGCTCCATCCTATCCTCATCTCCCGCTTCCAGCAGCATCTTCATCACCGCTTCGTTCGCTCCGCCATGCAGCGTGCCTTTCAGCGAAGCAACGGCGCCGGTCAGCGCCCCGTACAGATCGGCCTGCGTGGAAGCAATGACGCGTGCGGCAAAGGTCGAGTTAGGCATCTCATGCTCGCTGTATGCGATCAGCGATTGATCGAACGTCTTCTCTTCCATTTCGGAAGGAACTTTCCCGGTAATCATGTACAAAAAGTTGGCGCTGTACGATAGGTCTTGGCGCGGCTCCACCAGAGGCTGCCGCATGGACGCATGATAGCTGGCCGCCACGATCTGCGGCACCTTGGCCAGCAGCCGGATCGATTTGCGGTAATTCGCTTCCCGCGACCGGTCTTCGATATCCTGGTCATAGCCGGCAATGGCGGAAATGCCCGTTCTTAGCGCATCCATCAGATGCGTCTGCTGCGGAAGCAGGCGCAAGATCGCCAGCGAATCCTCGGGCAGTCCGTACTCCGTTTTGAGGTTGAGCTCGAGAGCATTGCGCCATTCGGGCGTAGGCAGACTGCCGTCAAGCATTAACGAAACGACGTCCAAATAAGTAACGGTTTTGGCCAATTCGATAAGATCGTAACCCCGCAGCACAATTTGTTCTTTTTCAACATCCAAATAAGAAATTTCGGTCTCGCTCGCGATAACGTTTTCAAGGCCGGGCTGGAATGATCCGCTCATCGTTCTTTTCGCTCCTCCCGATGGTTTGGCTTTGCCCCTTCAGTATATCGACCCGCTGGAAAACGCGTCCAATATCCGTTACGTCCTTCCTGATATGCGGAACGTATCAAGCCGGGTGGATAGGACTCTTCGTTCCACCGCCGTATGTCCGGCCGAGCTTCAAAAATTCGTGCAGCACCGGCGCTTTCTCGTCTTTCCGCCAAATGAACGCCGTTTCCAGAACGGGGGCTTCCCGAATGTCCCGGTAAACGACCCCTTGATTTTGCTGGTGCCGAAAGGACGCGGGAACTAAAGCAACCCCCATCCCTTCGGCTACAAAGGCGACAACGGTTAAGATTTCAGGCGCTTCCAGCGCAATATTAGGCGAAAATCCGGCCTTATAGCATAAATGGATGACCGCATCGTGATAGGTCGAGCCGTTTTGCCTGGGAGATAAAATAAACGGCTCGTGCTCCAGATCGCGAACGCTAAGTGCTTGCCTGCCGGCCAACGGATGCGCTTCGGGAAGCACCGCCATAAACGGCTCGCGCATAAACAGCTCCGTATTCAAATGCGGACTGTGAATTGAGGCGCGCACAATTCCGAGATGAATGCTTTTTTCGTGCAGCGCTTGCAGTTGGCTCCCGCTCTTCATTTGATGAAGCTTCAATTCCACCGAAGGAAAACGAAGCCGATACTGCTGCAGCAGCGGAACGATGTGGTAGGTCGCCGAACCGACAAAGCCGATCGCCAGTCTGCCCGTTTGCCCCCGGCTCGCTTTCTCCGCCGCCTCTCGCGCTTGCTCCACACGCGCTAAAGCCGACCGCGACTCCTCCAGGAACACTTTCCCCGCATCCGTTAATTCAACGTGCTGCTTGCTTCGGGAAAATAACGAAAATCCAAGCTCTTCCTCCAGCTTGCGGATTTGCTGGCTTAACGGCGGCTGCGCCATGTTAAGGCGAGCAGCCGCCCGGCCGAAATGCAGCTCCTCCGCAACCGTTACGAAGTATCGCAAATGACGCAGTTCCATCGTGCCTCTCCCCTTTTGATCGTTCAATCCTTCGCTTGTACTTAAATTATACAATAGGGACGAATCATTTTGGAAAATATAGCATAAATAGGAATAGAACCTGACCAAAAAGGCCAAGTCCTTCATTGTTTTTTAGGTTAGCGGAATTATGATGCGCATTAGCCCATGGCTTTGACAAGGAGGGCATATAAATCAGGCACATCCCTGTCGATCCGCACCGGCTTCCAATCCTGATTCAACCAGACGTGCTGCGTTCCTCCGGTGACCAGCATTTCCTCGCCGCGTTTAATTTCATAAGCGAACCGGATTCGAAGACTCGTCAACTCGACAACTTTGGTATCAATCGTCACCAAATCGTCGTAACGGGCGGGCGCGCGGAATTTCAGGTCCGCCTCAATCACTGGCAGCAGCAAGCCGCGGGTCTCCAGCCCTTGATAAGGCATACCCAGCTCGCGGATCATCTCGGTCCGGCCGACTTCAAACCAATTCAAATAGTTGGCGTGATACACGACGCCCATCTGATCCGTTTCCTGATAGCGGACGCGTAAAGTATGCTGCATACGGACCTCCTGAATCCTCATGGAAGATAGGTGTAAAGCAAAGGAGCGAAACCGCTGTTCGATTTCGCTCCGCTTGTTCTGCTATCGCAAGGCTTCGACGACGTTCTATTACAGCACGCGTGCGCGGCCGGAATAGATGACGCCGACTTCCGGATAGATGGATACTTCGTCGTTGTCTTTCAAGATGCCAAGCGCGTTGTCTACACCGACGATGACCGGTTTGCCCAAGCTGATGCCGACAACCGCCGCATGGGACGTGATACCGCCCGTTTCGGTAACTACTGCCGCCGCTTTCTCGAAGGCCGGCATGTAGTCTTTATCGGTCGTCACGGTAACCAGAATGCAGCCCTCGGTCGTCTTCGCATTCGCTTCTTCGGCGGAGCGGGCCGTTACGACGTGGCCTGTGGCGATTTGCGTGCCGATCCCTTGGCCTTTGGCAATCATTTCACCGATTTGATGAACTTTGATCAAGTTCGTCGTTCCAGAGCGGCCGACCGGTACGCCTGCGGTGATGACGACGAGATCGCCCAAGCTGACGAGGTCAGCCTTCACGCTAGCGTCTACGGCATGCTCGAACAATTGGTCCGTCGAGGTGCAGGTCTCACCCTTCACCGGAATAACGCCCCATACGAGCGACAAACGGCGCAACACGCGATCGTTCGGCGTTACCGCGATGATCGGCGCTTTCGGACGGTACTTGGACACCATACGCGCCGTATAGCCGCTTTCCGTGGAAGTCAGAATCGCTTTGGCGTCCAGATCAAGCGCCGAGTTCGCTACCGCTTGGCTGATCGCCTCGGTTACGGTCGTCTGCTGCGCATTGCTCTGACGGATGAAAATTTCCCGATATTCCAATGCCGATTCCGCACGCTCGGCGATGCGGGCCATCGTCTGAACAGACTCTACCGGGTATTTCCCTGCCGCCGTTTCGCCGGATAGCATCACGGCATCCGTGCCGTCGAAGATCGCGTTCGCCACGTCGCTCGCTTCCGCACGCGTCGGGCGCGGGTTGCGCTGCATGGAGTCCAGCATCATCGTAGCCGTAATAACCGGTTTACCAACTTGGTTACATTTTTTGATCATCGCTTTTTGCACGATTGGCACGTCTTCAGCCGGAATTTCCACGCCGAGATCGCCGCGCGCTACCATGAGACCGTCGGATACCTCTAGAATTTCGTCGAGGTTTTCCACGCCTTCCTGGTTTTCGATTTTGGAGATGATTTGAATATGCGTTGCGTTATGACGGTCAAGAATTTCGCGGATTTCAAGGACGTCGCTCGCTTTGCGCACGAAAGAAGCAGCGATAAAATCCACTCCCTGCTGAATGCCGAAAATGATATCGTTCGCGTCTTTTTCCGTGATGCCCGGCAGGTTGATTTTCACTCCAGGCACGTTCACGCCTTTTTTGCCGCCAAGCAGTCCGCCGTTTTTAATCCGGCACACGATATCCGTTCCGCGGATATCTTCGACCGTCAGTCCGATCAAGCCGTCATCGATCAGAATGGTGGAACCGATCTTGACGTCTTTGTAAAGGTCCCTGTATGTGATGGAAACGCGCTCGGCATCGCCGAGTACTTCCTCCGTCGTTAAAGTAATCAAATTGTCCTGGAGCAGCTCAACTTTTTGATCGTCCTTCAGCTTGCCGGTCCGGATTTCCGGTCCTTTGGTATCAAGCAGAATGGCTACGCTTTTGCCGAGCTCCTGACAAGCTTGACGCACGTTCTTGATTCTGTTGCCATGCTCTTCGAAATCGCCGTGGGAGAAGTTCAGCCGAGCAACGTTCATCCCTGCATCAATGAGCTTCTTGAACATGTCCAGCGATTCGCTGACCGGTCCGATGGTACACACAATTTTTGTTTTACGCATGATTTCCCTCCTGGATGGTGGTGAACCGACCGATTTGTCTAAATTTATTATAGCGGTCTTCTATTAATTCATTCTCCGTCATCTTGAGCAATTCCTGCAAGTGGGTCCACAACATTTGCTTGATCGATTCCGCCTGCAGGGCAACATCCCGATGGGCACCGCCCTTCGGTTCGGAAATGATCGCATCGATAACGCCGAGCTTCAAAATTTCGTCCGCCGTAATTTTCATCGCTTCGGCTGCTTCCATCGATTTTGAAGCGTCTTTATATAAGATCGAGGCCGCGCCTTCCGGGCTGATGACCGAATAAATTGCATTTTCAAGCATAAATACGCGGTTGCCTACGCCAAGCGCCAGAGCGCCGCCGCTACCGCCTTCGCCGATGACGACGCACAAGACAGGCACCCGCAAGGACGCCATCTCCATCAGATTCCGGGCGATCGCTTCCCCTTGCCCTCTCTCTTCCGCCGCATTGCCGGGATAAGCGCCTTTCGTATCGATGAACGTGATGATCGGGCGCTTGAACTTGTCCGCCTGCTTCATAAAGCGCAGCGCTTTGCGGAAGCCTTCCGGATGCGGGCTGCCGAAGTGACGCGCAATGTTGTCCTTCGTATCTTTCCCTTTTTGATGGCCGACAACCGTCACCGGAATGCCGTTAAAGCGGGCGATGCCCCCTACAATGGCCAGATCGTCGCCAAATAAACGGTCCCCGTGCAGCTCGATGAAATCGGTGAACAAATGCTGAATGTAGTCCAGTGTCGTCGGGCGCTGCGGATGACGGGCTACCTGCATTTTTTGCTTGGTCGACATGCCGGCGTACAATTCCGTTTCGAGCTGCTCCAGCCGCTGCTCCAAGCGCTTGATCTCCTCGGAGAAATCGATCTGCTTGTCCGCTCCGAACTTGCGCAGCTCGTCGATTTTGGCGCGAAGCTCGACTAGCGGCTGCTCAAAAGGCATTTCACTAGCCATTAACGGTTTCCTCCTTTACCGCGTGCATGCTAAGAAGACGGGTCAGCGTACTGCGCATTTCTTTGCGGTGCGAGACCAAGTCCACTTGTCCATGCTTCAGGTTGAATTCCGCCGTCTGGAAGCCTGGCGGCAGCTTGATTTTCATCGTCTGTTCGATGACGCGTCCGCCGGTAAAGCCGAACGCTGCCCCCGGCTCGGCAATAATGTAGTCTCCGAGCATCGCGAAGCTCGCGCTGACGCCGCCGAAAGTCGGGTCGGTAATGACGGAAACGTACAGGCCGCCCTGCTCGTTCAGCTTGGCAATCGCCGCGCTCGTTTTCGCCATCTGCATCAGGCTGAGAATGCTTTCCTGCATCCGCGCGCCGCCCGATGTGGAGAAAATGATAACCGGCCGGTTCGTCCGGGTCGCATGCTCGATCGCATTCGTCACCTTCTCGCCTACAACTGATCCGAGCGATCCGCCCATAAAGTCGAAGCTCATCACCGCTACGACGACCGGATACCCTCCGATCGTTCCTTCGCCGGTAATGACGGCGTCCTGCATGCCGGTAGCTTCGACCGCTTTGTTGTACTTGGCTATGTAGTCGGGGAATTCCAGCGGGTCCTGAGATGCCATCTCGCTGTCAAATTCCACAAAGCGGCCTTCGTCCATCGTCATCTGGATACGTTCAACGGCATTCAGCTTGTAATGGTACTCGCAAGCGGTACATACCTTTAAGTTTTTATCAAGCTCTTTGTTGTACTGGATCGTCCCGCACTTGGGGCACTTGTTCATCAGGCCTTCCGGGATTTCACGCTTCGGACGCTCTTCGGGAACGTCGATAGCTCCGTCCATCACCCGGTTCGGAGCCGTCCTGTCCACGGAAGGAACCGTGGCATATTTTCTTTTTTTTTGAAACAAGTCTTTAAATTGCACAATTACACCTCACTTGAGATATTGGGACTTGTTTAGGATCTATGCAAAATGGAGTTCAGCACTTCCTGAACCTCTTCCAATTCGCCTTCGGGAACGACGATTTCAAACTGGTTTTTGGTCATGTTGATAGCGCGGACTTGAACAAGGAAGCCTTCTTCCGTAAGTCTTTGCTTGATTCTTTCAGCGATTTTAGCGGTCGGAGCGATATAGATAACCGTCCACATGAAAAAAGACCTCCCGAACATAATGCAATAATGATATCATAAGTGCACTTTTTCCCGCAACCGAAGTTCGGTATGCCGGAAGGGGAGGTCTTTATCCTAAAAGGCGCGCCGTTTCGGCAAATCTCGACGTCAGGTTTGCGGCGGGAGGCCGTCCGCCTCATCCTGATGCCTGTGCGCGATCCGGGCCGAAGCCGCAGCGGCCAGCCCTGCCACCAGGTCATCCAAAAAGACGTGAATGCGCTTCGGGTGGTCGTTCAGCTCGCGGATGATGCCCGGTTTTTTCTTGTCCAAATAACCGAAGCTGGTCAGCCCGACCATGCCATATACGTGAACGATGCCAAGCGCCAAGGTCTCGTCCACGCCGTACAAGGGCGCATCCGTCTCCATCAGTCCCTGCAACGGTTCGGGCAGCCCCTTCCGTTCGGCCAGCTCGTCCAAAGCGATACCGGTATACAGCACGTATTGGACTTCGCGCTTTTGGAGAACCGCCATCACGCTCTCGATGCACGCCTCCGCGGAAAGCGCGGGATTATAGGGAAGCTGCAGCTCGCGCACAATATCCGCTATGCGTTCGACGGTTACGCCGCGCTTCTTCAAATATTCGACAATACGTTGGCAGGACATAAAAACAACGCCTCCTCCGGTTCCATTCGTAACTCGTGCAAACCGGCGAGTCTCACGTCTCGCCGAACTGGGTGCGGGTTACTAAATGTATGCGGGGGAGGCGCGATTTATTTCACTTTTACGCTCTCTTTGCCGAGCAGCTCCTCAATGCGGGCGAACAGCTCGGGAGACGGCTTTACTTTGTACTGATCGCTTAAGCCAAGCGATTTCTGGGTCCGCTCGTAGTATAACACAACCGGCAGCGGACCGCCATGTCCGGCGATCAGCCGCTTGAGCGATTCCAGCACCGCCGGCTGCTCGCGCTGCGGCGAGATGCGCATGTAAACGCGCTGCCCCGTCGTTGCGGCGCGGGGACCGCGGGCTGCGGCCTCACCAGCCCGTACAGGCTGGTCCGCGGCCTTGCGCTCCATCCCGCCCGGCGAGGGCCTGGACGCTTGATCCGCCGCCAGGGAAGCCGCCGCCGCGTACCGGCTTCGTGATTCGCGTGCAGCCTCCGCCGAAGCTGTGCCGCGGGATGTGAAGCCGGAAGCGCGCCGCTGACCGCTTCGCGAGGAGCCTGCGGGGAGCGGGGGCGGCTTGACCGCCTTCTGCTCCAGGTGCGGATCGTCCAGCGCGATAAGCTGATCGGCCAACAGCTTGTAGTCTTCGTCCCCAAGCTGAAGCTTGGCGACGACCAGCACCGGCTTGCCCTTTTGCACCAGCGGGGCGTACTTTTTCCACGTTTCCGGGAACAGCACGACCTCCGCTTTGCCTACACGGTCCTCCAGCTCCATGAACGCCATCGGCTGGCCTTTTTTCGTGACGATCGTCTTGTTCGAGATGACCAGACCGGCAACCATGACGTCGCTGCCGTCCGGGTACTCCTGAAGCCGGGACAGCAGGTCCGTCTCCAGCTTCTGCAGCACCGCATCGAAGTCGTCGAGCGGGCTGCCGGAAATGTACAGGCCGAGCAGCTCCCGCTCCAGCTCCAGCTTTTGCGTCAGCGTGAACGGAGGGATCTCGGGGTATTCGACCTCCCAGCTGACCTCCTCCGTGAAACCGTCGAGCACAAGCTGCAGATCTTCGCGGTCCTTGCGCCACTTGACCGCCGCATCGACGGCGTCTTCCAGCATCGCGAGCTGCTGGGACCGGTGGCCCGGCAGCGAATCGAGCGCTCCGCCTTGAATCAGCGACTCCATCACGCGCTTGTTGCATACGCGCAGATCGACGCGCCGGCAAAAGTCGATCAAGCTGGCATAGGCGCCCGTACGGCGTTCCGCGATGATCGATTCGATCGCGTGCGTCCCGACGTTCTTAATCGCCGCGAGGCCGAAGCGAATCGCGCCGCCGCTCTCCGCCGCAACCGGCGTAAACAGAAAGCCGCTTTCGTTCACGTCGGGCGGGAGCACGGCGATGCCCATGCGGCGGCAATCGTCGGCATATTCCGCGATTTTATGATGGCTGCCCGTCACTGCGGTCAGCATCGACGCCATGAACGGCACGGGGTAATGCGCCTTCAAATACGCCGTCTGGAACGCGAGCACGCCGTAAGCCGTTGCATGCGCCCGCGGGTAACCGTAGTCTGCGAAGCGGACGATCATGTCGTATACCCGGTTCGCCTCGGCTTCGCTGTAGCCCTGGCTGAGGCTCCCTTTCACGAAGTGGTCGCGCTCCTTGTCCAGCACTTCCCGCTTCTTCTTGCTGACCGCCCGGCGCAGCAAGTCCGCTTCGCCGAGGCTGAATCCGGCCATCTTCGAAGCGATCTGCATGATCTGCTCCTGATAGATGATGATCCCGCACGTGTCCCGAAGAATCGGCTCCAGCGCCTCATGCGGGTATTCCACCGGCTGCTGCCCGTGCTTGCAGGCGATATATTTCGGGATGAATTCCATCGGGCCCGGCCGGTAGAGCGCGAGCACCGAAATGATGTCCTCGAAGTTCGACGGCCGCAGCTCCTTCAGCACGCGGCGCATCCCGGCCGACTCCAGCTGGAAAATGCCCGTCGTATCGCCCCGGCTGAGCAGCTCGTACGTCGCCGGATCGTCGTCCGGCACCTTCGTCCAGTCGAAGGGCGCTCCCGTCTGCTCGCAAATCCATTCCAGCGTACGCTCGATGATGGACAGCGTCCTCAGTCCGAGAAAGTCCATCTTCAGCAGGCCGATCGCTTCCAGATGCTCCATCGTATACTGCGTCAGCGCCGTCTGCTCGGTTCCTTCCTGCAGCGGCACGTACTGCGTCAGCGGCTCGCGCGAAATAACGACGCCCGCGGCGTGGGTGGAAGCGTGGCGCGGCATCCCTTCGACCTTCATCGCCAGCTCCAGCAGCTCCGCCGTCTTCGGCTGCTTGGCGGCAAGCGCCTTCAGGTCGGGACTCGTGCGCAGCGCCTCCTCCAGCGTGATGCCAAGCTGATGCGGGATCAGCTTGGCGGCGCGGTCCACCTCGCCGTAAGGCAGGTTCAGCACCCGGCCGACGTCGCGTACCGCCCCTTTGGCGGCCATCGTTCCGAAGGTGATAATCTGCGCCACCCGGTCCCGGCCGTACTTGCGCACGACATAGTCGATCACCTCGTCGCGCCGAAGGTCGCTGAAGTCGATATCGATATCGGGCATCGATACCCGCTCGGGGTTCAGGAACCTCTCGAACAGTAGATTGTAGCGGATCGGGTCCACGTCGGTGATGCGGAGCACGTAAGCGACGATGCTCCCCGCCGAGGACCCCCGTCCGGGTCCGGTCGCGATCCCCTGCTCGTGCGCGAAGCGGATGAAGTCCCATACGATCAGAAAATAATCCGAATATCCCATCCGCTCGATGACGGACAGCTCGTAATGCAGCCGTTCTTCCAACTTGTTCCGCCATTCGGCGTCGTTCCATTCCTCAGCCGCGCCGTACCGCTGATCAAGGCCCTGCCGGCAAAGCTGTGCAAGATACATCCCGGCCGTCATGCCGCCCGGAATCGGGGCGAATTCCGGCAAAATCGACTGCCCGAAGTCGAGCTCGAGGTCGCACCGCCCAGCTACCTCCAGTGTATTGGCGAGCGCCTCCGGCGCATGGGCGAACAGCCCTGCCATTTCGTCCGGGCTTTTCAAATAAAGCTGCGACGTATGAAACTTAAGCCGCCCTTCATCTTCAATCGTTTTGCCCGTACCTATGCAAATGAGGATGTCCTGCACCGCATGGTCCGGCTCACGAACGTAATGCACGTCGTTGGTCGCGATCAGCGGAATTCCGGTGTCGCGGGCAAGCCGGAGCATGTCCTGCAGCACTTTCTTTTGCTCCGTCAGGCCGTGGTCCTGCAGCTCCAGAAAGAAGTCGTCTCCGAAGATCGCGCGGTAGCGCAGCGCCGCCTCCTTCGCCTCGTCGTAACGCCCGTGCAGCAGATGCTGCGACACCTCGCTGCCAAGGCACGAGCTGGTGCAGATCAGCCCTTCCGCATAGCGCTCCAGATGCTCCGGATCGATCCGCGGCTTATAGTGATAACCTTCCAAATGTCCAATGGAGCACAGCTTCATCAGATTTTGATAGCCGGTTTTATTTTTGGCGAGCAGAATCAGGTGGTAGATCGGCTGTTCCTGACGGCTGCCTTTTTGCCGGATGGAGCCCGAAGTGAAATAAACCTCGCACCCGATAATCGGCTTGATCCCTCGCTGCTTGCATGCTTTATAAAAAGGAATGGCGCCGTACATCACCCCGTGATCCGTCAGCGCCAGCGCCTTCATGCCGAGCTCGGCCGCACGGCCGACCAAATCGTCGATGCGCGCGGCACCGTCGAGCAGACTGTATTCGCTGTGCACATGCAAATGTACGAAATCGCCCATCCGGGCCGCCTCCCCGCGTTTGAAATATTTATCCATAGTTTAGCATAATGCGAACAAGTGTGCCATATATTTAGTAAGGCGAAGTCGGCCAAGCCCCGAACGGCTGGGAACGGCTCAACAGGTCCGGAAAGGATGAGGAACGATGTCTCCATTTGTATCCAGATGCTTTCTTGATTTTTTCGTGGCGTTCGGAGTCGTGCTCGGGGGGACGATGCTGGCCGGCATCAGCGCCGTATTGACGCTTGAACCGCCGGTGTACCGGATGACGAGCGTCGCGGAGCAAATCAAAATTTGGGCGATCGTCGCCGCCATAGGCGGGACAATCGATCCGATCCGCGCGATCGAGACGCATTTTATCGAGGGACACATCTCCCCGGCGATCAAACAAATCTTGTACATCGTCTGCGCCTTCGTCGGCGCGCATATGGGCTCGACTCTGATCCAGTGGATCTGCAAAGGAGGTAGCGAAGGGTGAAGGCGCCCGCTTCCGGTTCGTCCGGCGGTTTTTTGCGTGCGGCGGGCCTTCTTATGGCCGGGATTGTCATCGGCGCTGCCCTGTTTCTGAGCGTGTACAATCAACGCTTGAATATGATGATCGAGCAGAACCGGGAGCTGCTCTCCGCCAAGGTGGATCTGGAGGTCAAAATCGCCGATTTGACCAAAACGAAAAATCAGCAGACGACGATCAATCTCCTGAACATTTATATCGAGCCCGCTGAGCACACGACGCTCGACAAGGTGACGGAAAGCGAGCTGAAGCGCCGCATTCACGGCGATTTGAAAAAAATCGTCGTCGGCCGCAAAATATCGGATTTTGCCGCCATGCCCGACGTGTACGAGCAAATTTTGACGGAGAAGCCATACGTCGGCGTGCTGGATAAGGATTATATCGTACAGGCCGTCAAATGGATCGTGCTGACGCAAACGGAGCTGAAGGTATGGGTCACGGTCAAAGAGTGGAAACGCATCCCGCTCTCGTATTCTCCCGCTGCCGGTTGATTTCCCGGGCGGAAATCGCTAAAGTGGAAGCAGAACCCGTACATAAGGATGTGCCGCTCAAGATGCAAACCATTCAATGGACGCTCAGCGTGCTGATCGTCATCTTCCTCGTATTGTCGCTCTATTTCAGCGTGCGTTACCGCCGGGAAACGGAACCGAAACAGCGCGGCCTGTACTCGGCCCGGATGAACATCTGCATGGGACTTATGCTTGTTGTCATCGCCGTATCCCAACTGTTCTTCTTCGAAGATTCCGCAACCCGCCGCATCTTCGGAACCGTCTGCCTGCTGCTCGGCTTGTTCAATCTGTTTGCGGGGATCCGCAATCACAATCTGTTCAGCCGGAAATAAACCGGCCGCCCGCAAAGCCCGTGAAACCCGTGAAGCCGTTTCGACTCAGCCGTGTTTTCGCGGGCTTAAGCGGCTTCGCAGCCGCCCCTCTCCCCCTCTAAGGCTCGAATACTTGCGCCGTCAGCATCGCCTTGGCCACCAAGACCCCGTCCAGATGCATCTCGACATCGATTTTGCCGAATTTGCGGCTCACCTCGATGATGCGGGGACGAATTTCTACCGCGCTGTCAATCTGCACCGGCTTGATAAAATACGAAGCCATGTTGTCCAGCACCAGATCGCCCTTCTTGACATCCTGCACCGCGTGATAAGCAGCCTGCGTCATCAGCACCGTCAGCACGCCTTCGGAGACGGTACCGAGCCGGTTCGTCATCTGCGGGGTAATCGTCCCGCGGAAGACGGTATGCCCGTCCCCGTCCTTCTCCTCGCAGAAGCCCGACCAGATCAAATCCTCGAACGTCTCCCCGTGCTGCGGCTGGCGCTGAATATGCTGCATCGCCTTCAGCACGTCCTTACGGCTGATGACGCCGGTCAGCTTGCGGCTCATGTCGATGATCGGCAGCAGCTCGATGCCCTCCCATACCATCAGATGGGCCGCCGCCGCCACCGACGTGTTTGCGCTTGCCGTCACCGGTCCCCGGGTCATCCGCTTGTCGATCGTCTGGTCCGGTTCGGCGCCGATCAAATCCTTCGACGTAATCATGCCGATGACGCGGTTCCACTCGTCCACCACCGGAAAACGGCTGTGCCCGGTTTCCTCGTGCAGCCGCTGCCAGTCTTTCAGCGTATGATGAGCCTTCAGCGCGTACACCTGCATCGATTGGGGGACGATGTCCTCGATCAGCAAGATTTTCTTCTTGATCAGCCGGTCGTAAATCGCCCGGTTGATCAAGGATGCGACCGTGAACGTATCGTAGCTGCTGGAAATAATGGGAAGCTCCAGCCGGTCGGCAAGCTCCTTGACCTCCTCGCTCGTCCCGAAGCCGCCCGTAATCAGCACTCCCGCCCCTTGCTCCAGCGCTCCCAGATGCGCCGTGCTCCGGTTTCCGACGATCAGCAGGCTGCCCGGATCGATATAGCGCATCATCGCATCCTGCTCCATCGCGCCGATGACGAACTTGTTCAAGGTCTTGTCCAAGCCCGCCATGCCGCCGAGTACTTCACCGTCGACCATATTCACGACTTCCGCGAACGTCAGCTTATCCATCTGGTCGCGAAGCTTTTTCTCGACGCGGACCGTGCCTACCCGCTCCTTCGTCGCCACAAGTCCGATCGCATCCGCCTCCTTGATCGCGCGGTAAGCCGTCCCTTCGCTGACCCCCAGCATCTCGGCGATTTTGCGGACGGAGATTTTGCTGCCGATTTTCAAGCTCTCGATATATTTCAAAATTTGTTCGTGCTTCGTTGCGGCTTCCTGCACGTTGGTCGATTCGGTTTCACTCATCTGTCTCACCAATCCATTCTATTTCTGTATTACTCTGTACTATATCTTATCATTTTTTTGGCACGAAAAAAACTGTGCTCGGGACTCGACGTAGCCGGGGCAGAAAAAAAAGTCCGTTTCCCACCGCGCAAGGTGTGAAAACGGACTTTTTCGCTATTTTTTGATCTGCAACAGGCTGCGCCTGCCCTGCAGCGATTGCTCCAGCCGCCATTTTTTCATTCGTTTGATCTTGAGCAGCTCCCGCTTCGTCTCCTCCTCCACGCCAAGCAGCTCGTGCAAATGTGCGGCAATGACGAGCAGCGCAAAGGCGATCCATCCTGCGCCGAACACGGAAGCCAGCGTCCAGCCCCCGCCGAAATCGAGCCTCGGTACGGCGTAAAGTATCATGCCCAGCGCCAGGGCCAACCCCACGATATTTCGGGTCCCCTTCAACATTCCAGCCTCCCCTCGTACAACTTGTACGATACATTGTATGAGAGGTCCGGCCAAAATAGCACCTTCGGTTCCTGAACTACGCTGCGCTCCCTGCGGGGCTTGGCTTCGGTTTCTTGCGCCGGAACGGCCGCATCGCTTGCCCGTACAGGAATGTAGCGATCCACGGTATCGTCAGGCTAAGCGCGAACGCCCCAAATACATAGGCATGATAAGCCCACATGGCGCCGCTCTGCGGCAGGACATGCGTTTTGTAATAGGTCAGCACCGCCGGATGCGCCAAATAAATGCCGAACGAGGCGGCTCCGAGCGCCATGAGCACGCGCGCCGCCGCTTTTGCCCGCTCCAGCAGCAGTTGGCCCAACCGGATAAAGCTCATGGCGGCAAAGGCTGCATAAGCGAAAAACAAGAACTGATACCACTGGTGGGACAGAACGATGTTAAACCGCAATTCCATTTGGAACAAGCCCATGAAGCCGAAGCCCAGCACCGCCGTCAGCGGCAGCACCCAGACGAAGTGTTTGCGAATCCAGGCCGAGAACGCTTCGTAATGGAGACCGATCCATCCGCCCAGCGTAAACATGCTGAAATAGTTGATGCAGAGCGAAGGCATGTGGCCGAACGGCTCCACCCAGTTGTGGTACGCATAAAACCCGGCCTGAATCAGCAGGCCGATCCAGATCAAGCCGCTGCGAAACCAGTGAAATGCCCGGCACAGCCACATCAGCAGCGGGAACAGCAAATAAAACTGGACGATGATGACCATAAAGTACAAGTGATACGAAGCATCCGCCCACGGCAGCAAATCCAAAAATTCGCCCGTGTTCCAATGCAGGTTCGCCCGGTAAAAAATCCACTGGTTGTACAAGTAATAAAAGAGAGACCAGACCAGATACGGGTACAGCACCTGCTTGACCCGCCTCAAATAAAATTGCAGCGCCTGCTTGCCGCCGAAGTCGTCCTGGTAGCGGTAAAACAACACCAGACCGCTGAGCAGAATAAACACCGGCACGGCAAAATTGGCAAGCTTGTTGAGCGCCAGATACACCGCTTGGGAGCCGCTGCCCGGCGGCAGCTCGACCGTAGCGTCGGACGTCGAGTGAATGAGCACGACCGCGAGAATGGCGATGGCCCGGACGATGTCCAGCTCCAACAGCTTCGGTTTCGATTTTCTTTTCGTTTCCGTCACGTGCGTTTCTTTTCCCTTCTTGCTAAAGTTCATAGGCGTATGTACGCTTCAGCCATTGTAACATAACGCCCTTGCGGAATGCATCCGTTCGTTCAAAAAATTACCAGTAAGCGTTTTGCTTACATTTACTTATAAATGCTTGATATACTTAAGCATTTTCACTTATAATTCGATTAAAGCCATTATCATCCTGCATCGGAAGGAGCCTGTCATGTATCAGGAGGAACGATTATTCGCCATTTTACAGCACATGCAAGCGCATCAGCGCATTTCCGTGGAGGAAATCTGCGAGCTGTTCCAGGTTTCCCGGGATACGGCCCGCCGGGATATCGTCAAGCTGGAGGAGCAGGGAAAAATATTGCGCACGCGCGGGGGAGCGATCTGGCCTTCGCTGAATAAAGACATCTCGGGCTACCGCGACCGGCTGCAAGCGGAATCTGACGTGAAACGGAGCATCGGCCGGCTCGCCGCTTCGCTGATCCACAGCGGCGACTATTTGTTCATGGACGCTTCCACGACGGTGCTTCATGCGGCGGAGCAGCTGCGAACCGACGGCCACGTCATCGTGACCAACTCGATCGACATAGCCGGTCTCCTGTCCCCCAAGCAAGGCAGCACCGTGCACCTGCTTGGCGGGGTTGTCCACCCGCACCACCGTTTCATCTCCGGCGCGAGAACGCTTGAAATGCTTCGCGACTATCAGGCCGACAAGCTGATCCTTGGCACCAGCGGGCTGACACCGGACGGGTTGACCAACCCCTTCGAAGAGGAAGGCTATGTCATGAAGGAGATGATTCGCCGCGCCGATCAGGTGATTGTGCTGGCGGATCATACGAAGTTCGGTCTGCGCCAGTTTTACCGGGTAGCGGGATTGGACTGCATCGACATGGTCATTACGGACCGGCCGCCTGCGGAGCCGATGAGCGAAGCACTGCGCCGGCATAATATCGAAATTCTCATCGCCGAGGGGGAGAACGAACGATGATTAAACTGATCGTCAGCGATTTGGACGGCACGCTGCTGCTCGGGCACAAGACGATCCGTTCCGAGGATCGGCAAGCTCTGCACGACGCGATCGGACGCGGGACTGCGGTCGCTTTCGCCTCCGGACGCATGCGCCCGGAAATTGTGAAGGTGATGGAAACGGTCGGAATCACCGCCCACTGCATCTCGCAAAATGGCGCATACGTGCACGCAGCCGGCGGAGAGCTGATCCGCCACCACGCGTTCGAGCGCGAATTGATCGTCGAGCTCTCGCAAGCGGCGACAGGCCTGCCGTTTCTCACGCTGCTCGCCGGACCCGACCGCTATATGACGGAACGGTGGAGCGAGCATGCGCAGCGGCTCGCCCCGCGGCTGATGGCTCCTTTCGAGGCGGTGGAGGGCCTCCGGGAGCGGCTCGGACGTGACCTCGTCTGCGGCAAAATTTCGTTCATGGGCGATGTCGGCCGGCTCCGCGAATTTCAGCAAACGCTGCTGGCGCAATACGGGGAAGCGGTCGACGCGTATATTTCGGATATCGATTGTTTGGATGTCATGCCCAAGGGAAGCTCCAAAGGGAGCGGCCTGCTTGCCCTCCTGGAAAAGCTAAATATCCGCCCGGAAGAAACAGCCTGCTTCGGCGACGCCTTCAACGATTTGTCCATGTTTGCGGTAACGCCACACAGCTTCGCCATGGCTTCAAGCCACCCGGATGTGCAAGCCCGCGCTTTTCGCACCGTGCCGTATATTTCCGAAGCGGTGCGGTGGATCGACGGGTACAACGCCGGGACGGTTGCCGCCGCCGGCAACCGCTAATCCGTCTGGCCGGTCCGTAAAATTTTCGTGCTCACCTCGACGCGCACCTTAGCTTTCGGATACAGCTGCTTCCATTTGTCCACGGTCAGGCCGCTGCCCCTGTGCTGCGCCCGGTACTTCTCTCCGAAGCCGATGGGATCGACGTTCAGCTTCTGCGTTTTTTCGATAAATGCCATCGCATTTGCTTCAACCGCCTTGCTCGTTTCGCGCTCCAATAGTTCGATCATCTGCCGGTTCCGCAGATTGACCGGTGACGAGATCTCCTGCAGCCTCCCGCTCATGCGAACTTGCACCGTGAATGCCAGCTGCTTCGCATTGGTCAACCGGATCCGGCTTTCGCTTTTCACCGAGTCGAGCACAAGATAAATCTGCTTCTGCCCTTTGGACGGGGAGGCGATCGAGCCGAGCGCTTCCGGCGATAGGCCAATCTCCGTCATCCCGGAGTGGAATCGGTCCCGCAACAGCCGGAGATAAAAAATTTTGCGCAGCGGCATCGTCGCGACCATCCGGTCCGCCCGGAACAGTGCAGCTCCGTATAAAATAATCTCGTTATTCCGCTGCACGATGTACGGGAGCACCGGGTCTCTCCCCGGTGAGTACAGATCGCGGATGTATTCATGCAGAATCGGAGAGACCATTTCCTCGCTTTCTACGTTTTGCCGGATCGACTGAAACAAATATTCGCCGACATTGCTGATCTCGGGATACCGTCTCGTCATGAGATCGTAAGCCCGGCCTTTGGAAACGGCCAAATAGACGGCCGAGCCGACCTCCGGATCGCGCAGCATCGTATCGACGAGCTCGGTTAAGCCTTTGCGCGCCAAGTCCTCATGGTACACGACGACCCGGAGCTGGCCCGAGGTCAGTTTTTTACGCGATTCGGCGTTGTTGTTGTACCGGAGCCCCTTGCTCGTATACGCAGTCGACGTAATCACATTGGAGCGCTCCTTCGCTCCCGGATCGATCTCGTAGAGCACCGATGTACCAAGAATTTTGTCTCCCGGAGCTTCGTCGTATCCGGCGGCAATGACCAGCCCAAGCCTTTCCAGCACCCGGGTCTGCACGCAGCCCGCCGCGACGGAAGCCGCCAGCAGAAGCATGGACGCCGTCATGGCTGTTCGTTTCAGCTTCATACCTCCGCTCCTTTCTTCTTCCTGCGGCCGTGTTTCCAACGGACAAGCGCAAACAGCGCGATGGGATAGAGCCAGACGAGATAAATCCCGACTTCTCCAAGCAGATTGGATATCCATTCCACTTGCTCATGCGTAAAAAACAGCTCCGATGACAGCATAAAAATCAAGCAGCAGACATAGAGGGCATACTTTTGCTTCACCTTGAAGACGGAGCGCATGCCGCGCGTCGATGCCCACAGCAGCACCAGATTGTTCGGCAGCACCAGAATCATCCAATAGGCGGCCCCGACGATCTCAAACCGTTCAACGAACGGTATTTGCGCGATTTTGTACCAGGAGTAAGTTGCCCATACCGTATGCTTCAGCTGCTCACCCGCATAAAACACAATGGCATTGATCAACAGCGTGCAGTAAGTGAATATCGTAAAACCGATGGCAAGCTGGGAATACTTCTGCACGTTCTGCTTATCCCGGATGAACGGGTACAAGAAGTACACCAGCTCATAACCAAGCATCGGATAAGTGGCTGACCGCATGCCGTTTATAATTTGCCCGGGCCCCGCCTCGAACAGCGGCAGCAATTGATCGACCTGCGCATATTTCCACGGAAAATAGTACAGCAGGAATACCCAGAGCCACAAAATAAACGACACGACCGCAAACCCTGCGACAACCTGTATTCCCCCAGTCACGCCGTACAGAAACAGCAGGCTCATCAGCGTATTGAACAGCCAGCTGTTCATGTCCGGAAAAAGCCAGGTATGGACGACTTCGGCATACGAATGGAGCACGGTAAAACAAAGCACAAAAAAATACAGCACGAACGCGAAATTGAACAGTTTGCCCAACCAGCGGCCGAACAGCTCCTGATGGATCTGATACAAATCGTTGTCCGGATAACATTCCATCGTCTTGATCATCGCATACAAGGCCGCGCTAACCAGCAACCCGTTTAAAATCATGCACACCCAGGCGTCGTGGCCGGCCGCGATGAAAACGTTTCGTTGAAAGTTTTGCGCAGGATCGCCAAGCTGCGTCCCCGAAATGATGAAGAATAGGACGTAAGCGTTGAGCGGCTTCGTCCGTTTGCTGGTCTTCACCGGGAATCACCTGCCGGTTCTTCGTAAATGTCCTGACTCAGGCTCCGGAAGCTGATTGGCAGCTTGGCCCGCATTTTGCCGATATGAAACGGATAGAGCGGGTACAAGTAGGATTGGCCGATGGTCTTGACACGCAGCAGATGAATCAGAAGGAAGCTGACCCCCGTCATGATCCCGACCGCCCCCCACGCCCCGGCCAGCAGCAGCATCGGAAAGCGCAAGATGCGGATCGCCGCACCCATAATATAGACCGGTGTTATAAAAGACGAAAGCGCAGCCAACGCGACGATGATGATCAGAATATTGCTGGTAAATCCGGCTTGAACCGCCGCCTGTCCGATCACGATACCTCCCACGATACCCATTGTCTGACCGACCTTGGTCGGAAGCCGCGCCCCCGCCTCCCGCAGCAGTTCGATGATGAACTCCAGCAGCAGCGCCTCCATCAGCGGAGGAAACGGCACCTTGGACCGCGATTGCGCCAGCGGTACCAGCATATTGGATGGAATCAGCTGGTAATGGTACGTCAAGGCGGCCACATACAGCGGCGTGAAAAAAACCGAGATGAAAATAGCAGCCAAGCGGAGCAGCCGCAAAAACAACGCCATATTTGTGCGTAAATACCGGTCTTCGGCCGATTTGAAAAAGTCGAAAAAGCGCGACGGTCCTAACAGCGCGAACGGACTGCCATCGACGAGGATGACCAGACGACCTTCGATCAAGTTCAATACGATCCGGTCGGGCCGCTCGCTGGAAATCATTTGCGGAAACAGCGACTCGGGATTGTCGTCGATTTTTTGCAAAAGCATCGAGCTGTCGGTAACGCCTTTGAATTTCACGTTCGCCAGCTTATCTTTCATTAAGGAAATTTCGTCGGCCGGAGCAACGCCTTCCATGTAAAGCAGCATCACTTCGGTATGCGTGCTCTCGCCGATCTGATACGACGCATAGCGAAGCCGCGTGTCGGGCAAATATTGTCGGATCAAAGAGATGTTCGTTTGCAGCGACTCGGTCAGCGCCACCTGCGGGCCCATGATCTGCGATTCGACTTCGGGGCTCGTAGCGCTGCGGTCGATCTTCAGCGCCGTGTTGAGCAAATAGCCTCCGCGTTCCGCGTTGGAGAGGAGCAATGTCCAGCCCGAGATCAGCCGTTTTACCACCCGGTCGATATCTTCTGCTTTCTCCTGCTGGTCCACCGGCAAATGGCGAATGAGCGTTTCCAAGGAGACTCCACCAGGCGCTTTTTCCTGCATGGGAGGAATCACTTGCGTCTGCAAAATTTTGGCGTCGGCCAAGTCTCCGTAATACAGCAGCATCCATGTCCCTTGCGCATTCGGGATGCTCCGCGTCTGCAGTTGACCATGCCGCTCCAGAACGGAACGCAAAGACTCAAAAGGATCTTGCTGCGACATAAGTTTCCTCCTCCCGGCGGTACATATCGCTTGTTAGGTTTTCCCTCCTCCGGTAATTTTATTCCAGTTCTGGCGGGAGTCTCGGGGCCTGCGGGCACTGGCCCGATATAGGTGGTTTCTTTCACCAAGGGTTAGACGCCCTCATATGATGAAGTAGTTCGCTTCTCAATGTTCAAAGCATGTTGCGGCATGTCTTGCGGCAAGCCGGTGCTGGGAAGGAGTTCCGCATGAAAAGAACAAAGGTGAAGATCCAGATCCAAAGCGCCGGCACTTCCTCGGACGGTTCCGTTTTGACGCTCAGCGAATCTGTAGTGAAAAGATGGAAGATTCCGCTGGAGCAGCCTCTCCAACTCCGTTTCGGCTCTGCCCGGGAGGAAATTTCGGTCATCTCTTCGTCCAAGGTCGGCGTGCTGCGCTTGAGCGGTTCGTTAGCTTCCAGATGGGGGCTTGCCCACGGGGATGAGCTCTGTCTTCAATACAAAACCGGAACCCGTACGATTCATCTCGGCCCGCTGATCGGCGTCATGGTCAGCCGCGTTTACGCCGATTCCGCCGACAAGCTGTTCGGGGCGAACACCGCCTTCAGCCGCGAGCTCTCCGAGGCATGCAAGCTGTATGGCGCATCGGTGTTTTTCAGCACGCCTGAGGATTTGCGCGGACAGAGCGACCAAGTTCGAGGATGGCGCATCAAGGCTAACGGAGGCTGGGAAAAAACGACGTTTCCGGTGCCGCACGTGCTATATAACCGTCTGACCTCGCGCAAGCTGGAAAACCGGGCCAACGTGCAGCACTTTGTGACGCAAGCCAAGAGCCGCCATAATGCGGTGTTCTTCAATGAGAAGTATTTAAACAAGACGGAAGTGTTCGACGCCCTCTACAAGGAAACGGGTCTGCAGCCGTACTTGCCGGAGTCGCATTTGCTGCGGAACCTCCAGCTTCTCAAATCGATGTGCGCGAAGCATCCGACCGTATTTCTCAAACCGATTACCGGCAGCCTCGGGAAAGGCATCATTCGGATTAAAAAACAGCCGGGCGGATACATTTGCCATTTTACGAATCTGGGCGGCGCCCATAAGCAGTCCTTTTCCACCCTCGGCAAGCTGTACAGCACCATCTCGGGCAAATTGAAAAGCCAACGCTATCAAATTCAGCAAGGACTCGACTTGCTGACCGTGAACGGCCGGCCCGTCGATTTTCGGGCCTTGGTGCAGCGGGGAGAAACCGGACAATGGGGTATTACGTCCATCGTAGCCCGCATAGCCGGCACGCATCACTTCGTCTCCAATCTGGCGCGGGGCGGCACGCTGACGACGGCCAAGAACGCTTTGGAACGTTCAGGGACGGCCGGGGCGGCCGGCGGCTTAGGCAAGCTGAGGCGGGCAGCCATCCAAATTGCCATGGGCATCGAGGAGCAGGTCCCTGGCCATTATGCCGAGCTCGGAATCGATCTGGCGATCGATACGAATGGCCGAGTATGGCTGCTTGAAGTTAATTCGAAGCCGTCGAAGGAGGACAATACGCCGCTGGGGGCCGGGAGCAAGATCCGCCCCTCCGTCAAGAAGGTGGTGCAATATGCCCGCTTCGCGGCGAAGTTTTGACCGGTTCGCCAAACTTCCGGTCGGCGGGCCGGAAAGCGGACCTCCCCCCGATAACCTGCGCCCGTATATGGGAAAGTTCGGGGTTCTACAACGATGCAGCTTCAACGGATCGAGGTAAAGCGCATGATGAAACCAGACCGCCCACACGAAAGTACCGTCGGCATCATGACGACGGAAACCGATGAACATCCGCCTTTTGCCAATCGTGGTTTCTACCGCCGCTTGTGCATCCTCGGAAGCCGCAGCGGCTTGACGGTATTCGTATTTACTCCGCAGGGCATCGATTGGTCCCGGCCGCAAGTGACTGGGTATGTCTATGATGCGGCACTCAAGGAGTGGAGCAGCCGGACCTTCGACCTGCCGGCTATCGTATATGACCGCTGTTTTTTCACCGCCCGAAAGCAATTCGCCGATTATCAGCACGCATTGCACGGTCTTAAACGGCAGGCCTTCGTCCGATTGCTCGGCCACGGCTTGAAGGGCAAGTGGGACGTTCAGCAAGCGCTTCGGCAGGACGGCCGATTTGACCGCCACCTGCCGGAGACGCAGCCGCTACGCAGTATGCGTACCCTCGCGGATTGGCTCCGGCAGCGCGGCGAAGCGATTCTGAAGCCGCGCGGCGGCTCCCAGGGACGCGGCGTGCTGCTCGTGCGCCGCGAAAGCCCGTCCCCTGCGGGCACGGCGAACCCCGCCAAAGCGGCGTTCACCGTCCGAGGGCGGGACCCGCGCAACCGCGCCGTCGCATGCGGCTTCGCCGACGCCGGGGCGCTGCTTCGCTGGCTGCGCCGCTTCGTCGCGCAGCGCAGCTATTTGCTGCAGCAGTATTTGCCGCTGCAGTCTCGAAACGGCGACGCTTACGACGTGCGCGCGCTCGTGCAAAAAGACGGCGACGGCCGTTGGAACCTGACCGGCATGGCCGTCCGCCGGGGGCAGAACGGCAGCCTGACCTCTAATCTGCACGGCGGGGGCACGGTGGAACCCATCGGACCGTTCTTGGCCCGCGAGTTCGGGTCGGCACGCGCCGAGGAGCTCGTTCACGAGCTGAAGCAGCTCGCTATGGGGCTTCCGGAGGCGCTGGAATCTTGTCACGGGCGGCTCGCCGAGCTCGGCATCGATTTCGGTGTCGACACGAATGGCAATAGTTGGATTCTCGAAGTGAATTCCAAACCCGGCCGCTCCATCTTTACTTATTTACAGGACGATCAAGCCAAACTGGACGCACTGGCCAACCCGCTGCGCTACGCGCGGTATTTGCTGCGGCAACCGCGTGCGCAGGCGAACGTCAGGCGAAAGCAGCCTTGACGAATGCCCGGCAAAGTTCTACCTAGTACTTTCGAAGAAAGTTTTGCCTGTGGCAAAACTCAGCCTACGCTTTCGGAGAAAGTTTTGCCTGCGGCAAAACTCAGCCTACGCTTTCGGAGAAAGTTTTGCCTGCGGCAAAACTCTTAGGAGGTTCAACATGAGCTTGACAACTTGCACGATTCATGTCACCCAGCGTCAGGAGCGGGTCGTCTACCTCTCCGGCGAATTGGCGCGGGCGCTTAAAGTATCCAAATCACGAAACATACATCTGCACCTCGGCGGCAAAAGCGTATACGCAGGTTTAAAGCTGCTGAAAAAGAGCGGCAACCATCTGTACTTGCCGTCATTCCTTTACACGCAGCTTCGCATTCCCCGGGCCGGCACCACCATGATCACGTGCAGCAACGGCAAAGACATCCGCATCGGTCCGCTGATCGGGATCTTGACCAGCGTTACGGGTGGGGAGAGCGCTCCGTTCGGCAATCGGACGGAGTTTATCCGGCAGTTTATGCGCACCGGCTCCGACAAAGCATTCTACTACGGCTTTTCCCCCCAAAGCGTCAATTGGTCTCAAGCGACCGTCACCGCCCTTCTCCCGCGCGGCGAAAACGGCTGGGTGCGCAAGACGATGCCGTTGCCCGATGTCGTCTACAACCGGCTGCCCAGCCGGAAAGCGGAGCGGCTCGAGTCGATGAACGCTTTCAAGCAGCGGTTTATTCGCAGAGGGATTCCGCTCTTCAACTGGACGTTTTTCGACAAATGGGATGTGTACAATTTGCTGGAAGGCACCGAAGCTTCCCGTTACGTTCCCGAGTCCCGGATCAACCCCACCTCTTCGCAAATCAAGGAAATGCTGGAAAAGCATAAATTCATCTACTTGAAACCGACCGCCGGCAGCCTCGGCATCGGCATTTTCCGCCTGACGTACAACCCGAAACGCGGCTACTATGTCCGTTTCCGGCGAGGAGCGCGCAATGTACTGCTCCGGTTCAACCAGTTCGAGGCCCTCATGGCGCTGCTCAACCGGCAAAGTGGAAAACTGAACAACTACGTTGCCCAGCAGGGGATTCGTCTGATCGAAATCGACAGCTGTCCGATCGATTTCCGTTTCCACATGACCAAGAACAGCACCAACCAATGGGTCGTTGCCGCCATCGGGGCCAAGAAAGCGGGCAAAGGCAGCGTCACGACCCATGTGCGTACCGGCGGGCAGCTCATGACGCCCGAACAGGTGCTCCGGCAAATTTTCGGCAACCGGGCGGATTCGGTACTGTCCAATGCCAAAGAAACCGCCGTCAAGCTAGCGGAGGATATCGAGCAAAATTACCGGCATACTTTGGGCGAGCTCGGTTTCGATATCGGGATCGACCAGAACGAGCGCCTCTGGATGTTCGAGGCGAATTCCAAGCCGGGACGGTCCATTTTCAAGCATCCGGCGCTTAAGGAACAAGGAAAAGCCTCGCTGCAAAACATCTATGACTACTGCCTCTACTTGAGCCGATTTCGGTCAAGGAGGGATTCCTGAGTGGATACCAACACCAAAGCACCGTCCAAGCGAGAAATTCCGACGTTGGCCATTCTTACTCACTCGGATGAAACGCGAGTTTTTCGCGGGAATCAAGAAAATTTTATCGACCTGATACGAACCGGGGCAGAGCGCGGCGTTCTCGTCTACGTTATGACGACGAGCGATTTCAAGCTGTCCGGACGCAAAGCCGTCGGATACACCTACAGTGTGGCCGACAAAACGTGGAAAAAAGGGTTGCTTCCCGCCCCCCACGTCATATATAACCGGATTCCTTACCGCAAATTCGAGCTGCTCCCCGAGGTGCAGCAGGTGATTCAAACCTGCATGCGGCAGAGAAGGATCCGCTTTTTCAACCCGTCCTTCTTTAATAAATGGACTTTGTTCGAATGGCTCAATCATGCCAAGAAGACGCAGGGCTACATTCCCGCCACGAGACGGCTCTCCTCCGGTGAGGAGCTCGATAAGCTGCTTGCCGAGTATCCGTTTCTGTATCTTAAGCCGATTCGCGGCAAAGCCGGTAAGGGCATCATGAAAGTAAGCCGAAGCCCTCTCGATACGAAGTCCAAAATATTTGAGCTCAGTATTCAGGAAAAGACAAAAAGTCACATCTCCCGTTACCCGAGCGTCTCCCGGCTGTGGTCGGAAGTACAGGAGCTGATCGGGGGCAAGGACTACATCATCCAACAGGGAATTCCCCTCTCCAGCTATAAGCAGCGTCCGTTCGATCTGCGGGTTCTCGTGCAAAAGAACGGCAAAGGCCAATGGAGCGTCGCAGGGGTCGGCGCCAGATTGGCCGGAAAGCTCAGCATCACGACTCACGTTCCTCGGGGCGGTTCGATTGACGATCCCGCCAAGCTGCTTACCTATTCCTTCGGCGGGCTCGGCAGCAAACGCATCATCGCCCGTGCCAAAAAAGCGGCGCTCACCATCGCGAAGCAGATCGAGAAGTCCAGCGGGCATATGTTAGGCGAAATGTCCATGGACCTCGGTGTCGATCAAGAAGGGCACATTTGGTTTTTCGAGGCAAATTCCAAGCCGATGAAATTCGACGAGCCGCCCATCCGCAAAAAATCGCTCGAAAATCTGATCCTGTACTCCATCTATTTGGCCAAGCGCAAGCCGAAACGCCCTCTCAAAAAAACGGATGCCTTTCCCTTGGCTCAAACCAACGGCGAACGCGATAAATAAGAAAGATAGGCAGGTGAGCGGCACTTGAGTACCCAACTTGGCGTGCTGGCTATGTATATGCCTGGACGAAAGCTGGAAGAGCTTTCCTTTTACCGTAAACTTAGCATCTACGGACAAAAACTCGGGGTGGACGTGTTCGTATTTACCCCGGATGATGTGGATGACAACCGATCGCGGATTCACGCGCTCGCCTATAACCAAGCGGCCCGATCATGGACCCGCAGGTGGATCGGCTTTCCGCCGATCATCTATGACCGGTGCCGGTATCACGGGGCGGACAATTACCGCAAAATCACGCGCTTCCGTCAAAAATATACCAAGCTCCGTTACCTGAGCCGGCCACTTGCCAACAAATGGATTATACACCGCCTGCTCTCAGAAAATGAAAACATCGTTCCGCATCTGCCTTCCACCATTCATTACAAAAGCCGGAAGCAGCTGGAACAGTTTCTGAAGAAGCACCCGATCGTGTATTTGAAACCGAAAAGCGGCACCGGGGGGCGTGGTATTGTCCGCTTGCAGCGGCTGCGGGGAGGCCGTGGCTATCTCATGCAGGGGAGAGATGCGGAGCGTCGCATTTTGCCGGCCACCAAGGTGACCGCAGCAAACATTCCGGTGCGGCTTGCCGGCTGGGGGCTGCAGAGCAAATACATCGTGCAGCAGGGCATTCCACTTGAGCTGAAGGATGGCCGGGTGCACGACTATCGGATGCTGGTGCAAAAAGACGGCCATGGGAAGTGGCAGGTAACCGGATGCGCCGGCCGTATCGGACCGCCGTTTTCCGTCACTTCCAATCTGCACGGCGGCGGGACCGCGATCTCGATGGAAACGATGCTCAAAAACCGTTTCGGTACAGAGGAAAAAGTAAAGAGCATCAAAGAAGCGGCTTACACCCTCGGGCTCCATATCGCAGAGCATCTCGAAACGAAGTTCGGCACGTTTTGCGAAGCCGGCATCGATCTGGCGGTCGATCCGTCGGGGCATGTTTGGCTGCTGGAAGTCAATCCGAAGCCTTCGCGCGACGTGTTCCGGCTAACCGGAGATCTGCAAACCTACCGCAGGGCAATTCGCCGACCCATCGAATTCGCTCTCCATCTGCTCGAAAAGAAAGCAGCGCCTAAAGCCGATACCAAACCGTTGGACCTTGCACCGCAATCCCAACAAAACGAATCACACTGAGACCGGTCTGTTTGAAGCAGCGGTCTTTTCTTTTTGACCGGATTTCCGGTTTTGTCCATAAAAAAAAACACCGATGCGTCATCGGTCGATGAGTCATCGATGTTTTGGTGCCGCCAAGCCCTTTATGCCTCAAGCAATGCCGGAAGGTCACGGAAATCCGCGATGCGGACGTCGGCCCGATCCAGTTCTCCCTCTTCGCGGAAGCCCGCATAATCGCAGCCGACCACGAACAGCCCGTTCGCATGTCCTGCCTCGACGTCCGAGGAACGGTCACCGACCATCCAAGCGTTTTCGATACCATACTTGTCCAACAACTGACGCACGAGATCCACCTTGGAGCGGGTCGCATATTCCCCTGCGCTGTACAAGCCGCCGGCTTCAAAAAGCGGCTCCAGACCTTGATGGCGGATAACGCCTTTGACGTAAGCCTCCAGACCGTTGCTGGCAATGAACAGCCGCACACCCCTCCGACGCAGCTCCTGCAGCGTGTCGGCAACGCCGTCATACAGCTTGCCTTCACCGCGCGCCATCCCCTCTACTTGCAGATCCAGCAATAGCTCGTCCGCACGGTGGTGAACCGCCGGATCGGCGTCCGGCATCACGAGCTGCCATATATGCTCCAGCAGCATGCCAAGCCCGCTCAAAATGTATTTCTCATCCGGCGTTTCCCCTTGAAACAGCCCTTCCGCACGCAGCTGTTCGAATGTAGCGTGGTAAGCCGGCAGCAGCAGCGTTTCCGTCTGAAACAGCGTCCCGTCCAAATCGAAGATCATCGCTTCCGGCGTTCTCTTGTTGGTTGACATTCCCTTTCTCCTCCTGACATCCGCATAAACATATCACGTCTTATAGAACCATGATTGTCACAGATTGTCAAACGATGTCCTCACATACAAAATGAATATGTTTGTTTACCCTTTGGCCTCCCCGCCAATCAGCGGCGCCTGCTCTACGATCTCATTCTGGAGATCGTTGTCCGCGAAACTTCCGAAGAAGCGATCGAAGTATGCATTACTCCGGATCGTCAAGGGTCTTTGTGGGGTTTGGCTTGGCGTTCCGGTCAGCCGCTTGGATCGTTCGGCACCGCGCCGTTTTACAGCAGGCTCTAACTTAAAGCTACGAACCGCGAAAATAAACGATGGCGAACGGTATGATTTACTGCTTCATTCCGTTCGCCCCTGTTTACCCTCCGAGCCCGAATTTCCTTTAAAACACCTTTTTCGCTCCCTGCTCCGCCTTCAAAATCTCCACCGCCTCGCGGAACCGGAGCGAATGAATGACTTCGCGCTCGCGCAAAAATTTCAGGCCGTCCTGCAAATCCGGGTCGTCCGTCATGTCGATCAGCCATTGATAAGTGGCGCGCGCTTTTTCCTCCGCTGCAATGTCCTCATACAAGTCGGCGATCGGATCGCCTTTGGCCTGAATATAGGTCGCTGTCCATGGTACGCCCGCCGCGTTGCTGTAATACAGCGCCCTGTCGTGGTTCACGTAATGCTCGTCTAGTCCCGCGGCCTTCAATTGCTCCGTCGTAGCGTCCTTGGTCAGCTTATAGACCATTGTGGCAATCATTTCCAGGTGCGCAAACTCCTCCGTCCCGATGTCCGTCAGAAGCCCGATCACTTTATCCGGTATCGTATATCGCTGATTCAAATACCGCAGCGCCGCCGCCAGCTCGCCGTCCGCACCGCCGTACTGCTCGATCAGCAGCTTTGCCATGTGCGGGTCGCACTTGCTAACCCTGACCGGGTACTGCAGCTTTTTCTCATAGATCCACATCGCACAAGTCTCCTCTCCTGGTTCGGCTTTGCATCAGACCTGCCACGGCCACGGCGGCTCCCACCATTGCCATGGATATCCCGAATAGCTGTGACCAAACTGTAGAAGCGGACCGAATTCGGACTCGTACCGTTGGGCCAGAAGCTGGCGTTGCTGCGCACATTGGTTAAACTGTTCCAATGCCTGGGCGTCTTCGGGGTGCGTATCCAGATAGAGTGTCAGCTCCACCAACACGAAATCAATCGCTTGCAGCTCCTCCAGCAGCGTGTAGTAATGAGGGGGCAGCGGTTGTTTCATACGGTTCACCTCCTATCCTTTTAGCAATGTTTGGATTCGTAAGGACTATACAGCGCAGGCCAGAGCGTACCGCACCGGAGCGCCTGAAGCGGGGGATATTGAGGAAGCCCCGGCGGTTGAAACTGAATATACAGATTTGGCGGAATAACATAGGTCTTCACCGTAATCGGCGGACAAGGGTCGAAGGGGCTGACATACGGATACCATTCTTTCTCAAGATCCATGGCCGGAAATGCCTCCTTTAGCGATCTACCAATATCTATACATTGCCGCTCGTCCATTATGCGTATAAAATGACGACAACTTAATCTGCCCCCTTCAGAAGTAAAAAAAGGAGCTGAAGTGCCTCGTCTAGGAAAGCGTTTACAAAATGATTGCTGCTAACCGTCTCCGCTTCTTGCCTGATCGCGGTTTCTTCCGTTTTCCCGGATTCGACGGTTTGAACGAGCCCGGCGTCGATCGCCGTTTACGAAAAAAACCGTCCGCAGCCCTCGTTCCAAGCAGGCGTGCATAATGCGCTCCCTGCCTTGGAACGAATGACCGTGACGGTTTTTTCGTCAGTGAATATCCTTTTTCTTAAAGCGCCCGCCCTTCACGTCGTGGATGTTGCCGACCGCGAGAAATGCGGATTGATCGAGTTCCTCAACGATCGACTTGAGCTTCGCTTCTTCCAGCCGGTTGATGACGCAGAAGATGACCAGCTTGTTGCCGCCGGTAAATCCGCCTTCGCCTTGCAGATACGTGACGCCGCGGCCCAAACGGTGCATAATGGCGTCCCCAAGCTCGCGGCTGTTCTCACTGATGATCCAGACGGATTTGGATTCGTCGAAGCCTTCGATCGTAATATCGATCAGCTTGAAGGCTATGTAATAAGCGATAAGCGAATACATCGCGTGATCCCATCCGAACACAAAGCCGGCGCTGCTCAGGATGAACAGGTTAAAAAACATGACCACTTCGCCGACCGAGAACGGCGTCTTCTTGCTGAATAGAATCGCCATAATTTCCGTGCCGTCAAGCGAGCCTCCCGAACGGATGACCATACCGACGCCGATACCGAGAATAATGCCGCCGAATACGGCCGCAAGCAGCGGATCGGTCGTCAGCGGCGGCACCGGATGAAGCAGCCATGTGCCGACAGACATTAGGGAAACCGCAAATAAAGTAGATAACGCGAACGTTTTACCGATTTGCTTATACCCGATAAACAGGAACGGAAGGTTGAATAATAAGAGAAATACGCCGATCGGAATACCCGACAAATGCGAGGTAATAATCGAGATGCCCACGATTCCCCCGTCAATGATGTTGTTGGGCACCAAAAAGTTTTCCAGGCCGACCGAGACGAGCGCCGCCCCCAACAAAATAATGACGGCGCGTTTCACCAGTTTGGGCAACGATAATTTGGAATGCTGCTTGGCTTTTTCTAGACCTGCCTGCATTGCTTCTCCCCCTTAGATTGCCGTAAGACCGTATGAACGACAAGATTTTTTGTTATAGTTACTGTTCCAATTTGATGTTGATTTTAAGCAAGCCGACCCGGCGAAGCGCCTGGTACACGATAATTAGCACCGGCCCCAGAATAAGGCCGATCACTCCGGCAAGCTGAAAGCCTACATACATGCTGATCAACGCCGCCAAAGCATTGATCCCGACGGCGTCGCCAATAATTTTTGGTTCGATCAGACGGCGGAACACCATGATGACGAGCAGCAGAATGATCAGCCCGATTCCGAGCCGCATATCTCCCGCGAGCATGCTGTACCCCGCCCACGGAACGAGCACGGCGCTTGTGCCAAGCACGGGTAAAATATCCACCAGCACGATAAGCAATGCAACGGCAAGCGGATAATCGACATTCAGAACAAGCAAGCCGATCAACGTCACCACATACGTTAACAGACTGATCAGCACCTGCGCGAACAGGAAGCCTAGAATAGCACGGCGCAGATCGTTCAGCACCGCGGCCACCTTGGGCCTCGACTGCTTCTCGAACAGGTTCAGAAACGATTGATGCAGCTGCGGCAAGCTGAACGAAATCAAGTAAAGACCGATCACGAATACGAAAAAAAACACGAACCCATTCGGAATTGTTTTGGCTACGTCGAGAAAATAGCCGGAGATGGCGGCCACGATGCTTTTTAAATTTTCCGTAAGCATTCCGGTTCCCGTTTCCACGTATCGCTGCACCTGCTCGGCAACGTCGTACGGCAGCAGCTTATAAAACAATTTGTTTCTTACCGAAGAATCCTCAATAAACAACTTGGCGTCACTCAAATATACGGAAGCGTTCTTCCAGAATTGAATGAGCTCCGTGACGATTTTGAAGCCGATCAGATAAACGAAACCAAGCAGCGAGCCGGTAAAAAGCGTACAGACTACGGCGGAAACCGTCACACGTCCGCTGCGGAACATTC
Source organism: Paenibacillus tyrphae (assembly GCF_027925525.1). GTDB lineage: Bacteria > Bacillota > Bacilli > Paenibacillales > NBRC-103111 > Paenibacillus_G > Paenibacillus_G tyrfis_B. The sequence continues at coordinate 43,048 of NZ_BSDJ01000004.1, read as the reverse complement.
GTGTCAGCAGCAGAACGATCGGTTCGAGCAACAGGGCAATCAACATGGCGAGCAAAAACGGGAAGCCGATGGTGAACATTCCGTACAAAAGCACGGCGCCAAGCACACAAAATACGATCGTTCTAAGCGACATCGAACGGGTACCTCCCTATTCGTCAGGATGGTTTTGACCGGCTAGCGGACCCGAAACGGGCTGTTTCTGAACGGGTTGAATTTTCACACGCAAAATACGCAATCGCTCGACCTCCGTAATTTCGAACAGGAAGCCGTTCTGCTCCAGTCGTCTGCCTTTGGAGACGGAGCCTTCCAGCTGCTTGAACAGCCAGCCTCCGATCGAATCCACCTCGTCGTCTTCGATTCCAAGGGCAAGCTTGTCGTCAAGATCCTCCAGCAGCACGCGCCCGTCAACGGAGTAAGCATCTCCGATCTTCTCCACCTCAGGCCGCTCCGTTTCGTCGAACTCGTCGTGAATCTCGCCGACGATTTCCTCCAGAATGTCTTCGGTGGTAATGAGCCCGGCCGTTCCGCCGTATTCGTCGATCACGACGGCAAGCTGGGAGCGCTTCTTCTGCATAAGCCGCAGCACGTGGCTGATTTCCATCGATTCGGGCACCATGAGCACCGGACGCAAGAAATCTTTGATATCGTGCTTCTTGTCCGGATCGCACGTGAGCAAGTCCGACATATGGACAAATCCGATGATTTCGTCTTTATCGTCCGTAGCCACCGGGTAGCGCGTATGCTTCGTTTCGTAAACGATCTTTAAGTTTTCCTCATAACTGAGCTCGGTAAACAAACAATCCATATCGGTCCGCGGCAGCATAATTTCCCTCGCCACCCGATCGGAGAACTCAAATATATTGTCGAAAAGCGCCAGCTCGTCTTTATCGATGATACCGCTGCGGGCACTTTGGTCCATCAAAATCCGAATTTCTTCTTCCGTATGGGCTTCCTGCTCGGTCGCAGGCTGAATCCCGACCAGCTTCAAGAGCTTGTTCGCGGCGCCGTTCAATAGCCAGATCGCCGGATAAAAGATTTTGTAAAACAGCATTAAAGGAGCCGACAGCCATAGAGAGGTTGCTTCCGATTTCTGAATAGCCATGGATTTGGGCGCAAGCTCGCCGAGCACGATATGCATGAAGGTGATCACGGCGAATCCGATCGCAAACGACAAGGCATTGGCATACCAGGCTCCTCCGAGTCCGAGAGCCGCCAGAGCCGGTTCAACGATCAGATGCGAGACGGCCGGTTCTCCTACCCAGCCCAAGCCGAGCGACGCCAGCGTAATGCCGAGCTGTGTGGAGGACAGATAAGCGTCCAGCTTTTTGGTTACGGCGAGCGCATACTTGGCTTTCGGGTTACCCTCGCTCTCCAGCTGCTGCAGGCGCGTAGCCCGGACTTTCACCAATGCAAACTCCGCCGCGACAAAAAAACCGTTCAGCAGCACCAAAAACACGACCAGTAAAAGATTAAGCGAAATTAATCCGAAATCGAACCCTGTACTGTGACTTTCCAAGAAGGATCAGTCTCCTTTGCAAAAGTAAAATGGAATAATGGCTGAATTACACAAGTGCTTTCCGCTGGCCGAAATCGACGTCTTTATAATACGTATCGACGACCAGAAGATTCGGTCCGCAGCAGTTGGCCGCCGGACAATGGCAGCTTACGGTTTTGCTCAGGCGATGATCTTTCCAGCGCGCGAATACTTGATCGAGCCGGTCCGCATGAATGTTGCCGAGCGCCGGCACATCCGCAAAATCGGTGACGAAAACGTCGCCCGTGAACAGGTTCACGTTGAGGCGATTGCGCCCGTCCGGGTCGTTGCGCACGGTCACGTTCGGCTCGCGGCGAAGACGGGTTACCATCTCCCGGTCCTCCTCCAGCGGGCTGCAGGCATAAAAGGGCAGCGTGCCGAAAAGCATCCATAGATCGCGGTCGCGGTCGTCGAGCAGCCGATGAATCGCAGCCCGCGTCTGATCCAGCGTCAGCACCGGCAAATTGGAGGCGAAAGCGCTTGGATACATCGGGTGCACCTCATGGCGGCGGCATCCCATCTCTCGAATTAGCTTATGGATTCCGCTTAGCTTCCCGTGCGTCCGGTAATTGATCATCGATTCCGCCGAAACGAACATCCCGCCGCTAGCGAGCGCTTTCGCATTTTCGACCATCCGTTCATATAACTTGGCCGCCGTCGTGGCGGATACTCTTCGGTCTGTCCGGACGAACCCGACTTCGTAGAAATCGTCGGCGTTCAAATAGTTGAACGAAATATGCATCACGTCGAGATAAGGAGCCATCGCTTCGTACCGTGAAAGGTCCAGCGTCACGTTGGAATTGATCTGCGAACGAACTCCCCGCTCCCTGGCGTAACGCAGCAGGGGGACGATATATTCGCGCACCGTCTGCTCGTGATAGCTCGGCTCTCCGCCGGTAATGCTGATCGTCTCCAAGCCCTCGACTTCGTCCAGCCGCTTCAAGATGACATTCAGCGGGATGCGCGGCCCTTCCGATACCAGGAGCGATTCGCCGACGGCGCAATGCTCGCAGCGCATGTTGCATAAATTCGTCACGGTCAGCTCGACGCTCGTCAACCGATGTTCGCCATGCGTTTGCAAGGAGCGCAGCGGGTCCCACGGATCGTATTCGGGCGTTATCTGGGGCAATACGGGCAAATCGTTGACGATTAAGCGATCGGACATGTTGTTTTTTCACACCTGACTTCTTTAAAAAGTAAAATCTAACAATAATATATTACCCATTGTATCGTAATACGATTGAAAAGAAAACCGACGTCCTGTCGCGCTGCACCTTACTCTGTCTGTTCGGAAAGGTCGATGCCGCGCGGCTTTCCCCATTTTCTTGCCCAATTTCCCATTTCCACAAGTATGGTTTGAAAGTCTTTGCCTTTATCCGTTAAGGAATATTCGACGGTTACCGGTACCGTAGGAAACACTTGACGACGGATAATCTCATGCTCCTCCAGATGACGCAAAATATCGGTCAACGATTTGGTGCTGATATGGTCCAGATTGCGGCGCAATTGATTGAACCGCTGCGGCCCTTTAAACAGCTGACGGAGAACCAGGAACGACCATTTGCCTCCGAAAATTTGGAGCGCCTCCTCCACGGAAGCCATGCATTCCTCTTCGTTTGAAATTGGGTCCACTTGATCACCTCCTTACGAAAGAGAAGTTAGTTTATAATTTAACATTATACTAAAAAATCAGCTATGCTTCAAATTAAAATCCAATAACTTAGCCCTTCAAAGCGCCCCCAATGCCAAAAAAGACAGCTTCCGGGAAGCTGCCTCTGCACGACTTGACACTATATAGGTTTATGGTTGACGCCGGTAATCATGACCGACAGCATTTTGGACAAATCGATTTCGGGCGTATCCTTCAGCTCCTGTCCCTCCGCATCCAGCAGCAGACGTACGACCGGGCGCTGCGGCACGTTCGCATTCAAATCGACGACCACTCCCGTTTCGCCCGTATTTAAAGTGACCGTGACTCCGATCGGATAGATGGCGATTTTATCGCGGAACAGCGCGATCTGCCGGGGCTCGTACAAGGTGCCCGATCCGGCAAACAAAATTTCCATTGCTTGATGCGGAAGCATGGCGCTGCGGTACACGCGGTGGGTCGTCATGGCGTCGTAAGAATCGACCAGGCCGATCCAGCGGGCGTATTCGTGAATTTCCGAGCCCTTGAGTCCGCGCGGGTACCCGCTGCCGTCCAGTCTTTCGTGATGCTGAAAAGCGCAATGCGCGGCGAGCAGCGGAATGTTGGGCTCGTCCTTCAGAAACTGAAAGCCGAATACCGTATGATGCTTGATCCGCTCATATTCGATATCCGACAGCTTTCCTTTTTTGCGCAGCAGCTCAAGCGGGATTTGGGTTTTGCCCACATCGTGGAGCAGCGCCCCCAGACCGAGCGTCATCAACTCTTCCCGGTCGTAGCCGTGCGCCATGCCGAGCATCGTCGCATAGATGCATACATTGAGCGAATGCTGAAACAAATATTCGTCCATGAGGCTGATATTGGTCAGCATAATCATGGCATCCTTGTGCTGGCTCAAGTCGTCCAAAATCATGCTCATCATCCCGCGAAACGCCTTGCCGACCTGCAGCTGACCCACCAACTTGCGCTTGACCTGATCCTCCATCATTTTACGGAAGGAGGTCCGGATCTCGGTAATCGCTTGGAGCCGCGTCTCTTCGGTAAGGACATCGTGAACAATCAGATCTCGGGTTCGGGGATCGTCGATATATACAAAGTCCACGCCATGCTCGCCCAGGCGGGTAATAAGCGTTTGCGTCAATTCCACCCGCTCGCCAAGCAGCGTCAACCCGTCCGAGTTGTATATTTTTTTCCCAAGGCGCATGCCGGGTTTGACCATGCTTAGCGGAAGCAAACGCATCAACGAACCACGTCTTCTTTCTAAAGAAAAATTTAGAAAAATATCGATATGATTAAGCGTATCGAATTCGACTAAAAAGAGCAATATGTTTTTTCAGGTTTTGACAAAATTTATATGAACATCGGACGAAAAAAGCCGGAAATAAGAGAATTTCCCCTATTTCCGGCAAAATATCGTCGAATTCCGAACAAACTACCGCAGCACGAAGATCCAGAACAGCGCGGCAGCGGCAAAACGATAATACGCAAAATACGACATGCTGAACTTTTGTACGAATTTAATGAACGTGACAACCGCGAGCAGCGCTACGACGAACGACACGATAAAGCCGATGGCAAAAAATCCGACATCTCCGGAAGAGAACATATCCAGGTTTTTTAGGAGCTCGTATCCGGTAGCCACGACCATGACAGGGATGGCGATAATAAACGTAAAGTCGGCAGCCGCCTTGCGGCTCGCCCCGGCCAGCATTCCTCCGGCAATCGTCGAGCCCGAACGGGAGAAGCCCGGCCAAATCGAAATGATCTGCCATAGACCGATGAAGAACGCCTGCTTGTACGTCAGCTCGTCGACATCGTGGGCCGTTACCTCCGGCTGGAATTTCTCCCCGACGATGAGCAGCACACCGCCAAGGATCAAGCCTATAAGGACGGTGGACGGCGAGAAGAGGTGAGCCTTAATAAAGCCTTTCGTCAAATACGCGATCGCCAGCGTCGGCACGATCGCCAGCATAATGTGCAGCAAGTTCATCCCTTTGCCTGCTTTGGGCTTCTCCTTGCTGAGGCCGAACAGCCGCAATATCCGCTTCCAGTATACGACGACCCCGGCCAGTATGGCGCCGAGCTGGATGACGATCTCGAACGTTTTGATCAATTCGTCCGTATCCGGAATTCCCAGCAGCGTGCTCGTCAAAATCATGTGACCCGTCGACGAAACGGGCAAAAACTCCGTCAAGCCTTCCACGATGCCGATGATCACCGCTACCCACCAATCGTGCATGCGCTCCTCCTACTCTCTCCCTCGAATTGATCCATTTCGTATCATGTATCGCTTTTTATATTTTAGCTTGTTTGCTACGGTTTGTACACAAGGAAGGGCATATCTTAAAGAGTGTGCCGCGATTCGCCCAGCGTACGCCACCGTCGGGAAAAGCTGTCCTGAAGCGACGTTTCGTCGCGAAGCTCACGGAGCAGCACATCGCGCAAAAATTCCGGCAGGAAAAACTCAGGCTCCGTTCCTTCTCCGAGAGACGTGAAGCCGACCCGGAACGTAAACATGTCAATGGAGCCGACCAAATATTGCCGCTCCGCCTCCAGCGGCTGTCCGCCGACGTCCACGGCGCGAATCTTCGCATAATCGGCCCCTTCTGGATCGTACTCAACGATGAGTCCGTCTACGCACAGCGTGCCGAGCACTTTGCCGCGAAAGCCATAGCCGTACAACGGTTTGTCCATAAACTCGGGAAGCAGCGATTCCTCCAGTGCGCGAAGCAGCTGCGCCCCGGTCAGCTTCATTCGGCACGGGTTGATCGGCGATGGGCACAATTGAAGCAGCATACCGGCCGATACCGGGCCTTGCGGCAGCCCGCCGAGCAGTTGCCCGGCGTTGACCAGACCGATCTCGGCTCCCATCCATCGGCGCAATCCCCCGGCCAGCAAATTGCCGAGCGGCGATTCGCCATACCAATCGTATTGCATATCGACAGAAAGGCGGACAACCTCACGGTCCAATTCGGCGGCGGCACGAACGCCATACTGCCCGATCAGGCTGCGGATCTCCTCATCCTCCGGTTCGGCAGCCACCGCTTGCACGGAACCCTCCGCACGCACCAGCTTCTGCTCGGCGGGGTCCCATTCCAGATCGACGACTCCGACATATTGTCCGAACTTGCCTGTCGCGCAGACGAGCGTCCCGCCGATGCGCAGCGGTTCTTCGAGCAAGTGATGCGTATGCCCGCCCAAAATCAGATCGATGCCCGGCACTTCGGCCGCCATGCGCTCGTCGTTGCGCAGCCCGAGATGGGACATGACGATAAGGATGTCCACCTGTGGACGAAGCTGCCGGACAAGGGGCGGCACGACGTCGAACGGCTCCCGCACGTCCCATCCGAGCAGGTTGTAAAACTCGGGAAAGCAGGCGGTGACTCCGATCAGCCCGATGCGCACCCCCGCTTTTCGGACGATATGAAACGGCACCGCCCACGGCGGCAGCGCTCCCGTTGCGGTTGCAGGCAAGTTGCAGATCACTGTGGTGAAGCTCGCTTGTCGGCCATACAGCTCCGCAAGGACGTCCTCCGTATAGGATAATCCCTCGTTGTTGCCGAGAGTGACCGCTTCATACCCGGATGCATTCAGCACCGCGACGTTCGTCCGGCCGTCCGTCCCTTCGGTTTCCGGGCGCATTCGGTCGATATGATCTCCGATATCGAGCGTAAGCGTCCGCTCTTCACCGGCTTCCGCGCGCAGTCTCCGCAGAACGGAGGCGATGCGGGGCATTTGTTCAAAGTGGCTGTGAATATCGTTCGTATGAAGGACGCGCAGCCTCATTCGTTCGATCACAAAGGCACCTTCCTTCAAGTAGCGAGTGGATGAACGGAGCAGCGTGCCGTCAAGAACGTGGCTTGAGCAGCTGCTCCGGTGTTATCGTATTTTTGAACCCGTACGTCGCCGATTTTTCCGCGGCCTCTTCATCATAGAGAATCCGGATTCGCACGACGCTTTTCACATTGAGGCATTCGCTGCTTCCGTCCGGGACGTACAAGCGGATCGGATAGCCTTTGGCCAATGGACTGCCGTCCTCCTGCTCATAGAGCACCAAGGCTTGCTTCAATTCGCTCCAAGGAATGCCCGCTTGAAATTCGTCCGCTCCTTCAACCTCCAGACGGGTCGGGGTCCGTCCCGGCTCCGCCTGCTGAGCTCGAACCCAAGCTTCGTACCATGTGAGCCAGTCGAACGCTTTTCCCGTAACGCCGTTTACCCGCTCCTGCACCGGGAACCTTCGCGGAGCGATGGCCGCCAGCTCGCTTACGGTATACCGGACGCGGCCGACGTATTCATCTGCGATTTCTATAGTCATGCTACGCCTCCATCTCCCTTGAAACATCACCAACCATTATATCATTTTTCGCTAAAAATATGGTATGCTGAAACTTAAAAGAACAGCCCGCAAAGCCGGTGAATCGCGAGCTTAACGCGGCCGGAGCAACCATCTGCCGCACAGAGACCCATTCGCCGGACTTCGAAAGGCCGCTGGAACAAAGGAGTAGACAACCATGAAGCTAAAGCTGCTGCTTTTCGCCGGATTGGCCGAGCATTTCGGTTCCCCGGTACTGGAGCTGGACATAGAACAAGACGGGCTGACGCCGCAGGAGCTCAAAGCGCTGCTGGCCACCCGCTACCCCGCCGCAACGGACGTGCTTAAGCAAGCGTTCGTCGCGGTGAATCAGCAATATGCGGACGATGCGGTCCGCATCACCGGCCAGGATGAAGTCGCGCTCATCCCGCCGGTTTCCGGCGGCGAGCCGGAGCCCTACACTATCACCCGCGATCCGATTCGTGCTGATGAGGTGACGGCCAAAGTGCTGCACCCGGACCATGGCGCGACACTGGCATTTGTCGGCACCACTCGGGAGTTCACCCATGGCAAAAGGACCACGATGCTGGAATACGAAGCCTACGAGCCGATGGCGCTGAAAACGATGCGTCAAATCGGCGATGAGCTGTCCTCGCGCTGGCCGGGTACGCGGCTCGCGATTACGCACCGGCTCGGTACGGTGCCGGTAGGCGAGACGAGCGTCGTCATTGCCGTATCTTCCCCGCACCGCGACTCCGCCTATGAAGCGAGCCGCTATGCCATCGAGCGGCTGAAGCAAATCGTGCCGATCTGGAAAAAGGAAATATGGGAGGACGGCTCGGAGTGGAAGGGACATCAGCAAGGCCCCTGGAATCCGGCGGCCGGTCTGCCGCAGGAAGGAGAAAAGCGGGCATGAACGTATCTGACAGTATGACGGAGCAGGAGAACGTACAAGTCGCGGACCGGGAACGGTATTCGCGCCAGATGCTGTTCGCCCCTATCGGCGAAGCCGGGCAAGCCAAGCTGCTGCAAGCCCGTGTCGCCATCGTGGGCATGGGTGCGCTCGGCACGGTGCTCGCCAATCATATGGTGCGCGCCGGCATCGGCTTCGTACGCCTGATCGACCGCGACTTCGTCGAGCGCAGCAATCTGCAGCGGCAGATGCTTTACGACGAAGCCGATGCGGCCGGCTCCGCGCCCAAAGCGGAAGCGGCTGCCGCCCGGCTTGGCGCTGCGAACTCCGGCGTGGTCATCGAACCGGTCGTGGCCGACTTGAACTTCGCCAATGCCGAGCAATTGCTGGCCGACGTCCAGCTTATTCTGGACGGCACGGATAATTTTGTGGTGCGCTTTTTAGTTAACGACGTCAGCGTCAAGCACGGAATTCCGTGGATCTACGGCGGCGCCGTAAGCTCCCGCGGCGTCTCGCACACCGTCATTCCCGGCGAAACGCCTTGTCTGCGGTGCTTGTTCGACCAACCGCCGGCCCGGGGCACGACGGAAACATGCGATACAGCAGGCGTGATCGGATCGATCATTCATACGGTCGCTTCCCACCAAGCGGCCGAAGCGCTCAAGCTGCTTGTGGGGGCCCATCAGCAGTTAAACCGCAAGATGGTCCATTGGGACCTCTGGTACAACCAATACGCCGCCATCGACGTGTCGAAAGCGCGCAAAGCGGATTGCCCTTGCTGCGCGAAACGTCAATTCGAATACCTGGATGCTTCGCTGGAGGAAGATACGATCCAGACGCTGTGCGGCCGGAATTCCGTCCAAATTCAGCCCGTTGCCTCTGCTGCGCTCTCTTTGGAAGAATGGGCGGAACGGCTTCAGCCGCTTGGAAGGATCGAGAAAAACCCGTTTCTTCTGAAGCTTCATTTGGACGAAGCGTTGACATTGGTGCTTTTCCCGGACGGCAGGATGATCGTGCAGGGCACCGAAGACCCTACTGTGGCCAAAAGCTTGTACAGCCGCTATATCGGAATGTAATTGTTACAAATAGATTAAATATTAATTAATTTTTACCTTTTATTCGACAAAATTCGAGTGCCTCGGGTTCATTTTCCTGTTATCATGAGACAAAAGGGACAACTTGTTTATTCCAGCAAACGTCCCGTGACCCCATGACAGAGGTGAACCCGTTGTGCTCATTTCGATCCATCAAGTCAAGGTTGGCGATCGGCTCGGCTCAGATACGTTTAACGGGTACGGACTGCTGGTCCTATCCGCCCATACCGAGCTTTCCGTCGATGACATTGAGAAGCTGAAGCTGCATCATATCGACGAAGTGGACATCGCCGTTCGTGCGGATGACCCGGAGCCCGACGCTGCAAGAGACGAATCTTCACCCGCGCAGACGGAACACACTGCCTCAGCTGCCGCAGTAGCAGCCTACCATGAAGCAGTAGACGGCATGAAAAGCATATTTGAGCAAGCGACCCAAAAAGGCATCGTATACCAGGATCAAATTGACAGCGGTTTCAATCCACTTGTAGAGCAAGTTCATCAGGAGAGGGACGTCGTTTCGCTCCTGCTCGTGTTAAACAGTACAGACGATTATACGTATCAGCACAGCGTTCAAGTAGGCATGATCTCCTACTATATTGCCAAATGGCTCGGACAATCGGAGGCGGATGCTGAGCTCGCCGGTAAAGCCGGTTATTTACATGACATAGGCAAAGGCTTCATCGATCCGGCTATTCTTCAAAAGCCTGGAAAATTGACGGCGGAAGAATATGAACGCGTGAAAAAGCATTCGATCTACGGCTACGAACTGCTGCAGCGTTCGGGACTGCCCGCGGAAGTATGCTTGACTGCTTTGCAGCACCATGAACGGCTCGACGGGTCCGGCTACCCGTACGGCCTGCGCGGCGATGAAATTCATCCGCTGGCCAAGATCGTCGCTGTCGCGGACATTTACAGCGCGATGATCTCAAGCCGGGTATACCAGAAAAAACGCGATCTGCTGTTCGTTCTGCGTGAGCTTCACCGGTGCAGCTTCGGACAAATTGATCCTCATATTACGCAATTGTTTATCCAGCACATGGTCCCTAATTTTATCGGCAAAAAAATTCAACTGGCCTCCGGCGAAACGGGTACGATCGTACTCACCCATCCGACCGATGTTTTCCGGCCGCTCGTCAATTTCGACGGCATGTTCATCGATTTGTCGGAACGGACGGATTTGGAAGTCGAGCACATTTTCGCGGATTAATATACGTTTGCCTTACATACGAAGAACAGCCCTGACCGATGACAATCGGCAGGGCTGTTTCTTTCTTATGAGGATACCCGTTTGGCGGCCAAAAACGTCTGCTTCCAATACGCATTGTTGATATGCGTAATCTGCACGCCGTCTTTCGGCTCCGGAGCCGAGTGAATCATTCTCTGGTTCCCTAGATAAATGCCGACATGACCGACCGTCTTCTGGCTGCGAAACTTACCGGGAACGTAAAAGAACAACAGATCGCCCTTCCGCAATTGTTTTCGGTTGACAGCGGTCCCTTGCTTGGCTTGGGCCCGGGCTGTCCGGTTCAGCGTGATGCCGGATTTGGTAAACACATATCGCGTAAATGTGGAGCAGTCGAACTTGCCGGAGGTCGAATAGGGTGCGGCGCCGAACGAATAGTTCACGCCGACGTATCGCTGCGCCCGGGTCAGTAAAGCGTTCATATCGACCTGCCTCAGAACGGGGACTGCCATGTCATCCTTGCCCGAGAAACCGTCCAGCTCCTTCATGGCCTCGACGGCATCGGAAGCCTCCAGCAGCGGGTCACGCTCCAGCCTCATCGCTGAAGCCCCTCCTGTTGTTTGAAACGGGTCCTTCGGATCGTCGCCGAAATCAAGCTCCGCTCCCGCGCTCGCCTCCAGCGGGCCGTCGATCGCCCCGCTCACCGCCCAGTCGGTCGCTTGGGCGACCGCCGCTTGTTCCTTAATTTCGAATGATAAATCTTTCGCGAACACCGGGTTTAACGCCGACACGGGGATATGTATCTGGGAATTAAAAAGTACAGGCGCTTCGTTAAGCGCCACCGTCTCATCTTCTCTCAGTGCTGACGTTTGGCCCGGCTTCAGCTCGTAAGACGCATCGTGCTCCCCCAGCTGAAATACTCCCCTGGCTTGATCCCAATTGGAACGGAACCCGACAATTTTGGCAAAATCGGAACCGACCACATAAGAGGTCCCACCTATCGTCACGGCCGGAATCGTCATTTCCACCCGGCCCTGCGGCTGCATGCGAATAAATCCTCCGTTCAGGCCGATCGTTGTCGTTTTTCCGTTGATTTCTTCGCTTTTTAACCGGTTTGCGGCTTGGCCCTGGTTGCTTGGAATGCCCTGTTGATTCGAAAGCCGTTGTTCCTTCGATAATTGCGGCCCGCAGCCTGCCACCAGCAAGCATACAACCAGCGAGGCCGCCACCGGACGCCGCCATGATCCGATCATCGCACCATCCTCCTCTCATTCGTGACTTCACCGGAATTCGGTCCCTTTATAGGATGAGGCAGGAGTCAGGGGGCTATGCGTCCGGTTGGCTGGAAACAAATAAGCGCAATCCTCCTGAATAAATTGCCGGAAGATTGCAGTCTATAGAAAAACTTCATACAAAATTAAGGTAAACTGTATAGACACTAGTATTAACGGTAATGTATGTTTATTGCGACAGCCCAGAATATCCCAATGACGCTACTATTGGGAGGTGTTCGGCTAACCGACAACATTCAAATTGAAAGCGAATTCAAAACGTTGAAGACCATCCGCCTGGAACAAAAGAACCAACGCATGTGGAATTCATTCTATGAAAAAAGGAGCTTGAGATGGTATGAAAAGAAAAATCGCGTCTATCGCTTTCGTGCTTGTCCTGCTGTTCAGTTTTGCTTCCTCTGGTTTGGCGGCCTCAAGCGGGCCGGGTACAGGTAACGATACTTGGGCGCCGGTCCAAGCCCATGGCAATATTTATATCGAAGGTAACTTCATAAACGTCGGGCAGATCAGCCTCGGGGTTAATGTTAAGCTGTACCGGGTTACCCCGACCGGAGATGTGCTGGTAGGTAGCAACTCGACAGGAACCATTGTGGCCGGTCAATATGCGCGCCTCAAGATTCCTTTGGCTTCGAATCAGCCCGACGGACAGTATAGACTTGTGTTAGACTCGCCGGGTGATTTCACCGTCGTTGCCTACCTGGGCTATAATTAAACGTGAAAACCTCCATAGCCGCTTTATTCGTTAACGTGGCGATGGAGGTTTTTCAACTTTAGCTTAATGCCCCTGCTTCTTTGATTTTTTCAGTCGCCCGAGCCACGATTCGTTTCGTTTCCTTCGTATCCGAAGCTTCCAGCCATGCATCGCAAATTCGACGCACCCAGTTCGGATTCGTTTTACCGGCATCGTTCAGCCAATTTCCTACCGAATCTTGAACATAGTTGACCGGATCGGACTTGACCTCCTCCAGAAGCGAGAGCGCCAGTTGGGGCTGCTCTTTCAATACGGAAAGATGCTTGGCCCAGACCCCTTGCGGACGGAGCGATTCGACCGCAAACCTCCGGATATTCGAATGCTCATCGCACACCCACTCACGCAGAATATCGAGGGCTTGCAATAATTCGTTAGAAATCGATTCCCTGACCGCCATCCAGGCCATCTCGCGCACGCCAAAATGGGAATCGGCAGCGAACGGACGAATGCCTGTTAGTTTCTGCATGACCATTAATCGTTCGTCCAATCCGATCATATAAGCCGCCCAGCAGCGCATGCTGTCTGAACGATGGTCAGCTAATGCATGGAAGATTCGGGTGTTTTCCTTTTCCGGTACATGGTCCAACAGGCTGAGCCACTTTCTCGCAATGGCGGGGATCATACTCATAATCTTCTTTTGGTTCAATCGTTCCAAACCGGATAGCATCTCATCCGATTCTTTATGCAATTCGAGCGTGCAGAGTACATGCCGCAACAGCTTGAGATGATCGATTGCCAGCCACTCCGTAAGATTGACGGTCTGCAGCTCCCCCCTTTGCAGCAGTTGAATCACGGCTTCCGGGATATCGGCAGCCTTTCGGGCTCCCTTCCGCTGTAAAATCACGTCGGATATAATAACTGTCTTTTCCTGATCCATCGCTGCCCCCTGCTACGACGAAATCGAGTTCAAAATCTGCATGATTTCGGCAGGCTCCATGCGCTTTTTGTAATCTGCATCCACCTGCGCTGCACGGATGATTCGTGCTGTATCGATAACAAAAGTAGCGGGTACGGGGAGCTCCCATGAATGATCTCCGTTAAGGACATCCAGTGTAATGCCTAGCGACCTGTAAATGTCGTGCAAATGATCGGGCATTCTAAACTTCAGATTGTATTTTTCTGCTGTTTGATTATGCACATCGCTTACGAGCCGGAAGCTGAATCGGTGTTTTTCGTTGAGGAGAATGGATTGATCCGGAGTTTGGGGACTAACTGCAATGAGCTGAGCGCCGGTCGCTTGAATGTCATTCCATATTCTCTGATAGGCTAGCAGCTGCAAGTTGCAGAAGGGACACCATGCGCCGCGGTAAAAGGTAAGTACAACGGGACCTTTAGCCGTTTCCTCGGACAACGTGATTATGTTCCCTGTATGATCGTTCAAAGTGAAGTCAGGCGCCTGAGTTCCAAGCTCCAAGCCGGTACCAGCACCGGATTCCCGAAGCTCCCGGATCGATATCTCGAATGCATCCAGCACTTCTTGAGGCAGCATCTGCTTCATCTGTGCCGTCGCTGCTTCCAATTCAGATTGCAATTTTTGAAACGGCAACTTTTCCATAAGATCATCTCTCCATATCGTATAGGTTTTCGCTTCTATACGATACTTCTTTTTCTTTAGGGAAAGATGTAATCCACTTTACAACTGCTGCCGGAAGCATTACATGATGTTCCTTTCCGAAAGCTTACCTCGATGAATGTAGATTGTTTTGAATCCGGTCTTAATCACTTGTTCTTTCACAAGATCCTGCAAGGCTGCCGTGACGGCCTCTCGGCTTGCGCCGACGAAATTGGCGATTTCTTGATGGGAAAGAGGAATATCGATTTTGTAAAACTCGCAATCCTCCGTGACTCCAAACTGATCGGAAAGCTTAACAAGAATAAACAAAATTTTATCATGCAGCTTCGCAAGGGCCAGATTTTGAGCCAAATTGCTCATATCGATCATCCGCTCGCTCAAAACTTTCATTAAGCTCATCATAAATCGGGGATGATGAACTAAAAAACTCTCGAATCTATCCTTATTCATCAAGCAAATATGAGATTCTTCTACCGTTTCTATGTATAGCTCCCGTGTGCCAAAAGAAATTCCGGCCATTTGACCGAATACGTTCCCTTCGCTTAGGATGTCCAGAGTGAACTGCTTGCCTTCAGCGTTAAGCTTGTACAGGCGGACCTTCCCTTTCTTCACAAAGTAAAGCCCCTCGGCAAAAGTATCCGGTGTTTGGATATACTGACTTTTCCCAACCGTTGTTATTGAAGTTAATTGATCCATTTCGACCAAATCTTCCATCGACAGCGAGTTCAGCAGATTGAATTGTGACAGGTATTGAATTTTGTCCATTTCTCTCCCTCATTCGTCCTAAAAAAAATACGTATCCGGGCGACGTTACACCTAAGCGTAAACGTCGCTGCGGACACGTATTTGCATGTTTCCCCGAAAATGAAAACTTAGCCGATCGAGCCTTCCATCTCGAACTTGATGAGACGGTTCATCTCGACCGCATATTCCATCGGCAGTTCTTTCGTGAACGGCTCGATGAAGCCCATAACGATCATTTGCGTCGCTTCCGCTTCCGTCAAGCCGCGGCTCATCAGGTAGAACAGCTGATCCTCGGATACTTTCGAGACGGTCGCTTCGTGCTCCAGCGTAATGTTGTCGTTCATGATTTCGTTGTATGGAATCGTATCAGACGTCGACTCGTTATCCATAATGAGCGTATCGCACTTGATGTTCGCCTTGGAGCCTTCCGAGTTGCGTCCGAACGAAGCCAAGCCGCGGTACGTTACTTTGCCGCCGTGCTTGCTGATCGACTTGGATACGATCGTAGATGTCGTGTCCGGCGCCAAGTGCGTCATTTTCGCACCGGCATCCTGATGCTGGCCTTTGCCCGCAACGGCGATGGAAAGCACCATGCCTTTTGCGCCGCGGCCTTTCAGCACAACCGCAGGATATTTCATCGTCAGCTTGGAGCCAATGTTGCCGTCGACCCATTCCATTGTCGCGTTTTCTTCCGCAACCGCACGCTTCGTAACCAGGTTGTAAATGTTCGGTGCCCAGTTCTGAATCGTCGTGTAGCGGACGCGGGAATCCTTGAGGCAGATGATCTCAACGACGGCGCTGTGCAGCGAGTTCGTACTGTAGACCGGAGCCGTACAACCTTCGACGTAATGCACGAAGCTGCCCTCGTCGGCAATGATGAGCGTACGCTCGAACTGCCCCATATTTTCCGAATTGATCCGGAAGTAAGCTTGCAGCGGAATTTCCACCTTCACGCCCTTCGGCACGTAGATGAAGCTGCCGCCGGACCATACTGCGCTGTTCAATGCGGCGAATTTATTGTCGCTCGGCGGGATGATCGTCCCGAAATATTTCTTGAAAATTTCCGGGTGCTCCTTAAGTGCCGTGTCCGTGTCCATAAACAGCACGCCTTGCTCTTCCAGATCCTTCTGCATGCTGTGGTAGACGACCTCGGACTCGTACTGGGCGGATACGCCCGCCAGGAACTTCTGCTCCGCCTCCGGGATACCGAGCTTGTCGAACGTTTCCTTGATTTCGGTCGGCACTTCTTCCCACGTTTTCCCCTGCTTCTCGGAAGGTTTCACGTAGTATTGAATGTCGTTGAAATCCAGATCGTCCATGTTGCCGCCCCAACGCGGCATCGGCATTTTCAAAAACTGTTCCAGCGACTTCAGGCGGAACTCCAGCATCCATTCCGGTTCGCCCTTCATTCTGGAAATCTCGGTCACGATTTCGCGGGTCAGGCCTTTTCCGCTCTGGAACACGTTTTTGTGCTCGTCGCGAAACCCATATTTATATTCTTCCATTTCCGGCATTTTCTTTGCCATGGGTGCCATACCTCCTTATTTGTTGGTGTTCACTTGGTCGATTCCTTTGCGCAGCGCGTTCCAAGCCAATGTCGCGCACTTGATCCGGGCTGGGAATTTGTTCACACCGGACAAAGCTTCCAAATCTTCGTATTCGAATTCCACAGGCTCGCCTTTCATCAGACCGGAAAACTTCTCGGCCATTTCCAGCGCCTCTTCCAACGTCTTGCCTTTTACGGCCTCCGTCATCATCGAAGCGGAAGAAAGGCTGATCGAACAGCCTTCGCCTACGAACTTGGCCGCCTTGACCTTGCCGTCCTCGACCTGCATTTGAAGCTGGATTTTATCGCCGCAGGTCGGGTTGTTCAGATCGATACTGACAGACTGATTCTCGAAAGTGCCGCGGTTGCGGGGGTTTTTGTAATGATCCATAATGACTCTGCGGTATAAATCATCCAATTGCATAGCCGAAGTACTCCTTTGTTTTAATAAGGGAAGCGACCAACCGGTCTACATCGGCTTCGGTATTGTACAGATAGAAGCTTGCACGGGCGGTTGCCGTGACATTCAGCCAGCGCATCAGCGGCTGGCAGCAATGGTGGCCGGCACGTACCGCGATCCCGTCGGCGTCGAGCACGGTGGCTACGTCATGCGGATGCACATCGTCCAAGTTGAACGTGATCAGCCCCGCACGATTTTGCTGTGGACCGTAAATCGTTAAGCCATCGATCTGCAGCATCCGTTCCATCGCGTAAGCCGCCAGCTGCTTCTCATGCTGCTCTATGGCCTCCAAGCCGATGCTTTCGAGGAAATCTATTGCCGCTCCCAGCCCGACGGCGCCTGCGATAATCGGCGTGCCGCCTTCGAACTTCCAAGGAAGGTCTTTCCATGTGGAGTCGTACAAGCCGACATGGTCGATCATCTCGCCGCCGAATTCGATCGGCTCCATTTCCATCAGCAGCTCTTTCCTGCCGTAAAGCGCGCCAATCCCGGTAGGAGCGCACATCTTGTGGCCGGATAACGCATAAAAATCGCAGCCCAGCGCCTGAACGTCCACTTTGAGGTGCGGCGTGCTTTGTGCGCCGTCCACCATCACTTTGGCGCCGTGGCGATGGGCGATTTCCGCGATTTCCTTTACCGGGTTAACAACGCCGAGCACATTGGATACGTAAACGACCGATACCATTTTGGTGCGCTCGGTAATCGTTTTTTCCACATCCGCCAGACTAATCGTACCATCCGGCTGCAACGGGATATATTTCAAGACAGCGCCGGTCGCTTTCGCGACCTGCTGCCATGGAATGAGATTGCTGTGGTGCTCCATCGGCGTAATGACGATTTCGTCCCCTTCGCCGCATACGGCCCGCGCATAGCTGGAGGAGACCAGGTTGATCGCCGTCGTCGTCCCGCGGGTAAAAATGATTTCTTCCGTGGACGAAGCGTTGATGAAGCGGCGCACCTTCTCGCGCGCGCCCTCATAAGCGTCCGTCGCACGGGAGCCGAGCGTGTGAACGCCGCGGTGCACATTCGCATTATCAAGCTCGTAATAACGTTTGACGGCTTCGATAACCGACACCGGCTTTTGCGATGTGGCTGCCGAGTCCAGGTAAACGAGCGGATGTCCGTTCACATCCTGATGAAGAATGGGAAATTGACTGCGTATGTCCGCCGTATTCATTGTCCCAGCTTCCTTTCCACGAGAAGCTGCAGCTGTGACGCGATCTGCTCCAGTGGAATTTGAGACACCACCGGTGCCAGGAAGCCGTAAATGATCAACCGTTCGGCTTCTTCACGCGAAACGCCGCGCGACATCATATAGTATACCTGTTCTGGGTTCACTTGACCCACGCTGGCCGCATGGCCCGCCGTAACGTCGTCCTCGTCGATCAGCAGAATCGGGTTGGCGTCGCCGCGCGCTTTCGGGCTGAGCATCAGCACTTTTTCCGTTTGCTCGCCGTTCGCTTTGGTCGCGCCCTTCTCGATTTTGGTAATGCCGTTGATGATCGCCGTTGCCCCGTCGCGCATGACGGCGCGGGTAATCATCTGGCTGTCGGAGCTTTTGCCGAAGTGAACGGCCCGGGTGGACACATTCAGCTTCTGCTCGCCGGTACCGACGCAGATCACCTTCGCATCGGAGGTGGAGCCGTTGCCTTTCAAAATCGACGTCGTATCCGACATCGCGTTGCCGTAGTGCATCTCGCCGACGATCCACTCGATGCTTCCGTCGTTCTCTACGAGCGCGCGACGGTACGTCAGATCGGTAATCGATTCGTCCAAATTATGCACCGAAGCAAAGGTCACCTTCGCTCCAGGCTTGACGACGACTTCCACAACGCCGTTCTGCACCAGGCCGTTCAAGCTGCCTTCGGAAACGAAGTTGTCGACGTAAGTCACCGACGCATGCTGCTCGGCAACGATCAAGACGTGCGGCGAAAAGCTCGCTTCGGCGTCGTCCGTCACGAACAGCGCTTGTACGGGTACTTCCACCTGCACGTTTTTCGGAACGTACAGGAACACGCCGCCGCTCCAAAGCGCCGTATGCAGCGCCGTTAGGCGGTTTTCATCCTTGCCTACGACTGACATAAAATATTTCTGCACCAGCTCGCCGTGGGTTTGGAGCGCTTCTTCAAGGCTCGTAAACACGACGCCCTGCTGCTTCAATGTCTCGGAGACGCTGCTGTAGACGACGCCCGAGTTTTTCTGCACGATCAGATTGTCCGGGTGTCCTTGCCCGTCGTTCTGCAGCAGGCTCTTGGCCGAGGCCGGCAGCTCTTCGAGCGATGCGAGCTTGGCGCCCGCTTTATAGGTTCCGAAGGAAGCGAGGTTCCAACGGTCAATTCTTGTTTTCTCCAATGTCGGCAATTCGAGCGTTCCGGCAAGCTCCAACGCTTGCCCGCGCAGAGTCGTCATCCACTCCGGCTCTTGTCTCGCTTTGGACAGCTCTACCAAGCTTGCGCGATCGATCGGAAGAACGGTTTGTGTACTCATGGTTAATCCTCCTGTTCCCTTTCGATAGCTTAGTATTTCGGAGCCGTCGTATTCATCGGAATCTTGAATTCCTCTTCGTCCTGGCCTACCCGCTCGTCCACGATTCCAAGCTCTTCCTTAACCCAGTCATAACCTTCGTTCTCCAGACGCTGAGCCAGCTCCGGTCCGCCGGATTTCACGATGCGCCCTTGCATCATCACGTGAACGTAGTCCGGGGTGATGTAGTTCAGCAGGCGCTGGTAGTGGGTGATGATCAGGAAGCCGCGCTCTTCGGAACGCATCGCGTTCACGCCCATCGCCACGATGCGCAGCGCGTCGATATCGAGGCCCGAGTCGATTTCGTCAAGAATAACGATGCTCGGATCCAGCATCATCATTTGCAAAATTTCGTTACGTTTCTTCTCGCCGCCGGAGAAGCCTTCGTTCAAATAGCGGTGCATGAACTCCGGGTTGATCTCCAGCTCTTTCATTTTCGCTTCCATCTGGCGGATGAACTTGATCAGCGAAATTTCGCTGCCTTCCTCGCGGCGGGCATTGATTGCGCTGCGCAGGAAGTCCGCGTTCGTCACGCCGGTAATTTCGCTCGGATACTGCATGGCAAGAAACAGGCCGGCACGCGCTCTTTCGTCCGTCGCCATCTCAAGCACGTCCTCGCCGTTTAGCGTCACGCTGCCTTCCGTTACTTCGTATTTCGGGTGGCCCATGAGAGTGGACGCCAGCGTACTTTTGCCCGTTCCGTTCGGTCCCATGATCGCATGCACTTCGCCGCCCTTGATCGTCAAGCTAAGACCTTTCAAAATCTCTTTGCCCTCGACAGTCGCTTTCAAACCGTCTATAGTAAAATGCGGTACGTTTGCCATAGTTTCGTGCCTCCGAGTTTTAATTATTATTTAATGATAATCATTACAAACTGATTATCAATGATTCTCAATAATAATATTATATCTCAATATGTAAAATCAAGAAAGTCCCGTCCGCGGATTTCCCGGAACTATTTTTGTGCAAGCGCCTCCCGAATCCGGTTGGCCTCCATCACAAAAGCTTCGTCAGTCAGCACCGGTCGGCGCGGTGCCCCATGCAGCGACTCGGGAAGCCCGATCCACGATTTGCACCCGTTGTATTCGTCCAGCACCGGAATTCGTACAGGCTCGTCCAGCGCATACACCCTGAGCAGCATGACATGCAGCGGCTTCGTCCGCTTCCATTTCAGCCTTTCTTCGGCCAGCCTATCCGTCCAAATGTGAAACGGCTTCAGCTTCGCGAGCTGTTCCTCAGTTTCGATCAGGATGTCCTCGGCAAGCTCGGCGTAGCATCCGATTTCCGCTTGTTCGCCGCTCCATTCGGGCGCCCGCTCGTCCACCCGCTCCGCGAACTCCGGCTTGATCAGCTCTTTGCGCTGGTGCTCGTAGGTGGGGTACAAATAAAAGCTGTCGGATTCCACTTGAAAATCCCGGGTTTCCTCGCGGATGCCGCCTTTGCGCATAATGAGGATTTGCTTCCCCTGCTTCAAAGCTTCAACGGCCACGGCCCATTCCTTCAACCCGACCGCCTGTCCTTGCGGTATCATCTGTTGCCGTCTCCTCCCTTCCGTAGTTTAGCCCATTCGTTTACGCTATTATAGATTTCCAGCCAAAACATTGCAATTCCGAAAGAGCATAAAAACGATCGCAAAAATCGATGCTAAAAAGGCTACATCATTCAATTCGCTGCGAGGAGAGTGAAGAGCAATGCGCGAAGGTCTGATTCCAACCGTTCTCGGTACGGCTGTCGCAGCATCCGGCGCGGCTATGCGAAACAAATTCCCGATGGCGGCCGCGGCGGTCGTCGGTTTTGGGCTCGCACACGTCGTGCTGGGAGCCATTGACTTGGTGGAGCATCGCAGAAGAACGGAGTAACCCCCGGGCTATTGCTCCGGCAAACAAAAAGGGAAGGCGCCCAGGCCTCCCCTTTTTCACATGCAATCGTTCGATCGATCAATTTCCGTTCTGTACATAATAATTGGAAGCCGAGATTCGCTGGTACTGCTCGTGACTCGCTTTTAAAGGATTGGCATGCAGGGCTACGGACGGATTTTCCGGCGAGGTCCACCCGAGCATGCACAGGATGGCGAAGCACGCCGTGACAAACAGCAATTTACCGAGCAGTTTCTCCATATCAAAAACCTCCAGCTCCGCGTATTTACCTTTATTGTATCTTCCAGCGTTAAGCGCATATTATCGGGGTATGAACATTTTGTAAAAGGCACAGCCAAGATCGGGCAAATCGCCGTCCGGGAAACGCATTTCCTCTATTCCAACGCAAACCAAATTGATTTATACTAGAGAGAATGGCAGTTTTCATATGGAAAAAGGAGGAATTCACCCCATGTCCGCATATCATCCGCTGACGGAATCGGAAGCTATCGATTATGCAAGAAGTTTACCCGACCTGTTTCAACCCGATTCCGAGCTCACGAGCCGCGAAATCGGGGACGGCAACTTGAACCTGGTGTTCCATATTTCGGAGCCTTCTACCGGGAAAAGCATCATTTTAAAGCAAGCGCTCCCCTATGCCAAAGTCGTAGGCGAATCGTGGCCGCTGACCTTGGACCGCGCCCGCATCGAGAGCGAAGCGTTGATGATTCAGGAATCGCTGTGCCCCGACCTTGTCCCGCACGTATACGCTTATGAGCCGGACTTGGCGCTTACGGTCATGCAGGATTTGAGCGACCATACGATTATGCGCAGAGGCTTGATTGAACGCAACAAATACCCGCTGTTCGCCGGGCATATCGGAACGTTTTTGGCCCGTACCCTTTTTTACACGTCCGATCTCGGCATGAACCAGCAGGAGAAAAAAGAACGGGTTAAACGGTTCATCAACCCGGAGCTGTGCAAAATTACCGAAGATCTCATTTTCGACGATCCGTATACGGATTCGCCGAACAATAACGTGCCGCCGGCCATTCGCGACGCCGTCGCCGCCGTCTGGCAGGATACCGGGCTTCATCTGGAAGTGGCGATTCTGCGCGAGAAGTTTTTGACGCACGCCCAAGCGCTGCTGCACGGCGATCTGCATACCGGCAGCATCTTCATCAAGCCGGATTCGACCAAAGTCATCGATCCGGAGTTCGCCTACTACGGACCGATGGGCTTCGATATCGGCGCGGTATTGGCCAATCTGCTGCTGAACTTCGCCGCGCAGGAAGGCTGGGGCGAGGACGAGGCTTCGCGCCAAGATTTCCGCAGCTACTTGACAGGTACGATCCGCGACGTATGGGAGACGTTCGAGCGCGAGTTCCGGGAGCTGTGGAACGAGCACGGCACCGACCGGATCGCGCGGACACCGGGCTACCAGGACTGGTACATGAGAGAAGTGCTGCGGGACACGTTTGGCTTCACCGGCAGCAAGATGGTGCGCCGCGTGCACGGCCTGGCGCAGGTAGCCGACATCAATCAAATTCAAGACGAAGCGGCCAAAGAGCGGGCCCAGCGGCTGGCGCTCGCCATCGGCACGTCGCTTATTAAACTTAACCGGCAGGCGTCTTCGATCGGAGAAATGATCGAAATCGCCGAGAAGGCCGTGAAATAGATAAAGGAGAGTGCTGATACCTTGACTACGGAACAAACCAAACAAGCGGACTGGCTGCAATCGGTCCGCTGGAATTCGCTAGAGGACCGCTTGGATCTGCTCGATCAGCGGCTCCTGCCGGACGAAATCGTCTATTTGGAGCTGACGACCTCCGAGCAAGTATGGGATGCGATTAAGCAGCTCGCCGTCCGCGGTGCGCCAGCCATCGGCATCGCGGCGGCGTTCGGGGTCTATCTCGGCGTGCGCAGCTTCTCCAGGAGCCGGGATGCACTGCTGGCGGAAGTCAACCGCCAATGCGATTACCTCGCAACGTCGCGCCCGACGGCGGTGAATTTGTTCTGGGCGCTGGACCGGATGCGGGCGCGGGCTGAAGCGCTGCTTGGCGCTGCCGTACTGGAGGAGACGACGGTGGAGAGCGCGCAGCAGGCGCTGCTGGACGAGGCGCGGGCCATCCAAGCCGAGGACGAGGAAACGTGCCGCTTGATCGGCGAGCACGCGCTGTCTTTGTTCGAGGACGGCATGGGCGTCCTCACGCACTGCAACGCGGGCGGCCTCGCGACCGCCAGATACGGGACGGCGCTGGCGCCGATGTACCTGGCGCTGGAGAAAGGCATCACGCTTAAGGTGTTCGCGGACGAAACCCGGCCGGTGCTGCAGGGAGCGCGCTTGACGGCGTTCGAGCTGCAGCAGGCGGGCGTCGACGTGACGCTGATCTGCGACAACATGGCCGGCGCCGTTATGGCGAAGGGGTGGGTACAGGCAGTCATCGTTGGCACCGACCGCGTAGCCGCCAACGGCGACGTCGCCAACAAAATCGGCACCTACAGCGTCGCCGTGCTGGCCAAGGCTCACGGCATTCCGTTCTACGTCGCGTGCCCGATGTCGACGATCGACCTTAACACGCCGACCGGGGCCGATATTCCGATCGAGGAACGGCACGAGGACGAAATTACGCAAGGGTTCGGCAAGCGCACCGCGCCGCAGGGCGTGAAGGTGTTCAACCCGGCGTTCGACGTGACGCCGAACGAGTACGTGACCGCCATTATTACGGAAAAAGGCATCGTCCGGGCTCCGTATGGGGACAATTTGCGGAAGCTGTTTACGGAATAATCGCGAAATTATTATAACGGTGGAAAAACAGCCGTTTCCTGTGCGTCTTTGCACGGGAAACGGCCGTTTTCAGTTTAAGGCGCAAACGAATTCGGCTCCTTCATGTAAACCGGATGAATCATCTTCAAAATAAAGAGCACATCGTCCCGGTCGAACTTGCCATCTCCGGTAACGTCCGTTTGAGCGCGAATCGCTTTCATCGCCGAATCCAAATCGGTGACGACCGGCAAAGGAGGTCTTACCCGGTCGATAAAGATGGTGTATAACGCCGTATTTCCGTTCTCAGCCGTCACTTGCAGCTCGACAGGAAGCCTTTGTCCCAAAATGAGCGATTTGGCATGCAGCATGCCGCCGATCCATTCGACGTTGGCTTGCTGATTTTTGAGCGCAAGCCGTGCCCTCGGATCGTCCGGAACGATCTGCAAGCTTACGGCATCCGTCTCAGGACCTACGGTTAACAAATATTGATCGGCCGCAACCATGACAAGCGGAGCCGAATTGTAGGTTACGGAACGAAGCCCCGTATTCCCGGATGGACCGGATTTCCGGGTGACCTCCACATGGAAGCTGCTTGAAAAGCCGCTCCCGATTTTCGCGACAACGGAAAACGATCTCGTCTGGTTCTCGATCAGATCGGATACCGTAATCGTCCGCCCGTAGACGTCGTAGGTTACCCCGGTCACCGTGGATGGGACATAGAACGTCGCATTCGGATCGTACAGCATAACACCGAGCTGCACCTGAGTCACATTCCCGGGCACGTTTAGCAAGTACGTCCGTGTTTCCGGTTTGTAGGTCAAGGGAGCGTTGGCGTACGAAATACTCATTTCATTCAAGGTGATTTCATACGGCTGCCCGTCCGAACCCGATCCGCCCGTTAGCACGACACCTTCCTTCAGAGCGACCACCGGCAGCACCGAACGCGTGCCGTTGTCCTCCTGATCCCGGTTATCGAACCACGCTTTGCCCTCGGCGCCTACAAGCAGCGGATACGCTTTGTTCGCTTGAGCATCGTTCAGCGGATTGATCAGCCAGTGACCGGAAAGCAGCTTAGGATCTATGAGTCCAGATAATTTGGCAAACTGATCTTTGGTCAGAAGTCCGACATTCGCGTTAACGGTAAACGAACCCTTTTCCACAAGTTGATCTTTCACAAAATCATAGGTCTTGATATCGAACGGCGAAGCGGCAATCCATCGCTTCGTTTCGCCCAGGCTATTGTAAAAATCCTGGTTCAAATACTTGCCTACGGAGCCTTCCGCGGCCGGATCGAAGCGATAAGCCGGATTGTCGGCATTAAATATATTGCTTTTATAGGCATTATTCCAATATAGGCTGGCGACCTGCGTCCCCGGCTTCAAGACCACGGTCCGGCTCGCAGGGTCCACCATCAACCACTGCTTTCCGGCGTAAGAAACGACATCGCCAACGGATAACAACATTAAGGAGTCGCCTGCGGCGGGCTGCCTCACAACCGTAATTTCGTAAGCAGCCTTGGTTCCCGTAACCGAATCGGCCACCTCGAATGTAATCCTGCTCGGTCCCACAGGCAGTTGCCCAATCGATAGCCGGTTTCCGGTATAAGACGCGGTTGCGCCGGAGGAGCCCGCTGAAACTTTTTCGACATTCATCCCGGAATGGCTCAGCACCATATCGAGGGCCACAGCGTTTATATCGCGCGGAAGACGAAGGCTGTAAGCTCCCGCACCTTCACGGTTTGCTACTTTTTGAACGGGAATTCCATTCGTTGCGGTCAACGATTTGACAGGAGACAAATCGATTTCGATTGGAGCCGCGCTGTACTCCGGAGCAACCGTTCTCCCCGTTCCGAGCTGGCTGCGGCGGTTATCCCCCAAAGCGTACAGCTTGTTCCCGCTTGAGAGGATATAGGTGGTTTTCGCTCCGCCGGCAATGCCTTCGACTTGCTCTCCTGAGTATACGCCCGAATCTTGCCCCATTCCCGTTCCGGAACTTCCGGTCCCCGGCAACGGAACCGCGATCGGGTAGGCAGCGTTGGAACGGTCGGGACGACCGGCTTGCCCGAAATCGTTAAGCCCTGTAACGTACAACGTGCGCGGAGCGGTCTCTCCGTCCCCGCGAATGAGCAGCGTATGATCGCCGCCGGCCGCCGCGCCCCTCGCATCTCCGATCGGATCGCCGGTTTCCATCGTCATGCGGCTGGCATAGCTTCGATGACCTAAAGTCGGGCCGAGCCCCAGCTGCCCATATTCATTACTGCCCCAAACGTAGACGCTTTGCCCGTCTCCCTTGGCGACCGAATGCTCGTTCCCCGCCGAAATGCCGTAAATGTTCGTTAGCCTGTCGCCTAACGTTTCCGACCGGACGACCTCCACCGGCAAGCGCTTGTCGGTCGTCGTGTTGTCGCCGAGCTGTCCTTTGTTGTTGCGGCCCCAGGCCAGCACGGTTTTGTCTGTCGACCGGGCCAGGCTGTGGTAAGCGCCTAAAGCGATCTCTTTCATCTCCGTGAGATCCCCTGTGCCCTCCTTGTTTTTCACAAAAACCGGAAAACCGCTTGGCGCCTGATCCCCACTGCCCAATTGTCCGTAGGTATTGTCGCCCCACGCCGCTACTTTTCCGTCGCCGAACAGCAAGGCAGCGTGATCGTAGCCGGCGGCTACGGCCGCTACCGCTTCCGCGTCCAGGTCATAGCCTGCGCCAAGCATGACATTGCCGGGAGCGGTTCTTCCGTTCGTCGTCCCGTCACCAAGCTGGTACTTGTTGTTGCTTCCCCAGGCCTTCACCCTTTTGACCCCGTCTTCCTTTGTCAGCACCAGCGTAAACGCGCTTCTGGCGCCCTCCGTCGGGTTGCCGCCGGCAGCGGCCGCCGAGGCGTTCGCGATCCCCGGAACCTGCCGCGGATACGGCTGGTCGGCCCCGCCGGTATCGTAGCCGAGCTGTCCGAAATCGTTCGCTCCCCATGTCCATACGGTTCCGTCCTCCCGTACGGCAACGGTATGCGAATAAGAGGATGATATGGAAACGAACATCGTATTCGACCCGTCCTGGCTGTACGCCTGACTGCGCCCCGGAAGCGGCAGCAGCAGACT
This sequence comes from Paenibacillus tyrphae, assembly GCF_027925525.1. Lineage (GTDB taxonomy): Bacteria > Bacillota > Bacilli > Paenibacillales > NBRC-103111 > Paenibacillus_G > Paenibacillus_G tyrfis_B. The sequence continues at coordinate 15,766 of NZ_BSDJ01000004.1, read as the reverse complement.
GAGGCAGACGATGATTGCGAGAATCCAAAGCATTCCTTTTCTTTTGAAGCTTGCACGAGAATAAATACCTGAAACGTCGACCCGGTCGACCAAATCCACTTGTACTTCACTCCTTCTGCACAAAATCACAGGGATTGCTCTATGAGGCTATTACTTTATTTTACCTTATTTTACTGCCCCTGTGGGTGAATATTGTCATAATTTTAGAAACCGGCGCCCCGATCCGCAAGAGTTCGAAAGACTCAAAATCATGCCGCTTTAGGCCGAAAACAGTTGCGAAAACTAGTCATATTGGCTATGATGAAGAAGAAAATATTTTTCATTATTTTTATCAGCATGAAGAAAATGATTTACAAAATCTTTGCAAAACAGGTGATCTGATGTCCGGTATTCTACAAGCCTTACGGGAACAGCAGCACCAGATGAATCCGAAGGAACAAATTCTCGCGCAATTTATTTTGGAGCATGCCCATGAGGCCGTTCATTTGAGCATTACGGAGCTGGCCGGACGTTCGGGAACGAGCACCGCGACGGTGTCCCGTTTTTGCCGCAGCCTGCTATTCAAGGGCTACGGGGATTTTCGCATGAAGCTGTCCGCCGAGCTCGTCCAGCCTGTTTCGGCGAAGCCTTCCTATCAGGACATTGTCGCAGGCAACACGCTTCACAGTATCGCCCAGGCGATTGAAACGAACCATCTGCGCTCAATTTCGGATACGACGCGGCAGCTCGACCTCACGGAAGTCCAGCGGGCCGTGGATGCGCTGCACGATGCCCGGCGCATCGATCTGTACGGGATGGCAACCTCGGGGATGGTCGCGTACGATTGCCAGCAAAAGCTGGTGCGCATCGGCAAAATGGCGCAGCATTGGTCGGATTCCCACATGCAGATCACGTCAGCAACGAGCCTCGGCGAAGGTGACGTGGCGTTCGCTTTCTCCTATTCCGGCGAAACTCCGGAAACGCTCGACGCCCTCTTGTGCGCCAAGGAACGAGGAGCCACAACGATTTCGCTGACCAAGTTCGGGGCCAACCGGATTTCGCAGCTTGCGGACATCCGGCTGTACGCCTCCTCGCTGGAGGAAGGGATGCGCCGCGGCGATATGGCTTCGCGGATCGCTCAGCTGCACGTGGTGGACATTTTGTTTACTGCGCTGCTCAGCCTGCACTTTGACGATTATGTTCCGCTTCTGGAGCAATCGTTTCAAGAAGTGAAAAAATACCGCAAAGAAAAAGGGAGATGAGCCATGAACATTTTAACTTTCCGCACACAAGAAGAATTGAACAAAGCCGGTGCCGGCATCATTACCGGACTGCTGCAAACGAATCCGAGAGCCGTGCTCGGTCTTGCGACAGGCAGCACGCCGATCGGCATTTACCGGGAGCTTGTCGAGTCGCATCGGCAAGGGCTGGTCAGCTTCGCCAAAGCGACGGCGTTCAATCTTGACGAATACGTCGGTCTCGAGCCGGGGCATCCGGCCAGTTACTATACGTTCATGCAGGAGCACCTGCTCGGTCTCGTCGACATTCCCCCGCAGCAATGCCATATTCCAAGCGGAATCGCGTCGGATCTGCAGGCGGAATGTACCCGCTACGACAGCCTGCTGGAGCAGTACGGACAGATCGATCTGCAGCTGCTCGGTCTTGGCCATAACGGGCACATCGGCTTCAACGAGCCGGACGCCACGCTCGAGGGCGGCACGCATCTCGTGGAGCTGAAAGAATCGACCCGCTCGGCGAACGCGCGGTTTTTCGACAAGCCGGAGCAGGTGCCGACGCACGCCCTGACGATGGGAGTCGGAACGATTCTGAAAGCGAAAATGATTCTGCTCGTCGTCCGCGGCGCGGATAAAGCGGAAATCGTACAGCGGGCGCTGCAAGGCCCGATCACGACGGATTGTCCGGCCTCGCTGCTGCAGACGCATCCGCATGTGGTCGTATTGCTGGATTCCGAAGCAGGAGGTTTGCTAAAATGAGTCGCGAAGCATGGGACACCCTGATCATCAACGCCAAAGTCGTCACACCGGATACGGTGATCCCCGCCGGGTATGCCGCGGTCAAGGACGGTAAAATTGAAGCGCTCGGCTCGATGGCCGAGCTGAACGAAGCGCTGGCCGAAGCGGCCGGCACGAAAATCGACGCCCGCGGAAGCTGGCTGCTGCCCGGCTTCATCGACGTGCATGTGCACGGCGGCTACGGCAGCGACTTTATGGACGGAACGAGCGAATCGCTTGAAAATATTACCCGCTTTCACTCCAGCCACGGGACGACCACGATGCTGGCGACCACGGTAACCGGCTCCCCCGAAGCGATCGGCCAAGTGCTGGAGAGCGTCAAGGCGTACCGGGAAAAAGGGATGCCGTATGCACAATTGGCCGGCGTACATCTGGAAGGACCGTTCATCAGTCCGAAATGGCCCGGCGCGCAAAATCCGAGCTTTATCGTCACGCCGAAGCTCGAATGGGTGAAGGAATGGACCAGCCGCTATCCGGGCTTGATTCGCCTCGTTACGCTGGCACCGGAAACCGAAGGTGCTTTGCCGGTTATTGCCTTCCTCGCCGGACAAGGCATCGTCGTCGCCTGCGGCCATACGGATTCGACCTATGCGCAGATCGGCGAAGCGGTCAAGCATGGGCTGAGCCATGCCGTGCATACGTTCAACGCGATGAAAGGGCTGCACCACCGAGAGCCCGGCGTCGTCGGCGCCGTGCTGACCGAGGACAAGATCTGCGCGGAAGTCATCGCCGACGGACACCACGTCCATCCGGCCTGCATCCGGCTGCTGACCCAAACGAAGCGCAGCGACAATCTGCTGCTGATCACGGACGCCATGTCCGCCGCGGGTCTCGGGGACGGCGATTTTGAACTCGGCGGGCTCGCCGTCGTCGTGAAGGACGGCGTCGCAAGGCTTCGCGACGGCGACAGCCTCGCAGGCAGCACGCTGACGATGATGGGGGCCTTCCGCTTTGTGGTCAACACGGTCGGAGTCAGCGTCGAGGAAGCAAGCCGGATGGCCAGCTGGAACCCGGCGAAGCAGCTCGGGCTGCTGGAGGAAACCGGCAGCATCGAAACCGGCAAGCAGGCGGATCTGCTGCTCGTCACGCCGGAGCTCGACCTCGAACGCGTCTGGGTCCAAGGAAGAGAATTGCACCAATAATCGCGCACAAAAAACCGGCTGCTTCCGTTTTTTCTCGAACGGAACAGCCGGATTGTTTTTTAGGACGATCGCTTATTGCGCCATAAATTGCTGCGTCACGATGTAGAAGCGGAGCTTGTTCAAGTCTTTGGCCGAGATGCTGTAAATTTCGGCGCCGTAGCGAATCGTTTTTTCTTGAATATGGGCGTACCGGACCACGACCTTCGGATGAATCGTTTCTTCGTCGCACATGATCATCGTATCGTAGACATGGTTCATTTTGACGGAGAAATCGTTAATTTCAAATCCGAACCCGAGCCGGCTGATCCGGCAAAAGCGAACCGCCATCGTACGGAAATCGTCGATCAGCGTGCCGTATGTGTTCAGCTTGAAGCTGGGAAACGCCAGGTTCTCGTCGCGATACATATCGTCCAGTACGGCATCCGGTCTTGCTTGTATATTGAAAATTTCCGAATCCGCCGGCACTAAAATCAGCTTGGATTTGGAAACCTGCAGCACGCGCATTTGCACTTTTTTCTGAAAATCAAAGCAGATGACGGATTCCCCGCCTGTAAAAGAGGACGGCTCCGCGAAGGAAACCTCCATTAAATCCGAACCTTGATAGGACACTTGCCCCTTGTAAACTTTCCCCTGATGAAGCAGCTGCATGTCTTTCATACCAATCACCTCCGCTTGATATCTCTACTATAGCTCCGAATATTTATGAAAGTTTCAGTTAAATATTAGGAGATTATTAGATTTGATGTCGATTGGTGTCGTTTCGTGTAATATTTAAACATTTATTAGGATATGCGGAGAGTCGTTAGCTGTGCTGCTCACGGGGATATTCAAAGGCTATGGTGTGCCAAAGAGCCCCCCGGCTTGCGGAGGGCTCAATTCATGCCAGCTATTAATGCTCCATATGATCTTCCGGTTGGGCGGCTTTGACGGTCAGACCGCCGTCGACCATCAGCAGATGGCCGTTAACCTGCATCGCTTCCTCGGAGGCCAGGAACACTACCGCATCCCCGATCTGGCGGGCGGTGCCGAGACGCTTCATCGGATTCGCTTCGATTTCTTTGGCCCGGATCGCATCGTCGGCCAAGTAGTCGGTGCACATGTCGGTGTCGACCGTGCTTGGGCCGACCGCATTCACGTTGATGTTGTATTTGCCAAGTTCGATCGCCATTCCCTTCGTCAGCATGTTCGCCGCCGCTTTGGACGATTGGTAATGCGGAATGACCGGGCTCGTGACGACGAGGCTGGCGGTCGACAAGACGTTGACGATTTTGCCGTAGCGCTTTTCGATCATGGATTTCGCCGCCAACTGCGAACAGAGGAAAATCGATTTGACGTTTGTATTATACGTCCGATCCCACGTTTCCTCCGTACATTTCAAGAACGGTTCGAACGGCGCGATCCCGGCGTTGTTGACGAGAATTTCCACATCGCCCAATTGCTCCTGCACCTGCCGGAACATGTCTTCCACCTGCTGCTTGCTGCCTACGTCGGCTTGAACCACCATCGCTTTGACGCCGTACGCTTCCGCCTGCTTCTTCACGTTCTCAGCCAACGGGCGCGAACGCTCGGAAGTGAAGTTAACGGCGACATGCGCGCCTTCCTCTGCCAAACGAATGGCAATCGCTTCTCCAATTCCCCGGCTGGCCCCTGTAACGAGCGCCACCCGACCTGCCAATCTTCCCATAAATCCTAGCCTCCTTCGTTGTATAGTAACCTTATAAGCTCGGTCCGATCCGGTTGATGCTGAATTCGGTATGGCCCAAAATTTCGGCCTTCGTCAGCTTGCCGTTCGCAACCGCTTGAATTTCTTCCCAAACGACCTGACCCGCCGCTTCCAGGCTGAGCGTGCCTTCCAGCATATCGCTGACGTCGACGTCCATGTTGTCCGACATTCTCTCGAACATCCGTTTATTGCCGGTAATTTTGATGACCGGAATGACGGCAGCTCCGGTAGGTGTCCCCCGTCCCGTCGTAAAGCAAACCAGATGCGCGCCGCCTGCCGCCATCCCGGAGACGCATTCGATGTCGTTGCCCGGCGAATCCATAAAATAGAGCCCGTGCTTCGGAATGTCCTCGGCATACTCGATAACGCCTTTGATCGGCGCAGTGCCGCATTTGCTGATGCAGCCGAGCGATTTTTCTTCGATCGTCGTCAGTCCCCCGGCAATATTGCCCGGGCTCGGATTCCCGCCGCGCATGTCGGCACCCATCCGCTCGACTTCCTTCTCGAAGCGGTCGACGATATGGTACAGCTTCTCCGAAATGTCCGGCGCGGCGCAGCGCGAGGCGAGCACATGCTCAGCACCGATAATTTCCGTCGTTTCCCCGATCACGACACCGCCGCCCTGCTGAATGAGCGAATCGGCTGCCGCGCCGAGCGCCGGATTGGAAGCAAGCCCCGAGGTTGCGTCCGAGCCGCCGCACTTCACCCCGATGATCAGCTCGCTGAAAGGTACCGGCTCGGGCTTCATTTCATCGAGCTGGGCGCGCATTTTCCGCGCGATTTCCACCCCGTGCTGAATCGCTTTCACGGAACCGCCGACCGATTGAATGTCGAACACTTCGACCGGCTTGCCCGTCAGACGGATCGCGTCGGCCAGCGCATGCGGGTCGACCACCTCGCAGCCGAGGCTGATGATGATGACGCCGCCGACGTTCGGATTGCGGCCGGTTCCCGCCAGCACGTCGAAGGTGCGGTCTTTGTCCGCGCCGATCTGGCTGCAGCCATGCTGGTGGGGGATCGCTACCGTATCCGGAACCATCTGGTTGATCCGGGTGCACACTTGGTTGGCGCAAATGACGGTCGGGATAATCAGCAAATGATTGCGGATGCCCACGTCGCCGTTCGGTCTTCTATAGCCCATCATGTGATTCATGAGTATTCGTTCTCCCTTCGCTTCTCACGCTTTCGCCTGATCTCCGCGACCGCGGATGCCTTCGACGTTATGCACGTGAACATGCTGCCCTGCAAGGATCTGGGTGGTCGTCCGCCCGATCACTTCGCCGTACTTGCGGATATCTGTCCCGGCCAAGATATCTTGAATCGCAATTTTATGTCCGAACGGAATGTCGTCCAGCAGCAATACTTCCTGAACTTGCTCCTGCACCCGAAAGGTGATCCGCTGTCCCTGCTTCAAATCTTTGATCGCCGTCGCCACATGATCGCGCGGGTCCATCACGAGCGCGTCCGCGCCTGCAATAATCGGTCCTGCCATCCGTCGTTCCTCCTTTTGTCCGCTGCCGTTACGCCTGCTCGTTAACCATGCGGTTCGTCAGCGAGCCCAGCTTCTCGATCTCGATCGTGACGACATCGCCGTCTTTCAGGTAAACCTGCTTCTCCTCCGGATATCCGAGTACAACGCCCTCCGGGGTGCCGGTCAAAATGACGTCGCCCGGTACCAGCGTCATATGCTGCGAAATGTAGCTGACGATTTCATCGCATCGGAATATCATATCCGACGTGTTGGAGTTCTGGCGCACCTCGCCGTTCACGATGCAGCGGATGGCAAGGTTGTTCGGATCGCCGACTTCATCGGCCGTCACCAGGTAAGGCCCGAGCGGGCTGAAGCCGTCGCACGACTTGCCGAGCAGCCATTGCTGGGTACGCATCTGCAGGTCGCGGGCGGACAAATCGTTCACGTTGCAGTAGCCGAAAACGTGATCCAGCGCCGCTTCTTTGGACACGTACTTGGCCTTCTTGCCGATCACGATGACCAGCTCCGCCTCGTAATCCACCTTGCTCGTCACGCTGACCGGCAGCGGCACATCCTGTCCGTGACCTGTCAGCGTATTGTTGAATTTGTTAAACAGGATCGGATACTGCGGAATCGGCGCGTTCGTTTCTTCCGCATGCTTGCGGTAGTTCAGCCCGACGCAGATGATTTTGTTCGGATGCGGAACGCACGGGCCGTAAGTGAGCCCGGCTTCGTCCAGCACATACGCCTCGCTGCCGCCGGCCGCCAGCGCTTGGTCCACGTAAGCTTGCAGCGCCGTAACCGCGAAAGGACCGCCTTCGATGACTTCGTGTACCGTGTGCGGCACGTCGGCGTTTCCGGCAGGGACCGCTGCAAGCGCTTTAGCGATATGTACGACGCCGCGCTCTGTCTTGACGCCGAGCCGTTCCTGTCCGTCCTCGATAAAAGTAAGCAGTTTCATATTCGAATATGCCTCCTTGGCTTATTGTAGGCCTAGTCTTAAAACGATGCGTTACGCGTTCTTGCCGAAAACGACGCCCCCGTCGATATATAGCGGGGAGCCCATCATAAATTTCGATTCGTCCGAAGCAAGGAACAGCGCCGCTTTCGCCACGTCGTCCGGGCGTCCCAGGTCGCCGCTCAGCTGACGTTTTTTCAGCGATTCATAAGCTTCCTCCGGATTGTCGTAGGAGTTCCGCAAATAATTTTCCACAAACGGCGTCAGGATCGTGCCCGGCAGCAGCGCGTTTACGCGGATGTTGTACGGAGCGTAATCGACCTGCATCGATTTGGTCAGCGCCAGCACGGCTCCTTTGGTTGCGGAATACGATGCCCTGCGCGCCAGCCCGATTTCGGCGATGCAGGAGGACATGTTAATGATCGAGCCTTCCTTGCGCTGCATCATATGCGGCAGAACGTACTTGCATGGCAGGAACGTGCCGCGGATATTGACCGTCATGACGCGGTCCCACGCCTCGGGCTCCACTTCGTGGATCGCCCCCACGCCGCTGATGCCGGCATTGTTGAACAGCACGTCGATCCGGCCGTACTTGGCGATGACGGTATCCACCAGTGCTTGAACGGACTCGGGGTTCGTCACGTCGGCTTGCACGAACAGCGCGTTCCCGCCGGCCTGGCGTATTTCCTCGACCGTCTCCTGCCCTTTATCCTCCGCCAAATCGTTGACGATAACCGTCGCGCCTTCGCGGGCGAACAGCTGCGCCGTGCTTTTCCCGATGCCCGAGCCGGACCCGGTAATGATCGTTACCTTATTTTGCAATCTCACAGGGTTCACATCCTTCGGTTAAGTGGTGGTTTGGTACTGCGACAGCCTCTCGGCGAGCGCGCAAATTTCCTGGCGGGCCAGCTCGCGCTTCGCCTCCCATTCATGCTGGAACATGGAGCAGCTGATCGCCGCGACGACTTTCCCGTCGCCGGAACGAACCGGGGCGGCTACACAGCAGAAGCCCATGACCGCTTCCTGCAAGTCGAACGCATAACCATTCGTCCGCACCTCTTCAAGCTGGCGAACCAGGTCGGAGCGCTTCTGCAGCGTGTGCGGCGTCAAGCACGGATCGAGCGTTTCCGAAGCGTACAGCGTCCCGAGCTCGGGCTCGGCGACCCATGCCAGCATCGCCTTGCCCAGCGCTGTCGCGTGAGCGGGATATTTGATCCCGGGCTCCGATGATAAGCGCACCGGGGAAGGCATCTCTTCCTTCGCCAAATAAAGCACCTCGTTCCGTTCCAGCTTCGCCAGCTGAATCGTCTCTTTGATGACGTGCTTGGTGACGGAGGCTTCCTTGCGGAACCGGTCGATCAAGCTGAATTGCTTGAAAAAAGCGTTTCCAATGTAGCCCAGCTTGGACCCTAGCGAATACGTCGCGTCATCCTCCCGTACGACCCAGTCCAGCGCTTCCATCGTGGCCAGCAGGGAAAACATCGAGCTTTTGTTGATCCCGAGCCGCTTCGACAGATCGATCAACTTCAGGCTGGAGGGCTGCTCCGAGATCGCTTGGAGCACAAGGTTGGATTTTTCGAGGGCAGGTACCCAATATTTCTTGTCCATGCTTCCTCCAAAATGCAGTTGGTTTTGTATAATAAACCAAGGTTTTATATAATTGACACTTTCATAGTACCACCGCGCTTTCGAAGGTGTCAATCGGAATTTGGCCCTTCGAGCGGAGGGGACGAAAGCGTTTATAATGTTTTTTCTCTTGTGCCCGTACCGATCCGACTATATAATGTCACGTGAAAATAAAATCGTCGTCGTTGAGAGATTATGGGAGTGTGAGGACATGGTTCGCCGTTTTTTCAGCTATTATGTGCCATATAAGAAGCTGTTCGTGCTCGACTTCTCCTGCGCCGTGCTGGCGGCGCTGCTGGAGCTCTGCTTTCCGCTGGCGGTCAAGCTGATCGTCGACAAGCTGCTGCCCGGCAAGGATTGGGGGCTGATCGTCGCAGCGTGCGTCGGCCTCCTTGTGCTGTATTTTGCCAGTACTGGGCTGCAGTATATCGTTACGTATTGGGGCCACAGGCTCGGCATCAACATCGAATTCGACATGCGCCGGCAGCTGTTCGGCCATATCCAGAAGCTGTCGTTCCGCTTCTTCGACAACAACAAAACGGGCCATCTGATGTCGCGCATGACGAACGATTTGTTCGAAATCGGCGAAATGGCCCACCACGGCCCGGAGGACGTGTTTATTGCGATCATGACGCTTTGCGGCGCCTTCACGATGATGCTGTTCATCAACTGGAAGCTGGCCTGTCTCACCTTCCTGATCGTGCCCCTGCTCATTTGGCTCGTGGTCGTTTGCAATATGAAGCTGGTCAAAGCCGCCAAGCGGATGTTCTCGGACATCGCCGACGTGAACGCGCAAGTGGAGGATAGCGTTACCGGCATCCGCGTCGTGCAGACGTTCACGAACGAGGAGCACGAGATGGGCAAATTCATGACAAGCAACAGCAATTTCCGGGAGGCGAAGCTCCGCTCCTATAAAATCATCGCGGTCAGCTCCTCCGGCATGTACCTGCTGATGCGGCTGATTTCGCTGTTCGTGCTGATCTGCGGCGCGTGGTTCGTCGTTCAGGGGGAGCTGTCTTACGGGGAGTTCGTCGGCTTTTTGCTGCTGATCAATATTTTTTTCAAGCCGATCGAGAAGATCAACGCGTTCCTGGAAAGCTATCCGAAAGGAATGGCCGGATTCAAGCGGTTTATCGAAATTATGGATACGGAGCCGGACGTTGCCGATGCCCCGGACGCCGTAAAGGTTGACCGGGTACGCGGAGATATCCGCTTCGAGAAGGTGACATTCGGGTACGAGGATCATGCCAAGGTGCTGAAAAATATCGATCTCTCGATTCGGGCCGGGGAAACCGTCGCCTTCGTCGGACCGTCCGGCGCGGGCAAAACAACGCTGTGCAGCCTGCTGCCCCGCTTCTACGAAATCGAATCCGGCAGCATTGCCATCGACGGCCTCGACATCCGGAAAATGAAGCTTTCGTCGCTCCGGCAGCATATCGGCATCGTGCAGCAGGACGTGTTTCTGTTCTCCGGCACGCTGCGCGACAATATCGCTTACGGCAAGCTGCACGCGACGGACGCCGAAATCTTGGACGCCGCCCGCCGGGCGAAGCTGGAAGAGTTCATCCGCTCGCTGCCGCTCGGCCTGCAGACGCCCGTCGGCGAACGCGGCGTGAAGCTGTCCGGCGGTCAAAAGCAGCGGCTCGCCATTGCGCGGATGTTCCTCAAAAATCCGCCGATCCTTATTCTCGACGAAGCGACCTCGGCGTTAGACACCGAGACGGAATCGGCCATCCAGCAGTCGCTCGCCGAGCTGTCCGCCGGTCGTACGACGCTCGTCATCGCCCACCGGCTCGCCACGATCCGCAGCGCCGACCGGATTGTCGTCGTTACCGAGGAAGGGGTTTCCGAGCAGGGGCGCCATGACGAGCTGGTGGCTTCGGGAGGCGTGTATAGCCGGCTGCACCAGGCACAGTTCGGATCGTAGGAGGAAGCGGAAAAGAACCGTCCACGTAAAGCGGACGGTTGTGCCTGGTGAGAAAGTGGTCAATTGTGAGAATAGAGGTGTACGTGGGGGTGGGGTATCTACTTCCGGTCGCTCTTGTCTGCAGGAAATCTTTATTGGAAGCCGCTTAGCAGCGGATATTTCCCGCAGACAAAGGCGAACGCTGTCGCTCCTCCAGTAGATACCCCACCTCCGTATGCTTCTCTATTTATATAATGATCACTCACTCAACAGATTTAGAACCGTCCGCGCCAAAGCGCAGACGGTTCTTTTCGTTTTTTTATAAGTAATAATTTTATGCTTTCGGCTGACTTCAGCGAGTCAATGGCATGACGCTTAAGGCATGCTCGACGCAGACGAATGTCCCGTCTTTGCCCCGCCCGTGACGCTGCCGGTGTACATGTTTCCGGCCGGATAGCGCGTATTGCCGGAGGCGCTGGCGGTCGTTCCGCTGGCAGCGTTAACGACATAAGCGGTCGTGTTGTCCAAATAGACCGTATTGTTCGTGAAAATAGCGTTTTGTCCCCAACCGGCCGCCCGCTGATGAACCTGAAACGCATCTTTAATGTTACTGTTACCGTTGCGGTAGCCGATGTTGCCCCGGATCACATCGTTGTTCCCTTTCACATCGATGAAGCTGTCCGCAGCGTTGGCTCCGCTCATGCCGGTACCGTCGAACGTGTTGTTCTCGACAAGCGTCCCCGTTGAGCCTTCCTTAATGTCGATATGCTCGGCGGCGACATTCGGTCCTATCGTGTTGTTCGCAATCGTGTTATGGTTGGTCGCTGCGTTAAAGGTGCCCCACTTTCCTTTGTCGGATCCGACATAAATCGCTTCTCCGAACGCTGGGTTTACCGTGCCGATGTCGTGAAAATACGAATTCCGAATCGTATTGTAGGAGCTGCCGTCCCGGTAATGAACGCCCTCTTCCCCGATCTGGTACACCTCAGCCCCGTCAATCAGCGTATAGTTCGCGTGATCGAGCATAATCCCTTTTTTGGCGTTCGTAATTTTCAGATCCTTGATCACCCAATGATCGCCTGTCACGTGCAGCGTATAGCCGCTCCCCGTACCGCCGCCGTTCAGCTCGGCTTTGTTCGAGGAACTGGCGCTTTGCAGCGTAATCTTGCCGGTTGGAGTTCCGTTAGCCGCCGCTACGAATTTGCCGTTGAACGTCACGCCCGCCGCTAAAGTAATTACGTCTCCCGGCGCCGCCTGGGCCAGTGCGTTAGTTAAGCACGAAGCCGTGCTGCAGGTGACGGAAGCCGCCTTCGACGAAGCGGAAACCGAGAGGAACGCCGAGCCAAGCAGCATTACGGACGATAGAAAGGACAAGCGGAAACGCCAACTTTTTTTCATACGTCGCACCTCCTGAAAAGGTTTATTTTTACAACACTTACAACATCCAGATTACCAAAACCTGTCGGACTCTGCTTGTACAATTCATAGATTGGATGGGAGTTTTTCGTGAATCACGTCTACAGGCGACGAAGAAATGCAGAGCGCCGAAGCCGGATGGATTGCCGCACACAACACGGTGCCATCGCTTCAGCGCTCTTGATCGTTTACGGTTTCGTTAAATGCTTGCCAGAAATGAGATAAATCCACTTTCCGTCAGGACTGCTTCCAATCACCGAGGTACCGTTCCACACGCCCGAGGCAATCTTGCGCTCCGCACGTTTGTCCGCGTCGAACACGACGATATCTCGATTATAAGCCGAATCCTTGGGTGCATCCGGGTTCTCTTCCGTTCTGAGGAGCAGATGAGTTCCGCTAATCCACTTTCCGTCTCCCCGGGTATCCTCCGATATTTTGACGGCACCTTTATAAATTCCGGCGTTGTAATAAAATTGATACACTCCGTCCGTCGTCCGGGTAAATCCTCCCCAAGAATCGTCGGGCAGCGGCAGTTTTAAAGGCTCGAGCTTCCCGGTCTTCCAGGTGTACACGTACCGCTTTTCGTGGCCAGTGTCCGTATCCATCATGACGTATACGCGCTCCCCATCGTCTGTGAAGGTAACCGGAAGCCTCGCATCGCTGGACTGACTGAAAGGCACTCTTCCGACCAAGACCTTGGACAATCGCTGTTCCTTGCCAGACTTCAGATCGAAAACAAGCAGGTCGAGATCCCGTTCCTGCTCTCTTGTCCCAACGGCCATAATCAGCCGGGTCCGGTCTTGGCTGAAGCCCGCTCCATGCACGTAATCGTTCAATCGGACCGCAGCGGCCGTATCGCTCGCCGGAATTTCCGTCCCCTGCTCCGGCTGCTCGTAAAAGAAGCCTCGGCGGTCGGCAATGAAGTTCCCGCCACCCATATAACGGGTCATCAATTTGTTGGGGTACGGGATAAATTTTTTCTCCTGCACGTCGTACACAGTGTAAATGCCTTCAAAAGGAGCGTCGCAAGAACAGTAGTTGGTCGTGCGGCTGAGCAGCAAAAACTTTCCCGATTCGTCCAGCATTTCGATTCCGTAAGGCGGATCGAACGAAGTGAGCGGCTCCGAGCTTTTGCCGTCTACGGACATTTTCCACAATTGGTTCGGCTGCTCTATCACGCCTTTGAACGATGGAGTTTCGCCAAGCGTCCTCCCGCTCTTCGTTTTCGCTCCCGAGACGCTTAGCTGATAAGAATGAAACGTTGGATCAGGCAGTGAAATTTCCCCCACCGTCAAATCCAGCTCCCGATCGTTGACCCACCGGTAATCGAAGGAAGGCACGATCCCATCCCCGAAGGCTCCTTCCTTCTCCGTATACCGCTTGGCTTGTTCCAGCAAGGCGGCTTCTACCGAAGCCCGGTCCATCGCTTCGCGGAATTCCAACGTAAACTGCTGCTTCGTCGGAGCAACATTCGTCGCGACGGGAGCTTGCAGCCGAGGCTCATCCTTCATCCGGATCCGCACGTCTTCCTTCATCGCTTGTTCACCTAAGGACGCCTGACCGTTCAGTGCAGTGGAAGGCGTTTCCGTCGAGGTTGTCGGACCTCCTTGTATGGCGGCTGGCTGCTCAACGGGGCTTTTTTCCGAGCACCCGGCTAACGAGAGAGTGACGGCAAATACCACGGCGGACGACAAGGTTAGGAAATACGTTTTCAGTAAAATAACCCCCTTTGGAGTTCGCATCTAAATGGTATTGACGTTTCGTTCTGCCAAATGTTGCATGCTGGCGGGCAGTAAGATTGCCTATTTTAGCTAAATTTTTCGAGCTCCAAGCGCTGCGAATCGACCCTGAACATAAATTGTAAAGAAATTATAAAGAAAATTTTAGAAAGAAAAGTGAATGCTTTTCTGCCTTTCATCCGTCTATTAGTGTGGGATAAAGAAATAATTGGAAAAGACGGCGCGGCAAGGTAATATGCTGTCTTTCGGAAAAGGTGGAGAAAAGCAATGAAACGAAGTCGTATTGGGCTCACGGCCGGACTGGCTGTAGCCGTGTTGATTGCGGGATGTAATTCCGGGGGAGGAGACAAACCGTCCAAGACGCTTAAGGAGCTCGGCAAAGACGAGAAAGCGAGCATCAAGGTCGTATACTGGGACAAAAGCTACTTCTTCCAGCAGTACGGCAACTTGTTCTCGGCAAAGTTTCCGAATATTGACGTGCAAGTTGTTTCCATGCAAGGGTTCTACTCCGACGGCAAGGATCCGGACGAGGAATTCAAGAAGCTTGTCGAAGAAGAGAAGCCGGACGTGCTGATGTTCCAATCGCCGGATATGTTCGAGAAGTGGGCCAATGACGGCAAGCTGTACCAGCTCGACGACGTCATTCGTCAGGACAAGTTCGACATCGAAAATATTTTGCCGAGCGTCGTGGAGCAGATCAAAGCGAAAGGCAACGGCAATATTTACGGGCTGACCCCTTCCTTCTACGGCCAGGCGTTATTTTATAATAAGGATTTATTCGAGAAGCACGGCGTCCCGCTGCCGAAAAACAAGATGACCTGGAACGAAGTGCTGGACCTCGCCAAGCGGTTCCCGAAGGACGGGCAAGGCGACAACCGGATCTATGGCTTTGCGGAGAACGCATCGTATGCTTTTATGGATGACAAGAAACAGATTGCTTTTCAAATGATGAACAGTATCGGAGGGACCAGCGGATTATCCTTCGTTGATCCGGACAAAGGAGCGGTCACGATCCAATCGGATGGCTGGAAAGAGGCGCTTCTAGCGACAGTCGAAGCTTTAAAATCGGGGGCGGTGTTTGCCGGCAACGACGAAAAATTCGATCCGAATAAGCCGATGTCGATGGAAGACCATATGAAGAAAGATTTGTTCGCCAACGGAAGACTCGCCATGACGGTTGGAGGGTCTTATATGATCAGCAGCCTTCAACGCACCAAGGAAACGCTGAAAGATGTAACGCCTGTCAACTGGGATGTCGTCACCGTACCGGTCGATCCGAAAAATCCGGAAGTTTCGAACTCCGTCTCCCTTTCCGGGCTGTTCGCAGTCAATGCCAACTCGTCCAATCCGAGAGCGGCTTGGGAGCTCGTCAAGTATATCAACAGCGAGGAAATGGCCAAATTGTTAACCAAGTCCGAAGACGGGGCGATGCTTTCCCGAACGGCTTATGCCAAAGAACGCGAGGGCCGCAGTATGGAGCCGTTCTATATGCTGAAAATGAGCGAGAACAGCCTTTACAAAAACTACAGCAAAATCCCGTCGGGATTTTATCAACCGTTTAACGAGCTGGCCGGAACCGAAATCCAGTCCGTCATCGAAGGCAAGAAATCGGTGGACGACGCGCTCAAGACGATGCAGGAAAAAGGCCAGGAATTTTATATTAAAGCCAAGCAGGAGCAGGATGCCAAAAATGCGAAGGAAGGCAAAGATCAGAAGCCTGCCGAACCGGCTAAAAACTAAAGTGTAAACAAAACAGCGGCGTCTGGGCACTCT